>CBDIBC010000004.1:0-747922 GCA_965276635.1 Acidimicrobiales bacterium | reverse complement strand
GGCATGCGGGGACCCAGCAAGTTCGACGCTCGGCGCATCCCTGCACCTACCGTGCGCGGCATTCTTCCGGTATGGCGCAAGGATGAGCGATGCTCCTTGCTGTCGGGATCACGCTGGTCTACGTTCAACGCACGAGGGCAGCAGCAGGCAGGGCGACCGGAGCGCAGCCGATACGGCGCTCCGGTTCGTCGCGCGCCCAGCCGACACCTCGCCCTGGCCCTCCCGCACAAAACTATAGGGGAGGCGATAAGATGGGGGCCGCTGTCGAAGCTGCCCCCTCGACAGCATCGACTCGGGGGACCGTCCCTGTCGTCCCCGCCCCTTCGACGCAGGGACGGCCCCGGGTCATCCTTCCTGGACCTTCGGTCCGGTACCCCGGACGTCGAGCACACCACCTCCGTGGCAGGCACCGCCGACGCGTGCTCCTCCCGGGGAGGCGCGCCCGACTTTTTCGCATCCGTTGTCGCTACTGCAGCGAGCGGCAGTCCTCGTAGAGACGGGTCACCGGGGCGGCGGCGATCTCCGAGGCCGCCGGGTTCCACGACGGGGACGTGACGAAGTCGGCCAGTGCCTGGGTGTCGTGCAGCAGCTGCGCCCATGATGCCCTCGCCCCGTTGGCCGCGTTGGTGGCGAACTGGAGTGATGTGGCCAGCACGCTGCTCGCGGCATTGATCGACGCCCCGTTGTCCAGCTGGATGTACAGCCGGTCGTAGGTGCTGCAGGCCCCCTGGGCGTTGGCCAGCGCATTGGCAGCCGTCGGGGGCAGCGGGACGGAGGGTGAGCCCAGCGCCGGCACGGTCGCTGGTGCCTGGTCCGCCACGGTGGTCGTCGACGGGACCACGATCGCGGTCGTCGACCCGCCGCAACCCGGCGCCATGGCGCCATGGCTGAGGATGCCAAGGGTCAACGTGCCGGCCTTGGCCCGGGGTGCGATCACCAGCCGGGCGTGTACCCGCCCCGGCCCATGGCTGCGCTGGTCTCGAAGTCCATATCGTCGTCGACGCCGCCGATCACCTCGGTCACCCACTCCAGCCGCTCCTTCAAGATGCGCTCCACACCCGCCTGCAGCGTGGTGCTGCTGACCGCACACGAGCTGCAGGCGCCCTGCAACTGGACCTCGATCACGCCGGAGTCGGCGTCCACGTGCAGCAGGACCAGGTCGCCGCCATCGGACTGCACCGCCGGCCGGATGAGGTCGATCAGCTCGTTGAGATGGGCCAGGCGATCTGCCCGCTCCTCCTCGGACACGGTGGGGCCGCCAGCGGTCGGCGCGTCGGAGACGGCCTCAGTCATCTCTGCGGGGTCGTTCCCGACACCCGCGCTAGCTCGGTTCGTGCTGCTCGGGTGGGTGCGGCTCTCGTCCATAGGCATCAGGCAAACCTCCGCCGGGCATTCTGCCAGGCCAGAGGCCGCTATCGGCCACCGGGGAGAACGGCCCCCTACGCTCGGTGACGTGAATGTCCCCGGACTCCCACCTCCGCCTGACGCAGAGCCCGGCCCCGACGACGGGTGGGGGGTGGACCCAGCCGGCCCGGCCGCACGGGATGCGGCTGGGTCGCACCAGGGCGCGTCGGCGTCGGTGGGACCTGGTGCGACCCCCCCGGATGAAGCTGGGTCGGCTGGCTCGGTGTCGGCGGCCGGCGAGCCTGGTGCCCCGGCCGGCCCGAGCACGTCGGGCCGGCGAGGCTACCTGGTGCCCGGGATCATCGCCCTGGTCTTCCTCGCCCTGGTCGGGGCCATCTTCAACTTCGTGCTCCTCACGAACCGCTCGCCGTCCAGCCTGGCCGGCCGGAACGTGGAGACGCTGGTGGCCCAGGGACTCCAGGCCCAGCAGCACACCGGCCAGCCCTCGCAGGTGCACTGCCCGACCACTGAGCCCATCCGCGCCGGACTCCGGTTCACCTGCACCGTCTCGGAAGCGGGCTGGCAGCGCCGTGTCGCCATCACGGAGATCGACGGGCGGGGCACCTTTCGGTGGGCGGTCGAGGACGGTGCCGGCTGAGCGACGGCCGGCTGTGCGACGGCCGGCTGTGCGACGGCCGGCTGTGCGACGGCCGGCTGTGCGACGGCCGGCTGTGCGACGGCCGGCTGTGCGACGGCCGGCTGTGCGACGGCCGGCTGTGCGACGGCCGGCTGTGCGACGGCCGGCTGTGCGACGGCCGGCTGCGACGGTGCCGGCTGTGCGACGGTGCCGGCTGTGCGGCTCACTGGGTCGGCCAGGCCCTGTGAGCCCCCGCCCATCACGCCCACCTCAGGCGTGGTGGTCCTCCGCCAGCAGGTCCCTGAGCCGCTGGACGCGACTGTCGAGGTCGTCGAGGAATGACTGCAGCCCGGCCAGCTTGGCGGCCACAGTGGCCCGGAACTGCTCCTCCAGGACCAGCTTCTCGGCGATGAGATCCCGGCGCCGCCCCGGTGTGGGCCGGCGCTGGTACTGGCCTCGCAAGGTGGTCAAGCGGTCCTCGTTGGCGAAGACGGTCCGGACCTCGTCCAGGTTGAAGCCGAGCAGCGTCTGCAGCTCGCGGATGCGACGAACCCGGTCGAGGTCATCGCTCGAGTAGCGGCGCAACCCGCCCGGGGTGCGGCCCGACGGGGTCAGCAGGCCGATCTGCTGGTAGTACCGCAACGCTCGTTCCGATACGCCGACTGCTTCGGCGGCCTTGCCGATGCCGAGCAGTGTCTCCACGGTGCCGTCCGTCGGGGCGCCCGGCGAGACGGGAGGAGGCGACGTGGTGCCCGACGCTGGCGAGGTGGGGGTGGCTGGGGTCGATGCCATCACGCCTGAGGTCGGCCGGTCCGACAGCCGTGCGGTCACGGCCTGGTCTCGGAGGCCACGTCCAGGCTGATGCCAGCGCCGATCTCCTCGGAGGCCACGGCGGCGGCACCGCTGAGACCGACGCCGATCTCCTCAGCGGCCGACCCACCCTGCCCGTGCACGAACCGTCCGCCGCGCAGATGCGATGCCACCGCGGCGATGAGCGATGTCCCGGCCGCGAAGTCGAAGGCCAGGTGCAGGCCCTCGGAGAACGGCTGGGCGATCAGCTTGGGGAAGAACGTCTTGCCGGTCAGGTACTGCGCGTGGGCCGGGCTCAGGTGGGCGAGCACGCCGGTGCCCCCGAGCAGCTGCTGGATGGGGTTGAAGCCCAGGAACGCCGAGAACAGGCTGCCGATCGGCGGCAGCGAGGCCACCCGGTGAGCGGCCGAGCTGGGTACGCCCTGGGCCACCAGCCCCTGGTAGAGATGCGAGGGCAGCGCGGCGGCGAGACCAAGGGTGATGATGGTGAAGAACACGCCGATGGATAGCACGCCGGCCGAGTTCTGGAACGTGTTGAGCATGCCCGCCCCTGCCCCGCGCTGGTCGGCGGGGAGGCTGTTCATGACCGCGGCCGAGTTCGGGGAGAAGAACAGCCCGGAGCCCACCGCGAACAGGAAGATCAGGGCGGCGAACGCCGGGAAGGCGAAGTTCATCGGCAGCAGCTCGAGGAGCAGGAAGCTCGCCGCGCAGATGAGCAGGCCGCTGGTGGCGAAGGGGCGGGCGCCGTAGCGGTCGGACAGGATGCCGGCAACGGGCCCGGCGATGAGGAACCCCGCGGTCAGCGGGAGCATGTAGATGCCGGCCCACAGCGGTGTCTGCTCGAAGCTGTAGCCGTGCTCGGGCAGCCAGATGCCCTGCAGCCAGATGATCAGCATGAACTGCAGACCGCCGCGCCCCAGCGCACTGAGCAGCGCCGCCACGTTCCCGGTGGCGAACGCCCGTATGTGGAACAGCCGCAGCCGGAACATGGGGTCGGGCACCAGCTGCTCGATGCGCACGAACACCACCAGCGTGGCGATGCCGCCGAAGATGGCGGCCAGGACGCCCGGGTTGGTCCAGCCCATGGTGTGGTGACCGTACGGCTGGATGGCGTAGACGATGCCGGTGAGGAGGGATACGAGCCCGACGGCGAAGGTGACGTTCCCGGCCCAGTCCACCTTGGAGGGGATGCGGACCCCGTTGTCACGCAGCTTCAGGTACGCCCAGATGGTGCCGAACAGGCCGAACGGCACCGAGACCAGGAACACCAGGCGCCACTCGACCGGGGCCAGGATGCCGCCCAGGATAAGGCCGAGGAACGATCCGCCGACGGCGGCCACACCGTTGATGCCCATGGCCTTGCCCCGCTCGTTGTCGGGGAAGGCGTCGGTCAGGATGGCACCCGAGTTGGCGAACAGGAAGGCACCGCCGACGCCCTGGAAAACCCGCATGATGATGATCCACAAGGCGCCGCTGCTCCCCGTCATCCAGGTGACCGACAGCAGGACGGAGAAGATGGTGAACACGGCGAAGCCCAGGTTGTACATCTTCACCCGGCCGTACATGTCGCCCACCCGGCCCAGGCTGACGACGAGCACGGCCGTCACCAGCATGAACCCCATGAGGATCCACAGGAAGTACGACGTGTTGGCCGGGAGGAGCGGGTCCAGCTTGATACCGCGGAAGATGTTCGGCAGTGAGATCAGCAGGATGGACTGGTTGATGGTGACCATCAGCACGCCGAGAGTGGTGTTCGACAGCGCAACCCACTTGTAGCTGTCGTCGTGGACGGCCGCAGTGGGGCTGTCGTCGACACGGTCCGTCATGGCCTTCTCCTCTGGGGGGGACGAGTTGCCGGACAATACCACTACCTGACGTCAACGTCAGGTAGTGGTCCGCGGGCCAGCGGAACAGCCGCCACCGTCCACCACCCCCTCCCACGCCCAGGCCCAGGGCCGGTCATTCTGGGGTCAACAAACCATCACTAGTGCCAGTTCGTTTACCCCAGAATGATCCGGTCGGGTCAGGAGCGGCCCGACTCGTGACGGTGCGCCGCCGTCAACCAGGAGCTGCGTCTACCAGGAGCCTGCGTCTACCAGGAGCTCCGTCTACCAGGCTCCCGGCCGGCGCGGCCGAGCCCTGCGGCGCGGCCGAGCCCTGCGGCGCGGCCGAGCCCTGCGGCGCGGCCGAGCCCTGCGGGGCGGCCAGCCCCACTCGCTCCGGCCGCTCAGCCCTGGCGGGTTTGGTCCGACCAGCCCTTGCCGTCCCACCAACGCTGCTGGGACGGACTGGAGGGGTCGGGGTACCACCCGGCGACGGGGGCAGCGGGCGGTGTCGCCGGCTGGTCGCTGGGCGTCGCCGGCTGGTCGGCCGGCGACGCACCCCAACCGCTGCTGCCGGCACCGGCCGAGCCGGGCGACGCCGGCGGTGTGGACTGCCCCCACGACCCCGGGGCGGCCGGGCTGGCTGCGGCCGGGGGCTCGGAGGATCCCCAGCCAGGACCGCTGGCCGCGCCCGGGTTGCCGGCCGCCGGCTCCGACGATCCCCAGCCAGGGCTGCCAGCCGCGCCGGGGTTGCCGGCCGCCGGCTCCGACGATCCCCAGCCAGAGCTGCCAGCCGCGCCGGGGTTGCCGGCCGCCGGCTCCGACGATCCCCAGCCGGTGCCGGGGGCGGGCGGTGTGGATCCCCACTGGCCGCCCGGCTGGCCGGACTCGCCGGGCGCCTGGTAGCCGCCGGACTGCCCTGGCTGCTGGTAGCCAGCCGGCTGGCCGTAGCCGCCGGGCTGACCGGGCGCCTGGTAGCCGCCCGATGACTGGTAGCCGCCCGGCTGGCCGTAGCTGCCCGGGTAGGGCGTGTTGCCGATGGTGGACGGGTTGGACATGACGATCAGGCTGCCGACCGCCTTGTCGTGCAGGGTCTGGTTCTGGCTGTCCCACAACGGCCACAGGATGTCGAGGATGCCGCCGATGACGGTGATGTCGAGCACCTCGTTGAGCACCGTCCGGCCCAGGGCGCGTCCGACACTGATGTTCTGGCCGGTCGTGGCGTCCACGCAGCGGGTGCTGACGGCCATCATGCCGACGGTCTGGCCGCGAGAGCTCAGCAGGAACGTGGTGTATGCCAGGGTCAGGACGACCTGGATGACGTAGCGGAGGGCAGTGCTCCCCGACGCTGCGCCGATGATGCCAGAGACGATGCCGATGATGATGCCGTCGATGACGGTGGCTCCGACGCGTCGCCACCATCCCGCCAGCTGCGTCGTCGTCGCCGCGGGGGGCGGCGGCGGCTGGTTCCACGCCATTGGGTCCTCCTCAGGTTGCCCGGTTTGCGCCAGACCTTAGAGGAGGTCACGATCGCCTGCGTCGATGATCCGTAGACTTCGGCTCATGCCGGCCCGGGTGCGTCACGGTGAGGACCGCATCCTGACGATCCCGAACGGGTTCACGGCGGTGCGGCTGGCCTGCATCCCGTTGTTCGTGTGGTTGGTGAGCCGACCGGACCATCGGGGTTGGTTCCCCGCTGCGGTGCTCCTCGCCGCGCTGGGGGCGACCGACTGGGTCGACGGGCAGCTGGCCCGGCGGCTCCATCAGGTGTCGACGGTCGGCAAGGTGCTCGATCCCACCGCGGATCGCCTGTTGCTGGTGGCGGCGGCCGTGTCGATCATCGTCGTCGGTGCCGTGCCGGTATGGGTGGCGGTGGTGGCGCTGGCCCGCGAGGTGTTGGTGGCCGCCGGGTTCCTGGTGGTCGCCGCCCTCGGCGGGCGGCGCATGGATGTGAGCCTGGCCGGCAAGGCCGGCACCTTCGCGCTGATGGTGGCGTTGCCGCTGTTCCTGGCCGGCCACAGCAACGTCGGCTGGCACCACCTGGCCGAGATCCTGGCCTGGGTGGCCACGGCGCCAGGCCTGGGCTTCGGGTGGTACTCGGCGGTCACCTACGTGCCCAAGGCCCGGGCGGCACTGGCCGCCGCGGCCGCCGAGAGGGCCGCACCCCGGCCACTAGACGACGGGAACGGGGCGGCGCACGGCGGGACCGCCGAGCGCACCGCCACCCAGCACACCGCCCAGCACACCGCCACCCAGCACACCGCCACCCAGCACACCGCCCAGCACACCCCGGACCCGGGCACGACCAACGCAACCACGACCAGGGACACGAGCCCGACGACGGAACGAGGACGCCGATGAAGGCGGTGATCATGGCGGGTGGCGAGGGGACCCGCTTGCGGCCGCTGACGTCCAACCAGCCCAAGCCGATGATGCCGCTGGCCAACCGGCCGATGATGGAGCACGTCGTCGGCCTGCTCAAGCAGCACGGCTTCGACGAGATCGTGGTGACGGTCGCCTTCCAACCGAACGCCATCCGCACCTACTTCGGCACGGGCGAGGAGTTCGGGGTACGGATCGTCTACGCCGCCGAGGAGACACCGCTCGGGACGGCCGGATCGGTCCGCAACGCCATGGCCGAGCTGGACGACACCTTCCTGGTCATCTCCGGCGACGTGCTCACCGACATCGACCTCGGCGCCATCGTCGCCTTCCACCGGGAGAAGGGCGCGCTGGCCACCATCGGGCTGAAGGCCATGGACAACCCGCTGGAGTTCGGCATCGTCATCACCCGTGAGGACGGCTCCATCGAGCGGTTCCTGGAGAAGCCCACGTGGGGGCAAGTGTTCTCCGACACCATCAACACAGGGATCTACGTGCTGGAGCCGGAGATCTTCGACTCCATCCCGCCCGACCGGCCGGTGGACTTCTCCAGCGACGTGTTCCCCACGCTGTTGGAGGACGGCCGCCCGCTGTTCGGGTGGGTGGCCGAGGGCTACTGGGAGGACGTCGGCACCCTGGAGGCCTACATCAAGGCGCATCAGGACGTGCTCGACGGCGAGGTCGACCTGGACGTCCCCGGCTTCCAGCTGGGCGAGGGCATCTGGCTGGGGGAGGGATCGGAGATCGATCCGGCGGCGCGGGTCACCGGGCCGGCGGTGATCGGCGACTATTGCCGGGTGGAGGCGGGCGCCCACCTGTCGGAGTACACCGTCCTCGGCTCGAACGTCCGGGTCGGCGCCGACGTGTTCGTGGAGCGCTCGGTGGTGCACGACAACGTCTACCTGGGCCCGAGCGTCCGCCTGCGCGGCAGCGTGGTGGGTCGCTCCAGCGATCTGCGGCGCGGCGCCCGGCTGGAGGAGGGCGTCGTGCTGGGCGACGATTGCTTCGTCGGCGAGCATGCCGTCATCAACCCCGGCGTGAAGGTCTATCCGTTCAAGACGGTCGAGCCTGGTGCCATCGTGAACTCGTCGATCGTGTGGGAGTCCCGGGGGGCGAGGAACCTGTTCGGCCGACTCGGCGTCGCCGGCCTGGCCAACGTGGACATCACTCCGGAGCTGGCGGTCCGCCTGGCCATGGCCTACGGGACCACCATGAAGAAGGGGTCGACGGTCGTGGCCTCTCGGGATACCAGCCGGGCGGCCCGGGTGCTCAAGCGAGCGGTGATGGTGGGTTTGAACGCGTCGGGCATCGACCTGGCCGACCTGGAGGTGGCCACCATCCCGGTGACCCGCTATGCCGTCCGCAACGAGCGGGGCAGTGGCGGCATCTCCGTGCGCCTGGCCCCCGACGACCCGCAGTCGGTGGTCATCCGGTTCTTCGACAACAACGGCATCGACCTGTCCGAGGCGGCCCAGAAGAAGATCGAGCGGCTCTTCTACCGCGAGGACTACCGGCGTTCGCTGGCCGGCGAGATCGGGGACCTGCGGTTCCCGTCGCGGGTGGCGGAGTCCTACACCGCCGACCTGATGGACCAGATCGACATCGAGTCGGTGCACGCCGCCCGTTTCAAGGTGGTGCTCGACTACGCCTACGGAGCGTCGAGCTTCGTGATGCCGAACGTCCTCTCCAAGCTGGGGGCCGAGGTCCTGTCGGTCAACCCCTATGCGTCGACCCGGCAGGCTTTGACCTTCGATCGCTGGGAGCACGCCCGAGGCGTCTCGGACCTGGTGAAGGCGTCCGGCGCGCAGTTGGGGGCGGTCATCGACTCCGACGGCGAGCACATCACCTTCGTCGACGACGGCGGTCACGTCCTCACCGACGACGAGGGGCTGATGGCGGTGCTGTCCCTGGTGCTGGAGGCGGCCAGGTCCCGGGGTGGGCCGATGCCGACGGTCGCCCTGCCCGTCGCCATCGGCCGGGGCGCCGAGGCCATGTGCGCGGACGCGGGGGCCACCCTGGTGTGGACCAAGCTGTCGACCCCGCACCTGATGCAGGTGGCCTCGCAGCCGGGGGTGGACTTCGCGGCCAGCCAGGAAGGCGGTTACATCTTCCCGTCGTTCCTGCCCGCCTACGACGCCGTCACCACGCTGGTGCAGACCATGGGCCTGCTGGCCAGCACCAGGAGCCGCCTGTCGCGAGTGGTGGCCCGGCTGCCGACGTTCCGCATCGCCCACGAGACAGTGGTGACCCCGTGGGACAAGAAGGGCCTGGTCATGCGGACGGTCATGGAGCGGGCGCACGACCGGGAGCTGCTGCTGGTCGACGGGGTGAAGGTCCTCCACGACGATGGTTGGGCGCTGGTGCTGCCCGATCCCGAGGAGCCGCTGACCCACGTCTGGGCCGAGGCCATGACCGACGCCGACGCCCGGTCGAGGGGCCAGGAGTACGCCCGCCGGATCCGCAACTCGCTGCGAACCTAACGCTTCGGCTGAGCGTTGGTTTGCCTCTCCCACCGGGCCAGCGCGTCAGGTAGGGTCCGATGCCATGAACGTCCCCGAGGACCTCCGATACACCTCGGACCACGAGTGGGCTCGCATGGAGGGGGACACCGTGCGGGTCGGGATCACCGATTACGCCCAGGACGCGCTCGGTGACGTGGTGTTCGTGAACCTGCCGGCACCGGGCGACCAGGTGGTGTCGGGCCAGTCCGTCAGCGAGGTGGAGTCGACCAAGTCGGTGTCGGACATCTACGCGCCGGTGGCCGGATCGGTGGTGGAGGCGAACACCGAGCTGAACGACCATCCGCAGCGATTGAACGAGGATCCTTACGGCGACGCCTGGCTGTTCGTGATCGCGCCGACCGATCCGGCCGCCGTGCACGCCCTCCTCGATGCCGAAGGCTACCGCAAGCTGATCGAGGCCTGAGTGGGCGGGTGGTGACGGTGTTGTTCTGCAACCAGTGCGGCCATCGCAACCCCGACGACGCCAACTTCTGCTCCTCGTGCGGCGCGCCGCTGGAGCATCACACCGATCACGGCTCGGTCACCACCACCATCACCTTCTCCCCGGTCGAGTCCAGCGGGGAGGTGGGAGAAGAAGAGGTGGCGGTGCACCTCGGCGACGTTCCCGACGATGCGGGTGTGCTCGTGGTCAAACGTGGCCCGAATGCCGGCTCGCGCTTCGTGCTGGGCCCGGCCGTGACGACGGTCGGGCGCCACCCCGACAGCGACGTGTTCCTCGACGACGTCACCGTCTCGCGCCGCCACGCCGAGGTGGTGCACAACGCCGGCACCTTCACCCTGCGTGATGTTGGCTCGCTGAACGGGACCTACCTGGGGCGGGAACGGATAGAGGAGGCGGCGTTGCACACGGGTGACGAGCTCCAGATCGGCAAGTTCCGGATCGTGTTCCTCACCGAGGTGAGCTAGCGGTGGCCGAGCGGACGCACCTGTCCATCGGGGAGGTCCTGTCGCTGCTGCGCGAGGAGTTCCCCGACGTCACCATCTCCAAGATCCGCTTCCTGGAGAGCCAGGGGCTGGTCGACCCGGAGCGGACGCCGTCGGGCTACCGCAAGTTCTACGACCACGACGTCGAGCGGTTGCGCTGGATCCTGCGCCAGCAACGTGAGCACTTCCTGCCGTTGAAGGTGATCAAGGGCCGACTGTCCGAGTCCGGCGACACCGAGCTCGGCGACAGCGAGCCCGGCGACCGCGAGGGGGCCGAGGAGCCGGTGGCCGCTGATGACGTCACCAGCGAGCGCCTGGCCGCCGAGCCGCCGGCGGCGCCCGAGGCGTTGGCTGCTCCCCCGCAGGCGTCGATCACGCCGGCGTCGGGCGCAGCCGAGGGTGTGCCCGACGAGGGTGTGCCAGCCGAGGGTGTGCCAGCCGAGCGTGTACCAGCCGAAAGGGTGCCAGCTGCCGGCGACGACCAGCTGTCGCTGGAGGGTCGGGCCGAGGATGCGGTCGCCGTCGGAAAGGACAGCCCCGCACCCGCCGCCGAGCCGCCGGCTGTCGAAGCTGCGCCAGTCTCCGCTCGGCGCGGCGGGCGCAGTGCCGGGAGCCGCGAGCACCCGGCCTCCGGCCCGTCCGACGGGGCGAAACCCGAGCGCGCCGACCGCGGCGGAAGCTACACCCGCGGCGAGCTGGCTGCGGCCGCGGGCATCAGCGACGACGACCTGGTGCGCCTGGAGCAGTTCGGGCTGATCGAGGCCCAGCCGGCCACCGGCGGCACCGACTACTTCGACGAGGACGCGTTGGCCATCACCCGGTTGGCCGCCGAGTTCGGCCAACACGGCGTCGAGGCTCGCCACCTCCGCGCCTGGAAGACCAGCGCCGAGCGCGAGGCCAGCGTGTTCGAGCAGATCGTGATGCCGATGCTGCGCCAACGGAACCCGGCGGCGCGTGAGCAGGCCTACGTCACCCTCGGGGACCTGTCCGCCTCCGGCAGCCGCCTGCGCGAGCTCCTCGTGCGCCACGCCATCCGCCAGATCCACTGATCGCACCCGCAGACTGGGTCCGGCGACGGTGCCGGAAGGGGTAACGTTCATCCATGGTGGAGATGCACCTGGTCGCTGTGCGTGTCGAGCTTCCGTCGCATACGCCGATCCTGTTGCTCCAGGAGACCACGGGCAGCAACCGGACCCTGCCGATCTACATCGGCGCGGCCGAGGCGCAGGCCATCGCCTACGCCCTGCAAGGGGTGGAGACGCCCCGCCCGATGACCCACGACCTCATCAAGGTCCTGCTCGACGAGCTGGGCGCCACCGTCGATTGCGTGGTCATCACCGAGCTGCGGGACCAGACGTTCTACGCCGAGATCCGCGTCGACGTGAACGGGACCCGCCACCATGTCTCGGCCCGGCCCTCCGATGCCGTGGCCATGGCCGTGCGGACGTCGGCCACGATCTACGCCGAGGACGCCCTCATCGACGCCGAGGGGTATGTCCTGGCCACCGACGAGCCCACCGGGGAGGGCGAGTCCGACGAGCTCATGTCGCAGTTCAAGATGTTCATCGACGGCATCCGCCCCGAGGACTTCGAGAAGTAGCGGGGACTTCGACAAGGTGCGGGGGCTTGCGCCCCGAGGCCTGGTGGCGCACACTGATGTAACTACCCCCTTGTAGGCAGCACGAAGGAACGACTGTGCCGTCAAAGAAAGCTGTGCCGTCAGAGAAAGCCGTGCCGTCAGAGAAAGCCGTGCCGTCAGCGAGCAGCACCAATCCGTCGCCCGTGGCCGGGTTCCGGGGTCCGCAGGTGTGCAGCATCGTGGGCATCACCTACCGCCAGCTGGACTACTGGGCGCGGACGGACCTCCTGCGCCCGTCGGTGTCCGAGGCGCGGGGGAGCGGCACCCAGCGGCGCTACTCCTACCAGGACCTGGTGCATCTGAAGGTCATCAAGCGGCTGCTCGACGCCGGCATCTCGCTGCACTCGGCCCGCCGGGCCATCGACTGCCTGCGGGCCACCGGTGGGGACCTCGGTCACGCCAACCTGGTCATCGATGCCAGCCAGACCGTCCTGGCCTACTCGGGTGAGGAGATCGTCGATCTGCTGCGCGGCGGCCAGGGCGTGTTGAACATCGTGCCGATGGCTCCGCTGGTGACCGAGGTCAGCGCGGCAGTGACCGAGCTGGCCGCCCTGGAGCTCCCGGCGCCCACACCCGGGCCGGCGCCCACACCCGGCCCGGCCACCACGCCCGGCCCGGCCGGAACCGACCGTCGTCGGGGCCCGATCGACCGAGCTGCCGGCGCCTGATCCGGTCGGCCCGACGGCGCGGCAACGGTCGGCGCCGGCCGTAGGCTGAGGTGATGTCGGAGCTGGCCATCTCGGAGCCGTCGCCAGGGGACCGGCATTCTCCCCTCGACGCGGCCCACCGCCGCCTCGGAGCCCGGATGGTGCCGTTCGGCGGGTGGGAGATGCCGTTGTCGTATCCCACTGGCACGGTCACCGAGCACCTGTCGTGCCGGCGCGCCGCGGTGGTCTTCGACGTGAGCCACCTCGGTACCGTGCGGGTGGAGGGCCCGGAGGCCCGGGCCCGCCTGCAGTCCACGCTGACCAACGACCTGGGCAAGATCGGCCCAGGACGGGCCCAGTACACCCACCTGCTCGACGCCGACGACGCCTCGGTGCTCGACGACATCATCGTGTGGTGGGTGGCCGACGACCGTTTCGACGTCATGCCGAACGCGTCGAACACCACGCAGGTCCTCGACGCCGTCGGCGGCGAGGACGTGACGGGGACGCGCGCCGTCCTGGCCATCCAGGGCCCCGATGCCCGGCGGCGCCTGGGCGCCGTCGCGCCCGACGCCGCGGCGGTCGGCCGGTTCCGGGTGGCGACCTTCAGCTTCGGCGGGCATGCCTGCGTGGCCGCCGGGACCGGCTACACCGGCGAGGACGGTGTCGAGTGCGCGGTGCCGGCGACGGTGGCCGAGCGCTTCTGGTCGGCCGTCGTCGACGCCGGGGTGGTACCGGCCGGCCTGGGTGCACGCGACACCCTTCGCCTGGAGGCGGCGCTCCCGCTCCACGGCCACGAGCTCGGCCCGGGCATCACCCCGCTGCAGGCCGGCCTGGGCTGGGTGGTGTCGTGGACCAAGCCCGAGGGCTTCCGCGGCGACAAGGCGCTGGCCGCCGAGCGTGATCGCGGTGTCGCCCGGCTGCTGGCCGGGTTGGCCACCGACGGCCGGCAGCCGCCGCGCGCCGACGCCCCCGTGCTGGTGGCCGGCGAGCAGGTGGCTACGCTGACCAGCGGGAACTTCTCACCGGTGTTGGACCACGGCATCGCCCTGACGCTGATGCCCACCGCCATCGGGTCGGCGCCGCCCGACGTCGCCATCGATCTCCGCGGCAGGCGGGTCCCGGCCCGACTCGTGCCCCTCCCGTTCGTCGCCAAGCAGAAGGGTTGAGCCGTGGGCCACTTCGTCCCCCACACCGACGCCGAGCTGGATGCCATGCTCGCCGACATCGGCCTGTCGTCGCTCGACGAGCTGTTCGCCGTCGTCCCCGAGGCCCTCCGCCTGGTCGGCGGCCTCGACCTGGCACCGGGGATGGCCGAGGCCGACGTCATCGACGAGATGGAGCGCCTCGGGGCCCGGAACCGGACCGGCGACGAGCTCCTCTGCTTCGCCGGGGCTGGTGCCTACGACCACGAGATCCCGGCCGTCACCCGCAGCCTCATGTTCCGCTCCGAGTTCGTCACCGCCTACACGCCGTACCAGCCGGAGGTGGCCCAGGGAGTCCTGCAGGCTCTCTTCGAATACCAGACGATGGTGGCGCGCCTGGCCGGCCTCCCGGTGGCGAACGCCTCGCTCTACGACGGCGCCAGCGCCGCAGTGGAGGGCCTGAACCTGGCGGTGGCCGCCACGCGACGCTCCACCGTCTGGGTGAGCGGCGCCATCCACCCGAACTGGCGGGCCGTGCTCGCCACCTTCGCGGCGGGCACCGGCCACCAGCTGGTCGACGTGCCCATGCGAGACGGGGTGACCGACTGGGCCGCGGTGGCGCCCGACGATGTGGGTGGCGCCGGACCGGGCCGCGCCGGTCCGGGCGGCGCCGTCTCGGAGGAACCCGCCGCCCTGCTGCTCGCCAGCCCGAACTTCCTCGGCTGCCTGGAGGACGTCGCCGCGGCGCGTGCCGTCGCCGACCGCCACCACGCCCTGCTCCTGGTCGGCTTCGACCCGGTGAGCGCCGGGCTGCTGCGCTCGCCCGGCGCCGACGGCGCCGACGTCGCCGTCGGCGAGGGACAGCCGTTCGGGACCCCGCTGTCGTTCGGCGGCCCGTACCTGGGCCTGTTCGCCAGCCGCCTGGAGCAGGTCAGGCGGGTGCCGGGCCGCCTGGTCGGCCAGACCACCGATGTCGAGGGGCGGACCGCCTACGTGACAACGCTGCGGGCCCGGGAGCAGGACATCCGCCGGGACAAGGCGTCGTCGAACATCTGCACCAACCAGACCCTGATCGCCGTCGGGGCCATGATCCAGCTGGCCTGGCTCGGCACCGGCGGCCTCCGCGGGCTGGCCCTACGCTGCGCTCGCGGCACCCGCTACACCCGAGAGGCGCTCCTCGCCATCCCCGGCGTGGAGCCCCTGGTCGGCGCGCCCACGCTCCGCGAGTTCGCCGTGCGCCTGCCGGTCGATCCGGCGGTGGTGGTGGACCGCATGGCCGAGGAGGGGTTCCTGGCCGGGGTCCCCGTCGGCATCCATGATGGCGTCGTGGTGGACGGCACGGCCGGGACGGCGGGGCGCCAGGCCGCGAACGGCCTCTTGGTCGCCGTCACCGAGCGGCGCACCCGGAACCAGATCGACGCCTATGCGGCAGCACTAGAGAAGGTGGTTCGATGACCGCGCTCCCGATGACAGCACCTGCCGGACCGGGCCAGACGGCCCCGGGCGGCCGGGCGTCGAGCGCCCCGCTGATGGGCCGGGATGCCGAGCCCACCGTGTTCGAGCTGTCCAGTCCCGGCCGCCGGGCGGCCACCTTCCGCACCACCGGGCTGCCGGAGTGGACGGCCGAGGAGCTGGTGCCCGACGGGTACCGCCGCGACGAGCCGCTGGCGCTGGCGGAGGTGTCCGAGCGTGACCTGGTCGCCCACGTCACCCGGCTCACCCATCGGCAGTACTCGGTGGACCTGGGCGCCTATCCGCTCGGGTCGTGCACCATGAAGTACAACCCCAAGCTGTGCGACGACGCCGCCTCGGTGCCGGGCCTGACCGCGGCCCACCCGGCGACGCCGGCCGCGTTGACCCAGGGATGGTTGGAGCTGCTGTGGTCCCTCGGCGACACGCTGTGCCGCATCACGGGCATGCACGCCATCACCCTCCAGCCGCCCGCCGGCGCGGCGGGCGAGCTCACCGGGCTGCTGCTGATGCGCGCCTGGCACGACGCCAGGGGAGAGACGCGCCACAAGGTCATCATCCCCGACTCGGCGCATGGGACGAACCCGGCCTCGGTGACGCTCGGCGGCTACCAGACGGTGACGGTCCCCTCCGACCAGCGCGGCCTGGTGGATATCGACGCCCTCCGGGCCCAGCTGGACACCGACGTGGCCGGCATCATGCTGACGAACCCCAACACCCTCGGCCTGTTCGAGGAGGACATCGCCGAGATCGCTGCCGCCGTCCACCAGGTCGGGGGGCTGCTCTACTACGACGGGGCGAACCTGAACGCCATACTCGGCGTCACCCGTCCCGGCGACATGGGCTTCGACATCGTGCACATGAACCTGCACAAGACCTTCGCCGTCCCCCACGGGGGCGGCGGCCCTGGCGCCGGGCCGGTCGCCGTGTCGGAGCGGTTGGCCCCCTTCCTCCCCGGGCCGCTCCCGATCCGCGCCGCGGACGGCACCTTCTCGTGGTCGGTCCCCGAGCGCTCCATCGGCCGGGTCCACACCTGGTACGGGAACACCCTGGCCCTGGCCCGGGCCTGGTCGTACATCCTGGCCAACGGGGGCGACGGCCTCCGCCGGGTGGCCGAGGGGGCGGTGCTGAACGCCAACTGGCTCCGCCACGCCCTCCGCGACGCCTATCACATCCCCTACGACCGGCCCAACATGCACGAGTTCGTGGCCTCCACGTCACCGTTGAAGAAGGCCAAGGGCCTTCGGGCCCTCGACGTGGCCAAGCGCCTCCTCGAGGAGGGCTTTCACGCCCCGACCGTCTACTTCCCCCTCATCGTCGATGAAGCGCTGATGATCGAGCCGACGGAGACGGAGAGCCCGCAGACGCTCCGGGCGCTGGCCGACACCCTGGTAGCCATCGCCGCCGATCCCGACGGCACCTGGGCGGCCGCGCCGCGTACCACCCCCGTCGGCCGGGTCGACGAGGCCCGCGCCGCCCGGAACCTCATCCTCACCTGGGACGCCAACCACCCGACCTGACCGGCCCGCCCACCGGGCGGTCGGGACGCCTCGGCCGTCGCACCGGCACGGGCACGGCGACCTGCTCCAGGCGCACCATGGCGGCCATGGCTGCCGCGGCGACCAGGGCCACGGCGATGCACACGGCCAGGACCAGCATCAACGCAGCGACGGCCTCGACGATTGCCATGCCTCCATTCACGCGCCCGAACCTGGGAACGGCCGTGGAGAGGGCGAAGAGTTCGCTGAAACCGCCGGCCGCGTCCAATCGCCGGGGCCTCGGTGCGCTTCGACTGCTTACGTGGCACGGATGCCCCTGATCGGCACCTCGCGCCGACTACAAGCTGCCCCGGGGCATGGTCGTACATGCGATCCCGCCCAACCCCTCAGGGAAGATCCAGAAGCACCTCTTGCGAGCAGAGCTAGCCGAGTGGCCACCGGCGAACACCGAGGCTTGATCCGTGGGCGCCCGAGTGTGGTGCGCTCGCTCGGGGCCCCGAGCGAACCGTCGTCTACATGGGCTCTGGTCGCGGCCCCGGCTAGCTGGCTGGCTGACGCCAGATTGTGTAGGTCTCTCAGCTCCCGGACTCCCCCTGAGAAACGGGCAACATCCAGCGGCACACCCGACGGCACCGAATCAGACGCGGCCGTCTCCGTGCCGGCGGGAGGCGCGAACACCGACCGCGCTCGCCGATCCGCAGGTGCCGACGGTGACCGATGACTGCTACGCAGAAAGGGTGAGGATCGTCATCACCGGCAGCTCCCCGCCTTCTCCGACTCGGTAGGCACGGGTGAACACCTGGCCGTGAAAGGACCGGCAACATGATCTGGGGTTCCGCCCCAACAGGATCGGGCAGCGCCCGGGATCGGCCAGAGCAGATCCTACCTATGTTGGGACCATGACAGCGACCTCCGGACGGGCCGGATCCTCGAGACCCCAGAGCATCCCTACGCTGGTGTCGATCGCCTCGATCATCACCGTCGCCTTCATGGGCAGCGTGATCGTCGCGCCGCTATACACGCTCTACCAGCACAAGTTCGGGTTCTCAGAGATCACGTTGACGCTGGTCTACGCCGTCTACGTGATCGGTAACGTCGCAGCGCTCGTGCTGTTCGGCCAGATCTCCGACCAGGTGGGCCGCAAACGGGTCGCTGTGCCGGCCATCGTGCTGGCTGCGTTCAGTGCGCTGTTGTTCATGGTCGCGACCAGTACCCTGTTGCTGTTTCTCGGACGGATGCTGATCGGCCTCGCCGTCGGTGTCGCGTCCGGCACGGGGACGGCCTGGCTGGCCGAGGAGTTCGGCCCCGACGACCGGCAGAAGGCGACGCTGTCCGCCGCGACCGCCAATCTGTCGGGGATCGCACTCGGCCCGCTGGTCGGCGGCCTGCTCGCCCAATATGCACCGTGGCCCCTGAAGCTGCCATTCATTGTCTACATCGCGCTTCTCGTCGTCGTCGCGATCGCTGTCTCGAGGGTGTCGGTGACGCGCAAGCCGCAGATCGCCAAGCTGTCCGAGGTGCGGGTGCATGCACGCATCGGCGTGCCGCGTGACCTGCTCGAAGAGTTCGCCGCCCCTGCCGTCACCGGGTTCGCGATCTTCGCGCTCGGCGGCCTGTACTTCGCGCTCATCCCCAGCGTGGTCGTCAACGACCTGCACGAGACCAACATCGCGGTATCCGGCCTCATCATCTTCGAGCTCGGCGTGCTCGCTGCCGCGCTGATCGTGGTGGGCCGCAGACTGCGGCCGCCAGTCGCGATGACGACCGGTCTGCTCGCGCTGCTACCTGCGGTGGTCCTGGTCGTCAGCGCCCAGGCAGCGCGCTCGATGCCACTGCTCGTGCTCGCCGCCGCGTTCGCTGCGGTGACGCTGGGCCTCGGCTATCGGGGCAGCCTGCAGATCGTCAACGAGATCGCCCCCGATGACCGTCGAGCCGAGGTCGTGTCGAGCTACTACATCTCGTGCTTCGTCGGGAACTCGGTACCAGTGATCGGGCTCGGCGTCCTGACGACGCTGACGACGGCGCTGACCGGCAGCATCGCCTTCGCCGTGACCATCGCCCTCCTCGGGATCGGCGCCCTGCTATGGCGATTGAGTACGGAATCGTCCGCTCGGCGTCAGACGCAGCCCTCGTGATCTGGCCAGGCGCGCGTCCCTCCCGACAAAAGGGTATCTAACGCGTCCGCTGGCCGATAAGCGATGGACCACTGCGACAGAGCCTGCAGGGCGGCCACCTCTCCGGCGTTCGCAGGGCGAGGAGGGTGCTGGCCGCCAAGGCGCAGGGGCTACCAGTGAGACGGAGTGGCCGCGCCAAACCAGGTCGTAAGGGCTTGAGGGAGCTCCGGGTCCGTCAGGTGTCCTACCCAGGCGACATGTCCGTCGGGTCGGATCACCACGGCCGGAGGAGCAGCGACCTCGCCAAGGACCGGGAGTTCCCACACCCCAGCGTGCCTGGCGTCGACGAATCGGACTCGATTCGCCCAAGGAGCGATCTCGAAACCGCCGGGTTCACCGAGGTTGAGGAGCACGGCCCGGGCGTCGTGCAGCAGGGTGAAGACCCGCCGCGAGCCGTCGGCGGTCACGAGGTCCAGATCGGGCATGCGGCGCCCGAGCAGCGGGTGTCCCCCGCCGAGGTCGTAGGCGACGTCGAGGCCGGAGATCATCGCGGCGATGTGCTTGCGCGGTTGATCCATCGTCAGCACCTCAGCCAGGATGCCGCGAAGCGCGACCGTGCGCTCGTCGTTGGCGCCCACCGCTCTCTGCGCCATCGTGTTCTGCAGCACCCGGGCAGCAACCGGATGCCGTTCGGCGTGGTACGTGTCGAGAAGGCTCACCGGTGATGTTCCGGTGACAACCTGAGCCAGCTTCCACCCCAGGTTGACAGCGTCCTGCACGCCGATGTTCAAACCCTGGCCGCCCATGGGAGCGTGCACATGTGCGGCGTCACCCGCCAGCAACACGCGTCCGCCGCGATACGCCACCGCCTGACGCGTCATATCGGTAAAGCTGGAGATCCAGTGTGGGCTGTGCACGCCATAGTCCTTGCCGTCAACCCGGATGAGCGCGTCGCGGACGTCCTGCAAGGTGGGCTCGTCGGTGCGGTCCAGGTCGGGCACGATGAGGGTAACGCCCACCCGTCCATCCTCGGCTGGGCCGATGCCACCACCGCCACGCAAGCCGAATTCCGGCACCTCCTCCATCTCGACCTCGGCAATGATCCAGCGCGTGGTTGGATCCCAGCCCGCGAAATCGATTCCGGCCGCCTTGCGCACAGCGCTGCGGCCCCCGTCGCAACCAACCAGATACTGCGCCCGCCGCGATGTGGCGTCGGACAGCGCGACATCGACGCCGCTGTCGTCTTGGGTGAAACCGGTCACCTCGCGTTCGCGCAGGATGGGAACGCCCAGCTCGTCGAGCCAGCCGGCCAGGATGCGCTCGAAGTGGCCCTGCAGCAGCGCCATCCCATAGTTGTGGCGGGTGGGGAAGTCGCTGATGTCCATCCGGACCCCAGCGAACGCCTGCACCTGCATCGCCTTCCCCTCGGCGAGGAAGCGATCGACGACACCGCGTTGATCCAGCACCTCAATGGTGCGGGAGTGCAGACCTCTGGAGCGCGAGCTTTCGAGATTGAAGCTGGCGCGTCGCTCGACGATGAGGACGTCGGTCCCCGCCAGCGTCAACTCCGCCGCCAGCATCATCCCCGTCGGACCGCCTCCTGCAATCACCACCGCATGCTCCGTCATCGCCGCTCGCCGGCGGACACGGCACCCGACAGCGACAGCCACCTCGCGCAAAGCGACCGGTCGCCAGCGCCGGTTGCCCGTACCCTCCCCGCCGAATCTTCGACTGGTTCAGCGCTCTCACTCGACTCATCTACCGAAGGCAACACACGCATTCCGCAATCCTGGCTCGAGAGGTCCTGGCCGTGATCGGCTCAATGGACGAAACATGATCAGCAGGTATGGGTCGCTTGCGGCAAGCCCCCTCCCTCGCGCTATGATGCCTGTGGCCGCGAAGGTTCACGCTCGCGATACAGGGCGAGGTGACGATCAGTTCCCACTTCGGCAACCTTGGGCTGATTCAGTCAACGTCACAACGGAGCTCGCATTCCGGCTGGCCGACTGACTATCAGACCGGCAGTGATCGCAACGCCCAGCGTTTCCCTATCGATCGTCCAGGACCGACTTTCAGGCACCACGGGGCCATTCCGCAAGCCGATCGGTCATCGGCAACGCCGCCGTAACGATGGGCGGTATAGTAGTTGGTACGGCCGACAGCCAGAAAGTCATTACCACCTTGGCGGTTGACACCGTCGATACCGTGCGCCGGATCGTGGAGGCTGGCCACGCTCCCTCGATCTCGGGCTTCGTCCAGCACGCTGTCGGGGTGGCGCTCGATGACGTGGCGGGGTGGGGCTCGGCGCTCAGTGAAGCCCTGGCCAGTACTGGCGGTGAGCTGTCGGTCCAGGAGCGAGCCTGGGCTGACAGCGTCCTCGACCGCGGTCAGCAGACGGGCGCCGCATGACCCGCGGGTGACCCTCGACGCCGGCGCTCTCATCGCTGTGGACCGCGACGACCGCGACGACCGCGACGACCGCCGCGTCGTCGCGCTGGTCGCTCGCGCTCAGGAAACCTCCGCACGCGTGAGCATCCCGGCGACTGCGCTCGCACAGGCCGTGCGCAACCCAGCCCGTCAAGCCCGACTCGCACGTCTTGTTCGCCAACCGGCGACTGACGTTGTGGCTCTGGGCCGCGTGGACGCCACTGGCGTTGGGCGCCTCCTCGCAGCATCCGGGACGGCGGACGTAGTGGACGCCCATGTGGTCCAGTGCGCGCGACGAACGGGGCAAGCCGTCGCGACCAGCGATCCCGACGATCTCCATCACCTGGACCCCCTACTGACCCTCGTGACCATCTGAACCCACGCGCAGGTGTGTCGTCCCGCTACGCCATCGGGCCGTGACAGCCATCGGTTCAGGGACTGGAGAGCAACTGCAGGCGACGCCGAAAGGCAACGGCGGTACTCTTGCGAAAATGCCACCCCTTCGGTACTCCATCAACCTCACATTGGACGGGTGCTGCGATCATCGTGCAATCCCCGCAGACGAAGACCTGCACCGTCACGCGGTCGAGAACCTCAATCAGGCCGATGCCCTTCTCTTTGGCCGGGTGACTTACGAAATGATGGAATCAGCGTGGCGGCCCCCGGCGCCGACGGGAGCGAGACCTGATTGGATGGAACCCTTCGCCCAGACGATCAACGCGGCAAAGAAGTACGTCGTGTCCAGCACCCTGGAGCAGGTCGATTGGAACGCGGAACTCGTGCCAGAGGATCTGGGCAATGCCGTTCAGCAACTCAAGCGGGAGTCGGGCAACGGACTGTTCGTGGGAGGTGTGAAGCTCCCACTGGCGTTGACGGAGCTGGGATTGATCGATGAGTACGAGTTCATGGTGCATCCCAGGCTCGCGGGCCGCGGGCCGAGGTTGTTCGCGGGGCTATCGAAGCATGTCGACTTGAAGCTCGTGAGCCGGCGGGAGTTCGGCTCGGGAGCAGTGGCGATGCGGTTCGAGCCGAGAAGGTAGCCATTGGGCTGGCTAGCCCGAGCCGGCCGTATCATGGAGCCCTGGTTCGCGGCTGTTGCGGGCCCCAGCGGTTCCCTCCGCCGCGGCCCACACAACGCCGCCGCCGTGGGAGGCCTGGCCCGTGCTCCGAACGCATCAGGCGGCTGGTGTGACCTACTACCCGGATCCCGGCCTCAGCCGGCCGGGCGAGATCAACCACAACGACAGCGGGCTGAGCCTTTCCTTCTTGGACCCGGCCGGGCACGGGATGGAGATCATCACGCGCCCATACGGCAGCGTTGGCGCTGAGGGCCGGCCGCCGGAGCGGACATTGCTCGGCCAGCCGGCTGGCTGGCTAGACCTGGCGGGGTGGGGCGGCACCGAGGATCGAGTCAAGTAGCCCTGGGAAGCGGCGTTCGAGATCGTCGCGCCGCAGATGGCTGGGGCGGGCGGTGCCTTGCACCCGGGTGCTGATCAGGCCGGCGTCGCGAAGGACTCGGAGGTGGTGGGTCACCGTCGAGGGGCTCTGGGGGAGCCCAAGGGCGGTGCAGGTGGTCTCCCCTCGGTCGGCCAGGATGCGCACGATCTCCAGGCGGGCCGGGTCGGCCAGGGCGTGGAGCAGGGCTCCGACGTCGACACCATCCAGGGTGGGCTGGGGGAGCCAGCCGTCGGACCCACCGGGGGCGTCGTCGCTCATCCTTGGCTGCTTCCCATGACTGCCAGGATGCCACCCCGTCCGGCTGTCGCGACGTCCATCGAAGGAATACTTCGATGTTGATCGTAGTTACAGAGAGGCATGCCGTCGAGAGGGAACGAGATGCTCACCACCTGCAGCCGTATGCCCCGCCTCAGCTCCTCACAGGGATTCTGGTCCGCCGCCGCGGTCCTCGGGGTGGTGATGGCCGGCTCGGCCATGGTGTCTCCCCTGTACAGCGTCTACCAGACGGCTTGGCATTTCTCGTCGATCACCCTCACCACCGTCTTCGCGGTGTACGCCTTGGCCGTGTTGGCTGTCCTGCTGGTAGCCGGGTCGCTGTCGGATCATGTCGGCCGGCGCCCCGTGATGGCAGTGGCCCTGCTCGCCGAGGCCGCTGCCGCCGGAGTGTTCCTGTCCGCTCACGGGCTGGGCCAGCTGTACGTGGGGCGGATCCTGCAAGGGGTGGCGACCGGAGCCGCGGCCAGCGCCGTGGGGGCGGCCCTGCTCGAGCTGCAGCCGCCACCGCGGCCCACCTTGGCGAGCACAATCAGCGCCGCAGCCTCCACCGGGCCGCTGGCGGTCGGTGCCCTCGGTGCCGGTGCCCTGATTCAGTACGCCCCGGCCCCCACCCATCTGGTCTTCTGGGTGCTGTTGGCCGCCTCGCTCCTGGGCCTGGCCCCCGTGGTGGCCATAGTTGAGCCGGGCACCCGCCGGCGGGTCCAGCGGGCCACCTTCCGGCCCCGGGCAGGCATTCCCCCCGCCGCCCGGCGCAGCTTCGTCGCCGCCCTGCCCGCCCTGATCGCGGCCTGGGCGCTCGGTGGCCTCTATTTCTCCCTCGGGCCGTCCCTGGCCGCCGGGCTGGCCCACTCCGACGACACCGTGTGGGGGGGCTTGGTCATCTTCCTCCTGGCCGGGCCGGCGGCGGGAGCGGCGCTGAGCCTGCGCACTGTGGTGCCACGCCGGGCGATGATCGCCGGCAGCGCCGCGCTGGCCGTCGGCTCGGCTGTCACCCTGGTCGCGATCGCGGAACGCTCCATGGCTGGGTTCTTGGTCGGTACCGCCGTAGCTGGGATCGGCTTCGGCCTCGGCTATCTCGGTGCCTTCCGGCACCTGAGCGCTTTGGCTTCGTCGGACCAGCGCGGCGCCCTGGTCGCCACCATCTACATCGTGTCGTACTTTGCCTTCAGCCTGCCGGTCATCGCTGCCGGCGCCGCTATCACCTACCTGGACCTGCATCAGGTGGCCATCATCTACGGCGCTGCCGTCACCGGGCTGGCCGTGCTAGCCACTGCCGGTGGCCTGGTGACCAAACCAACGGCCCGGGTCGGGCACCGCCTCGCCTCTCGCCAAACCGGATGCGTCGGTGTCGGGAGTGAACTATGACGTCACTTCAGGTGCAAAGGATGGTGATCGGGCGCCTCGGCTGTTGACATCCTGCTCCGGGACAGGCTGGAGCGGTGGTCGGCCGGCCGTCTCGGCCCGCTCCGTCAGGGTGCCGCCGGCCAGAGGGCAGCGGGTGGGACAGTGGCTGCGGCGGCGTGGGCGTGACCGTGATGGCGGGCCATCGCCACGGCCACGATGGCCACCACCACGACGGCGGCGATAGCGACCGCCCAGGCGAAGCGGCGTACCAACGGTCGGCATCGCGACGGTCGGATCGACGGCAGCGGTGGGCTGGCGGCCGGCGGTGGCCACGCCGGGGTGGGCTCGTCCCCGCCGGCCGTCAGCCCCTCCCGGACCAGGCGAACGTGGGCGTGGACGCGCCTGGGGTCGGGCGCCGGCTGCTCGCGAGTGTGGGTGGTGATGTGGTCGAGTGTGTCCAGCCGCCGGTGGTGGGCGCGGACCGCCCGCCGGCCCTCCCGTCCGGCGATCAGGCGCTGTGAGGCGATCACCACGACGACCGCGGCGCCGACCAGCACCCACAGGACGGTCATCCGCCGACTCTCGGTGGCGCCAGACAGGGGAGGGGCAGGGAAGGGCGCATCGCGGTGCTCCTCTCTGACCCGACGGCCGGGTCGGACACCCGCAGCCTACGACGGCGCGCCACCCTGATCAGGTCGGTGTCGGGCGTCGGTCAGTGGGCAGCGCCGGACGCCATGGCGTCGCGCAGGGCGATCTGGCTCGGGTGGGCGGCGATCACGTGCCGGAGGGCCTGGCCGGTGGCCGAGAGGTACCGGCGGGTGGTCTCCAGCGAGGCGTGGCCGAGCAGCTCCTGCAACTCCACCACGTCGGCCCCGGCCTCCAGCGCGGTGGTGGCGAAGGTGTGGCGCAGGGCGTGGACGAGGGCGCCGGCGGGCACCTGGGCGCGGATGCCGGCGCGGACGTACAGCCGTTCCACCAGGTAGCGGACCTGGTGCACCGTGAGGCGCCGGCCACGAACGTCGACGAACACCGGCGTGAGCGGGTGGGCCAGGTCGTGGGGGGCGAAGCGCGCCGCTCGTTCCTCCTGGTACGTGGCCACGATCTGGTCCAGCGTCTCGTCGATGGGGATGGCGCGGGCCTTCTCGCCCTTGCCGATGACGGTCATCCATCGAGCGCCGGGCTCGCCCTGGAACGAGCCCACGTCGAGGCCTACCGCCTCGGCCTCACGGATCCCGGTGACGCAGAAGGTGGCGACCAGGGCGAGGTCCCGGGCGGGCCATGGGTCCCGGCCGCGGGGATCGGGGCGGCCGGCGGTTTGCACGAGGCGGGCCACACCGTCGCGGGCCCGAATGGTGCGCGGCGCCGCCCCGGGCGTCTTGGGTTTGGGGACGGCGGCCATGGGGTTGCCCTCGAGGAGATCCTCGGCGACGAGAAAGTCGAAGAACCCGGACCACGCCGAGTGGGCTCGGCGCAGGGACGATGCCGCGTGGTCGCCGGCCCAAGAGGCGAACGCAGCTCGCAGCGCGCCGCGATCCAGGTCAGTCAGGGTCACCACATCGAGGCCCTCGAGCTCGGCCAGTCGCCCGCCGACGCCGGCCAGATCACGGCGGTAGGCGGCCACGGTGGCCGGTGAAGGCTTTCCTGCCTGCAGGTAGGTCAACCAGGCGGACGTCGACGCCTCCAGCGTCGACGACTGATCGAGGCGGCTGCGGGGCACCCGGTCATGCTAAGCAGGCGGCCGGTCTCCCTGGTGGAGTGCCGGGCGGCGATGCGGCCGTCGGGGCGCTACTGGGTGGCGTTCCCACCGGCGTGCATGATCGCCGTGTGGGCGAGCTGGAGGTCGTTCTGCAGCTGCTCGAGCTGCTTGAGGACGCTGTTCAGGGAGCTCTGGATGGTCGGCCAGTCGGCCCGGAACTTCCCGGCGTTCCCACCGTCCCACACCCCGGGCTCGGAGAGACGGTTGCCGTGCTGGATGATCCCCTGGATGTTTCCCGTCAGCCCGTTGCCGAGGATGGTCTGGATCCCACTGATCGCCTGCTGACCGTCCTCGGTCGCCAGTACCCGTCCACCCATGGAGCAGCTCCTTCTCGCTCGCGGGCCCTCCGGCTGAGGACCGCCGCCTGGTCCATGATAGCGACCGCCCTTCTGCGTGGGCCATCTTCTGGGTTGTCCGGCTACGGCAGGGGTCGAAGGCCATGACCCGCATGCGAGCGATGGTGCGGCGGTAGGGTCCGGCCGTGACGTTGGCGCCAGGCCGCACCGAGCCGGGCATGGGGGCGCCCTTGGCCGGCACGCCACGATGAAGGTCGTGGTGCGGGCCGGTGGGCTGCGCCACGACGCCGACCTCAGGCTGGACGCGGCGGCTGTCACCGTCGGCGAGCTGGCCCGATGCCTACAGCTCGCCGGTGACGGCGATGGCCGGCTGGCCGTGGACGGGTTGGTGGCCGCCGGTGATCTCGCAGTCGCCGAGGCGGGAATTCACGAGGGTGCGGAGCTGGCCCCGGCGGACGAGGCAGCCGGCGGCGAGCTCGACCAGTCGTTCCACGGCCTGGTGGAGGTCTGCGTCGTGGCCGGCCTCGGCGCCGGACGGCGGATCGGCCTGGGCCCGGGCCGGCACCTGGTCGGCCGGGCTGCGCACTGCCACGTGGTGCTGCCCGAGTCGACGGTCTCGCGGGAGCACTGCGGCCTGCAGGTCGCTGAGGACGGCGCGGTCAGCATCGATCCTGTCAATGCCGCTGCGGCCGTCTACCTGGACGGCGTGGCGGTGACCGGCCCGGTCTCCTTACGCGCCACTGCGGTCGTGGAGGTCGGGTCGGTGGCGTTCGTGGTGCGTCCACCGGTCGTCGGGGACCAGCCGGCGGGCACCGACCGCTTCCGCGATGTGACGGCCGCCGGCACCATCAACCTGAACCGCCCACCCCGCTTTGCCCTGCCGCCCGCTCCGGGTGAGCTGGCCGCACCCCGCCAGCCGGCCAAGGCCAACGCCGCGCCCTTCAGCCTGGCTGCACTGGTGGCGCCGATCCTCATGGGCGTCGTCATGGTGGTGGCGTTGGGCAACGCCCTCTACGCCCTGTTCGTCCTGCTGTCGCCCGTGATGCTCGTGGGCAACTGGTGGGAGTCGAAGCGACGGTCGGGCAAGGCCCTGCGCCGTGACACCCGCCAGTACGAGACCGAGCTGGCCGCCTTCGACGACGATCTGCGCCGGGCCCGGGCGGCGGCGGGGGAGCGTCGTCGGGCCGTGCTGCCGGACCTGGCCGAGGTCCTCCGGCGGGCGGAGGCACCGAGCGTGTCGCTGTGGCAGCGGCGGCCCGACGACGACGACTTCCTGGCGCTGTCCGCGGGCATTGGCGACGTGGTGTGGGACCCGCCGATGGCCCCCGCCCACGACACCCCGCCCGAGGCGGTGCGCGAGCGGGTCAGCGCGGCCCGGAAGGTGGGGAGCGCCCCGGTCGCCGTCGATCTGTCGGGCGGTGGGGTGGCGGGGATCGTGGGCGACCGCGACGCCAGCCTGGCTCTGGCTCGCGCCCTGCTCTGCCAGGCCGCCGTCCACCACGGTCCGGCGGACCTGCAGATCGCCGTCACCGTGAGCGCGGGGCTGGGGCCGGCATGGCAGTGGGCGAAATGGCTGCCCCACACCAAGGACACGCGGCCCAGCCCGACCGAGCGGCGCATGCTCGCCGAGGGGCCGGCGCAGGCCGTGCCCCTCTACGATGGCCTCCTGGCCGACTCCCCGAAGCGGACCGCCGACCCGCACCGCCCGACCGGTCCCGTCCGCCTGTACGTGGTCGACGGCGACGAGCTCCTCTCCGGCCGCAACAGTCCCGCCCGCGCCGCGCTGCGCGGTGATGCCGGTCCGGCGGCCGGGATCGTCCTGGCCTCCAGCCCGGACCGCCTGCCCGCGGTGTGCACCACGGTGCTGACCGTCGACGAGTGGGGGGGCGCCACGCTCAGCGAGCCCCGCAAGGGCGGCGAGCCCCTTGCCGTGCTGGCCGCCGGCGTGGACACCCAGCGTGCCCGCGCCTGTGCGGTCACCCTGGCGCGCTTCGAGGACCCGGAGCTGCGCATCGCCGGTGCGTCGCTGCCCGACCTGGTGGCGCTGCCCACCCTGCTCGATCTCCGCGCCGTGGATGCGGAGGCGATCCGGGCGCGCTGGGAGGCGGCCCGGACCGGGTTCCACCTGCGCGCGCCGATCGGGGCCAGCGAGATCGGCGACTTCGTCCTGGACTTCGACCGCCACGGCCCTCACGGCCTCATCGGTGGCACCACCGGGTCGGGCAAGAGCGAGCTGCTCAAGACCCTCGTGGCCGGCTTCGCCGCCACCTACCCGCCGAGCGAGCTGACCTTCGGCCTGTTCGACTTCAAAGGCGGGTCGACGTTCGTGGAGTTCGCCGACCTGCCTCACACCGTTGGCATGGCCAGCGACCTCGATGTCAGCCTGGCCCGCCGGGCGCTGCGCTGCCTGCGAGCCGAGCTGTTGCACCGGGAGCGGCTGTTCGACCGGGCCGGGGCGAAGGACCTGGCGGACTACCGCTCCCAGCGGTCCACCGGGGGCGGCGATCTGCCGCCGGTGCCGAGACTGGTCGTGATCATCGACGAGTTCGCGGCGATGGCTTCCGAGCTGGCCGAGGAGATCGGTGCCCTCACCGACCTGACCGCGCGCGGCCGCTCACTCGGGGTGCACCTCCTGCTTGCCACCCAGAAGCCGTCCACCGCGGTGAACTCCGACATCCGGACCAACACCCGCCTACGGATCTCGCTGCAGGTGGAGGACGACCAGGACTCCGTCGACGTCGTCGGCATCGCCGCTGGCGCGGCCATCCGCCAGAAGGGGCGGGGCCTGTTCCGGGTGGGGACGACGGAGGTGGTGCCGATCCAGACCGCCCTGTCGTCGGGGACCAGCGCCGGCGGCGACGCGCCCGCGGTGGCGGTGGGCCCGTTCGTGTTCGGCCCCGAGCCGTGCCCGGGCGACCCCCGCCCGGCGTCGGGCGCCGGGCAGCCGGCGGGCGCCAATGACCTGGTGCGACTGGTCCACGCCATCCGAGAGGCGGCGGCCGCCGATGGGGGACCGCCGCCGCGCCGGCCGTGGCCCGAACCGTTGCCCGCCGATCTCGACCTGTCCCGGCTCGCGGACGAAGTCGGTGGCCCCCGGCTCGCGCCGGATCCGGCCGCGCTGTGGTTCGCCCTGGCCGACGACCCCGACGCCCAGACCCGCTACCCGGCCGGGTGGTCGCTCGCCGGCGGGAACCTGCTCGTCTACGGCGTCGTCGGCTCCGGCACCACCACGACCCTGACGTCGATCGGCCTGGCCTTCGCGTCCACTCGCAGCCCCGACGACGGGCACCTCTACGGGCTCGACTTCGGTTCCGGGGGGCTGGCCCCCCTGGCCGGGCTCCCACATTGTGGGGGGGTCCTGCTCGCCACCGACCGCGAGCGCCACATCCGCCTTTTGCGCCAGCTCAGAGCCGAGCTCGACCGGCGGCGCCAGCTGAGCGTGGCCGAGCAGGCGGCCGAGGCCCGGATCCTGGTCCTGATCGACAACATCGAGGCCTTCCGGGCCGAGTACGAAGACGTGTACGGGCTCGGGGTCATGGAGCAGATGCTCCGTCTGTACAACGATGGCCCGGATGTCGGCATCCACATGGCGGTATCGGTCGCCCGGGCCGGCGGCGTGCCGGGCGCGGTGGCCGCCGCTACTCCACAAAAGCTCATCATGCGCCTGGCCGACGCGGCCGAGTACGCCACCTTCTCTATCTCGCGACGAGAGGTACCGACGTTCGTCGCCGGTCGCGGGATCCTCGTCGACCGCGGCATGGTCGTCCAGGTAGCCCGGCCTGCCGTAGGCCTAGGCGCGGCGGTGGCGGCGATCGCCAAGCGGTCACCGGGCAGCGTCCAGCCACCTCGCGGCGTCGACATCCTGCCCGAGGTGGTCGACGCCGCGCAGATACCGGATACCACCACGCTGACCGATGAGGAGTGGCGCCTGACCGTCGGCCTGGACGAGGCGAACCTCGCGCCGGCGCACCTGGTGCTCTACGAGCACGAGCACGGCACGGTGGTCGGGCCGTCGCGATCGGGCCGCAGCACGGCGCTCCTGGCGGTGGCCGCCGCGGTGCGGCGGGCCGATCCGGGCGCCACCATCCTTGGCGTCGCCACCCGGCGCTCGGCGCTGCGCGGCCAACCGGTGTTCGACCGGGTGGCGACCACCGCCGACGACGTGGCCGGGGTCGTCGATGCCGCCCTGATGGCCAACGGGCCGACGTTGCTCGTCGTCGACGACGCCGAGACGGTCGACGATCCGATGGGCCGACTGGAGCAGGCGCTGCGCGCCAGCCGCCCCGACCTCCACGTCGTCATCGCCGGGCGGCCCGACATCCTCCGAGGCCTCTACGGCCACTGGACCCAGACCGTCCGCCGATCCAAGGCCGGGATCCTGCTGGCCCCGAACCTCGACTACGACGGCGACCTGCTCGGCGCCAAGCTGCCCACCCGTCTCCACGTCACCCTCCCGCTCGGGCGCGGCTTCCTCGTCTCCGACGGCCAGGTCGGCCTCGTCCAGATCGCCCTGCCGGCGCCCCCGCAGCCCTCCGGCGGTGGAGATGTAGCTGGTCACGGTGCCCCCGGCGGTGGGTTGTGACCTCGCCGAAGCCGCCCAACCGGCGACCTGTGTCGCAACCTAAACGAAGTGTGAGAGGACGGCCATGGTCCAATCGGGCTATTTCTCACCTTTGGTTACGACGTCACCACGGAATGCGAGACGGACGAGAGCTTCAAGATCGCCGCGCTCCCAGAAGAGCGGTCAAGCGCAGATGGACTCTCCGGGCACGGTGGCCAGGGGAACGGTGGTGGGCGAGAAGTCCGGAGGTTGGGGCACGGCGGGCGGTGGCGGCTGGGAGCCGTAATTCTCATGGTCGCCGCTGATCCAGTCGCCGACCTTGGAGAGCGTGCTCTGGTGGTCGCGCTTGTCTTTCACCATGGCGAAGTAGTTGTAGACCTGCTGTTGGTGGCTGGCGTCGCTCCAGGCCTGGGCGATGTTCCTGGCCAGCTGCTCGAGATCCTGGGCGGTGTTCCCGGCGTTGGTCGCCGACGTCTTCATGCGCTGGGCGAACTGGTCGGCGTAGGTCCCGCTGAACTGCGTCTCAGCCGTGGCCGCCGCCTTCTGGCGGGCGGGCTCCACGTCGTTGATGATCGACTGGGCCAGCTTCCAGAGCGCCGCCGCCGCCGGCAGGGCCTGGGCAAAGGGAAAGCTCACCTGTTCCGGCGATGTCGTCATGGTGCCTTCTCTTCCGCAGGCGAAGGGACGGTGGCGATCATACCGTGGGCGCCATGGGGCCACGAGACGCGGGACCGGCGGCCCGGCTCCCTGGCGGGGTGCCGTGGCCGCCGAGCGGCCCGAGTCCCCTCACCGGCGGGGGCCCGCCGGTGGAGCACAACGTCACCTGCCGGGCCGGCGGCGTGCCGGTGCTACGGGCCACGGTGGACTACCGCCACACCGCCGCCGGGTTCGCCGAGTCGCTGGCCGCCGTCGCCACCGTGGCCCGCCAGGCCGCCGCCCGGCTGGCGCGCCCGGCGCCGGAGCCCCTCGACCGATTGGTGACCGCCGTCTTCGACGACCCCGATGGCGTGCCCCCGGCCACCGCGTTCGGCCTGTGGCTGGGCGTCGGGCCCGGCGTCGTCAAGCTCTACGCCAGCCTCACTGTCCCGGGCGGGGCGGACGCGGCCGCGCTCTGTCGCCGGTGGCCCGAGCACGCGCCCGCGGCGCAGGCGGTCGTCGCCGACGGGCTCGCCGATGCTCGCCTGGCCGCCGTTCGGGTGGGGGAGAAGGGAGCCGTCGAGCTGCGCACCTACGCCCGCCCCCGCCCCGGTGCCGGGCACGGCGCGCTGAGCCGGGCGGCGGCCCGTTGCGGGCTCGGCGGCGGCGCGGTGCTGGCAGCAGTGGCCGCCACCGGCCTGCACGCGTCGGTGTGGGCGGGCGATCTGGTGCAGGCCGCCGCCACCCGGGCTGGCCCCCCGGCGGATGAGCGGCCCCGCCTCGCCGTCCACCTGTCCACCGCCGGAGTGCGGGACGATCGCCAGCGAGGGCTCGACATCACCCGAGCCGCATGCCGGCGGTTGATCGGCAGCGAAGCCGCCGCCGACGTGCTCGACGCCGACATGGAGCGGCGATACGGCCAACACTGGTACCCGTCTGCCCTCGGCCTGGCGTTCCACCCGAGCGGCGAGGTGGACCGGGTGACCATCTACGCGGTTGGGACCACGCGCGTACAATTCGACGGATGAGCGGAACGAGCTCGGCCGTCCCGGCCAACCTGGAGACCTTCGTCACCGACGCCGGCAACGCCACCGGACGGCTGGCCACCGGCCTGTCGCAGGCCACCTCGACGATCGAGGCGTTCCTGCAGGCGCCGTGTGACAGTCGCTTCCGGGTAGGAGGCGACGGCGCCGCCGTCGGCCAGGTCCGCCAGTTGGTCACCGACAACCAGACCGACGAGCGGTGGATCGACGGCATCCGTCAGGCGTTCGTGGCCGCCGGGGCGACACAGCTGTCGAACCCGGCCATCGCCAACGCCCTGCACGACGCCGGCATCTCCGCCACCGCACCAGGAGCCATCACCGCCGACGAGCCCGTCTACCAGGGCGCCACCATGTACTCGGGCTGGAGCGACGACCCGGTCAGCACCGCCACCGGGCACTTCTTGGAGATCGAAGCCGATCTGGTCATGCCCGATCGCCTCCGGACGCTGCAGTGGACCCGGACCCACAGCTCCCGCTTCGTGCGCCACGAGGGCATCGGCCGCGGGTGGTACAGCTGGGCGTCCACCCGTTTGGAGATCGGCGCCGACCAGGTCATCTACGCCGGTCCCGACGGGCAGACGGCGCCGTTCGTCCGCGCCGGCGACGGGTTCCTGCGCCACCCGGCCATGGAGGCCGAGCTGGACACCGCTGGCGACGGGTTCGTGCTGCGCTGGCGTTGGGGCGGGCGGTTCCCCGGAATGCACTGGCACTTCGACGCCGGTGGGCGCCTGTGGCGCATCGACGACCCCTTCGGCGCGACGACGGCCGTCAGCCACGACGACGACGGCCGCCTGGTCGGCCTGGCCCACGAGGGGGGTCGCCACCTGCGCATCGACTGGGACGGCTCGCAGATCGTGCAGGTCACATCCAGCGACGGCCGCCGCGTGTCGTACCGCTACGACGGTGACGACCTCGTCGGGGTGGACCGGCCGGCGGGGGAGCAGCGGCTCGCCGTCGATCGCGGTGGACGCATCCTCGAGCTGCACGACGCCGACGGCGTCCGGCTGGTGCGCAACACCTACGACGACGACGGACGGGTGCTCAGCCAGGAATCGCCGTTCGGCCGGCTGACCCGGTATCGCTACCTGGCGCCCTCGACCCTGGTGGTGGGCGACGACGACGGCGGCCCGACGACCCTGTTCCGCCACGATCACGCCGGCCGCCTGGTCGAGATGCAGCTGGCCGACGGGACCCGCTCGACGCGGCGCTTCGACGAGCACGGGAACCCGGTCGAGATCTCGGGCTTCGACGGTGGCACTACCCGCCGCACCTTTGACCAGACCGGCAACTGTGTCGTCGAGGTGGACCCGGCCGGCGGGGTGATCGAGCGCACCTTCGACGCGGCCGGCCGACTGGTGCGGGTGACCGATCCGAGCGGCCGGTGGACCGAGTACCGCTACGACGGCGACGGCGCCCTCCCGACGCTGATCCGTGAGCCGCTGGGCGCCGAGACTCGCTTCGAGCTGGTCGACGGCATGATCACGGCCGCCACCGACAGCGACGGCGTCCGGGTCGGCTTCGGACGCGATGCCGATGGCCTGGCCGTGGCCACCACCGACGGCGAGGGCGCGGTGACCCGCTTCCGTCACGCACCCGACGGCAGCGTCATCGAGCAGGTGTCGGCGTCGGGCGCCCGGGAGGCACGCGAGGTCGACGGCGCCGGCCGGTTGCTGGCCCGCATCAGCCATGCGGGTGATCGCTGGGAGCTGACCCGCAGCCCGGCCGGGCGGGTGGTGGCCAGTCGGGACTTCCTGGGCGCCACCGTGCAGGCCCGCTACGGCCCGCACGGCCAGCTGGTCTCGGTGACCGATCCCTCCGGGGCGGAGACCACCGTGGAGTGGGACGGGCTCGGGCGGGCGACGGCCATGCACACACCGGGCGGCGGCCAGTGGGCCTACGACTTCGACGACGTCGGCCGGCTCCGCGGCGTCACCGACCCGACCGGCGCCGTCTGGCCCGTCGGCTGGTCCGAGCAGGGATGGTCCTCCGGCTTCGGCGACCCGCTCGGTCGGCGCGCCGAGTCCACCTTCGACGCCATGGGCCGCCAGACGGCCGTCACCACGCCGGGCGGACCCAGCCTGGCGCTGACATGGGATCCGGCCGGGCGCTTCCTCGGCGGCGTGTGCGCCGAGCAGGACTCGTCCTGCCAGATCGTCCGCGACGAGTCCGGCCGCCCCGTGGAAGCGCGCGTCGACGGCCGGGCCGTCAGCCGCTGCACCTACACACCGGCGGGTCGCCTGGAGACGCTGTCGCGACCGGACGGGACCATGTGGCAGTGGCACTACGACCGGGCCGGGCGCCCGGTGCGGACCGACGGGCCCACCGGCTCGATCCGGGTCGGCTACGACGCCGACGGGAACGTCACGGAGGCCACCAGCGCCGGCGGCTCGATGGTGCGCCAGGAGTGGGGGAGCGACGGGCGCCTGGCCGCCCGTCACGACGGCGGGATCCGCACCGAGTACCGCTTCGACGCCATCGGCCGCCTGGTCGAGGAGCGCAGCGGTGACGCCCACACCGGCTACACCTACGACCAGCGAGGCCTGCTCACCGCGGTGACCGACCGGCTGGGCGCCGTCACCCGCTTCGACCACGACGAGCGCGGCGTGGTCACGGCGGTGACCGGGCCCGACGGCGGGCGCTGGGTCACCGAGCGGGACGCGTGCGGCCGCCCCACCGCCACGGTCGACCCGCTGGGCCGGCGCAGCGCCATGACGCTGGACGCCGCCGGGCGGGTGGTGGAGCAGACCACCCCGGACGGGGCCCGCCGCACCTACCGCTGGAGCGCGGCCGACGACATCGAAGCGGTGACGGTCGACGGGCGGCTGATGTTGGCGGTGGAACGGGACACATCGGGTCGCCGGGTCGGGCTTCGCAACATGGCCGGTCAGGCACTCCAGTTGGATTTCGACGGTCTCGGCCGGATCACCGAGGTCGACCGGGCCGGCGCGCTGACCACCTGGTCCTACGACGACGACGCCCGTACGATCGTCACCACCCAGGACGGACGGCGCACGGTGACGACCGTCGACGCCGACGACCGTCCCGTGGCCCTGGCCACCGAGGGACTGGCGCCGCTGCGCATCGAGCGCGACGGCGACGGGCGGGTCACCGCTGTCACCGCCGACGGCTTCGCCCGGCTGTGGGCCCGCAACGCGGCCGGGGCGGTCGTCCGCTACGAAGAACGCACCGGCGCCACCGTCACCCACGTCGACATGGACTACGACAACCACGGCCGGCTTATCTCGGTCGTGGGCGACGGCGAGCAGCGCTACGCATACGACGCCGCCGGGCAGCTCGTCGTTGCCGACGGTCCGGATGGCACTTGGACGTGGGCGTACGACGAGCGCGGGCGGCTGACCGACGAGCGCGGTCCGGACGGGCATCGCCGCTTCCGCTACGACGCCGCCGACCAGCTGGTCGCGGTGCACAGCGATACCGGCACCCGGATCATCGACCACGACGCCCGCGGCCGCCGTATCGCCGAGCGCGACGGCGACGACGACGCATCCACGGTGCGCTACCGCTGGGACGACGGGGACCGCCTGGTGGCGGTCGACGGCCCCGGATCGGCGTCGCTGGCGGTGGACTACGACCCGCTCGGCCTGCCCCGTGCCATCGGCGCCCAGGCGGTGGCCTGGTGCGACGGCCCGCTCGGGCCCGCCCTGTCGGGGATCGGCGAAACCCAGGTCGTCGGCCTGCCCGGCATGCCCCTGGCCGCTGGGCCGGCGGGTGATGTCAGATGGCTGCGCGCCGACTGGCAGGGCAGCGTCGGCGGTCCAACCGTGTGGGGCGGTCCGGCTTCCCCTGGGCGGCCCGAGGGGGCCGGGCTGGGGTTCCTGGGGGAGCTCCAGGCCGACGACCTGGTGTGGATGCGTCATCGGGTCTACGACCCGTCGACCCACGCCTTCTTGAGCCGCGACCCGCTGCCCGGTGACCTGGGCTGGCCGGGGAGCCCGACGGCCGGCTACCTCTACGCCCACAACTCGCCGCTGCAGTGGTTCGACCCCCTCGGCCTGAAGCCGGTCACCGCCGACGAGGCCGCCGCCCAGATGCAGGCCTGGCGCCAGGGGCACATGAAGGAGCTCCTGGTCACCGCGGCCGCCGTAGTGGTGATCGTCGGGGTGGGGGTCCTCACATGCGGCGTGGGCGATGTGGCCCTGGCCTCGTTCGCTGCGCCCGTGCTGATCGGCGGCGGCCTCAGCGGGGCCACCACCGCGGTCAGCAGCTACGTCCGCACCGGCCACGTCGACTGGGGCGAGGTGGTCATGAACACCGCGGTCGGTGGGGCTGTCGGGGCGTTCGCCCCGGTCATCCCGGCGCCGATGAGCCTGGCCTCCCGTGTCGGGTTGGGCGCCGCCTACGGCGGGGTGGGCGCCAGCGGGTCCACCGCCCTCGACGAGTACGCCACCGGGCAGGGCTTCCACCCCATCGACGACCTGGAGTCGGGGGGCATCGGTGCGGTCACCGGCGGGGTGCTGCACGGGGCCCACTGGACCGAGGAGCTCAGGCCGAACCAGCTACGCAACTTCAACAAGTACCTGGCCACCAGCAAGCAGAGCCCCGATGCCAACGACCCGACCACGTGGAGCAGGCAGTGGCAGAACCGCATGGGTCGACTGGATCCCGCAGCCAGCGGGAAGACGGCGTCGCGGGCCAACGTGGCCGCCGGGGTCACCCCGCCCGCTATCGGCGTCGCGGTAGCGCCGGCGCCCGAGGCCGGGGTGACCCCGAACCCGCTCAACGCCCCCCACGCCGCCGTGCGGGCCTGGGTGCCACCGCCGGGCTTCATCGGTCCCGTCGCCGGGCCGTGAGCGCCTCGGCGTGATCGTGCGCGACGGCGAACACGTCCGCCTGGCCCTCGCCGCTCCGGTTGCCTACGCCACGGCCGGGTTCGTGGCGCTGCTGGGCGTCCCGCTGATGGCGCTCGGCATCGCCGGCGCGGTGGCTATCGCCACCGGGACCGGCCACACGGGGGGATCGGGTGCCGCCACGCTGGCCATTGGGGGGGTGCTGTCGGCTGCGGCGGTGATCGGCGGCCTGCTGGCCGTGGCCAGCGGTGCTCGGGCCGTGCGTCGGGCCCGCCGGGAGCTGCCCGTCCTCGAATCCACGCCGAGCGAGATCACCCTTCGCCACCCCGGTCGGCCGACCGCGCGAGTAGGCAGGGACGCCGTCGCTCGCGCCACCTACACCTACCACCGCCCCAACCAGCTTGCCCCGTTCTCGTGCGCCCGCCTCGAATGGTTCGACGGCTGCGACCGGTCGGTAGCGGTGTGGACGCTGAGCCCGTTGTGGCGTCGGGCCGTCGGCGGGTGGTTCCGGGCCGCCGGCGTGGACGGGACCGTACAACCGGTCAAGGTCCCGTCGGCGCCCCTGCCGACCGGCGCCGGTCGCTGACACCGGCGAGCGCGTTGGCGCCGGCAACGTTCGCGCGTTTGCCCACGAACGTTCCTGGGCAAGCGCGCGAACGATTGGCGGGGGCGGGGCCCACCTCGACCAGCCGGCGGGTTGGGCGCCCGCCGGGCACGGCGCATCAGTCGGGCCGGAAGGGGCTGGTGTTCTCGACGGTGGTGAGGACGCCGAGGGGCACCCGCCCAGCCAACCATTGCTCGAGGTCGGCCTGGCCCCGGCCCACGAACTCGCCGTCGGCGAGCGCCCCGCCGATCAGGTACTGCACCCGCTCGTCGGCCGTGGGGTCGGCCCCCACTGCGTCGTCAGGGCTGGCCCGGCGCAACGAGGCCGGCGGTGATCCCGCCCCGCCGGCCGCCCATTCGTACCAACTGGCCTCGGTGAACGCCCAATAGGCGTGGATGCCATCGTTCCAGTGCTCTGTGACATCCACCAGGTAGACGTCCTCGCGCCGGCCGATGCCGCGCAGGTGGTGGAGGAAGCGACCCACGGCGAGTGAGGTTAGTGGTCGGAGATCGCCCGGTGCCCGGGTAGATCAAGTCCGGATAATCACAGTTATCTGCAATTAACGGAGGGCCGGGAGCGGTGCCCTTCACCGGCCGTCGACGTGGAGCACTGAGCCGTCCTTGCCCGCCGCAGCCAGTGGTCGGGCGGCGTCGAGCAGCCAGGCCAGGTTGCGGGCCACGTCGTCGCCGGCGAGGTCGCGCTCGACGTCTTCCACGGCGCAAGCCAGCATGTAGACCAGGTCGTCGAGCCGACTGAGCGCCTGGCGGGTCACGACCAGCTCGTCGTCGGCCAACCCGTCGAGCCGTACCCGCCGGCGGGCCTCGAAGTCTCGTTGCCGGCAGGACCGCTTGCAGTACCGCCGGGGCCGGCCTGGGCCGCCTGCGGGCTCGAATCGCCGGCCACACCATGCGCACCGCTGCTCCTGGCCGCCCTCCTCCCCCTTCCCTGTTTCTGTCACAGTGACGAATCTAGCGGTTCAGCCCGGGAGTGTGTGCGATTTGTGTCACGAGGAGGTACCAAAGTGAACACAATCGATCAGCGGCGGACGTCGAGCGCTCCCGGGGTCCGTCGCCCGGGTCAGCCTTGGGCGGCCTCGGCCTCCTGGATCGGCACCAGGCGGAACGACGCCCGGTCCATCTCCCGCCCGTCGATGCGGACGCTGAAGAAGTAGGGGCCGTGCTCGGGCAACGGCAGCCCGAACAGCGGGACGGCCATGGGCATGCTCGACTCGTCGCCGGGCACCATGATCGGGGACCGCGCCGCGCTGAAGACGGCCACGATCAGGCCTTGGTCGGCGGCGTCGGACCCCTCGGGCAGCTGCTCGGAGAGGATGACACGCTGCGCGCTGCCGCTGGCCTCCGAGATGAGCTCGATGGTGAGGCGGTGCTGCTCGTCGGTCTCGTTCCAGGGGATGCTGACCAGCACGGAGAGGCAGATGTTGACTCGGTATGGCGAGACCTGCGAGCTGCTGGCGATGAGCGAGATCCCGGCGCCCGTGATGAACAGCTTGCCGCCGCTGACCTCAGCGAAGTCGCAGAGCAGGACCTTGGCGTCCATTCGATCCCTCCTGGTCGATCACGCCGACTTCCGAGCTTCGGCCTTGGCGGTGCGGACCCGAGTGTCCCTGGCCTTCTTGCGCCGAATGCGGTCGTGCTTCCAGCGCACCGTCGAACGTGATCCTCGTGCCATGACAAGCGACCCTAGCAAGGGGCAGGGACGAGCCGGCGTTGACGGGCGTCCGCCGCGAGACGACACTGGAGGCAGACCAAGGGGGTTTTCTGTGACCGATGTGGACGTCCGTTCCGGCTCGCTCGACGAGCTGGCTCGCACCGTCAGCTCGGAAGAGCAGCGGGAGATGATCCGGGCGGTGTCGAACACGTTCGACGCCCAGTTCACCTGGGATTACGAGAAAGGTCAGCGGGCCCAGCTGCAGACGCTCTACGAGAAGGCCAAGACCTCCCAGTGGAACGCCGAGACCGACATCGACTGGGCGCTGGACGGCCAGATCGACATGGCGCGCGACCCGACCAACCCGTTGAACTCCTTGGGCCGCAGCGACGAGGGCCCCTTCGCCAAGCTCAACGACGACGAGCGGGCGCACCTTGGCCACGCCAGCATCGCCTGGACGCTCAGCCAGTTCTTGCACGGCGAGCAGGGTGCGCTGATCTGCACTGCCAAGATCGTGGAGTCGGTGCCGTGGATCGATGCCAAGTACTACGCGGCGACCCAGGTGATGGACGAGGCCCGCCACGTCGAGGTGTACGCCAAGTACCTGCGGGAGAAGCTGGAGTGGGAGTTCCCGGTGAACGTCCACCTGCGCGATCTGCTCGACGACGTCGTCCGCGAGCCCCGGTGGGACTTCACCTATCTGGGCATGCAGATCATGGTGGAGGGCCTGGCCCTGGCCGCATTCGGGTTCCAGTACCAGATGTCGCCTGATCCGCTCCTCAAGCAGATCACCCGCTATGTGATGGCCGACGAGGCCCGCCACGTGGCCTTCGGCGTGCTGTCGTTGAAGGAGGCGTACGCCGACCTGACCGGCCCCGAGATCCGCGAGCGCCAGGAGTTCTGCTACGAGGCAGCGGTCCGGATGCGGGACCGCTTCCTCAGCCAGGAGGTCTGGGAGGCGCTCGGCATGCCGGTCAGGGAGTGCACGGAGATCATGCTGCACAACCCGTTGCAGCTCGAGTTCCGCCGGGTGCTGTTCTCCAAGATCGTTCCCAACCTGAAGAAGTTAGGACTGCTCGACGCCGGCGACGGGTGGTTGCGCCAGAAGTTCGGCGAGCTCGGGGTGCTCGAGTTCGAGAACTGGGAGGAAACGGGCGCCGAGTATCACCGCATGCAGCTGGATCAGCCCCTCGGCGACGTCGCGGGATAGCGCCCGGGACGGCGACGCGGGGTGGGCCGGCAGGGTGGTCCGGCACAGTGGCCGCGCCGGGTGGCCGCGCCGGCCGGCCGCGACTTCCGGGGCCGAGCCTTCAGCCCACCTCGGCGCCGAGGAACCGCAGCGCGGCATCGATGAACCGGAAGTCCTTCGGCGTGCCGAAGTGGTCCGTTCCGGCTAGCGATACCAGCTGGGCGTCGGGGAGAGCCTCGACGAGAGGTGCGGCCGGCCCGGCGAAGTCCCGCTCCCCCAGCACCACCAGGACTGGGCAGGTCACGGTGTGGAGGCGCTCGGGCGTCAGTTGGCCGATGGGACGACGCATGCAGGCGGCCAGCGCCTGGCGGTCGACACCTGGGCCGTTGGCGAAGCGGGCGAACGCCTGGGCGGCCGCTGGGGCGTTGTCGGGGGCCTCCCCAGTCTCGATGGCCCGAGCCGCCACCTCGGTGTCATGGCTGGCGAAGAGGTTGGCGCCCACCCCGCCAACGACCACGTGGGCGAAGCGTTCGGGCTCGTTGGCAGCCACCGCGAGCAGGAGGCCGGCGCCCATGGAGAAGCCGACGGCATCGACCGGCTCGTCTGGGAGTGCGGCGGCGACGTGGCGTTCCAGGTGGGCGTACGCCGCCGGGTCGTGCGGCTTGTCGGCCGTGCCGTGCCCCGGGAGGTCCAACGGGATCACCGTCCGGCCCGCCTCGCTGAGCAGGTCCACCCATCCGGGCTCGCGCCAGTTCCGTTCGAACGACGACGCGAACCCGTGCACCAGCAGGACAGGAGGGGCGGTCATCTCCGGCAGGCTATCGGTGCCACCAGAACCACTTCGGTGGCCCCGTGGCCCCTGTTGTAGGTTGGCACCCGTGGCCCGCAGGATCGACATCGAGCTGACGAGCGCGCGCCCGGACGGGGCGTGGCACTGGCGCGCCGCGGGCGCCCGCCAACCCAAGGGGATGGTGGACGGCGACCTCCTCTACGAGGGGGCCAAGGCCGGCGACGTGGTGCGAGCCGACGCCGAGTTCGAGATCGACGGGATCACCGTCATCAACGTCATCGCACCCAAGGACAAGAAGCGCGCCGAGCCCGAACGCCTGGAGATCCTGGGTCCGCCTGGCGGCGCCGAGCCCGGTGTCACCACCCAGCTGGTGGGCCGCGGCGCCCGCCGGCCGGAGCGGCGCCCCCGAACGGATGGCGACGGCCGTGGCGGCGAGAGGCGCGGTGGTGACGGTCGAACCGGCGATGGACTGCGTCCCGAGCGACGCGACCAGGACGGCCGACTGGTCGGGCGGCCCACCGGGGACGGCGCCCGCCGCACCGGTCGCAGTGACGGTGGCCGACCTGACAGCGGGCACGGCGCCGGGCGGCGCCCGGCGAGCGAGCGGAGCGGAGGCGGCCGCAGCGCAGGCGACAGGGAGAGCGGTGCTGGTGACGCCGGTGCCGGTCGGGATCGCGACGGTCGGGATGGCGGCGCTCGTGCCACTGGCGATCGACCGGGTGGTGCTGCCCGCCGTACCGGTGGCGCCCCGGCCGGAGGGCGCCACCGCGGCGACTCCGCCGATGCTGGCGGCCGGGCCAAGGCCCGCCGGCTGAACCCCGGACACGGCCGCCGCGACGAGGTGATGGCCTCGCTCGCCCCCGAGGAGCAGGCGGTGGCCGAGCATGTCCTGCGCGGTGGCATCCCTGCCGTGCGCACCGCTCTCCACCTGGAGCGAGAAAAGGCACAAGCGGAAGGGAGGCCGGCACCGAACAGCGAGAGCCTGTTGGCCCTGGCTGAGACACTGCTACCCCGCCTCAAGTCCGCCGACTGGCGCGATCGCGCCGAGGCCGCCGTCTCGGTGGTCGACGAGATCTCCATCCGCGACCTGCGTTCGGTGGTGGCCGGCGCCGACCAGGCACGCGACGACGAGGGCCGATCCCTGGCCGCGTCGCTCCGGGAGGGCCTGGACCGCCGGCTGACCGCCACGCGGGGCGCATGGGCCGACGAGATCGGCCGGCATCTCGACGAGGGCCGGGTGGTCCGCGCCCTCCGACTCGCCGGCCGGCCGCCCGATGCCGGCAGTCGCCTGTCGTCGGAGTTGACCACCCGGGTGGCCGAGGCGGCCCAGGCGGCCATGGCGCCCGACACGCCACCCGAACGGTGGCTCGCCCTCCTCGACGCGGTGGCCGCCTCCCCGGTCCGCCGGGCCGTGAAGCCCGTTGGCCTCCCGCCCGAACCAGGACCCGACCTCCTGCGCGCCGCCCACCAGCAATCGGGGCGGGTGCCGGCGCTGGCCGCCATGCTCGGCATCAGCATCCCGCCCCCGCCCGGCCCGGTGCGCAACCGGCCGCCGGCCCCGCCCCGGCCGCCGGCACCGGCTCCCACGGCTGGCGCCACCGCTGCGGCCGCGACGGCACCCGCCAGCCATTCGGCTGATCCTGTGGCGCCGGCTGATCCTGTGGCGCCGGCCGCCCCCGCTCCCCCGCCGGCGCCCCCCGCCGTGCCGAGTGCTCCCGTGCCTCCGGCCGCTCCGGCCGCTCCCGCCGAGGAAGGCCTTCCCGCGCCGGCGGCCGAACCGGCTGTTCCACCTGTTCCGACTGCGCCAGCCGCTCCAGCCGCTCCCGCCCCCACCGCGCCAGCCGCGCCCGCTCCAACTGCGCCGGCCGAACCAGGTCCGGCTCCGGCGGCAGAACCCGTTCCCGCGGCCCCCCCTCCCGAACGCACCTCCGGGGCCCCCGCTGACCCGGCATCGTCGGAGACGTCCGACCAGAGCTGAGCCCGGCGCGGCCAGTCTGCGGGAGCTGGGCTCCCGCCTGATGATTTGTGTTCGATTTGGGGTGGAAAATCAACCACTTTTGAACACAATTCGATGCCAGGCCGCCCGGGAGCGATCCACATGCCTGGCGAAGCCTCCAGCGGGTATGACAAGCGCCCGTCAACGCCCGTCGTAGGGTGGCTTCGATGATCGATTTCGAGGTTCGGGGCGCGATCGCGATCGTGACCATCCGCCGCCCCGAGCAGCGCAACGCCGTCGATGCCGCGGTGGCCCGGGGCATTGAGGTGGCCATCGACCGTCTGGAGGCGAGCGACGACCTGCGCGTCGGCATCCTCGCCGGCGAAGGGCCCGTGTTCTGCGCCGGCGCCGACCTTGAAGCCATCGTGGCCGGCCACAGCGATGGCATCGTCACGGAACGCGGCGGGTTCGGCGGCCTGGTGCAACGCAGCCGGACCAAACCGCTCATCGCCGCGGTCGACGGGCCGGCCCTTGCCGGTGGCCTGGAGATGGCGTTGGCGTGCGACCTCGTCGTGGCCTCGCGCACTGCCATCTTTGCCCTCCCGGAAGTCAAGCGGTCGCTGGTGGCCTCGGGTGGTGGCCTGTTCCGGTTGCCGCGAGCGCTAGGCAGCAAAGTGGCGCTGGAGATGATCCTCACTGGCGACCCCATCGGCGCCGAGCGGGCGTATCACCTGGGCCTGGTGAACCGCTTGACCGAGCAGGGCGATGCGCTGCGCGGCGCCCGAGACCTGGCCGAGCGGATCGCGCTCAATGCACCGCTCGCGGTCTACGAGAGCCGGCACGTGGCCACTGCCGCCTACGGCTACACCGACGCCGAGCTGTGGGCGGCCACTGCCGGCGCGGCCAGCCGAGTCGCCCGCTCCGAGGACTTCGCCGAGGGGCCTCGGGCGTTCGTGGAGGACCGGACTCCCGTCTGGAAGGGCCGCTGACCGGTCTGGCCGCCGTTGCCCTGGCGACCCGGGCACGCTGGTACCCATGAGCGACGCTGCCGACCGACGCCACCGGATGGAACCGTGTGAGCAGTGGTCACCGCCGCCACATCGTTCGCGCGTTGACCCAGGAAGGTCGCGGGGTGAACGCGCAAACGATGCCGCGCAGGACCGGCTGGGATCGGCCGAGGACGGCCCTGGTGGGCACGGCCTGGTGGACACGGGCCTCAGGCGGGCGTCTCAGGTGGCACGCCCCCTCAGGCTAGGGCGGCCGGCCAGCTCGTCGGCGAGGGTCGCCGTCAACGCCGCTCGAATCGCAGCCGGATCGGGCTCGACGACCGTCGGCTCGCCCGTCTCCGGGTCGGGGTGGAGGAATAGGTCGTGGATCTCGATGGCCAGCACGGCGCGCTGTGCCTGCGTGACCGCCGTTCCGCCGGGGAGAAGGTCGGACCGCCGGCCGAGAAACCTGGCGGCGGCCCTGACCGCGTCGAGTCGAACCCGGTCGTCGTCGGTCGGCATGGCGAACTGCCAACGCCGGGTCTGTCGAGCGATCGCCGGCTTGTCGTCGGGGTCGATCCCGGCGGCGGGGAACACACGGCAGTCGTAGGCGCGGCACGTCCTCGGTCGGTGCTCGTAGATCGAGCACCGACCGTCGATCAGCATCGGGCAGTGGCCCCGTCGTCGTAACCGAGGACCACGTGGCCGGATGGTAACCGGGGCGCCGGGAACAACAGCTCCGCCGGGATGTGGGCCAGGGTGTCCGCTTCTTCGGGACCGATGTGGACGAACTGTGAGGACGTGCAACAACCGGTGCAGTCACCACAGGGCACGTCGGCGCCGCGCTCGTGATGGATGGCGCTCTGGACGTCGGCCAGCCACGCCGAGAAGTCGCCGGCCGGCGACGAGCGCCCGTCGCTCACCATGCCCTCCGCTCCCGAGCGTCTTCCGGATCGGTGAGATATCCAGGCGGCGGCACTTGCACATGGTGCATGATCTGTCTAGGTGGCGTGGCCGTGCGGACCATGCACGTCGTCGATGTCTACCTGGCACATCGCCCCGTGTACGCTCGGGTCGGCCTCGTCGCCTGGCCGAGCGCCGGCCCCTCGTGCTCGAGGTGGAGCTGATCGACCCGTACCTGTCGCTCGACGCTGAGCCCCGAGCGGCGGCCCGCTGGCCGAGGCCCTCCTCCGCCGGTAGACCAGCAAGCGGGCCGTCGGGCCAACCGGGAGCTCACACGATGGTGGAGAGGATCCCGTGCTCGTGGAGGAACTCCGCCAGCCCGTTCACCAGGCGCAGCTCGGCCACGTCCGCCAGCGGCACCCACGCTGCCTCGGCGGCGTCGTCGCCCGCGTGAAGCTCGTCGGAGCCCAGGATCATCACCCGGAAGTCGAAGACGACCGCATGGGTCCCCTCGGCGATGATCTCCACCCAGCCGACCAGGTCCTCGCAGACACCCTCGAGCCCGGTCTCCTCGGCCAACTCGCGCACAACGGCCTCGGCGAGGGTCTCCCCTGCTTCCACCCGTCCGCCGGGAACCGACCAGGCACCCTGGGCCGGCCCCCGGCCTCGCCGGATCAGCAGGAGCCGGCCGTCGTCGACGGCGACGGCGCCCACCGCCACCTCCGGTCGCCCGGGTCGATCGGGGTCGATCGTCATCCACCCGCCTCTATCGCCCTCATCGGCCCACCCCCGACACTCGCATCGGCCGAATTGGCCACGGACGACGAGGCGGCTTGCTCGCTCTGGTCATCGCCGCCCATCCAACGGCCGGTGCATGACCAGCAGGCGGGTCACGAACCCGTGGGTCTCGAAGAACGCCTTTGCCTCGCGGCTGCCTGGCAGGGCCGCGGCATCCACACCGTCGCACCCGGCCTGCTCGCACCAGTCGACAACCACGTTCATCATGGCCTCGGCCACACCGACGCCGCGACCGCCCGGCTCGACGTAAAGCACGTCCACCATGGCATGGGGACTGCCGGTCCGGCGCTCCAGGTGGGCGATGGCCAGACCGACCACCACTCGGTCGATCTCACCGACCACCACCAGGCGATCGACGTCTGCGAGATGCGCGGTCCACTCCCCCACCACGCGGGCCGCGGCCTCGATGTCCGTGGTGAGTCGGGCTCCCCCGCGTCGCTGACGGAGGTCGGCCACTGCGGTGTCGACCACTGCGTGCACCGCGTCGAGATCCCCGGCTTCGGCCCGGCGGGCGCTCTCCACGCTCAGCGTCCCGTGGCTCCGGGCACGTTCCTCAGCTGCCCTGCAGCTGGCCCACCCGGGCCAGGATGGTCCGTCGCCCCCTGGTGGCGGACTCGTATGCCTTCACTGCGTCCAGCTCGTCTGCCGCCAGGCCGGCCAGGCGCTGCACCACTTGCGACGCCGACAGGGCGTCGTAGCCCGGTATGGCCAAACCGTCCGCGCTCGGCTTCGACCGGCCGGCCGTCGCCCGCGCCGCCGCCGACCCACGAGGGCTGGCGGCCGACCCCCGAGCGCCCGCCGCCGACCCCCGAGCGCCCGCCGCCGACCCCCGAGCGCCCGCCGCCGACCCCCGAGCGGACGCGGCTGCCGATCCCGCCGCTCTCGCACCTCGAGGGGCCGACATCCCCGGGCCGGGCACCCCGGCCGGCCGGGCCGGTCCTGTCGAGGCCGTTCCTGTCGACGCAGCGCCCATCGATGGGCCGCCCATGGGGCCACGGCCGGTCGGGGTCGCAGACTGTGCGCCCGCCGGTCTGGGGCCTGCCGTCTGGGAGCCCCCAGACGACGCCGCCGGCGGCGCCGGGCGAGGCGCAGCGCCCGGCGCCGGGCCGGAGGCTGGCGCCCGATCCTGGCCCAGGCGCCGCCCGACCTCCTTGCGGCTCTGGGCGACGGCGAACTGGCCGACCATGCGAGCCACCTGGGCCCGCGCCTTTCCCTTGGCGGCCAGCTTCGGGAGCTCCTCGCCCACCGTCACGGCGAACCCGAGAGGGGCATAGAGCAAGACGTCGAGAGCCACCTCGAGCGGGGACTGGTTATCGGTCACGGCCTGATCTTCCCCGATCGGGGGTGGTGGGGACAACCAGGCCGACCGGCTCACCCGGGCTCGCCCGGGTGTGCCCGCCCGCCGGCTCGCCCGGGTGTGGCCGCCCGCCGGCTCGCCCGGGTGCGACGCGGCAACGACCTACACGCAGTCCCGGCAGAGCATGGCGTCACGATCGGCCAGCTGGCTGGGGTGCTTGACCAGGAAGCAGGACTGACAGACGAACTCGCCGGGCTGCTTGGGCAGCACCTTCGGAGTGGCCTCACCCCGCTCCTCGGTGTCGGCTGCCTCCTCCTCTTCCTCGTCCTCCTCTTCGTCGGCCACGACCATACGCTCCTTCAGGATGACGTCCAGGCTGGCCTCCACATCATCGGAGTCGTCCTCGTCCTCGTCGTCGTCCTCCTCCTCGTCGGTGCGGGCCTTGGTGGGCGCCGGGGTCGGGCTGGCGTCGACCACCGCTGGCTCCGACTCGGCCTCCTCGTCGGCCACGACAGCCTCGTCCTCGTCCAGCTCGGTGACATCGTCCTCGTCGATCTCCTCGAGGTCGTCCTCGTCGAGGTCGTCGGGCACTTCCTCTGCGTCGTCGATGGGCTCGTCGTCGATCTGGTTCTTTGGCATCAGGTGGCGTCTTTCAGCAGCAACAGCGATGGGGTGCGCGCCGGAGTGCGGTGCGCCGTCGGCGCCGGATGATAGACGTGGTGAACCGGCTACCGGCGCGTAGTGGCCAAAGAGTTGGCGAAACCCCGCGCCCACCATCCGTAGCGGAGTGCGCATGACCGAGGAAGGGAAGCTCGAGCAGGACCGGTGGTGCCGTCGGGAACCCGCCGCCGAGCGACGGGCAACTGAACCCGACGTTGTCTACTGGGCCCTGCTCTGAGCCCACCCTTCCTCGGCACTGCGCCGTGAGGAATTGGGTCGAAGCTCGACCCGGTGACCGCATGGAACGTGCCCATTCTTCGTGACCCGGCGGCGTGCCGTCAACCGGGTCCACACCCCCGCTGACCAGCGTCGATAGGCGAAAGCGCTGGTCAGGACGTCGGAAAAATCGTTCGGCTGCCGGCCGGTCGCTGTTCACTTGCCGCCCCGAGCCGGAGCCGTTCGTCATTCGAAGCGGGGCAGCAGGGCATCCACGCTGGCCACGTACGGCTGGCTGACCGTGAACACCCCGTAGGCACGCAGGTTGGCCAGGCCCTCGTAGTAGCCGGCGATGGTCTCGCACGTGCTCGACGTGTGGGCGGCCAAGTAGGCCACGTAGGCGGCCATGAGGCGGATGTTGTCGGAGACGGCGGTGATGTCCAGCGCCGTGCCGATCAGCTGGGTGCTGACGAACGAGGCGGTCGAGGGGAGCAGCTGGCCCACCCCGACGGCACTGGCCGACGACACCACGCCTTGTTGCCACCCGGACTCCTGCCAAGCGATGGCCTCCAGCAGGGCCGGGCTGACGCCATAGTGCTCGCCCCACTCCACGAAGTACGGGCGCAGCGCCAGGCGGCTCGGCGACGCGCTCAGCAGGCTGGGCAACACGCCCCGGGGACCGGCCGTCGGCGTGAAGGTGGCGCAGAAGGACCCCGACGCGGCGGGCACGGTGCCGGCCGACGAGGAGGCGACCGAGGAGCTCCCTTGCCCCGGGATCGTCAGGTGACGGCCGATGGGGAGGATCTCGGTGAGCCGCATGCCGTTAGCTGCGGCCAATGCCTGGACCGAGACGCCGCTGCGCTGGGAGATGGCCCACAGGGTGTCGCCGGACTGGACGACGTACCCGCCGCCACCAGACGAGCTGGAGTACGCCGCCTGCCCGGCGATCGCCACGGATCCGAGCACCAGAGCGATGGCCACGCCTCGGGCATACGGGATGTGGACACCCCACGACCGCACACGATCGGCACCTGGCCGGCCGAACGAACGCCGACGGTCCGTACGACGGATGGCAGGGAGCCGAGTGGCAAACGGCACTTTGGGCATGAGGAAGTCCGATCCCTCCGCCCGCCTCGAGCACGGTACATGATCACCATCTACATCAGCAACCCCAATCTTCACACGAGCCACAGCGTCAGAGCCGGATACCTCGACCTCAGGTGCAGCTCGAGACTCAGCCGTGCGGGGTGGGTTGGCTGCCCACCCGCCGGGCCTCGGCTCGCCGCTCTCCCCCCAACCGCTCCAGGTCGTCGTCGTAGCTGGCGTGATCGGTGAAGTGCATTAGGGCGGCGATGGCCCGATGCCCGGCCCGCTCGGCGATCAGGCGGTGCATGTCCTGGCACACCTTGCGGTACTCGGGATGTCCTTGGGCGCTGGTCCGCAACTCCAGGAGGTGCATGGCCTCGCGGGCGTTGAACTGCATCGAGTACCTGACCCGGTAGGCCAGCGCCACGGCATAGGCGCCGCGTCGGCTGTCGAAGTGCTCGGTCAGGTCGTCGTAGAGGCGGGCCGAGCGGACCATCGCCTCGTGGTAGGGCTCGACCGCCCCGGCCGCCACCACCGCAGACGGCAGCGTGTAGCCGTGGGCCGGGGTGAGGTCCTGCCACTCGATGGTGAGCATGCGATGGCGCTGTAGGTCGCGAAAGGCCCCGTAGTCCGACACCACGTCGAAGCGGTAGCCGCACCGTTCCAGCGCCCGCCCCGGGCGGTGCCGACGGTTCGAGCGCTCACCGGCGTACTTGCGCACGATGTCGAGGCGCTCGTCGTCCGACAGCCGAGCCACGCGGTCCTGTACCTGCCACTCGGGAGCCCCAGTATAGGGGTAGAGCATGGCGGCGACGGTCTTGATCTCGGCATCGGGGTCCCAGTCCACCAGCGTGACCTGGGGGTCGCCGCCCTCGCTGGCCGTATCGGCGGTGGCGACGTCGTCGGAGCTGAACATGGCGTCGGCCACGTCCTGCATCACCTGCTGGTTCTTCTCCAGGTACTCCGACCATGCACCCCCCCGGTCGGGCACGTCGATGCGCCGCACCCACGAGGGGATGACCTTGCGGAGCTCGGTCAGCATCAGCTCCGCGTAGGAGCGGGCCTCCGGCAGCGGGTGGGCGCGCATGCGTAGCAGCAGCGCCTCGTAGGCTTGGCCGCTGGCGTAGATGCCGAGGTTGGCGCTGGCCGAGGCAGGCAACATGCCCCGCAGGGCGTCGAACGCCTTGGCCCGCACGGATTGGCGCCACACGAAGTCGGAGTCACCGGGCTGGCGGGGGTGACGACCGGCATACCAGGTCTGCAGGACGGGGAGCAGCTCGGAGTAGCCGTCAAAGATGCGGTCCATGTCACCGACGTAGCGCGCCCCGAGCGGCGACTCGAGGATGGCGGGGTCGCGGTAGTACCGGTACCGCCCGTTCGGCAGCCGAACGTCGTAGGCCACATAGCGGGTCGACTTCTCCATGTAGGCCATCAGCCGGCCCCGCTCGAGGACCTTCGTCAGGAGGTTCGACGCCTGCTCACAGGCCAGGTGCACCCCGCCGAGCTGGGCCACGGAATCGTCGCCGTACTCGAAGAACACCCGCTCGTAGAGCTGCTCGGCCCGCTCCAGGCCGACTGTGGCGTCCACGCTGTGGTCCCCGCTGATGTCGAGATCGCCGACGAACTCGTCGAGGAACAGCCGGCGCAGGCTCTTGGCCGATCGGCTGTAGCGCGCGAACAACGCACCTTTGACCACCTCTGGCAGGTTCACCAGGGCAAAGACGGGTCCGTCGAGGTTGGTGAAGTACCGCCGGAGGACCTCCGTCTCGGCGTCGGTCCATTCCTCGATGGCGTAGAGGTCCATGGCGATATCGCAGCCTACGAGGACCTCCCGCCTCCCGGGGGGATAGGCGCGGGCGCCCTGCCTCCTCCCCCTCGCCCGTCATGGCCGCGGTTCACGGCTCGGTCGCGGCGACCACCGAGGAGACGGCGACCACCCCTCGGAAGACCTGGTCGGCCGCCCGGCGGGCGGCGCCGGCCGTGGCCTCGTCGGGGGCCAGGTCGCCGAGCTGGCGGAGGAGGTCGAGCAGCTGCTTCACGTTGCGGACGAAGTCGCCACCCGACAGGCCCTCCTCGCCGATGACGTCGGCCAGGTCGGCGCCGGCGCTCCAGTCGTGGGCCATGCCGATGAAGCCGGGATCCGGGCGCCGGGTGAGGGGAAGGCTGGCGGCTTCCTCGGCGGCGTTGAGCTCGTCCGCCAGCCGCTCGATCAATGGCCAGCGCTGGCGCAATCGAGGTGTCGGGAACGTCACCGCCGACTCGCCTGTGCCCCGGGTCTCGAACGTGAAGGTCGATACCAGCCCGGCCAGCTCCGCCGGCCCCAGGCCATCGAGGACGCCTGTCTCCAGGCACTCGGCGATCAGGAGGTCGGACTCGTGGTACAGCCGGGCCAACCGCTGGCCGCCCGCGGTGAGGGCCCACCCGTCTACATAGCCCCACGTCTCCAGGACCCTGAGTACCCGGTCGAACTGCCTGGCCAGTGACTCCGATCGTCCCCGGATGCGACGGCGGAGCCGATCCACGTCGCGCCCCAGGCGATCGGCTCGGTCGAGGGCCCGGATGTGGGCTCGGGCGTCGGGGCACGCCGCCACCGGATGGCTGGCCGCCGCTGTGGCCTGGGCCATGGCCAGCTGGCCCTTCCAGTGGCTCCGTCGGGCTCCCGTCGGTGCCACCGCGTCGATGCGGGTGGCGATCAGCGACGAGGCCACCTGCCGCTGGAAGCCGGTGTTGGTCGGGGCGAAGCTCGCCGGCAGCTGGATCCGACCCACCGGCCGGGGGGGCGCCGGGAAGTCCCGGGTGCCGAGCGAGACCAATCGTCGCTCGGGCGTGATCGCCCGCAGGCGGATGTCGCCGCCCCGGCGCCTGGCGGTGGAGATGACCGCCACTCGACCCCCGGACTTCCCGCCCGGCACCACCAACACGTCGCCCGGTCGGACCCGCTCGAGGGCGGCCAACACCTCGGCGGTGGCCGAGGGCCGCTGGCGGGCCGTGTCCTCGCTGACCCGTAGCAGGCGCCGGTACTCGCCGGCGTCGCCTCGGGTGCACGCCGCCGCCTGGCCGGCTTCGGCCAGGGCGACGCTGCTGCGTTCCAGCTGGGTCTCCAAGCGCACCACGTCGCCGTCCGCCCGGTACTGGGCGAACGACAGGTTGAGCAGATGGTGGGCGACGTCGGGGGCGTACCGGCGGACCAGGTTGGCCGCCATGTTGTAGGTGGGTCGGAAGCTGCTGGTCAGGGCGTAGCTGCGAGCCCCGGCCAGGCCGGCCACCTGGTCGAAGGGGACGTACGGCGACCACAGCACGACGGCGTAGCCGACCTCGTCGATGCCGCGCCTGCCGGCCCGTCCGGTCAGCTGCGTGTACTCCCCGGGAGTGAGGAACTCGTGGCGCTCACCGGTGAACTTGGTGAGCTTCTCGATGACCACCGACCGGGCCGGCATGTTGATGCCGAGCGAGAGGGTCTCGGTGGCGAACACAGCTTTCACCAGCCCCAGGGCGAAGCACGCCTCCACCGCCTCCTTGAACGGCGGCACCATCCCGGCGTGGTGGGCGGCGTAGCCGGCTTCCAGCCCAGCCAGCCACGTCCCGTAGTCGAGGAGGCGCAGGTCCTCATCGGAGAGCGCCTCGACGTGTGCCTCGGCCACGGCCCGGATCTGTCGCCGCTCGTCTGCGGTGGTCAGCCGGTGCCCCTCCCGGCGGCACTGGGCCACGGCGTCGTCGCACGCCGCCCGGCTGAAGATGAAGGTGATGACGGGGAGCATGCCGTGGTCCTCGAGCAGCTCGATCGTCTCGGCTCGTCGCGGCGTGAACAGGCGGTTGCGCTGGCGACCCCGGGGGCCGGGGAGCCGGCTGGCCTTGCTGTCGAGAGCGGACGCCTCGGCGTTCGGTCCGCCGTCCACCAGGGTGGGCACGAGCAGCAGCCGATCGGCCGTGCGGTCGCCGAGCAGGTACAGGTCGTGCAACTCCACGGGTCGGCGGTCCTCGATGACCGTCGTCGTGTCGCCCCGGACGGTACGGATCCAGTCGGCCAGCTCCTCGGCGTTCGACACGGTCGCCGACAGGCAGACCAGGTCGACCTCCGGCGGGGTGTGGATGATCACCTCCTCCCACACCGGCCCGCGATAGGCGTTCTGGAGGTAGTGCACCTCGTCGAGGACGACATAGCGGAGCCCGACCAGCGCCCCGGCGCCGGCATAGATCATGTTCCGCAGGACCTCGGTGGTCATGACCACGATGGGCGCATCGCCGTTGATGGCGTTGTCGCCGGTCAGCAACCCGACCGACGCCGCCCCGTGCCGGCGCACCAGCTCCGCGTACTTCTGGTTGGAGAGCGCCTTGAGCGGTGTGGTGTAGAAGGCCTTGGCCCCCTCGGCCCGGGCCCGGGCCACGGCGTACTCGGCCACGACCGTCTTGCCCGACCCGGTGGGAGCAGCCACCACCACGCTCTGGTGGCGGTCCAGGGCATCCAGCCCCTCGGTCTGGAAGCGGTCCAGCTCGAACCCCAACGAGGCCACGAAGGCAGCCCTGACCGGATCGGCCGGCGGCCCGGCTATTGCGACACCGAGCCGAGCCGTCTGCACGTGCGCCGCCGGGCTCCTGGCGGAGCCGGCGGGCGAGGCGAGCGCCACGGGCCCTTTCTACTCGATGGGCCCCCGTACCAGGCGCATGGCCGCGGCCGACCCCGCTACTTGTGGAGAGCCCGGCCGAGGAGGATCGAGCCCTCGTAGAAGATGACCATGGGCACAGCCAGGGCCAGGAAGGAGAACGGGTCGCTGCTCGGTGTCACCACCGCCGCCACCCCGCAGATGACGACGATCGCCGGCCGCCGCCACTTGCGCCAGCGGGCGCTCGGCACCGCTCCGGTCAGCTCCAGGAACACCACGACCAGGGGGTAGAGGAACACGCCCCCGAAGATCACGCACATCAGGGCATAGAGGGTGAAGTACTGGGAGGGGCTGAACAGAGGAACGACGCCGTGGCCGCTCACGCTGATGAGCCAGTCGATGGCCTTGGGGAACACCAGGATGGCGGTGGTCACCCCGAGGGCGAACAGCACCACCGCAGCCAACACGAAGGGAAGGACGTAGCGGCGCTCGTGCTTGTGCAGCCCAGGCGTGATGAAGCGCAACAGCTGGTACAGCCACACCGGCGCCGACGCGGCCACCGCCGTGTAGCCGATCACCTTCAACCGGGTGGTGAGGCCTTCGAGCGGTCCGGTGATGACGAACTGGCACTGGGTGATGCTCTTCGACGGGTGGTGGTGGACATAGTTGCAGTACGGGCTGCGCATGAAGTCGATGAGGTGGTTGTAGAGGAACCAGACGACGATGCCGGCCACCAGCACGGTGACGACGGAGATGAGCAGCCGGCGGCGCAGCTCGGCCAGGTGCTCCATCAGCGTCATGGTGCCGAGCTCGTCCGCGCCCGCCTCCTTGCCCTCCGAGACTGGGCCCTCCGACACTGGGCCCCCTGAAACCGTGTCCCCTGACACCGACGACGTCGAGTCCTCTGCGATGGCCACGTGCGGTCGCTAGTTCAGCGACGGGTCGTCGGGAACGGCAGGGGTAGGGCCGCCGGCGTCAGGCGGGGCAGCCCCCGCCCCTGGCGGTCCGGCGCCCGGCGCCGCAGCCCCCGCCGGCCCGGCGCCGGACGCCACGCCGCGAGCCTCGGCCGCCAAGGACTGCACCGGGTTGGTGATCTCGCCGAACGTGGACCGCACCGAGGAGCGCACGTCGTCGAGACCCATCTCACCCATGGTCTTGTGCAGCACGTCGCGCGGCTCGGTCAGAGCGTCACGCACCTCCGCCTGGAACGATCCCGACATCCGCCTCAGCTCCACCAGCACCTTCGCCACCGTACGGGCGGCGGCGGGCAGCCGGTTCGGGCCCAGGACGATCAACGCGATGACCCCGACGAGCAAGAGCTTCTCGGGGCTGAAGTTGAACACGACCGAAGCTTACAGAGGTGGGCCCGCTCCGCCTGCTCGGGGCGCCCGCTGGTCCCGATGGTCGCTCAGCCGTGCTCGGCCCGGCGCCGGATCAGCTCGGCGCGCGTGGAGCGGACTTCCACGGCGGCCTGGGCGAGGCGTGCCGCCTCCTGGCGCGCCGCCGTCACCACGGTCGTGAGGGCGACCGCCCCTGCCGCGGCCACGGCCAGCGCCACCCACCAGAGGCTCGCCACCTAGGGTCTGGTCCGGTCTGACGTGGGTTCCACCGGCGTCGAGGCCAGCTCGTCCACCCACCCATCGACATCCAGGGCGGTGTGGAAGGCCAGGAGGTCGTCGTGGTTGATCGGGCGCCCGACCTTCACCTCCGACAGCTCGGCCGGCAGGTCCCACGCCACTAGCCGCACGCCGGCATCCAGGAGCGTCTCGATGATCGGCTCGGCCGCCGCCTTGTTCACCATCAGGGCGCAGACCGGGCAGACGAAGGAGTAGGTGCTGGCACCCGTGTCTGCGCACACCTGCACCTGGAGCTCACTGGTCGTGAGCTCCACATCCCCGCAATCCTCACAACTCGCTCGTACCGTGGCCACCGTGCCACCTCTCTGCCGGGGGTCGCCTTCCGGAACTCCTATCGACCTCCTCCCCACCGCACTTGAGCAGCTGTCGCAAAACTCTCGTCGACGGAGGGAGGCCCGCCGATCATATGGGCCGTCATGCTATCTCAGCACGTTAACGACAGCGCCGGCCGCGGCGGGGTGGAGCAGGCCAAGATGGGGCGATGGCGCGCCGTCCACCTTTGCCCATCGGCTTCGCCCACCGCGGCGCGCGCGCCGAGTGCCGGGACAACACCATGGGCGCCTTCCGCCGTGCCCTAGACCTGGGCGCCCCCGGCCTGGAGAGCGATGCCTGGATCACCGCGGACGGCGTGGTGGTGCTCGACCACGACGGGGTGGTCCGCCGGCGCTGGCGACGGTCGCGAGTGGCCGGGCTGGTCCGCCGCGCCCTGCCCGCGCACATTCCCGCCCTCGCCGACCTCTACCCGCTGATCGGCGGGGACATCGAGCTCTCCCTCGACGTCAAGGACCCGGCGGCCGCGGCAGGTGTCGTCGAGGTGGCTCGGCGTCATCGGGCGACCGACCGGCTCTGGCTGTGTGCACCCGACCCGCGGCTCCTCATGCGCTGGCGGGACCTCGACGCCGACGTGCGCCTGGTGCTCTCCACCCGTCTCGGTCGCGGCGGCATCCATCCCGCGCCGCCCGAGATCGCCGCCATGGGCATCGACGCCGTCAACCTGCGTGCGCCGGAGTGGTCGGCTCCCCTCGTGGCCGAGTGTCACGCCGCCGGCCTGGCTGCGTTCGGGTGGGACGCCCAACACCACGCCGAGCTCAAGCGCGTCCTGGCCCTCGGCCTCGACGGCGTCTACTCCGACCACGTGGCGCGCATGGTTGCCGCCCTGGCCGCCTCGCGAGATCTCAGAAGAAGCTGAGGGAGGTGACGGGCCAGACGCGGACGAAGGCTCGCCCGACGATCAGGCTCCCGGGGATGGGACCGATGTAGCGGGAGTCGGCCGAGTCGCCCCGGTTGTCGCCCATAACGTAGTAGTCCCCCCGAGGGATGACCTGGCGGGCGACGGGCGGCCCCGGGTAGTTCCGGGCCGTCGACGTCAGCCACGGCTGCGAGATCGGCTTGCCGTCTATCAGGATCTCCGAGTTGGGCCCGGATTGGATGGTCTCGCCGGGCAGGCCGATCACCCGCTTGATGAGATCTTTGATGGCCGCCGCGCTGGCCCCGATGTCGTTCGGGGGCTTGGAGAACACCACGATGTCGCCTCGGTGGATCGAGTGCAAGTGGTACGACAGCTTGTTGACCAGCACCCGATCGCCAGGCTTCAGCGTCGGCTCCATGGAACCGGACGGGATGTAGAAGGCCTGGAAGGCGAACTGCTTGACCACGAAGGCCAGGACCAGCGCGATGACGACGATCGCCCCCCACTCGATCACGCTGCGCACAGCGGGCTTGCGCCGGTCGGGTACGGTCGTGGCGGCGCCCCCGCTGGTCGTCGCGGCATCCGCCTCCGAGGACGAGGGATCGCTCGGCTGGGAGTCGGACACGGGCTGTGACGTTACTGAACCGGTCAGGGCTCCTGGTGCCGGTAGCGGTCCAGGATGCGACGGGCGGCGTCGGGTCCCGGGGAACCGTCCCCGGCGACCACGATGGCATCGGGTCCCGCCCGCAGCAACAGGCGAGCGAGCCACGCCGGTTGGCCGCTGCGCAGGGTGACCCGCAGCACCCCACCGGGGCGCGTCTCGAGACCCTCGTTCGGGTACTGCTCGGCCACCCAGTGGGCCGGGGGCGCCAGGTCGAGGACCACGACCGGATCGGACGGGTCCGGCGCGAACACCTGGGGCATCGCGGCAGCGCCGGGATCGTCGAACCGCTCGCTCGACGGTCGAGCCCCGGTCACGCGGTCGACCCGGAATAGGCGCTCACCCTCGGCCTGCTCGCACCACCCCCCGACATACCACTGGCCCAAGGCGTTGAACACCCGCCACGGATGGATCGTCCGGGTGCTGTAGCCGTCGCGCCCGAACGAGTAGTAGTCGATCTCCACCCTGTGGCGGGTGTCCGCCGCCGCCCGGAGCTGAGCGAGGATCTCCGCCGGGGCACCGGCCAGCTCGACGTCGACGGCATCGTCGGCACTGACGCCCAGGACCGTCTCCAGCTTGGCCAGGGCCCGGGCCAGGGCGCCGTCGGGGTCGGCGCCGGGCACGGCCAGGAGGGCAGCACCGGCGCTGACCAGGGCCAGCCCCTCAGGAGGCGTGAGGCGCAGCGGTCGGCGGAAGTAGTCGGCGAAGCGGATCCACACCCGCCCGTCGGCGACGTCGACCTCGATCAGGGTGTCAGGCGTGAATGGATGCACCCCGCAGAGGAACAGCAGATCGAGGTCGGCGAGCAGCTCCCGCTCGCTGACCCCGAACCGGTCGCAGACGGCGGCGACGGCGGGACCGTCGTTGGCGGCGACCCACGGGACGATGGCCAGGAGCCGGGCCAGCCGCTGCTGGGCGGTCGGTCGGCTCACCGGGCGCCCTCGATCGTCGCCAACCAGGCGATCATGTCGGCGCGCACCTCGGGCGGACCGAGAACCTCGGCATGGTCGAGGAAGCCCAGGACAAAGGACCGGAACGCAGCCCGATTGGTGACGGCCACCTGCAACCGCACCCCACCGTCGGGGACGCGCGCCGCCGTCGCCCACTCCGCCACCGCCACTTCGGCCCAGCGGGCCTGCGAGGCGTCCACCAGCAGGTCGACGACGACCTCCTCCTCGTCGCTCAGCCGCCAACCGACGGTCGGGCGGGCGGCACCGCCCGTCGGGCGCTCGAAGGCGCCCGCCTCGCCCTCGGGCTCCAGGTCGCCCTCCATGCGGTCCAGCCGGAACATGCGCTCCTCGCCGCGACCGTGATCCAGGCCGGCCAGGTACCACTGGCCGTTCCGGTACGACATCCGCCACGGGTCCACCGACCGCGTCGTGCCCCGGTAGCCGAAGCGGATGCGCCGGCGCTCGGCGACCGCCTGGAAGACGAGCGCGACAGCGGGGCCGCCCGGCAGCTCCGCCAGTTGGACGGGCCCCCCGGCGGCCAGGACCCCCTCGCCGCCCAGCTTCTGCAACGCCGACGACGGCGCGTCGCCGCCGCCCTCGATCCGCACCGCCGACGTCGCCAGTCGCAGCGCCGCCAGCTCGGCCTCGTCCAGGCCGGGGTCCGGCAGCTCGTAGCGCTCGCGAGGGATGCGATAGCCGAGCACATCGTCGGGACGTTCGGGATCGAGCGGCTCGGTGGTGACCGGCAGGCCCATGGTCCGCAGCAGGTCCTTGTCGCGCTCGAAGTTCCGGCGAAACGCGCCGAAGTCGTCCGAGTACCCGCCGACGCGCCGGCGCAGCTCCTCACGGGTCAACGGGCGGTCTGCGTCGATGAGCGCGGCCACCAGGTTCACCAGGCGCTCGAGGCGATCCAATGTTAGAGCGAGGCGATGAGTCGCTCGACGCGCTCGTCGTGCGATTTGAAGGGATCCTTGCAGAGCACCGTGCGCTGGGCCTGGTCGTTCAGCTTCAAGTGGACCCAGTCGACGGTGAAGTCCCGGCGTCGCTCCTTGGCCCGCCGGATGAACTCGCCCCGCAGGCGGGCGCGGGTGGTCTCGGGCGGGTTGTCGACAGCCGTCTCGATGGCCTCGTCGGTGCACATCCGCTCGACCAGGCCCCGGCGCTGCATCTTGTAGAACAGCCCGCGCTCGCGGCTGACGTCGTGGTACTGGAGGTCCATGAGCGACACCTTGGGATGGGTCAACGGCACGTCCTCGCGCTCCCGGTAGTGCTCGATCAACCGGTGCTTGATGACCCAGTCGCACTCCCGGTCGAGCGACCACGGGTCCTTCTCCAGGCCGGTGAGGCAGTGCTCCCACATGGCCATGGCCTGATCTTCCAACGGCGACAGGCCGCGCTGCTCCTGGTAGCGCCGGGCCCGGTTGAAGTACTCCGACTGGATCTCCAGCGCCGACGCCTCCCGGCCGTTGGCTAGCCGCACCCGTCGCCGGCAGGTGGTGTCGTGGCTGATCTCGCGGATGGCGCGGATCGGGTTCTCCAGCGTCATGTCGCGGAGCACCACGGCCGGATCCTCGAGCATCCGCAGCAGGATGCTCGTGGCGCCCACCTTTAAGAAGGTGGCGTACTCACTCATGTTCGAGTCACCGACGATGACGTGCAGCCGCCGGAACCGCTCGGCGTCGGCATGGGGCTCGTCGCGGGTGTTGATGATCGGCCGGCTCCGGGTGGTGGCCGACGACACCCCCTCCCAGATGTGCTCGGCGCGCTGACTGATGCAGTACATGGCACCCCGGGCCGTCTGCAGCACCTTGCCGGCGCCGGCGTAGACTTGCCGGGAGACCAGGAAGGGGATCAGCACCTCGGCGTAGTGGCCGAAGTCGTCGCGCCGGCTGGTCAGGTAGTTCTCGTGGCAGCCGTAGGAGTTCCCGGCCGAGTCGGTGTTGTTCTTGAACAGGAAGATGACGCCTCGGATCCCCTCCTCCCGCAGGCGGGATTCGGCCGACGCCACCAGGTTCTCCAGGATGCGCTCGCCGGCCTTGTCGTGGACGACGAGGTCGAGGATGGAGTCGCACTCCGGTGTGGCGTACTCGGGGTGGCTGCCGACATCGAGGTAGAGCCGGGCTCCGTTCTCCAGGAACACGTTCGACGACCGCCCCCAGCTCACCACCCGCCGGAACAGGTAGCGGGCCACCTCGTCGGGACTGAGCCGGCGCTGGCCGCGCAGGACACAGGTGACCCCGTACTCGTTCTCCAGTCCGAAGATGCGACGCTCCATGCTGTCCCTATGGTCGGCCACGGCCGTGACTGCAGGTCGGTCACGTCCGTGGGGGCCCGGAACCCGTTGGCCCGGGGCCTCCGGCACGCTACCGTGGGTTGACGATGTCCGGGGCACGCATGTCGCCAGCACCGATGGTGCACGTCAGGACGGTTCCGACCGCCTTCCACGCCCGGGTCATCGCCGCCCGCCTGGGCGCCGAAGGCATCCTCACCGAGCTGCGCGGCAACATCGGCGGCCCCTACCCCTTCGGCAACGTCTCCGTGTGGGTCGGCCGCGACGACGCCGACGAGGCCGCCGAGCTGCTCCTGGCCGACGAGGTGGAGGCGGCGTTCGTCCCCCACCCCGACGACGAGGAGCCCACACCCTGGCGACGCACCGTCGTCTTCGGCCTCGACCGCCGGCGGCTGTTGGCCGCCGTCGGGGTGCTGCTGGTGGTGTGGGTGGGCTTCGCCACCCGCTTCATCACCTGAGTGGTCAGTGTTCAGTGGTCAGTGTGTTCGACGGTCAGTGTGTTCGACGGTCAGTGTGTTCGACCCGGTCGAACGTACTGACCACTGCTCCCCGACCCGGGCCCGCTCAGCTGTCGGCTGCCGGCTCGTCGCCGGTCGGCTCGTCGTGGGCCGGCTCCGTGCCCGGATCGGCTCCGCCGGCGGGGGGCTCCTCGGGGCCGAGCAAACCCTGGACCTCCTCGACCGGGATGCGACGAAAGGCCCGCCTGCCGTTCGTCCGGGCCAGGACCGCCACCTCCATCTCGGTGGACTGGATGCGCCGGTCGGGGCCGGCCAGGGCGCCAACTGCGGCCACCAGGGCGCTCTGCAGGTCCCACGACGAGCGGAAGGCCGCGCCCAACCGTCCGGAGATGGCCTCGGCCTCCCCGCCAAGGACCGTCCAGCGATCCTCGTCGACCACCGAGCCGTCGTAGAGGATGTGGAACAGCTGGTCGCTCCCGCCGCCGTCGCCCACCTCGGCCACCAGGATCTCCACCTCCAGCGGCTTCATCTCGTGGGTGAAGACGTTGCCCATGTACTGGGCGTAGAGGTTCGCCAGTGACCGAGCGTCGACGTCCTCCCGGCTGAACTGGTAGCCCTTGATGTCGGCATGCTGCACGCCCGAGCGGCGCAGCTGGTCGAACTCGTTGTAGCGGCCGACGCCGGCGAAGGCGATCCGGTCGTAGATCTCGCTGACCTTGTGCAGCGACACCGACGGGTTCTCGGCACAGATCAGGATCCCGTCGGTGTAGACCGTGGCCACCAGCGGGCGGCCACGAGCGATGTTCTTGCGCGCGAAGTCCGCCTTGTCCTTCATCGCCTGCTCGGGCGCCACGTAGAACGGCATGCTCATCGGTGCGAGACCCCCGCCCCTGACAGGCCGGCCACGACGGTGGCGAACCCGGCGGCCACCTCTGCCTCCGCGACCCGGTCGAAGCCGTCGACGGTGATGGTGGCCACCGTCGGGTAGATGCCACGGATGGCGTCAGGGCCGCCCGTCGCCGAGTCCTCGTCGGCGGCCTGCCACAGGGCCCGCACGGCCAGCTCGATGGCCGCCGTCCGGTCGAGGTCGGACCGCCAGCCCAACTTGATGGTGGTGCGGGCATCCCGGCCGCCCGAGCCGTCGGCGTGGAAGTCCGTCTCCTCGTAGCGCCCGCCGGTCGGATCGTAGGTGTAGATGCGGCCCACGTTCCGGCGGACGTCGAACCCGGCGAAGAGCGGGACCACCACGAAGCCCTGCATGGCCATGGCCAGGTTGGCCCGGACCATCTGGGACAGCTGGTTGGCCTTGCCCTCCAGGCTGAGCGCCTGGCCCTCCACCTTCTCGTAGTGCTCCAGCTGCAGCTGGAAGAGCCGGACCATCTCCATGGCCGGGCCGGCCGCGCCGGCGATGGCCACGCCGCTGTGGCGGTCGGCCGGGTGGACCTTGTCCATGGTGCGATGGGCGATGGATGACCCGGCGGTGGCTCGTCGATCGCCGGCCATGATCACCCCGTCGGCGAACCGGATGGCGGCGATGGTGGTGCCGTGGCGGATGTCGAAGGCGGTCACCTGGTCGGCGGACGACCGGGCCGCGGCGAACGGGTCCAGGCCGACGCGGCGCAGGACGTCGGTGAAGCTCGGGCCTGGCTCCTCTGGAGCGCCAAAGATGGGGAGGCTCATAAGAACGGGCACCCTACCGGGCGTGGCTCGGTGGAGTGCCAGGTCGGAGCGGCCCGGCCGACGCCGGTCACTCACCGCCCTTCTGGACGTAGCTGCGGACGAACTCCTCGGCGTTCTCCTCCAACACCTCGTCGATCTCGTCGAGGAGATCGTCGAGCTCCGCCTTGAGCTCCTCGCCCTTCTTGTTCGTGGCCGGGACGTCGTCGACCGCCTCGTCCTCGGTCCGGGACGGGGCTTGCTTCTTGATCTGTTCTCGTTCAGCCATCGTGTCGCTTCTCCTCTACGAGCCGAGGCGTTCCAGCAGTTCGGCAGGGCTGGTCACGCTGTTGAGCAGTGCTTCGACATGGGCACGGGTGCCCCTGAGTGGCTCCATCATCGGTACCCGTCGAAGGGGATCATGACCCAGATCGAACACCACCGAGTCCCAATTGGCTGCGGCGATCGACGACGACCACCGCTGCAGGCACTTTCCGCGGAAGTAGGCGCGTGTGGTCTCGGGGGGCTCGGTCACCGCCCGGGCCACCGCGTCGGGGTCGAGCAGGCGCTCCATGCCCAGGCGAGCGTAGAGCGACTTCTCCGGGCGCACGTCGTGATACTGCAGGTCCATGGCCGCCAGCTTCGGGTCGCTCCACGACAGGTCGTGTCGTTCGCGATACCCGTTGATCACCCGGTACTTGGCCACCCAATCGAGTTGGTCGGCCAGAGACATGGGGTCCGACTCCAAGCCGGTCAGGACCTGCTCCCAGCGGCGCAGCACCTCGGCACCGACCTCCGGGGCGCCGATGGCGTCCAGGCCGTAGTCCTCCGCGTACTTCCTGGCCAGGTCCAGGTGCTCCCACTGCAGATCCAACGCCGTCATGGTCCGCCCGTCGGCCAGGGCGATCGGCCGGGCCAGGCTGCGGTCATAGGACACCCGGCGCATGGCCGCCACCGGCGATTGCAGGGTGAAGTCCCGATCGCCTGCCTTGGCGAACCAGTCGTCCTCGATCATCGACAGCACCAGCGCCGTGGTACCGACCTTGAGGAACGACGCCACCTCCGAGAGGTTGGCATCGCCCACGATCACGTGGAGGCGGCGGTACTTCTGGGCGTCGCAGTGCGGTTCGTCACGCGTGTTCACGATCGGCCGCTTCAACGTGGTCTCCAGGCCGACCTCCTCTTCGAAGAAGTCGGCCCGCTGGGTGAGTTGGAAGTCGACGTCGATGTCGCCAGTCGACGACGCCTCACTGCCCACCTTGCCGGCGCCCGTGTAGATCTGGCGGGACACGAAGTGCGGCATGACCTGCGCCACGATGCGAGCGAACGGCACCGTGCGGTCCATGAGGTAGTTCTCGTGGGTTCCGTAGGAGTTGCCCTTGCCGTCGGAGTTGTTCTTCAACACCAACACCGATTGCCCGGGCGGCAGGAGGCGGCCGGCGGCCTCCACCGATCGGGCCAGGATCAGCTCGCCGGCCTTGTCGTAGAGGATGGCGTCGTAGACGTTGGCGCACTCGGGGGTGGAGTACTCGGGATGGGCGTGGTCCACGTAGTAGCGGGCCCCATTCGTCAGCACGGCGTTCACCAGGTGCGTCTCCACCTCGGGGGGCATCGAGCCCTCCCTGGCGAAGCCGCGAGCGTCACGCCCGGGGCTCTCGTCCTCGAAGTCCCACTGCACCCGCCGGGACAGCTCGGCCACGTAGGCGTTGATGAGCGTGGAGGACGCGGCGATGGGGTTCGGCTCCGCGGCGCCGCGGATGATGATCCCGTACTCGGTCTCCAGGCCCACAACCTTGACGATGGCCACGAGGCGACGTTATCCCGGTGTGGCGCCCTCGGGGGTGAGGCCGGCGAAGTCGATCGATCCGCGTCATCGCCGAGCTTCCCGGTGCCGCCTCGTACCATGCCGTCATGGCTCGCCCTCTCAGGCATCCACGGCCGCCCCGCCGCCCCGGCATCGCCGCCCTGGTCGGGGTGGCGGGGCTGGCCGGAGCGGTCGCCGGGTGCGGCAGCACCCACCACCACCACTCCTCCGCCGCCACCACGACCCCCGCCACCACGACCCCCGCCACCGCCACCACGACTGGCGGGGCCACCAGCACGGCCACGGGGACTCCGCCGACGAGCCGAGCCGTCGGCGCGACGACGATCGCGCCCGGTACCTCGGCACCGGCGCGCCCGACCCTGGCTCCGTCGCCCACCACGGCCACCGCACCCCAGCCGGCGGTCACCGTCCCACCGTGCGCGACGCTGACCGCCGACACGCTCCTCCACCTGGTGTCGGCCACCAACCAGGCCGATGGCACCGTCGCGCTCACCGCCAACCCGGCCTCCGTCCACTGCGGTGGCCCCGACGACCTGCAGATCGTCGTCGACCCGTCCCACACCGTGATCGCGGCCCTGAGCCAAGGCGCCACCGTCACCGTCTTCCCGGTCGGCGGCCAGGATCCGACCATCGGACCCAAGTCCATACCCGAGGCGGAGCTGGCCAGCTATCTGCCGATGGACAGCGATACCCGCACGTTCATCGTGTCGGGCCCGTCACAGTCGCTGACGTCGGTCCAGGAGCTGTTCCACCCCTGATCGTCGGACCTCACCCCGTCGGCTAGAGGTACTGACCGGTGGTCACCCGCTCGATCGACCGGCCACCCGTGGTCTCCTCGCCCTGCGACATGATCGTCCGGATGTAGACGATGCGCTCGCCCTTCTTGCCGGAGATCTTCGCCCAGTCGTCGGGGTTGGTGGTGTTGGGCAGGTCCTCGTGCTCCTTGTACTCCTGCTTGATCGAGTCGATGAGGTCCTGGGTGCGGATCCCTCTCCCCTCCCCGGCGATCCTGCGCTTGATGGCCAGCTTCTTGGCCCGCCGGACGATGTTCTCGATCATGGCCCCCGACGCGAAGTCCTTGTAGTACATCAGCTCCTTGTCACCATTCTGGTACGTGACCTCCAGGAACTGGTTGTCCTCGTCGGTGCGGTACATCTCGTCCACCGTGCGCTCGATCATCACCCGCACCGCCTTGGCCGCGTCACCCCCGCCGAGGGTCGACACCTCGTTGGCGTCGAGTGGCAGGTCCGTCGTCAGGTAACGGGCGAAGATCTGGGCAGCGGAGTCTTCGTCCGGCCGCTCGATCTTGATCTTCACGTCCAGGCGCCCGGGCCGGAGGATCGCCGGGTCGATCAAGTCCTCGCGGTTCGAGGCCCCGATGACGATGACGTTCCTGAGGGTCTCCACACCGTCGATCTCGGCCAACAGCTGCGGCACGATGGTGGACTCCATGTCCGAGCTGATACCCGTGCCCCGGGTACGGAAGAGCGAGTCCATCTCGTCGAAGAACACGATGACCGGTACGCCCTCCTCGCTCTTCTCCCGCGCCCGCTGGAACACCAGCCGGATCTGGCGCTCGGTCTCGCCCACGTACTTGTTCAGCAGCTCCGGGCCCTTGATGTTGAGGAAGTAGGAGCGGGCGGCCTTGTCGCCCGAGACCTCGCTCACCTTCTTGGCCAACGAGTTCGCCACCGCCTTGGCGATGAGCGTCTTGCCGCAGCCGGGCGGACCGTACAGCAGGATGCCCTTGGGGGCGGGCAGCTTGTGCTCGATGAACAGCTCTCGGTGCAGGAAGGGCAGCTCGACCGCATCGGTGATGGCCTCGATCTGACCGTCGAGGCCGCCGACATCCTCGTAGGAGATGTCGGGGACCTCTTCGAGGACGAGCTCCTCGACCTCAGGACGGGGCAGCTTCTCGAGCAGCAGCCCGGTCCGCGAATCCATGAGCATCGAGTCACCGGCCCGGAGCGTGATGCCGTCGAGGGTCGCGGCCAGCTCGACGACGCGCTCCTCGTCGGCCCGGCCGACGATCATGGCCCGCCGGCCGTCGTCCAGGAGCTCCTTGAGCTGCACCACCTCACCGGAGACCTCGGCGGAGCGGGCCAGCACCACGTTCAGCGACTCGTTCAGCACCACCTCCTGGCCGCGAACCATGGTGGTCGTGTCGTCATTCGCCAGCTCCGGGTGCAGGGCCACCCGCATCTTGCGGCCGCCGGAGAACACGTCCACCGTCCCGTCTTCGTTCTGGGCCAGGAAGGTGCCGTAGGCCGACGGCGGCTGGGTGAGCTTGTCGACCTCCTCGCGCAGCGCGGCGATGTGCTCGCGCGCCTCGCGGAGCGTGAAGGTGAGGCGTTCGTTCTGGGAGATGGCCTGCTGCAGCTGGCCCTTGGTCTCGAGCAGCTTCTCCTCGAGCGTCCGCACGCGCTTGGGCGCGTCCTGCATCCGTCGGCGGAGGGTCTGGACCTCTTCTTCCAGGGTGCGGGCCTGATCGGTCAGCTCGGCCACCTCTCGCTGCGCCGTCCGCAAGGATTCCTCATCGGGGTTGGGCACGCTGATCACCTCCAGCTGGAGCCGAGTCGTCTCGGACTCCGATCGAGGCACCGTACCCCCTACTCGGCGCCAAGTCGGCCACCCCGGCCCGGATCACAGCCCTCCCTGTGGTTGCGCGCCGGGTCCGCTAACCTACGACATGGACAGTGTCCCCGAGTTGGGGTGGTGTCCGATACTTCCCACCCGAGAACTCTCAGTTCGAGCGAGGCGAAAGCAGCACTCATGAAGGTCTGGATCGATCAGGATCTCTGCACCGGCGACGGTCTCTGCGAGGAGATCGCCCCAGCCGTGTTCACGTTGCTGGACGACGGGCTCTCCTACGTCAAGGAGGGTGACAAGGTCTTCGACGATCCCGGCGGCCACGAAGGCCTCGCCGTCGTCCCCGACGGGATGGAAGAGGCAGTCCAGGAGTCCGCTGAGGAGTGCCCTGGCGAGTGCATCTTCGTCGAGGCCTGATCCCTCGCTGAGCGCCCTGCCGGGCCCGTTGGGTCAATCCAGCAGGCAGGACCGGGTCGAGACCGAGGTGGCGTTGGCCGTGACGACCAGGTCGGCGCGCAGCTCGTTGCTGGTCAGGGCGTAGGCCGTGCCGGGCCGATCGGGTGCGATGGCGAACGCCACACCGACCACCTGACCCGCCGGGTTGGCCAGGGCGCCACCGGAGTCGCCAGGGGCCAGGTTCGAGGCCAGGACGAACACGTCTCGCCTGGTGGTGTGGGTGCTGTAGAGGTCCTCGCCCACTGCGGTGATCTCCTGGGAGATGGATGCCGGCGAGATGGCCAGGGCGGCTTGGCCACCGGGATGACCAAACACTGCGCCGCTGCTGCCGACCGACGCGGCGGCGATCGGTAGCGGCCGTTCCGGCAGGCCGGGGACGGAGAGGAGCGCCAGGTCGCGGTCGGGGTCGAAGAGGACCACCCGGGCCGCCAGCCGTTGGCCTGACGGGATGATGACCTCGGTCTGGCCGCCCGGCTCCCCGGCGACGACATGGGCGTTGGTGGCGATCAGGTCGGCGGCCACCGTGAAGCCGCTGCCGTCCTGTATCCGATTGCAGGCCTGGCCCTCCACCTTGACGATGGCGGCGGCGACGGTCGCCATGGCTGCCGCGCTGAGCGGGCTGATGGCGGGTGGCGGGCCTGCGCTTTCGCCGGGATGGAGGGTGGCGAACACCTGGGGCTGCAGGTCGCGGCTCACCAGCCGGGTGAGGCTGGAGATGGCGTCGGGAGGGCGGGGGAAGTGCTGGCTGACCCACCGGGAGATGGCCGACTGCCTGGTGATGCGGGCCGGCACGCCGTTGACCGACGACACGGCCGGCAGCACGACCCACAAGGCGATGAACACGCCGGCGACACCGACGGCGGCACCCACCAGCCGGTCGGCCTGGCGGGCCGTTCCGACCGGAAGGATCCGCTGCAGGCGGCCGCCGACGACCAGGCCCAGCCCGAGGCCGAGGAAGGCCAGGCCGAGCACCACACCGAGGACCAGCAGGAGGCGACCGGCCGCAGTTGTCGACGCCGCCCGGCGCAGGAGGTTGGGCACGATGCGGGCGCCTGCGTAGAGGCCGACAGCGAGCCCGATCCACGACAGCGCCCGGGCCACGAACCCCATCCGGTACCCACCGATGGCGCCGGTGACGGCGAGGACGATGACGACCAGGTCCAGGATGCTCACCCGTCAGCCTCCGACGCCGGCCACTCCCCGCCCGGCGGTACGGCTGCGCCCGCCGTTCTCGCGTCCGCGGCAGCCGCGACAGACCCGGCAGCCGCAACAGACCCGGCAACCGCGACAGACCCGGCTCGCTCGAGGAGCCGGGCCGAGGTCAGGAAGCCGGTGTGCGCCACCATGCGGTGATCGGGGCGCACCGACTGGCCCTCGATGTGCCAGCTGCGCTGCAGGACCTCGACGGTCTCGGCCATCCCGAAGCCAGCCTGTTCGAGCCCGGCGCGCAGGGTGACCACCTGGGTGATGGTCGGAAGGTACGAGACCAGCAAGCCGCCCGGACGCAGCGAGGACGCGGCGTGGGGCACGACCCGCCACGGCTCGGGCAGATCCAGGACCACCCGGTCCAGCTCGGTGGCCTCGACACCGTCGTAGACGTCCCGGATCTCGACGTGGTAGCGGTCGAGCGCAGCGGGGCCCAGGAATCCGCTGACGTTGGTCTGGGCGCGCGTCGCGAAGTCAGGCCGGATCTCGTAGCCGACGATCTCGGCGCCCGCACGCAGGAGGGCCATCGACAGCGCCCCCGAGCCCAGGCCGGACTCCAGCACCCGGGCGCCCGGGAAGATGTCGGCCATGATGAGCAGGGGTCCGAGATCCTTCGGGTAGATCACCTGGGCACCGCGAGGCATCTTCAGGACCACCTCGGCCAGGGTGGGCCGCACCACCGTGTAGCGCGCCCCACGGCTGCTGCGCAGGATGGCGCCTTCCTCCTGACCGAGGATGGCGTCGTGGTCGACCGGGCCGGAATGGGTGTGGAACTCGCCGCCCTCACGCAAGGTCACCAGGTACCGGCGGCCCTTGCTGTCGAACAGCAGGATCCGTTCGCCCGCAACCAGGGGTCGGCTCACGACCGGCCGCCGACCTCGCGGGCGCGCGCCGCCAGTCGGCAGAACGCGCAGATGTCGGCGATCGTCGGTGATCCGCATTCGGGGCACGGGTGCAGCCCCTCGCGCTCTTCGCTGGCGGCGCCGGCGACGAGGGGTGCCATCCGCTCGATGAAGCCGAAGTAGAACGCCGCCTTCGTCCCCGGCGAGCGCACCTCCACCTCGTTCAGCGCCTCCTTGTACGCCAGATGCTTGTTCCCGACCGCCATCGGGCACTCCTCGACGATGTAGTCGATCCCGCGCACGACGCAGTAGGCGGCCGTCTCCCGCTCGCTCAGGCGGACGAGCGGCTTGACCTTGCGGGCAAAGCCGTCGCCGCCAGGCAGCACCGGCAGCTGGCGGCCGAGGTACCCGAGATCCCAGCGCAGCACGTTCCCGTACAGCACCGCGGCTTCGTCATCAAGGTTGTGCCCGGTGGCCACCGCGTCGTAGCCACCTTCGATGGCGGCACGGTTGAACAGGTGGCGCTTGGAGAGACCGCACGCCGAGCACGGCGTCCGTCGGGCGGCGCGGGACCCCGTCGGGATGTCGAAGCCGAGCTGGGTGGGCAGATCGATCTCGACCAGGTGGGCCTGGCGCGACGCGGCGAACGCACGGGCGTGGTCGCCGGACGGGTCGCTGTAGCCGCCGATCCCCAGGCCGATGTACAGGCCGTCGGCGGCGATGTCCAGATCCAACAGGATGTCCCACAGGGCCAACGAGTCCTTGCCCCCCGACACCGCGACGAGGACGCGATCGCCCGGTTGGATCATCTCCAGGGCGGCGATGGTCCGGCTGACCTGCTCGCGGCAGTGGCGGACGAAGCAGGCGGCACAGAACCCGGCGTTGTGGCGGCGCACGTCGATCACGGCCGGGGCTCGACAGGATCGGCACTTCACGTTGCGCCGCCCGAGATCACCGGTCGGACCTCGACCTCGGCCGAGGCGTCCAGGCGGGCGTCGCCGGTGACGAGGGTCCCGTCCACGATGACCAGCACCGACTCGCGGTTCAGCTCCAGGCGGTCGACGAGGGCGTGCACGGTCATCGGTCCGGGGATGTCGAGCTGGCGGCGAGGATTTCTGAGCAGAACCTTCACGGCTGCCATCTTGACGTCCGAGCCGGCCCGGCGGGGGCCGGAGTCAGGGACGCGCTTCGTGGGTGATCCGGAACGATTCCCCGGGAGCCAACACCTCGGAGAACACCACATCCGCCTCCCGCCCGGACACCCGTCCGGCCAGGTGGCCGAGCAGGGCGATCCCGCCGACGACGACCCAGGCCCGGTTCCCGTCGAGGACCCCGCGACGGAAGCCCTGGCGCATGCCGAGCCGGAACAACCGTCTCATCGCCGGCCGCCTGTCACAGCCGCCGCACCTCGACCCAGGTGCTGGCCCGCCGACCCTTCTTGCGCCCGAGCACGAATGCGGCCGCCACCAACAGGACCACACCGGCGACCGCGGCGTAGGTGAGGACTGGTTTGGCGGCCTGGGTCTTGTCGTCGATGTCCCCGCGTATCTCGCCCAGCTTGGACTGGATGTCGCCGATCTCCACCCGGCCGCCGGGACCGCTGCCGCGAACGGGGCCGTTCGACGACGGCAGCTTCAGTCGAGGACTCACGGGGAAACCCTGTTGTTGGAAACCTGGCCGCTGGCAACCTTGCCGCTGGAGACCTTGCCGCTGGAAACCTTGCCGATCCTGGTGACTGCGAGCACGGCCACGGCGGCGGCCAGCACCACACCGCCCAGGTATGGCACCCAGGACAGGTTCCCGGCCAGATGGGCATGCAGCTCGAACTGCAGGGCGCGTACCGCGCCCACGCACAGGAACACCACGCCGCCGGCCAGCAGCACGGCGCCGGCCACGCCGAAGCCCACGAAGCGCAGCAGACCCTTGAGCGGCTCGATGGTCTCCTGCTTGGCGTAGACGACCACCAGATCCTTCAGCTCGCCGGCCTGGGTACCGAAGGACTGGTCGCGTTCGGCTGCGGGTGTGGCGACGGTATCGGACGGGTTCAGGGCCACGGCTTCTCCGGGATCGGGATTCAGCGATCCTTACCCGCCGGCCAGCCGCAGCGCAAGCATGCTGGCCAGGTCTTCCACCAGTTCGAGGAGCAGATGCAGGCGCTCGCCGGTGGTCGATGCCACCAGCAACCGCTGCTGATCGTGAGGACCGACCGGCGCCAGGCCGCACAGCTGCCAGGCGGCCAAGGCCGGATCGTCGGCCAGGGTGAACGTCGGTCCGTCCTCGGCCCCCTCGGCCTGGGGGTTGAGCTGGGAGGCCAGGTCGTAGGTGCGCCGGAGGGCCGCCTCCGCGACGGCCAGGGCCGCAGCATCGTCGACGATCCAGGCGCCCTCCTCGATGTCGTCGACCTCGGCCAGCGGATAGGGATCGTCGGGCAGGAACTCGACCACGGCGAACCGCCCGACGCCGTTGGCCGCGACCACCCAGCGCCCGTCGGGCAGCCGTTGGGCGTCCACCAGGCGGGCCACGGTCCCCGTGCGCGCTCGTGTCTCGCCACCGCCTACCTCGCGGCCGCGCTCGATCAGGACCACCCCGAACTCGGGTTCGATGAGTGGCGTACCCAGCTCGGCCCCGGTGAGGTCGTCCATCAGCACCCGGTAGCGGGGCTCGAAGATGTGCAACGGCACGACGTGCGTCGGCATGAGCACAGTGCCGAGCGGGAACAGTGGTAGCCGCCGGCTCATGCCGAAAGCCACCGCGCCGCCCGCCTCGGTCCGTCTGCCACGAGGCCAGGCTACGGGCCCCGGCACGCCCGCAGGGACACCCGGCCGATCCCCTACCATCTGGTCAGTGGGCTAGCCTGCGGGTGTGCTCGGATATATCGTTGCGGTCCTCGTCGGCCTGGTCGTCTGCCAGGTCGGCATCTTCCTGACGACCGTCTTCCTCCATCGGACGGTGTCGCACCGGGCGATCGCCATGCGGCCCGCCCTTCGGTTCGCCTGCCGCAGCCTGCTGTGGGTCACCACCGGGATCCGTGCTCGCCAGTGGGCCGCCGTCCACCGCAAGCACCACGCCTACACCGACATCCCCGGCGATCCGCACTCCCCGGTGATCGAGGGGTTCTGGAAGGTGCAGCTCGGGAACGTCCTCCTGTACCGCAACGTGGCCAAGGACCAGGCGAACACCGACCGCTACGCCCGGGACCTGCCGCCCGACCGGTGGGACCGGGTCCTGTTCGACCATGCCCTCCTGGGTCTCGGCGTCGGCGTCGGCGTGCTGTTCCTGGCGTTCTGGGGGAACTGGCGGCTCGTCCTGGTGGCCTCGGCGGTCCACACCGTGACCTACCTCGCCCTGAACTCGGCGGTGAACGCGGTCGGCCACACCTTCGGCCAACGCCATTTCACCGGTCTGGCGGCCAACAGCCAATGGCTGGCCTGGCTGACCGCCGGCGAAGGCCTGCACAGCAACCACCATGCCGCCCCGACCTCGGCCCGGCTGTCCCTACGGGGTCGCGAGATCGATCCCGGCTGGTGGTTCATCGCCACCGCCCGCCGTCTCCGGTGGCTCACCATTCGCCACGACGAGGTCCACTTCAGCGCCAAGGCCCGCCCCGAGCCCGAGCTGGTCTGAGCGCGCCCCGGTAGCCTGGGCGCCCCATGGACATCGTCTCTGCGCTCTTCGCCGAGAACATCGACCTGCGGCCGGTCCCCGGACCGTCCACCCGGATCGACCTCACCGGCATCATGTTCTCCCTACCTGCTCCGTCGCCCCCGCCCGTGACGATCAGCCCGCACCTGATCGTGTTCGTCCGCTGCGGCGCCCACGAGAGCGGCCAAGGCACGCTCGAGGTGGTCTTCCGGGGCGAATCCGGCGAGGAGGTGGCCCGGAACGTGTCCCCCTTCCAGGTCGAGCCGGGGAAGTTCACCTACCGCCTGGTGCGCGGCGAGCTGGCGTTCCCGGCGCCTGGCACCATCGAGGCCCACTGCCGGCTCCTGCCCGACGGTGCGGTCACCGCGGTCCCCCTCACCCTCCTGGCGCCGGTCGACTAGCGGGCGCGTGCCGTTCGCGTCCGCCTCGTCGACCCACCCCGTCTCCGCCCACGCCACCGGCGAGATCATCGGGCAAGTCCTGGAGCAGCTCGGCACCCATCCCGACGTGGTCTTCCTCTTCGCCACGCCTGGCCATGGGGGCGCCTTGGAGGACATCACCACGGCCGTGCGAGCGGTGCTGTCGCCGATCGTGCTCCTGGGCGCCGTGGGCCGGGCGGTGATCGGCCGGGACACGCCCCGTCTCCGTCCGGCCCTGGCCGCCCTGGCCGGCCTGACCGGACCCGTCGTTCCCCTCCGGTGGGCCGGCGACGGTCTCCCGGACCTGGGACCGGCCGAGCCCCGGGCCGTCCTCCTCTTCGCCCCTCGCCACCCCGGTCCCGTCCCGCCGGGCTGGGGTCGAGTGCCGGTCGCCGGCGCCGTCGCCGATCACACGTTCCTCGTGACCGAAGACGCTCGTGCCGAGGGCGGTGGGGTCGGCGTGGCTTTCGGAGGCGGTGTGGATGCCGGCGTGCTCGTCGCCGAAGGCTTCCGGCCCATCGGGTCGGCACTCGTCGTGACCGACGCCGCCGGCCCGGCAGTGCGCACCCTCTCCGGCCAGGCCGCCCGGGCGTGCCTGGTCGACGTGGCGCGAGACCAGGTGCCGGCGTCGGACATCGAGCTGATCAACCGTGAGCTGTACCTGGGCGTCGTCGGTGAGCCGGCCGGCGACGCGCCGGGTGGCGCCAGCGGGCTGGCACGAGTGCTCGGATCGGAGCCCGATCGGCAGACCCTGGTGCTGGCCGAACCGATCGACGAGGGTGCCGTCGTCCAGTTCCATGTTCGTGACCGGGCCGCGGCCGACCTGCAGCTGCGCCACCTGGTCGCCGAGGCAGGGGCAGACGCCGCCCTCGTCTTCCCGCCTACCGGGACCCACGACCGGGACGACTCCGACGACCAGGCGGGCAACGAGACCGAAGGGCCAGCCGTCGCCGGGCTGGCCACCAAGGCTGCCGTCAGCTGGGCGGGCGGCCCGGTCGCACGCACCACCGAGGCGGCAACCGCCATGGTCTTCTACCCGATCCCCGACACCCGGTGAGCACGGGCGTGCGGTCGTAGCCAGGACTGCGGGTGGGTACTGTTCCTCCATGAGCGCTGTGACCACACCTCGGAACACCGACCTCGAGCAGCTCGGCATCAACGTGATCCGTGGTCTGGCCATGGACGCGCCGCAGAAGGCCAACTCTGGTCATCCCGGCACAGCGATGGCCCTGGCGCCGCTCGCCCACGTCCTGTGGACGCGCATCATGGACTACGACCCCGACGCACCCGACTGGCCCGATCGCGACCGCTTCGTCCTGTCCTGCGGCCACGCCTGCATCCTGCTCTACAGCATGCTGTACCTCACCGGCTACGGCATGGAGCTGGACGATCTCAAGGCGTTCCGCCAACTGCACAGCCGAACGCCGGGTCACCCAGAGGTCCACCACTTCCCCGGCATCGAGGTCACCACCGGGCCGCTCGGGCAGGGCGCGGCCAACGGCGTGGGACTGGGCGCCGCCGAGCGCTTGCTGCGGGCCCGCTATGGCCCGGAGCTGGTCGACCACCACACCTTCGTGGTCTGCAGTGACGGCGACCTCATGGAAGGCATCAGCCACGAGGCGGCCTCCCTTGCCGGCCACCTGGGCCTCGGCCGGCTCGTCTACGTCTACGACGACAACCACATCACCATCGACGGACCGACCGAGATCACCCTCGACGACGATCCCGCCCGGCGCTTCGAGGCCTATGGCTGGCATGTGGAGGAGCTCGGCGAGATCGCCAACGACACCGACGCCCTGGAAGCCGCCGTCCGCCGGGCGATGGCGGTCGAGGACAAGCCGTCGTTCCTGGTGCTTCGCAGCCACATCGGCTACCCGTCGCCGAAGATGACCGACAACCCCAAGGCGCACGGCAGCCCGTTCGGGGCGGACGAGGTGCGGGCCACCAAGCAGATCATGGGTCTCCCTCCCGATGAGACCTTCTGGGTCCCCGACGACGTGTTGGCCATGTACCGCGACGCCGGTCGGCGCGGCCACCAGGTCCGGGTGGGTTGGGAGCAGCGCCGGGCCGAATGGTCGGGCGACGCCGCCGAGTGGGACGCACTGTGGGGGAACGAGGGCATGGCCGGTTGGCAGGACCTGCTGCCCATCTGGAAGGCCGGCGACCAGGTCGCCACCCGCAAGTCGGCCAACGCCGCCCTGAACGCCATCGCCCCCAAGGTGCCTGGCCTGGTGGCCGGGGGCGCCGACCTCACCGGGAACACCGGCACCAAGCTGGACGACGCCGCGCAGCAGAGCCGCGCCCACCCCGACGGCCGCGCCTTCGCCTTCGGTGTCCGTGAGCACGGCATGGGGGGTGTCATGACCGGCATGAGCATGCACGGCGGCGTCATCCCCGTCGGAGGCACGTTCTTCGTCTTCAGCGACTACATGCGGGGGTCGGTGCGCCTGGCTGCGCTGTCACAGGCCAAGGTCATCTACTTCTGGACCCACGACTCGGTGGGCCTCGGCCAGGACGGACCCACCCATCAGCCCATCGAGCAGCTGGCCGCCATGCGCGCCATGCCGGGCCTCCGCGTCATCCGACCGGCCGACGCCAACGAGTCGGCCCACGCCCTGCGCATCGCCATCGAGCACGACGGGCCCACCGCGCTGATCCTGAGCCGCCAGGAGCTACCGGTCCTGGAGGGGACCGCCGAGCTCGTCGGAGAGGTGGACAAAGGAGCGTACGTGCTCGTACCCGGCGACGACGATCCCGACCTGGTGCTGATCGGCACGGGCTCCGAGGTGTCGGTGTGCGTGGCCGCCGCCAAGTTGCTGGAGGCGGACGGCTACGCCACGCGAGTCGTCTCCATGCCGAGCTGGGACCTCTTCGAGGAGCAGGGCGCCGACTACCAGGATCAGGTCCTGGGCTCGGATGCACCTATCCTCTCGGTGGAGGCGGCTACGTCGTTCGGGTGGTCCCGTTGGGCCGACGATTCGGTGGCCATCGACCACTTCGGCGCCTCGGCGCCCGGTGAGCAGGTACTGGCCGAGCTCGGCTTCACCGCTGAACACGTGGCCGAACGAGCCCGGGGCCTGGTGCTCGACGCAGACGACGATTTCGCCGACGCCCAGCTCGACAACGACAGCGAGGAAGACGCATGACCCGACTCCAGGATCTCTACGCCACCGGCGGGCAAAGCCCGTGGATCGACAACCTGACCCGCCCCAGCCTCCGTGACGGCAGCCTCCAGACCCTCGTCGACCAGGGGATCCGCGGGGTCACGTCGAACCCGACGATCTTCGAGAAGGCCATGACCGGCTCGGACGCCTACGACGAGCAGTTCGCATCCCTGGTCGGGTCGGGACCGGTCGACGACGCCTTTTGGACCATGGCCGTCGACGACGTCTCCGCCGCCTGTGGCGTCCTGCGCCCTGTCTACGACGAGAGCGGCGGCGGCGACGGCTTCGTGAGCCTGGAGGTGGCGCCCTCCCTGGCCACCGACACGGACCGGACCATCGAGGCGGCCCGCCGGCTGCACCAACGGATCGACCGGCCGAATCTGATGGTCAAGATCCCCGGCACGGCCGAAGGGGTTCCGGCCATCCGCCAGATGATCACCGAGGGTCGGAACATCAACGTGACGTTGATCTTCAGCATCGCCCGTTACGGCGAGGTGATCGAGGCGTACCTGAGCGGCCTGGAGGCATTCGCGGCCGCTGGCGGCGACCTCTCCACCGTCCACAGCGTGGCCTCGTTCTTCGTCAGCCGGGTGGACACCGAGGTGGACCGACGACTCGACCAGATCGGCGGTGACGCCACCGCGTTGGTCGGCCGGGCCGCCGTCGCCCAGGCCCGGTTGGCGTACCAGCTGTTCGAGGAGCGCTTCGCCGGCGACCGGTGGGCATCCCTGGAGCGAGCGGGCGCCCATCCCCAACGACCGTTGTGGGCGTCCACGTCGACGAAGAACAAGGCCTACCCCGACCTGCTCTACGTCGACAGCCTGATCGGCCCCGCCACCGTGAACACCATGCCGGATGCCACTGTGGCCGCCTTCGAGGACCACGGCACCGTCCGGCAGACGGTGGACGACGACACTGCCGGCGCCCACGCCCACCTCGATGCCCTGGCCGCCGCCGGCGTGGACATGGCCGACGTGGCCCGCGTCCTGGAGGACGAGGGCCTCTCGTCGTTCTCCAAGAGCTTCGACGAGCTCGTCCAATCCCTCACCGACAAGGCTGGCTCCCAGTCCGGGGGCGACCGCTGAGCACTGCGACCGGTCGTGTCGCACCGCTAGGGTTCCGCCGGTGAACGGTGAGCTGATCGTGGTCGATGACCTACCCGGCGCGTTCGCCGAGCGGGTCGTCCACGCCTTCGAGACGCGCCCTGACGAGCTGTTCTGCCTGGCCCTGTCGGGCGGGTCCACGGTCGAGTCCGCCTACCGGCGGCTGGCCGAGGAGAGCACCCACCACATCGACTGGCTCTCGGTCAACGTGTACTGGGGGGACGAGCGCTGCGTGCCGCCCGACGACCCGGCATCGAACCAGCTCCTCGGGCGCCAGGCCCTGCTCGAACGAGTGGGGGCGGCCAACGCCGTCTACCCCATGAGCTGCGACGAGGGCCCCGACGCCTACCAGCTGCGGCTGGGCGAGGTCGGCAAGCTGGACCTCATCCACCTGGGCCTGGGCCCCGACGGCCACACCGCGTCGCTGTTCCCCGGCTCCCCCGCCCTCGACGCCGACCCGGGCCAGCTCGTCGCCCGGAACCAGGACCCCTCCGGTCGCAACCCTCACCCCCGCCTCACCCTGACCTTCTCCGGCATCGCCCGGGCCCGGCTGGTGGTCTTCACCGTGGCCGGGGAGTCCAAGCGAGACGTGCTCGGCCAGGTCATCGACGGCGCCGACCTCCCGGCGGCCCGGGTCACCGCCGACCGAGTCATCTGGCTGGTCGACCGCGACGCCGCCCCACCCGGGCACTGAACCAGGCCATGCGGCGAGTGGCCCCGTCCGGCGCCTGACGCCCGCACCGGCCGACCCCGGCGGCGAGGCCCACCCGTCGAGCCGGACGTGCCACGCTGGGAACCTCATGGCCCCTCCCTCCTCCTCGTCCCGTTCGACGCGGACCGGCGACGCCGAGCTCGACCGACGCCTCGCCGACCTCCTCGACGCCATCGGCGTGACCGCCAACCGAGACCAGCTGCTCGACATCCTGGCCACCGTCACCCGGATGGCGGCCGAGCACACCCACCGCCTCGACCTCAAGATCACCAACGCCGCCCTCAAGGAGATGAACGAGGGCTTCGAGGTCTTCGCCCCGTACCGCCACGTGCGCAAGGTCACCATGTTCGGCTCGGCGCGCACGGCGCCGAGCGATCCCCTCTACGCCCAGGCGCGCGACCTGGCTGCGCTCCTGGCCCGCAACGGCTGGTCGACGGTCACGGGCGCGGGCCCGGGGATCATGGCCGCCGGGCTGGAGGGCGCCGGCTTCGATCATGCCTTCGGCATCAACATCCGCCTGCCCTTCGAGCAGGGCGCCAACGAGTTCATCGCCAGCGACCCAAAGCTGGTCTCCATGAAGTACTTCTTCACTCGCAAGCTGCTCCTGATCAAGGAGTCGTACGGCTACGCCGTGCTCCCCGGCGGCTTCGGCACCCTGGACGAGACCTTCGAGCTGTTGACCCTGTTGCAGACCGGCAAGGCCGAGCCGGCCCCCGTCGTGCTGATGGAGGCGGCGGAGGGAAGCTTCTGGAGGGCGTGGGAGCGCTTCGTGCAAGACGAGGTCGCCTCGCGGGGCCTGGTCGGCGGCCACGATGCCGGGCTGTACCGGATCGTGGACCGGGTGGAGGATGCCGCCGCCGAGCTGCTCGGCTTCTACCGCAACTACCACTCCCTGCGCTGGGTGGGCGACACGCTGGTCATCCGCCTGGAGGGCAGGCCGACGGCCGCCGAGGCCGAGGGGCTGAGCGACGCCTTCGCCGACATGCTGACCGGGCCGGTGCGGGTGCTCGACGGGCCTCTACCGGCCGAGCGGCGGAGCGAGGACTTCCCCGACCTGGCCCGGGTGGGCCTGCCGTTCGATCGCTTCTCCTACGCCCGGCTGCGCCAGTTCATCGACGCCCTGAACATGCTCCCCAGCGCGCCGCCGGCCCCGACCCTCGACCTGTCCCCGCCCACCTAGACGCCGTTCACCCCGAGCTTCGGTGCGGTTGGGGCGCCCCCGCCCCGAGGTCGGGCGCAATCTATGTCGCACCAGACCCAAGACCGCGCCCGAGCTGCCCGACAGGTGGTCAAAACCGCACCGAACCTCGCGACGACCGGCCGCCGGGCCGAGGCGCCATCATCCGGGGCACGCCCTCCGCCGCACGCCGTACGCCGTACGCCGCACGGGATCCGCGGCCGGGGCGAGCAAGTTTTTAGCCGTCGGGCCCGTCGTCGGGCTCGGCCAGGATGGCGGCGGCGCGCGTCACGGCCCGCCGGGCCCGGCCCAGGCGCCGTTCGTCGACCGGCGGCTCGCTGCCACCGGCGTCGATGGACTCGCGCAACCGGGCGATGCCCAGGTCGGCCAGCTCCTCGGCGATGGCCTCCAGCCGCCGGCGGATGTCGGCGAGCTCCCCCGCCTTCAGCGCAGCCCGCGATCGTCGTCCAGGAGCCCGGCGGCCTGGGCCACCACCTCCAGGGGGTGTCGGATGGTGACGCCGGCGGCCGCCAGCCACAGCGAGCAACCTGGGTTGGCGCTGACCACCAGCGGCGCGCCGGCCCGCCCCAGCGCGGCCAGCTTCTGGGTGCGGATGCGCCCGGCCAGCTCGGGCTGCAGGGCGCTGTAGGCGCCCCCGGCGCCGCAGCAGCGGCCCTCGTCGTCCAGCTCCACCAGCTCGGCATAGGGCGACAGCACGGCGCGCACGGCCGCCTCGGCGTGCTGCACGTGGCGCAGGTGGCACGGGTCCTGCACCGCCACCCCGCCGACGGGGTGTCGGGCTGGGGGCAGCCGATCGAGCCGCCCGGCGAGCCACTCGTGCACGTCGCGGACCCGGCCCGCGAACGCGACCGCCTCGGGGGTGCCGACCAGGTGCCCGTAGTCCTTGAGCGCCGCGCCGCAGCCGGCCGAGTCGACGAGGACAGGCGCGTCGCCCGGCATGGAGGCTATGACCCGGCGAGCCAGCGCCGCCGCCGCCGATCGCAGCCCGGCGTGCACGTGCAACGCGCCGCAGCAGTCCCCACCCCGCCGGGGCAGGGCCACGCCCGCCCCGGTGGCCTCGATGACGGCCTGCACGGCGGCGTGAACAGGCCGTTGCCAGGCATCCATGACGCAACCGGGGTAGAGCCACACGTCGGTGCCGCTGGCCTGCAGCGGGGACTGGCGCACCGGCAGGCGGGGAAGACCCAACCGTCGGGTGACCGGCGCCGGGACCAGGTGGGCCCGCTGGGCCACGGCACCCGCGGTGGTGAGCGCCTCCAGCAGCCGATGGTGGCCGAGCACCCGGTACCCGGCGCGCTGCCACCAGGGGACGTGGCCTCGCCCGGCAAGCGTGGCGCGGGTGCCCTCCATGAGGGCGCCGAAGCGAACCGATGACGGGCAGGCCGTCTCGCACGCCCGGCACTGGACGCAAGTCTCCATGAACCGCTCGAAGGTGGCGTCGATGGCGGCCCCGTCGGTCACGGCGCGCATGGCGGCGATCCGGCCCCGCGGCGAGAGGCCTTCCTCGCCGGTGGCGCGGTAGGTCGGGCAGTGGGCCAGGCACAGCCCGCAGGCCACGCAGGAGGCCAGGTCGGTGGGGTCGATGGCCAGGCGGCCACCGTCGCCGGGGGGTGCCGGGGGGCGCACGGCGGCGGTCACGGCATGATCCCGCGTGCGTGGTCCCGTCCGAGGACATGGCGGCCCGGGTTCAGTCGGCCGTCGGGGTCGAAGCGAGCGCGGAGTCGTTCGTGCAGGATGCCGATGGCCGGATCCACGGGCCGAGTCGGCGAGGTGGCGTCGTCGGCCAGGTGGACGGTGCCCACGCCGACCTCGGCCAGCCACCCGGTGCCGGGCAGGTCCCGCAGGCGGCCCGGCGGCACCGACCAGCGCGTGGTGCCGGGGAGGGCCGGCGGCCCTGCCACCTCGGCGAAGGGGGCGCCGAGGACCGTCGCCGCCTGGTCGGTCACGTCGGCCGGGTCCCCCAGCAGGCACACCCAGGTGCGGGTCCCGTCCCAGAGGACGGCGCCGGGACGGTAGAGCCGGACCGAGAGGGCGAAGGGATCGATCCCGTCCGCAGCCCACCAGCGGGTGGTCGCCGGCACCGGAAGGCAGCGCAGCACCACCTCGCCGAGGCAGCCGAGGGTGCCGAGCGATCCGACGAGCAGCCGGCAGAGGTCGAAGCCGGTCACGTTCTTGACCAGCGGGCCGCCAGCCCGTATGGCCCGACCACCGGCATCCACGAAGCGAGCCTCGAGGAGCGTGTCCCGCAGCGGGCCCCAGCGCAGGCGATGGATGCCGCTGCGGCCCGCGGACAGCACCCCGCCCACCGTCGCCCGCTCCGGATCGGCCGGGTGCAGAGGCACCATTTGGCCGGCCGGGGCGATGGCATCGGTCAGCTCGGCGACGGTCGTCCCGGCTCGCACTCGGACGATCATCTCGGCCGGCTGATGGCTGACGACGCCACGCGGCGCCTCCACCTCGCGGGTGCCGGCGACGGGGAGGCCGCCGACCTCCCAATGGGTGCGGCCACCCGCCACGCAGACGGCTCTCTGGCCGCCGACCACGGCCGCGAAGGCGGCCAGCGCCGGGTCCCTCACCGCGTCGTCGACGACCCCCGATTCGAGGGCGGCGGCCGCGGCGTCGACGGCTTCGTCCGGGCCGGCCATCCCTGGCGGCGTCATATCCAGGCCCCCTGGGGCAGCTCGGCCAGGTCGCCGCAGCGCGATCCGATGGGCAGGATCTTCTCGGGGTTGCAGCGGCCGTCGGGATCGAACGACCCGCGCAGCCAGCCCTGGACCTCCAGGTCGGCCGGGCTGAACACGAGCGGCATGGCGTCGCGCTTCTCCAAGCCGATGCCGTGCTCGCCCGACAGCATGCCGCCGGCCGCCACGCAGGCCTCGACGATGGCCTGGCCGGCGGCGTGGACCCGATCCATGACCCCCGGCTGGCGCTTGTCGAAGACGATGAGGGGGTGCAGGTTCCCATCCCCGGCGTGGAACACGTTCCCGAGGACCAGGTCGTGCTCGTCGGCGATGCGGCACACCTGGGCCAGGACCTCGACCAGGGCGCTGCGGGGCACCACGCAGTCGTGAAGGTAGTAGTTGGGGGCGATCCGGGCGACGGCGCCGAACGCCGATTTGCGGCCCTTCCACAGCAGCGCCCGCTCCGCCTCGTCGGCGGCCACGCGCACAGATCGAGCGCGATGGCGGCGCAGCACGTGACCGATCTCCTCGGTCTGGGCGGCCACGCCGGCGGGGAGGCCGTCGATCTCGATGAGCAGCACGGCGGCGGCGTCGGTTGGGAACCCGGCGTGGACGTAGGCCTCCACCACCTCGGTGATGCGGGCATCCATCATCTCCAGGGCGGCGGGCACCACCCCGGCGGCGATGATCGCCGTGACCGCGGCGGCGGCGTCGGCCATGCTGGCGAAGTCGGCGAGGAGGGTGGCGACTGCGGGAGGGAGGGGGGTGAGTCGCACCGCGATGCGGGTGGCGATCCCCATGGTGCCCTCACTGCCGACGAAGGCGCCGCGCAGGTCGTAGCCGTCGGGATCGGGATCGATGCCCCCGAGGACGGTGACGCTGCCGTCGGGCAGCACCACCTCGACCGCGAGGACGTGGGCGCTGGTCACACCGTACAGGAGGCAGTGGGGGCCCCCGGAGTTGTTGGCCAGGTTCCCACCGATCGAGCAGGCCTGCTGGCTGGAGGGATCGGGGGCGAAGTGGAGGCCGAGGGGCGCCACCGCTCGCGACAGGTCGAGGTTCAAGACTCCGGGCTCCACCCACGCCAGGCGTTCCTGCCCGTCCACGTCGAGGATCCGGTTCATCCGGGTGGTCACGATGACGACCGGCGGAACCGGCCCCGCCGGCGTGGCCCCGCCGGCCAGGCCCGTCCCGGATCCCCGGGGCACGAACGGCCGCCCGTGCTCGGCGCACACCCGCACCACCGCCGCCACCTCGTCGGCGCACAGCGGGAAGCAGACCATCGCCGCCTCACCCGTCAGGTTCGAGGCGTCCCTGGCGTAGAGCCCCAGCTCGGTGGGGTCGGCCCGCACGCGCTCGTCGTCGAGGACGGCGCGAAGGTCACGGAGCAGGGTCCCGGCCATGACCCCAGTCTGGCCCGCGTCCGGGCCCGGCGGCGACCCGATGCGTCCGGGTCCGCGACGCTGGGTACGTACAAGAGTGCCGACCACGAGCGACAGAGGAGTCCTGCCTGTGCCTGGAGTACCCAGCATCCCCCTGAACACCGGTGCCACCATCCCGCAGCTCGGTTTCGGGGTGTTCCAGATCAAGCCGGCGGACACCACCGAGGCCGTCACCACCGCCCTGCGGATCGGGTATCGCCACATCGACACGGCCGAGATGTACGGCAACGAGAAAGAGGTCGGCCAGGCCATCGCTCGCTTCGACCTCGATCCGGCTGATGTGTTCGTGACCAGCAAGCTGAACAACGACAACCACGGCTTCGACGACGCCCTGCGCGCCTTCGACGGTACGGTCGAGGCGCTCGGACTGGGCCGGGTCGACCTCTTCCTCATCCACTGGCCGCTGCCCACCGTGAGCGACTTCGTGGAGGCGTGGAGGGCCCTGGAGCGGGTGCATGCCGACGGGCGGGCCCGGGCCATCGGTGTGTCGAACTTCCAGGCCGAGCACCTGCGCCGGCTGATGAAGGAGACCGACGTGGTGCCGGCCGCCAATCAGGTCGAGGCCCATCCCTACCTGGTCCAAGACGAGCTGCGGGCCTTCGATGCCGAGAACGGCATCACCACCGAGGCGTGGTCACCGATCGCCCAGGGAGCGGTGCTCGACGACAACGTGATCACGGGTGTGGCCGACCGGGTCGGCCGCACGCCGGCCCAGGTGGTCCTGCGGTGGCACATCCAGCTCGGCAACGTCGTGTTCCCGAAGTCGGTGACCCCCGAGCGGGTGCGGGAGAACTTCGACATCTTCGACTTCACCCTGTCTGGCGACGACATGGACGCCATCTCCGGGCTCGATCGTCACGAGCGCACCGGACCGGATCCCGACACCTTCGACTACGTGCCCGGCTGACTGTCGCAGCGCGTCCCGGCGGCCGGGGGCTGACCGGTGACCAGGTAGGTGTCGACCTTCGAGCGGACACAGGTGCTGGCCAGGTACCCGGTGTGCCCCTCGCCGACGCGGGTGAGCAGCACGCCGCGGTCGAGCTCGCCGGCCAGGCTCCGAGCGGCCGCATATGGCGTCACCGGGTCACCGGTGGACCCCACCACCACGATCGGTGGCGAGCCCGAGGCGTGGACGGGAGCGGGATGGCCGGTGGCGGGCACCGGCCACACGTCGCAGGCCGCCAACGAATCGACCACCAGGCCACCGAACACCGGGGCGGCGGTCGTGAACGACGGCCGCAGGGCGCGGATCTGGTCGACCGTCGGTACGGGCGCATCCAGGCAGTTGACCGCCTGTTCTGCTTCGATGGTGGTGCTGTACGACCCCGACGGCGAGCGCTCGACGTAGTTGTCGAACAACCGCAGGACGGCCGAGCCGTCCCCGGCGGTGGCTGCGCCCAGCGCCTTCTCCAGCGTGGGCCACAGCGAGGTGGCGTACAGGGCCTCGGCCGTCCCGTAGAGCAGTTCCGCCGGGCCGACCGTGCGCCCGGACCCGGCGACGCGCAAGGGCTCGGCCCGGACGCGAGCTTCCAGCGCCAGGTAGGTCGCCACCGGGTCGCTCCCCGGGTGCCAGGCGCAGCTGGGCTGGTGCGCGCAGGTGGACGCGAACTGGTCGAGCTCGCCGTCGATGGCGTCGGACTGCGCCCGCGCTGCGCTCGTGGTGTCGACCGCGGGGTCGATGGCGCCGTCGAGCACCATGGCCCGGACCCGGGTCGGGAAGCGATCGGCGTAGGTGGCGCCCAGGAGGGTCCCATAGGAGAAGCCCAGGTAGGTGAGGCGGGTGTCGCCGAGGGCCTGGCGGACACGGTCGAGGTCGAGCGCGGCATCGACGGTGCTGACGTAGGGCAGGATGGCGCCGCTGTGGGCCTGGCACGCGGCGGCGAGGCTGCGGTCCACCGCAACCAGGTGGTCGAGGCCGGCGGCGGGCGGGTTCGGGTCGGTGTGCAGATAGGCGGCCAGGCCGGTGTCGTCGAGGCACTCGATCGGGCGGCTGCGGCCCACCCCCGGGGGGTCGAAGCCGACGATGTCGAAGTGCTGGCGAAGGGTCGGGCTGAGCTCGGCGGCCAGGCCGGGCAGCGCGTCGACGCCCGAGACCCCGGGCCCGCCGGGGTTGACGAGCAGCGACCCAGTCCGCCGGCCGGTCGCCGGCACCCGGTCGACCGCCATGGCGACGGTCTCGCCGTTCGGATGCTGGGGGTCTAGGGGCACGGTCACGCTGGCACACTGCGCGCCGGCCGGGCCCTGGCCGCCACTGCATCGGACCCACCGCAGGCTCGATCCCGGGGCGGCAGCCAACGAGGACGACGAGGACCCGCATGCGCCGAGCAGGCCACCGACCGCGGCGGCCGCAGCCACGGCTGCCAGGGGGCGGCGTAGGGACCACCGGCGCATCTGATCACGCTATCGGTGTGCGAAGGTGTGCAGATGATCCTGGTCCCCACCCCGGCACCGGACCCCCGCTGATGGCCGACCTCGTCCTGGAGCGCTATGTCGCCGACCAGCGGGAGCGCATCGTCGAGACCCTCTTCGAGTGGCTGCGCATCCCATCCATCTCCGCTGACCCGGAGCGGGCCGCCGACGTGCGTGCGTCCGCCCACTTCGCGGCTGACCGGCTCCGGGAGGCCGGCCTGGAGCATGTCACCGTGGTCGAGACCGGCGGGGGCGCCGGCGGCCCGGCCGTGTACGGCGATTGGCTGCACGCCGGCCCGGGCCGGCCCACCGTGCTCGTCTACGGCCACCACGACGTCCAGCCCGTCGATCCGCTCGACGAGTGGATCTCACCTCCGTTCGTGCCGGTCATCGTCGACGGCGAGTGCAAGGCGCGTGGCGCCATCGACGACAAGGGTCAGATCCTCTACCAGATCGAGGCGGTGCGGGCCCTGTTGGCGGATTCGGGGCGAGTGCCCGTGAACATCAAGTTCCTGGTCGAGGGGGAGGAGGAGGTCGGCAGCCCGAACTTCGAGCAGCTGCTCAGCGACCGGGCCGATCTCCTGGCTGCGGACGTCGTGGTGGTCTCCGACACCGGGATGATCGCTCCGGACGTGCCGTCGGTGACCGTTGGCATGCGCGGGCTGGTCGCCTTCGACGTGTCGCTGCGCACGGCGGCCATCGACCTCCACAGCGGCATGTGGGGTGGGACAGTGCCCAATGCGGCGCAGCTGGCCGCCGAGCTGGCCGCCGGCCTCCACGACGAGGACGGGCGGGTGACGCTGCCCGGCTTCTACGACCGGGTGCGGGCCCTCTCCCCCGCCGAGCAGGCATCTCTCGACGCGCAGCCCTTCGACGAAGCCGAGTTCCGGGCGTCGGCAGGCGGGGTGGGGGCCCTGCCGGGCGAAGACGGCTACAGCCCCCTCGAGCGCGTCGGGGTGCGGCCCACGGCCGAGGTGGTCGGCATCCACGGCGGGTACGGCGGCCCGGGGATCAAGACGATCGTGCCGGCCACCGCCGGCTTCAAGGTGGCGCTCCGGTTGGTCCCCGACCAGCGCCCGGAGGAGGCCACGGCCGCCTTCCACGCATGGCTGGAGGCCCGCGTGCCGTCGGGCGTGGCGGTGACGGTGACCCCCGGGGGTGCGGTGGCGCCGGCGCTGACACCCGTGGACCACCCGGCCGTCGGTGCCCTGGCCCGAGCCATCGAGCGCGTCTGGGGCCGTCCTCCCCTCTACACCCGCGAAGGCGGGAGCGGCCCCGAGGAGGCGCTGGGGCGGGTCATCGGCGCGCCGGTCCTCTTCCTCGGCGTGGGCCTCCCCGACGATCGCATCCACGCGCCGAACGAGCGCATGGTGATGGACCAGTTCTGGCGCGGCCTGCTCGCCGCCGGCGAGCTGCTGGTCGAGCTGGGGCAGCTGCCGCCGGCCGGGCCGAGCGGCGCGGCCGCCTGATGCCCCGCTCCAACACACCCCGCTCCAAGAACTCGCGCTCCGACCCACCGCATCCGCTGACCGCGGCGCCGGCCGGCGCCCACGAGTGGGTGACCTTCGCCGACCCGGAGGAGGAGCGCACATGGAACTTCGACGTCACCTTCCTCCTGTCGCGCTGGACGTGCATCTTCGGTGCCGGCTGCCAGGGGGTCCTGACTGGCCCGGCCCCTGAGCTGGTGGAGGGGTGCTGCAGCTACGGCGCCCACTTCACGGGCGACGAGGACGTCGAGCGCGTCCAGGCCGCGGCCAGGACGCTCACCGCCGAGGAGTGGCAGCACGCCGGCCGGGCCAAGCGAGGTGGCATCCTGCGGACCGAGCGGGACGGGACACGGATCACCCGCTTGGTCGACGGGGCCTGCATCTTCCTCAACCGAGAGGGCTTCGGGACCGGCCCCGGCTGCGCCCTGCACCAGGCTGCGGTGGCTCGTGGCCAGCTGCCGCTCGAGCTCAAGCCCGACGTGTGCTGGCAGCTTCCCCTCCGCCGGGAGGACGAGGTGGCCGACGACGGCCACGTCACCTCCACGGTCACCCAGTGGGACCGCCGCCACTGGGGCGATGGAGGCGCCGAGTTTCACTGGTGGTGCACGGAGGCACCGGAGGCGTTCGTCGGGCAACGGGCGGTATACCAGTCACTCGGTGCCGAGCTGATCGCCCTGGCCGGCCCCCAGGTGTACGCCATGCTCGCGGACTACCTCGACGGCCGGCAGGCAGCCGGGGTGTCGCTCCCGCACCCTGCGGTGCGGGCCGGACCACCCGGCTGAGGCCGTCCCGGCCGCCCGCTCCGGGCGCTATTTGGCGCCGTAGCCCTCGCGCTCGACGTGCTCCTCGTCCTCGCCGTCCTCCATGGCATCGTCCTCCATGGCATCGTCCTCCATGGCCAGGCACCACGTGGCGTGATCGGCGCCGGGCACGGCCCCGCACTCCGGGCACGGTTCGACGATGTCCTCCGTGGATCGCTTGAGTGCCCTGGCTTCTTCGAAGCGCCGGTGCCGTCCCTTTTTCACGCTGTGCTCCTGTTGGTACGACGTGCGGTCGTGGACAATGGAGTGTATCGCCGCCTCCGGCCATCTGTGCCTTCGGCCCCTTCGGCTCAGGTCGCTAACATGACGGCCATCGCCGACGACGGACTCGACATAGACGCCATGATCCTGCGCTTCCAGGCCCGGGCCAAGGCCGTCCGCCAGCGGGGCATCCCGCCGGTGGAGGGCCCGGATCGGAAGCGGTTCGTCGACCAGGCACGCATCGACTTCTTGGACTATGCCCTGATCGGTGACGCCCACGGCGAGCTGGACGACGGCATCCTCACCCTGCGGATCGACCTGCACGCCGAACGGTGAGCCACCCCGACCCGTGGTGGGAACGGGCCGTCGTGTACCAGATCTACCCGCGTTCGTTCTGCGACTCCGACGGTGACGGCATCGGCGACCTGGACGGCATCCGCCGCCATCTCGATCACCTGACCTGGCTGGGCGTCGACACCATCTGGCTGTCGCCGTTCTACCGATCGCCGATGGCCGACTTCGGCTACGACGTGGCCGACTACTGCGACGTCGACCCCTGCTTCGGCACCTTGGAGGACTTCGACCGCCTCATGGCGGAGTGCGCGGCGCGACGGCTGCGGGTGATCATCGACTGGGTGCCGAACCACACCAGCGACCGGCACCCGTGGTTCGTCGACTCCCGCTCGTCCCGCCACTCGGCGCACCGGTCGTGGTACTGGTGGCGCGACGACCGCAGCGACGCGGACGGAGGCAGCGGCCCGCCAGGCTCTCCTGGCCGCCGGCCGAACAACTGGCGCTCGGCCTTCCCTGGCGTGGGCGGCTCCCAGCTGCCGCCGGCGTGGACCTGGGATGAGCCCACCGGCCAGTGGTACCTCCACCTGTTCCTCGCCGAGCAACCGGACCTGAACTGGGACAACCCGGAGGTCGCCGAGGCCATGGCCGACACGCTGCGGTTCTGGATGGCCCGGAGCGTGAGCGGGTTTCGGGTGGACGTCGCCCACGGCCTCGGCAAGGACCCGGCCATTCCCGATACCGCTCCTTTTCCCGACGGAACCGTTCCCCAGGTCAGTGCCGTGAACGACCAGGCGCGCACCCACCCGATCCTCGCCGGCATCCGCCAGGCGCTCGACGCCTGGCCCGACGAGCCGCCCCGCATGATGGTCGGCGAGGTCTTCCTGCCGACCACGGCGCAGGTGGCGACCTACTACGGCACGCCGGCGCGCCCCGAGCTGCAGCTGTCCTTCAACTTCCCACCGCTGCTGGCCCCCTGGGACGCCACCATCTGGGCGGAGCGGATCGCCGAGGTGGAGGACCTCATCGGCGGCGAGGGGCACTGGCCCACCTGGGTGCTGTCCAACCACGACCAGCCCCGGCATCGCACCCGCTACGGATCCGAGGCCCGGGCCCGGGCCGCCGCCGTGCTGCTGCTCACCCTCCGGGGCACCCCGTTCCTCTACGCCGGCGAGGAGCTGGGCCTGGAGGACGCCGCCGTGACCCCCGGGCAGCGGGTCGACCCCGGCGGCCGCGACGGCAGCCGGGCTCCGATCCCGTGGGACGACACCCCCGGTCACGGTTGGGGGACCGCCACGTCGCCGTGGCTGCCGTGGCCCCCGGGGGCCGACGACGAGCGCACCGTGACGGGCCTGCAGCGCCAGGCCGGCACGATCCTCCACCTCTACCGTCGGCTGCTCGATCTCCGCCGCCGCTCGCTCGCACTCACCTCGGGCTCGTTCGCCTTCCTTCCCGCCGCCGGCGACGTCATCGCCTTCCGCCGCCGGGCCGACGGCGACGAGCGGGTGGTCGCCGTCAACTTCGCCACCACCCCGGCCACCGTGCCACTCCCGCCGGGCGACTGGTCCGTCCAGGTGACCTCGGCCGGCGACGCGAGCATGGAGGCCGGCGTGGTGCTGCTCGCCGGCGATCAGGCAGTGGTGCTGGGCCCGGGCGCCAGCGCGGTGATCGCCTGACCCGAGCGGGCCTCGAGGACCAGGCCGCCCCGGCCGTCGAAGGCCAGCGCGGCCCGGCCGCCGACCAGCTCTCGCAACGGTCCTCCCACCAGCTCGGCACGCCACCCCTCCGCCAGGCGGGCGTCGGGCTCGCGGCGGAGGTAGGCGGTCAGGTCGTGGCGGGTGGCGAGCAGGGCGGCGTCGATCTCCTCGTCTTTGGCCAGCTGCGCCACCCAGGCCGCGGCCAGAGCGATGGCCGGTCGCAGCTCGCGGGCGATGTCGTCGGACGCCGGCACCCGCAACATCGCGGGGTCCAGGCGCCGGCCCGCCGCCACCGCGGCGAGCACCTCGGTCTCCACGTCGTCGCGGAGGTGGCGCCCCTCCAGGCCACGCACGCGGCGCAGGGTAGCGCGGTCCGCCGGCGGGTTGTGGGCGATGGCCTGGAGCGCCAGGTCGGGCAGCACCTGGCGCACGGGCACGTCGACCAGGCGCGCCCGGCGCTCCCGCCATGCGCTGACCTCCTGGGCCACCCCCCGGGCCGGGCCCCGCAGCTGCCGGGCGTCACGCAGCTTCCACCACGCCACCTCGGGGTCGCCCGGCCCGTAGGGGCGCCGGCGAACCAGCTCGCACTCCTCGTCGGCCCAGGCCCGCCGGCCGCGGCTGGCCAGGTCGGCCGCCACCGCGTCGGCCAGCTCCAGCAGGTGCTCCACATCGGCCGCCGCGTAGGTCAGCTGCGCGCTGGTCAGGGGGCGCCGGTTCCAATCGGTGAGACGGTCACCCTTCACCACCTCGATCCCCAGGTAGCGCTTCGACAGGGAGGCGAGGGAGCTGGACGCGGAGCCGGTGAAGCCGGCCGCCACCTGTGTGTCCCACAGGGCGCAGGGGATCTCCCCGCACGCCCGGAGCAGGACCTCGAGGTCCTGGTCGCAGGCATGGGCGATCATCACGGCCGAGCTGCGCAGGAGCGGCGCCAGGGCGACGACGTCCACGGCGAGCGGATCGACCAGGGCGACACCCGCCGCCTCTCCGCCTCGCGCCGCCCATGCCAGCTGCACCAGGGCCAGGCGGGGCCAGAACGTGCGCTCCCGGTGGAACTCGGTGTCGAGGGCGTAGCGGTCGTGGGCCACCAGGCGCGCCACCAGGTCCTGCAGGGCGGACGACTCGGTGACCAGCTCGAAGCCGGCCGGGATCACAGGGGGTAGCTCACCGGGGGTCGCTCACCGGGGGCAGCTCACCGATGATGGCGCACACGACGAGGGGTCACAGAGCGGGCTCGGCGGCCCAGGCCCGCAGCTGGGCCAGGCTGCGGGCCAGCAACCGGGAGACCTGCATCTGGCTCACCCCGACCAGGCCGGCGATCTCGGTCTGGCTGCAGCCGACCACGAAGCGGAGGTCGAGGATCTGGCGCTGCCGTTCGGGCAGGCGGGCCAGCAAGGGTGTCAGGGTCAGGCGGCCGTCCACCTCGGCCAGTCGTTGGTCGCCGGCGCCCAGCCGGTGGGTCAACGTGTGGTTGTCGCCCGGGGACAGGGGCGCCTCGAGCGACGCGTTGTGCCGCAGCCCGCCGGCGTCCAGCGCCTCCACCACCTCTTCCACCGACGCCTCCAGCCTGGCCGCCAGCTCCACCAGCGTCGGGGAGCGTCCCAGCTCCTGGGTCAGCTCGTCGATCGACTGCTGGGCCCGCAGGTGGAGGTCGTGGATGCGGCGGGGCAGGCGTACCGACCATCCCCGGTCGCGCAGGTGGCGCTTCAGCTCACCCAGGATGGTGGCGGTGGCGAAGGTGGTCAGCTCGGCGCCATGTGTCGGGTCGAAGCGGTCGATGGCCTTCAGCAGCCCGATCAACGCCACCTGGTTGAGGTCGTCGAGCTCCTCGCCGCGCTGGGCGAAGCGGCTGGACAGCGAGTACGCCAGCCCCTGGTACGCGCCCACGACCACCTCGCGCGCGGCCGGGGACCGCGTCTCGAAGTACTCCTGGATGGAGCTCTTGATCCGCTCCCTTCCGACCGCCGTGGGCGCCGCCGCTGCCATCGCACCTCCTCGCCCGGCAGCATAAGGGTACCGACGCGACGCCGTCGAGGACGCGGTGGCCGGCGCCGGTGTGCGAGTCAGCCGCCGTAGCTCATCCGGGTGTCCTCCATCCGCAGGACGGCCAGCTCCTCGGCCGACCGCTCGCCGCAATCGACCACCTCCCCCACGAACAACGTGTGCGAGCCCAGCACCATGCGCTCACGGACCTCGCAGTCCAGCCAGGCCAGCGCCGAGCGCAGCACCGGCGCCCCGGTGGCCGCCGACGTGACGGCGATCCCGTTGAGCGTCTCCGCCGCCGGGTCCCATGCGGCCGGCTTCACGAACCGCCGCACCACGGCCCGATCGTCCGGGCTGAGCAACGACACCGCGAACACACCCCCTGCGGCGATCAGCCGGCAGGTCACGGCGGCAACCTCCACGCTGACGGCGACGGCCTTGGGCTCCATGGCCACCTGCGTCACCCAGCTCTGGGTCATCAGGTTCCGTTCGTCGCCCGCTCGGGAGCCGAGCAGGTACAGTCCCGTCGGCAGCCGCCAGAGCACCCGCCGCCGCAAGCGATCGTAGGCATCGTCCGGCTCGCCAGGCTGGCTCACGCCGTCACCCGGAAGCGCAGGCGAGGAAGGATAGAGCGCCGACCCCAGCCGGTGCGGCCGTCGAAGAGGTCGGCCAACCCGGTCACCTCCTCGAGCGGGATCTCCACCTCCAGCTGCTCGCCGTCGATGCTCCACCGGGGTGCCTCCCCGACCACGAAGCGGACCCGCTGGTCGGCGGCCTCCACCGCGAAGCTGGCGTCGGGGCCGATGAGCTCACGGCGCAGGGCGGGGCCGAGGGCAGCCGACGCTCCCGACCCCAGCTCGATCACCGCTCTCCCCCCGAGGCGCGTCCGCCACCGCAGGCTGGCCACGCGCAGCTCCGTCAGTGCGCTGCCGTCGCCGGCGGCCAACGCGCCGACCCGTTCGCGGATCCCAAGGTCGGCGAGGATGGATGCACGGTCGATGTCGGTGACGAGCAGGCCGTTCTCCTCGGCCAGCAGCCCGACGACGCCCTCGGTGCTCCACGACCGGCACAGCTCCAGCTCGTCGGCGGTGAGGCCGACGACCTGCAGGAACTCCACCGCGCCGAGCGGCCCGTCCAGCACCCCCAACTGCGGGTCGGCGATCACCGCGGCGGCGGTGATGGCACTGGTCGAGTCCAGCTTCACCGGACCCCGCAGGTCCACGTGGTGACCGGCGGCGAAGGCATTCCCGCTCGTCCACACGTAGTTGGCCAGGTTCGTCAGGAACCCCACCGCCCACTCCGGGTCCACCTCGGCCCCGGCCAATCGCAGGGTGAGCTCGAAGCCCCACCCCGAGACGGCGGGATCGGGTGACTCCTTGTCGTCCACCTCGCTGAGGCCGTAGCTGACCAGGTGCCAGTGGGCCCGGTCGGCGCCGCCGATCCCCGCCGGCAGCCGGTGACCGGTGACCTCGGCCAGCGGCGCGTCCTCCTGGCGTCCGTGGCGAGGGTGCGGCGTCCACCGCTCGTCGGCCGGCCCGCCGTCGACGGCGTCGACATGGGCGTCGATGGCGCGGGTCCCTACCCCACTCACGGCCGAGTGGACCAGTCGGGGTCCAGCTGGTGCAGGAACAGGTCGCAGCGCTGCTCCTCGTCCGCCTCGCCGATGGCGGCCGCCGCCGCCCGCAGCGCATCGAGGGCGCGCAGGAAGCCGCGGTTCGTCGGGTACCGCCAGCGCACGTACCCCGAGCCCCTCCAGCCGGCGGCGCGCAACGTGTCGAGACCGCGGTGATAGCCGACCCGGGCGTAGGCGTACGCCTCTACCGCCTGGCCGTCACCGGCAGCCGCCTCGGCCAGCGCGGCCCACGCCTCCAGGGTGCGCGGGTGGGCCGCGGCGACCTCGGTCCACGCCGCCCGGGCCGCCGTCGGATCGGCCCGGCGCGCCTGGTCGACGGAGGCAGCCACGGCGGCGGGCAGCTCGGGCAGGACGGTCTCGGGCGGACCGGTGGTGAGCGGCACCGACGAATGATCAGTCATCCCCGCATGCTCGCGCACACCACCGACGCCCGTAGCATCTCACCCATGGCCGCCTCCGACGCCACCTGCGTGTTCGATCGCATCCGCGACGGCGAGCTCCCCGGTCACCTGGTCATCGACGAACCCGACTTCCTGGCGTTCCTCGATGCCCGGCCGCTGTTCCCGGGCCACACCCTCGTCGTCCCCCGGGCCCACGTGGCGACGCTGGCTGCGCTGCCGGAGCCCCTGGTGGGCCCGCTCTTCGCCCTCGGCCGGCGGGTGGCCCAGGCCATGCGCCCCGCCCTCGGCGCCCACGGCGCCTTCCTGGCCGTCAACGACGAGGTCAGCCAGAGCGTCGCCCACGTCCACCTCCATGTGGTGCCCCGCCGGCGCCAGGACGGGCTGCGGGGCTTCTTCTGGCCTCGCCAGCACTACGGCGAGGGAGAGGCGGAAGCGGTCGCGGCGCGCTTGCGCGCGGTTCTCGACGACCCAGTTCTCGACGACCCGGTTCTCGACGACCCAGTTCTCGACGACCCAGTTCTCGACGGTCCAGGAGCAGGGCAATAACGGGCGGGATCCAGGTCCGGGACGCAGTGGTCGCCGACGCGGTGCGCTTGGCCGAGCTCCTCGCCGGTGGCGCGCACACCATCAACGAGGACCCGGCCGACGTGGCCACGCCGGGTTCAAGCGGTACCTGGTGTGAGCCGGGCCGGTTGCCCGGCGTCGAGGACGTGCTGGCGGCGCTTGCCCGTGCGCAGGATCACGAATCGGCCGTGCAGCGCGTCGGTAATGGTGAGCGCCCGGTCGTCGGCGGCCCGCCGGTTGTTGATATAGACCGCGCCCTGAGCGATGTCGCGCCGGGCTGCGCTCTTCGACGGAGCCAGGCCGGTCCGGGCCAGGGCGTCGATCAGGGTCAGGGCGCCGGCCAGCTCGTCGGCGCCGAGCGGGGTGACGGGCGCATCGTCGAGCACCTGGACCAACGTCTCGAGGTCGAGCTCGCCCAGCTCCTCGGTGAACAGGACGGCGGCCGCCCGCTCCGCCCGGGCGGCCTCGGCCGCGCCGTGGACCAGGGTGGTGACCGTCCGGGCCAGGACGCGCTGGGCGTCCCGGCGCTCGGGATGCTCGGCGGTGGCCTCGTCCAGGGCGGAGATCTCGTCATGGCCGAGCAGGGTGAGGCGGCGCAGGTACGGGCCGACCTCGGCATCGCCGGTCCGCAGCCAGAACTGGAAGAAGGCGTAGGGGGAGGTTCGCCGGCCGTCGAGCCACACGGTCCCCAACTCGGACTTGCCGAACTTGGAGCCGTCGGCCTTGAGCACCAGCGGCGAGGTCAGGCCGAAGGCCTGGACGCGACGCTGGCGGCGGATGAGATCGACACCCTCGGTGATGTTCCCCCACTGGTCGCTGCCGCCCATCTGCAGTCGACAGCCGTGGCGGTCGTGCAGCTGCAGGAAGTCCCAGGCCTGCAGCAGCATGTAGCTGAACTCCGTGAAGGACAGGCCCTGCTCGCGTCCTTCGATGCGGGACCGGACGCTGTCTTTGCGGATCATGTCGTTCACGGTGAACGACTTTCCGACGTCGCGTAGGAACGCCAGCAGACTGGCCGGGGCCAGCCACTCGGCGTTGTCGACCAGGAGGGCGCCCCCGGCACCGAAGTCCACGAAGCGCTCCAGCTGGGCCCGGATGCCGTCCCGGTTGGCCGAGAGGGTGTCGGCGTCCAACAGGTTGCGCTCCTCGCTGCGCCCGCCGGGATCGCCGATCATGCCGGTACCGCCACCCACCAGTGCGATCGGCGCATGCCCCGCATCCTGGACGCGCCGGAGCAACAGGATCTGCTGGAGGTGCCCGACGTGCAGGCTGTCGGCACTGGGATCGAAGCCGATGTAGGAGGCGGTGCGCTGGTGATCCAGGAGGGCCGCCAGGCCGTCGGCATCCGTGGCCTGGTGGATCAGGCCACGCCACGTCAGTTCCTCGAGCAGGGACGTCACCCAGGCAGCTTGCCACGACGGGGTCGGGGCCCGAGCGAGGCGGACCCGTCCGCCCGGCCGTCCCCGCCCACCCCTACCATCGCTGGCGTGACCCCCGTGGCCGAGCGCACCGTGCGCCTCGAGCGCCCTCTTGACTTGCGCCTGACGCTCGGTCCGCTGCGCCACGGGCGTCGCGACCCGTGCGTGCGGCTGGCCGACCGGGAGCTGTGGCGGGCGACGCGGACACCGGACGGCCCGGCGACCATGCGGCTGCGGGTGGACCCGGCCGGCGCCGCCGTGCGGGCCCGGGCCTGGGGCCCGGGCCGGGACTGGGTCACCGAGTCGCTGCCCGACCTGCTCGGCGAGCACGACGACGACCGGGCCCTGGCCGACCTCCTCCGGCGGGCGCCCGCTGCGGGCGCCGACGGCGCCGGGCACCGGCGCCTGGCCGCGCTCCACCACCGCCTGGCCGGGCTACGGATCCCCAGGACGGCTTCGGTCATCGAGGCCCTGGTCCCCGCCATCTTGGAGCAGAAGGTGACCGGCCTGGAGGCCAAGCGAAGCTACCGGGAGCTGGTGCACGCCCTCGGTGAGCCGGCACCCGGACCGGGCGCCGACCAGGGCCTCCTCCTGCCGCCCCGACCCGCGGTCCTGGCCACGACGCCGTCGTGGACGTTCCACCGCTGCGGCGTGGAGCGCAAGCGCGCCGATGCCATCACGACGGCATGCTCCTACGCGCCGCAGGTGGAGGCCAGCGCGTCGTTGCCGCCCGCCGAGGCCAGGCGCCGGCTTGGCGCTCTCCCCGGCATCGGGCCGTGGACGACCGCCGAGGTGGCCCTGGTGGCGCTCGGTGACGCCGACGCGGTGAGCGTCGGCGACTACCACCTGCCCGATCAGGTGGCGTGGGCGCTCACCGGCCGGGCGCGGGGCGACGACCGGCGCATGCTCGAGCTGCTGGAGCCCTACCGGGGCCAGCGCGGCCGGGTGATCCGCCTGATCGTGGCCGGAGGGCTCACCGCACCTCGCTTCGGCCCGCGCCTCGAGGTCCGGTCGTTTCGCCACCGCTGACCCCGGCCTCGGCCGGCGCCGGGCGACCGGCCAGGCTGAGCCGGTTCCTGCCGGCGCGCTTGGAGGCGTACATGGCCTCGTCGGCTGCCGCGACCAGGGCGGCGGGGGTCGACACATCGGGGCGGATGCAGGCGATGCCGCCGCTGATGGTGACGCCCTCCAGCCCGCTCGTGGAGGTCAGCCGGGCCATGATCCGCTCCAGGACGTGGGCGGCGTCGGCCAACTCGCACCTCGGCAGGATGAGGGCGAACTCCTCGCCACCGAAGCGAGCCACCACGTCCATGTCGCGCGAGCCGTGCTCCAGCGCGCGGCTCAGGCGCCGGAGGATCTCGTCCCCGGCCAGGTGGCCCTGGGTGTCGTTGATGGCCTTGAAGTGGTCGATGTCGACGATGGCCACGCTCAGCGGCTCGCCGGCGCGCACGGCCCGGCTCACGTCGCGGCCGAGCGTGCGGTCGAACTCCCGCCGGTTGGCCAGGCCGGTGAGGCCGTCGATGGCTGCCAGGCGCGCCCGCTCGGTGAGCAGGGCAACGTTCCGCAGCGCCAGGGCCGCATGGGCGGTGAACTGGCTGAGCACCACCAGGTCGCGCCGTGACATGCGCTCACCGGTGCTGCGCCCACCCCGCTCGAGCAGCATCACGACCGGCCCGTGCTCCTCGATGGCCAGGACCACCACGTTGCGGGCATCGGGCAGCAGTTGCTGGCAGAGCGGATTGGTGGCCGGATCCAGGCGGCGGACCAGGACCGGCTGGCGCTCCGCCACCGCCCGGGCCACGACCTGGTCGGGCCGATCGGGGAGGAACACCATCAGCGGCTCCAGGCGGCCGTTGGCCCCTTCAGGCGCCAGCCCTGTCGGTCGCCGGCCGCGACGACCTTCGGGGGTGAAGCACAGGGCGTGGACGTCGCCGCTGCCGATCCGGAGGAACACGGCCCGCCCGAACCCCAGCGACCGAACGGTGGCGCGCAAGAGGGTCTCGGCGACGTCGGTCACCTGAAGTGCCGTCTCCAGCTGGGCGGACATCTGGGCCAGGTCGGCCAGCTGGCTGCGACTACGGCGGAGCTCGCGCTCGCTCACGATGGAGCACCCGGCGGTGCAGGCGGCCACGGCCCAAAAGCCGGCGATGGCCAGGATGATCTGTGCCGTCGACGGGTCGACCACCACCCGGTCCCCCATGATGCGGCCGACGTTCTGGGAGAGCGAGAACACGGGTATGGCGACGAAGAGCGCCGAGTCCCACACGGCAACGCGCAGACCCGTCCGGGGGCTGGCCAGCAGGGTGAGGGCGATGAGGTGCACGGCGAACAGGCCCACGAGCACACTGCGCGGGCCGCCCGAGGGCACGGTGACCACCAGGAGGAACACGGAGTCCAGGGGCACCATGAGGCGGTGCAGCGCCAGGTGGACCCGGGAGCTGCTGCGCCGTAGCCACTCGACCCCACCGGCCAGCACCAGGTAGCTGGCGACCAGCGGCCCGATGGAGTCCAGGTGCACGTTCGTCTCCGAGGCCGCGAACAGGCCGGCGGCCACCACCGCGAGGACAAGCGCGACGCGCACGACCAGGAGCAGCCCCAGCCGCTCGTCCAGGCTGGCCAGGTCGGCCTGGCGATTGGTCGGCACGGTGGCCGCCGCGGCAGGGAGGGTGCCGTCTGGCTCACCGGCGGCGGCGAGCTCAGGCTCGGGCCCGGCTGACGGGTCTGCGGGCCCCTGTGGGGGGCCCGTCACGTGAAGGGGACGGTGTCGGTATCCGATCGGGCTGGCGCCTCGGCCAGCTTCGGATCACGCCGGCCCACGAATCCCTGCATCAGGAGAGAAACCCCGACGAGGAGCACGAAGACGATGGGGATGCCCAGATGGCTGGCCGAAGCCAGCGAGACGCCGCCGAGGGGGCCGGCCACGGCCACCGTGGGAACGCCGGGTTCAATGACGGGAACGGCAACCACCTGCGGCGGCAGCGCAGCCGGGACGACCGTCGCGCCGGGCGCGACGGCGGCGGCGGCCACCACCATGGCGCGCTGGTGCGCCGGGACAGTGGCACTGGTCCTCGTCAGGGTCGCCGGCGACCGCAGACGGAAGGGCGCAAGCGATGCCAGGGAGATTCCAGCAGACGGTGCTGGCCCAGGGCCGCCGAGCGCCGGAAGGGTCGTCGCCGGTCGGGTCGGGCCCTGGCCCCGAGGAGCAGACGGCGTCGACGTGGTCGGAGTAACTGGGATCGCGATGGTCGGGGCCGTGATGATCCTGGTCGGGATGGTCGGGGCCGTGATGATCCTGGTCGGGATGGTCGGGGCCGTGATGATCCTGGTCGGGATGGTCGGGGCCGTGATGATCCTGGTCGGGATGGTCGGGGCCGTGATGGCCTTGGTCGGGATGGGCGGGGCCGTGATGGCCTTGGTCGGGATGGGCGGGGCCGTGATGGCCTTGGTCGCGATGGCCGGGGCCGTGATGGCCTTGGTCGCGATGGCCCTGGTCGCGGTGGTCGGGGTCACGGACGCCGCAGGTGACGGCGCTCGCGTCCGTGGTGTGGAGACCGCCGGTGCGCTCCGTACGCTGGCCGCCGCCTCCTGCCTCAGCGTGGTCGTGGTCGCCTCGACGTCCCGGTGGGTCGGCCGGGGGCGAAGGGTCCTGGCCGACGTGTCCTCCCGGTGCTCGCTGTGCTCCCCGGCCGGCCGGGTCGCCTCGACTCTCGTCGTCCTCACGCCGGCCACCTCCGGTCTCGTCGACCGACGCGATCCTTGGGCGTACGCGCCGGACGCCGAGACCACCAGGAAAGCGAGGCTCAAGCCGAAAGTCGCCAGCATCAGCCGCCGCCGGCGCTGGACCTGGCGTCGACGAGGCCGCGCTCGGCTCGATCCGCCTCGGAACCCTTCCGCCCGTACGTCGTCCATTCCACGATGCATCGACCGATCCGGTGGGCGGCTTGAGAGATTTCTCCCGGTTTTACCCGCCCGCCCAGGCCAGCAGCTCGTCACGGTCCCAGGTGTTCACGATACGCGCTGGCTCGATGCCGGCGGCCACCGCCTTGGCCGCGCCGTGGTGCTGCCACTCCAGCTGACCCGGGGCGTGCGCGTCGGTGTCGATGGCGAAGACGCAGCCGAGCTCCACGGCCAGGGCCAGCAACTCGTCGGGAGGATCGAGGCGCTCCGGGCGGGAGTTTATCTCCACGGCCGTCCCCCCCTCGCGGCACGCCGAGAAGACGGCCTCGGCGTCGAAGTCCGACGGCGGTCGTCCCTTGCCCACCACGATCCGACCCGTGCAGTGGCCCAGGATGTCCACGTGCGGGTCGGCCACGGCGCGCACCATGCGGGCTGTCATGGCGTCGGCCCCCATGCGGAGCTTGGAGTGGACCGACGCCACCACCACATCCAGCTCGGCCAGCAGCTCGTCGACCTGGTCCAGCGACCCGTCCTCGTCGATGTCGACCTCGATCCCCGACAGCAGGGTCAGCGGCGAACCCGACCCGGCCGCGTTGTAGCGGGCGACGACCTCCAGCTGCTGGCGGAGCCGTTCGGCCGACAGGCCGTGAGCGACGGTGAGGCGCGGCGAGTGGTCCGTCAGCACCAGGTAGCGGTGACCGAGCTGGGCGGCGGCGTCGGCCATCACCTCGATCGGACTGCCGCCGTCGGACCATTCCGAGTGCGAATGGCAATCACCCTGCAGCTGGGCGACCAGCGCCAGGGTCTCCCGATCGGCCGGTGTCTCCTCCGGTGCCGTCTCCTCCAGCCGCACGAGGTACTCCGGTGTGTCCCCGGCCAGGACCTCGGTCACCACCTTGGCCGTGCTCGGGCCCACCCCGGTCAGGCCCGTGAGCTGCCCCTCGGCGGCCAGGGCGGCGATCCGGTCCGGACCGGCGTCTCGGATGGCGGCTGCCGCAGTACGAAAGGCGCGGACCCGGTACGTCGGCTCCCGGCTGCGTTCCAGCAGGTAGGCGATGCGCTCCAGGACGGCCACGGGATCGCGAAGATCGACCACGGTGTCTGGTCTAGCAGCCCGGCAGGCAGACTGGCCGGGTGCACGTGGCCGGATTGCTGCTGACAGGCGGAGCCAGCAGTCGCATGGGCCGCGACAAGGCCACGTTGCGTCCGGCCCCACCCGGCCACTGTTGCCCGTCGTGGGCCGAGCGAACCGCCGCGCTGCTGGCGGTCGTCGCCGATCCGGTGATCGAGCTCGGTCCCGGGCACTCCGGTGCCGTCCCGGTACCCGATGCCGCGCCCGGTACCGGACCGCTCGTCGCCCTGGCCGGTGGGATCGCCGCCCTCCGCCGGCTGGGTTGGGACGGGCCCGTGCTCGTCGTGGCCACCGACCTCCCCCGCCTCACCGCCGGGGCCCTCGGGTGGCTCGCCGCCCATCCCGCCGATCGGTCGATCGTCCCGACCCTCGACGGGAGAGACCAACCGCTGTGCGCCCGCTACCTGATGGCCGACCTGGCGCTCGTGCCGACCCTCGTCGCCGGCGGTCGCCGCGCCTTACGCGATCTCGTCGCCGCCATCGATCCCCTCCGCCCCGGGCCCGAGGAATGGGGCGGACCGGCGGGTGATCTGGCCGCCCTGCGGGATGTCGACACCCCGGCGGACCTGGAGCACCTCGTCCCGGCCATCGAGCCCGAACCCCGATGAGCCGGCGCATCGCTGCCCTCACCGACGTGCGCGCCATCGCCGTGCGACCCGACCGCCACCTCGAGCTGCCCGAGCAGGTCGCCACCGAGGAGCCGCTCGAGATCCGCGCCGCCGGGCCCGGCCAGGTCGCCCGGCCGGTCGCCGTCACCATGCGGACGCCGGACCATGACTTCGACCTCGCGGTCGGGTTCCTGATGACCGAAGGGCTGATCACGGCGTCGGACGTGGCCACCATCGGCTACTGCGAGGCGGCGACACCCGAGCACCGTTGGAACACCGTCACCGTGTCGCTGCGCCGGCCGTGGGAACCGGCCGGTGAGGAACGCCGCTTCGTCGCCACCGCCTCCTGCGGGGTCTGCGGGAAGGCGAGCATCGACCAGGTGCACCTGTCGTGCCCCACCGCCCGGGCCGGCCCCCCGGTGCCGGCCTCGCTGGTGGCCTCCCTCCCGGGACGCCTCGAGCCGGCCCAGGAGGTGTTCCGGCGCACCGGTGGTCTCCACGCCGCCGGCGTGTTCGAGCCGGACGGCACCCTCGTCTGCATCCGCGAAGACGTGGGTCGACACAATGCCGTCGACAAGGTGATCGGTCATGGCGCGCTCCACCCGGACGCGCAACCGCCCGGCTCGCTGCTGGCGGTGTCCGGGCGGGTCAGCTTCGAGATCGTGCAGAAAGCCGCCATGGCCGGCCTCGGCCTGATCGCCGCCGTATCGGCGCCGTCCAGCCTGGCCATCGCCGCCGCCGACCGTCTCGGGGTCACCCTGGCCTGCTTCGTCCGCCAGGGCCGCTACAACATCTACAGCCACCCCGAGCGGATCCAGCTCGACCGGTAGCCGCCCGGCCGGGCCTCAGACGGCGACCCAGATCCGCAGACGGCGCCCAGGTCCTCAGACGGCGCCCCAGGTCCTCAGACGGCAACCGTGCCCTTGGCCTCGGGCCGCGGCTCCTTGGGCAGGCCCAGAACCCGCTCCCCCACGATGTTCCGCTGGATCTGGGCCGCCCCGCCCCAGATGGTCTCCGAACGGGCGAAGAAGAATCCCGCCTGCATGGCGCTTGGCGCGTAGCCCGGTCGGTTCGTCTGGCGGCCGGCACCGGGCACGAACTCGCCCTCCCCGCTCCCGGTCATGATCTGGCCCTCGGCCCCGAGCAGGTCGATGGCCAGATCGGTGATCCGCTGGTGGTACTCCGACCAGAACATCTTGTTCGTCGCCGACAGCGCCGCCAGGCCGGGGTCACCGCTGTCGTTCAACACGCCGGTGAGCGACCGGTAGCCGTTGATCTGCATGATCTTGACGATGCTCCACGCCCAGGCCAGATCCTGGCGTACCAGGGCGTCGTCGGTCCGGCCGCGTCCCCTGGCCATCTCCACAATGGCGTCCCATTCCTTCTTGAAGCGCCGGTACCCGGTCGTGGCGCTGGTACCGCGCTCGAAGCCCAGTGTGGTCATGGCCACCTTCCACCCGTTGTTCACCCCGCCGACCACGTTCGCCTTCGGGCACCGGGCATCGGTGAAGAACACCTCGTTGAACTCGGCCGAGCCGCTGATCTGGGTGATGGGACGCACCTCGACGCCGGGCTGGCGCATGGGCACCAGCAGGTAGGAGATGCCCGCATGCTTGGGCGCCTCCCGGTCGGTCCTGGCCAGCAAGAAGATGTAGTCCGCCACCTGGGCCTGCGTGGTCCAGATCTTCTGGCCGTCGATCCGCCACTCGTCGCCGTCGAGCGTCGCCGTCGTCTTCAGCGATGCCAGGTCCGAGCCGGCGTCGGGCTCGGAGAAACCCTGGCACCAGGCGATCTCGCCCCGCATGATCCCTGGCAGGAGCTGACGCTTCTGCTCCTCGGTCCCCCACTGCAGGATGGTCGGCCCCACCAGAGTGTCACCGAAGAAGTCGGCCCGGAGCGGCGCCCCGGCCCGGGCGAACTCCTCGTTCAGCACCACCGACTCCATGGTGGACAGGCCTTTGCCGCCGTACTCGGTGGGCCAGGACGCGCAGATCCAGCCCCCCTCGCACAGCTTCTTGTTCCACTCCTGGGCGAACGAGATTCGCTGGTCGGGCGCCATCTCCGTCGCCGGGTCCCAACCCTTCGGCAGGTTCTCCTCCAGCCACGAGCGGATCTCGGCCCGGAAGGCCTCGGCTTCAGGTGGGTACGAGAGGTCCATGCCCGTATGCTACGGCGTCGTCCGGGCCCGACCCCGAGGTGCGGACGCGACCCGGCCCCCGCCGGATGGCGAGGGCCGAGACCGTCGATGATTTCGGAGTGTTCTGAGCCGATGTCAGCCCAGACGGTTCACGTTCGAAGCCTGCAGGCCCTTCGGCCCTTGGTTGACCTCGAACTCCACCTTGTCGTTCTCCTCCAGGTTGCGGTATCCAGATCCCTGGATGGCACTGAAGTGTACGAACACATCAGGGCCGCTCTCCTGGGAGATGAAGCCATAGCCCTTCTCCGAGTTGAACCATTTCACGGTTCCAGTCGCCACAAGCAATCCCTCCTTTCCTGGCCAAACCGGACCTCATTCACTTGTGTCCGGCGGCCTCCGGCCCGAAGCCGGGAGGGAACTGCTCTCTACGATGCTGGACCCTCTGCCACCAAACCGTAGCACGGCGAGGCCGGCAGGTGTACCGGCGCGCCGAAATGCGTACCCTGAACGACATGGCCCTGTTCCACATGCACCGAGAGGTCAGCTGAGCACATGGCACGCAGGGTCGTCGTCGTCCCCCACTCCCACTGGGACCGAGAGTGGTACCAGTCCTACCAGCAGCTCCGGCTCCGGCTCGTCCAGATGCTCGACGAGCTCCTCCCCAGGTTGGAGTCCGACCCGTCGTCGGGCCCATTCCTCCTCGACGGCCAGCTGGCCGTCATTGACGACTACCTCGAAGTCCGCCCGGAGGCGGAGGCCACCATCCGCCGGCTCGCCGCCGCCGGTCGCCTGTCGATCGGACCGTGGTATGTCCTCATGGACGAGTTCCTGGTGTCGGGCGAGACGCTCGTCAGGAACCTGCAGCTCGGCATGGAACGGGCGGTGGCCTTCGGCGGCGCCCTGCCGGTCGGCTACTTGCCCGACATGTTCGGCCACGTGGCCCAGATGCCCCAGCTCCTCCGCCAGGCCGGCCTGGAACACGCCGTGGTGTGGCGGGGGGTGCCCGCCGCGGTCGACCGCACCGCCTTCTGGTGGCGGTCGCCCGACGGCTCGACCGTCCGAGCCGAGTACCTGCCGGTCGGATACGGCATCGGCGCCCACCTGCCCACTGACCAGGAGCACCTCATCCGGCGCATGCGCGCCGAGGAGGCGGAGCTCGGGCGGTACCTGCCCAACGAGACCGATCCCATCCTGCTGATGAACGGGACCGACCACCAGCTCCCACAGGCCCATGTCCCGGCGCTGCTGGACGAGGCCAACCGGGAGCAGAAGGACTTCGCCTTCGAGCTGACAGCCCTGGCCGAGTACGTGCGCTCGGCGCCCACCGAGGCCCTACCTTCGTGGACCGGCGAGCTGCGCAGCGGGTACCGGGCCAACATGTTGATGGGCGTGACGTCGAACCGGGTCGACGTCCGCGTCGCCGCGGCGCGTGCCGAGCGTGCCCTCGAGCAACGCGCCGAGCCGCTCGCCGCCCTGTGGGCGCCCGTCGAGCAGTGGCCCGGCGCCATGCTCGATCGGGCCTGGCTGGAGGTGATCCGCAACGCGGCGCACGACTCCATCTGCGCCTGCTCCGCCGATGAGGTGGTCACCGCCGTCCTGCACCGTTATGCCACCGCCACGGCCATCGCCGACGGCCTGGCCGGCGAAGCGCTCGCTTACGCGTCCCTCGCGGTCGACGGATCCGGCCCCGTCGTGGTGAACCCCGGCCAGCACCCGGCGTCAGGCGTGGTGGAGCTGTCGCTCCCCGGGGTCGACACCTTCCCCGGGGCGCAGGTGCTCGAGCAGGTCACGGCGGCCACCACTCAACGGGTCGGCGTCGGAGCCGACCTGGCCCGGTTCCTCGGGGAGCTCACCGCCGCCGGCTGGCTGGTCGACGGCTCGGCGGCGACAGGTCGGGTCGACTGGGCCGCCACCGGCGTGACCGTGGAGCTGCACGTCGATGCCGCCGGGCGACGCACGTCTCGCACCCCGGCCGCCACGGCGCCCAGCGGCGCCCCGACGGGCACGGCGCCCAGCGGCGCCCCGACGGGCACGGCGCCCAGCGGCGTGGCCGACCAGCCCATCGCATCGGTGCTGGCCGAGGCATGGGCCCAGGCCGGCGCCAATCGCGACGCACCGCTCCTGGTCAGCGTGGTCCGCGAGGCCTCGCAGCGCGTCGCCGTGCGCGTGCCCGACGTCGCCGGCTACGGCTGGTCCGTCTGGGCACCGACCCACCTCGACGTGGCCCCCGTGCGGGGCGAGGGAAACTGGCTCGACAACGGGCTGGTCCACCTCGCCGTCAGCCCCGCAGACGGGACGTTCGCCATCAACGGACTCTCCGGCCTCGACCGGCTGATCGACGACGGCGACGCCGGCGACACCTACAACTACTCGCCCCCGGCGACCGACGACGTGGTGGACCGCCCGCAGTCGGTCGACATCGAATGCCTGGAGAGCGGGCCAGTCCGGGGCCGCATCCAGGTGCGTCGCCGCTACCGCTGGCCGGCGTCCATCGCCGAGGGATGCCGGGTGGGCGGCCGCGACGTCGAGGTCAGCACCGACCTCGAGCTGCGCGCCGGCGAGCGGTTGGTGCGCGTCACCACCACGTTCGACAATCCCAGCCGGGATCACCGCCTCCGCGCCTGGTTCCCGCTCCCGGCCCGGGCCACCGAGTCACTGGCCGAGTCGGCCTTCGCGATCGTTCGCCGCGGCATCGAAGCCGAGGGCGGCCACCTCGAAAGGGCGCTGGCCACCGCCCCAGCCCGCCGGTTCGTCTCGGCCGGCGGCCTGACGCTCACCCACGAGGGCGTCGCCGAGTACGAGCTGGTCGACGACGGGTGGGCCCTGGCCCTCACCCTCCTGCGCGCCACCGGGATCCTCTCGCAGCCGGCCCCCACTTACCGGCCGAACGCTGCCGGACCGGCCCATGCCCTGGAGGGCCCGCAGCTGGTCGGACCCCGCACCAGCCGCTACGGCGTCGCCGCCGGCGACGTCGACCCCTACCGCCTGGCCGACCAGGCGTGGCTGCCCCTCGAGGTGGTCGCCAGCGCGCCCGGAGGCAGCCTGCCGTCCTCCGGCACCCACCTCACGGTCACCGGGGCCGAGGTCACCGCGGTGCGGCGGGCCCCCGGGGGTCTCGAAGTGCGTGTGTGCAACCCGTCTGACGAGGGCACCCTGGTCAGCGTGGACGGCCGCTCGGGCTGGCTGGTCGACCTCCGCGGCCAGCCCGTCGAGCGATGGGACAGCTCCTTCGTCCTGCGGGCATGGGGCATCGCCACCGCCCGCATCGACGAGCACGCTCGATGAGCTTCTCGTACGAGAACATCACGCTCAACGACCCGAACCGCCTGAAGCGGCGCCTACAGAGCCGCCGCCTCGATGACGCCCTCCACGCCTGGCCCCGCACCCTGACCACGCAGTGGACCGGCCACTACCTCGACTTCGGCGGCGGATCGGGCGCCCTGTGCAGCCGGGTCAGGCAGCGGTTCCCCGCCGCCCGGATCACCTGCTTCGAGCCGAGCATCTCCAACCGGGCCGAAGCCGCCGGGCTGCACGCCGGTCAGGACATCGAGCTGGTCGCCGACGCGACCAGCCTCGCCGGCCCCTACGACATCATCACCTGCTGCGAGGTGTTCGAGCACCTCCCCGACGAGCAGACCACGATCGAGCTGGATCGGCTCCGCCGCCTGCTCACCCCCGACGGCCTCCTGATCGTCGGCGTGCCCAACGAGATCTACGCCGTCGGCCTGGCCAAAGGGCTGTTCCGCATGACCCGCCGCTATGGCGCCTACGACGCCAACTGGCGTAATGTCCTGGCCTGCGCCGTGGGCCGCCCACCCACCGACCGAGCCGTCGCCGAGTTCGAGCAGCTCCCCTACATCTTCGACCACACCGGCTTCGACTACCGCCGCCTCCGCGCCCAGCTCGATCGCCATGGGCTGCAGGTACGCCAGACCTACGGGTCCCCCTTCCGCGCCCTGCCGCCGACCGTCAGCTCGGAGGCGTACTTCGTCTGCACCCCGGCGTGACCGAGACGGCTGCCGACCCTCTGGGGGCAGTCACGGTGTTCTGCGGCTCCCGCCCCGGCCGGCGTCCCGCCTACCACCAGGCCGCGTCGGAGCTGGGGGCGGCCCTGGCCCGCCGGGGCACGACGCTCGTCTACGGCGGAGCCGCCGTCGGGCTCATGGGCGCCCTGGCCGACGGGGCACTGGGCGCCGGTGGCCACGTCATCGGCGTCCTCCCGAACGGCCTGGATCGCCGGGAGATCGCCCACCGCGATGTCTCCGATCTTCGCGTCGTCGGGTCCATGCACGAGCGCAAGGCCCTCATGGTCGACCTGGCCGACGCCTTCGTGGCGTTGCCCGGTGGGCTGGGGACCTTCGACGAGCTGTTCGAGTGCCTCACGTGGGCGCAGCTCGGCCTCCACCACCGTCCCATCGGCCTGCTCGAGGTGGCCGACTACTTCGCCCCCCTCCTCGCCACCCTCGACCGGGCCGTCGACGAGGACTTCCTCGCCGCCAGCAGACGCGACGCCGTCCTGGTCGACGGTGACGCCTGCCGCCTGCTCGACCGCCTCCAGTCCGCCTGACCGGCGGCGGCCGGCCGGCGGCCCCGGGGGTGGCGGTGGTGTGGCCGCCGGTGGCGGTGGTGTGGCCGCCGGTGGCGGCGGTCGCTCTCCGGCGGCCGGCCCGCCGGATTGTGTTCGATCTGGGGTGGAAAATCAACCACTTTTGAACACAATTCCCCGCCCGGGCCGCCGGGCCAGTGACCCCCTCCGCAATTGTGTGCACAAGTTGTCACCAGGAGATACCAAATCGAACACAATTGCCAGCCGAGGATCGCCGGGGGGGCAGGACAGTCCGCCAGCCGGACCCGGCCAGGCCCTCCGGTCGGCCAAGCCCTCCGGTCGGCCAGGCCCGGCGGCCGCCCGAGGGGTCTTCAGTAGCCGGCGATCACGTCGACGATGCCCTCCAGGTCCTCGCCGGCCAGGAGGTGGGCAACGTTGGCCCGGATGCGCCGGGCCAGGAGCGGCTCGACCATCTCCTGGGTGTCGGCGGTGTGGGGGGTGATGATGCAGTTGGGCTCGGTCCACAGCGGGTGGCCGTCGGGCAACGGCTCGGGCTCGGTGACATCCAGGGCGGCGCCGGCGATCGACCGGCGGCGCAGGGCGGCGACGAGAGCGTCGGTGTCGACGTGGCCGCCGCGCGCCACGTTCACCAGCCAGGCCGTCTCGTCCATGTCGGCCAACGCCCGGCGGTCGATGACCTTCTCGGTGGCCGGCGTCAGGGCCAGGGCCAAGAAGACGACGAGAGCGCCCGGTAGGACGTCGTGGAGCTGGTCGGCGCCCACCGTCCGAGAGGCGCCGTCCACGGGTGTCGCAGTGCGCCGCACGACCGTCGAGCGAACCCGGTAGGGGGCGAGCAGCCGCAGGAGGGTGGCCGTGATGCCGCCGCCGCCGAGGATCACCACGTCGGCGTCGAACAGCGTCGTGGCCTTCGGCGCCCCCCACGATCGGGCGGTGATCCGCTCCGGGAGGTGGCGCAGGCCGGCCAGGGCCAGCGCCAGGGCGTGCTCGGCGACCGGCTCCGCGTAGGCGCCCTTGGCCGAGGTCCAGACCAGGCCGTGGTCGAACCGGCCGTGGTCGAACAGGCCGCCGGCGGCTATCTGCTCGACACCGGCGAAGGGAAGCTGCACCCAGCGGTAGGAACCGGCGGCCAGGGCGTGGCGGAGGCCGTCCACGTCGTGGGCGGACAGCCAGACCAACCCGTCGACCGACGGTCCCGGGTCGACCACCGTGGCCCCGCCCGCTCGCACGGCCTCGACGGCGAACGGGGCCGGCTGCGGCCCGATGGCAATGCGGAGGTCCACGAGGGGCGATGCTACGGGTCAGGCCCCATGGGAGCTACGGGTCAGGGCCCGGGGAAGCCGGAAACGACCTCCCCGCCCGGAAACGACCTCCCCGCTCGGCCCCGACCTCCCCGCCCGACCTCCCCTCGACCACAGCTGGGCGTTCACGGCCTACATGCGGTCGGGAGCGTCGATCCCGAGGAGAGCGAGGCCTTGGGCGAGGACGGCGGCGGTCAGGGCACAGAGCTCAAGGCGGCCGTCGCGGACCGTGTCGTCGGCGGCGCGCAGCACGGGGCAGCTCTCGTAGAAGGTGGTGAACGCGCCGGCCAGCTCGAACAGGTACGTGCACACCTTGTGCGGGCTCCAGGTGTCCAGGGCCGCGGCCACCGCGCCGTCGAGGGCCACCAGTCGCAGGCCCAGCGCCCGCTCCGACGGCTCGGCGAGGGCAACGGGCACGGTGCCGTGGCCGAACCGACTGTGGCCGGACCGACCCTGGTCGGCGACCAGGCCGTCGCGCTCAGCCCGCCGGAAGATGGAGCGGATCCGGGCGTGGGCGTACTGCAGGTAGGGGGCGGTGTTCCCCTCGAAGGCCAGCATCCGATCCCAGTCGAACACGTACTCGCGCTGGCGGTCGGTGGACAGGTCGGCGTACTTCAGGGCGCCGACGCCGATCATCTGGGCCACCGCGGCCCGGTCGGCGGGATCCAGCTCGGGGCTCTTGTCGGCCACGGCCACCGCGGCGCGCGCCACGGCCTCGTCGACCAGCTCGATCAGCTTCACGGACTCCCCGCGCCGTGACCGGAACATCTTCCGGTCGGCTCCGAGCATGGAGCCGATGGTCACGTGGATGGGCTCGGCCCCGGTCGGCACCCACCCGGCCAGCCGGCCCACGGCGAAGCACATGGCGAAGTGCTGGGCCTGCGTGGCCCCGACCACGTAGAGCGCCCGGTCGGCGCCGAGACGCCCGAAGCGGTCCCGCAGCGCGGCCAGGTCGGTCGCCGCGTAGTTGAACCCGCCGTCGGACTTCTGCACGATGAGCGGTAGGGGCTGGCCGTCCCGGCTGGTGAACCCGGCGGGGAAGACGCAGCGCGCCCCCTCGCTGTCGACGAGCAGGCCCTTGGCGTCCAGCTCGGCCGCCACGACGGGCAGGAGGTCGTTGTAGAAGCTCTCCCCCACCACGTCCTCCGGAGCCAGGAGCACGCCGAGGCGGCGGTAGACCTCGGAGAAGTACCGCATGCTCTCGTCGACCAGGATCCGCCACAAGCGCAGGGTCTCGGCGTCCCCGGACTGCAGGAGCACGACCCGGCGCCGGCTGCGCTCTTGCAGCGCCGGCGAGGAGTCGAACGCCGATCGGGCCTGACGGTAGAAGCCGTCCAGGTCGCCGACGGACAGCTCCTCGATGCTGGTCTGCTCCCCCACGTCGACGAGGTGCTCGATCAGCATCCCGAAGGGGGTGCCCCAGTCGCCGATGTGGTTCTCGCGCACCACGTGGTGGCCGGCGAACGTGGCCAGGCGGCAGAGCGCGTCACCGACGATCGTCGTGCGCACATGCCCGGCGTGCAGCTCCTTGGCCACGTTCGGGGCCGAGTAGTCGATCACCACCGTCCACGGCTTCTCGGCGGCGGGCACGCCGAGCCGCGGGTCGGCGGCCACTGCGCCGAGCGCCGTGGCCAGATAGCGGTCGGCCACCGACAGGTTGATGAATCCCTGGGGTGCCGCCTCGGCCGCCGAGCAGATGTCGGCCAGATCGGCGGCCGCCAGCACCTGCGCCGCCACCTCGGCGGGAGGCCGACCCATCCGCTTGGCGAGGGCGAGCGCACCGTTGGCCTGGAAGTCGGAGCCCCCCCGGCTGGACGGTCGGACCACCGGATCGGCGCCGGGGTCGACGGTGGCGAACGCGGCCTGCAGGCGGTGGGTGAGATCGAGAAGCAATCCGGCCATCTGGCCAGTGTCCCAAGCCGGCGCCGGGCCTGGCGAACCCGTACGCGGTGCGGGGCGCCGGAGTGGGCGCGAGAGGAGCGGTCAGCCGGCCGGCGCGAAGCGCGCCGTGATGGCGACGGGGGTCGCCATCTTGGTCATCCCCATCTTCTTCCAGCTCAGGCCGAACTGGGAGCGGTCGACGGTGGTGGCGGCCACGATCGTGAGGCCGGTGTCGTCTCGCTCGCTGAGGGTGGCGTCGAGCTCCAGCGGGCGGCGCTGGCCGGCGACGCTGAGCACGCCGACCAGCCGCACACTGTCGGTACCCGTCAGCGTGGCCTGGGAGACCTCGTAGGTGACCTCGGGGTGCGCAGCCACGTCGAAGAAGTCCGCCGAGCGCAGATGGGTGTCCCGCTTCTTGTTGCCGGTTTCCACGGATGCCGCGTCGACCACCAGCTGTCCGCTGGCGGCGCCGTCCAAAGCGGCCTGGGCCTCTCCTCGCGCTGCGGTGAACCGTCCCTTGACCCTGATCAGCCCCCAGAGGCTCGTGGACCGGAAGGTCACCGAGCTCCGCTCGCCGTCGAGCACCCAATGCCCGCCGCCGACGCTCGATCCCGGATCGTCAGGTGCCGTCGTCATCGCTGTTGCCTCCGGTCAGTACTTTGCCCCCTCGACAACGCTACCGGACCACGGTACCGACGGCACCCGGATCGCCCGGGGCACCCGGACGCCAGATCCCGCGGCCCGCTACCCTCGGCTGCTCCAATGGCCCCCACAGCCCCCACTGCTCGCGCGACCCACGCTGCCCTGCGCTTCGCTGCCGTCGACCTGGACCGGGTCGAGGTCCCCGTCCTCTTCGGCATCGACTGGGTGGTGGAGGCCCAGGAGCGCTGGGCGGTGCTGGGGCCCAACGGCTCGGGCAAGACGACCATGTTCCAGCTGGCGTCGGGCTACCTCCACCCCACCCGGGGGACGGTGGAGATACTGGGCCGGCGACTCGGCCGGGTGGACGTCCGCCAGCTGCGGCAACGGATCGGCCTGGTCAGCGCCGCCGTCGCCAAGATGCTCGTCCCCTCCCTGACCGCCGCCGAGGTGGTCGTGTCGGCCGCCCACGGGGCGCTGGAGCCGTGGTGGCACTCCTACAGCGACGAGGAGCAGGAACGGGCTCGACGGCTGCTCGAGCTGGCCGGCTTCGGCGCCATCGCCGGCCGGCCGTTCGGTGTCCTGTCCGAAGGGGAGCGCCAGCAGGTGCTTTTGGCCCGCAGCCTCATGGCCGAACCGGAGCTGATCCTGCTCGACGAGCCCGCCGCCGGCCTCGATGTGGGTGGCCGCGAGCGGCTGGTGGGACGGCTCGGCGCGCTGGCCGCCGACCATGCCGCGCCGCCCCTGGTGATGATCACCCACCACGTCGAGGAGATCCCCGCCGGGTTCAGCCACGTGCTGCTGCTCCGCGAAGGTCGAGTGGTGGCGGCCGGGCCCATCGCCGACGCGCTGTGCGCCGAGGCCCTCTCCGCCGCCTTCGGCCTGCCCCTGCACCTCGACGGCACCGACGGACGCTGGAGCTGCCGGGCCGCCTGAGCGCCCAGCCGGACCGCTCAGCCCGCAGCAGCGCTCAGCCCAGCTGGGCGTGCAGGAAGGCCACGGCCCGGCTCCAAGCGGTGGCGGCCTGGTCGGGATCGTAGGTGCCCAGGAGGTTCTCGTCGTTCACGAAGGCATGTCCGGCCGGGTAGAAGTGCATCTCCGGCTTGCTGCCGGACTGCGCCTCGATCTGGTCGGCCAGCGCCTGGGCCTTGTCCTGTGGGACGAACTCGTCCTGCTCGCCGTAGTGGCCCTGGATCCGGGCGGTGATCCCGCCCAGGTTGTCGGGCACCTCGGCCAGGACCCCGTAGAAGGGCACGGCCGCGGCGATCCTCGCCCCCTCCTGCTGCGCCAGCTGGATCACCAGGCCGCCGCCCATGCAGAACCCGACGGCGCCGACGGTCGGGCCGGTCACCTCCTCCCGCCCGAGCAGGTAGTCCACGGCGCCACCCAGGTCCCGGGCCGCCCGCTCGGCAGGCAGCTCGCGCATCATGGTCTCGGCCTCACCGGCATCGTGGGTCGTCGGTCCCCCGAACAGGTCGGGGGCCAGGACCACGAACCCCTCACGAGCCAGCCGGTTGCTGATGTCGACGATGTGCGAGGTCAGACCCCACCACTCCTGGATGACGATGACACCGGGCCCCCGGCCTCCCTCCGTCGCCACGAAGTAGCCGTGGGCCTCGCTCCCGTTGCTGGGGAAGCTGACGTTCTGGTGCGGGTTGACGGTGTCGACCACAGGGACCCTCCTCGAAAAACGGACGGTGGGACATCTACCCGCTGCATCCTCACCCCACGCTCACACTTCGATCATGTCGGTGCGGCGGAATGATGACATGGCCGACCAGACCCGGAGCGACGTCGCCCTCCTCTACCGGCGCGCCGGCTTCGGTCTCCGCGGCCGCGAGCTCGACGCGGTCGCCGCCGGTGGATACGGCGCCGCCGTCGACCAGCTCATCGCCGGCCTCAGCGCAGCGGATGCCGCCGGCGACGCCGTCACCCCGCCCACCTTTGCCCCGTACCAACCGAAGTTCCGTCCGCCCCACGCCGAGCTGACGGCCCTGCAGACCTGGTGGATGGGGCGGATGGCGGCCACGTCCACCCCACTGCGCGAGAAGCTGACGCTCCTGTGGCACGGGCATTTCGCCACCGCAGTCAGCAAGGTGCGCGACCCCAAGCTCATGTACCTGCAGAACCAGGTGTTCCGCACGGCGGGGGCCGGTCACTTCGGCGACCTGGTCAAGGCGGTGGCCAAGGGCGGCGCCATGATGATCTGGCTGGACACGGCCAGCGACAAGGCCAGCCACCCCAACGAGAACTTCGCCCGGGAGCTCATGGAGCTCTTCACGCTCGGCATCGGCAACTACACCCAGGACGACGTGGTCGCCGCCGCCCGGGGCTTCACCGGGTGGGCGTACGATCGCCACACCGACGAGTGGCGGCAGGTGGCCAGGACCCACGACGGCGGGGCGAAGACCTTCCTCGGCGCCACCGCCGACTTCGACGGCGACGCCATCATCGACCGCATCGTGGCCCAGCCCACCTCGGCCCGCTTCGTCACGGCCAAGCTGTGGAGCCACCTGGCCTACCCGGTGGCACCGACCGATCCGGTGGTCCACGATCTGGCTCCCGCCTTCGGCCGCGACCTGGACCTGACGGGGCTGCTGCGCGCCATCTTCGGCCATCCGGCGTTCCTCTCCGATCCGTCCCGTACCGGTCTGGTCAAACAGCCGATCGAGTACCTGGTCGGCGCGGCCCGGGCCCTGGGGGTGGCGCCCACCGGCCTGCCCGCCGCGGCGCGCGCCCTGGCCCAGGTTCCCTTCGACCCGCCCAGCGTCGGGGGGTGGGGCCAGAACGGGTACTGGCTGGACACGGCGACCGCTCTGGCCCGCCTCGGCGCGGCCGAGCGGCTGGTGCGGACCGCCGATCTGAGCGCCATCGAAGCGGCGGCGCCGTCGGCGCGGGCCGACGCCGCCGCCGACCTGCTCGGGCTCGACGGTTGGGGGTCGACGACGGCTGCGGCCCTGTCGCACACGGTCGGCAACCCCCGGCTGCTCACCGCCATGGCCGTGGCCAGCCCCGAGTACGTGGAGGCATGACCATGGCGAGCCCACCACGGTCCTTCACCCGCCGGCGGGTGCTGATCGGGGCGGGGGTCGCCGGCGCGGCCGGCGTCGCCGTCGGCACCGGCCTCACGGCCTGGCCCGGCACCGGCCGCGCCGGCACCACCTCGTTCGCCCACGGTCACGGCCGCCTGGTCTTGATCACCCTCTACGGCGGCAACGACGGCCTCAACACCGTCGTCCCCGTCGACGACCCTGCGTACCACGCGGCCCGACCGAACCTCGCCTACCGACCGGACCAGGTCCTACCGATCGGCGACGGACTGGCCCTGAACCCGACGCTCACTCACCTCCACGCCGCCTGGTCGGCCAAGCAGCTGGCCATCGTCCGCGGCGTCGGCTACCCGAACCCGTCGCTCAGCCACTTCGAGTCCATGGACATCTGGCAGACCGCCAATCCCGGGGAGGGCACTGGCCCAGGCTGGTTGGGCCGATGGCTGGACGCCACCGGCACCGACCCGTTGCGGGCCGTGAACGTCGGCGCCAGCCTTCCCCTCGCCCTCCGCGGAGACACGCAGGCGGCGGCGGCGGTCACCGGCGACACCGTCCATGTGCCCGGCGGGGGCGCCATCGCGGTCGCCTACGCCAACCTGGTACGCCCCGGATCCGATCGCGGCGCGCTGGAGCAGGCCACGGCCACGTCCGGCCGCGACCTCCTCGCCGTGCAGAAGCAGCTGGCCCGGGCCCGTCCCGCCGCCACCCCGTCGGCGGCCACCACGACCACCACCACCACCACCACCACCGGAGCCCTGGCCGGCCAGCTGCAGGTGATCGCCGACCTCATCGCCGCTGGCCTCCCGACCCAGGTGTACGGGGCCAGCCTGTCCAGCTTCGACACCCACGCCGACGAACGGGTCGACCAGGAGCGGATGCTCAGCGCTCTCGACGCCGGCCTGGGCCCGTTCCTGGCCCGCATGGCGGCGATCCCGGCGGGCCGTGACGTCGTCACCGTGGTCTACACCGAGTTCGGGCGCCGGCCGGCGGAGAACGCCAGCGGCGGCACCGACCACGGCACGGCCGGCCCGGTCCTCGTGGTCGGCCCCCGGGTCCGCGGGGGGTTCCTCGGCGAGCAGCCGTCGTTGACCGCGTTGGACGCCAACGGGAACCTCCGCCACACCGTCGACTTCCGCTCGGTCTACGCCAGCGTGCTCGGCTCCGTCCTGGGCGTGGATCCCAAGCCGTTCGTCGGCGGCACCTTCCCGACGCTCACCCTGGTGTGACGCTCACCTGGTGTGATGCCCCTGGAGCAGCGGCGGCAGGTCAGGCGGTGGTGAGCACGCCTTCGAGGCGGGCGTCGATGTCGGACACCGAGTAGAGGCTCCGCTCCAACGTCTCGGTCAACCAGCGCTCCACCCCAGCCCGCACGTCGCCCTCGGGCAGCCGCCGCCACAGGTCGAGCAGGCGGTCCTGGACATCCGACGCCGACACCGAGGTCTGCCCGTCGATCTCGCTCCGCCAGGCGCTGATGACGGGCTCGAGCTCTGCGGTGAGGTCGGTCACATCCGCCGTCAGGTCCGTCGGCGCATCCACGGTGCCATCGTCATGGGAGCATTCGGTCTCAGTCACAGTACGGCCAGAGTACGGCACCGCAGCCCACTAGGCGGCTCACCCGGAGCCGGATCAGACATCCTCGAACACCGGCGGCCGGTCCTCGAGCCCCGCCCGGACGGCCTCCCGCTGGTTCGGGCTGCCGATCAGGGCCCGCGCCTCTCGCTCCTCGGCCAGGAACTGATCGGCGGCGTCGGCGTCGGCTACTCGGTCCAGGAGCGCCTTGGCCGCCCGGATGGCGTGCGGGCTCCGGGTGGCCACGTCTCGGGCCACCGCCATGGCCTCCTCGTACGGCTCGTCCACGCATCGGGTGGCCAGGCCGATGCCCACCGCGTCTACGCCGCTGACCCGCCGCCCCGTCCAGGTCAGCTCCTTGGCCACGTCCGGCCCCACCAGGCCGGCCAGCAGGTGGGTCCCGGTCATGTCCGGCACCAGACCCCACCGGATCTCCAGCACCGACAGCTGGGCCTCCGGGTGCACGAAGCGCAGGTCGGCGCCCAGCGCCAGCTGCAGGCCGGCACCGAACGCCACGCCCTGGATGGCGGCGATAACGGGGACCTCGATCTGGTGCCAGGCCCAGACGGCGTGCTGCCCGCCGTTGGTGAGCCGACCGGCCGGGCGCTCGGTCAGCGCCGCACCGAGGGACACGCCACCGTGGTCGCTGAGCTGGCTGAGGGCGCCCAGGTCGATCCCGGCGCAGAACGCCCGCCCGGCGCCAGAGATGACCACGGCCCTGACCGATCGATCGGCCCCGATGGCGTCACCTGCCTCGCCCAACGCCCCGAACATGGCGGCGTCGACCGCATTGAGCTTCTCGGGCCGGTTGAGGCGCACGTCGGCCACGCCGGCGTCGATCGTCCAGGTCACGCGAGGCGCTTCGGCGGCATCGGTCACGGGAACCTCGGTCACGAGAACCTCCAGATCGGGGACCCACATGCTACGGCGGGAAGTCCGGACCGGGTAAGGATGGGCGGATGCCCGACGCCCGTCTCCCCGACGCCCGTCCTCCCGACGCCGCTGGTCGGGAGCATCCGGCGGGTGGTCACGCCGGGGCGTTGCCCGGCTCGCTCCTCCAGGCGCTCCGGGCCGTGGTCGGCGACCGCCACGTCCTGACCGACCCCGAGGTCCGGTCCTCCTACGAGCGGGATTGGACCGGCCGCTTCGGTGGCCCCTCGCTCGCCGTGGTCCGCCCCGGCACCACCACCGAGACGGCTGCGGTGCTGGCCGCCTGCGCCGGGGCCCGGGTGCCGGTCGTCCCCCAGGGCGGCAACACCGGCCTGGTCGGCGGCGGGGTCCCTGGCCCGGCCGGCGGCGTCGCTCCCGTCGTGGTGAGCGCGGTCCGCCTCGACCATCTCGACCGCCCCGACGTGGTGGCCGGCCAGGTCACCGCCGGCGCCGGGGTGCCGCTCGTCCGCCTCCAGGAGGCGGCGGCGGCCGTCGGGTGGTCCTTCCCCGTCGACCTGGCGGCGCGCCAATCCGCCACCGTCGGCGGCATGGTGGCCACCAACGCCGGTGGGCTGCACGTCCTGCGCTACGGATCCATGCGCGCCCAGGTCCTCGGCCTGGAGGCGGTGCTGGCCGACGGGCAGGTGATCTCCCGCCTCGACGGCCTGGTCAAGGACAACACCGGCTACGACCTCTCGCAACTGCTCGTCGGCAGCGAGGGCACGCTGGCGTTCGTGACCGCGGCGCGGCTGCGGCTCGTTCCCGACCTGTCCGAGCGGGTCGTCGCCCTCGTCGGCCTGCCCGGCATGGCGGCCGCCCTCGACGTCGTGTCGGCCATCCGCCGCCGGGCCAGCGGCCTGGAGGCAGCCGAGATCTTCTTCGCCGACGGCCTCGACCTGGTCTGCGCCCATGGCGGCCTGCCCCGCCCGTTGCCCGGTGCGCACCCGGCCTACCTGGTGGTGGAGTGCGCCGGCCACGACGATCCGAGCACCGCCCTCTTCGCCGCGCTCGCCGACCTCGACCTGCCCGACGACGCCACCGCCATCGCCACCGACGGGCCCGGTCGCCAACGCCTGTGGGCATACCGGGAGCGCCACACCGAGGCCATCGCCAGCACCGGCGTGGCCCACAAGCTCGACGTGACGCTGCCCGTCGACCGGCTGGCCGACTTCGTCACCGAGGTCCGGGCGGCGGTGGCCGACACCGACCCGGCGGCCACCGTCTTCCTCTTCGGCCACCTCGGTGACGGGAACCTGCATGTCAACGTCACCGGCCTCGCACCCGACGACGAGCGGGTGGACGACGCCGTGCTGCGCCTGGTCCTGGCTCGGCGCGGGTCCATCAGCGCCGAGCACGGCATCGGGCGGGCCAAGGCGGCCTGGATGCCCGCCGCCCGCAGCCGGCCGGAGCGGGACATGATGCGGGCCGTGAAGGCGGCCTGGGACCCCGACGGCGTGCTCAACCCGGGAGTCCTCCTGACCACCGATCTCACCGCCGATCCGTGAGATTGTGACAGATGGCACTTTCGTCATGTGCCCCACAGCGGTGCCTTTCGCGTATGCTGCGCCGCTGAGATACGACAACGCGCCCCGGTGACCGTCCCAGAGACCGCCGTGCGGACGCTGTAAGCCACCCTCCGCCCACCATTCCCCGCGGCGGAGGCTGCGCCAGTCCCCCTCTCACTTCTCCACGCTTCACAGAGGCCTCTGACTGGCGCGCTGACGAAAAGGGAGATCGTTTCACCTTGCATTCCGCATCGCTTACTGGCGCGCGCCTTCACGCCGCCAATGCCGCCACCGACGCAGCAACTGGCACACCGCTGGTCCCACCGGCCGCCCCACCAGACCCCCGGTCGACGGAGGCCCCCAGCGGGCGCCCCGCCACCGGTCGCCCGGTGCGCACCGGGCGCCTGCCCCGCCACCTGGCGGTGGCGGCCCTGCCGCTGATCACCATGGGGGCGCTCTCCGCATCTACCGCGCCACCTGCTGCGGCGGCAGTCAATGCCGGTCCGGCATCGGCGCCCACTGCCGACACGGCCGGCGCGGTGGAGGGCTTCGGCAGTGCCCCGACCCTCGGCGGGCCGGGCGCCGCCATCCAGAGCGGCATCGTCGCCCTGGCCGCCACCCCGACCGGCCAGGGCTACTGGGCCGTCGCCGGTGACGGAGGCATCTTCAGCTACGGGGACGCCCCCTATCTCGGCTCGGAAGGCGGCCAGCACCTGAGCCAGCCGATCGTCGGCATGGCCGCCACCCCCAGCGGCCACGGCTACTGGCTGGTCGCCGCCGACGGAGGCGTCTTCTCCTTCGGCGACGCCGCCTTCCACGGCGGACTGGGCGCGGTCCACCTGAACCAGCCGATCGTCGGCATGGCCGCCACCCCCAGCGGCCACGGCTACTGGCTGGTCGCCGCCGACGGAGGCGTCTTCTCCTTCGGCGACGCCGCCTTCCACGGGTCCCTCGGCGCCGTGCACCTCGGTCACCCCATCGTCGGCATCGCCAGCACGGGAACCGCCGGCGGGTACTGGCTGGCCGGCGCCGACGGAGGCATCTTCAGCTTCGGCGACGCCGCCTTTTACGGATCGCTGCCGAGCATGTCCGTCGCCGACACGGTGACCAGCATCGCCGCCACGCCGACGGGACGGGGCTACTGGCTCCTCGGGCGCAGCGGCGCCGTGTACTCGCTCGGTGACGCCCTGTACTCGGGTGCCCTGGCCGAGCCCTCCGGCGTGGTCGCCCGGTCCTTGGCGTCGGCACCCGACGGGAAGGGCTACTGGGCGGCCACCGCTCCCCTCCCTGCGCCGCCGAGCCTGCAGGCAGCCAGCGGTGGTCGGTCCCTCGGGACCTTCACCATCACGTGCTACGACCTGCGCGGCACCACCGCCAGTGGCGCTTCCGTCAATGCCAGCACCGTCGCCGTCGACCCGTCGGTCATCCCGCTCGGCACCACGATCAGCATCGACGGTGTGGGCACCCGCGTCGCCCAGGACACCGGCGGCGCCATCAAGGGCCGTCGCCTCGACATCTGGGAGCCGACGGCGGCCCAGTGCGCGGCGTGGGGTGTGCAGGCCCACTCGGTGTCCATCGCCTCGTAACCCTCGACCCCCCTGGCCGGCGGGCCCACCAAGACCACCACCCGCCGGCCAGTCGAGGGGGCGACACCGGCACCGCCGCTGCACGCCGGGCGAGGACCGTACCCTGAGGCCCATGCCGCCCCCCGCCTACGACGCCGTGCTGCTGGTGTCCTTCGGTGGCCCCGAAGGGCCCGACGACGTGCTGCCGTTCCTGGACAACGTCCTGCGCGACCGCGACGTCCCCGCCGCCCGCCGGGAAGCGGTGGCCGACCAGTACCGCACCGTCGGCGGCGTCAGCCCCATCAACGGGCACAACCGGGCCCTGCTCGCCGCCCTGCGCGAGGAGTTGGCCACCCACGGCCCTGGGCTCCCGCTGTACTGGGGCAACCGGAACTGGCACCCGATGCTTGCCGACACCGTGGCCACCATGCGCAACGACGGCATCCTCCGGGCGCTGGCGTTCGTCACCTCGGCCTACAGTTCGGCCAGCAGCTGCCGGCAGTACCTCGACGACCTGGTCCGGGCCCGCCTGGCCGTCGGCGCCGGCGCGCCGGCCATCGACAAGCTGCGCCCGTTCTTCGACCACCCCGGCTTCGTCGAGCCCAGCGCCGACCGCCTGCGCGCCGCGCTCGGCGATGCCGGACCCGACGCGCCCGTGCTCTTCAGCGCCCACAGCATCCCGGTCGCCATGGCCGCCACGTCGGACTACGAGGCGCAGCTGCGCGAGCACGCCGCGCTGGTAGCTGACCGGGCCGGCGCAAGAAGCTGGCAGCTGGTGTTCCAGAGCCGCTCAGGACCGCCGAGCCAACCGTGGCTGGAGCCCGACGTGCGCGACGCCATCGCGGACCTCGCCCCGAACCACGATGCCGTCGTCGTCGCTCCCATCGGGTTCGTCTCCGACCACATGGAGGTCGTCTTCGACCTCGACACCCAGGCGGCGGCCATGGCTGCAGACCTCGGCGTCCGCCTGGTGCGCGCCGGGACGGTCGGCACCGACCCGCGCTTCGTCACCATGATCCGTCAGCTGATCGACGAGCGCCTCGACCCCACCGCTCCTCGTCTGGCCCTCGGCCATCGGCCGCCTCGCCCGGACCGTTGCCCCGAGGGCTGCTGCCCCGCCGCCGCCCCCACCGGGGGGCCGGCCGGCGTCCCTCGGTAGCATCCGGGCATGGCCAGCCGCGCGGTGGACGTCGAAGCAAGCCAGCTCCGCTCGCAGGTCCACGACGAGATCGGCGCGCTCCTCCGTCCCCGCGACCCAGGCACCGTCGACCGGGTGCTCGGAGCGGGCAGTGACGACTTCGAGAGCGGTCGCCGCTACCTCACCGCCCTGGCCCCCGGCGGGTACGCGGTGCCGACCTGGCCGATCGCCCACGGCGGCATGGGCCTCCCGCCGGACTCGGCGACGATCGTCGCCGACGTCCTCGCTGCGTTCGAGACACCGGACATGTACCCGTTCCTCGTGGGCCTCGACCTCATCGGCCCGACCATCCTGGCCCACGCCACCGAGGAGCAGAAGCGGCGTTGGCTGCCTCGGATCCGCAGCGGCGAGGACATCTGGTGCCAGATGTTCTCCGAGCCCGACGCCGGTTCCGACCTGGCGAACGTCAAGGCCCGGGCCGTCCCCGCCGGCGGCGGGTGGCACATCAGCGGGTCGAAGGTGTGGACGAGCCGGGCCCACTACGCGGAAAGGGGTCTGTTGCTGGCCCGGACCGACCCGACCGTCCCGAAGCACGCCGGCATCACCGCCTTTGCGGTGGACATGTCCCAGGCCGGCGTCGAGGTTCGACCGCTGGTCCAGATGAACGGGGACACCCACTTCAACGAGGTGTTCCTCGACGACGTCGAGGTCCCCCCCGGCGACGTGATCGGGGAGGTCGACGGTGGCTGGAAGGTGGCGATCACCTGCCTGTCGTTCGAGCGGGGCTCGCTCTCGGGTGACCTCGGGGTGTCGGTGGAACGCCTCAGGAACCTGGCTCGGGATCATGACCTGGCAACGAGGCCGGTGGGGCGAGACGGGTGGGGGCGTGCACTCATCACGCTCCGGGTGGCCCAGATGACGGCGCAACGCGCGCTGGCCGCCCGGCCGGCCGGGTTCTCGCCCGGGCCGGAGGACTCGGGGGCGAAGATCCGCACCAACCGCATGCTGGCCCAGGTCGCCGAGCTGGCCACCGACCTGCAGGGCCCGGCCGCCACGGTGGCCTCGGACCCGCCCGACGCCTGGCAGACCATGTTCCTCGTCAGCCCGTCGCTCTCCATCCGGGGCGGCACCGATGAGATCCAGCACAACATCCTGGGCGAACGGGTCCTCGGCCTGCCCCCCGAGCCCCGGGTCGACAAGCAGCGGCCGTTCGACCAGCGCCCCGACCAGTAGCCAGCGCGAATGGAGTCGTGGTGACGCGTGCGTGGATGAGCTGGAGCAGTGGCAAGGACAGCACCTACGCACTCCAGGCCGTTCGGACCGACCCCGCGGTGACCGTCACCGGCCTGCTCGTCACCGTGAACGCGGACGACAACCGGGTGGCGATGCACGCGACCAGACGCTCACTGCTCGAGGCGCAGGCGGACCGGCTCGGGCTCCCCCTGCACGTCGTCGAGATCCCGGCTCCCTGCCCGAACGAGGTCTACGAGACCACGATGGCCATGGCCATGGAGATCGCGGCACGAGAGGGCGTCGAGGCCGTGGCGTTCGGTGACCTGTTCCTCGATGACGTGCGCGCCTATCGCGAGCGGTCCTTGGCCGCAATCGGCGTGCGACCCCTCTTCCCGCTCTGGGGCCGACCCACGGGCCAGTTGGCCCACGAGATGATCGCCAGCCGGATCCGAGCGGTGCTGACCTGTGTCGACTCGACGAAGCTGCCGGCGTCCTTCGCCGGTCGGGCGTTCGACGACCAGCTCCTGGCCGAGCTGCCCGCTGACGTCGACCCTTGCGGGGAGCGCGGCGAGTTCCACACGTTCGTCTGGGACGGCCCCGGCTTCGCCAGCCCGATCGACGTGCAGACGGGCGACGTCGTCACCCGTGACGGGTTCGTGTTCTGCGATGTCCTGCCCACCGGGACCCCGGCCCCCGCCCAGCCCGCCGGAGAGAGCCGGGACGTGGCGGATCAGTGAGCACCGTGCACCGGCTCCTCACTCTGCGCTGCTGTGCCGCTGGGCGTCAGTCGCGCCAGTGGCGAGCGCCGCCCGGGCGATCCTCTCGTTGTGGTCGAGGTGCTCGTCGACGGCGCGTGCCGCCGCGTCGGGATCTCGGCGCCGGTACACGCCGAGAAGACTCTCATGGGAGTGCCGTCGGCGGTGGTGCTCTTCGGGGTCGGGGTCGAGCAGGCCGAAGCCGACCCGGATGTAGCGCTCGGCGGCCCGCCAGAGCGTGGTCAGGACGCGTATGTCCCAGGAGGTCGCCGCCGGCGCGAACAGATCGAGGTGGAAAGTGACGTGTGCGTCGTACATCGAGTCCATGCTGAGCTGCGGGTCCCCGAACGCCGCAGCTTCACCCCCGAGCCGCGCCAGCTCCATGTCGGAGACGAGGGTGCAGGAGCGGCGGGCCAGGTCAGGTTCGATGAGGCGGCGTAGCCGGTAGATGGCGTGCAGGTCCTGCAGGTCGATAGGTGAGACCGTCGCGCTGCGGCCTGGGCGGATGACGACCAGCCCCTCGCTCTCGAGGCTGCGCAACGCCTCGCGGACGGGAATGAAGCTGACGTCGAGCATGTTGGCGAGCTCCCTCAGCGAGAAGCTCTCTCCGGGCGGCAAGGCGCCCGACAAGATCGACCGCCGCAGCTCGGCGGTGACCATGTCGCCAACCGTGTGGGACTCGATGGGGCGTACCGTCTCAGCCGATGGCGCCATCGTAACCTCGCTCCTGACCGGCACCGAGTTGACTCCAGGCTGATCGACGTGCGAGGCAGCCCGTGTCTGAGGAGTGCTATAGGCTATAACGTAACAGGGTGAGCCATGGGGGTACGACCTGTGGGGAGAACACGGTGGGAAGAACGACGGTGGGAAGAACGACGGTGGGGAGAGGACCAGGAGACGGGTGCCCCGGCGGCGCTCACCGTTCGTGAGGGTCATCGCACTCGAGGAGCACACCTTCCCTCAGGACATCCTGGGTTCCGCCACCCTCGACCTCGGTAGCCGAGCCGGTCGCCGGGCCGCCGAGCTCGACGACCTCGGTGAGGGTCGCCTGCGCGTGATGGACACCGCAGGGATCGACCTGCAGGTGCTCTCGGCGTTGGCGTACATCGTGCAGGGGCTTGATGCGGACACATCGCTCTCGGTCTCCCGCGCGCTCAACGATCGGATGGCGACGACCGTCGAAGCCCATCCCGATCGCTTCCAGGCGTTCGCCACCTTGCCGATGTCGGCTCCTGAGCTCGCGGTGGCGGAGCTGCGCCGCGCCGTCGACCACCTCGGCTGCCTGGGCACGATGATCCACGGCCAGACCAATGGCGTGTTCCTCGACCATCCCTCCGTCGAGCCAGTGCTCGCCTGTGCCGAGCAGCTCGGCGTCCCCATCTACCTGCATCCGGCGCCCCCACCTCCCTCGGTCCATGAGGCGTACTACTCGGGGCTGGATCCGGATGTCTCAGCTGCGCTGGCGACTGCGGGCTGGGGTTGGCACGCCGAGTGCGGGATGCACGTGCTGCGGATGATCGTCGCGGGCGTTTTCGAGCGCCACCCCGCCCTGCAGGTCATCGTCGGGCACATGGGGGAGATGCTGCCGTTCTCCCTGGCGAGGGCGGACGAGATGCTCAGCCCCCTGCTCAGGGATCACACCGCGTCGGTTGCCGAGACAGCCCGGCGCAACCTGCACCTCACGACCTCGGCATACACCACGGTCGCCCCGCTGCAGTGTGCCCTGACGGTCTTTGGCGCAGACCGGATCATGTTCTCCGTCGATCACCCCTTCGCCGAGAGTGCCAAGGCGACAGACTTCCTGCTCCGGGCGCCTGTCAGCCCCGACGATCTCGACAAGATCGCGCACGGCAACGCCGAGCGCCTGCTCGGCTGCTGAGCGCCAGGCCGGGGCCGGTCAGATCGGGTACAGGCGGGGACCGCGGTTGAGCGTGGTGAGCCGGATCTCGGTGAAATCCTCGATTGCGTAGCGGCCAGAGCGGCCCCAGCCGCTGTCCTTCACCCCGCCGTTGGGCAGGGACGGCTCGCCGACCAGCGTCGGGGCGTTGACGTGCACGATCCCCGCGTCGAGGCGGCTCGCCAGGTCGAGCCCGCGATCCTGGTCGCCGGTCATAATGGCCGCACTCAACCCGTACGGCGTGGCCTGTGCCCGCAGCAGCGCCTCTTCGGCGTCATCGACGGCCTCGACCACGAGGACGGGGCCGAAGGTCTCCTCGGTGCCCAGCGTGACCACGGACTCCGGCGGGACGTCGACGAGTACGGTCGGCTCGTACACCCGCCCCTGCGACCGGGCGCCGGCCGCCACTCGCGCTCCCCGGGCGATCGCGTCCTGGACCCGTTCGTCGACCAGCCGAACGGCTCGGTCGTTGATCAACGGCCCGATGACGGTGGCCGGGTCGGCGGGGTCACCGGACGTGAGAGCGGAGGCCCGCGCCGCCAACGCGTCGACGAATGCGTCGTGGATCGGCCGCTCGACGAGCACCTTCCTCGTGCAGAGGCAGATCTGGCCCTGGTGAAAGAAGGCACCGAAGATGGCCGCGTCCACCGCGTGGGCTAGGTCGGCGTCGCGCAGCACGATCATCGGGTTGTAGCCACCCAACTCCAGCACGATCGGTTTGAGCACCCGTCCGGCCTGCTCCGCGAGCACGCGTGCCGTCGCCGCCGAGCCAGTGAAGTTGATGCAGCGCACTGCGCTGCTGGCCATGAACACCGCACTGATGGCGGGTGCGTCGCCCGGGGCGTGGACCACGACGTTGAGCGATCCGGCGGGGAAGCCGGCCTCGGCGGCGATCTCGGCGTGCAACAGCCCGGCCGAGATCGGTGCCTCCTCGGAGGGCTTGATGACCACCGTGTTGCCGAACGCCATCGGCAAGGCGATGGTCCGCCACGCCAGGTTGAAGGCGCCGTTCCATGGGGTGAAGCCGGCGACGACGCCGAGCGGCTTGCGCACGGCCATCGCGAACCGACCGGGCGTGTCGCTCGGCAGCACCTCGCCGCAGGGTAGGTAGCCCCAGCTCGCCACCTGGCGCAGCAGGCTCACCGACCACGAGATCTGGAAGTTGGCGAAGGGGGCGGCGCAGCCGGACTCGACGGCGAGAACATAAACGATCTCCGCTCGTCGGCGCTCGGTGATGTCGGCGGCCTTCAGGAACAGCCGTTGGCGCTCACCGGGTGGCGTCGACGCCCAGTCCGGGAAGCTGGCCTGAGCGGCCGCCACCGCGGCCCGGGCGTCGGACGGCCCGCCCGCTGCGATCTCGGCCACGACGGTGTCGTTGTACGGGTTGCGGTCGGGAAAGGTCGGGCCACCCCTGGCCGTCCACGTCGCGTTGATGTAGTGGGTGGTTGCGGTGGTCACCTCGTCGAGCTGGCCCATCGTCACTCCTCTTCTCCTGCAGGCGACGATGGCGGTTGGAAGGCAACCTCGATGCCGGCGCACCAGACTCGCTGCACGTGGCGGGTCGTGGTGATGTCGGCGAGCGGGTCGCCTTCCACCAGGACCACGTCGGCGCGCAGCCCGGGTCGTATGGCGCCCCGGTCGGGCAGACCGAAGTGCTTGGCCGGCAGCCAGGTGGCCGCCGAGATCGCCTCGGCCGGGGTGAGGCCGGCCTCGACGAGCAATTCGAGCTCGAGGTGCAGGCTCTCGCCGTGGGGGATGGCGGCTGGGGCACCGGCCGTGGCGTTGGCATCGGTGCCCGCCAGGATGGGGACACCCGCATCGTGCAGGAGTTGGACGGACCGTCGTGCGTTGTGGTAGCCGGGTCCTCCGCTGGGTGCGTCATCAGCGGGTCGCTCAGCGCCTGAGCCGAAGAAACGGCGGGCCACCGCGTCCATCATGGTGAGGGTCGGCACCGTGACGGTGCCGTCGGTGACCACCCGGGCCACGCTGGCATCGTCGAGCACGGCGTCCAATGGAGCGTGCGTGACCACATCGGTGCCCGCCGCCAGCGCCATCCGGTAGGGAGCAAGGGTCGCGGCGTGCGCCACCGTGAGGCGGCCCTGCCGGTGGGCGGCGACGACGAGTGCGTCGAGCGTGGCTTGGTCGGGTCCCGGTACGTCTGCGATCAGCTTGATGTAATCCGATCCCTCGGCCAGCCGGTCGCCAACGAAGCCCTCCGCATCGTCCGGTCCGGAGACGAGGGCGGAGTCGGGCCGCCCCGGCATCTTGCTGTGGGTCGTGCCCGGCGCCGTGGCCGGGATGCCGGCGCTGCGGATGTCGGTGAGCCCGCGTCGTCCGCGCAGCTCGTCGACCAGCTCACGCGGCCAGCAGGCCATGTCCAGCGCCGTCGTGACGCCGGCCCGGGCGAGTTGCTCCAAGTTCGACAGGCCCTGCAGGTGCACGTGCGCGTCGATGAGGCCGGGCAACAGCACGCACCCCGTGCCGTCCACAGCCCCTGCGCCGTCGCCGTCGATATCTGGCTCGATCGCCCGGATGCGATCTCCCTCGAGGAGGACCGACGTCGGTTCGCTGAGTGCTCCGGAGTCGTAGACACGCACATTGCGAATGAGGGTCCGGGGCTCGTCGGTGTCGGTCGAGGACATGGCCACATCCTGGTCGTAGTTCTTGCTGTTATAACATATAGCTGCTAGACATCGCCGTTGCGAGATCGAGTGAACACGGGGGGAGTTCGGAATGATGCATAAGTACTCGTCTGGACGGCGCGCCACGCTGATAGGGCTGGCCGCGGTCGTACTCGCTGCGACCGCGTGCGGCAGCAGCAAGACGACCTCGGCCCCGTCGGCGAACCAGCCCGGCGACCGGGCCGGCGCACAGCAGGCGATCGCTTCCTACGTCGGGCATCCAAGTCCCTTCCCGGCAACCCAGACGCTGGCCAAGCTGCCGGCAGCTGGGAGCAAGTTCGTCTTCCTGCAGTGCTCGGCGCCCGTCTGCGCCATCTTCGCCCAGCTGCTCCCGTTCCCGATCAAGGCGGTGGGCGGCAAGCTCATCGTCGTCAACTCGGGATCGTCTGCGACCAGTTCGCAGGCGGCGGCTGCCACTGCGTTGGCGGACAAGCCTGCGGCGGTGCTCATCGGCGCCACCGAGCCACAGCTGTACGGCAACTACCTGCACACGTTGCACACCGACGGCTCGGCGGTGGTCGGCGGTGGTGTCGTAGGGGGTGAGCCGTACGGTGTGCAGGAATCCATCGGCGGCCAGGCGAGCACCGTCCTCGCCGGCCAACTCATGGCCGACTGGGTGACGGCGAACAAGGGGCCCAACGCGAACGTCGTGTTCTTCGGGACACCGGAGCTCACCTTCTCTGCGGGGATGCAGTCGGGCTTCGCCCAGACGCTGCCGCAGCGTTGCCCCGGGTGCAAGGCCAGCTACCAGCAGTTGTCGGTCACGACCTTCGGGAAAACGGCGCCCAGCCAGGTGGTCAGCTACCTGCAGTCGCACCCGACGACCAATACGGTCGTGTTCGCGTCGATGGAAGGGGCCACCGGCCTGGCTGCGGCCCTCACCGACGCCCACCTGTCGCCGACCACACTGGGTTTCGCCCCAACCCCCAGCAACCTCCAGGACATCCGGGACGGCGGCCTGACCGCCGGGCTCGCCCTCGACTTCAATGTCCAGATCTGGATGCAGGTCAACGCCGCCCTCCGACTCATGGCGGGCCAGACGACCGCGCCGTCCAACCTCGGGGCCGACATGCAGTTCCTCACGAAGAACGACATCACCGGCACGGACATCTCCGAGGGCTGGACCGGCTACCCCGATGTCGCCCAGCGCTTCGCCACTCTGTGGCAGCTCCCGGGGTGACCGACGGCCGACGGCCGACGGACGGGGCGTCCGGCGGCCCCGCCGGGGAGCGGCCGGTGTTGCTCGAGGTCTCGCACCTCTCGAAGACCTTCGTCGACACCATGGCGCTCCAGGATCTGTCGCTGCAGGTGCGCGCCGGTGAGATCCTGGCCGTCCTCGGCCAGAACGGCTCCGGGAAGTCCACGCTCGTGAAGCTCCTCGCCGGGATACACCAGCCCGATCCCGGCGGCACCATCGAGGTGAGCGATGGCTCGCAACTGGTGCCACTTGGCCGTGAGAGGCACAGGCTGCACTTCATCCACCAGGACCTCGGCTTGCTCCCGATGCTGAGCACGACGGAGAACCTCGATCTCGCCCGGCCGCTCGGGCGCAGGTGGTGCACTCCGACACGGCGGTCCGAGCACGACACGGCCGCCGAGCTGACCTCCCGCTTCGGCGCCGCTATCGACGTCAGGGCTCCAGTGGCCCTCCTGTCGCCAGCCGAGCGGGCCATCGTCGCCATCGCCCGAGCACTCGACGGCTGGTCGCACCCGAACAACGTGCTGGTCCTCGACGAGCCGACCACCGCCTTCCATCGCGACGAGGTCGTCAGGTTGTTCGACGCCGTGCGTCGCGTTGCCGCCGCAGGTGCCGGCATCATCTTCATCTCCCACCGCCTCGACGAGGTCCGCGCCCTAGCCGATCGCGTCGTGGTGCTGCGCGATGGCAGGGCGGTGACCGATGCCGGAGCCGGGGACATCGACGACGATTCCCTCGTCAAGGCGATCGTCGGCTCTGCTGTCGCCAGCGCCCACCCTGCATCCGTCGACACCGGCGCGATCATCCTGGAAGTCGACGACCTGCACGGCAAGCAGGTGCACGGGATGACGTTCCGTGTCCACGCCGGTGAGGTGGTCGGCGTGTCGGGCGTGCTCGGCTCAGGTCGCGAGGACATCAACTCCCTCGTCTTCGGCGCCGACCGCGCCCATCGGGGGCGGGTTGCCGTGGCAGGCGAGGCGCTACCTGCGGGTGACATAGCGACTGCCATCGAGCGCGGCGTGGCCTTCGTGCCGGCCGACCGGCACCGACTCGGCGCCGTCATGGCGATGAGCATGCGCGAGAACCTGACCCTCCCGGCGCTCCGCCGTCTGCGACACCGGTTCGGTGCCATCGACCCGAGAGCGGAGATGGCCGACGCCCGGCGGTGGGCAGCGCAAGTCGAGCTGCGGCCTCCCCTGCCGAACCGGCCGCTTGCCTCCTTCAGCGGGGGCAACCAGCAGAAGGTCGTGCTCGCCAAGTGGCTGCGTACCGACCCCCATCTGCTGTTGCTCGACGAGCCCACACAGGGTGTCGATGTCGGCGCCAAGGCCACGATCTACCAGCTCGTCCAGCGCTGCGCCGCGCAGGGAGGCGCCGTTCTCATGAGCTCCAGCGACGCCAAGGAGCTGGCTTTGGTCTGCAACCGCGTCCTGCTGATCGACGGGGGTCGGGTCGTCGGCGAGTTGGGCGGTGCCGCACTGACCGAGGCCGCGCTCCTCCGTGCTGCGCTGAGCACCGACTCGCTCGCGCAACCGACGGACCTACGACTGCAGGAGGTGCCCACGTGACGGTGACACCCGCAACCCGTCCGGCACCCGTCGCCGACGTGTCGCAAACCGATGGGCCACCCGCCCGCTCCCGCCTGCGCCGCTCACTCTCGCTGCGCAACGCCAGCGCCATCTACATATTCGGGCTGCTGTTCATCGTGTTCTCGGTGTGGGAGCCGTCCACCTTCCTCACCATCAAGACCTGGCAGCTGCTGCTGGACAACCAGGCGGTCAGCGGCCTGGTAGCGATCGCCCTCGTGGTGACGCTGTCGGCGGGTGTCGTCGACCTGGCGATCGGCGCCGAGGCCGGGCTCGGCGCCATCCTGGTGGCGTGGCTCCTGGCCCGCCAGGGCCTGCCCATCCCGGCTGCGATCCTGCTCAGCCTGGTCGCGGGGGCAGCGGTCGGGCTGGTCCTGACGACCCTCATCGTCCGGGCCCACATACCGTCGATGATCGGGACGTTGGCCCTCAGCTCGATCCTCATCGCCACCACCAACTGGATGTCCGGTAGCCAGCAGATCCTCGACCTCGGGAGCTCGTTTCAGAGAATCGCCACCGACGAGCTGTTCGGTGTCACCTACCCCGTCTACGTACTCGCCGTCGTCTCGCTGATCGTCTGGTACTTCCTCGACCGGACCGCACTCGGGCGGCGGATCTACGCAACAGGTGGCAACGTCGAAGCGGCCAGGCTGGCCGGAGTCCGGACGTCGCGGGTGGTCCTGCTGGCCACGATCACGTGCGGGGTCATCGCCGCGCTGGGCGGCATCCTCGGCACCTCCCAGCTGGCGACCGGTGATCCGACGGTCGCCCAGGGCTACCTCCTCCCCGCCTTCGCCGCAGCCTTCCTCGGATCGACCCAATTCCGCGGTGGCCGCTTCAACGTGGGCGGCACGTTGGTGGCCGTCGCCGTGCTCGCCGTTGGTGTCAAGGGGCTCCAACTCGGCGGCGCCCCCATCTGGCTCCCCGACCTCTTCGACGGCGTGGCACTGCTCGCGGCCATCGGCTTCGCGCAGTACCAGAAGGCACCCACCGCCCGCACCGCGGCGATCCGGCGCTCACTGCGCATCAACGGTGTGAGAGGCCGCCAAACTGAGCATGATTGAGGCCCCGACACGAGGAGTGGCATGAAGATCGTCAACACGAACGGCCGGCTCGGCCTAGTCGTCGACGGTGGTGTCGTCGACGTCGCAACGGCCAGCGGCGGGAGGTTCGGGCCCGGCGTCCAGGGCGTCTACGCCAACTGGGCCGACTTCCGGGACTGGGCTGCCGGCCCGGACGGTACGGCCGAGGTCCGGGCACTCGACGAGGTCACGCTCGGCCCCCCCGCTCCCGATCCGCGCCAGGTGTTCGCGCTCGGCTTCAACTACATCGACCACGCCGAAGAGGCGGGCATGGGTATGACGAGCGATGCCATGGTGGTCTTCACCAAGTTCCCTTCCTCGATCACAGGACCGCGGGCGGAGATCGAGGTCCCCGCCGGATCGGTCGACTTCGAGGCCGAGCTCGTCGTGGTCATCGGCCGGCGCGCCTACCGCGTGGCTGCCGCCGACGCCTGGCGACACGTGGCGGGCGTGACCGTCGGCCAGGACATCTCCGAGCGGGAGCTGCAACTGCGGCCGCCGACGCCGCAGTTCAACCTCGGCAAGTCGTTCCCCGGCTTCTCGCCGCTCGGCCCGAGCCTGGTGACCCCCGACGAGCTCGCCGACCGCGACGACCTCGAGATCGGCTGCAGCCTCAACGGTGTCCAGATGCAGCGCTCACGCACCAAGCTCATGATCTTCCCCGTCGCCGAGATCGTGGCCAGGTTGTCCGCGATCCTCCCACTCCTTCCGGGCGACGTCATCTTCACCGGTACGCCCGCAGGTATCGGCTGGGCTCGCGACCCGAAGGTGCTGCTCCATCCCGGTGACGAGCTCGTCACCACCATCGAAGACATCGGCTCGATGCGCAACCGCTTTGTCCCGCCAACTGCAGGGTGACCTCGAGCGCCCATCGTCACGCCAACCTCAGAAAGGAGCCACAATGACTGCAACGCCCACCTTCGCCCACAACGTCTTCCAGACGAGCCAGCCGAAGGAGATGATCGACTGGTACTGCGCCGTACTCGGCGCGCACGTCGTCTACGAGGACGACGGCTTGGGGTTCATCACCTTCGACGGCGAGCACCACCGGGTGGCGTTCATCAAGGCACCCGTCCAGCTCGAGCGAAAGACGCCGGCCACCGCATCGATGCACCATGCGGCGTACACCTTCGCCAGCATCGACGACCTGCTGGAGCGCTACGAGCAGCTGCGGGACCAGGGGATCCGGCCCGCCGTTTGCATCGCTCACGGCATCACCGTCTCCATGTACTACCGGGACCCGGACGGCAACATGGTCGAGCTGCAGATCGACAGGTTCGCCGACCCGGACGATGCCACTGCGTACATGCGCGGGCCCGAGTACGCGGGCGATTCGGTCGGCCCGGCGTATGACCCGGAGCGCCTGTTGGCCGCCCGTCGCGCCGGTGTCAGCGCCGACGAGCTGTGCGACCGGGCCTGGGCACTCCAAACGGTGCTGCCCGACCCGATGCCGATCCTCATCGGCGCCAGCTGACCGGTGGCTCGACGATCCCGAGATGACGACTGCCTGCTCTGCGTTACCGAGGACGCCGCCGACTCTGCGGTCGTCTTTCGTGACGAGCTGTGGGCAGCCGAGGTCCTCCCCGGCTACGAGGTGCCGGGATGGGTCGTCCTCCGGGTGCGCCGGCATGCGGAACGGATCACCGCCCTGTCCGACGACGAGGTAGACAGCTTCGGTCGCCGCGCCCGTGACCTCGTTGCAGCCGTCACCGAGGTGAACGGTACCCCTGCGACCTACCTGCTGGCCTTCGGCGAGACGTACCCGCACTTCCACGTGCTGGTCGTGCCTCGCGGCGACGACGTACCGGACGATCACCGGGCCGGCGACATCCTCAAGCTGCTCCCGCAGCGGGTCGACCCCGTGGCAGCCCGTGCCATGGTCCCGGCGCTGCGCGCCGCCCTCGCCGGCATCCGGCAGCGCCGGATCTCGGCCGAGGTCGCGTCGGCCCTGGTGGTGGCGCCATGACCAGCCACACCGACCGCATCGCGGTCGTCACCGGAGCGGCCAACGGCTTCGGACGCGCCGTCTCCTTGGAGCTCGCCCGGCGCGGTGCGGCCGTCATCGCCATCGACATCGAGGAGGCCGGAGGCGTGGCGGCCGACCTCGAGGCCCTCGGCGCCGAGTCGACCGCATTGCAAGCCGACCTGTCGGACCCGGCGGCCGTCGCGGCGATAACCGGCGACATGCTCGCCTTTCGCGGTCGGGTCGACATCCTCGTCAACAATGCCGGGGTCATCGCCTCCAAGGACGTCTTCGAGCTCGAGTTCGCCGACTGGAAGCGCCTGCAGCGGATCAACGTCGACTCGCAATTCCTCATGGCCAAGGCGGTGATGGGGTCGATGCGCGATCAGGGATGGGGTCGCATCGTCAATCTCTCGTCGAACTCCCTTGGCCTCGCCGTGCCGGGCCTCGTGCACTACATGGCCAGCAAGGGCGCGGTGATCGGCTTCACCCGCGCCCTGGCGACCGATCTGGCGCCCTTCGGCATCACCGTCAACGCCGTGTGCCCGACCGTGACTCGCACCCCCGGCGGAGTGCGCAACATCAGCCAGGAGAAGTTCGACATGGTGTCGCGCATGCAGGCGATCAAACGGGTCGGCGAGGCCGAGGACATCGTGGGCACCATCTGCTTCTTGACCAGCAACGACTGCGCGTTCCTCACCGGTCAGACGATCGTCGCCGACGGCGGCCTAATGCGCTTGTGATCCAGGAAAGGACATCGACATGATCGACGCCGTCACCGAGGACTTCGAGCACACCCTGGCGGGGGCGGGTCCGGCTCGGGGAACGACCGTCACCGGCCGGAAGAGGTGGCCGGATCGGCCCATCGGCCCCGACACGCCACTGATCGTCGCCCTGCACGGCGGCACCTACACGTCGACCTACTTCGACGTGGACGGCTACTCCCTGCTCGATCGGGCTGCGGGGGCGGGCGTCCCGATCATCGCCCTCGACCGGCCCGCCTACCGGGGTAGCACGCCGGTCGAGCCGGGCGAGTCGATCATCCTCGCCAACGCCGAGGCACTGGACGATGTCGTCGCCGAGCTGTGGGACGACGTCGGTGGTGACACGTCGGGTGTCGTGCTCATCGGACATTCCATCGGTGGCGCCGTCGTGACGGCGCTGGCCGCACGACGGCCGTCGTGGCCGCTGCTGGGCATGGCCGTCTCCGGCTGCCTCCTCCGAGTGCCCGGGGAGTCGCGTGACGCGTGGGAGGCACTGCCCGACATCCCTCTCGTAGAGCTCCCCAGCCCGATGAAGGACTTCGTGATGTTCGGCCCGGAGTCGACCTACCGCAAGGAGATGCCCGCAGCCAGCCACATCGCCGACACGACCGTTCCTCGGGCCGAGCTGCTCGACATCACCGGTGGATGGATCGAACGACTCCCGTCGGTGGCGGCAGAGGTGACCGTGCCCGTCCACAGCCGGCAGGGCGTGTACGACAAGTTGTGGATCACCGACGAGCAGGAGATCGCCGGCTTCGCCGCTGCCTTCTCCGCGTCCCCCCACGTCGACGCCCGCCTGACCGGCTCGGCGGGCCACTGCATCGACTTCCACCGCAGCGGCGCCGCATTTCAGCTCGAACAGGTGGCGTTCGCACTGGCCTGCTGCATCAGCGCCGATTGACCAGCGCCCCGACCTCGCCAACGCCGATCCGCACCCGGGTGCTCATCGTGGGCGGCGGCCCGGTGGGCCTCGCCACGGCGATGGAGCTGGTGTTCCACGGCATCGACTGTGTCGTCGTCGAAGCGCGCCCGACTGTCTCGATGACACGACCACGGGCGAAGACGACCTCGGTACGGACGATGGAGCTCTTCCGGCGCTGGTCCTTCGCCGACGAGGTGCGCAAGCGGGCGCCGATACCTGTCGGATGGTCCAGTGACATCGCCTTTTGCACCACGGCGACGGGACGGGAGATCGCCCGGCTCACCGGGGTCCTCGGGTTGGATCTGGTCGACAGCGAGCTCGCCGCCGAGCCCGGCCAGCAGGTCGCCCAACCGGTCGTGGAGCAGGCGCTGCGCGACGCCCTGGTCGGCTCGCCCCTCTGCCGGTTACTGCTCGGCCAGCAGGTGCTCTCCGTGGAGGAAGCGGACGGCGCCGTCCGAGGCCTCATCGGCGAGGTGGGCACTCCGCCCACCAGCTTCAGCGCCGACTACGTCGTCGGTGCGGACGGCGCCCGCAGTCTGGTGCGCACGGCCATGGGCGCAGCATACGCAGGCGGCACCGCCGGGGCCCCGAACCTGAGCGTGGTGTTCCGTAGCCCGGGCCTGGCCGACCACCTCGTCGGCACCCCCGCCCTGCACTATTGGGTCCTCAATCCCGACGCACCAGGGGTCGTCGGGCCGCTCGACCTGGACGGCAGCTGGTGGGCCATCGCCACCGGGCGGCCCGCGGACGACTCCGCCGCCGATCCGGCGGCGATCGTGCGCGCCATGCTCGGTCGCGACGTCCCCGTCGAGGTCCTGGGCACCGACCCCTGGCAGGCCCGCGCTCTGCTGGTCGACCGGTACCGGTCGGGCCGCATGTTCCTGGTGGGCGACGCTGCGCACCAGAACCCTCCTTGGGGTGGCCACGGTTTCAACACCGGTGTCGGCGATGCGGTCAACCTCGGTTGGAAGCTGGCCGCCGCGGTGCGCGGGTGGGCGCGGACCGAGCTGCTCGACAGCTACGAGTCCGAACGGCGCCCCGTGGCGGAGCAGACCATCGCCATCGCTGCGGCCAACACTGCGGTGCTGCCCACCGACCTTGCCGTGGCCGCGGCCCATGACGATCCTGCGGCGGTCGGCGCCCTTGCCGAGCGCCTCCGCGCTGTGAAGCGGCCCGAGTTCTACTGCGCCGGACTCGTCCTCGGCTACGCCTACGGGCCGGGAGCCGGATCCCAGACGACCGACGGCGCGGACTTCGAGCCCCTAGCGCTCCCAGGCAACCGACTGCCCCACCGCTGGATCCGCCCCGGCCTCTCCCTCTACGACCTTCTCGGCCGCGGGTTCAGCGTGCTGGGTGACCCGCAGCGCGCCGGGCCCCTCTTCGCGGCAGCCGAGTCCCGTGGCGTCCCGATGTCCGCGGTACCCGAGATCGGTGTGCCCGTAGCGGAGATGTTTGGCGCCGAGCTCGTCCTCGTCCGTCCCGATCACCACATCGCCTGGCTCGGGGCTCGTGTCACGACGGCGCAGGCGCGCGGTGTCTTGACCAGCGCGCTCGCCGGGTTCTCATGACCACCCTTACGCCCACCAGTGCGGGGACGTCCACCTACGGGCCCGAAGGAGGCGATTTCGAGGTGCCGAGGACCATGAGGGTCTTGGTCCCGGTGACAGGCCCACTGCTACGTAGCCGGTCGATGACCCGCTTCAGGTCGGTGACGTCACGGACCCGGAGCCAGGCCAAGGCGTCGGGGTCACCGGCGATGGTGAACACCTCCTCGACCTCCGGTGTGTCGTCGGCGATCCTGGCGATCGTGTCGACCCGTGCACTGCCGTCGAAGCGGAGCTCGACGAAGGCCTGCAGGGGCCATCCGACCTTGGCATGGTCGATCCGGCAGGTGTAGCCAACGATGACGCCGATCGCCTCGAGGCGGTCGACCCGTCGCTTGGCTGCAGGTGCCGACAGGCCGACGTGCGTGCCGATGTCCCCGAACGTCCGTCGAGCATTCTGGCCCAGCAGGTCGAGCACGGCTCGATCGGTGGCGTCCAGCTCGAGATCCTGGCGCATCACGCAACGATCGCACACGATGAGCTCGCCTTGTGATCATCTCTTGCGTCCTCGGGCCGACCCGGCCTCGACTTCTTGCGTGCCCGTCCGGCACAGTCTTCACTGGAGCCATGTTCCCGCTCCACTCGGCTGACAGGCCGGATCCGACCCCGCCGGATTCGATGCCGCCGGATCCTCTCGAAGTGCTCGAGCGCATACAGCAACGGGTGCTCTGGCTGGCCACCACCATGATCCACCATGCGAACCGGGTTAGGGAGACCCCGTCGGGGACCAAGGTCGGCGGCCATCAGGCCTCCTCAGCGTCGATGACATCGATCATGTCGGCGTTGTACTTCGGGCACCTCAACGGCACGGACCGGGTCTCGGTGAAGCCTCACGCCGGACCGGTCCTTCACGCGATCAACTACCTGCTCGGCCGGTTGGACCGGCGATATCTCACCGAGCTTCGTGCCTTTCGCGGCCTGCAGAGCTATCCGAGCCGCACGAAGGATCCCGACCCGGTTGACTTCTCCACCGGCTCCGTGGGGATCGGGGCGACCGCGACCATCTGGAGCACCTTGGCCCACCGGTACCTGTCCGGTCGGTTCGACGCTCCGTCAGGTGGACGTCAGATCGCCCTGGTTGGCGATGCCGAGCTCGATGAGGGCGCGATCTGGGAGGCGCTGGTCGACCCGATGGTGCCGCGCCTTGGTGAGGTGATGTGGGTGGTCGACGTCAACCGCCAGTCCCTCGACCGTGTCGTCCCGGACATCGCCGCCGGACGCATCGGCGCGATGTTCGAGGCCGTGGGCTGGCAGACCATCACCCTGAAATATGGTCGAACGCTCCGGGCACTGTTCGACCGACCTGGGGGCGACGCCCTGCAAGCCCGGATCGACGACATGGGCAACGAGGAATACCAGCGGATGCTTCGAAGCCCGCCGGGTGACCTTCGGGACCGGCTGGCGACCGTAGGGCTCGGCCGGCGCGATATCCAGCAGGTCCTGAGCGATCTGGCCGACGATGAGATCGCAGCCGCGCTCCGAGACCTGGGAGGCCATGATCTGCGGGACCTCCTCGGCGCGTTCCGCCGGGCTGACCTTGACACGGACCGGCCGAGCGTTGTCTTCGCGTACACCATCAAGGCTTGGCGCCTTCCGACGCAGGGCCACCCAGGGAATCATTCGGCACTTCTGTCCACCACGCAGTGGGAGGAGCTCGCCGCCAAGCTGGGTGCCGATCTGCAGGATCCGTGGGCGACCTTCCCCCACGGGTCCTCCGAGGCCAGCCTCTGCGAGGCGGCTGCCGAACGGCTTATCCCGGTGAGGCCCGTGTCGGCCCGTCCGCCTGCGGTGCCCAGCGATCTCGGGCACTCGTACAAGGCGCCGCAGTCCACTCAGCAGGCGTTCGGGAGATTCTTCCTGGACATCTCGCGAGCGGCCCCCGACGTCGCCGACCGGATGGTCACTGTCAGCCCCGACGTCGCCTCCTCGACCAACCTCGGTGGCTGGGTCAACAAGGTGGGGGTCTGGAACACCTGGGAGCGCGTCAACTGGTTCGCCGACGACGCCGAGACCCTCGTCCGGTGGCAGGAGTCCGAGCAGGGCCAGCACATCGCGCTCGGCATCGCCGAGGGCAACCTCGTCGGGCTCCTCAGCGAGCTAGGAGCGACCTGGTCGCGCGACGGTCAGCCATTGTTCCCCATCGGGACGATGTACGACCCCTTCATCAACCGTGCGCTCGAGCCGTGGTCATTCGGCATGTACGCCGGCGGTCAGTCGATCCTCGTCGGCACACCGTCGGGGGTGACTCTTGGGGCAGAGGGTGGAGCCCACCAGTCGGTCACCACACCTTCCGTGGGCCTCGAGCAACCCGGGTGCGTGGCCTGGGAGCCGGCATTCGCACAGGACCTCGAGTGGACCCTGCTCGCCGCCATGAGCCATCTCGGGCGTACAGACGGAACGTCAGCCTACTTCCGGCTCTCCACCCGCCTCATCGACCAGGCGCTAGCCGCCGTACCAACCGATCCCGCACAGCGCGATCGGCGCCGCCGACACGTCGTCTCCGGTGGCTACCGCATGCGAGAAGCGTCCGGCTCCCCATCGGTGACCTTGGTCGGTGTCGGCGCCGTCCTCCCTGAGGTGCTCGCGGCTGGGCGGACCCTGTCCGACGCCGGCGTGGCCGTCGACGTCACCTGCCTCACGTCACCCGACCTGGTGTTTCGGGCTCTTCAGGCCCGCCGCGGACTTGGGTTCGGCGATGACGGGATACTGAGCGAGCTCTTCCCCGCCGACCGAGCGTGCCCGCTCGTGTCCGTTCTCGACGGCCATCCGCACACGCTCTCCTTCCTCGCCGCCATCCACGGCGTACCAGCCACCAATCTGGGGGTGAGCGGCTTCGGGCAGGTAGGCGACGTGGCGGACCTCTACGAGCATTTCGGGATCGACGCCGACACGATCGTCGGCGCCGCCTGGGACATCGTCGAGGCATCCTCGGTTCGACCAGAGCCCGAACCCGGCTCCGCTCGAAGCAGACGGATGCAGCGCTCCTCGACGAAGCGCTCCTAGCTCGACATCGCGCCGCCGAGGTCGATGCCAGCTACGCGGCGTACGCCGAGCATCCGCTCGACCGGCCCGACCACTGGGGTGATCTGGCGTCGTTCCGCGAAGCCGCGGCCGCTTCGTAGCCCTCGATACAGGAAAGTGGCTTCCTGACTGCCGTCGGCTACGGCGGCAGGACCACCCGCCGGAACGCCTCGGCCAGACGCCCCTCGGCCAGACCGGCCTCCTTCGCCGTGGCCCCCAGCCACTGGCGGATCCGGGCCTCGAGCCCGCCGTCACCATCGGTCTCCTGGCTGACGTGCGCCCGCAACGCCGCCAGCTTGCTCGGCAGCTGGTCGGTGACGTCGACGGCCACGTCCACCTCGGGCGCGGCCATCAGCCACAGCTCCGCCACGCTCCACGCGTCCAGGCCCTCGGCTGCCAGCTCCGCAAGGGCCCACGGGTTGCGGGCGTCGGGGTACACGGCGCACACCGTGGCCTCGCCCACCGCCAGATGGTCGGGATGACTGGCCCCGATGCGGTCCCAGCGTCGCTCGGGGCTCTGGGCCACGACCCGCTGCGGCCGCACCTGCCGGATGACCCGAGCGATGTCGCGCCGCAGGTCTTGGGTGACCTCCACCCGGCCGTCGCGGTAGCCGAGCCAGCGGATATCGGTGACGCCGACCTCCCGAGCGGCCGCAGCCTGCTCGGCCCGGCGGATCCCGGGGATGTCGGAGCGGGCCACGGCCGGGTCGAAGCCACCGGCGTCGCCGTCGGTGGCCACGCAGTACACCACCTCTGCGCCAGCCTCCGTCCAGCGCGCCACCGACCCGGCCAGGCCGAAGTCCACGTCGTCGGGATGCGCCGTGACCACCAGGATCCGGTCGGCAACCGGGACGGGATCGATGACAGTCATGGGTGCGGGGGGTGCACGGCCGGCTCGGACATGGCCGGACCGTACCCCGTCCGATCACCGGGGCGCAGGCCCCACGACCGCGTACGTCCTACAATCGGAGCGAATCACCTGGGCTGACCAGATGGGAAGGGCCTGACGGCCCCGGCCTGGCGGAGCATCCACCGCGGTGGCGCGCCACGAACGCAGCCGCGGCCCACCCGCCCCCACCCAAGGAGCCATAGATGACCGACACCACCACGACCCCGCCCTACCGCGTCGCCGACATCGACCTGGCCGACTTCGGCCGACGCGAGATCGGCCTGGCCGAGATCGAGATGCCAGGCCTCATGTCCCTGCGGGAAGAGTACGGCACCAGCCGGCCGCTGGCCGGCGCGCGCATCACCGGATCGCTGCACATGACCGTCCAGACGGCCGTGCTGATCGAGACACTCGTGCACCTCGGCGCCGACGTGCGCTGGGCGTCGTGCAACATCTTCTCCACCCAGGACCACGCGGCGGCGGCCGTAGCCGCCGCCGGGGTTCCCGTGTTCGCCTGGAAGGGCGAGACCCTCGAGGAGTACTGGTGGTGCACCGAGCAGGCCCTGCGCTGGCCTGACGACGGCGCGCCGAACATGATCCTCGACGACGGCGGCGACGCCACCCTGCTCGTCCACCTAGGCGCCGAGTGCGAGGAGCAGGGTCGGGTGCCGGACCTGGGCCCGGAGGACTCCGAGGAGTACGGCCTGATCCTCGCCACCCTCAACCGCACCCTGCGCGACAACGGCACCCTGTGGACCTCGATGGCCAAAGGGATCAAAGGGGTCACCGAGGAGACCACCACCGGCGTCCACCGCCTCTACCAGCGGGCCGAGAACCAGACGCTGCGGTTCCCCGCCATCAACGTCAACGACTCGGTTACCAAGTCCAAGTTCGACAACCTCTACGGGTGCCGCCACTCCCTCATCGACGGCATCTTCCGGGCCACCGACGTCATGATCGCCGGCAAGACGGCGGTGGTCTGCGGCTTCGGCGACGTCGGCAAGGGCTGCGCCCAATCCCTGCGAGGCCAGGGCGCCCGCGTGATCGTCACCGAGGTCGACCCCATCTGCGCGCTGCAGGCCGCCATGGAGGGCTACCAGGTCCTGACCCTGGCCGACGCGCGGTCGACTGCCGACATCTTCGTGACCGCCACGGGGAACCGCGATCTCATCACGGCCGAGGACATGAGCCAGATGAAGCACAACGCCATCGTCTGCAACATCGGCCACTTCGACAACGAGATCGACATGGCCGGCCTGGCCCGGTGGCCCGACATCGCACGGGTCACCATCAAGCCACAGGTCGACGCCTGGCAGTTCCCCGACGGCCACGCCGTCATCGTGCTGGCCGAAGGGCGCCTGGTGAACCTGGGCTGCGCCACCGGGCATCCCAGCTTCGTGATGTCGTCCAGCTTCACCAACCAGGTGCTGGCCCAGATCGAGCTGTTCACCCGCACCGAGCACTACCCGGTGGGGGTGTACGTGCTGCCCCGCCACCTCGACGAGAAGGTGGCTCGCCTGCACCTCGACAAGCTCGGCGTCCGCCTCTCCACCCTCACCGACAAGCAGGCCGCCTATCTCGGAGTCGATCTGGGCGGTCCCTACAAGTCGGAGTCCTACCGCTACTGATCTCCGTCCGGCCCACCGTAGGGTGGCCGCCATGCAGATCACGGGCCGCGAGTCGTTCACATAGGCTGGAGAGCCGTGGTTCACGGCGGAACATGGCGGAGTGCGTTCGGGCCGCGGGCCGCACGTGCCTGAGCTGATAGCACCTGGAGCCAGGTATGTGCCCGGCTTGGACGGGCTGCGCGCCGTGGCCGTCTCGGCGGTCATCGCCTTCCACCTCGGTGTGCCGTGGGCCGCCGGTGGCCTCCTGGGCGTCGGCGTGTTCTTCACCCTCAGCGGCTACCTGATCACCGACCTGCTTGTAGCCCAGTGGCAGCACAGCGGCAGCCTGCACCTCGGTGACTTCTGGATGCGTCGAGCCCGTCGCCTGCTGCCCGCCGTGGTGGTGCTCCTGGCCGCGACCGTGGTGTGGGTGTCGGTGTGGCACGGCAGCCAGCTGGGTGAGCTCCAGGGCAACGTGGTCGCCGCCGCCGGGTACGTGTCGAACTGGTGGCTGATCTTCCATCATGTCTCGTACTTCGCCCGCTTCGGCCCGCCGTCCCCGCTCGGACACCTCTGGTCGCTGGCCGTCGAAGAGCAGTTCTACCTGGTGTGGCCATGGCTGCTCTGGCTGGGCCTCCGGTTCGTCCGCAGCCGTCGCGTCGTGACCGCCGTCATCGTGGTCGCGGCCGCCGCGTCGGCGGTGGAGATGAGCCTGTTGTACCACCCGGGCGTGGACCCCACGCGGGTCTACGACGGGACCGACACCCGCGCCTTCGGGCTGCTCATCGGCGCCGCGCTGGCCGTGGTGTGGCCCCTGCGGCCCAGCCGGGCAAGCGTGGCGCGCTGGAACCGCAAGGTGATCGACGCCATCGGGATCGCCGGCCTGGTCGGGGTAGCGGTGATGATCTGGCGAGTCGGCCAGTACGCACCGTTCCTCTACCGGGGCGGCCTGGTCGTCCTTTCCGTGGCTACGGCCGCGATCGTCGCCGCGGTGGTCTTCCCCCGCAGCCGTATCGGCATCGTGCTCGGCATGCGGCCGCTGCGCTGGATCGGCCTGCGGTCCTACGGCATCTACCTCTGGCATTACCCGATCATCGTGCTGACGACCCCGACCATCACCCGCGGCGTCGACGTCCCCCGCAGCGTCCTGCAGGTGGCCGCCACCCTGGCGGCGGCCACCCTGTCGTGGCGCTTCGTCGAAGCACCCGTCCGGCGCCGCACCCGACGATGGTTGCAGGCCCACGAGGAGTCGGCGCCGCGGCTCGAGCTGGCGATGGCCCGATGGAGCTGGGCGCTGTCGGCCGGGATGCTCGGGGCGCTCGCCGTGTTCAGCCTTACGCTGATCCCGACCATCGCCGCCAAACCCACCGAGACCCCCATCGCGTCGACGGCGATCACCCGTCGGACAACGCCTCCGGCCCCTCCCCCCGCCACCGGGCCGGCCACGTCGGTCCCGCAGACCGCGCCGACCACCGTCTCCACCACGACATCGTGTCGAGCGGTCGTCCACATCGGTGACTCCACGTCAGAGAGCCTGACCTCACCGAACTACCTGCCAGACCCCACCCAGCGCCTCGACGCCCAGTTCAACCGGGTCGGGGTGGCATCGGTGAACCTGCAGATCTCCGGGGCCCGGTCGATCGTCGAGACCTACAAGGGCGAGCCGAACGGGTTGGAGGTCGCCCAGCAGCTCGTCGCCTCAGGCTTCCGGGGCTGCTGGGTCATCGCCCTGGGAACCAACGACGCCGCCGACATCGCCGTGGGCTCGAACGTGAGCGCCAGCCAACGGGTGTCGCGGATGATGGCGGTCATCGGGAACCAGCCGGTGATGTGGGTCGGCGCCGACAGCCTGCTCGGCTCCGGACCCTACGCCAACGCCAACATGGCGCGTTGGGACCAGGCGCTGGTCCAGGCATGCGGGCGATACACCGACCTTCGCGTGTACGACTGGGCGGCGGTCGCCCAGTCCGCCTGGTTCATCACCGACGGCATCCACTACAGCAGCCCCGGCTCGGCGGCGCGCGCCCAGCTGATCGCCAGCGCCCTGGCCGTGGCCTTCCCGGCCGCCGGTCGGGCTCCGCCCTGCGTCATCCAGTAGGTGCGACCAGCGGCCACGGCCGTTCCCGCTCGCAATCGAAGGCCAGCTCCAGGCACAGGTCCTCTCGATGGTGGGACGCCATGATCTGCAGGCCGACGGGCAGACCGGCGACGGTCCCTGCCGGCACGGTGATGGCCGGGTTCCCGTAGATGTTGGCGGGCACGGTGAGCGTGGCGTTGTTCTCCGGTCCGACCTGACGATCGCCGACCACCGTGTTCAGGGTCACGTCGGCGCCGAAAGCCACGTCGGGGTTGGTGGCCGAGAGGATCACGTCGACGACGTCGAAGAGGTCGGCCATGGCCTCGTTGGCGGCGGTGCGGGCCAGCTCGGCCCGGGCCGCCAACTGCAGGTCGTAGGCCTGGGTCGCCACGGCCATGGCGAACTGCATCTCGACGGTCATCTCCCCCGCCCGCCCCGGATAGCGGTCCCCGAGCTCGGCAGCCAATGTCACCAGGTTCGCCATGGACCACTCGATAGCCAGAGACAGATGCGGGTTGTCCACGGCAACGGGCCGCATGCCCGTGCGGGCGACGAGTGCCTCGGCCGCCTCGGCCACCGTGTCGGCCACCTCCGTGCGCACTTGCGCACCACCGAAATCAGGCAGGACGGCCACCCGCAGACCGGACAGGTCCAGCGCACCGAGGCCGCGCTCCCAGCTGCCGCCGGACGGCAGGCTCGAAGGGTCCCGTCGGTCCGGTCCGGCGGTCACGTCGAGGTGCCTGGCCGCGTCGCGCACCGAGCGGGTCAGGCAGCCATGGGCCACGGTCATGGGCCACACCTCCGTCCGGGGGCCGCGCGGGATGCGACCGAACGTGGGCTTCAGTCCCACCAACCCACAAAAGGCGGCGGGGATGCGGATGGAACCGCCCCCATCCGTCCCGCTGGCCACCGGGACCAGCCCTCCGGCCACGGCTGCGGCACTCCCGGCCGACGAGCCACCCGCACTGCGCTCGCGGTCCCAGGGATTCCGGGTCGTGCCGTGCAGGCGGCCGGTGCTGACATTCAGGCCACCGAATTCCGACGATGTGGTCTGGGCTACCGCCACCAGGCCGGCATCCAGGGCCCGGCTGATCGCCGTCGTGGTGAACGAGGCAATCCGCTCGGCGAACACCAGGGAGCCGTCGCGCGCCGGCCACCCGGTCACGCGATCGAGCTCCTTGACACCGAAGGGGACGCCGCCGAAGGGGTCGGCGACGTCCGCAGCCGCGGCTCCAGCGAGACCTCGCTCCGCGTCCAGGTGGCAGCACGCGTTCAGGTCGCTGGCCAAGATGGCCGTCACGGTGGCCGCCATCTCGTCGGTCGGACTGTTCTCGCCGGCCCGGAAGGCCTCGACGAGCGAGCAGGCGTCCCCCGCCCACGGGCTGTCGGTCATAGTCGCTGTCTAGCGGAGCCCGCCACGCTCGCGGCAGGCTGTGCCAGTGCGCACCGGTGTGTACCCGGGTTCGTTCAACCCCCCGACCATCGCCCACCTGGCCATCGCCGAGGCCGCATGCGAGCAGGCCCAGCTGGACCGGATCGAGCTGGTGGTGTCGGCGGTGGCGCTGGGCAAGCACCACGCCAGCCTGCCGCCGGCCGCTACCCGGCTCGAGGTGCTGCAACGCCTGTGCGCCACCCGTCCCTGGCTGGCCGCCCGCCGCACCGATGCGCAGCTCGTCGCCGACATCGCCGCCGGCTACGACGCCCTCGTCCTGGGCGCGGACAAGTGGGCGCAGGTCGTCGATCCCGAGTGGTACAGCTCCGAGGCGGCGCGCGACCGGGCCGTCGAAGCCCTCCCGCCGATCTGGGTCGCCCCTCGAACCGCGGTGACCATCCCCAGCGCCGACAGAGGTCGTGTGCACATCCTCAGGCTCGATCCCGCTCTGCTCGAGGTGTCGGCCACGGCCGTACGGGCGGGCCGCTGGCAATGGTCGGCCGACCAAGAGGCGTGATCCGCGCCTCGCCCCGGACTAGCCTGACCCGATGCTCGGAACGCCTCCCGCGGCGCCACGGTGACCTTGCTCTACACGGCCGCCGGCTGCCTGGTGGTCGCCCAGATCATCGGGATCTATGGCCTGGTCACCAAGAAGGCCGACCTGGTCTTCAGCCTGCTCATGGCCGGCATCGTGGTCGCAGCCGTGGTCCTCGCCGGCGTCGGCGCCTACGACCAGCTTCCCTGAGCCTCCAGGACCAGCCCGCTCCACTACCGCCCGACGAAGACCGGCTCCCGCCGTTCTCCGCTGGCCCGGGTGCCCTCGGCGAAATCGGCGGTCTGACGGAGGCGAGACTGCTGCGCGTCCTCCCGTTGCGTGGCCTGACGGACCGCGTCGGCCAGGTGTCCCCGCATGGTCTGGCGGATGGCGCGGATGGCCAGAGGGGCGGAGGCGGCGATGTCGGTGGCCAGGGCTGCGGCTTCGGTCCGCAGGTCCTCGGCCGGCACCATCCGGTCGGCCAGGCCCATGGTGTGGGCCTCCTCGCCCTTGATCCGCCGACCGGTGTAGAGCAGGTCGAGGGCGCGTTGCTGGCCGATGATGGCCGGCAGGGTCACCGACAGACCGAATCCCTGATGGAAGCCGAGCCGGGCGAAATTGGCGGCGAAGCGCGCCTCGGGCGCGCAGATGCGGAAGTCGGCGGCGCACGCCAGGCCCAGCCCCCCGCCGATAGCTGCGCCCTGCACCGCAGCCACGATCGGGAGCTGGGCGCCGAACAGCTTGACCGCCTCGGCGTAAAGCGATGCTTCCTGCCCCGCTTCGAGCGGGGCGGCAGAGCTCTGACCGTTGAAGTCGGCACCGGCACAGAAGTGCCGGCCCTCCGAGCACAACACGATGGCCCGCGCCTCGGCCTCGTCGTCCAGGCCGCGGAAGGCGTCGGCCAAGGAGCGGATCAGGTCGACGTCGAAGAAGTTCGACGGCGGGCGGCGGATCTCCACCGTGGCCACGAAGCCCTCGACCGACACGGCGACGTCACCTATGAGCTCGTTCATCGAGCCATCCTACGAGCGGTGACCACCGCCCGCTCCAGCAGCTCCGGCGGGTCATAGGCCCGGATCGGCGGCAGCGGGCCCTCATATCTCGTGACCTCGACGAGCGCGTGCTGGCCGGCGCACGCCTGAGCGAGGCGCGACGTGCCGGCGTCGGGCGTGAGGACGTTCGGGTTCCCGTGAACACAGGTAGGCCGCTCTGCCGCCGGGTCGTCGGGGTCGTACCACGCTCCGGTCGACAACTGCACCACCCCGGCGCGCACGGCGTCGGTCAGCCGCGCCCCTGCGAGCACCATCCCGCGATCATTTGCCACCTGCACCACGTCACCGTCGGCGATACCACGGGCCGCGGCATCCGTCGGGTGCATCCGGATGGGTTCACGGCCATGCACCTTCGACGATCCGGAATACCCCCCCGGATCGAGCTGGCTGTGCAGGCGGGTCGCCGGGTTGTTGGCGATGAGGTGCAGCGGGAACCGCTGGGCCCGGGGGCCGCCCAGCCACTCCGACGGTGGCAGCCACGCCGGGTGCGGCGGGCAGTCGTCGTAACCGAAGCCGGCGATGGCCTCGGAGTACAGCTCGATGCCGCCGCTGGGGGTGAACAGTGGGTGGCACTGCGGGTCGGCCCTGAACCCGGCCAGGTAGACCCGGTCGTCGTCCGCGACGTCGAGCGGCATCTCCCCCGCCGCCCAGAAGTCGTCGAACGTCGGCACTGCCGCGCCCACGGCCGCCATGCGCTCCGTCCACCGGTCCCACAGGTACCGCAACCACCCGTCGACGTCGCGCCCCTCGCGGAACGCCTCGCCCACGCCGAGGCGGTCGGCGAGCCCCGCGAAGATGTCGTGGTCGTGGCGCGCCTCGCCGTACGGGGGGAGCGCCTGCTGCATGGCAATCAGGAAGGGGTCGCCGCGACCCTGGGCGATGTCGTTGCGCTCCAGGGTGACCGTTGCGGGAAGCACCACATCGGCGTGGCGGGCCATCCCCGTCCAGTACGGCTCGTTCACCACCACGGTGTGGGGGCGGCGGAGCGCGCCACGCAACCGGTTCAGGTCCTGGTGGTGGTGGAACGGGTTCCCGCCCGCCCAGTAGACGAGCTGGATGGCCGGGTACCGACGCCGCGAGCCGTCGACCTCGTACTCCTCCCCGGGCCGCAGCAGCATGTCGGCGACGCGGGCCACGGGGATCCAGGAGCGCAAGGACCGGCTGGTGCCAGGCAGCGCCGGGAACGGGACCCGGGTGGTGCCGCCGCCGATGTCAGCCAGCGAGCTGTAGCCGTTCCCGAAACCGCCGCCGGGCAAGCCGATCTGTCCGACCAGCGCGGCCAACGCGATCGACATCCAGACGGGTTGCTCGCCGTGCTCGGCCCGCTGCAGGGACCACGAGGTCGTGATCAGGGTGCGGCGCTCCGCCAGCCGCCCGGCCAGGTCGCGGATAACCGTGGCCGGGACCTCGGAGATCGCCTCCGCCCACTCCGGCGTCTTGGCCACCCCGTCGGCGGCGCCGCGCAGGTAGGCGACCAGCTGGCTGCCGCCGACGCAGTAGTTGGCCACGAAGCCGAGGTCCGCCCGCCCGGTGTCGACCAGGACGTAAGCCAGCGCAGCCATCACCGCCACATCGGTCCCGGGGCGGAGGGCATGCCAGGTCGGCCGCAGCGCCGGGTCGACGTCATCGGCGATGGGGCTGAACAGCTCCAGCTCCATGCCCCGGCGGCGGGCGGCGGCCAGGTGGGCCCCGACGGTGTGGCGGGTCACCCCTCCGGGCGAGACGGCCGAGTTCTTCGCCGGCAGGCCGCCGAAGCACACCAGCAGCTCGGTGTGGGCCGCCACCACCGGCCACGCGGTGGCCTTGCGCCACACATCCTCGTCGCTCCCCACCACCCGCGGCAGGATGCGCTCCGCGGCACCCGTGCTGTACGTCCCTGCGCTCGCCGTCGCCCCGCCGATGAGGTTGACGAACCGGCGCAACTGGCTCTGGCTGTGATGGAAGCGACCGGCGCTCGCCCAGCCGTAGGACCCGGCGTAGATGGCATCCGGCCCGGCATCCGACCGCACGCGGTCGATCTCGGTCGCCACCAGGTCCAGAGCCTCGTCCCACTCGACGCTCACCCATTCGTCACGGCCGCGCCGCTCGTCGGGGCCAGGGCCGCCTTCCAACCAACCCCGCCGGACGGCCGGGCTGGCCACCCGGCTCCGGTGGCGGGCCGCGCCGGCGATGTTGCCCAGCAGCAGAGACGGCGCCGGGTCGGCCGGGTGCGGCTCGACCGCCACCACCCGGCCGTCGTCGACCTCCACGCTGAACGCGCCCCAGTGCGACGTCTGACGATGGCGCGTCATCATCGGTCTCGCACCCCGGCCCAAGGCGTCATCGGGCCAGCGCCGCCAACCGCCGGTTGGCCTCTTCCAGCACGGCCGGCCGCTTGCAGAAGGCGAAGCGCACCAGGGGTCGGGGCCGAGCCCGATCGGCGTAGAACGCGGCGGCCGGCACCGCCACCACGCCACAGCGCGCCGGCAGGGACCGGCAGAACTCCTCGCCGTCAGCCGGTCCCACCGCAGACACGTCGCTCATGACGAAATAGCCCGCAGACGGGCGGTACACCTCGAGCCCGGCGGCCTCCAGGCCGGCGCACAGGAGGTCGCGCTGGCCGGCCAGCCCGGAGGCCGCGTCCTCGAAGTACCGGTCGGCCAGACCCAGGCCCACGGCAATGGCGGGCTGCAGCGGGGCGCCGTTCACGTAGGTCAGGAACTGCTTGGCGGTGCGGACCGCGGCCACGAGCGCGCCCGGCCCGCACACCCAACCAACCTTCCAACCGGTGAAGGAGAATGTCTTGCCCCCGCTCGACACCGTCAGCGTCCGCTCCCCCATCCCCGCCCGGGTGGCCAGCAGCTGGTGGGAACCCTCGAAGACCAGGTGCTCGTAGACCTCGTCGGTCACGGCCAGGAGGTCGGCCTCGATGCACACCTGGGCCACCGCGTCCAGCTCGGCGGCGGTGAAGACCTTGCCGGTGGGGTTGTGCGGGGTGTTCACCAGAACCAGGCGGGTGCGCGCCGTCACCGCGGCGCGCAACTCGTCGGGATCGAACGACCAGTCCGGCGGGCGCAGCGGCACCGTCCGCAGCTGGGCGCCGGCCATGGCAACCGCGGCCCCATACGAGTCGTAGAACGGCTCGAAGGTCACGACCTCGTCGCCCGTCTCGCACAGGGCCAGCACCGCCGCGGTGATGGCCTCCGTGGCGCCGGCAGTCACCAGGACCTCTACATCGGGATCGACCTGGTGCCCGTAGAACCTCGCCTGGTGGGCCGCTACCGCCTGGCGGAGAGCCGGGATCCCGGTACCGGGCGGATACTGGTTCCGGCCCTCCCGGATCGCCGCCACCGCCGCCTCCGCCACCTCGGCCGGGCCGTCGGTGTCCGGGAACCCCTGCCCCAGGTTGATCGCCCCGGTGGCTGCAGCCAGCGCCGACATCTCCGCGAAGACGGTGGTGCCGAGGCCCTGGAGCCGGGACGCCAGGAACGGGGTGCGGCGCCGCTCGCTGCCACGTTGGCCGCCGTCCGCACCCATCGGGCCAGCGTAGGCCACGATCCGATCGTCGGTCCGTGGGGTCGCTGAGCCGTGGTGCGCGGGCTGTGCGGCGGCGCCGGGGGGTGCGGGCGCGCAGTGCGGCCGGGCGGCGCGGCGGGCGGCGATGTGCGGCCGGGCGGCGCGGCGGGCGGCGATCCAGGGCGATCCGCCGGACCAGTGGTCAGTATGTTCGACCTCGTCGAACGTACTGACCACTCATCGGCGACGGCCATGCGAGCGGGCGATCCGGCCCGCCCCCGTCCCATCGTTGGCGCCGGGAACCGGCGGGGCCCCCGGGGGGCACCCGCACCTGCGGCGACCGAGCCGGCGTCGAGGCGACTGACCGCTTGCCGGCCGCCGCCCCCGCCGACCGCTCCGACCTCTGGAGACGGCGGTGGCCGGCCCGGCCAGAGGCGGATGGCGCCCGCCGGGTGGCGCCTACCGGGGACCCCCGCTATGGTGGCGGGTCTCTTGGCTCTCCGCCAGACGCTGCCTCGTGCAGCCGCATTCGTACGGATGGCTCGCCGCAGGAGGCGCCCGGTGGTCTGGATGACCGGTGTGCTGTGCCTCCTGGTGCCCGTGGCCACCGGTGTCGCCCATGCCGACCCGGTCCAAGCGGCGCGCGCCCAGATGGACATGCTGCAGGCACAGGTATCGGCAGGGGCCTCCCGGATCCATGCCGCCACCACGGCCTATGACCAGGCGAACCTGGACGCCGCCAACCTGGGCCACCAGTTGAGCACGGACCGCACCGCCTTGGCCATCCTGCGAGGGCGGGTGGAGACCACCCAGGCCCGACTGCGCCACAGCGCCATCATGACGTATACCGGTCAGTCGACCGATCAGGCCACCATCACCTCGGCGAGCAACGATCCGAGCACCGACCCGAGCATCGGCGCCGAGTACTTGGCCGTAGCGTCGGGCGGTCTGAAGGATTCCATCGATCAGTTCCGGCTCCAGCAGCGGGAGGTGTCGTCGGCCACCGCGACCGTCGCCCAAGAGGTGGCCGCCGGTCAGCGCGCCGTGGCCGCCGCCGGCGCAGCCCGCCAGCAGGCGCTGGCCCTGGCCGGACAGGAGCAGGCCCAGCTGGTCCGCACTCAGCAGACGCTCACACAGCTGGTCGCCACCCAGCAAGCCCAGCAGGCCCAGCAGGCCCAGCAGGCCCAGCAGGCCCAGCCGGCCCGGCAGGTCGCGGTAGCGGTGCCCGCCCCTACCACCCAGGGCCTGCCGGTCAACGGCGGCCTCGTCGCCGTCGTCACCTCCGTCGTCGGCGCCCCGCCCAGGCCGCCGACGGTCGCGTCCGCCCCCGCCGGCAGTCCCCCGGCGGCCGTCGTTGCGCCGAGCAGCGGCGGGAACGCCGGGGGCGTGTGGTTGCAGCTGCGCCAGTGCGAATCGGGCAACAACTACCAGGAGAGCACCGGCAACGGCTTCTACGGCGCCTACCAGTTCAGCGCGCCGACCTGGACCAATCTCGGCTACCCGGGCCGACCTGACCAGGAGCTGCCAGCGATGCAGGACGCCGCCGCCGAGCGCCTCCAGGCTCGCAGCGGCTGGGGCCAGTGGCCCGCCTGCTCGGCCGCCCTCGGCCTGCACTGAACGAGCCACACCACGCCGAGCCACACCACGCCGAGCCACACCACGCCGAGCCACACCACGCCGAGCCACACCACGCCGAGCCACACCACGCCGAGCCACACCACGCCGAGCCACACCACGCCGAGCCACACCACGCCGAGCCACACCACGCCGAGCCACACCACGCCGAGCCACACCACGCCGAGCCGCCCAGACTGCACCGCACGACGCCCCGCCACGGGGGTCTCGCGATGGCGAGGGCCACCCGGTCTGGCGGCCGCAGACCGGAGGGGTACGGTGGGCACGTGCCCGCTGAGGATGTGCTCTGGTTCTCGTGCCCGCGCTGCGGCGAGGATGCCACGGCCCGGACATATGGGCCCTGCGCGTCGTGTCGCGATCAGCTGGTCCAGACGTTCTGGGGACACGCCCGCGCCGTCGACGCCGATCGCTTCGAGCCGGCCATGCACGTCACCCCGAACCACGTCGCCACCAAGGACTAGCAGGGAACCGTGGCGGATCGCTTCTCCCTCGCGCTCGGGGGCTTCCAGGTGCGATGGCAGACGCCGACGGGCTCCATCGCCCACCTGTCGTTGGACGGGGACCTCGATTCGCTCAGCGTTCCCGTCCTGCGTCAGGCGGTCCGCTCCCTGCACGATGCCGGTCATTTCGCCTTGAGCTTCGACCTGGCCCAGCTCCGGTTCATCGACTCCAGCGGACTCGGGTCGCTGGTGGAGGCATGGCGGAGCGGTCAGGAGTCGGGCAGTCAGGTGACCGCCACCAACCCGACCACGGCGGTGCGGCGGCTCATGGACATGACCGGCATCAGCAAGTTCCTGTTGTCCTCCGCTGACGAACCGGCCTGAGGCGACGACCGTGGAGAGCCATCGGTGGAGGGCACGGTCGGGGTGGTGACCGTCTCCATCCCTGCCGATGGCATGGGCGAGATGATGATCGCCATACGCGACGGCTCCGAGACCTACGCCGCCTGGTCCGATCAGGTCAGGCCCGGCCATCGCCCCCTTCCTCACCCGCCTCGAGTCCTGACCCGCCGTCGGCCCGGCGCTTCGGGCTGCGGCGGCATGGGTACGACTGGCGGAACATGAGCTCCCGATCCGGCGACGACCGTGACGCGGCGACGAGTCGTACCGACCACCGGCTCGACACCGCGGACGACGACACGGCCAACGACGGCGCGCGCCCGCCTCGGGTCAGCGGCGGCGACGAACGGCGCGAGGAGGTCATCGAACGCAGCTTCGATCGCATCGTGGAGGAGGGTCTCCCTCGCCTCCAGCGCGGTGTCGCCGACCTGTTGGCCACTGGAGGCACCGGCGGGATAGAGGTTGCGCTCGGGGTCCTGGCGCTCCTCTACGTCGAGCAGCAGACCGGGAGCACCCTGCTGTCGGGCCTGGCATTCTCCATCGGGTTCATCGGGCTGCGACTGGGTCACAGCGAGCTGTTCACCGAAGGTTTTCTCGTTCCCGTCACCGTCGTGGTCGCCGGCGAAGCCCGGTTCCGTGACCTCCTTCGGCTGTGGGGGGCCACCCTGGTGGGGAACCTGGCCGGCGGGTGGATCGTCGCTTGGCTGGTGATGGAGGGTTTCCCGCAGCTGCACCGCACAGCGGTGGACACCGCCACGTTCTACGTCCACGGTGGGATCAACGGTCGCACCTTCTGCCTTGCCCTCCTCGGAGGGAGCGCCATCACCCTGCTCACCCGCATGCACAACGGCACCGATTCCGAGCCGGCCAAGCTCCTGGCCTCCATCGCCATCGCGTTCCTTCTCGCCGGCACTCGGCTCTTCCACTCCATCCTCGACTCCCTCCTGTCCTTCGCCGCCCTCGACACCGGCCACGCCCCGTTCGGCTACCTGGACTGGTTGGGTTGGTTCGGCTGGGCCGTGCTCGGCAACCTGATCGGCGGCCTGGCCCTCACCAGCATCCTGCGACTCCTGCGCAGCCGGCACCGCCTCGTCGACCATCGCGTGGCGAACCACCGCCCGGTGCCGTCCAAGGTCCCCTGAGCTGAGCAACTGCGGTCCACTCGGCTCACCACAGCTGGCGCAAGGCGGCGTCCACCGTCGGTGTCAGGTCGACGGGCGGGGCATCGACGGGGATGTCGGAGCGGCCGGAACGGACGGCACGATGGTCGAGCAGGCCGTCCACCTCGGGAGGCAGGAAGCGGGTCCGCGGCGCGTAGCTGTGCCGATCGCCCCAGCCATGGCCGCCGGCGTGGTGGTAGCGCAAGGGCGCGTAGATGTGCAGGTGCTCACGGGCCCGGGTCAGGGCGACGTAGAACAGGCGCCGCTCCTCGTCGATGCCGGCGGCGTTGCCGGTAGCCAGGTCGGATGGGAACATGCCATCGGCGGCGTGGATGACGTGCACCGCTCGCCATTCGCCACCCTTGGCCGAGTGGACGGTCGACAGCGTCAGGTAGTCGTCGTCGAGTACGGGTGCCCCGGCGAGATCGCCGGTCGATACCGGAGGGTCCAGCGTCAGATCGGCCAGCAACGCCGACCGGGTGGTCGTCCCGGCGGACAGCTCGGCCAGGCGGTCCAGATCGCGCAGGCGGACCTCGGGGTGCTCGTACCGGCGACGCACGACCGGGTCGAGGGCGACACGGAGGCGGGCCACCTGGGCGCCAGGCCCGAGCCCGCCGGATCGGCAGTCGCCCAGGGCGTCGAGCATCGCCGAGAGGGCGGGTTCCGCCCGGGGGATCCGGGGACGGTCCTCGGCCAGGATCCGAGCCAGCGGATCGGCGCCGCCGCTGCGGCGCGGGCGCACGCCGAGAGTGGCGAGCAGCCGGGCGCTGGTGGCCGGACCGACGCCCTCGAGAAGCATCAGCGCCCGGTGCCAGGCCATCTCGTCCCACGGGTTCTCGAGGACACGGAGCAAAGAGACGAGATCACGCACGTGGGCCGCCTCCAGGAATCGGAGGCCGCCGTACTTGACGAAGGGGATGCGGCGGCGACGCAGCTCCACCTCCAGCCGGTCGCTGTGGTGCGACGTCCGGAACAGGACGACCTGGGCTCGCAGGGGCAACCCCTGCTCGTGGTGGTCGAGGACAACGTCGCAGACGGCATCGGCCTGTGCGCCCTCGTCGGGGCAGGTGGCAAGGACGGGCCGCACTCCACCCGTCGTGGTCGCGTCCAGCTGCTTGGCGTACCCCTCGGTGAGTGCGGCGGCCACCGAGTTGGCCAGGTCCAGGATGGGTTGGGTGGACCGGTAGTTCCTGGTCAGCGTCACCTGGCTAGTTCCGGGGAACTGGGTCGGGAAGTCCAGCAGGTTCCGCACGGTGGCCGCCCGGAACGAGTAGATGGCCTGGGCATCGTCACCGACGACGGTCACCCGATCGTCGCGGCTGCGTAGCGCCCGGACGATGTCGGACTGGATCACGTTCGTGTCCTGGTACTCGTCGACCAGGACGTGGTCGTAGCGAGCCGCCAGGACCGGGCCCAGGACCGGGTCGAGGGCGGCAGCCCGCCAGTAGTGGAGCAAATCGTCGAAGTCCAGGAGGAAGCCGGCGCGCTTGCGGTCCGTGTAGGCGGTGAAGACCGCGCCGATCAGCTCCTCGTCGCCGGCGCACCAGGGGAAGTCCCGGGCCACGACCTCGGCGACCGGCTCCTCGGCGTTCACCACGCGCGAGTAGATCGACACCAAGGTGTCCGGGCGGGCAACGCGTCGCCGTGGCTCCTCGTCACGCCGTCCCACCGCCTCGGCGCGCACCAGACCGAACAGCTCCACGGCATCGGCCTGATCGAGGACAGAGAACCCGTCGGCGAGCCCAACGCTGGCCCCATAGCGGCAGAGGGTGCGGTGAGCGACCGCGTGGAACGTCCCGGCATCGACCTGCGCGGCGGCCGCCGGGTCGGTCAGGACCCCCACCCGGCGCAAGAGCTCGTCGGCGGCGCGACGGCTGAAGGTGACGAGCAGGATGCGCTCGGGTCGCGTGCCTGCGTCCAGCAACCTGGCCACGCGGCTGACCAGCGTCTTGGTCTTGCCTGTGCCTGCGCCGGCCAGGATCATGAGCGGGCCGCCGTCGTGGGTCACCGCCCGGCGCTGCTCGGGGTTCAACCCCTCCAGCCAAGGCCGCGTCCGCTCGTCGATCATGGTCATCTGGCCCAGCCTAGCGACTCTGAGCGAACATATGTTCGATTCATCGGCGTCACACCGGCCTGGCAACATGACGTCGTGCCTACCCGTCGCCTCGTCCTCGCCTCGGCATCGCCGGCGCGCCTGATGCTGTTGCAGCGGGCGGGCATCCAGCCCGAGGTGCGGATCAGCGGCGTCGACGAGGACGCCGTCGATCCGTCCGACGCCCACGCCCTGGTGGCCGAGCTGGCTCGCCGGAAGGCGACGGCGGTGGCCGCCACCCTGGCCCCCGGCGACCACGCCCTGGTCATCGGCTGCGACTCCGTGCTGGACCTGGACGGAGCGGCACACGGCAAGCCGGGGAGTGCCCGCCAGGCGGTGGATCGCTGGCAGCACATGCGGGGGCGCGCCGGCATCCTGCGCACCGGGCACCACCTGGTCGACGCCGCCACCGGGAGCACGGCGGCGGAGGCGGGCGTCACCACCGTCTACTTCACCCACGTCACCGACGTGGAGATCGAGGCATACGTGGCCAGCGGGGAACCCATCGATGTCGCCGGCGCCTTCACGCTCGAAGGCCGCGGTTCGTGGTTCGTGCCGCGCATCGACGGCGACCCCGGGAACGTCATGGGGCTCTCGCTGCCGGTCCTGCGCCGGCTGCTCGCCCGCCTAGGCTGCGAGGTAACGGACCTGTGGACCTGAGGGACGGGCACGAGGCGCTCGCCACCGCCGCCGGGCCGGATGGCCGGGCGGCCGTGCGACGCGGCCTGATGATCGGGCCCATCGCCCTCGACCCGCCCGTGGTGCTGGCGCCGATGGCCGGGGTGACCGATGCCGCCTTCCGCACGCTCTGTCGGTCCCATGGCGCCGGCCTGTACGTCAGCGAGATGATCACCGCCCGGGCGCTGGTCGAAGGCAATGAGCGCACCCTGGGCATGCTCCCCGGTCGCGACGAGCCCGTCCGCAGCGTTCAGCTCTACGGCGTCGACCCTGCGGTGATCGACCGAGCTGTGCGCCGGCTGGTCGACGAGGTGGGCGTGCACCACGTCGACCTGAACTTCGGCTGCCCGGCGCCGAAGGTGACGCGCAAAGGTGGGGGTGCGGCACTCCCGCTGCACGGCCGGCTCTTCGCGTCGGTCGTCGGGGCGGCCGTCCGTGCTGCCGCAACGGTGCCGGTGACGGTGAAGATGCGCATCGGGCTCGACGACGAGCACCGGACGTCGGTCGCGGCTGGGACGCTGGCGGCGGCGGAGGGCGCCGCCGCCGTGGCGTTGCACGGCCGGACTGCATTCCAGCACTACGCCGGCCATGCCGACTGGTCCGCCATCGCCGAGCTGAAGGCTGCCGTCACCGACGTGCCCGTCCTGGGGAACGGCGACATCTGGGAGGCGGCCGACGCCCTGCGCATGATGACCTCGACCGGTTGTGACGGCGTGGTGGTCGGACGGGGTTGCCTGGGGCGACCATGGCTGTTCGGCGACCTGGCTGCGGCGTTCGCCGCCCGCGATGCCGGCCGACCCGTCGAGCCGTCGCCGCTGCCGCGGCTCGGCCGTGTGGTGGAGGTGATGCGCCACCACGCTGGCCTGCTGTCCAGCCGAGTTGGGGCCGAGCCGGCCATGCGCCGGTTCCGCAAGCACACCGGTTGGTACCTGGCGGGCTACCCGGTGGGCGGGGAGGTCCGCCACCGCCTGGCCCAGGTCTCCACCCCGGCAGAGCTGGCTGCCATCCTCGCCGAGCTGGACCCTTCCGTCGCCCTGCCCGAGTCGGCCCGACGCCTGCCGCGAGGCCACGTCGATGGGCCCCGCCCGGTGGCGTTGCCCGAAGGCTGGTTGATGAGCCCCGACGACCCGCACCCTCCACGCGGCGCGGACGTGCTGGTCTCGGGCGGCTGACTGTTGCCCGGGCCGTCTACTGCCCGGGACAGTCTGCGCCCGTAGCGACCGATCGGCGCGGCGGAGCGCGTACGCTCGCCTGGTGCCCGTCGACTTCCGCCGTCGCGTGGAAGCGGTGATCACCCGCCTCTCCCCCGGCGAGGTCGTCTCCTACGGCGACGTGGCGGCCGAGGCCGGTTATCCGGGAGCGGCACGTGGGGTGGGCGCCGTCTTGGCCCACAGTGAGGGACTGCCCTGGTGGCGGGTCGTGTACGCCGACGGCTGCCTGGTGGCCGGCCACGAGGCCGTCCAAGCCGCCCGGCTGGCCGCCGAAGGCGTCGCCGTCACCGACGGGCGCATCGCCAATCGTCCTTCCCGACCCGGACGAAGCGGCGGCGTCCCGAGGTGACCCGCTAGCGTGCTCGACCCTATCGACCAGCCCAGACCGGCACCGGCACCACCGGAGGCCGCGCCTCCCCCCGCTGCACCTCCCGCCCCGGCGTCGTCCATGTCCGGCGGGCCCTCGGCCACGCCGGTGGGCCACCCGTCACCGCCGCCGGACCACAGCACCGTCGACATCACCGTCATCGTGCCCACCCGCAACGAGGCGCCGAACATCGGCCTGCTCGTTCGGCGCCTCAGCGATGCCCTCGGCGACCGGTTGGCGCCGTCGATGACGTGGGAGCTGCTCTTCGTCGACGACTCCGACGACGACACCGCAGACGCAGTCGCCGACCAGGCCACGGCCGGGTATCCCGTCCGGTTGCTGCACCGGCCGGCGGGGCGACGGCCCGGCGGGCTGGGAGGTGCCGTCCAGGATGGCTTCGCCGCGGCCTCCGGACAGATCATCGCCGTCATGGACGCCGATCTGCAGCACCCGCCCGAGATCATGCCCGACGTCCTGGCCCCCATCATGGACGGCCGGGCCGACCTGGTGTCGGGCACCAGGTACGCCGGGGCCGGCGAGACCAGCGGCCTGGCCGGCCCCTGGCGACGCCTGGTGTCGGCCGGCGCACGCTGGTTGGTGCACGGCGTGCTCCCGCAGTCCCGCCGGCTGACCGACCCGCTCAGCGGTCTCTTCGCGTTCGACCGGGCCGGCATCGCCGGGGTGGCGTTGCAGGCGAACGGCTTCAAGATCCTCCTGGAGGTCGTTGCTCGGGGTCGCTGGCAGGGGGTGGAGAACGTCGAGTACCGCTTCGATCGCCGCCACGCCGGCCGCTCCAAGGCCAGCCTGCGGGAAGGGTGGCTCTTCGCCCAGCACCTCGTGGCTCTGGCCCGGGCCAGCCGCATCCCGGAAGGTCGCATACTGTCCGACCAACGCGTCTCGGCCGGCGCGCCCCGCTGAGGCGAGCAGAGCCTCGCAACCCGGTCCGAGGCTCGCACCCTCGGGGTAGGTTGGAGACCACATGGAGCTGACCGAGGCGCTGCGCACGACCGGGGCGGTGCGAGCGTTCACCGACGAACCCGTCACCGACGACCAGCTGCGGGAGGTGCTCGACACGGCTCGGTTCGCCCCGAGCGGCGGGAACCGCCAGGCTTGGCGGGTCGTGGTCGTCAACGACCGGGCCACCCGCCTGGCCCTGCGCGACCTGTACCTCCCCGGTTGGTACGAGTACCTGGCCATGAACAAGGCCGGCCTGACCCCGTGGGCGCCGCTCACCGATCGAGACGCAGAGGCCACTGCCTGCACTCGGGCCGGTGAGGAGGCCGCCCTGGCCGCCGACGGACCGGGAGGCATGGCCGAGCACTTCGACCAGGCTCCGGCCATCCTCGTGCTCCTCGCCGACCTGCGGGGTCTGGCGGCGGTCGACCGTGACCTGGACCGCTACACGCTCGTGGGCGGCGCATCGGTGTACCCGTTCGCGTGGAGCATCCTGTTGGCCGCCCATCAGGCCGGGTTGGGTGGGGTGATGACGACCATGCTGGTCCGGCGCGAGGACGACGTCCGCCAGCTGCTCGGCGTACCCGACGAGCTCGTCGTCGCCGGCACCATCGTGCTCGGCCACCCCGAGCACCGGCCGACCCGCCTGCGCCGGCGCCCGGTGGACGACTTCGCGACGGTCGACCGCCTCGACGGGCCTCGTCTCGGGGGGAACCGGTGACGGCGTTGACCGCCACCATCGACCTGGTTGGAGGGGCGGTGGGTCGGGCGGCCGGCACCGCCGAGCAGGTCCACCTGGCGATCCTGCGCCGGGCCACCCCGGGTGGAGGCGGCCCGGTCACCGCCCGGCACCGGGACATCGCCAGGGTCGCCTACGGGTCGGCCCGCCTCTCGGGGCGGACCCTCTCCGCAGTGGCGCGGTGGGCGACCGATCCCGCACCCGTCGAGCTGCCCGGCCAGGCGCTGGCCGCCGCCGGCGCCCTCAACGGGATGGTGGGCGACTCCCTCGAGCGCGCCGGATCGGCCCTGGCCGGCCCTATGACCGTCCGCCAGGGCGGCCGGCCGGTCGAGCCCATCGCGTCCGACATCGCCGCCGCCTTCCCTTCGGCCACGCCGACGCTTGCGGTGTTCGTCCACGGACTGGCCAGCACGGAGAACACCTGGTCGTATGGGGCGGAGGCGGCATGGGGTCGCCCCGGGGTCACCTACGGGACCGAGCTGGCCGCCGACCTCGACATCACCCCTGTCTACATCCGGTACAACACCGGGCGGACCATCGCCGCCAACGCCGTGGATCTCGACCGCATGGTCGACCGGCTGGTGGCCGGCTGGCCGGTCCCGGTCGCCGCGGTGGTGCTGGTCGGCCACTCCATGGGTGGGCTGGTGGCCACGACAGCTGCGGCGATCGCCGCCGAGCGCGCCGCGTCGTGGGCGAGCAGACTGCGCTCAGTCGTAGCCCTTGGCAGCCCGCACCGAGGCGCACCGTTGGCCCAGGGCATCCACGCCCTGGCCGCCGTGCTCGGCGTCTTTCCCGAGAGCAGACCGTTCGCCGAGCTGGTCGACGACCGCAGCGTCGGGATCAAGGACCTGCGCCGCGGAGTCTTGCCCGATGCGGTGACCGGCGTGCGGTACCGCGCCCTGGCTGCCACCGTGTCCGCCCGCCCGGACCATGTGATCGGCTGGACTCTCGGCGATCTCCTGGTGCGGCGCACCAGCGCACGCGGCCACGGGGACGACACGGTCGTCGGTGGTCTGCACCACATCCACCTGGTGAACCATCCGCGGGTCTATCACCACCTGCGCGCCTGGTTGGCCGAGGATCTGCAGACACTGCCGGGAGACCCGCCATGATCGACGGCCGCCTCGTGGCCGTCCCCGGTCGCGGTGAGCTGTTCGTACGCGACAGCGGCGGGACAGGACCCACCGCGCTGCTGCTGCACGGGTGGATGTTCTCGGCAGACCTGAACTGGCACGCGTGCTACGAGCCGCTGCGGGCCGCCGGCTACCGGGTCCTCGCCGTGGATCACCGAGGCCATGGCCGGGGGCTGCGATCCCTCGACCCGTTCCGGCTGGAGGACTGCGCCGCCGATGCCGCCGCGCTGGTCGACACCCTCGGGTGCGGACCGGTGTACGCCGTCGGCTATTCCATGGGTGGCCCCATCGCCCAGCTGCTCGCCCGCGACCATCCAGGGGCGGTCGCCGGCCTGGTGCTGTGCGCCACCGCGCCAGAGTGGCGGGACCGGCGGATGCGGCTGCTATGGGCCGCCGTTGGCGTTGTCGGCCTCGTCATCGCCACCTTCCCGTACCGACTGTGGCCCTGGATGCTGCGCGCCATGGGCGAGCCGGCCGAGCGAGCCGTCTGGGCGGCGGCCGAGCTGACCCGTGGCAGCGCCCGTGACCTGGCCGAGGCCGGGCGAGAGCTGGGCCGCTTCGACAGCCGATCCTGGGTCGGAAGCCTCCCCCACCCGGCCGCGGTCGTGGTCACCACCGGCGACACCGCCGTGCCTCCCGCCAAGCAACGGGCCCTGGCCCGGGCCCTTGATGCCCGGGTCTGGCCCGTCGAGGGCGACCACTCGGCGGCCACGGTCGCCGCTGGGTTCCCGGCCACGCTCATCCAGGCCCTCGACAGCCTGCGGACGAGCGTCGCGGTGGCCTGAGCGGCCCTGGCCGGCTCCCAGTTGCGGGTGAGCCATCCGTCACGTACCGTACGCACCCGAGAGGGGACGTCCGTGCCGGTGGTCCGATGGGGGTCGGGGGGAGCCACCTGGCCGGGCGGAACACCTGGCCGGGCGGAACACCCTGCCGCGCCCGCAACGAGGGAGCTTGGGCGCGGTCGTGGTCACCCGCCACCCTTTCCGGGGTGAGCTTCGGCGCGATAGCGGTCGTCGGGAACCTAAGACTGCGCCCGACCTCGCCGGCCACCCGCCAAAACTGCGCCGAACCCAACCGACCCCCAGCCCGCCGGCGCCTGCTCCGACCGACCGCCGGATATCAAGGCCCGCCAGCGCAGACCCCATGGCCACCCGGCACCGCCGGCCAGCCCCGACGAATTGACCGGTCAGTCCCGGTGCCGGGCCCGGCTGGGGGCGACGCGGGGGGGCTCCCCAGGCATCTTGGGGTAGACGGGCGGCCAGGGGGCGTCCTCCAGCCCGCCGCCCAGGTCGGCGCGGCTCATCTCCAGGAGCGGCTCCAGGCTCTGGGCGGTGAGCGCCGCCCACGGGTCGCCGTTGGCAGCCAGCCGGGCGGGGACGGTGGCCATGGTGAGGTCGTCGGGGATGACGGCGTCGAGCTCGTCCCATGCGAACGGGGTCGACACGGCAGCAACGGGCCGGGCCCGGACCGACCACGCGCCGAACACAGTCTTGTGCGGCGCGTTCTGGTTGAAGTCGACGAAGACGCGGGTCCCCCGCTCCTCCTTCCACCAGGCGGCGGTGACGAGCGCCGGCCGGCGTCGCTCCAGCTCGCGGGCCACCGCCACCGCGGCGGCGCGGACCTGGTAGGAGTCCCACCGCGGCTCCAGGCGCACGTAGACATGGATGCCGCGGTTCCCCGTGGTCTTGGCCCCACTGATCAGGTCGTGCTCGTCGAGGAGCGCCTTGACCTCGCCGGCTGCCTCTCTGACCATGTCGAAGCTGACTCCTGGGCCCGGGTCGAGGTCGATGCGCAGCTCGTCGGCATGGGCATCATCGGCGGCCTTCGCCGGCCACACGTGGAAGCCCAGGCATCCGAGGTTCACCGCCCACAGCACATGGGCCAGGTCGGCGGCGACCAGGGCCTGCGACGTGGTGCCGTTGGGGGTGGCCACCTCGACGGTCTCCAACCAGTCCGGGCGCTTGTCGGGGACGCGCTTCTGGAAGAACGAGGAGCCGCCGGCGCCGTTCGGGAACCGCTGCAGCAGGACCGGGCGGCCGCCCATGGCCGCCATGAGCGGCGCCTCGACGGCCTCGTAGTACCGCACCAGGTCGCCCTTGGTCTCTCCCCGGACCGAGAAGAACACCTTGTCGGGGTGGCTGACGGCGACCTGGTGGCCCGCCGCCTCGACGACCAGCTCTCCGATGCCCCCCGCCACGGCGCCGGCCTAGCTCGTGACGCCGGCCGGCGCCGGGGCCGGAGAAGGCGCAGTGCCGGGGGTCGGTTCGACGCTGATGTTCGGCAGGAGGCGGTCCAACCAGGACGGCAGCCACCAGTTGCTGCGCCCGAGGAGGTGCATGAGCGACGGCACCAGCACGGTCCGGATCACGAACGCGTCCACGAAGATGGCGGCGGCGAAGCCCAAACCCACCTCCTTGATGACCCGCTGGCCGCCGAGGATGAACGACAGGAAGACCAGGATCATGATGAGGGCGGCGGCCGTGATCACCCGACCGGTGGCCGCCTGGCCGCGGCTGACGGCCAGCTCGTTGTCATGCGAGAGGGTCCACTCCTCGTGCATGCGGCTGACCAGGAAGACCTCGTAGTCCATGGAGAGCCCGAACAGGATGGCGAACTGCATCACCGGCACGAAGACGTCGATCGGACCCTTCTGGATGCCGATCAGCGACGAGAGCCACCCCCACTGGAACACCGCCGTCATGGCCCCGAGCGCCGCGCCGATCGACAGCAGGTTCATGATCGAGGCCGTGAGGGGGATGACCAGGCTGCGGAACACGGCGGCTAGGAGGAGGAAGGCCAGGATGACCACCACGGCCACGAACTGCGGGATCTTGGAGGCCAGGATGTGCGAGAAGTCGTCCTGCAGGGCGGTCGCCCCGCCCACGTGAATGGTCAGGCCGGAGCCCGCTTCGACCCCCGGGATCTCGGCTCGCACGCGGTGCAGCAGGCTCGAGGTGGCCGTGGCCTCGGGTGCGGTCGTCGGGTAGACCAGGGCGACCGCAGCCTTACCGTTCGGGCTGGTGAACGGGGTGCCGACCGCCCCGATCCCGGGGCGCCCCTTCAGGCTGGTGGCGAACTGGTCGAAGCGGGCCGCGTCCTGGGGTCCCTGGAGCTCGCCGACGAGCTGCAGCGGACCGTTGAAGCCCGGGCCGAAGCCCTTGGCCAGCAGGTCGTAGGCCTGCCGGGTGGTGGTGGAGGGGGCGTCGTTGCCGGCGTCGGACAGCCCGAGGTGCATCCCGAAGAACGGCAGGGCCAGCACCACGATGACCGCCAGGGCCGCCACCGCCAGGATGGGCGAACGGGCCCCCACCAGCCGCGCCCACCGGGGCCAGAACCCGCGCAGCTCGGCGGCGTGCGGGCCCTGCTCGAGCAGCTCCCGGCGCTCCCCACCACGCAGGGCTTTGATCCCGTAGAAGCCCAGCATCGCCGGCAACAGAGTGATCGACGCCAGCATGGTCAGGGCGACGACCAGCGCAGCGGACAGGGCAACGCCGTAGAGGAAGCTGACCTGGAGGGCGAACAGGCCGAGCAGCGCGATGCAGACCGTGATGCCGGCGAAGAACACCGCCCGACCGGACGTGTTCAGGGCGCGCAGGGCGGCGGACTCGGGATCCTCGCCGGCCTGCAGGGCGGCGCGGTGGCGGCTGACGATGAACAGGGCGTAGTCGACACCAACGCCCAGGCCGACCAGGGTGGCCACGATGGGCGCGAACTGGGGCACCGCGAAGACGTGAGTGAGCAGGCCGATGAGCGCCATCCCGATACCGATGGCGAGCAGCGCGCAGAGCAGGGGCAGGAGCGACGACAGGAAGGAGCGCCGGAAGGCCACCAGGTACAGGATCAGCAGGGCGAACACGATGCCGAGCAGCTCGGAGAAGCCCTGTGAGCTCTTGGCCGAGCTCTGGATGGCGTTGCCGCCGAGCTGCACGTTCAGCACCTGCCCGTTCACCGACTGGGCGGTGCGGATGAGCGTCTGCACGGCTGCCTTGGGGACGTTCTGGGCCTGGGCGTCGAGGCCGACCGTCGCCAGGCCGATGGTGCCGTCGGGGCTGATCTCGCCGCGCTGGTAGGGGCTGGCCACCGTCGCCACGTGCGGGAGGTGGGAGACCTGGTCCAGCATCGCCGTCACTTTGCCCTGCGTCGACGGATCACGCAGCGTTCCCGAGCGTGCCTGGATGACCACCTGCTCGCTGTCGCCGGCCTGGGCGGGCAGGTTGGCCTTGAGCACGTCGAGGGCTCGGCTGGAGTCGGTCGACGGGAACGAGAAGTTGTTGGCGTAGGTGATGCCGACGCCCTGCGATGCGGCCCCGATGCCAAGCAATGCCACCACCCACAGGGCGACCACGACTTTCCGGTGACGGAAGCACCAGCGGGCCAGACGTACCACGACAAACATCCTCCTGCGCAGGTGGGCCCGGGGGGTGACCCAACCCCAAGAGTTTGACCATCGGGCACAGGACGGTCAACTCTGTTTGGCCGGCAGTACGCTTCGATCATGGGGTCACCGGCGTTCGACCACACCCTTCTAGAAGAGGCCTCCGGCTACTCCGACGAGGTGATCGAGATCCGTCGGCGGATCCACCGGACGCCAGAGCTGGGACTGGACCTGCCCCGCACGCAGGCCACCGTGCTCGAGGCGCTGGACGGGCTCGGCCTCGACGTCCATACCGGCGCCGCCACCACGTCGGTCGTAGCGGTGCTCGACACCGGCCGCCCGGGACTCACCACCCTCCTGCGGGGCGACATGGATGCGCTGCCCATGGAGGAGGACACCGGTCTGCCGTTCGCGTCCGCGGTCGACGGCGCCATGCACGCCTGCGGCCACGACGGCCACACCGCCATGTTGGTCGGAGCGGCTCGACTGCTCAGCGCCCACCGCCACGAGGTGGCCGGCCGGGTGGCATTCATGTTCCAGCCCGGCGAGGAGGGCGCCGGCGGCGCCAAGGTCATGCTCGGCGAGGGGCTCCTCGACCGGGTGGGGCCGGTGGACCGGGCGTTCGCCATGCACCTGACCCCGCTGCTGCCGAGCGGCTGGATCGGCACGCGGGCGGGGACGCTCATGGCGTCCGCCGACGAGTTCCGGGTGATTGTCACCGGTCGCGGCGGCCACGCGTCGATGCCTCACGACGCCGTCGATCCGGTACCGGTGGCCTGCGAGATCGTCACCGCGTTGCAGACGATGGTGACCCGGCGCATCCCCGCCTTCGATCCTGCCGTGGTCACCATCGCCAGCATCCGGACCGGGACCACCTTCAACGTGATCCCCGAGGTGGCCGTGCTGGAGGGAACCGTGCGAGCCGTCTCCGATCCGGCCCGGCGGGGGGCGCTCGACGGCCTGGCCCGCGTGGCGGCCGGGGTGGCCGCAGCCCACCTCTGCCGGGCGGAGGTGATCCCCATCGAGGAGCACTACCCGGTGACGGTGAACGACGACATGGCCGCCCGATTGGCCCTCGACGTCGCCCGGGACACGCTGGGCGCCGACCGGGTGGTCGAGATGCCCACTCCAATGATGGGGGCGGAGGATTGGTCCTACGTGCTCCAACAGGTAACGGGTTCGATGGCGTTCCTCGGGGCTGCGCCCCCCGGGGTGGAGCACCCGGCACCGAACCACTCCAACCGGATGGTGATCGACGAGGCCACGCTGGCCTCGGGGGTGGCCATGCACGCGGCGGTGGCCATGGTCGACGCCAACGCGCCGCGGGTGGCCGGCGAACCTGCCCGCTGATCGGCCCAGGCGTTACCCTCGTCGCTTATGAGTCGAGTGGAGCCGGCGGAGGCGCCCGCACCCAGCTGGTCGCGGTTCCGGACGTTCGACCGGAGCAGCTGGGCGGCATTGCGCGCCTCCACCCCCCTCACCCTCTCGGCGACCGAGGTCGAGGGGCTCCAGGCCACGAACGAAGCGGTGTCCCTCGGCGAGGTCACCGACATCTACCTGCCACTCTCGAGGCTGCTGTCGTTGTACGTGGATGCCGCGTCGCGCCTTTACCGCGCATCGAACACGTTCCTCGGTCGCCCCGAGCTGAAGGTCCCCTACGTGATCGGCGTCGCCGGCAGCGTCGCTGTCGGCAAGAGCACCACGGCGCGCCTGCTCCAGACGCTCCTGGCCCGCTGGCCGGCACACCCTCGGGTCGACCTGGTCACCACCGACGGCTTCCTCTTCCCCAATCGGGTCTTCGAGGATCGGCAGATGATGGACCGGAAGGGCTTCCCCGAGAGCTACGACCAGCGCCGTCTGCTGGACTTCATGATCGACCTCAAGTCGGGGGTTCGCTCCGTCGCCGCTCCCGTGTACTCGCACCATTCCTACGACATCGTGCCGGGCGCCTGCCAGGTCGTCGAGCACCCCGACATCGTGATCGTGGAAGGCTTGAACGTCCTCCAGGCCGGCAGTGACGAGCAGCGGCCGTCACGGCAGGTCGTATCCGACTTCTTCGACTTCAGCATCTACGTGGATGCCGCCGAGGACGACATCGAGGATTGGTACGTCCTGCGGTTCCTGCGGCTGTGCGAGACGGCCTTCCGCGATCCCGACGCCTTCTTCCACCAGTTCGCGGCGCTCAGCCACACCGAGGCCGTGTCGGCGGCGCGCCACATCTGGGGCACGATCAATGCCGTCAACCTGCGGGAGAACATCCTCCCGACGCGCGAGCGCGCCCACCTCGTCCTCGAGAAGGGCACCAACCACGCCGTGCACCAGATTCGCCTGCGGAAGCTCTGACGTGCGAGCACTGAGCCGGTGAACCCTCCGGTCGTGGCCCACGGCCAACTCGACCCTCGAGAGCGGCCCATCTGGCCCGGCACCACCGGTCCCATCGCCGAGACTCCCCGCCGGCGACCCGGGTCGGTCCGGAGCACCACCACCATCGATGTCACCTTCCCTGCCGACGGGACAGAGCTCCGGTTGCGGGGCCGGGGCCGTGACCTGGACACCGCGTCCGACGGGACGGTGCAGGTGCTTGCCATCGCGGCGATCGATGTCGCCGTCGACCTGGCCACCCGACGGCTACGGGAGGACTCGGTCGTGTAACCGTATCGGTGGCGGCTCTCCGCCGTGTGCTTCCAGCGAACAGGCAGCTTGACATAGCCGACGAGATCGCCAGGGTCGGCGAGGTCGAGCTGGCGGGCGAGGGAGTCCACAATGGGAGCGTGCACGGCGCTCGGTTCGGCCCGGAAACGTCCCGATGACCAGCCCAGGCCCATCCCGCCCCAGTCCGCCGGCATGTGCGGCAACCACAGGCCGGCGGCGCGAGCCTGCTCCCGGAGGCCGAAGATGACGGGGAGGTACTCCTTGCGGTCCCCGGAACGGCCGACGCCGGCGGTGGCGGGCACGATGATCTCCTGGACGAATGCCCGGACCCGGGACCGGATGGCCTCGTGCTCGGGAGCCAGAGTGAAGTCGATGGCCACGGCGCCTCCTGAGCAGCTGTCGCAGACCTACTGTCGAGGGAGAGACGAGACGCTACCCGGGCGCACCGGGATCAGGTGATGACGTGCTGGCGGCGGGCCAGCGCCGGGTCGCGCTGCGCCCCGGTGGCCAGGATGTCGTGCAGGGCCTCCATGGCGTCCCAGACGTCGACGGCGCGCAGGTACAGCGGCGACAGGCCCAGCCGGAGGAGATCCGGCGCCCGGAAGTCGCCGGTTACGCCATGAGCGATCAGCGCTCGAGACACCGCGTAGGCGTCCGGCATGCGCAACGCCACGTGCGAGCCCCGCCGCTCGCGAGGATGCGGGGTGGCCACCTCCACGTGGAAGGGGCGCAGGTGGGTGTCGGCGTAGGCGATGATCAGGTCGCTGAGCGCCAACGACTTGGCCCGCACGGCAACCATGTCCACGCCGTCCCACACGTCGAGCGCCCGCTCCAGGGCCACCATGGAAAGGATGGGCGGCGTGCCGATGCGGGCCTGCTCGATCCCGTCGGCCGGGCGGTAGCGATCGACCATGCCGAACGGGTCGGCGTGCCCTTGCCAACCGGTGAGAGGCAGGCCGAGAGCGGCTTGGTGGCGCACCGGCACATAGAGGTAGGCCGGGGCGCCAGGGCCGCCGCAGAGGTACTTGTACGTGCAGCCCACCGCGGCGTCGGCCCCCAGGTCGTCGAGGCCGACGGGGAGGGCGCCTGCGGCATGGGACAGGTCCCACGCGACCAACCCTCCGGCGGCATGCACCGCCCCGGTGATGCCATCGAGGTCCCGCAGGGTGCCGGTGGCGTAGCTGACGGCGCTGAACAGCACCACGGCGGTGTCGGAGGAGGGGACAAAGGTGTCCGGGTCCACGTGCAGCACATCCGCTCCCACCAGACCGGCGGCGGCTGCGACGAGGTACCGGTCGGTCGGGAAGTCTCCAGCATCCACCACGATCTGCCGGCGGCCCGGTCGCATCCGGCGGAGGGCGATGACCGCCTGGAAGAGCTGCACGCTGGTGGAATCGCCGCAGATGACCTGGCCGGGTGCGGCACCGAGCAGCAACGCGATGCGGTCGCCTACCCGACCGGGAAGTGCCCACCAGCCGCGCTCCGCCCAACCGGCTACCAGCGTCGATCCCCAGGCGGCCGTGATCGTGCGGGCCACGGCGTCGGCGACGCCGACGGGGAGCGCGCCCAGCGAGTTCCCCGCCAGGTACACCCCGTCGGGCAACACGAACCGCTCGCGCCAGGCGGCCAGCGGGTCCTCGCCGTCGGCAGCCACCGCCGCACGCCGGTCGCGCACCACCATGGCTCGTCAGCCCACGTTGAAACGCTGGAAGAGAACGGCGTGCTCGCAGCCGGCGGCCATTCCCCCATAGCCCGTCGTGCTGCGCAGGAACTCCTCGGGGTTGAACTGGCGCCCGAGGCCCTCGATGTAGACCCGGTGCTCGCGCAGCGACGCCACCCCGGCGGGCAGGGTGGCACCGACGTCGACGTAGTGGGTGGGGCTGGCCGCGGCGGCCACGTACACGTGGGTGGTGCCGCCCCACGGCTCTCCCTCCTCGGGGAAGACCCACCGATTGGCCGCATCCCGGCAGGCGTCCAGCACGGTGAGGCCGACGGCGCGATGATCGGCGTGGTTCACCGATTCGCCGTCCCCCCAGGTGAGGTCGAAGGTCATGGTGACGATGACATCGGGATGCAGGCGTCGGATGGCACCGGCCAGATCGCGGCGCAACGGCAGCCCGGCTTCGAGGGTGCCGTCGGCATGGCCGAGGAACTCGACCTGGTCGACGCCGACGACTGCGGCACTGCGCCGCTGCTCCTCTTCGCGTTCGGTGGCGGCCTGATCGGGCGCCATGCCGTCGATCCCGGCTTCACCTCTGGTGGCCAGGACATAGGCCACCTCCTTGCCCTGGCCGGTCCAGCGGGCCACGGCGCTGGCGGCTCCGTACTCGAGGTCGTCGGGATGGGCCACGATGGCCACCGCACGGCTCCAGTCCTCCGGCATCGGCTCCATCGGGTGAGGCTATCCCGACGCATCGACGAGACGAGCGGCGGCTCCCGTCAGGTGGCGGGCACCGCGAGCGCCCGTTCCCCGGCGTCCGGGCCCTCGCACGGTCTACGATGCACCATCTCGCTCCATGGGAGGAAATGGGATGGACGGAACGATCGTCGTGGGCACGGATGGGTCGGCCACTGCGTCAGCCGCAGTGGACCGCGCCGCCGAGCTGGCTGCACGTCTCGGTGTCCGGCTGCTGATCGTGTCTGCCTTCCGGCCGCTGTCGCTCGAGCGATTGCGGACCGAGCAGGCGCAGGCTCCGGAGGAGATCGCCTACGCCCTTAACGCTCGCGGCGGCGTGGACGAGATCCTCGAGGTTGCGCGGGACCGGGCCGAGAAGCTCGGGGCCGGAGCGGTCGAGGTGGAGGCGATCGATGCCGCGCCGGCAGAAGCCATCCTCGATGCGGCGGCCGCGGCAGGCGCGTCCCTCATCGTCGTCGGCAACCAGGGCATGACCGGTGCCCGCCGGTTCCTCCTCGGCAGCGTGCCGAACCGCATCGCCCACCACGCGCCCTGCGATGTCCTGATCGTCAAGACCGACCAGGCCCTCGAGGCCAGCTGAAAGCGCATCGACTGGGAGTGGTGCACGGCGAGCAGTCTGCGCCTCCCTTCGAGATGATCGAGCAGCTGGCGGACCTCTGCCATGTCGTCTGGATCCTCGACGAGCGCATCCGCCCGCACACCACCACCCCGAGGCGGCTCCTCGAGCGGTTCGGCTCGGTCCATTCCTGGTCCAACCCCTCCGCCGCCGACCTGGTCCAGGAGCTGCAGGGTTCGTCGGCCCTCGATGGCATCGTGGCCACGGACGACACGACCCTCGACCTGGCCGCTCGGCTCGCCGACCGGCTGGACCTGCGCTTCCACTCGCCCGCCGTCGTCGAACGGTTGACCGACAAGACCGCCCAGCGCGCCGCCCTGCGTCGAGCGGGGATGCCCGGTCCCGACTCTGTCGTGCTCCCTGGCGGATCGTCGCCCCGACGGGGCCTGGAGCTGGCTGCGACCGTTGCCTTCCCTGCCGTCCTCAAGCCGCGTCGCGGCGCTAGCAGCCGCCACACCTATCGCATCGGCGACCTGGCCGACCTGGATGCCCTCCTCGGTGGTGACAGGCTCCTCGACGGCGACACGGGCGACTTCGTCTTGGAGTCGTTCCTCCCGGCCGCCGCCGGCCTCTCACCTGCGTTCGCCGCGTTCGTCTCCGTGGAGAGCCTGGTGGTGGACGGCGCCATCAGCCACATCGGGATCACCGGCAAGTTCCCGTTGGCCGAGCCGTTCCGAGAGGGCGGCCACTTCGTCCCTGCCGTGCTCCCCGCGGATACCGCCGACGCCGTCGTGGATGTCGCCGGTCGGGCCGCCACCGCCATCGGCGTCCGCCACGGAGTCCTGCACACCGAGATCCAGCTCACCCATCTCGGACCGGTGGTGATCGAGGTCAACGGTCGCGTCGGCGGCGGCTCCATTCCCCGGCTCTACGCGAACAGGCACGGCGTCTCCCTCCGGCTCCTGGCTGCCCGGGCCGCGCTCGGCCTCACCGCTGGCCCCCCGCCCGACCTCGCTTCCGGGCCGCCCTACAGCTACGCCTTCCTCCTCCAGGCCCCGCAACAGGCTGGCCGGGTCGAACGCGTGGCCGGCCTCGACCGGCTGGCCGCACAGCCCGGGGTCGGTCACATCGAAGCGCACCATGCGCCGGGTGATGCCCTGGACTGGCGGTTGGGCACCTTCGAGTACGTCGTCTCTGTCGAGGGCACGGCGCCCGACCTGCCATCGCTCGAGGCCGTCCCGACGGTGGTCGACTCGATGGTCGACGTCACCTACGGCTGAGCCTCGAACCGACGTCCCGCGTCACCAGCGCGCCGATCTCCACCACCACCGCGCCGTGCGCCAATCCCTACGTGCACAGTGCCCTGCGGCCGACTCGGACTCGTGTGCAGGTACTGGGCACGATCGCCGCATGAAGTGCACACAACTCCTGGTGTGCTGGAGTTTCGTGTGCACATCGTCGGCGGGTGGGCTCGCAGCCGGCTGGCCCAGCCCGCCAGCGATCCCTCAGGGTCGACGGAGGAAGACTTCGACGGCGCGCAGGCGGCCGTCTGGGGCCAGCTCGCAGACCAGGCAGACACGCGTCGACCGGGCGCCCTCGGGAGTGGCGAACTCCTCGGTGGCCTCCACGTAGACCACCTCGCCGATCGTGGACGTCCGGGTGACCTCCATGGCGTGGTCGCGAAGACCGGGCAACAGATCGGCCAGAAAGGCCACGTACGCATCGACGTCGGTGAACTGGTGCTCGGGGAACGGCCCCACCCGGACGAAGTCGTCGGTCAGGCAGGAGCGCAGGCCGGGCCAGTCGTGGGCGAACATGGTGTCGAGGTACCGGCTGACGCCAGCCGGGGGGGCACCGGCTGGCCCGCTTCTCGCTTCCTCGGTCACCAGGCGTAGTGCTCGGGCGCGGTGCGGTACCCCGGGAAGATCTCGTCCAGCCGGGCCAGGGCCTTGTCCTCGAGCCGGACGTCCACCGCACGGACGGCGGCGTCCAACTGCTCCTGGGTCCGTGGACCGATGATGGGAGCGGTGACACCGGGCTGGTGCAGCAGCCAGGCCAGGGCCACGTCGCCCGGCTCGTGGCCGAGCTCGGCGGCGAAGTCCTCGTAGGCCTCGATCTGCGCCCGGTTCCGCTGGACGGACTCGGCCGCCCGTCCCTCCAAGCGACGCTTTCCTTCACGATCCTTGCGCAGGACGCCGCCGAGCAGGCCGCCCTGCAACGGCGACCACGGGATGATCCCGACGCCGTAGTGCATGGCGGCCGGGAGGACCTCGAGCTCGATGTGGCGCGTGGCCAGGTTGTAGATCGACTGCTCGCTCACCAGGCCGGTGAAGTGGCGGGCCGCTGCGGCCGCCTGGGCCTGGGCGATGTGCCATCCGGCGAAGTTGCTGCTGCCGACGTAAAGGACCTTTCCCTGGGCGACGGCGACCTCCATGGCCTGCCATATCTCGTCCCACGGCGTGCGCCGGTCGATGTGGTGGAACTGGTAGAGGTCGACGTGATCGGTCTGCAGGCGGGTCAGACTGGCGTCGAGCGCCTGGCGGATGTTCAGGGCCGACAGCTTGCCCTCGTTCGGCCAGCCGCCCATGTCCCCGTAGAGCTTGGTGGCGATGACGGTCCGCTCCCGGCGGCCGCCGCCCTGGGCGAACCAGGTGCCGACTATCTCCTCGGTGCGGCCTCGGCCCTGGTCGCGCCCGTAGACGTTGGCGGTGTCGAAGAAGTTGATGCCGTGCTCGTGGGCCGAGTCCATGATCGAATGCGCATCGGTTTCGGTGGTGAGCGGGCCGAAGTTCATGGTGCCGAGGCACAGACGACTGACCGAGAGACCGGATCGACCCAGATGTGTGAGCTCCATGGCTCCAACATGGTCCTTCTGCTGCCCTCTGTCCAACCCCGGCGCGCCGCGGCCGACCTCGTCGTCTCCGCCCGGCGAACCTGAGCGAGGCGGGTGTGGGTCCCGTACGCTCGGCCCATGGGTGCGAGCAGCCACGAGCCACGACCGCTCGGATCAACCATCCGGGTCGACGGCCAGGTCGCCGTGGTGACGGGCGCCGGCAACGGCCTGGGCCGGGCGTACGCGCGAGACCTGGCCGCCCGGGGAGCTGCGGTGGTGGTCAACGATCGCGACGCGGTGGCGGCCGACCGGACGGTCGAGGGCATCACCCGAGACGGCGGCACGGCAGTGGCGTGCCCGGGCTCGGTGGCCACGCCTGAGGGGGCCGTCGCGCTCACCGACACGGCCCAGGGAGCATTCGGGACCGTCGACATCGTGATCAACAATGCCGGCATCGTGTCCCACGGCTACTTCGAGGATCTGACCCTGGCCCAGATCGACGAGGTGATGGCCGTCGACCTGCGCGCTGCGTTCCTCGTCACCCAGCCAGCCTGGCGGGTGATGAAGGCCAAGGGCTACGGCCGGGTGGTGATGACGGGCTCGGCCTCGGGGATGTTCAGCCATCAGGGAACGGCGAACTACGCGGCGGCCAAGGCCGGCCTCTACGGCCTGACGAAGGCCCTGGCGTTCGAGGGCAGGGACCACGGGATAGCCGTGAACATGATCCTGCCCACCGCCCACACCTCGCTGGCGGCCGGCGACCCCATCCCCGACTACGACCGGTACCGGGGCGAGGTGGTACTGCGGCGCGACCCACCCGATCCCGTCGACCGGACCAGCCCGGAGGCCAACGCGCCCGTCGCCGTCTACCTGGCCAGCCCGGCATGCACCGTGACGGGCGAGGTGATCGATGTGTGCTTCGGGCGCTACGGCCGGGTCTTCGTGGGCGTGGCCGACGGCTGGGTGCCGGAGCCCGGCCAGACGGTGGCAGCCGAGGACGTCGAGGCCCACCTGGCCGAGATCCGCGACCTCCGCGCCCATCGGGTGCCGATGAGCTATTACGAGGAGCTGGCAGACGTGGGCCAGCGCCTGCGGGACAGCTCGGCTTCGCTACGGTGAGCGATCGGCGCTGCGGGAAGATCGACGGGAGAGCGCATGACAGGATCGACACGACCAGATCGCCCGGCCCGACCCACCGTGGCACTGGATCACCATTCGGAGGCGTTCGCCGCCGACCCGCATGCGGTCCTCGACGACCTGCGCAGCCGCTGCCCCGTGGCCTGGTCGGAGAGCTACGGCGGCTTCTGGGCCCTGACCCGCTACGGCGACGTCCAACGGGTCCTTGGCGACGCTGCCGGCTTCTCCTCGCGCCACGACCTCAGCGAGGGAAGCCCGTTCGGTGGGGTGACGATCCCGGCGCCTCCGATGCGGTTCATCCCCGTCGAGCTCGACCCTCCCGAGTTCCTGGCCTACCGCCGCCTGCTCAACCCCATCTTCTCGCCACCGGCCGTGGAAGCGCTCCGCCCGCGCATGGTGGCCTACACCGACTGGTGCATCGACCGGATTGCCGCTCGCGGGGAGATGGACCTGGTCGCCGACTTGACCAGTCCGGTGCCCGCCATGGTCACCCTCGAGCTGCTCGGCCTGCCCGTAGACGACTGGCCGCGCTGCGCCACCACGTTCCACGACCTGGCCGCCTATCCGCCCGGTAGCCCCCCGTGGGCTCGCGCCGTGGAGAACGCCGGCGGCATCACCGCCGAGCTGCGCACCACGCTCTCAGAGCGCCGGGCTCGCCCGGACCGTCCCCGACGCGGCGCGGTGGACGCCCTCCTCGATGCCCGGGTGGACGGTGTCGCCGTCCCCGACGAGCGTCTGGTGGACATGTTGCGGCTCATCCTGGCCGGCGGCATCGACACCACGACAGGGGCCGCCACCGGTGCCCTCGTGCACCTGGGCCAGCACCCCGCCGCCGTGGAGCAGCTGACCGCCAACCCGACCCTCCTCGGTCCGGCCAGCGAGGAGTTCGTGCGCTGGGTGTCACCCACGCCGCTCCTGGCCCGCACCGCGACCTGCCCGTCCGACCTGGACGACCAGCGGATCGACACCCACGAGCGGATCATGGCCAACCTCTACGCCGCCAACCACGATCCCGGCACCTTCCCCGACCCCGAGCAGGTCGTGCTGGACCGGAGACCGAACCGCCACCTGGCCTTCGGGGCGGGCATCCATCGCTGTGTCGGGGCCCACCTGGCCCGGGCTGAGCTGGAGGTCATCATCGCCCGCGTCCTGGCCCGCCTCCCCGACCTCCGCGTCGTCGCCGACGACGTCGCCCGCTACCCAACTGCCGGGGTGCAGAACGGCTACCTCTCGGCCCGCGCTACGTTCGCCCCCACCAGATCCCTGGGAACCGATCCGGGCTTCTGCTGAAGCGGTTCGCCGTCTCGCGAGCGAAGGTGTAGCATCCGCTCTGCGCGTGACAATCGTGACGACCTGGTCTCGCTGCTGTGGTGCCCCAGTCCCCGGTACGGCGTCGCTCGACGCGCTGTTCGAGGATGGTTCCCGATGTGCTCCTGCCGTGGCCACCGTGAGGTCGCACCCCGTGGATAGCAGACGCCGTCAGCGGATACTGGATCAGCTGGCGAGCCCGGTCGAGAGCACCATGCAGCTGTGCACGGTGTGCGCGGAGGTCGTCGAGGTGGACGGGGCCAGCATAATGTTGGCCACCGGCACGGTCGCCCAGGCGACCATGGGCGCCACCGATGCGATCAGCAGCCGCATCGAGGAGCTGCAGTACACCCTGGGCGAGGGACCCTGCCTGGATGCCCTCGCGCTGGGCCGGCCGGTGATGGAGTCCGACCTCGTCCGCCCCGTCGTGCCGCGCTGGTCTGCGTTCCGTGCCGGTGCCATCACGGCAGGGGTCCGCGCCATCTTCGGGTTTCCCCTTCGCGGTGGCCAGGCCCGCCTGGGCGCCCTGGACCTCTACCGCACCCGTGCCGGCCCCTTGACCGCCGACCAGCACGCCGACGCGCTGGTCGTGGCCGACCTGGTGGCCGAGACGCTCCTCCTGATGCAGGCCGACGCCACCCCCGAAGGCCTCGGCCCGGCCCTCGCCGCCCACGCCGACTTCCGCTTCGTCGTCCATCAGGCCTCGGGCGCCGTCTCCGTCCAGCTCGGGGTGAGCGTCGAGGTGGCCCTGGTCCGCCTGCGCGCCTATGCATTCGCCAATGACGTGCGACTGGTCGACGTGGCCACCGACGTGGTGGCCCGACGCCTTCGATTCGACTAGCGCTGCCGGGCCAAGCACGGACCTATGGTCGTTGCGAACGGCGGCGGGTAATCCAAGGCCGCGGTTGTCCCCGTAGAAGATGGCAATGGTCCACGCCGAACGTGTTGCGCGTGGAGGAAGTGGGAGCGCAATGTCGAGAGAGGCCCTCTTGGCTCGGACCCTGGTCGAGCTGGCCGACACCCTGGTGGACGACTTCGATGTCGTCGAGCTGCTGACCACCCTGGCCAACCGGTGTGTCGAGGTGTTGGACATCACCGCGGCGGGCATCATGCTCGCCTCTCCCGCCGGTCATCTGCGCACGGTGGCGTCGTCGAACAACGCCATGTTGCTCCTGGAGCTGTTCGAGGAGCAGGCCGACGAAGGGCCCTGCTCCGACGCCTTCCGCAGCGGGTCGGCCGTCGTCCACGATGACCTGGCGGACGGATCGCACCCCTGGCCGGCATTCGGTCCTCGGGCGGCGGGCGCCGGCTTCCGCTCGGCCGCCGCGGTGCCGCTGCGGCTACGCCATCAGACCGTCGGCGCGCTGAACATGTTCCGGCACACTCCTGGGCCGCTCGACGACGCCGACGTCACCGTGGCGCAGGCCTTTGCCGATGCGGCCACCATCGCCATCCTCCAGCACCGCGCCGTGGAGGAAGCCCAGGCGCTCAACGTGCAGCTCCAGCAGGCGCTGAACAGCCGGATCGTCATCGAGCAGGCCAAGGGCATCATCTCCGAGTCGCTCCGCACCGACATGGAGGACGCCTTCCGGCTCCTGCGCACCTATGCCCGCAGCAACAACCTCCGGCTGTCGGACGTGGCCGCCCGCACCGCCGAAAAGTCGCTCAGCGCCTCTGCCTTCGCCCCCTTTCACCGCTGAGATCCTGCTGCCCTCTGGAGGCGGCAGCCCCGGAACAGTACGCCCGAGGGGCCAGATGTCGGGGTCGAACCCCCTGACGCGTGGGGTATGCTCGGGGACCTGAGAAATGGGGCAGATCCGTCCGGACCACGCGGTTGACTCGAGGATGGATGGGGCAATGGATAGTGGCAATAAAGATCTGGTCGGCGTCCTGGGCGACTTCGCGCGGCTGGCAGTCGACAGCCCGGTCTCGGGCCTCCTCCACCACCTGGTGATCCGGTCCGTCGAGGTGCTTGCCGTTGCCTCGGCCGCAGCCGTCTTGGCCGCCGAGGGGTCCTGGCCAGCCTGCGGCGCGGCGTCGGGCGCGGCGTTGGAATCAGTGGACCGCCTCGACGGCCTCGCCCTGGCCGCCTACCGGACGAATGCTGCGGTCTCGGCACCAGACCTCCGGGACGCTCCCCGCCCGGCGCGGGGCGGGCGTGTCGACCAACCGCGTTCAGGCGGTGCGTTCGCCTTCCCGCTCCGCTATGGCGACACCGTGCTCGGCGCCCTGGAGGTCTACCGGCCGACCCCAGGACCCCTGCCGGTCGCCACTATGGCGGCGGCGCAGATCCTGGCCGACGTCACCGCCGCCTATGTCTGCATCACTCGCCAGCGCAGCGCGCTTCGCGCCGATGCAGCCGTGGCTCGCCGCAACTCGCTCCACGATCCGCTCACCGGCGTCCCCAACCGGGTGCTCCTCCTCGACGGCCTCAGCCGTGCCCTGCTCCGGAGCGAGCGACCTGGCAAGACCGTGACCATCCTGTTCGTCGACCTCGATCGCTTCAAGGCCATCAACGACCGCTACGGTCACCGTATCGGCGACGAGCTCCTGGTAGCGGTGGCCAGCCGCCTGACCAGGCTCCTCCGCCCCGGGGACCTCCTCGGCCGCCTGGCTGGCGACGAGTTCGTCGTCCTCTGCGAGGATCTGGTCGAGCCGGAGGAGGCGACTGCGCTGGAGCGGCGGGTGACGATCGCGTTGGCCAAGCCGTTCGCGATCTCGAACCTCCGCCTGGCCATCACCGCCAGCGTGGGCATGGCTCACGCGGCCGGCGGCAACCGGACCGCGGGCGGCCTGCTCCACGAAGCGGACCAGGCCATGTACGCCGCCAAGCGGCGTTCGCGGCCTCCCGCCGCCATCACCGAAGAAGAGGACATGCATGCCGATCCCTGGCCCCGGACTGATCGCCCCCGCCTGGTGACGTCATCCCCGCAAGGCCGCACGGGCACCGACGACCATGCCTCCGGCCAGCCCACCCCTGTTCCCTAGGGGTCCACCGCGGGATCCGCCTGCGCCGGCGCCGAGCGGCCAGGACAGCAGCCGAGCCCATCGCCGAACCGGCCGTCGTTGTTCATGGACCCTTCACGCGGCCCGACGCACCAGCGACCGGGATCGACCAACATGGCGGACGATGCGAGTACAGGTGGGGTGCGAGTTCGTCTATCGGGCCGAGGTGGACACCCATGCGGTGATCCAGGTCGAACCGCGCCTCGACGGCGGGGTCGCGGCACTCGACGAGCGTTGGCTGAACGCGCCGCAGCTCGGCATGTCGCGCTACGTGGACAGCTACGGGAACGTCTGCCGGCGGGCGACCCTCCCTCCCGGCGACACCTCCCTCCGCTACACCGCCCTCCTCGAGGTGCCCGATGCCGCCGATCCCGAGCAGCGCGATGCCGCCGAGGTGGCGCCCGGGCTGCTGCCCGACGCCGTCCTCCTCTACACGTTGCCCAGCCGCTTCTGCCCCGCCCAGGAGCTGGCCGATGACGCGTGGCGGCTCTTCGGGTCCGTCCCACCCGGCTGGGGACGCGTCCAGGCCATCTGCGACTGGGTGCACGCCGAGGTGCACTTCGCCTACGTGACCGCCTCTCCCCTGGCCACGGCCGTCGACGTGTTCAACCACCGCACCGGCGTCTGCCGTGACTTCGCCCACCTGGCCGTCACCTTCTGCCGCGCCCTGAACATCCCCGCCCGCTACGTGTTCGGCTACCTCCCCGACATCGGCGTCATCCCCACCCCCGACCCCATGGACTTCTGCGCCTGGATGGAAGCGTTCCTCGACGGGCGGTGGTGGACCTTCGACCCGCGGAACAACCAGCCGCGGATCGGCCGGGCGCTGGTAGCCCGCGGTCGCGACGCCCTGGACGTGGCCATGGTCTCCACCTACGGCGGGCCGGAGCTGCGCTCGATGACGGTCCGGGCCGAGGCCGTAACTGCCAGTTGACAGCAGGTCGGGACGTTCCCGACCCGCCCGCTGGCATTCCGCCAGATATTCCGCTATGGTTTGCATTTGTACTCGCTCGAGTGCACCGCCTGGACCACGCGGGTTACCTGCCGGACAGGACGAACCATGCGCGTTGGGGAGGACGGATGGAGGACGACCGGGATCACGCCGTCGTCGGCCTGTCGCGTCAAGGCGTCGGCCGCGCTCGAGCCGACTGATAGACCTCACCGCTATGTTCGTGCCGCCGGCCGACGTCGCTACGGCGACCGCTGACCGTGTCGCGCCGGATCCACCCACGACCGAGGAGGCACCAGATGGGGCTTCGTCCACACGACCGACAGACCCGGAGGCGACCATTGCCGGGCCGGACGACGACGCGAGCTGCTGCGGCCACCGCAGTCACCTTCGCCACCCTGACCACCGCCGGGCTGGCCAGCTCGGTCGGGGTCGGGGCCGCCCAGCCGGCCACCGCCGCGTCCAGTGCGGCGGCGTCGGTGGTTCAGGCGGCTGGTGCGACCTGCACTGGTCCGTCGGGGCAGGGGTATTGGGAGGTGGCGTCGGATGGCGGCATTTTCACGTTTGGGACGGCCAAGTTTTATGGTTCGACGGGCAATGTCCGGTTGAACCGGCCGATTGTGGGGATGGCCCCCAGTTTCGACGGTCGCGGTTACAGCTTGGTGGCGTCGGATGGTGGGGTGTTCACGTTCGGCGATGCTCCTTTCGAGGGATCGACGGGGGGCCGTTCGCTGGTCGCTCCGGTGGTGGCCATGGCCACGACGCCCGACGGTTTGGGCTACTGGCTGGTGGCGTCGGATGGCGGCATCTTCTCCTTCGGTGACGCCGCGTTCTATGGGTCGTTGGGGAATGTGCATTTGAACAAGCCGATCGTGGGGATAGCGCCGACTCAGAACGGTCGGGGCTACTGGCTGGTGGCTTCCGATGGTGGGGTGTTCTCGTTCGGTGACGCCAAGTTTTATGGGTCGGCCGGCAATGTGGCGTTGAATGCCCCGGTGGTGGCGATCAGCCCGTCGCGTACCAGCAACGGGTATGTGCTCACCGCGTCGGATGGCGCCGCGCTCACCTACGGCGGCTCCGGTTTCTACGGGTCGGCCGGCAATATCCCGTTGCGACGGCCGGTCACCAGTGTGTCCGGGACCTTCCAGGGCCTGGGCTACACCCTCTTCGCCACTGACGGCGGCGTGTTCAACTACGGCGACTCGCAGTTCTGCGGTTCTGAGGGCGCCGTCAGGCTGAACCAGCCGATCGTGGGAGGCGCGTTCTTCTGATGACCGAGCCCATCTCTTCCTCTTCTCAAAAGGAGCACACCATGCCTGACATCTCCCGGCGTCGATTCCTGCGCAACGCATCGCTTGGAGCCGCGGCTGTCGGCTCGGTGGCGGTGGTTGGCACCTCGGTCGTGTCGCCGTCACTGTTCACCAGCGCCGCCGGCGCCCCTAAGCGGACCGGCAGCAACGATCATGCCGAGTCGAACGAGAACGTGGTCGCCCATGTCGTCGACGCCAAGAGCGGCACCATCGCGGTGTTCGTGGGGACCCGCAAGATCGAGTTCCAAAGCCATGACTTGACCCGGCAGCTGATTGCGGTGACGCAGTGAGCCTGTGCTGCCCGATTGCTACCGCCCCTACCGTTCGTGAGGTGAACTGACATGTCGTCACATAAAGAAGCGCCTGCCATCTCCAAAGACCCGGTGGCCGACAGCACCGACGTCTATGCGTTCGTGAGCCCGGAGAACAACGGGACTGTCACCATCTTGGCCAACTATGTGCCGGTGCAGGACCCGGCGGGCGGACCGAACTTCTTCGAGTTCGGCGACGATGTCCTCTATGAGATCCACATCGACAACACCGGTTCGGGGAACCCGGGGCTGACGTTCCAGTTCCGGTTCACCACCACTATCACCAATCCGAACACGTTCTTGTACAACACCGGCCCGATCAAGTCGTTGACCGACCCGAACTGGAACCGGCGCCAGACCTACACGGTCACCCGGGTCGATGCCACCGGGTCGACGTCGCTGGGCCAGAACCTGCCGTGCCCGCCGTGCAACGTGGGGCCGCGCTCGACGCCGAACTACGCCAACCTGTCGGCCATGGCCGTCAACCGTCTCTCCAGCGGCGAGATCGTCTTCGCCGGCCAGCGGGCCGAGGGCTTCTACGTGGACTTGGGCTCCATCTTCGACCTGGGCGACCTGCGCCCCCTGCAAAACGCCCATGTCATCCCCACCGCCGCCGCCCCCGGCGTGAACGCCCTGGCCTCCAAGAACGTGCACAGCATCGCCATCCAGGTGCCGATCAGCAAGCTGACCCGGGACGGGTCCACCCCCACCGACCCCACCTCCCCTCTGGCGGTGATCGGCGTCTACACCACCGCCAGCCGCCAGCAAGTGCGGATGTTCGATCCCACCACCGGTGTCACCACCGGGACCGGCCCGTTCGTCCAGGTGTCCCGCCTGGGCAGCCCGCTGGTCAACGAGGTGATCGTGCCCATGAGCAAGAAGGACTACTTCAACAGCCAGCCGCCGGTCAACGACAGCCAGTTCGCTCCGGCGGTGGCCTCGCCCGAGCTGCAGAAGCTCCTTCCCGCCCTCTACCCAGGTGCGTTCCCCAACCTGGCCGGCTATAGCAAGCCACGCGCCGACCTCGAAGCCATCTTCCTCACCGGCATCCCCGCCGGCGTCGTGTCCCCTACCTTCCAGACCTACAACGGGACCGGCGTCCAAGCCGAGATGCTCCGCCTGAACATGGCCATACCTTCCTCGGCCAACCCGAACTACAAAGAAGGCCTCCTGGGCGGCGACCTTCAAGGCTTCCCCAACGGCCGGCGTCCCATGGACGACGTCGTCACCATCGAGCTCCAAGCCGTCGCCGGCGCCACCATCCCCCTCGTCGACAAGTCCTACACCCCCGACAAAGTCGTGACCTCAGTCACCGACGGGCTCGGCCCCGAACCCAGCGCCTTCCAAGCCGCCTTCCCCTACCTGGCCGACCCCCACGACGGCTACGACAACCCCGCCGCCACCCCGGTACCCACACCCGAAAGCCAGCCCTGACATCAATCTCGTGCCCCGCCATCAGGGTTGGCGGGGCACGAGAAGCGCGGCGTACAGCCGCCGTCGCCCTCCAGCGCTCGAGAATCGGCTGGGCAAAGGGGCGGTTGGCATCCGACGAGTGACCGGGATCTCCACGAGGCCGAGGCTCTCCGCCGGGTGAGATTGGGAGCTCGATGATGGAAACCTGGGAGCTGGCCGGGCGAGAGGCCATCCGTGATCTGGTGGCGCGCTACAACGCCAACGGGGACACCGGACGCTTTGCCGCCGTGCTCGAGCTCTTCGCCCCCGATGCGGTCATGGAGCTGGATCACGGTGCCTACACCGGTCACGACGAGATCCTTCGCATCTTCACCGGCGTCCGGGAGCGTGACACGGGGGCCGATCAGCCGGCCTACATCCGCCACATGACCGGGACCCACCAGATCGACATCGTCGACCCATCAACCGCCAGGGGCCGCTGTTACTTCCAGGTCTTGACGGCGATCGGCCTCGACCACTGGGGTCGGTACATCGACGAGTATACGAGGGTTGGCGAACGCTGGCTCTTCGCCCGCCGAAGGGCGACGGTGGACGGGCGGAGCGCGGCATCCTTCTTCCGTCCCGGTCTCGCCGGCGACCGCTGATCCCGACGGACCCCGGGCTCGAAGACGAGCGGATCCAACGGCTGCAGCTGCGCTAGCTTCGCCAGTGGACACACGAGCCTTGGGGGACCCGCCGATGCCGAGGATAGAGCCGATTCCGTGGGACGAGATCGACCGGACGGTGCGGGCGCCGCTCGAGGCCGGGCTGGCGTCGGGCGCCTACACCACGCCGGTGCCCTTGCAGATCCTCGCCTACGCCGATCGGGTGTCAGGCGACGGCGGCGGCCACCCGAACTTCCCCGGCAGCGTCCTCGACGCCAAGCTGCTCGAACTGCTCCGGATCCGCAGCGCGCAGCTCGGCGGATGCGCGCCCTGCATGGCCTCCCGGAAGGTCGAGACGGTCTCGGCCGACGACGTCACGTGCATCGCCAACCCGGCGTTGCGATCCGACCTGACCGAACGCGAGCGGCGCGCCCTTCGATTCCTCGACCTGCTGGCCGGCGATCACCATGCGATCGCCGACGACACCTACGCGTCGCTCGCCGAGGTCTTCTCTACCGCCGAGATCGTCGCCCTCGGGATCACCTGCGGGCGCATGATCGGCACGCACCGGTTCATCCACACGCTCGACGTGTTCGGGGACAGCCCGCCGGTGATCCCGTACGACCCACGCCAGGTCGGGGTGGCGCGCTCGGAGATCGACGCCGGAGCGGCGGCGGGACCGGCGACGGTCGACCGCAGCCAACGACAGGAAGGGGGAACGTGAAGCCGGCACCATTTCTGTACCACGCCCCGACGACGGTCGAGGAGGTCACCGGCTTGCTGGCGGACCTCGACGATGCCAAGGTCCTGGCCGGCGGCCAGAGCCTGGTACCGATGCTCAACTTGCGCCTCACCCGGTTCGAGGCGCTCGTCGACGTCAATCGGGTCTCGCAGCTGGGCACCATGGAACGCACGACCACAGGCATGCGCGTCGGCGCCATGGTCCGCCAGTGCGAGATCGAGGGATCGACGATGCTCGCCGCGCAGGTACCCCTGCTCGCCCAGGCGACGCGGCACATCGGTCACTTCCAGATCCGCAGCCGCGGCACGCTGGGCGGCTCGTTGGCCCACGCCGATCCGGCGGCCGAGTACCCCGCAGTGGCCGTCGCCCTCGACGCTGAGATGGAGATCGCCGGACCGGGAGGCACCCGCCGCCAGGCGTCATCGGATTTCTTCGCCGGAACGTGGATGACCACCCTCGAGGCCGACGAGCTGCTCGTCGCCGCCCATTTCCCGGCGTGGGCTCCGGGCGCCGGGTTCGCCGTCGAGGAGGTGGCCCGCCGGGAGGGCGACTTCGCCCTCGCCGGGGCTGCCGTCGGCATCCAGGTGGACCAGGGGACGATCGCCCGGGCCGCCATCGGGCTGTTCGGCCTGGCCAGCACCCCGATGCGGGCCACGGCGGCCGAGTCGGCGCTGACGGGAGCGACGGCCGCCGCCGTCGATGTCGAGGCCATCGGGCGGGCCGCGGTCGAGGACCTCGATCCGCCCGGTGACCTGCACGCGTCCGGGGCGCTCCGCAGCCGCATCGGCGTCACGGTCGTCCGCCGTGCCGTCACCCGTGCCTTGGCCGACGCCAGCAGGGACACAGCCCGTGACTGATCTCGAGCTCACCCCGGCCCCGGTGGGGTCGACCTTCGGCGAGGTGACCGTCCGCGTCAATGGCCGCCGCCACCACGCCACCGTCGAAGCCCGCAAGACCCTCGCCGACTTCCTCCGGGAAGACCTTCGACTGACGGGCACCCACCTCGGCTGCGAGCACGGTGTGTGCGGGGCGTGCACGGTGCGCCTGGACGGGCGAGCGACCCGAGCCTGCCTCGTCTTCGCCATCCAGGTCGACGGCAGCGAGATCACGACCATCGAAGGCCTGGCCGGCGCCGCCGACGGCGACCTCCACCCCGTGCAGGCCGCCTTCCAGGCCGAGCACGGCTTGCAGTGCGGGTTCTGCACACCGGGTTTCGTGATGTCGGTCGCCTCCTTCCTCGACGCCAATCCGGAACCGACCGACGACGAGATCCGTACCGGCCTGTCGGGGAACATCTGCCGGTGCACGGGCTACCAGGGGATCCTCCGGGCCGTGCGCCGGGCCGCCGCCGACCTCCACCACGCCGACCTCCACCACGCCGAGCCCGCCGCCGGCCCGACCGGACCCGAGGAGATGCGCCCATGACCACGGTGGCCCCGACCGCAGCAGCCCGGTTCATCGGGCAGTCGGTCACTCGAAAGGAAGATCGACGCCTGGTCACCGGCCACGGGCTGTACGTCGACGACGTCTCGGTTCCCGGTCTGCTCCATGCCGCCTTCGTGCGGAGCGACGTCGCTCGCGGCACGCTGCTGGGCGTCGACGTCGATGCGGCCCGCCGGGCACCCGGCGTCGTCGCCGTCTTCACCGCTGTCGACCTCGAGGGCCGCTTCGGCCCGGCGTGGCACGCCCTGATGGGCGAGGAGCTGCAAGTACCCCCGCCGCTCGCCAGCACCGACGTCCGCCACGTCGGCGAGCCCATCGCCTTGGTGGTGGCCGAGAGCCGCTATCTGGCGGAGGACGCCGGAGAGCTCATCGAGGTCGACATCGACCCGTCCGACGCGGTGGTCGACTTCAACGTCGCCGCCGCCGACACCGACCATCTGGTGCACGGCGCGTGGGGGTTCCCCTCCAACGCCATGGTCGAGGTGCCGTTCACCTCCCTCTCCCCTGACCTCGACGACTCCTTCGCGGGCGTGGCCCACGTCGTGGCCTGCACCGTCGAACAGAACCGCTACCTCTCCGTACCGATGGAGGGTAGGGGGATCGTGGCGTCGTGGACAGCGGGCCGCGAGGAGATCGACATCACCTGCTCGTGCCAGAGCGTCCACGAGACCCGCAACTTCTTCTCGCGGTACCTGAAGGTCCCCGAGAGCCAGATCCGGGTGACCGCTCGCGACGTCGGCGGCGGCTTCGGTCAGAAGATGTTCGTCTTCCGGGAGGAGTGCGCCGTCGCCCTGGCCTCCCGGTTGCTGGCCTCACCGGTCAAGTGGATCGAGGACCGCCGGGAGAACCTGGTGTCGGCCTCCCACTCGCGCAACGAGACCGGGCGGGTGCGCATGGCGATCGACGCCGAGCTGACGATCCAGGCCATCACCATCGATCACGTCGCCGACGTCGGGGCCTTCCCGCCGTGTCCGGGCGTCCTCGACCCGCGCCTGCTCCCCGGTCCCTACAAGATCCCCCGCATGGGCTTCTCCAGCGCCTCGGTCTGGACCAACACCATGGGCAAAGGTGCCTATCGAGGGCCATGGATGTTCGAGACGACGGCACGGGAGATGGCCATCGACAGCGCCGCCCGCCAGATCGGCGTCGATCCGGTGGAGCTACGCCGACGCAACCTCCTGTCGGCGGCGGACCTGCCGTTCACCTCACCGTCGGGGAACCAGTTCGAGGAGATCACGCCGCTCGAGACCTTCGAGCAGGCCCTGGCCGTCCTGGACTACGAGGCCTTCCGACGCGAGCAGGCCGCGGCCCGGGCCCGAGGCCGCATGATCGGCCTCGGCGTCAGCGTCTACGTCGAGCCGACGTCGATGAACCAGCCGGCGCTGGCGACAGAGGGCGCCACCGTGCGCGTCGAGACGAGCGGCCATGTCATGGCCTTCCTCGGGACGACGTCGCACGGGCAGAGCATCGAGACGACCATGGCCCAGATCGTCGCCGACACGCTGGGCGTGGACTACGACGACGTCAGCGTCGTCCAAGCCGACACCCAGTCCACGCCCTACGGTCCGGGGACCGGAGGCAGCCGGACTGCGGTCGTCGCCGGCGGCGCCATTCGCGGCGCCACCATCGAGGTCCGCGACAAGGTGCTGGCCATCGCCGCCCACACGCTCGAGGCCGATCCGGCCGACCTCGACATCGTCGCCGGGCGAGTCTTCGTCCGGGGCACCCCGGCGAAGGCGCTGTCCATGGGTGACGTCGCCAGGGCCGCCTACCGCGATGCGCACGAGCTTCCCCCCGAGCTGTCGCCCGGCCTGGAGGCCACGCTCCGCTTCCGCCCAGCCCGCTTCCCCACCTGGTCCAACGCCGCCCATCTCTGCGTGGTCGAGATCGACCCGGACACATGTATCCCGACGGTCACGCGCTACATCGTCTCGGAGGACTGCGGTCGGATGATCAACCCCACCGTTGTCGACGGCCAGATCTTCGGGGGGGTGGTCCAGGGGCTCGGCGGGGTCCTGCTCGAGGATTTCGTCTACGACGACGCCGGCAACCCGCTCACCACCACCTTCGTGGACTACCTGCTCCCGACGATGACCGAGGTGCCGCGTATCGAGGTGTCCCACGTCGACACGCCCTCCACCACCAACCCGGGAGGCTTCAAGGGAATGGGGGAAGGCGGCGCCATCGGTGCCCATGCCGCAGTCGCCAACGCGGTGGGCGACGCCCTGGCGCCGTGTGGCATCGACGTGACCACCACTCCCCTGGGTCCGAACGACATCCACCGACTCCTCGTGGCCGCCGGCGCCGCCTGAGGAGCTTCATCGTTCTCGCCGGATTGTGTGCGATTTGTGTCACGAGGAGATACCAAAGTGAACACAGTTCCGCCGGTGGGCTCGGGCCACTCCCCTGTTTGCCCGGCATCATCGACGCTCGGGGCGCGGATGCGAGCCGGGTCGTAGGATCCCTGGGACCATGTGCCCTGTCCGAGAGCCCGCCCAGGAGCGCAGCGTACGGACGCGCCAGGCCCTCGTCCACGCGGCACGACGGCTCTTTGTCGAACGGGGGTACGCCGCCGTCGGCACGCAGGACATCGTGGACGCGGCCGGGGTCGGCACCCGCGGCGCCTTCTACCATCACTTCCCGGACAAGCGGGAGATCTTCCGGGCGGTGTTCGAAGCGGTCGAGGACGACCTGGCGACTCGCACCGCAGGAGCCCTCGGCGACGGTGGTGATGTGATCGAGATCCTCCGCCGAGGCCTCCACGTCTTCCTCGACGCGTCTGCCCGGGACCCCGACGTCCAACGAGTGGTGCTGATCGACGGTCCCTCGGTCCTCGGCTGGGACGAATGGCGGGAGCGGGAGGCGGCGCACGGGCTGGGCGCCATCGCCGGGGTGCTGGCCGCCGCCGTCGATGCCAGGCTCATCGCGGCGCAGCCGATCGAGCCCCTCGCCCACATGCTTCTCGCCGCGGTGGACGAGGTCGCGCTCTACGTTGCCAACAACGCCGACACCGAGTCAGCGCGGCGAGCCAGCAGCACATCACTCGACCACCTGGTCAACGGGCTACGGGCCGCACTGGTCCCTCCCCCTCCTGTCGACCCGGCGGCTACGGGACGACTGCGGTCACGTCCTCGCCTCCCAGCATCCGACCGACCAGCGCCGGATCGAAGTAGTCACGCCAGCTCACCACCTTCCCGGCCCGGACCTCGAAGGCACCCATGACCGGCACAGGGGCCACTGCCCCCGGCATCCCCACGGTGTCCACCCGCTCGGTCAGGACCACGGCGCCGGCCGACGCGATGTGGCTGATGGCAAAGTCGAACTGGTCGGGGAACATCGCCCACTGCGCCGTGACGCTCTCCAGCGCGGCGTCGACGCCGACGGCTGGGGCCATGCCGACGTTCAGGTACACCACCTGGTCATCGAGCACCGAACGCACGCCCGTGGCGTCTCGCTCGGTGATCGCCGTGCAGAGTGCTTCCACGACCTGTGCCGGTCTCATCCGAACCTCCGTTGTCCCTGTCACCACAAAACATACAAGGTGCATGAAACGCCGACAACCGACGGGCGCCGCCGTCGGGCGACCCGAAGCCGAGCAACAGGCGCCGAACGCGGCAGCCCGGCCCGCGTGAAGGGGCCGGGCTACGGGCCGCCGCCGAACGGGGGAAGACGGTAGCGGCCCTCATGGTGCCCTGACGGAGCACCGGCGCCCTCAGGAGGGAGGGCGCCCACTCATGGTCGGTGCCGGCGGCCGCAGGGTCAATCCCTACGAGCAGTGTTCGTCCGGCGTTCACCTCGGTGTACGTCCGCCGTCATCCCGGCGCCATGAGCAGGCACCCGGGGCCATCGGCGGGCTGGCCGAGAACTGCTCGACACTGCGTGTGGGAGCCGAAGTGCACCGCTTCAACCCGGCGCTCCACCCCAAGGGAGGTGTGGTTGGGCGAATGTTCCGCTGATGGTGCCGCTGTCGTACGCCGACGCGGGCTGTTTCGGGTTCGCGGCCGGTCGCCTCCTCCCCGTGTACAACACCGGGTTCGCCGGCAATCTCGATGAACCCGATGAGCGGATGGCGCGATCCGAGGCCTCGATCATCAACCGTGCTCCCCAAACGCATTGTCGCCTGGGCGTACCAGGACCTCGAGGCTCCAACGAGGAGACTGGGAGCCCTTGTCACACACCTGGAGGCATCGATGGCCCAGATCAACCATGTCGGAGATCCCGACTCCACGGTGATCGGTACGCAGGACTCGCATCCCAACCCGTTCGTCCGAGCGCTCAATGCCGTCCCCCGCATCCTCTCGTCGAAGATCCACGTCGTGCTGCTCTTCGGCCTCGGTGTCTACATCGTCGTCCTGCCCGTCGTCGGCGTCGCCGTATCCGACAAGGCCGAGCTGATTGGCGGCAACTACGAGAACACCACGTCCGACATCGGTGCCTGCATTGCGGCCGGTGGCACCGTCCACCTGATCAGGAAGGGTCGGGAGCACCGGCGGGAGATCGCCCACCTCCACGCCAAGGTCGACGCGATGCTGGCCCACCACGATGTGGCGCCGCCACCACCGCCAGCATGAGCGACGGGGGCGCCGATGGAAGTGGTGTGGGCGTTCCTGCTCCAGCTCCTCGGACACATCCCCGGGGTGATTTACGCCGCCGACCGCTCAGCAGCGGAGGCTGTGGCGCGCCAGGAGGGTTCTGCTCACCGTCTCCGACGTGGTGGCGTTCTTCGGAGCCCTGCCTCTGGATCTCGTCTTGCCGGCGGGCACGTGGGTCGTGGGAGCAGTCGATTGGCCATCTACCGACGCCGGGCGCGTGCTGCTGGAGGGGCTCCGGGCGCCCTTCAGGGAGGGAGTTAGGGGTCTGACCAGGATCGGAACGAAATTTAGCGGTAGGCCCCCGCTCGGCTGGACCCCGGTGGTGGTCCTTGGGCGGGTCGTAGGCGTGCTGGCTACGGTGATCGTCGGTGCCGGTGGAGTTCCTCTCTGATGAGCAGGCCGCTGCGTATGGCCGTTTCGTGGGGGACCCGACGCAGGTACGGGTCTCGGCCGATGACCGTTCACGAGCACCAGGTGGACATCCGCGGGGAGTACGGCTATGGCGACTTCGCCGAGCGGGTCGGCGAGCTTCGGGAGTTCATCGAGGCGAGGGCGTGGTTGTCGAATGAGGGCCCGAGGGCGCTGTTCGACCGGGCGACGGCGTGGTGCGTGGAGTGCAAAGTGTTGCTGCCGGGGGTGACGACCATGGCCCGCCTGGTGGCCGAGGTGCGGGCCAGGACCAGCGAACAGTTGTGGTCGACGCTCTACGAGCTGGCCGGCGACGAGCTACGCCGGCGCCTCGACGGCCTGCTGACGGTGCCCGAAGGTGGGCGGCGTTCGGAGCTGGAGCGCCTGCGAACAGGTCCGGTTCGGCTGTCCGCGGCGGAGATGGTCCGTGCCTTGGAGCGGTTCTCGACTGTGCGAGCGGTGGGGACCGGCGGGGTGGACGTCTCGGCGGTCCCGGCTGGTCGTCTGGCCGCGCTGGCCCGCTACGGGATGGTCGCTCACGCCCCAGCGCTGCGCCAGATGACCGTGACCCGCCGCACCGCGACGTTGCTGGCCACGGTCGGCCACCTCGAGACCCAGGCCGCCGATTAGGTGCTCGACGTGTTCGACCTGTTGTACGCCACCAGATCGAGGCAACCGCGGAGCGGGTGTCGGTCAAGCAACGTCTGGCCACCTTGCGCCGCCTGTCCCCGGCCGCCGCCCGAGTGGCTGCCGGCATGCAGGTCTTCATGGACTTGCCGGCCGATACCGACCTGAGCGTGGTCCAGGCGTGGGCGGCGATCGAAACCGTCGTGAACCGTGACCACCTGGCGGCGGCAGTGGACACGGTGCGCGAGCTGGCAGTAGGAGACGAGGACGATGACGGGGCGAAGCGGGCCGAGCTGATCAAGCGCTTCACCACAGTGCGCTCCTTCTGGCCGGCCCTGGTCGACACCCTCCCGCTGCGGGCTACCGAACCGGGCCGGCGGGTCTTGGCCGCGGTCCGGGCCCTGCCCGAGCTGTTCGGCCGCAAAAAGGTGACGGCCGCTGAGATCGACGACACGCTGCTGGCAGGCTCGTGGCGACGCCTCGTCCTTCAGGGCGCCGACCTCGAAGCCGGGCTGGTCGATTGGCGGGCGTACACGCTGGCGGTGGCCGAAACCCTGCACCGGGCGCTGCGGCGACGGGACGTGTTCGTCGTCGGCGACGGGCGATGGGGAGACCCCCGGGCCCGCCTGCTCGACAACGACGAGTGGGCGGCCGAGCAGCCCACGGTGCTGGCAGCCCTCCAGCTACCGGCCGAACCGGGGGATCACTTGGCCAGCGTCACACGTGAGCTCGATGACGCCTACCGGGGAGTATCGGCTCGGCTTCCGGCCAACGAGCCGGTCACGATCGACGACGCCCACGTGCATGTCGGCAAGCTGGCGGCCCAGGACGAACCGGCTTCCTTGGTGGAGATGCGGGGCCTGGTCGACCGCCATGATGCCCAGGGTCGATCTTCCAGAGCTGATCTTGGAGGTCCACGCCTGGACCGGCTGCCTCGACGCCTACACCCACCTGTCCGAGGCGAACGCCCGGATGGACGACCTGGCCTTGTCGGTGGCGGCCTGTCTGGTGGCCGAGGCCTGCAACCTCGGCTACACCCCGGTCATCAACCGTGGCCATCCCGCGTTGACTCGACGCCGGTTGTCCAATGTCGACCAGAACTACGTGCGGGCCGAGACCCACCGGGCCGCCAACGCCACCCTGATCGAGCACCAAGCGACCATCGAGTTGGCCCAGACGCTCGGCGGCGGCCTGGTCGCCTCGGTCGACGGGATGCGTTTCGTGGTCCCCGTGGCCACCGTCAACGCCGGCCCGAATCCCCGCTACTTCGGCCGGGGACGGGGCATCACCTGGTTGAACGTCGTCAGCGACCAGGTGATGGGTCTCGGCGCCGTCGTGGTGCCAGGCACCGTGCGCGACAGCCTGTTCATCCTTGACGCTCTGCTCGACATCGATGCCGGTCCCCGCCCCGAGCAGGTCGTCACCGACACCGCCAGCTACTCCGATCAGGTCTTCGGCCTGTTCCGCCTCCTCGGGTTCCAGTTCTCACCCCGCCTGGCCGGGCTGCCCGACCAGCGGTGGTGGCGCATAGACCCGGCCGCGGACTACGGGCCGCTCAACCCCGTCGCCCGCCACCGGATCAACCTGGGCCTCATCGAAGACAACTGACCCGACATGCTGCGCCTGGCCGGATCCCTGCTGGCGCACAAGGTCAAGGCCTCCGAGGTGATGCGGGTCACCCAGGGCGACGGCCGGCCGACCAGCCTGGGCCGTGCGCTCGCCGAGTACGGACGCATCGCCAAGACCCTGCACCTGCTGGCCTGGATCGACGACGCCGACTACCGCCGAGCGGTCGGCGTCCGCCTCAACGTCGGCGAGGGCCGCCACTCCCTGGCCCGCAAGCTGTGCTTCGGCCAGAAAGGCGAGATCCGCCAACGCTGTCGCTACCGGGAAGGCCAGGAGGACCAGCTGTCCGCCCTGGGCCTGGTCGTCAACATGGTCACCCTGTGGAACACGAGGTACCTCGATGCCGCCGTCCGCCAGCTTCGGAGCAGCGGGCATCCCGTGCACGACGAGGACATGGCCCGGCTCTCGCCGCTCGGCTACGAGCACATCAACTTCCACGGCCACTACTCATTCCCCAGGCCACCGGCAACACTACGGCCGCTGGGGACCCCAGGACCGCCGACCACGAGGACGGCTGAGGTGCCCGACGAGGACCTCAGGGCTCACCCGACGTGTGGGTTTGGGGTACACCCCAACCTGACGTCAGGGTCTTGCGACCCGGACCGTCAGGGTAACTCCCGACTCACATTGATTGACACATTGCTCGGAGAGTCTTAGAGTTCAACCGGACATCCCGAGGGTTGAGAGGGGACGGTAATGGCTGGGCAGCGAGTCGGCTACCTCCGGGTGAGCGCCATCGACCAACGCGTTGAGCGCCAGCTCGACGGCATCGCCCTCGATCGCACCTTCACCGACAAGGCGTCGGGCAAAGACGTCCACCGGCCGCAGCTCGAGGCCATGGTCGGCTTCGTCCGCGACGGCGACACCGTGATCGTGCACTCCATGGACCGCCTCGCCCGCAACCTCGACGACCTACGCCAGATCGTGCGCAAGCTGACCGGCAAGGGCGTCCAGGTCGACTTCGTCAAGGAGCAGTTGAGCTTCACCGGCGACGACAACGCCATGGCAACCCTGCTGCTGTCGGTCATGGGCGCCTTCGCCGAGTTCGAGCGGTCCCTGATCCGGGAACGCTAGCGCGAGGGCATCGCCCTGGCCAAGGCCCGAGGCGCCTACCGAGGACGGCGGCGGTCGTTGAACGACGACCAGGTGGCCGAGCTGCGACGTCGGGCGGGCGACGGTGTGCCCAAGGCGACCCTCGCCCGGCAACTCGGCGTCAGCCGCGAGACGGTCTACCAGTACCTCCGCGCCGCTCCGCTGAACGCTCCAAACCCTGTAGCGGTTAGCCCCCCGTCAGCGGGCATTAATGCGGGACAGGCTTACGGGACACCCTCTGGCGGCCACCCCCTCTGACCTGGGCCGTTCCCGTGAGGGGTTCCCCCTGCGACACTCACGTACGTTTGGTCGCTCTGCCCCGGGTGGGGGCCTGTACAAGGTTCCTCTTGGCGGGCCCTGCGTGTGGGAATCTGGACCGGTGAGCGTGACGTCGCATCGTGTCCCGCCGCCAGAGTCGGTGCTGGCCGCGTTCATCTCGGACGGTCCTGCGGTTGCCTTGCCGGGCGGTCAGGGGACGGCGTGGCGTGCCGGTGCGGCGGTCTTCAAGCCTCTCGACATGAGTGCTGCCGCGTTGGGCTGGCAACGGGATCTGCTCGTGAGGCTCGACGGTGAGGGCGAGTTCCGGGTGTCGGTCCCGCTGGCTTCCGTCGACGGATCGCTCGTCGTAGATGGGTGGACCGCCTGGCGGTTCGAGCTGGGTGATCACAGGCCAGGCCGTTGGCTGGAGGTCATCGACGTCGGCCGCCGCTTCCACGAAGCCGTCGCCGGTGAACCAGAGCCGGGTTTCCTGCGATCCCGCACCGACCCTTGGGCGCTCGCTGACAAGGTCGCCTGGGGTGAGCTTCCCGTCACGAGATGGGCCGGTACCGCGCCGCTCGATGCGCTGATCAGGGCACTCGAACCAGTCGAGGTCCAATCTCAGCTTGTCCACGGGGACCTGACCGGCAACGTATTGTTCGAAGACGGGCTTCCCCCGCTGGTGATCGACCTGTCCCCCTACTGGCGGCCGCCGCTGTTCGCCACGGCGATCGTCGCGGTGGACGCGTTGGTCTTCGAAGGCGCCCACGCCGGCTTGATCGACCGGCTGCTCGAGGACCTCGACGATCCCCGCAAGCACCAGCTCCCTCAGCATCTTCTGCGCGCCGTGATCTACCGAGCGGTCACCGACTGCGTCGTCGCGGAGGCTGGTGCCTCGGCCGTGAGCCTCGACGCCTACCGCGCAGCCGCGAACCTCGCCCTCCAACTGGTCTGAACGGCGTGACCCAGATGTCCGCTCACCGCAGTAGGACCCGGTCATCGATCGTCGGGTGGGACCGATCAGAGGGTGCCGGTGTCAGGGTCCCGGCGGGTGATGCAGTACACGAGGCCAGCCGGGTCGTGCAGGGTCGTCCAGACCCGCCCCTCGTACGCCACGGTTGCCCCCAGCGCCTCATGCCGCCGGCACTCGCCGGCCACATCGCTACAGGCCAGGTCGAGGTGCGACCGGGCCGAGCCCGCCCGAGGGTCGTCGAGGCGCTGCAGGAGCAGGCGCAGCGGCATCCCGGCCGGGCGAGGCAGGTAGCGGAACCCCGGGCCGCCAGCCCGATGCTCCCATCCGGTGAGCTCGGCCCAGAAGTCGCACTCGCCGCCGAACGCGTCCGGCGAAATGTCGATGCAGAGCTGGTCGACCAGGCTGCGCTGCCCTTCGGGCCACGCCTGCGGCAGGGGTCGGCGCTGCTCACCGTGCCAAGCGACGACGCGGAAGGGCAGCCCCGCCGGCGAGCGCGCCACGAGGGCCCCGGGGACCTGGTGCTCTACGCGACCGCCGAGGCCGACAACGTTCTCGGCCAGGCCGGCGAGGTCGTCGGTGTGGACATCGAGGTGGCACCCGCCAGGCCCAGTGGTAGCGCGTTGCATCCACAGGTAGGCGTCGCCAGTGCCCGGAACCAGAATCGTGGACTCCACCTCCGGCCCAGGTGAGCTCTCGGTCGCCGTGACCGCCTCCCAAAAGCGGCATTCCGGCTCGAAGCGGTCCACGGGGACATCGAGCGACGCCGTCAACCACCGGATTGGCACCTCCCCGACGCTACCGGTACCAGTGTTCCGCTTGGCGATCGGCTACTGGCGCACCTCGGCGGTGCTCGAGACCATGCGATCAAGCAGGAAGGCTTCGGTGCCGGCGAGGCCGACCGAGAGGAACAGCGAGATGCCTTCGGGCGGCGCTGGCGCCACCTGGCCGGCGCGGACCGCTCCGAGCGACACGAGCCGCTCCTGGTGGGGGGTCCCGACGAGGACGTTGGGCGGGTGGTAGGCGGCGATCTGCTCGGGGGAGTCGGTGACGAGCAGGGAGGCGGCTTCGGGGAGATCGGGGCCGAACTCTGCCCGACCTTGCTGCTTGGGTCCGAGCGTGGTGACGTAGGTTCCTGGTCCAATCCAGGCGGCGTCGATCACGGGCGTGGAGCTGTTGGTGGCGAGGATCACGATCTGCGCCCCCTCGATAGCGGCTCGGGCGTGTGGAGCAGGGCGACAAGAACCTTCCACCAGAGGAGCCACCCGCTCGGCGAACGCCGCCCGGCGGGCCGGGTCCCTGGAGTACACCCGGACTTCGCGCAGGTCCCGAACGGCGGCGAGCGCCCACAGTTGGGTGTAGGCCTGGGTGCCGGAGCCGATGATGGCGACTACGCCGGCATGGGAGGGAGCGAGGGCGTCGGCGGCTACCGCTCCGATGGCCCCGGTGCGCCGAAGGCCGAGCTCGTTGCCGATGGCGATCGCCCGTACCCGCCCCGACGCCTCGTCGTGGACGACGACGACCTGGGCACCGGGCTCGGACGGGAAGGTGTCGTAGGAGCGGTACCCGAACCACGAGCCACGCAGCCGTCCGGCCGTGAAGGCCAAGCCGGCGTCGCCAAAGTCCGCGTGAGCCCGGGGCGGCGCCACCAGCTCGCCGCAATGGTGGGCATCGACGGCCTCGCCCGACCATCGCACCGCATCGCCGGCCGCCAGGCGGTGAAGAAGGTCATCGTCGTGCAAGATCACTTCCACCACCACATCGTGGCCTATGGCCTCGGTGGTGGTGCGTCGAGGATCGATCTGCGGACGCTCTGCTCAGCACGGGATGACGGGTATCGACCGGCCGGAGGCCACGACGAGCGGGCGGATGTCACCGGGGTCGCTGGTCAGGACGCGATCTCCTGTTGCGGCCACGGCCACCACGCTCGCGTCTGCAGCGTCGGTCATGCCGGCCCGACCGAGCAGGACGCCCGCCTGTCGGCCCAGGTGGTCGTCGACGGCCTTGATGTCGACGGACTTGAGCAGGTGGGCAAGGTTCGCCTGTCGTCCGGCCGGGTCGCGCCACACCTGGGTGACCACGACGCCAGTGGTGCGTAGCTCCAGCCCGGCGTTCTGAGCCACACGTAGGCGCGCCATCATCGCTCGATCTCCGCGATCCACGGCCACGAACGCGCCGGCGTCGAGCACAAGTGCGCTCACGCCGCCGGTTCGGTGGTGGCAGGCGACGGCAGCGCCAGCTCAGCTGCGGCAGTGGCCAATTCGTCGGCCGTCAGCGACCCGTGCTTGGCTTCCCAAGCGTCGAGGAACTCAGCCAGAGCTTCGCTGCGAAGCTTGGCTGCTGCCGCGTCCGCCAGCCACCGCGAGAGGCCGGCGCCCTGCTGTCGAGCAGCAGCTCGTACGGCGTCGCCGAGTTCTGGCTCGAATGAAACGCTCAGCTTGTCAACCTTCATATATTCCATACTACCACGGTGTGACCTACCACGGTAGGGCGCGGAGCATGCTGGGACCGGTGTCCCAGTGGCCGATCCCCGACTGACACCCGTTGAGTAGGACAAACGGGTGAACTACGGCCAGGGCAGCACGGTGAGGCGCGGCCAACTCGGCGCCACCGCTCAACCTTGGCCTCGTAGACGGCTCGGGGGACGAGAGTGGTGTTGGGGCGCACCACCATCTCGAAGAGGTCGGCGAGACCGAACGGGGCGCACACCGTGAAGCCACCGGGGTCGGATCGGACACCGACGCTGGTTGCCGTTGTCGGCCACGTGGCGATGGCCTGCTCAGCGGAGCGATACGGGTCGATGGGGCGACCGAAGCGCTGCTCGTACCAGATGTGCACTCGGGCCTCGTTGGTGACGTCGACCTTCCCGTCGCCGGCCGCGGTGAGAGCGGCCACCTTGGCTTCGACGGTCCTCTCGCTGGCCTCGGTGAGGTCGGCGGGGTCGAAGTAGACGATGTCGTAGTCGTCGATGCCCTGCGTCGGGGCGAAGCCGTGCAGGTGGTTCCACACGGTCTGGGCGACGCCGCCGGCACCCAGGTACCACGACGGGAGCCCCAGCTCGGGCAGCTGATCGAGTAAGCGGCAGACGACGGGGTTGGAGCGGATTATCGCCTCGAGGACCTCCGTCTGCTGGGCGATCGGCGAGTGCGCCAAGGCGTCACCATCCCGGTCAACCATCAGCCGCGCCTGAGCGGGGCCACGGCCAGAGCCCGCTTCACCGCCGCGCATCGGCGGGAGCCGGCCTGAGTTTCCGGTTCATTCCTTCGCTGCTGGGCGTCGGAGCATCTGGCTTCGGATCTGGACCGTCGATGTGGCCACGGCCACTACCGCACCCTGCTCGTCAACGAGTTCCCCGGCGAGGAAGCCGACGTCTCGCGTCCGTCGCACGACACGACCTCGTCCGACCAGGCGGCCCGGATGGGCCGGGCGGAGGAACTGCACGTGCAGGTCCGTCGTCGGGGCGAAGTCGCCCGGGTCAAGCCCGGCAACCAGCGCCGGGCCAAGGGTGTCGTCGAGCATGGCCGCTAGAAAGCCGCCCTGGACGACCCCGGCCGGGTTGACGAAGGCTTCGGTGGCCGTGAAGGCGATCTCGATCGTTCCGTCCTCCGGGTTGGCCGAGACCAGTTCCCACCCGAGCGTGACCGCAGCCGCCGGGAGCGGCGCCCTGCCCTCGACCGCGTCCCAGAAAGGGCCCTCACGAAGCACATCTGCCAGCTTGACAGACGAGCATCCGTGTGCGGAGGAGGATCCCCAACCGGCGAAACACCTGTTCCCCTCGAACTCTTGGCCGCGGCGCCCGGATGGGGTTCCGCTTGCGGGACTGGTAGCTCGCCGCTACGGCTGGGGTCGCGTGAGCGGCGAGAGTACCTCGTCGACCGCATCGTGGCCGTGTCCCGGTCCGACCTCTTCTCGCTGGTGCCGACACCAACCGAGAGGGGCGCCGTCGAACCTGGTGTCGTGGCGGTTTGGGTCGGCCCCGGCAGAGAGGAGGTGCCGGACGCTGTCGACCCGGCCGCTGTACGCGGCCGCGTGCAGGGCAGTGGAACCGTCGCGATCAACTCCGTCCACGGGCGTCGCCGCAGCGAGGAGCTGGTCGATGACGTGCAACTGCCCACGATCGGCGGCCATCCTCAAGGCAGCGACCCGGTCCGGTTCTGGTGTGTCGGCGCTCAGGGTACCGGTGAGGTCACCTGCCGCCGCGGCCTGGACGAGGTCAGTGGCCCCGGCCGCCATGAGGACCTCGGCAACATCGGTCATGTTGAAGACCGCGGCGTGGCGGAGGGCGGTACCGCGGGGAACGCCGCCGGCGTCGGCTGAAGCGGTGGCGCCGAGGTTCGCGCCGGCGTCAATGAGCGCCTGGGCCACCTCAGCGTCGCCATAGCTCGCGGCAGTCATCAACGGGGTCTCGTCGTCTCCGGGATCACCGTCGGGGGATGCGCCGGTGTCGAGCAGGGCTCGGGCTACCGCTCCGGAGCCGGGCACGTCCCTCCAGACTCCGTTGCCCGTGTCGTAGCGCAGCATGGCCACGTAGCTGAGCGGGCTCGGCCCCCCGGGATGGTCGCACCAGTGCAGCATCGGCTCGGTGACCAGTTCGGGATGCGCCGCGAGAAGGGCGCGCAGCCGGGTGGCGTCGACGCTGTCGAGAACCGCACGCCGGTCGATCTCGGTCTTGAGCTTGGCCCAGCTGGCGAACCCGTAGTCGCGGGCCACCGCCACCTGGGCAGAATCGAGACTCAGACGTTCCGAGAAACGGGCCACCCGCGTCGTCGCTGCAGGGTCACCAGATCTGGCCGCCCGGAGCAGCTCTTTCGCCTGCCGGCGGAGCTGGTCGAGGTCAGCGCGTGCGGGTAGGTCAGCCATGACGTCTCCTTGGTGTGCCGGCGGTTCGCGTGCCAGGCAGAGGAGATCGTCACCACTACCGAAGATGTCACAAGAGAGGTGGACTCGGTCCTGCCCGCGAACCCGGCGGCGCCCTCACGCGCCAGCCCGACGTTAGCAGCGGGTAGCGAAAACGATGGGCTGATGGCCCATCGTCCTTTCGGCGCCTGGAGCAAGCTCCAGTCCCGAGGTTCTGCCGTTGCACAAGCGGATCGGCCAATGGGACGTGCCGCCGCCGCTGAGCGCCCCCCTTGACTCTGCATTTGTGTCCGGCATAATAGATCGGTGAAGCCGGTCCAGTTCACCCGGGTCAGCCGGAAACACCGGGTCGGTCGGGCCAGCGCCCGCTACGTCATGAGCACCACAGAGCCGATCGAAAGCACCCACGTCGCCACCCGGGTCCTGCGTAGGACCTGGACTGGCGAGGACGAACGGGGCCGGGAGTTGGAGATCGTGGCTATCGACCGGCCCGACTGCTGGCTCGTCATCCACGTCATGCCCACCCGCTACCGAAGGAGAGAACCATGAGCCCCAGGAACGACGGGTTGCCGCCCATCGGGCGTGACGTCGACCTCGACACCGAGGAGGTCTACCTGCCGGATGGTCAGCGACTGACCAACAAGCTCGCCGAGCAGATCGCCGAGGACGCCATGGACCACCATTACCGGGCCCGTGGCCGCCCCTCGATCACCGGGCCCCGCGAGCACACGCCCAAGATGACGCTCCGGGTCCCCGAACGGACCCGTGACGCGCTCGAACAGATCGCCGCCGGCCAGGGCCGGCGCCTGGCCGACGTCGGCCGGGATGCCTTCGATGAGTACATCCGCCACCACGCTGGGTGACTCCAGGATGAAGGCTTGAGCCTTGATAAGAGGCCCGGTTCCGCTGAGGTACCGGTGGGGGATCGGCTTTCGGAGCAGCGTTGCTGGCTCCTGTCCAGACATACTGGTCGTCTTGGGACTCCCTGGAGATGACAATATGGCGACCATCCGTACCGAAGATCCTTTGGCCGTTGCGGCCGTCGATGCCATACATTCCGGGGACGTTCCCACCCTGCGGCGGCTCCTGGGCGAGCACGAAGATCTGGCCATCACCAAGCTCGGTGACGACGAGCCGGAAGGAATGTCACGCACGTTGCTGCACGTGGCGACAAACTGGCCGGGCCACTTCCCGAACGGGGCAGCCACCGTGGCCGCGCTCGTCGAGGCCGGTGCCGATGTGAACGCCCGATTCCGCGGCCCGCACGAAGAAACTCCGCTGCATTGGGCGGCAAGCAGCGGCGACCTAGACGTTCCTCGATGCACTGTTGGACGCCGGCGCGAACATCGAAGCGCCGGGCGCGGTGATCGGCCGGGGCACTCCGCTGGCGGATGCCACGGCGTTCGGGCTATGGAAGGCCGCTCGCCGGCTGGTCGAGCGCGGCGCGAAGACCAACTACTTCGCCGACGCCTCGCTCGGACTGATGGAGCATCTACGCGACTACTTCGGCGGGGCGGCTGAGCCAGACGCGGACCAGATTGGCGACGCGTTCTGGGCGGCCTGCCACGGTGGCCAGCTGGAAGCAGGCCAATACTTGCCAGGCTGGCCTGATGGAGCGAACCGACGCCGTGGCTCTTCTCGACCGGCTACACGAGGCACAGAACCAGTTCTACGGGGGCGGCGACAACACCCGACACCGGTCCGCGCCACCTAACACCTCTCGAAGCCCAGCCCCGCTCACCGAACTGCTCACCCCCGACATCGCCTGGACCGTCCCCGGTGACAACCGCATCGCCGGCACCTACCACGGCCTCGACGAGGTGTTCGCCTACTTCAGGCGGCGACGAGACCTCGCCCGGGGCACGTTCCGGATGCACCGCAAAGACATCCTGGTCGGCGCCGCCGACCGGGTTGTTGCGCTCACCGATGGCACCGCCAGCCTCGGCGGCGAGGACTGGCACTGGTCCACCGTTGGCCTCTACGACGTCACCGCAGAGCGACAGATCGCCGCCTGCTGGCTGCTGCCACTAGACCAAGCAGCGTTCGACTCGATCTGGTCCGCATGAGGATCTCTCGGTCCGTGGCGTCATCGCAAGCCAACCCCCGACGGTCGGCCGCCATGCGAGCACGGTGAGCGGTCATCGCCAGGCGCCTCGGTCAACGACGTGCAGGCGGCCTACCTCTATCGAATCCTCGTAGAGGCTGCGGGGCAGGTTGACGGCTGGGGTGTTGACGAGGAACTCCGAGTCGGGTCCGAGGACCATCTGACGCTTCCACACCGTGGCCTCTGGCCCCATCAGGGAACATATGGTCTCCTCGAAGGCCGGGTAGGCGACGCCAGCGGGTTTGGCGACCCGCGCTCGGAACCGGGCTTCAACGGTCGGCGCCCCGGACACCAGCCCGTAGACGGCCCCCGCCATGCCCAGCCCAGAGGGCTACCGCATCATGAGGCGCCTTCCTCGGACCGGTGACGGCGGCGGTGTTCAGCGCCCCGAGGGCGGCCCAGCCGTCGACGAGGTACCAGTCCTCGAAGGCCGCACCGAACGGGCCGATCTCGGTCCGCCACACCCACGAACCACCGAAACCCGGTGGCGAGGAGTTACGGAGCGAGGCGTGGAACACCGCCAAGCGATCGCCGTACAGCGCCGGGTCCACCCCTTCAGCCGGTTGATGAACGAAGACGTAGGCCAGCACCCGAACAGGATGCCAAGACTGAAACCGCCAGACGAGCGGCGATCGGACAGCGACTCACTTCGGCCCGTGGGCCAAGACCCTTGCAGGACAGGCAGCTCCCAGGTCTTGGTGCCGCCTGCAGAGCCATCCTCTACTGACCACCGGTGATGCTTCTCTGAACGCATCGCAGGGGCGGTCAGCGGACCGGCTCATAGCGACCCGAGGGGCCAGCCGGCCGTAGGGCCGCCCCTGTTGCGCATGCCGGGCGACGACGCCCACCGGGTCATCGATGACGGCGAAGCCGAGACGCGCGTACCACGGGCGCGTTGAAGGGCACGTCACGGAAGGTTGTCAGACTCAGGTGACGGTAGCCCCGCAACCGGGCCTGTTCGCAGCAGGCATCGACTAGCGCTGTCCCGAGACCGTGCCTGCCGTGAGCCGGGTCTACCGCCAGCTGTTGGAGGTGAGCTTTCCCCTGCTCCTCGAGCACGTGAGCGAAACCAACGCATGGTCGACTCACAACGAGGAGGAACCCAGGGTCGGCGATTCGATCCCTTCCTGGAGGCACGTCAGTGAACGGGTCCGGCCCGAACCGCTCGATCAGCAGCTGGTCAGCAGCCGCCTCTATTGAAGCGATCCTGGGCTCGTCCTCAGCCTCGACCATCCGCACCACCGCGTCCACCTGAGCAGGGTAGGGCGCACGTCGACTACGCCTACGTCACCTCTGAGGGATCGATCAGTGCAACGGAGGAAGGGCGCGTTCGGCGTCGTCCAAGCTAGATTGAAGATCACGGATAACCGGGTTGAGTCCCATCTGGTGGTGTACGAGCTGTCGGTTTCCGACGGTTCTCGCATCAACCTGAGCTGATTGGGTTGGTGATCAGCTCGTTTTGTGCAACATATCAAGTTGGGGGACGGTTGTAAAGGACATTGTTGGTGAAGCCCGATTGACGGATAGGCGTGGGCGTATGGTCGGCGGCGGTTAGGAATGCAACGACCGCTTGACGTTTTGGTGGGATTGCGATGTGGTTGTCAGCCAGCGGCGGCGTCCATGGCGGGGCGGGGGTCGGCCGGGCTGAGCTCATGGCTGGCGACAGTTTTGAGGGACTCGACGCTCATGTAGCGTTTGGCGATCGCCCACTCGTCGGTCTGCTCGGCCAGGATGGCCCCGACCAGGCGGATCACCGCCCGCCGGTTCGGGAAGATCCCGACCACGTCGGTGCGCCGGCGGATCTCTTTGTTGAGCCGCTCCTGGGGGTTGTTGGAACGGATCTTGGGCCAGTGCTCGGTCGGGAAGGCGGCGAACGCCAAGATGTCGTCGGCGGCGTCGAGCACGAAGGTGGCGGCGTCGACGAACCCGGCGGTGGTGAGCCGGTCGATGACGTCGCCGAGCTGGGACCAGGTGGTGTCACGGTCGGGTTGCTCGAAGATCGAGCGCACCAGCGTGGCCACCATCGGCCAGTTCCCCTTGGGCAGCCGGGAAGCGAGGTTGGCCATGAAATGGGTCCGGCACCGCTGCCAAGAGGCGTCAGAGAGGACCTGGGCGATCGCTGCCTTGATGCCGCCGTGCGCGTCGGAGATCACCAGCTCCACCCCTGACAGACCCCGGGCGACAAGGCTGCGCAGGAACTCGGTCCAGCTGGCGGTGTCCTCGGTGGTGACGATGTCGAACCCGATGATCTCCCGGCGCCCCTCGGCGTTCGCGGCGGTGGCGATCACCGCGCAGACGTTGACCACCCGGCCGCCCTCGCGGACCCGCTGGGTGAGAGCGTCGACCCACACGTAGCGGTAGGGGCCGGTGTCGAGGGGCCGGTTGCGGAACTGCTCGACCACGCCGTCGAGCTCGCCGGCCATGCGGCTCACCTCCGAACGGGACAGGCCCTCGATGCCCATGGCCTTGACCAGGTCATCGACGCGCCGGGTGGACACGCCCTCCACGTACGCCTGGCACACCACCGCCACCAGCGCTTGTTCGGCCCGGCGGCGAGGGGCGAGCAGGAACTCCGGCGAGTACACCCCCGAGCGCACCTTCGGGACCGCCAGGTCGATCGTGCCCACCCGGGTGTCCCACGGGCGGTGCCGGTAACCGTTGCGGGAGTTCTCCCGCTCGTCGGAACGTTCCCCGTAGCCGGCGCCGCACTGCAACGACGCCTGCGCCGACATCAACGCCTCGGCGAACGCCTGCAACATCGCCCTCGGCAAATCGGTGTCGACGTCGTCGCTCTCGAGGTGCTTGCCAAACCAGGCGCCAGCGTCGAGAGTGGAAGGGACAGTCATCGTGATCCTCCTCAAGTAGTTGTGTGAGAACTGCTCCTTGAGGTTGACGCGATGGCTGTCGACGCTGGGGGACCCTCCCCTCAGCTCACCCGCCCGTACACCACTCCCTGGGACTCAACTGATAACCGCGCCGAGAAGGCCCGATTCGAGAAGCCCCGGACCGAGGGGACCGGCGGGGTTCTCGCCAACAGGCGGGAGCAGCCGCAGGGCAGCCCTGACCGTCTGTGACATGTGGCCAAGCTGCCACCGGACTTCCTCGGCGACGGCCTGCGGACGGTCGGGTGCGGCCAGGCCAGCCGCCTTCGCGGCGTACGCGGCGGCGCCCAAGGCGTGCGCGCCCATATGGGGGACCGCTCCGGCCTGTCCGGCCGCCCTGGCGGAGGCCATGGCAGCAGCGCTCACCTCAGCGGTGACGCGACTGCCGAACCGGCGGCGGATCCCCTCAGCGGCGCTGAGTTGGCCACAGGCGAACGCTCGTGCCCGGGCGATCGCCTCACGGGCTCCCGTATCGCCCGGTGCCTCGGCCTCGAACAACTCCAGCACTCGCTCTGCGCAGTCCGCCGCCCACAGCGCAACGGTCCGCCGGTCACCTTCGCTCAACGTCTGCGGAGAGCCCACAACCGTATTCTCCCACTCCCTCGACGTTCAAGCTTGCTCGTTCTTCGTGAAGCCGGGTCTGTATCTACAACGGTGTAACTGTCTACCTACAGTAGCCGGGCCCAGCCTGGCGGAAGGAGAGACAGTGACAGACGTTATTGACGTGGTCGACTCGACCGTGGTGATGGAGCCCTCGCCCGGTTCGGCGCTGGCCGCGAAGATCGGCACGGAGGAGTTGGCGGCCGAGCTGTTGGCCCGGGCTGACGGCGACGCCATGAGGTTGGTCGGTCCGGGTGGGCTGCTGGCGGACTTGACCAAGCGTGTACTCGAGGCGGCGCTTGAGGGCGAGATGACCGAGCACGTCGGCTACGAGCCCTACGACCCAGCTGGGCATCACTCGGGTAACAGCCGCAACGGCACCCGCACCAAGAGGGTGATCACTGATATCGGCCCGGTCAGTATCGACGTGCCCCGCGACCGGGACGGGTCGTTCCAGCCGGTGATGGTGCCCAAGCGTAAGCGTCGCCTGGGCGGGGTGGACCAGCTGGTGCTGTCGTTGTCGGCCAAGGGTCTGACCCATGGTGAGATCTCCGCCCATCTGGAGGAGATCTATGGGGCCAGGGTGTCCAAGGAAACTGTGACGCGCATCACCGACGGGGTGCTCGAGACCATGGTCGAGTGGCAGAACCGGCCCCTCGACGCCGTCTACCCGGTCATGTTCGTCGATGCCATCCACGTCAAGATTCGTGAGGGTCAGGTGGCGAACCGGCCGATCTATGTGGCCATCGGGGTCACCGTCGACGGCGAGCGCGACATCTTGGGTTTGTGGGCCGGCGAGGGCGGGGAGGGGGCCAAGTACTGGGCTCACGTGCTGACCGAGATCAAGAACCGGGGCACCAAGGACGTGTGCATCTTGGTCTGTGACGGCCTGACCGGGCTGCCCGACGCGGTGGCCTCGGTGTGGCCGAAGACCATCGTGCAGGCCTGCGTCGTGCATCTGATCCGCAACAGCTTCCGCTACGCCAGCCGCCGGGACTGGCCCGAGCTGGCCAAGGACCTCAAGCCCATCTACACCGCCGTGACCGAGGCGGCTGCCCTGGAGCGCCTGGCTGACTTCGCCGGGCGATGGGAGGCGAAGTATCCGGCCATCGTCAAGCTGTGGGAGTCGGCCTGGGCCGAGTTCGTCCCGTTCTTGTCGTTCGACCCCGAAGTGCGGCAGGTGATTTACACCACGAACGCGATAGAGAGCGTGAACGCCAGGATCAGGAAGGCGGTCAAGGCTCGGGGTCATTTCCCGAACGAGCAGGCTGCTCTCAAGTGTGTGTACTTGGCCGTGATGAGTCTCGACCCGACCGGAAGAGGCCGTCAACGCTGGTCGAATCGATGGAAAGGAGCGTTGAATGCCTTTACAATCGCCTTCCCAGACCGTATGATAGTCGGAACGAAGTAACCGAGATTCACTCGTAAGAGAAGAACCAGTTACACCGTTTATGAGACAGTCCCTAGGAATGGGCTTGCGCGCCTACAGGCCCAGTAGTTGCGGCATGGCGGTGACCGATCGCCAGTGCTCGGCTGGTTGCGCTACGAGGCGTCGTTCGTTGAGGTCGAGCAGGGGGTACCAGTTGATCCGCCGGGCGGCGTGCTGGGGTCGGCCAGAGCCGCTCTGGCGTAGTTGACGAAGACTCGGGCCGCGGGGCTGGTCGGCCCGTCGGCCGGCCAGGCGAGAGCGAGTTGGCTGCGCATGGCCGGTCGGGTGATGGCGATGGGGTGCAGCTCGGCTTGGTGGGCGTGGGCGACCGGCTCGGGGAGGACGGCGACGCCGAGGCCGTGGATGGCGAGACGGGCGAGGACGTGGGGGTCGCTGGCTTCGAACGCGACCTGGGGCTGGGCACCGAGGCGGGCGCAGGCTTGGTCGATGACCGAGCGGCTGGCGGTGCCTTCGGCTAGGGCGATGAGCGGGAAGGCGACGAGGCTGTCCAAGGTGATCGTCGTCTTGGCGGCCAAGGGGTGGTCGGGGTTGACGGCGGCGACCAGGGCGACGTCAGCGATCACCTCGGCTAGCACCCCTTGTGGCGGTGGTCCGGCCAGGCCGGTGAAGGCGGCGTCGAGGCGACGAGCGGGGAGGGCGGCGAGGAGGTCGACGGGGTTCGCTTCGCTCAGGGTGATCTCGATACCGGGGTGGTGGTGGCTGAAGGTGGCGAGCAGGGCGGGCACGTCGATGGCGGTGGCTGTCACCATGCCCAGCGCGAGGTGGCCACGGACCAGGCCGGACAGCTCGTCGACGGCCAGGTGCGCTCCGTCGACGGCGGCGAGGGCGGTCCGGGCGTAGGGCAGCACGGCGGCACCGGCCTGGGTGAGGCGCACGGTTCGCCCGGAGCGGTCCAACAGGGCCTGTCCCAGTTCTCGTTCGAGCTGGCGGACCTGGGCGCTCACGCCGGGTTGGGCCACGTGGCAGCGCCGGGCGGCGCGGGTGAAGTTGGCCTCCTCTACCACCGCCACGAAGTACTCCAACTGACGCAGCTCCATAACCATCGATGCTAGCTACCGGACGTATCAACTCTTGGACTTCTGCACCGGGTTGGCGCAAGGTGAACCATGACCTCGACGTCACCCCGTGTCGGCACCCGGGAACACCGGCGGGCTTCGCCGTCGACCCTGGTCGCGGTGCTGGTCTTGCTGTCCGTCCTGTCGACCGCGGTGGCCAGCCTGGGCGCCCCACTGCTGGTGAGCATCGTGAGAACCGAGCACGTCTCAGTCGGCGCCTCTCAATGGGCGCTAACCATCACCTTGCTGTTCGGGGCGGTGGCCACCCCCGTCATGGGACGCCTGGGCGACGGTCGCCACCGGCGGGCGACCACTCTGGCTGGGGCCGGCGCGGTGACCGCCGGATGCGTGCTGTCGGCCCTGCCGGCCGGCTTCGCCACCCTCCTTGTCGGACGAGCGCTCCAAGGTGTCGGCCTCGGCCTGGTCCCACTCGCCACGGCCATGGCCCGGGACAACCTGCCCGCCGAGCGGTCTCGTCCCACCATCGTCGTGCTCGGCATCACCACCGCGGCGGGGATCGGCGTGGGCTACCCCCTGGCCGGCCTGTTCGCCCAGTACCTGGGCCTGTACTCGGCGTTCTGGTTCGGAGCCGCCGTGGGCGCGGTCGCTCTGGTCGCCTCCATGGTGGTGCTACCGCCGAGCCCGGACCGGCGGGCCCGGGTCGATGTGCCCGGCGCCGCCCTCCTCGGCCTGGGGGTCGCCGGACTCCTCCTTGTCGTGGCCGAGGGCCCCACCTGGGGCTGGACAACACCGCTCACCCTGGTGCTCGCCGTCGTCTCAGTGCTGGTGCTGGCCGGATGGGCGCTCGTCGAGCTGCGATCCGCCCACCCCCTCATCGACCTTCGGCTACTTCGCCATCGCTCGGTCCTGGCCGCCAACGCCACCGGCCTGCTCGTCTCGTTGGGCTTCTACCCGCTCATGTCTCTCGTGGTCCGCTACGTGCAGACCCCACAGGCGGTCGGCTACGGCCTCGGGGCACCGGTGGTGATCGCCGGGTTGATGCTCACCCCCTTCTCCGCTGCCAGCTTCGCCGCCAGCCGGGTGGCCAAGCGGGCGGTCAAGGTCATCTCATCCGAGTGGGTGGTCACCGGAAGTGGGGTGGCCCTGATTGGCGGCTTCGTGATCTTCCTCCTCGCCCGGGGTGCCTACGTCGAGATCGTCATCGCCATGGCCGTCGAGGGCTTCGGGGTGGGATGCGTGTTCGCCGTCAACCCCCTCCAGATCGTCGCTGGTGTCCCAGAGGCCGAGACCGGGAGCGCCATGAGCTTTTACCAGTTGGTCCGCACCGTCGCCTACTCGCTGGCCAGCGCCCTATCGGCAACCGTCCTGGTGGCCTCCATCCACGCCGGGCACAACCAGCCCACAGATGCCGGCTACAGCAGCGCCGCCCTCATCAGCATCCTCGTCCTGGTGATTGGACTGGTGGTCAGCCTCGCGTTCGCGCTCACCTCGCGGGCCCGTTGTGACGAGCAGCCCACGAGCGGCTCCGGCTCGACCGGCCAACCACGGCCCGATGGACGGCCGTCACGGCCACGGCACGCCGCATCACCAACACGCCGGCCAAACCAGGCCAACGTCCAGACCCGAGCACACCGACACGGAAGGGATGCCGCATGCCCAGATTCCTGATCGTCGACCGCAGCGACAAGGACACCTTCGACACGATGACGTCCGAAGAGATCCAGCGGTTCAACCAGAAGTGGCGAACCTGGTTCGCCGAAGGCCCACAGCAGGGTTGGATGCTCGATGCCAGCTCCGCCCTCAAGACCGAAGGACGCGTCGTCAACGCAGACCACGTCGTCACCAACGGTCCACTCGTGGAAGGCAACGACGTCGTCCGCGGCTACGTGAACCTGCAGGCCGACACCATCGATGCCGCAGCCGAGCTAGCCAAGGGCTGCCCAGTCCTGCAGCACGGCGGCAGAGTCGAGATCCGGCCGTTCTTTGAGAGTCACCCCGGCGAATGAGTCAAGCAGCCAGCAGCCAGGCCGCCCGCAACGGGAACCGCATACGGGCGGCCGGGCGAAGTCACCGGGGCGAACAGCGTTTGTGTCAGTCAGGGATCCCGCTGCGGGGCCCATACGCCGTTCGCCCCGGATCAGCTCCGAGGAGCACCGATGAGTGCGAGGCTGCCGAGCGGTCTACACCACAAGGCACCAATCGAAGAAGGAGCGATCTTGACCCAGACGACCGTCAGCCCCGAGCCCCATGAGAAGTTGGCAGTCTTCCTCGGCGACTGGCACGCCGAAGGTACCTCCTACGGCGGTGACGAGCAGTCAGCGAACAACCCACACGCCGGTGCAACCCCTTGGAGCAGCGTTCACTCGGCGCGCTGGCACTCCGGCGAGTACTTCGTCGTGCAGGACGAGCGAGCGAACGGTCCGTTCGACACCTTGAGCCTGATGGGCTGGGACGCAGAGGCCGGCCGCTACTTCGCTCGGAGCATCGAGAACCACGGCTTCGCTCGTGACTACACGATGACCGTCGATAGCTTCACCTGGACTCTGTCCGGCGAGCGCGAGCGTGCCACCTACAGGTTCAGCGAAGACGGACGCACCCAAGAGATCTCCTGGGAGTGGAAGCCGGCCGACGAATGGCTACCTCTTTGCGACCGGACCGCTCACCGCATCAGCTGACACTGGCCGAGCCCGAATGCTGCCCAGGATCCGGGACTCGGCTACCGGAACGTGCCCGCTGGCGGATCTTGGGTTCAGACGGTCGATCGTTCGCGCTTTCGATGCCGGTTCAGGTGGCGAGGTGGCGGAGTCGTTCCCTGGTGGCAGGGTCGGCTGGGTAGAAGGATTCGATGGCGAGCTCGGCGACGGTGATGTCTTGGGGTGCGCCGAAGGTGGCGACCGTTGAGATGAAGGCCAGCTCGGTGCCCCGGTGGCGGTATCGGAGGGGGGCGATGACCGCGCCGGTGTCGGTGTCGGCCCCGGCGGGGACGTTCCCGCCGGGGTAGTCGGACAGCTCGGCGTGCAGGGTGGCCAGGTCGGCGTCGGCGGTCAGGGTGGCTTGGCGGTGTAGTCGGTTGAGGAGCCGGGTGCGCCATTGGGCCAGGTTGGCGACCCGGGGGGCCATGCCGTCGGGGTGGAGGGCCAGACGCAACACGTTGATGGGGGCGACGAGCAGCTCGGCGGCGCACCCGTCGGTGAACAGGTCCAGGCCGGTGTTGGCCTCGATGAGGGTCCAGGTGCGGTCGACGACCAGCGCCGGATAGGGCGCATGCGCGTCGAGGAGCTGTCCCAGCACGCCACGGACGGCGTCGAGGGCGGGGGCGTCCATGTCGCGCTGTGGGTGGGCGGGGGCGTAGCCGGCGGCCAATAGCAGCCGGTTCCGTTCTCGTAGGGGCACGTCGAGGCGGTCAGCGAGCCGGCCGATCATGGCCGCGGTGGGCTGGGAGCGGCCGGTCTCCACGAAGCTCAGGTGCCGGGTCGAGATCTCGGCGGCGAGGGCCAGGTCGAGCTGGCTGAGCCGGCGACGTTCCCGCCACTGGCGCAACAACCCCCCGACCTGGCGCTCGGCGTGGGTGTCGACAGTGACGGTCACCGGACCGACCGTACCGCCAGCATCCGGCCGGCGTCCATTACCTGGGGGGTAATCGACAGCGTTCTCGGCGGGTTGCAGCCTGGAGAGGACAAGCGGTTTCGACCTTGAAACAGGAGGGGATGCGATGTCCAGTCAAGCAACGGTGTCGACCGGCGCAGCCGGCCCAGGCGATCCGACCGTCGGCTCCGTGGCGGCCACCGGCGGAGCGTCGCGCTTGACCCTGCCGGTGGTGTTGTGCGGCACGTTCCTGGTCACGTTGGACTTCCTCATCGTCAACGTGACCATCCCCGCTCTCCAAGCCGGTCTGCACGCCAACGCGGCGGCGATCGAGGCGGTGATCGCCGGCTACGGCCTGGCCTACGCGGCCGGTCTGATCACCGGCGCCCGCCTCGGGGACCGCTACGGACGGCGAAGGATCCTCGCCGTCGGCCTAACCGCCTTCATCACCGCCTCCGCCGCCTGCGGCCTGGCGCCCACCGCAGAGTGGCTGGTCGCCGCCCGAGTCGTCCAAGGCGCCGCGGCGGCGCTGCTGGCCCCTCAGGTGCTGGCACTTATCGCCGACACCTACACCGGGCCGGCTCGGGCCCGGGCGTTCACCGCCTACGGCGCCGTGCTCGGGGTGGCGGCAGTGTTCGGTCAGCTCGCTGGGGGCGCTCTCATCGCCATCGGGGGCGGGTGGCGCAGCGGTTTTCTGGTCAACGTCCCCATCGGCCTGACCGCGCTCATGTTGTTGCGACGGGCGGTACCGGCATCCGAGCGGGCCGCAGGCGAACGACTCGACGTCCTCGGCGCCGCGCTCGTCACCGCCGGCCTGACCGCGGTCGTCGGGCCGCTGCTGGTCGGCCGTCAGGCCGGCTGGCCGCCCTGGCTGTGGGCGTGCCTGGCCGCATCCGTGCCTGTCTGGGCGGCGTTCGCGTTTCGCCAGCGGACCCTGGCCCGGCGAGGGAAGTTCCCCCTCGTCGCCCCCGGACTGTTCGCCGCCGGGCGGTTCCGGGTCGGCGTCGCCGCCGTCGTCGCCCTTTACGCCGGCGTGGCCGCCGCCTTTCTGATCCTCGCCTTGTACCTCCAAGACGGCCTCAAGCTGTCTGCGCTGGCCTCCGGGGCCGTCTTCGCCGTCCAAGGCGCCGGGTTCGTGGCCACCTCCACCCTCACCGCAACCATCCACCGCCGACTCGGGCCACGGTCCCTACCCGCAGGGGGCGGTCACCCTCACTGCCGGCCTGGCCCTCCTCGGCGCCGCCGTCGCCGCCTCAGCACCGGTGTGGGCCCTGCTGCCAGGACTGGCCGTTGACGGCGCAGGCCTGGGCATGGTCATGGCCCCGCTCATCTCCGCCGTCACCGCCGCCGCACCTGCGGCTCTGGCCGGCACTGCGGCAGGGGTGGTGACCACCGCCATGCAAGCCGGTAACGCGCTGGGCGTCGCTGTCATCGGGCTCGTGTTCTACACCACCCTCGGCACCGCCCACACCCCGACCGCCTACTCGAGCGGTTACCTGGCCGGCACCGGCTACCTCCTCGCCCTGGCCCTGGCCGTGGCCGCCCTGACCGCCCGACTTACCAGCACCGACAACCGAAAGGAGCAGACCTCATGACCGATCCGACATCGCTCGTCGAGCGCTACATCGACCTGTTCAACCAGACCGACCCCGACCGTCGCCGCCAAGGCGTCGCCGATCTCTTCGCCGACCAGGCCCGCTACGTCGACCCCAACGTCGACCTTGCCGGCCACGACCAGCTCGAAGCGTTCATCGCCGCCACCCAAGAAACCTTTCCCGGCTACCGCTTCACCCTGGGCAGCCGGCCTGACCGCCACCACGACCAGGTCCGCTTCACCTGGCACGCCACCGCCCCCGACGCCAACGAACCCGCCTACATCGGCTTCGACGTGATCGTCCATAGCCACGATCGCATCGATCACGTCCTGGGTTTCGTCGACCGAGCCCCCAGCTACTGACCGACCAGACCCCACTGGGGGCCGCGATGGCGCGTCACTCAGCCATCCCCATCTGACGATGGTTCCGATGAAGGCGAAGCCGTCCGACTCGTCCCAGTGAGCTTGTCTATGGGACGACGTCGACTCCTTCGTTGAGGGGCGAACGAACGTCGTCGGAGCGAGTTCGGGCTCCCGGGAACGTCAGCGGGAGGGTCGGACTTTTAACCCTGGACAGGCATTTTGGCATTTGCCATAATGACGTAGTCATGGACGTAGACCTGGTCAAGGCGCTGGCCAACGACAAGCGGCTGCTGGTGCTGGACTGGCTACGGGACCCGCAGGCGCATTTCCCGCCGCAGCGCGACGGGGACTTGGTCCGGGACGGGGTGTGCTCGGTGTTCATCGCCGAGAAGCTAGGGGTGAGTCAGCCGACGTGCGGGGAGCACTTGAAGGTCCTGAGCCGGGCTGGGTTGATCCGCGGCACGAAGATCAAGCAGTGGGTGTTCTACCGGCGCGACGAGGATCGCATCGCCGAGGCGAAGAGGTTGTTGAGCAGTGACTGGTGACCCGGCCGATGACGTCGACCCCGCGCCGGCGCTAGACGCGTACGCGCGGCTGGTCGCCCAGCTGGACGCGGCCGGGGCGCGGTACCGGCTGATCGACCACGTCCCGGAGGGGGGCACCGAGGCGGTCAGCGCGCTGCGCGGACACGATGTGGCCCAAGCCGCCAAGTGCCTGGTCGTCATGGTCAAGGTCGGCAAAAAGCAGACCCGCTATGTGCTGGCCGTGGTTCCCGGCGATGCCCGCCTGGACCTGCTCGCGGTCAAGGCGCTATTCGGCGGTACCTACGTCGGGTTCGCCGCCACCGCCAAGGCCGAACAGCTCGCCGGCACCGTGAGTGGCACGGTGCTGCCGTTCAGCTACTCCCCGCAGCTGCAGCTCATCGCCGACCCGGAGGTGCTCACCGTTCCGGAGCTGTTCTTCAACGCCGCCCGCCTTGACCGCTCGGTGGCCCTGGCCACTGAGGACTACCTGCGCATCGCCAAGCCACGGGTCGAGCCGATCACCGCCGGGCGGTCCTAACCCCGGACCTCGTCCCCCAACCCGCCGATCATCCATCGAGCACCATCGACCAGAGGAGCGCCTCGTGTCGCAACAGGACTACGCCATCCACTACCAGCCGCTGTTCACCGCGCTGCAGGCAATGGACGTGCAGGAGTTGATTGAGCAGGTCACCGATCCCTGGTACAACCAGACGCTGATCCAGGTCGGTGAGGTGCTGGTGCGCCTGGGGGTGATGCAGGGCGAGTTCCACTGGCACAAACACGACGAGCAGGACGAGTTCTTCTTCGTCCTGGACGGGCTGTTCCGGATCGAGCTCGACGGCGCCGACACCGTGGAGCTCGGTCCCCGGCAAGCATTCACCGTTCCCGCCGGGATGCTGCACCGCCCCGTGGTCCCGGTACGCAGCGCCGTGTTGATGATCGAGAAGGCAGGCGTCGATGCCACCGGCGACCCAGACACCTCCACCCAAGACCGGACGAGTTGATGAGACCACACCTGAGGCCCGGACTGACCGCCCGCTTGGACTACGTGGTGCCGGCCGAGCGCACTGTGCCGCACTTGCTCCCCGAAGCCGACGAGTTCGCCGCGCTGCCCGAGGTTCTGGCCACCGGCTACCTGGTCGGAATCGTGGAATGGGCCTGCATACGCGCTGTGGATGGTCACCTCGACGTCGGCGAGGCCACCCTCGGCGTCCACGTCGACGTCAGCCACGATGCTCCGACTCCGCCCGGTGCACCCGTCACCGTGGAAGTGGAGCTGACTGCAGTCGCCGGCCGCCAGCTGACCTTCGCGTTGGAGGCCAGCGACGACATGGCGGTGATCAGTCGCGGGACGCACCGCCGAGCCATCATCATTACCAGCCGCTTCCAGTCGCGGCTGCAAGAACGGGCCGCCCGCACCGAGGAGTCGTCGTGACAGGCTGGCGACCGTCGCTGTTCGACGCCCACTGCGACATGGCCCATTGGGGTGCCGTAGACGATCCCGCTACGGGATCCCTGCGGGCCCCTTGTCGGCCGCTCGTCGGTGGTGCCGCCTCCGAGAGCAGGCGGCGTAGGTCTCGCGGCGTCCGCACGACGCGCAGGGAAGCGCCGGGCGCGTGCTCAGCGACAGCATCGTGCACGGCGCCCCTGATTCGCCCTCGCCAGGTGAGCAGCCACCACCAGAAGTCGCACCGCTCGCGGGAGCGGCGCAGGGCCCTCCACGCGCAGCGGGCCAGAGAGAAGTCGAACACCACCACCACCACAGTGTCCGGCCTGGCCAACCGTGGGGCCAGGACGTCGTAGGGTCCGAGGTCGCCATCGAGGATCCAACGCTTTGCGCCCGTGAGCTGGAGCTGCTGGCGGGACCACTCCTCGGGTGACGTCGATTCGAGTTCGGCAGACCAGCAGTGCCGGTCGAGCTCGATGACCGGCAGGCCCGTCAAACGACCCAACTGAACGGCCGCCGTCGACTTGCCCGCTGCGCCACGACCGAGAACGACCACCCTCTCCATGGCGTCGATTATCGTCGGAGCACTGAATCGCCGTGGGACCATCGCGATGACTGGGACGCCCGTGGCTGCAGCTGCTCGACACCACCTCGATGACCCGAGGGCGCTGGAGGCCATGAGCGTCGCACTGGGCGATCCCGTGGCCACGGTTCGACGCTTGGCCGCCCACGGCCTCGGCTGCCGGGCGTGCAAGCCTTCCTGGGACGGCCAGCTCGCCGCGGCCACAACGAAGCGGCTCGCCCAATTGGCCGCCACCCCAGCTCGAAGGTTCAGGCCGAGGCGTCTCGATCACTGGCGTGCTCCGAGGCCGGGCGGACCTCATGGCCATCTTGAACGCCGCGCAGGTCGCGACCGTCGCCACCACGGAACACGTCGTGCTTCAATCCTGGTCGGAGCTTCACAGGGCGATCGCTTTGCGGGGCGGCGTTCTGGGACAACGATGCCGATTCGGCCTCGGCGATGGTTCCCTCTGGGTCGCGGCGAAGAACTGGCCTCAGACCCTCAGCCGGCAAGTACCTGTTCGCGCAGGATGTCAGTGTGTCCGCAGTGGTGGGCCAACTCTCGCAGCACTTGCCGGTACACCCTGCGAAGCGTTCGCGGTCCGGTCCGGTGGCCGGTCACGACGGCATCGAGCGCCAGGCCTGCAACCGCCCTCCGGGCTGTCGCGCAGGCTTCTCCGTGGGCTGCGGTGACCGAGGCGACGGTGTCGTCGTCGGTGAGCCGGAAGGACTCCGCCGGGTTCTGTACCCAAGCCGAGCCCCCGACGGGACGTGCCGCCGACGCACTCCTCGAACCACACCCGCTGCATCCACGTGACGTGCTTGAGCAGCCCGAGCAACGTCGTCGCGGACGAGACCAGGTGGCGACGTGCCTGCTCTTCGGTGAGGCCCCCGAGGGTCATCTCAAGGGCGCTGCGGTACTCCTCGACAAAGGACTCGATCTGGGTTCGTTCGTCGTCCAGCAGCACATCGAACGAACCCGTGTGCTAGCCGGGCTGAGGCACCCACGAGTATCCCATAGCGTCCGTAACACCATCCCCCAGCGGTCGCGGTCACTGCGCCGACCCTTGAAGCAGGGACTCGACCCGGCCTACCCTGCCGGCATGGGGTCGTCACACGAACTCGCTCAGGTGAACATCGCGTTGGGCATCGAGCCGCTGGACTCGCCGCTGCTGGCGGAGTTCATGGCCCTGCTGGATCCGGTCAACGCTCGCGCGGACGGGGCACCCGGGTTCGTTTGGCGCATGCAGACCGAGGACGGCGACGCGACCGGGGTGCGTGGCTTCGGCGACGACCCGCAGTTGATCATCAACCTCACCGTCTGGGAGACGCTCGAGGCGATGCGGGAGTTCGTCTACCACCACCCCGAGCACGTCCAGGTGATGCGCAAGCGACGCTCGTGGTTCGAACGCCTGGACCTCTACACCGTTCTCTGGTGGGTGCCTTGCGGGCATCGTCCGAGCGTCGCGGAGGCGGAGGGTCGACTCGAGCACCTCCGTGAGCACGGGCCCAGCCCTACGGCGTTCACGTTTCGCCACCACTTCGACAGCCCTGACACCGTCGAGGAGCACATCGACGAACGCTGGTACTGCGGCGTCTAACCCCGGACCTGCACAGGAGGCCCGGTAGACGATCCTTGAGCGGGGCGTGCGTAGCCCCGGTCCGGGTCAACCTCACTTCGCGGGACCGCTGGGGTCTGTCTATGGGACGGCTTGGTCCAGGTGATCGAGTAACGCCACAGGAGGTGGCGGCGGTACCGGGCGCTCGGAAGAAGCTGGGTGGCCAGTCGTCGCATACTCGAGTAGGTCTCCGGCGGCGGCCAGACCGTCGGGGAGGGATGCTCCCAGTGCGACTGGGTGAGCCGGTAGATGCGATTAGTCAGGACGGCGGCGACCTCGATCGGCAGATCGGCGGGCAGCTGGCTGCGCGCCAACCCGACTACGGCGAGCGTTCCGCCGGGAGGCAGCAGCTTGCGCATTCGGGTCAGGGCCGCAGCGGCATCCATGTGGTGCAGCGTGGCCACTGAGGTGACGACATCGAACGACTCCGGCGAGAACGGGTAGGTCAGGAAGTCGCCCTGCCGGTAGTCAATGCTGTCAGCAGGGGACTGATCTTTGGCCATGTCGATGCTCGGCTGGTCGAGGTCGATGCCCACGACGTTCGGCACGAGGCGGCGGAGTCGTCGTGCGAGCATGCCCTCGCCACAACCGACGTCGAGCACCTGGCCGGCCTCGGCGGGCACTGCGTTGAGGATCAGCCGGTGGTAGTGGATGTTGTGGTTCCACCGCTCGGACTCGCTGATCACTTCCTCATCCTGTCCTGCTCTACGCCGCGTCCGCTGAGGGATCCCGCTGCGGGAATGCGCCGAGCCGGCAGGTGTGGCACGGCAACGGTCAGCGATAGTCGTTCTCGAGTAGCTCCGCGACGTAGGACCTGCGCTCGCAGATCAGGCCGTTACGCATGACCCAGGTCTCGGCCATGGCCATGCGCATCAGCTCGCCGTTGGCTCGGCGTACCTCCCCGACCAGCTCGCCCATGACGACATCGTCTTGCTCGACCAGCCGGACGATCCTTAGGTCCGGGCTGCCGCTGAAGGCGCGGTTCTCGATTTCGGCGTCGTAGGCTTCCTTGCCGGTCAGGTGATACCCGCCGAAGAGTGTCCACTCGATGTCGTCGGTGAGGCAGGACAGGATCTGTGCGTGGTCGGAGTTGTTGAAGCCGTCGATGTACCGCTTGACGGTGGAAATGTTCGTGGACGTGACGAGATTGCCTTTCATTGAGCTGGAGATGTGCGCTGGTCCCGGACATGCGACGGCTGATCGTTCGACCGGCGGTCGCTCGCAGCCCGGCGCGCAGCGCGAGGGAGTCGACGGTGGGACGTGTCAGGCGAGCCAACGGACGAGTTGGTCGAGGGTCTTGTCGTGGCCGTTGCGGTGGCCGTCGATCATGCCTTGGCCGACGAGGGAGGTGACCTGGTCGACGACGGTGAGCCGGGTGTCGTGGCCGCCCGCTTGGAGTTCCCACGTCAGGACGGCGACGGCGAGCAGTTGGCCGTCGCGTCGGATCGCGTCGCTGTAGATAAGGTGCTGGGGCGGCTCGATGAGGTAGTAGCGGTGGGTTCCGAAGTTGGACAGATCCCCGGGTGGCCCGCATCGGTAGCTGTCTTGTCCGCCTTCGGTGAAGTCGGCTGTGTCGTAGATGATCCGTTCTCCGCTTGGCACCGACCACTGCCTGCGGTTCTCGACGTGGGCATAGGCGGCCCACACCGTGTCGATCGGCCGGTTGATCTCGCGAGTGAAACGCAGCGTGTCTTGTAGGGCGTCCATGTGCTGCTCCTGTCGGCCTGAGCGTCTGCCAGGCGTGTCGAGTTGTCGTCCGAGCTGATCCGTCGCCTTGGTCAGGCTCCGGTGAAGACCACCCGGTTGCCGTCGGGGTCGGTGAGCGCCAGGATGCGCGCTCCGCCGCCGGGTTGCGGGCCGTCGTGGCCGATGCCGGCCGCGCTCAGGCGTGTGGTGGTGGCGTCGAGGTCTGTCTCGTCGAGCACGACGCTCGACTGCCCGGCGCGGTCGGGTTCAGACCACACCTGAACGCCGAAGGTGTCGCCGAGGTGCCACTCGATCAGGCCTGACATCGGGCGAGCGTCGGGCTCCCGATCAAAGAGGCGGGTGTACCACTCCTCGGCACGAGCGAGATCGGTGACGGTGCAGTTGGCGAGCACGCGGCGAATCATGACGGACTCCGTTCCAGGTGATTGTTACTTGCAAGCACCCCTCCAGCCAATCACAGGTGATGGTAGATTGCAACCAGTTACGAGGAGGAGAGGATGACGACTGCGCCACGATCGGGGTGCCCGATCAACGCCGCTGTAGAAGTGCTCGGCGACCGGTGGAGCCTCATCGTGCTGCGCGACATCATGTTCGGCGACCGTCGCTACTTCCGGGCCCTGCAGCGCGAATCAGAAGAGGGCATCGTCTCGAACATCCTCGCCAGCCGACTCCGCGACCTCGTCACCGCCGGCCTGCTCACTCGTGAAGATCCCGGCGCCGGACGTCGCGCCGCCTACAGCCTCACTGAAGCGGCGATACAGCTGGTCCCCGTACTGGCCGAGCTCGGCTGGTGGGGACTGCGCCACCGACCCACGACTGAACCGCTGCGCGTCCGCGCGCAGGTCCTGCACGACGGCGGTCCGCAGCTGTGGGACGACTTCATGAGCGAACTACGTGAGCGTCATTTGGGCATGTCGGCACCGGACACGGGACGGCGCGCTGCCCGCGAACAACTCGACGCGGCCTACGCCAAGGCGATGGAGGCAGCCCAACGAGACCACCAGACCGCCTGACCGTGCCGTGTCCCTTCCATCAGCGACGTGCCGTCCCGAGTTGAGTCCCAGGGAGTGGTGTACGGGCGGGTGAGCTGAGGGGAGGGTCCCCCAGCGTCGACAGCCATCGCGTCAACCTCAAGGAGCAGTTCTCACACAACTACTTGAGGAGGATCACGATGACTGTCCCTTCCACTCTCGACGCTGGCGCCTGGTTTGGCAAGCACCTCGAGAGCGACGACGTCGACACCGATTTGCCGAGGGCGATGTTGCAGGCGTTCGCCGAGGCGTTGATGTCGGCGCAGGCGTCGTTGCAGTGCGGCGCCGGCTACGGGGAACGTTCCGACGAGCGGGAGAACTCCCGCAACGGTTACCGGCACCGCCCGTGGGACACCCGGGTGGGCACGATCGACCTGGCGGTCCCGAAGGTGCGCTCGGGGGTGTACTCGCCGGAGTTCCTGCTCGCCCCTCGCCGCCGGGCCGAACAAGCGCTGGTGGCGGTGGTGTGCCAGGCGTACGTGGAGGGCGTGTCCACCCGGCGCGTCGATGACCTGGTCAAGGCCATGGGCATCGAGGGCCTGTCCCGTTCGGAGGTGAGCCGCATGGCCGGCGAGCTCGACGGCGTGGTCGAGCAGTTCCGCAACCGGCCCCTCGACACCGGCCCCTACCGCTACGTGTGGGTCGACGCTCTCACCCAGCGGGTCCGCGAGGGCGGCCGGGTGGTCAACGTCTGCGCGGTGATCGCCACCGCCGCGAACGCCGAGGGGCGCCGGGAGATCATCGGGTTCGACATCGTCACCACCGAGGACACCGCCAGCTGGACCGAGTTCCTGCGCAGCCTTGTCGCCCGGGGTCTGTCAGGGGTGGAGCTGGTGATCTCCGACGCGCACGGCGGCATCAAGGCAGCGATCGCCCAGGTCCTCTCTGACGCCTCTTGGCAGCGGTGCCGGACCCATTTCATGGCCAACCTCGCTTCCCGGCTGCCCAAGGGGAACTGGCCGATGGTGGCCACGCTGGTGCGCTCGATCTTCGAGCAACCCGACCGTGACACCACCTGGTCCCAGCTCGGCGACGTCATCGACCGGCTCACCACCGCCGGGTTCGTCGACGCCGCCACCTTCGTGCTCGACGCCGCCGACGACATCTTGGCGTTCGCCGCCTTCCCGACCGAGCACTGGCCCAAGATCCGTTCCAACAACCCCCAGGAGCGGCTCAACAAAGAGATCCGCCGGCGCACCGACGTGGTCGGGATCTTCCCGAACCGGCGGGCGGTGATCCGCCTGGTCGGGGCCATCCTGGCCGAGCAGACCGACGAGTGGGCGATCGCCAAACGCTACATGAGCGTCGAGTCCCTCAAAACTGTCGCCAGCCATGAGCTCAGCCCGGCCGACCCCCGCCCCGCCATGGACGCCGCCGCTGGCTGACAACCACATCGCAATCCCACCAAAACGTCAAGCGGTCGTTGCATTCCTAACCGCCGCCGACCATACGCCCACGCCTATCCGTCAATCGGGCTTCACCAACAATGTCCTTTACAACCGTCCCCCAACTTGATATGTTGCACAAAACGAGCTGATCACCAACCCAATCAGCTCAGGTTGATGCGAGAACCGTCGGAAACCGACAGCTCGTACACCACCAGATGGGACTCAACCCCGTCCCGCACGCGGATGGGCAACCGGGGCGCCGTGCGATCAGGGCCAGGTGCGGTGGCTCAGGACGAGGCGGTAGCCGTCGGGATCGACGACGGTGACTCCCCATCGGTCCCAATACGGGTTGCGTGCTGCCACGCGTTCGCCGCCGGCTCCAACGATCCGGTCGATGGCATTCTCGTCGAGGAGCCCGCCGACGTAGAGCACGAGGAGGTCTTCGTCGGTCGGCTTCGGCGGCGTGTCCCCGCCCGGATCGTCAACCAGCTCCAGGTGCCAAGCCGCCTCCGACCACCCGAGCATCAACAGCGCGTGTCCCCTTCGGCTTCCGCCCCGGCCCGGTACAGCACTTGGAACCCGAGTCCGTCGACCCAAAAGCGCTCGGCTCTCGCGAGGTCGCGGCTCGGGCGGGCGATACGGAGGTGGCTCGACGGGCGCGGCAACATCCCACCAGCATCCCGCCTCGACCCTCACCTCCTGTCCGAGTAGCGGATCCCCGGGTCGGACGTGGGGGTATCAGGCACGGGCGACTCCCGGCGGCGCAGTTGAGCCAGTCGGGGCACCCGGGGCGCACGCTGATGCTGCTGGTCTCACCCGACGCGCTCAGTGCCGGCGCGACGACCTGACCCAGCGTCCGGCCCGCGGACACACGCTTGTTGCGTCGCATCGCTGAGGAGAGGGGACTGTCTCATAAACGGTGTAACTGGTTCTTCTCTTACGAGTGAATCTCGGTTACTTCGTTCCGACTATCATACGGTCTGGGAAGGCGATTGTAAAGGCATTCAACGCTCCTTTCCATCGATTCGACCAGCGTTGACGGCCTCTTCCGGTCGGGTCGAGACTCATCACGGCCAAGTACACACACTTGAGAGCAGCCTGCTCGTTCGGGAAATGACCCCGAGCCTTGACCGCCTTCCTGATCCTGGCGTTCACGCTCTCTATCGCGTTCGTGGTGTAAATCACCTGCCGCACTTCGGGGTCGAACGACAAGAACGGGACGAACTCGGCCCAGGCCGACTCCCACAGCTTGACGATGGCCGGATACTTCGCCTCCCATCGCCCGGCGAAGTCAGCCAGGCGCTCCAGGGCAGCCGCCTCGGTCACGGCGGTGTAGATGGGCTTGAGGTCCTTGGCCAGCTCGGGCCAGTCCCGGCGGCTGGCGTAGCGGAAGCTGTTGCGGATCAGATGCACGACGCAGGCCTGCACGATGGTCTTCGGCCACACCGAGGCCACCGCGTCGGGCAGCCCGGTCAGGCCGTCACAGACCAAGATGCACACGTCCTTGGTGCCCCGGTTCTTGATCTCGGTCAGCACGTGAGCCCAGTACTTGGCCCCCTCCCCGCCCTCGCCGGCCCACAAACCCAGGATGTCGCGCTCGCCGTCGACGGTGACCCCGATGGCCACATAGATCGGCCGGTTCGCCACCTGACCCTCACGAATCTTGACGTGGATGGCATCGACGAACATGACCGGGTAGACGGCGTCGAGGGGCCGGTTCTGCCACTCGACCATGGTCTCGAGCACCCCGTCGGTGATGCGCGTCACCGTTTCCTTGGACACCCTGGCCCCATAGATCTCCTCCAGATGGGCGGAGATCTCACCATGGGTCAGACCCTTGGCCGACAACGACAGCACCAGCTGGTCCACCCCGCCCAGGCGACGCTTACGCTTGGGCACCATCACCGGCTGGAACGACCCGTCCCGGTCGCGGGGCACGTCGATACTGACCGGGCCGATATCAGTGATCACCCTCTTGGTGCGGGTGCCGTTGCGGCTGTTACCCGAGTGATGCCCAGCTGGGTCGTAGGGCTCGTAGCCGACGTGCTCGGTCATCTCGCCCTCAAGCGCCGCCTCGAGTACACGCTTGGTCAAGTCCGCCACCAGCCCACCCGGACCGACCAACCTCATGGCGTCGCCGTCAGCCCGGGCCAACAGCTCGGCCGCCAACTCCTCCGTGCCGATCTTCGCGGCCAGCGCCGAACCGGGCGAGGGCTCCATCACCACGGTCGAGTCGACCACGTCAATAACGTCTGTCACTGTCTCTCCTTCCGCCAGGCTGGGCCCGGCTACTGTAGGTAGACAGTTACACCGTTGTAGTTACAGACCCGAGGAGAGCGATGACTCACCCCCGTCCAAACCAACTTGTTGGTTGGTCACGATGTCGAATCGCGCAACTGTCCAACGTAGCGGGTGTAGTAACGCCGACCGATCGTGTGCCACAGCCATCGGGCGGGCGTGGGCATCTGCTGGTCGACCTGGTGTCGCTGTGGCGGTGTGGCGTCCTCGAGCAGGATGCCGAGCAGCAGCAGCTGGCGGCGGGGACTGCGTGGCAGTTTGCGGCGACTCTCGGCCGCCAGGTCGTTCCACTCTCGCGTGGTCAGGTAAGCGCGGACCAGCGGCAGCACGTGCGTTTCCTCGTGGTCGAGGTGTTGGGTGACCTCGGTGTGGGTGCGGGTGAGCAGGACGGTCAGTTTTCGGGCGTGGGCCTCGTCGGGGTTGCGCGCCCAGGCCCGCCGGGTGCGCTCGAGGGCGGTGAGGTCGTCGGCCAGTTGGTGGTGTTCGCCGAGCATGTCATCGAGCAGTCCGGGGTCGACGTTGCCGGTCGCACGTAGCGCGGGCCAGAGCACCGTGTCCTCGCCGGCGTGATGGTCGTGCAGGCTTTTGGCGATGAGGGCGAGATGGTCAGCGACGCGGCGGGCCCGGGCACGAACGCCCGGTCGGGTCGCTGTCACCAGTGTCGGCGCAAGCGCGAACTCGCGCCGGAACGACGCGTGGATCATGAGCATGTCGTCGGTGTCCGGTCGCTCCCCGGGGTCGCTGGACGGCTGCGGATCCGTGGTCAAGGCGACGGCGGCAGGTCGATGCCGACCGCGGCGTTCTCCTCAGGCGTCGCGTTCCAGTACCCGCGGGCGGCCGACTGCTGCTGCATGTGCAGCAACCGGTCCGGATCCGGCGGCTGACGCGGCGCGTCCGATTCGTCGATCGGTTCGCCGATCGCGGTGAAGAATCCCGCCATCTGCGGCGTCGAGATCACCAGTGCGACGTTCGGCTCGTCACCGGTGTTGCGTAGGGCGTGGCGGGCACCGGGCGGCACGTGAAATACCTGACCAGCCCGTACCAGCACCCATCGCGGGTCGCTGTCCGCCGGGTAGACGAGGCCCTCCACGTTGCCCGAGAGCACATAGAACGTTTCGGGATCCTCATGGGCATGCATAGGCACCAGCCCGCCAGGGGGGATGGTGCCGCGCAACAACATCGGTGCACTCGGATCGTCGACCGCGTCGGTGTCAATCGCGTCGGTGAGGATCTCGATCGTCGGCCCTAACACGTCGAGCACGACCGGTCGGTCGCGGCTAAGCAGGTAAGCGGCCCGGTCGGAGATGAACGTCATGCCTCGTCCCTTCAACGAACGTCTGTCGGCGGTTGGTGGTCTTCGTCGCGGAAGCAGACCTGCAGTCCCTGCGGTGTCCCGTCGAAGGGGCTGTGGCGATCAGAGCACGGCGGGATTCGCCGCTACGGCGACAGGTCGCGACGCTGCGCTCTTCTACGTCCGTACTGGTAGCAAAGACGTTGCCGAAGCAGAAGACAACACCGACCACGAGGACTATCTTGGCCCACGGATGAGCCTTCAAGGCTCATGACAAGACCAACCACTGTGAGTAGCGCGCCGGCACGGCCCAGGGCGCTGAGCAGTGGCCTCTTCGGTCAGCGCCGCCAGCCATCAAGGAAAGCGCAGCTACTTCGCCCCTTGACCCTCAAGGACTTCCTCCAGTGGAGGCTGCCGACCAGCGTCTCGCCACGCCCAGTTCTCCCGAAGCTGTCCCAGCCGGAAGGTAGGTCGGAGGGCCGGGAGGCTGACCCCAGCACCGGAGGCCCCTTGGTCAATGGGCCGTTCAATGTGGACCTCCGAGCTCCCCGCCTGCTCCGCCGCGGCAAGCGTCGGGTCCGCCGCTGCCGCTTCTGTGGGTATAGGCCCTTCGGCCTCAAGCCGTCGCAGTTGGGGATGGCCAAGTGGAACAGCTCACGCAGGGGGCTGTCTGCCGTGCTCACCCGCCGTTTTGGTCGGGACGGCGCTGCGTTGGCCAGGCCTCGAGCTCGTCGATCACGGCCAGCACCGTCGGGCGTAGCTGGGCGGCGATTTGTGCAGGTGACTGTCCTGCGGCGGTGCCCTCTCCGGCCAGGTCGGTGATCAACTGGATCACCCAGGCCAACGCCACGGCGTGAATCTTGGCCACCGGGGGGCCGGGTCCGCCGGGCTCGCCGGCGAGCACCGCGGCGATGGCGTCGGCGTGGCGGTCGGTCATCTCCAGGCTGAGGCGGCGCACCGTCGGGCTGCGCTGGGAGAGGTAGCCGAGACCGCCACGGGCGCCCGCATCGTCCATGGTGGCCAGTCCGTCGACCATCGACAGCGCCACGTCGCGGATCGCTGCAGCCGGGGACACACCGGAGGCCCGGTTGGCGATGGCCGCGGTCAGCCGCTGGCTCAGTTCTTCGTCGCGGTCCACCACCAGCTCGGCCTTGGTGGGGAAGTAGTTGTACACGGTCTGCTCGGAGACTTCCGCAGCGACGGCAATGTCCAGCACGGACACGTGCTCGTAGCCCTGCTCGGCGAACAGCCGAGACGCGGTCGTCACGATCAGCTCACGGGTACGGCGCTTCTTGCGCTCTCTCAGCCCCGGCTCGCTCACGATCTCGGACACTACCGTTTTGGTCACTCGCTTTCTTGGGTACACCCTAAGAAGATCGAGAGGAACTGACCTATGACCATCCAAGTGTTCGACGCAGCACACGCGCAGTACCTGAGCGAGCAGGACCACGGCGTGCTGGCCACCATTGGCCCGGGCGGCTCCCCCCAGGCCAAGCCGGTCGGCCTCCGCTACGACCCGCAGCGGGCCACGATCGACATCGGCGGGATCGACCTGGAGCGCTCGGCCAAGTTCCGCAACGTTGCCGCCCACCCACAGGTGGCGTTCACCGTCGACGACATGCCCGAGCCGAGCGCCGGCGCTGCCGGCGTGCGCTTCATGGAGATCCGCGGAACAGCCGAGCAGTTCCAGGTCGGCGATCCCCCCTATGCGGGCGTCAGCTCGTGGATCATCCGCATCCACCCGACCCGGGTGATCAGCTACAACGTGGCCGGATCCGGGCCCTACAGCACCGACCTCGACGGCGGTCACGCCTCGCAGGTGCGCCCTGAGATCGGCCTGATCGGCCCCGTCGCCGAGGGTGGACGCCAAGCGGTGGGGCGCCAGGTGCGAGAGCTCCAAGACGGCCTCAGCGACAGCGACGCCGAGGTCTACAACCGTCACTTCGCCGACGACGTGATGTGGGGCAGCCCGTTCGGGGCGACCGTCGCCGGCTACGACACGCTGCATCCGATCCATGCCCGCATGCACGCCGCTGCGGATCGCCCGCCGTCGCGCTACGAGATCGTCCGGGTCGTCACCCCTACAGCGGACGTTGCGCTGGCCCAGGTTCGCCGCGACGAGCTCGGCGACGACGGCGAGCCGATCCCCTCCCACGCCAACGAGACCCGGTTCTCGGAGATGGCCCTGTACGTGCTGGTGCGCCGGGGGGCACCTGGTGGCTGGCCGCTGGCCAGAACACCAAGATCAACATCGACAGCGGGGCGGTGAAGCAATGAGGGCCGTGATCGTGAACGAGTTCGGCGACGCCGACCAGCTCCAGATCGCCGAGTGCTCGGTGACGTGAGTTGTCCGGGGAAGAGTCGCAGCAGCTCCCGCCGGGGAGGCCTTCGCGCAGAGCCACCCCCCAGCTGGTTCTCCCGGCTGGCACTTCTGGCAGCCACTGGGAGTGCGGGCCGCGGGGAGGACCGCCACCGGACTCCTAGGGTCAACCTGATATGATGTGAACAAGTTGAGAGGGTTGACCAACGTCCGGAGGTGCCTGTGATGAGCCTGGCCGAGCTTGAAGTGCAAGCCTCACCCGAAGCGGTTCGGCTGGCCGCCCGGGTCCTGCAGGCCGACATTGCGACAAACGCATGGGTGGACCAGGTGGGCTTCAGCCTGACCGGAGCCCAGGTGGCCGATCTGCTCGGACGCTCCGAGCAGGCGGTCTCCAAAGACGCTCGCCTGCTGCGCCTTCCTCGCAGTGACGGGCGCCCCGCCTACCCGGCGTTCCAGTTCGACGGTCGCCGCCAGCTTCCCGGTGTCGCAGAAGTGGTCAGGGCGTTGAGCGGGGCGCTTACCCCGGCAGGAATCGCCGCCTGGCTGACCGGGACCAACCCGGCGCTCGGCGAGCGTCGCCCACTCGACGCGCTGGCGTCGGACGGCGCCGACCCCGTGCTCGTCGTCGCCCGACGCCTCGCTGCTCGCACCGCCCGGTAGTGCCGCTCGGAGAACCGCCCGAACCGGCTGCGCTCGCCGCCCTCCCCGCCGAGCGCCTGGTCGGGCGTGTCCTGCACCGCGTCTACCGGGCCGGGCGCTCCTCGCCATGGTGGTTCGCGTCCGTCGGTGACGACCCGGAGGTGGCCGGTCGCTTCGACCTGCCCTCCCCTGATGGAGCCTGCTACCTGGCCAGCACCCCGCTCGGTGCGGTCCTCGAAGCGTTCTCCGACTTCGGGCGGGGGGTGCTTCCCGCCGCTGAGCTCGCCGCCCGTCGCCGGGCCGAGGTCACCGTGCCGGCGGGCGCCCCGCGTGCGGCTCGCACGACCGCAGCCCAAGCCCGGGGCCTCGGGGTGACCCAGGCGTTGTGGGCGGGTGCGCCACGAGCCCTGACGCAGCGCTGGGCGCGGGCGTTGCGCCGGGCCGGGTGGCTGGCCGTGTGGACCGGCACCGGTCACGACCCGACCGGGCGCAGCCGCAGCACCACCCTTTTCGACGAGGCAGGCGAGCACCCGCCCTACGATGGGCTCTGGCCGCTGCGGTCGGCGACCCTCGCCGATGACCCGCTAGTGGCCGCCGACCTGGCCACCGACGGGATCCGGGTCATCGCCGACATCGACCCTCCGTTCGAGCCGTGACACGAACCTGCCGACAAACGCCCCCGGGCGGCCGCCGGCCTGAGAGGCCGCTGAGCTGACCGCCGATGCTCGAGGAGCACCCCCCACTCGCTCGTCCTCGAGCCCGATGGTTCAGGACAGTACGGGGACCGGTGTGGCGTTGGGGTTGACCAGCACTCGACCGTCGAGGGGCCTGGCAAGACGGACCTCGACCTTTCGGGGGTGGCCCACTGCGGGGACAGGCCCTGTCAAAATCTGGCCCAGGAGCAGGTGGCCGAGCGGCACGACGGTGAGGGCGGCGGCGGTCTCGATGACCTCGGCGCGGTAGCTCAAGTGCTTTGGGCTCATCCCGGTGAAGGTAGCGGTGCGGGTCGTGCCATCCGCATCGACGGTGGCGTGGTCGAGGACGTGCGAGCCCCGCCCGTCGACCACCGCCGGCGGCGGGTTCCAGCAGCGCTGTCGAGCCTGGTCAGTCAGGACCCAGATCGGCCCGAGCGTGTCGGACGCCTCGACTCTCCAGGCGAGCAGCATCAGCGGTCCCCGGTCGGTGGCGAACTGTGTCTCGTCGACGACAGCACGGGTGACTCGCAGCGGTGAGCGGGCCGGCGCGCCGGTGAACTGCGGCTCGTGCCGCAAGGCGCTGACTGGCTCGGCGGGTTCCGCCCCGTGCGCCTCGATCGTCCCCTGCAAGATGGCATACTTGGCTTCGCCAGTGGCGAAGCCACCCTCAACCTGCACCCCTTCGCCGGTCAGCACGACCGGTCTGGGGGCCGCGTCGAAGGGAAAGTCAGCCCACGCAGTGAGAGCGTCCGCTGCTGCTACGAGCTCGCGGCGCTCCTCGTCGGGTGAGCCGCCGACTCCCCGGCCGGTCACTAGACCCCATCACGACGAGCGTAGGCGCGGTCGGCCACCCCAGTCGCCGCTCTCGACGCCGGAATCCGCTCCGGTGACCACTGTAAGTGGCTTACGGTCGCGCCCCCGATCCGTCGTTATGGAGTCGGCGTCCCCGACGACTGTTCGCGATTCGGTGCGTCGATTCTGTGCCCGCCACCTACCGGCACTTCGAGCGCACCTGTACGAGAGCATCGAGGAAGTCGCCGTATATTCGCCCTCGTGCCGGACGAGCGCGAGGCACCGACTCCGCAGGAGCGCGAGTTCCTCAAGGGCCTACGCCTGCACCGCATTGCCCACGGCTTCGACGGCTTCGAGATGTGGCACTACTACCCACAGCTTGTCGTCATGCTGGTAGTCGTCGATTGAGTGAGCGGCGACGTGTGCTGCGAGCAGCCCGCCGAGCGAATGGTCGACGAAGAGCGCGGCCGAGGCCCGGATACCCAGGTCAAGTGTGGCTGCGGCGAAGTCGCCGTCCGGGTGGTCGACGGGTTCTTCGTAGAGGCTCAATGTCGTCGCCCCGCAGGTTGGGCGCCAACCTTGCTCCAGCTCGCTGCTGATCAGCCGTCGCCCGGAACGAGCACGACACGCCGACGACGGACTGCACCGGTATCCGCGGCGACGTCGGCCGTTGGCTGGCTGACCTTGAGGACCGTGTCGATCATCGCTCGCGAAGCGGGGCACCGCTACCGGCGCCCAACTGGCGAATGATGAGCCGGCACTCACGACCCGCATCCCCGCCCGGGCACCATCGGAGCGTGCGCAGCCCGTCACCACGTCTTTGCTTACCCTCAAGAGCGCCGACGGCCGGCTTGTCCGCAGCACACCAACCGGGGCTTTGGACCAGCTGCCAGCATCGGTGGGCATCGACCTCATCGTGGTGGCCCAACGGACTCGCTCCGGTCGACACCCACGGAAGCTCAACGAGGCCTCGCCCACCGCTGGCTCACCCGGTACGGCCCGGCAACGGTCAAGGACTTGCGGTGGTGGACAGGGTGGAACCAGTCGACCTGCACGGTCAACCCGGAATCGCCGAGCCGGCGTGGGCTGCGTTAGCGGAAGCGCGGGCGCTCTTCTTCCTCTAATGATTGTTCGGAGAGGCATTGGTGGCCACTTTGGCACGGTTATTGGTGGCCACTTTGGCACGGTTACTCAGATGCCCCCCCTGCGCTACTTCGCACTCGACGGAACCGACCACGACGAACAGACCGAATGATCCGCCCCTACCTCTCCTGGCGCAACGGCACGCCGCCCACGAAGCACTTCGTGCATCTCGGAGCGCACAAATGTTGCCTGATGCGACACTGCACATCAGCTTGGCATCGACCATTCCAGGGTGAACGGACCCTCGGAGGCACCGTTCCCGTCCCGATTGTTGATGCCGTCGACTTTCACGTAATACGTCTGGCCGACAGTCACGCCCACGATCGAGAACGCGCCGGCCTGGCCTGAGGGGCATCCGGTCGGCTGGCCTGGGACTGAGGTGTAGAAGTCGTACTGGGTGAGCGTGCTCACGCTGCTGCCGAGGAAGTACCCCAGCTCGGCGTTGACGGCGGGGGTGGCGCTGCAGGTGTCGAACTCCACCGCCCCGCTGGCCGGCGCCGTCCACTCGTACCACACCGACGCGCCACCCGGGTTGTCCCCGATGTTGGGCTCGCCGGACTCCAACGTCGCGCCCACATTGGTACCGACCACCGAACCCGAGGCGCCGCTGAGTTCCCGCGCGCTGGCGAAGTCATCGTTGGCCGGCGGCGGTCCCGACGGCGCGTGGGGCGTAATCGCTGCGGTCGGCTGCGAGGGCTGGCTCGTTCCACCATCGGCGTTGGTAGCGGTCAACGTAAACGTATAGGAGGTCCCGTTGGTCAGCCCGCTCACGAGGATCGGGCACGACGGCCCCGTCGCCGTGACGCCGCCGGGACTAGAAGTCACGGTGTACGACACAATCGCGCTGCCGCCATCGTCGGGCGGCGGCCGGCAAGACACGTACGCCTGTTCGTTCAGAGTTGCGGCGCCCGGCACCAACGGCGGGCTGGGGATCCCCACCGGGCTCGGTGTCACCGGGCTCGAGGGCGCGGACTCCGGCCCGTTGCCCACTGCGTTGGTCGCATGGACGGTGAAGGTGTAGCTGGTGCCGGCCTTCAGACCGGTTATCTGAACCGACCCGGTGCCGCTGCCGGTGACCACCCCGGCGGTCCCGGTGACTCCGCCCGGAGTGGCGGTCGCCGTGTAGCTCAAGACGGGCCGGCCGCCGTCGCTGGAGGGCGCAGTGAACGAGACGTCCACCGTGCCGCTGGACGCCCCGACCGGGGTCGCGTTGGTGGCGGTCACGTTGGTCGGCGGGCCGGGCACTGCCTGGGGGGTGGTTACCTTCGGCGCCGACTGTGGGCCGTTGCCGGCCGCGTTGGTGGCATAGACGGTGAACGTGTAGTTGCTACCGTCGGTCAGCCCGGCGACGGTGATCGGGCTGGTCGTGCCGGTTGCGGTGATCCCGGGGCCTGTCGTCACATGCACCCCTTGACGGGCGGTGACGGTGTAAGAGGTGATCGGGTTGCCGAGCCTGTTGTCGGCTGCCGACGGCGTGAACGACACCGTGGCCTGGCCGTCGCCCGGGGTCACGCTCTGGATGACCGGCGCCCCTGGAAGCCGGTACGGCACGACAGTATTGGAGGGTTGCGAGTCCGGCCCGGCGCCGGCCAGGTTGGTGGCCGTCACCGTGAACGTGTAGGCCGTGCCGGCCGTGAGGTTCGTGAACAATACCGAGGTGGCGGTCGTCCTCACCGAGACCCCGCCCGGATGCGCGGTCACCGTGTTGTACTCGACGGGGCTGCCACCATCGATGGCCGCTGGCGTGAAGCTGACCGTGGCCCGCTGCTGACCCACCACGGCGGACACCCCGGTTGGCGCGTCCGGCCGCTCAATGATCGGGGTGAGGCTGACCGACGGGGCGCTGCCTGTCAGCGAGTGGCTGACGTGCGTGGCCCCCGCCGTGACGAAGCTCGACCCCCCTCCGCCGCCGCCCCCGCCGGCGCTCTGCCCGTCGCCGCCGCCGCCGCCGCCGTAATAGCCGCCGCCCCCACCGCCGGATCCGTTGAGATTGGCTGCCAGGTTGTCGCACCGGCCGCCGCATCCCCCGGCCAGGAAGGCCCCCGGGAGACCGTAGCCGCCACCGTTGGCGTTGCCGCCGCCGGCAGTGCCGTTGGCGCCGTTGCCGCCGGCACCTCCTGCCGTCTGGGTGCCGCCGCCGCCGCCCGCTCCGGAAGCGGAGCCGTCGTGGCCCCCGGCGCCACCGCCCGTGCCAGCGGAGAACCCGGCGTGACCGCCGTTACCGCCGCCGCCGAACGCGCCGCCGCCGCCACCGCCGCCGCCGCCGCCCGCGATCACTAGGAACGAGTTGAGCTCACAGACGCCAGTGCTCGGGCTCCAGATCAGGGCATTGGGGTCTGCGGTGATGTAGGAGGCGTCGCCGCCATTGCCGCCTGCGGTGGTCGACCCGAGAGAAGCCGTACCACCACTGCCGTTGTAGGCCACATTGACGTACAAGGACTGACCCGGGGTGACAGGGATGTCGGCTTGTACCTCTTGGCCCTCGCCGCCGCTGCCGCCGCCGCGGATAGTGTCGGCCCCGCTGGTCCCGGCCTGGCCGATGACATCGACCCGCAGGTAGGTCACTCCCGAAGGCACCGTGTAGGTGTCGGACGTGCAGGCGGGCAAGCCGCCCGGCGGCCGGGCATAGGTGGTCGTCGGACCAACCGGTAACGACTGCCTGGCCGCCGCGGGCGCCACCACGACGCCGCTGCCCGCAGTGCCGGCCGAGCCAGCTCCTTGAACCGGCGCTGCCCCGGCCACTCTGACCAAGCCGGCTCCGATCCCACTCGCGGCCAACAAGCCCACCGCCACCGCCGACACCAGCCGCCGACCGCTACGCCCCCGGTGCCCTCGATCGAACATCGCTGTCACTGGCTGCGACCTCACGTTTACCCCTTGTTCCGGCCACTGGTCGGCCGCGTCAGATACAGGACCCTAGACGAAGGTGCACCCAACTGCAACCAATAGCTTCGGGCGCATATGCCTATGCCTTCGACATCAATCCCGTCGCCAGCCGGCTCGGATCAGGAGCGCCCAGAAGGCAGCGAGCCAATAGGGCCGTGAGCTCTTCGGTTCCGTCGCTCTCGACCCAGATCGTCAAGCCGAGGAAGGCCAAGGAGACCACGCTCGTCACCGCCGAACGAATCGCAAGGTCAGACGACGGGACGCCACGTTCCTGCAGAGCCGCCCAGGCGGCGTCCTCCACCCGTGCCCGCCGTTCCCAGAGGATTTGACGGCACACCGGCTCTCGAACCATGATCCGCAGACTGCCCACGAACACGTCCTGGTCGTCCGTGCCGACGATCGTGGCTACCGTTTCGAGGGTATCCCGGGCGGCGACGGCCAGCGACACCACCGGATCCTCACCCGCGGGCCGCGACCGTAGCGATGCCGCCGCCAGGCCGGCCAGCAGCCCTTCGGGGGGGAAAATCACCGACTCCTTGGTCGGGAAGTAGTTGAAGAACGTACGCGGTGACACGCCCGCGGCCCGGGCGATGTCGTCGGTCTTGGTCGCCTCATAACCCCGGGCCTCGATGAGCCCAAGCGCGGCCCGCCGTAAGGCAACGTTGGTTGCCCGCTGACGAGAGGCACGCCGGCCAACAGCCTTGCTAGAAGTGAGTTCGGGTGCCGTCGCTACCAGACCGGTGCGCGCCGCAATCGACGTCGAGGCGCCCACAACGTCGTCTGCGTCGGCAGGCGTGGGGTTCTGCGGCATGGACGTAGTTACAGTACCCTGCAAAGAGAGAGTGGGCATGCCCCCCTCGACCCACCCCTCCGCCGCGACGATCTAAGACTGACGGACACATCCGCTGCCTGGCCCAAGCGGGATAGGGCCTGTGACGAGAATCGGTGCAGGATCCTGAACGCGAGGCGTCCCGGAAGCGGATCGTCACCTGGCGCAACGACACCGCCCCGTAACGTCGCCACAAATCGGGAATACTGGACCGTCGAAACCGTCACCGCCGGGCGGGACCGTGACTTCGCGAACAGTGGGGAACACGGGGAGAGGGTCGGCGGGCGCGCGCCGAGCCGCTTCACACGACACTCCGTTTAGCCACTCCCATCCTCACCACGGTGGCGTCGCCATGCCAGTGAACGAGTCGGTCGACAACCCCCCGTCAGCTGAAAGAAGAGTCTCTCTACCCGCTACCGTAACAAGCCTCAATGCCATTCTATCCCGACAAATACGAGCGTCTAGGAGCCGAGACGCACCTTGGCGACCGCGGCGTTGTTGAGATAGTCCGGATCTGGTGTGGCCGACAGGGCCCCAGCCGCAACCAGCACCGTGCGGTGGGCGTGCGCACCCACCTGCGCGGTCACGGTGAAGGTCTGGCTCGCCCCAGGGGCCAGGCTGGCCGTGGACCAGGTCAACACCGGGCCGTTCACATTGGCTCCGTCGGCGTTCGTAACGGTCAGCGCACCCGGCTCGATCAGTGCGGTGCTTATCTTGCTGGCAGTGGCCGGTCCCTGGTTGGTGACCGTGACCGTCTCGCTCACGCTGGTCCCGTCCGCCGCCTGCGCCGGCGCGCTCACTCCCACCTTCAGGTCGGCCTTATCCGGGACTACATGCTGGGTCAGCGCGGCCGACGTGGAGCCGACGTAGGCGCTGTCGCCGGAGTAGGCGGCGGTGATGGTGTGGCTGCCGGGGGCCGTGTACGTGACCTGGCAGGTAGCCTGCCCGCTGCTGTTTAGGCTTTGCCCCGTGCAGCCGGGGATCGGTGTGCCGCCGTCGGCGAAGGCCACGCTGCTGCCTTCATCGGTCGGGCTGACCGTGGCGGTATAGGTGACTGCTTGCCCCGGTATCGACGGGTTGGTTGACGAGGCGACCGTGGTGGTGGTGTTCGCGGCGATGGGCGTGAGTATGCCGAAGACCTCGCTCCACAACTGGTTATCGGGGGTTTGGCCAGCCGAGTTCTGCAGCGTCGCAGTCTCCAGCGGCAAAGAGGGGTCCATCGGGTAGGTGAGCACGTAGGGGGTGGAGAAGTTCGTGTCACTTCCGTTGATCAACGGAACGAGGGAGCCGTTGATCGACGCCGAGGAGTCCACAATCCAGACGGTCTTTGAGCTCACGCCGCAGGGCTGGAGGGAAACCGCGGTTCCCTGGGCCGCAGTGCTCGCGGTACCCGGGCACAAGCCGGAGTCAACGCCGCCGGGCGCGTACTCGACCTCGAACGCATGGTCGTCCGGAAAACCATAGGCACCGCCGCCGTAGTGCAGATCCACCGCAGCCGAGACCAGGCCCGCGGTGTAGAAGTCCGAAACCTGGCCCTGGTAATCGATGACAAAATCCTCGCCCGGATTCGTGTCGCTGGCGCCGAGCAAGACGACAGGCGAGCCGACAGCTTCGCCCTGCGCGTCGAGGACGGGGCTCGGCTGGGTGAGGGTGGCGGATACGCCGCTGAAAAGGTCAACGCAAGACTGTCCGCATTGTGGTGTGGCCGCGTTCGCTGGGGGCGCCCCGGCCAACGCGAAGCCGACAAGACCTGCGATCGCCACCACACCCGCCGCGACCAGCGCCGCGTGCCTGCGCGGGCGCAGCCCGCCCGCATACCTGAGAACGTCCATCACTCAGACTCCCTTCGGAAAAGGCCGCGGCCCGGCTATCGCCGGCGTGGCGCGCACCAGCAGGCAGGCGCAGGATGCGGAGCGACCACCGCCCACCGCACCAGGGGCGACCCCCGCCGCCGGGCGAGTGGGGCGCCGATCACCGACACAAGCCTGCGAGCTGAACCGTGGAGGCCTTCTTCCCCGGCAGCGGCGCCATGTCGACCACCTTTCGACGTTCCAGACGGACTGATCCCCGTCACGAGGAGGCTAAGCCCTCTCGGGAGACTTGTCAAGTCGTAAACTTACGCCGTGTGTGTACACGCCACATGACCACCACACGAAGGAGCACGTCAGTGGGTTCCACCGTCCGACCGGCCCGGCAGCGCAACGCAAGGGGCCAGGGCGGCCGGCTGCGAGACGAGATCATCACCGGCGCTGCAGCCCTCCTCGAGCGTACCGGATCCGAGGAATCCGTGACCCTGCGTGCGGTGGCCCGCGAGATCGGGATTACCGCCCCGTCCATCGCCCCCCACTTCTCCGACCGCACGGAGATCATCGACGCCGTCGTCAGCCGCGAGCTACACAGCCTGCACGCCGCCCTCGCCTCCGCCGCAGCATCACAGACCGACCCCGTCGAGCGAGTGCTGGCCAGCGCCCGGGCTTACGTCGCCCACGGCCGAGAGAACCCCAACCGCTACCGGATAGTCTTCGAACGCCGCTTCTTGGACGTATGGGCTACCGAGAACAAAATCATGGAGCAGACCGCGCCCCTCGGCGCGGAAACCTTCGACCTGATAGTGAGAACACTCCAGGAATGCATCGATGCCGGCCGCTCCGCCAGCACCGACGCCTTCGCCGATGCCGTCGCCGCCTGGCTCGCCCTCCACGGCCTGGTCGCACTGCCCCAAGCGATCACGTCCTTCCCGTGGCCCGACACCGACGATCTCATCGTCACCTGCATCAGCAGACTGACCCGTCTCACCGCCGAACGCGAACGACGCGTTCGTGACACTACTTAAGCCCGGATTCACCGATTAAATCGAGCCACGGATGTTGTTACGCCCCTGCGCCCAAGGTGTGTCACTTGGCGAACCCCTATCGGGAGCACCCCAGGTCAGCACGGGTGAGCGCCGGAAGGGTGTCCGTAAGACCCGCCCGGATTGCTGCTCGGTCAACGGCGAACGGCGACACCCTGCGGTGTGTCGAAAACGACCATATGTGACACCCTCAAGGCGGCCTGTCCGACCCCGAGCGTCACCGCAGGTCACAGGCCTGGACCCGGTTTGCGGGACGATCTCAAAACCCGTGCCCAAAAACTGCGTCCCATCCACCTCCTCCCCCACTGTTTTTGACACGCTGAGCCGATGGGAGACCTCCTCGGCTACCTCCGATAGTTCTGCATGAGACATGTCCGGCGGGATGTGTGTCTCATTTGAACGCTGCTTATCGGTCGGGGCCGTTTGCCGTCGCTGCTAGCACGGTTCGGTCGATACGAGGATTCGGAATCCGGCGTCGTATGAGTCTCGGGTAAGGAGGTCGGCGTGGGCGTGTTGCCAGGCGCCGTTGCCGAGATCGTCGGCGAGGCGGCTGATTCCGTCTTGGACGACTCGAGGGTCGGCGAGGGCCAGAGCTGAGCAGCTGGCTCGTACTTGGGGGTCGAGGTAGCCGTGCGGTCGTCGCCAGTGAGCGGGAAGGACGCCATCCTGGCAGTCCCAGGGAACGAGGAGCGTCTCTGTCAAGGGCCGTTGGGATCTCCCCGGGGACGGTCACGGAAGCTCCCCGCTGATGGCCACGAGATCTCCCCGGTGGCGGCCATCAGAGTTGGGGCGGGGTCAGGCGAGGGGCATCACCCCGCGGCCGGTGGTGGCTTGGGCGAGGCGGATGCTGTCGCCGGTGGTGACGCAGAGGTGGGCGTGGTGGAGTAGCCGGTCGACGGTGGCTCCGGCGATGGTCTTGGGCATGATCTCGTCGAAGCCGGATGGATGGAGGTTGGAGGAGATGGCGAGGGACCGTTTCTCGTAGGCGGCGTCGACGAGGCGGTAGAGGCCTTCGGCGGCGTCGCTGGTGACGGGCAGCAAGCCGATGTCGTCGACGACGATCAGCTCGGCGCGCAGGATCCTGGTCATGGCTTTGGTGACTGAGTCGTCGGCGCGGTGGCGGCGCACGAGCACCCCGAGGGCTTCGAGGGAGAACCAGGCCACTTTGTGTCCGGCGTCGATGGCGGTCTGGCCGAGGGCCTCGAGGAACATCGACTTGCCGGTGCCGGATGGTCCGCACACGACGAGGTTCTCGTGGCGTCCAACCCATTCCAAGGTGCGCAGCGCTTGTTGGGTGGGAGCGGGGATCGACGACGCCGTCGGGTCCCAGATGTCGAAGGTCTTGCCGGTCGGGAAGGCGGCAGCGGCTCGCCGTGTCGCTGCTGAGGATCGGTCCCGGCCGTTGATCTCCTCGCTGATCAAGGCGCGGAGCACTTCGGCGGGGTCCCAACGCTGCGAGCGTGCCGTGGCGAGGACCTCGGGAGCGACCCGGCGGATGTGGGGCAGACGCATCCGGCGCAGCAGCGCTTCGAGTTCGGCGTCGAGCGGCGCTGCGGCCCGATGCGGTGTCGGTGCGGCGGTGGTGGTCATCGCCCGAAGCCCTCCCAGGTGGAGGTGCCGGCCTGCAATGTGTGGTCGTCGCCGGCCACCCGGCTGGTGGCGGGCTGGCCCCCGGCGCGGTGGACCAGGATGGCGGCTAGGTCGCCCTCGGCGAAACGGTCGTGGATGGCGGCGTGACCGAGGGCCCAGTCGACCGCCTCTGTGCCTGCCAGGGCGGCGAGGGTGACCGCTTCGGCCATCTTGGCCCGCACCCGTGTCACCCCGACCTCGCCGGCCTCTTTGAGCCACAGGCCGGCTCCTGGTCCGATGGCGAGGAAGTCCCGCTCGGCGTCGCTGCCCGCCACGGCGGTCCGCTCCAGGGGTGTCTCGGGTGCGGGCGGGTAATGCGCCGGGTCGATCCGGGGGTTGCCGGGCGTGGTCACCTCGTGGCGGGCGACCTCGGCAGGGCCCGCCCCGAGGTGGGTGACCACGACCTGATTGCCGTGCCGGCGGACCCACACCGCCTCGCCGGCCAGACGGGCTGGCACGGAGTAGATCGCCCACTCCCACTGGATTGTCGGCTGGTCGATCCCGACCGTGCGGGCCAGGCCGAACGCGGTGGTGTAGGGGTGCTCGGGGAGCGGGTGCAGGCGGACGGCTTCGTCGGCGAGCATCTCCACCGGCGCCCGGCGCGTCACCCGATGGACTCGGGCGTTGACCGTCGCGCAGAACGACGCGCACGCCGCTTCGAGCGCCGCCCAGTCGGGGTAGTCATCGAGGAGGTTGGCGTTGGTCGGGACCAGATCGGCCTTTGCCACCCGGACCGTGGCTTCCGAGCCGCCCTTGGAGGCCGGGTCTGCGGGCTGGCAGGAGTGCAGCGTGAGACCGTAGTGGCGGGCGGCGGCGACGATGTTCGGGTTGCGGATCGGGACCCGGGCCACATGGTCGGTGGTGAGGGTCTTCTCGTTGTCGCTCAGCCCGTAGGTGGGCACACCGCCGAACGCGCGCAGGGCGGCGTCGACACACCCGATCACCGTCGGCAGGGTCTTGTCCCGGATCGGGATGACCACCCGGAACCGCGACCACGACAGCCACGCGCAGAACAACGTCGACTTGACACCATCGACAAGCGGCCCGTCGCCGTAGTCCCACTGGAACCACAAGCCCGGCTCGACCACCCACGGGCGGTGCACCCGCCGATTGCCTGCCTTGAACGCCGCTCGGACCTCAGCTGTCGCCCGGCGGCTGGTGCGTTCCGAGCCGGTGTAGCCCATCGCCACCAGCTTGTCGTGGGCGACATCGGCGCGGACCTTGCCCTTCGACGCCTCCATCCACTCCTCCAGCTTCGCCAGGAACGGGTCGATCAGTCGGGGGCGGCGGACCGACACGGCGGACATGGCGCCGGCGTCACGGCGGCCCACCCAGTGCGCGACGGTCTTGTGATCACAGCCGGCGAGCTCGCCGGCGTCACGGAAACTGCGGGTCAAATCGAAAGCTTCCAATATCTGCATGATCTCCTCGGCAGACTTCAACTGGTCCCTCCCTGGGGCTCGGTGCGTCAGACACACCCAGGGTGTCCAGGGAGGGACCACCCACCAGTGGACCCGGCAGGCACCAACAACGGACGCGGGGAGATCTCATGGCCGCCAACGGGGAAAAACGGTGGCCGCTACCGGGGAACCCCGTAACCGTCTACGGGGAGGATCTCACGGCCGCCGACACGTCTCGACGCTCACCGTGTCTCCAAGTTCGTAGGCGAGTTCAGTGATGGTCGGCGGTCGAGGCATGCCTGGCGTGGTGGCGAGGGTGGGGATGTACTCGTCGACTAGCCAGAACCGGTCGTGGATGGAGGGCTCGTAGCCGACGATGACGCGGCGGGCGGCGATGCGGCGAAGCTCGGCTATTCCGGCTCGCCAGTCGGTCCAGTGGTGGACGGTGAGCACGCCTAGGGCTGCGTCGACCGCCCGCGTGGCGATCGGGAGTTTTTCGGCGACTGCTCGCAGGGCGGCGGCCGCTGCGGGGGGACGCTGGCGGATCATCACCGGTGATGGCTCGACCGCCGTCACGGTCCCCGCGGGTTCGTAGGAGCCGGTCCCGGCGCCGACGTTGACGACGGTTCTGGCCGGATCCAGTGCCTTGGAGATTGCGGCAGCCCAGCGTGGGTCGGGTCGCCGCCCGGTCGTGTAGCCGACGCCGATCAGGTCGTAAGCGAAGAGTGTGGCCGGTGCCCGTGGGCGGATCATGGCAGCCTGACCAACGTCTGGGTTTGGATGCTGACGCCAACCAGGCCCGAAGCGTCGATGAGGTGCGTGACGGCGAGGCCGGTGCCATCGCCAGGCCACACCTCGTCGATGGCCAGCCGCAACCAGTCAGCGCGTGGATCCGGGTTCAGTGACACGGTGAGGTCGGGGTTGACGAACAGCGTCGGTGGCGGCCAGTCCTCGGCGAGGGCTCCGACGCCATGGGCGATATCGGCGACGGCGACTGCCGCCGCAGTGGCGGGTGTAGCTCGGCTGCGACAACGGACTGGCGGAGCCGGGCCACGCACCATCCGGCGCCGACACCCTCAAAGCCGGCGTCGGTCCGGCACTTCACGGCCCCGCCGAAGAACCCCTCGTTCCATGCAGTGATCGCTCGCAGCGACGAGGGATCGGGAAGAGGGTCCAGAGGTGACCAGCTGCGGCTCGCCGGGTCCGCGACCGGGTTGTCAGTGTTGTGCCACAGCAAGCTGAGGGTGGCCACCTCATCGCCGGTTGCTTCGACGGACACCGCCTCGAGGTGGATGCGGCGACCTCGTCGTTTCGTTCGAAAGTCGAATCGCAACGGCGTTGTAGGGGCGGGCTTGAGGAAATCGGCGGTGAGCCGGCCCAGTCGCCGGCCCGCGGTTAGCGATAGAGAGGACAATGCGATCGCGCCAGCGGCGATGGCTCCGCCCGCGACGAGCCGAGGGTCGTGAGGTCCAACTGCGCCCTTCTCCGGCCGCAGGACTTGTGGCTCGAGCTCCACGAACAGGGCGGCGGTGCCCGCCGGCGCAGGGGACTCGGACGAGTTGGGCCTCACAGGCAGGCGGCGAGGTCGCCTATGGCGATCATCGGCAACGCCCAACGCATGGCGAAACGCTCGACGGCGGAGCCGGTGAGCATCCGCCCGTCAGGACCCATCACTTCGCAGATCACCGCGACAGTCGGGACGCCCGCCGCCTCGCAGAGGGCGAGGGATGCCCCGTGTCGCATCCGGTGGCCACGATGTCCCCGAGAACGTTATCCGCAGACGCTGGTCTGCCGGTCTACGGGCGTTGTTCGACCTCTATCTCCCGATCGTGGACGAGTGGGTCCTGTTCGACAGCAGCGATGGTCCTGTTGTCGAAGTCGCACGTGGATGGGCCGACCAACTGCAGATCAACGACCCTCTCTGTTGGGAGAAAATTCTTCGCGTAGCTGCTGAAGCTGTCGCTGAAGCTCCTCATCGGTGGCGGTGAGTTCTTCGATCCCTCGACCCCGGTCGACCACCACCGGAAGACCTTGCCGAAGTCGGCTCTCGATCTCCAGGAGCGCCGCCTTGCGGACCTTGGCCGATATGTCACCGAACACCGGCGACACCCCGATAGCCTCGTCCGACTTGATTTCTGACATCCCGGTCAGACTACCGCGCCACGCTGGCGTCGCGGACCCCTCCAGGGGCGATGGGCAGGGCAGTCAAAGGGGCAGCCGCAGACTGAGCGAGAACCGGAGCGTAGCGGAGGCTCGGAGCGCACCCTTGACGGCCCGGACCTGGACACCCACCCTCGGAGGAAGCTGCAGCCTCTGGGCGGCTTGCTCCTGCCGGCCGGAAGGCCGCCGAAAGAATTACAGAAGTAGCGTCGTTGACTTGGAGCGTCTGATTGAGGGTCACCTCAAGACCGACTTCGATCAGTACGCCGATCTGCCCGAGGATGTCCTCGGGCAGACGGATTTCCGAGCCGCCCGCAAGCCCTTTGTCCAGATAAACAAGGATCTAACAGGGGTCTTTGATTCCGATGACTGTCCTGCCGGGATCGAAGGCCGCTGGCGAGCCACCGTCGCCCACGAGACCGCACACATCATCCTCCACCGCATGCTCTTCGAGGTCGACGATGCCCAAATCAGACTGTTCCCTGCTGAGGACTCGCCTGCACCTGCTCAGCAACTCCACCGCTGCTTGAAACGAGACTCGCGCACCGGGCGGCCACGTCTGATTGGAGAGAGGTCCAAGCCAATAAGGGCATGGCCGCCCTGCTCATGCCGAAATCGGTCTTCGGTCGAGCAGCGCGCCGGCTCGGCGCCGGATCAGCCACCGGCGCATCGCTAGGAGAGGCCGTCTACTCCCTGGCCGCTCAGTTCGCGGTATCTCGCCAGGCCACCACGATCCGGCTCAAGACGCTGCGGATCATCCCAGACGACCAGATCGAGCTCGACCTCACATAGGCATCACTGAGTCCTCATCGACCCGGCTGATCCCAACCTCTACCGCCACTGGGACGGCGCGGCTCGGACGGAGCACACCCGCCCCGGATCGGAACTACACAGCTCCGCCTCCCCCGCCCGTCGCCGGGTGGTGTCGATGCTGGTGTCGTTCCTCCTGCCCGGCGTCGGGTCGATGATCAACGGCGACGTCGGGAAAGGGATCGTCATCCTCATCCTCTACATAGTCGGGTTCGTGCTACCCAGGAGGCTCCACCTGCCCTCAGGAATATGCCGGGCTAACCCCAATACCGTTTACTTAAGACTACAGAAGTGTTATTCTCGGGTTTGTGCCGCGAGCGGGATGGGTGAAGCCGGAGACCGATCAGCGGCTGTCGGATCACATCTCCCTCGGGGTGTTGACGCGGGTGTTTCCACCGGAGCTGGTGGACCGGGTGGTGGCCGATGCGGGCCGCACCGAGCGGCGTCATCGTCTGCTCCCGGCCCGTGTAGTGGTGTACTACGTGCTTGGTCTCGCACTGTTCAGCCAAGGCTCCTATGAGGAGGTAATCCGGAACCTGGTCGAGGGACTGTCGTGGGCCGACGGTTGGGTGTCGGCTTGGAACGTCCCGACCAAGGCGGCTTTGTTTAAGGCTCGGGCCCGTCTCGGTCCCGAGCCGGTCGAGGCGCTGTATCGTCAGAGCGCCGAACTGCTGGCCACGAAGAAGACCAAGGGCGCTTGGTATCGGGGCTGGCGGCTTATGAGCGTGGACGGGACGTGCCTCGATGTCGCTGACACCGCCGAGAACGACCTTGCCTTCGGCCGTCCAGGTTCGAAGCGTCCCGACGGCACCGGTCCGTTCCCCCAGGTCCGCTTGATCGGCCTGGCCGAGTGCGGGACCCACGCCATCGTCGATGCCGTGATCGGGCGCTACAACGAGCCCGAACAGCACCTGGCCCCGGCCCTGTTCGCCTCGTTGGCGCCGGGGATGTTGGTGTTGGCCGACCGCGGCTTTGTCAGCTTCGCCTTGTGGCGAGCGGCGCAGGCGACCGGGGCCGACTTGTTGTGGCGCGACAAGGTCAATCACGTCTTGCCCGTCGAGCGACGCCTTCCCGATGGCTCGTTCCTGTCGACCATCTATCCGTCTCAGAAGGACCGCCGGCACGGCTCTGCAGGCATGAGGGTACGCGTGATCGAGTACGGCCTCGCCGCCGACGACGGCGAGAACATCAGCACCGACAACGACACCATCTATCGCCTCCTCACCACGGTGCTCGATGCTCGAAGAGCGCCGGCGGATGAGCTCGCCGGGCTGTATCCCGAGCGGTGGGAGTTCGAGACCGCCCTCGACGAGTTGAAGACCCACCAGCGCAGCCCCCGGCTGGTGCTGCGCTCCAAGATGCCCGACGGTGTCCGCCAGGAGGTCTACGGCTACCTGTGCGTGCACTACGCGATCCGCTGGCTCATGCATTCGGTCGCCCTGACCGCCAGTGCCGATCCCGACCGGCTCAGCTTCACCCGCACCCTCCGGGTGGCGCGCCGCACCACGGCGTCCCACCCGGGTTTTTCCCCCTGAGGTCCTCCACGACGCCCACCGTCAGATGGCCGCCGAGCTGCTCTTCGAGTTGCTGCCCGAACGACGGCGACGCGCCAACCCTCGGGTGGTCAAGCGCAAGATGTCGAACTTCGGCGTGAAGCGCCCCGAACACCGCCACTGGCCACCTCCCCCTCGGGGCGTGAGTGTCCTGGAGCTGGAGGCCCTCGACGCATGACACTCACCGAGCACCCACTTCGTCCGCCTGGCTGGGACATCCTCGTGCGCGCCATCGAGGGACACCATCGGATCCGACTTCGCTATCACGGCCACGACCGCATCGTGTGCCCTCATGCCCTCGGATGGAAACGGGGCCGGATCGTCGCCCTGGTCTACCAGTGCGGCGGGACCACCAGCGGCGGGGTCCTTCCAACCGACCCACGGCAACGGTGGCGTTCGCTGCTCCTCGACGACATCGAACAGGCCGGCCTCATCGACGGTGCCTGGCAGAGCGCCGACAACTACTCGGTCGAGACCATCCCCATAGACACCGTCATGCTCGCCGCCGACCCTAAGTAAACGGATTGGGGCTAACCCGTCGGCACGAGCCCGTCACCAGCGCCGACACAACGCATCCGGCACAGTGCGCACCCTTGCACTGAAGTGATTCCGGCGTAACGTTACGATTCTGCGGGATCCCAATGTTCGCCCGGGAGAGGAGTGTGGGGAGTGCCTCGCCAGCGACTGTACGGATCGAACGCCGAGCGCCAGGCCGCCTATAGGGCGCGTCTGGCCGAACGGCAACGGCTGGCGGGTACCGGTGACATCACTGCCCGCATCGGGCAGCTCGAACGGGCACTCGCGGACGTCGAACGGCGAGCACTGGCCGCAGAGACACGAGCCAGTCACACCGAGCGTCAACTCTCAACCTTTGTGGGGAACGACCAGCACGGACGCAACCAGGTCCCACTCGGCCGGAAGACCCGGCCGGCCGCGAGCGCCAGCGACGAGCACCGGCAGCTCGTCGAGGCGCTGCAGCGGATCGAGATCCTCGAGGCGGTCGTCGCAGAACTCCGCCGTCAACTCGCCGGAGCCGCATCCCGAACGCCGTCGCCAGCGGCCCCGGCCGGTGGCTTGAACCGTGCTGCCCGACGCCGCGCCCAGCGAAAGGGCCGCTGACCAGGCTCCCCACGCAACTCCCCACCACTCCCCACACCAGCGAAGTGGTTCCCCACCGAACTCCCCAGCCCTCGTTCGGCGACTTTCTTGTCCACAGTTGGATCGGTCGCTGCCCGGTACTGGTATGCCCGACGACTCTCACCTTGGCCGGCCTGCCCACCGCTGCCCGTCCACGACGACCGCCGAGGTCGGGCACGACGGCAAGTACGGAAAGGGTGTCGACCTGGTAGTCGACGCGCCGGAGTGGCGGCCGCCGTCACAGGCCGCCAGTACCCTTCTCCGAGTGATCATCGCCATCCACGAGCGCCGTCGCGGGAAGGACGCAGCATGATCCGATTCGCGTTCGCCGGCCGTGTGTCCACCGAAGACGCCCAGGACCCCGAAGCGTCGCGGGGCTGGCAGTTGCGCCGGGCCCGTTCGCTAATCGAGCCGCACGGGGGGGTGGTCGTGGAGGAGTTCTTCGATGTTGGCCAGTCTCGATCGCTGCCGTGGTCGCGCCGACCCGAGGCGTCGCGGTTGCTGGCCGCGCTCAAGGACCCCGGCCGTGGGTTCGAGGCAGTCGTGATAGGTGAGCCGCAGCGGGCCTTCTACGGCAACCAGTTCAGCCTCACCTTCCCGGTCTTCGTCCACTACAGCGTGGCCCTGTGGGTGCCAGAAGTCGGCGGCGCTGTCGACCCCGGCTCCGAAGCGCACGACATGCTCATGAACCTCTTCGGCGGGATGAGCAAGGGCGAGGGCCAGGGTTCAGATACGAGTCAAGGCGGCGATGAACGACTTGGCCGAACGCTCCGATCGCTTCCTCGGAGGACGCCCACCGTACGGGTACCGCCTCGCTGACGCCGGCCCGCACCCCAACCGTTCAAAGGCGACAGCCGGCCAGAGACTTCACCGGCTGGAACCCGATCCTGCGACCGGGCCAGTCGTGGAGCGTATCTACACCATGTTCGCCGTCCAGGAGATGGGCCTGCGGGCGATAGCCGAGACGCTCACCACCGAAGGCATCCCATCGCCCTCCGCTTACGATCCGACCCGGAACCGGCACCGCAACCCCATCGGATGGTCCCACTCCGCGGTGCGGGCCATCCTCACCAACCCCACCTATCGGGGCGTACGCGTGTGGGGGAAGCAAGAGAAGTACGAGACGCTCATCGACCCCGACGACGTAGCCGCCGGCCATCAGACCAGGATGAGATGGCGCGACGTCGACACCTGGATCACGCCCGCAGGCCGGACTCACGAACCGCTGGTCTCCGACGAGCTCGCTGCCTTGGTGGCCGGGCAGATCGCCACCCGGACTCCAGGCAGGCCAAAGCCGAGGGTCTCACGGCATCCTTACAGCCTCCGAGGGATGATCTCTGCGCTCGGTGTGGCTCGAAGCTCCAAGGCTCCTACCGACCCTCCAAAGGAGACAGTGACGGCCGGGTGTTCTACCGGTGCGAGATACGACGAGGACGCGCTCTGCCAGCGCACCTAGCCGACCACCCGGCCACCGTCTACGTCAACGAGACGGCCGTCCTCGACCACCTCGACGGGTGGATCGAGTCCTTCGCTGATCCCGAGTGGCTCGCCGAGAGCCAAGCCACTGACCCGGCCGGAGCGACACGGCTGGCCGGGATGCGAGCCCGACTCGTCGACCTCGACCGCAAGATCGCCAACCTCGTCGTGGCCATAGAGGATGGCGGGGACGCCAAACTCCTGACCGGCCAGCTAGCCCAACGCAGCGCCGAGCGTGACGCCCTCAAGGTCCGCATGATCACAGCCGAGCCGACCTTCCTGACCTCCGAGCAGATCACCGCGATTGTCCAAGGTCTCGGTGGAATCACCGAAGCCCTCAAATCGGCCACCGCCCAGGAACGGGCCGCCATCTACGAGTCCCTGGCCATCCGCCTGACCTACGACGACCGCACAAACCAGATCCGAGCAACCTCAGACCGCGTGTGTCGTGGGGGGTGTCGGAGGGGGGATCAGCACCTAGTCGTACCAGTGCGACCTGGCGGCTCGCCGACTGGGTACGGCACGGCGCCGAGTCCAGATGATCAGGTGCGGCGCACAAGTCTCGGCATCGTGAGAACCACGACTGTCGCACCGGTGCTACAATCGATGTTGTGTCCGAAGTAACCCAGCGAGAACTCCGCAACGACAGTGGACGGATCATGCGGGCACTCGACAACGGCCAGACCTTCGTCCTCACCCGCAACGGGGTGCCCGTCGGTGAGCTCTCGCCTCTGCGACGTAACCGTTTCGTCTCAGCGGCCACGGCGGAGGCGGTGTTCCGAGCGGCGCCACGGATCGACGGCGACCGGTTCCGCAAGGACCTCGACCAGATCGCAGATCAGGACCACACCCCCCGTGCCTGAGCGGTCACGGGCGTCCCGAGGCCTGCTCGACACCTCCGTCGTCATCGACCTCGACGTCCTCGACGCAGGCCTGCTCCCCGAACAGCTGGCGATCAGCGCCTTGACCCTCGCCGAACTGGCGGCAGGACCGCACGCCACCGAGGACCCCGACGAGCGCGCGCGACGGCAAGACCGCCTGCAACGAGCCGAAGCGGTCTTCGACCCCATCCCTTTCGACCACGACGCAGCCCGCGCCTACGGCCGGGTCTACGCAGCCGTCGCGGCGAGCGGACGGAAGGCACGAGGCCCGCGAGCCGTCGACCTTCTCATCGCAGCAACTGCGCTCGCCGCCGGCATCCCACTCTGCACACGCAATCCAGCCGACCTTGTCGGCATCTCAGACCTCGTGCAGGTCATCACGATCTAGGTCCGACCGCAGCAATGTGTCGGAGGGGGGATACCACCGATCGGCGACTGGCGGGTCCAAGACTGGCTGAGCAACGACTAAGCAGCCAAGAGTTCCCTGCCCAAAGGTACGAACCGAGCGAGCCTCGCCTCCGTGGACTTCCCAGTGGCGAACCCACTCTGCATCCTTCCCCAAAAGTCTTCACCACCTGGTCGATATCCGTGCGGTAGGGAGTGGCGTTGGCGATGTGATAACCCAGTCCCATCGCGATAACCTCAAATGCTGTATTGAGGAACGATCCTCTGAACTCCTGTCGCACATCGTCCCATTTACGGAATACGTCCTCTCCCACCTCCGCCAGAAGATCGAAGGTGGTCTCGAAGGTCGTAGCATGAGCATCGGCGCCGCGCGGGTACTCAGACGCCATTGCGATGGCACGATTATCCAGGTACTGCGGAAAGTCTCTCAACCTTTGTTGGGTTAGCTCGGACTCCGGGAGATCGTGCAACGCAAGCCAGCGGAGAAGCAACTCGAGATCATACTTCTCATCGATTAGCCGCTCGCTTAGGGAAACGGTTTCAGTGTAGACCGGCAACGATGACAGTCGCTCAAGCCAAGAGAAGTAGTCACTCGAAACACTGAGCAGCAAGGCGCTTCTCATCTCTTGAGCGGTAAATCCCAGTCCATAGCTATTCAGGCGCTGGAACAGATCGTACTTCGCTGCCGGCGACGACTCACGCTTAATATCTTGACGTCTAGTTTTGAACGCTTGATGTCAAGCCGCTGTGCCATCGAGAGACTAGGGGTCTCTAGATTCTCTGACTCCCAGACACGACCGTCCAAGGCCGGCAGGTACTTTGTCTCCTCGAGCACGAGTGGAGGTTTTACCTTCCCATCCTCGTCCTGCAAAAGGCCCTGCAACTCCAAGATAGTACTCATCCGCTGAAGTCCATCAACTAGCTCCCACACTCCGGACTCGGCTTGTGCGACGAAGATTGAGGGGATGGGGATCCCTAGAAGCAAACTTTCGATTAACCGAGACTTCTGTTGGCGGCTCCAGCGAAAAAACCTCTGAAACTCAGGCCGGACGTTGAGTTCGCCGTCCCGATACATGCTCGTCAGCTCGCCTATGCTCACTGGATAGCTGTCCGACGAAATCGTGCGTCTGGTGGCACTGATTTCCTGCTCCAAGGGTTCAGAAGTCATGCCCTCCACCCTTCAACGCGGGCCAGCTCCGTCCCGAGCGAGGAGAGCTCAGGAAATACCAATCGTTTCATTGAAGCCAAAAACTTGTAAATGCTTCATCAGTAGGCTTCGATCGCCTGCGAGCCGCAGTGCCCACATGGTTCGGCCCTCTTGAGGCGAAGCGACCTCCTCCATACCCTTTGTTTCTTTGCCCCACACCGTAAACGTTCCTCGCTGCGCAACGATGCGCTCGGAGTTGTGGGACCCGAAGATTGCAACCGGGCTTTTGGGCCGACGCTTCTCCGTAAAGGTCTGATAAGCAGCGCTATCTTCGTCGGCTGTAGTCAAGACATACACGTCATCTCCGAACTCAGACAGCAGCGGCGCCGTTCTGTTCCAGGCAACAGGGTCAAAACACCAAATGATTGGGATGCATGGTCCATCATGCAGCTCGTGGCCGCCTTTGTCCAAGAGGGCGAAGCATGCAGAAACAAACAGATTTTCGCTCCAGTCGAGAAGCCGCGTCGGCAATCCATAGTGCTGCATTGCAAAAAGGTGCTCCCAGTCATTCTGTGGGTAACCGCTTGGCCAATAGGGCATGCTTCGTTGACGGAACCTCGTCAGAAGACGCCCTTCGCGCTCGAAGACCTCGTCGGCCGGGCGGCCGTCCCTCATGATCTTGGGGAGGAGTTGATACTGTTCGCAGCTTATTCCTCGGGACCACAGAAACCGGTCCTCCGGCAAGGTCGACCAGATTTCCAGCACGTCGGTGACTAGCGAGGGCATCGAGTCGGGCCCACGTGTGATTACTGGCATCGAAATACTTTCGCTCTGGGCCGGCACGGCTCGCGCGAGCAGCAGCGCGGGTGCGCACCCTGTAACACGGCACCCTTAAACTGCATCATCGGATCCTTCCGTGCCGATCCGGCCCAAGGTGGGTCCGGCATCCGGCTGTGACCGTCCGACGAGACGATAGCCCCGAGGTCCACCAGGACAGGGCAGTCAAGGCCGGCCGGAGGCCGCCCGTTAGGGGCAGCCTTGACGGCCCGGACGGTGCCCGCACACATCATGGAGCAGGCTGGCCCTGGCCGGCCTAGTTGCCACCCGTGTTCTTAAGTCGTTGACATGCGACTTCGTTGGTGCAATACGGCGACTTGTGACCGGCGAGACCGACTACCGCTCCGAGAAGATGGACACCCTCGAAGGGCAGGGGATCGCCCACGCTCGCTGGGAGCAGTTCATGGCCACCGAGCTGAGCGAGATAGTCGACTCGCTCGACCTCTCCGACCTCCCGCCGGCTCGGACCCCGCTTGACGACATCGACACGGAGGTCCGTGACGAGATCGCCGCCTGGGCGAAGGAGCGGTCGGAGCTCATGGGCTTTTGGGTGGCATGGCACCTCGCCGGCGGGTTTCGACAGCTGGAGCAGGGCGGCGGGCACCGGGCGACCATCTTCCGCAAGGTCGCCCGCGTCCGGACCGTCTTCGGGCAGCACCCCGACGAGGCCACCTTCCCGTGGATCGGCCTGGACCTCCGGCGGGCATGGGCCGCCGAAGTGGGCCGGCGCGTCACTCGTATGCGCACCGACAGCTGAGCGGACATGGACCACTCCCCCACACCGCATCCGCTGTCCCCTGCCCATCAAGTCGCAGAATCACTAGTTGATGGCGGGTTGCAGGAGATCAGCTCCGGTGTCGATGCCCTCTACCTTTCCGGGCGGGGCCGCTTGCGAACGGAGCATCCGAATCGGGCTCACCCAAAGCCGACACCTCCCAACGGTCCGAGTCCAGCCTCGCTCCGAGCAGCTCCACTCCATCGGCCCGGACGCAACGGTCGCTGCGGTCGCTGAGCTGGTCCGACACCTCTGCGATGACGTTGCGTTTTCTGTCGGCCGCCTCGACCTCTACGCCGACTGGCAGGGATGGGACCTCACCGTCGAGGACCGAGATCGCTTCGTGACACGGGCTGACACCTGCCGGACCTTTCAGCATCGAGGACAACTGAGCGGATTCGCCTTCGGCACCCGCAAGAGCCACTCCCTCACCGCCCGCATCTACGACAAGACCCTTCAGATCGACCAGAGCGGGCACGACTGGTGGAAGACCGTCTGGGGCGCCCGGTACTGCGAGGACTGGCCGGTGCACCGAGTCGAGTTCGAGCTGAGCCGGCAGGCGCTGAGCGACTTCGACCTGACCAGCCCCGCCCAAGTGCTCGCAGCCTCCGCCGACCTGTGGGCCTACGCCTCCGAGCAGTGGCCCACGGACTCCACCGGGCCGCAGGCCTCGGCCTGCGCCTACTGGCCTCCGACACCGACCTACAGGCCGCAGTGCGCGCCGAGCTCCGCCGCCACACCCAACCCGACGACGCCGAAAGCAGCGCCGCCCGCCAGCACAGCATGACCGCCCTGCTCGCCAAACGGCACAAGCTGCTGGAGCTGCACTACGCCGACCAGATCACCAGCGACGCCTTCGCCGACGAAGAGAGCCGCCTCAGCACCCAGATCGAAGCACTGCGCGCCGACCAGGCCGCCAGCGACGCCGACCACGCCCGCCGTGACGAGCTTGCAGACCGCTTCGACCAAGTCGCCGCGCTACTCGCCGACACGGACTTGGCGCAGGCATGGGACCTGGCTACCCCCGCCGAACGCAGCGTCCTCGTCGAGGAGCTCGTCGAAGCCGTGATCGTCTTCCCGGACCACCTCGAGGTCCAGATCGCCGGCGCCCCCCGCCTCAACGTCACCTTCGCCGAAGTCGGCCTGCGGGACCCTGGTACGAGAACCAGCGTGTCGGAGGGGGGACTTGAACCCCCACGCCCTTGCGGGCACTAGCCCCTCAAGCTAGCGCGTCTGCCTATTCCGCCACTCCGACGTGGTCGCCGGTCGCAACCGGCGTAGCGAGCGATCATAGCGGGGCTGGACGGCCCACCAGGCCAGGGCCCGTCAGGCGAGGGCCCACCGGCAGGCGGTCAGGTCAGATGGCGCCCTTGGTGGCGTCACCGGCGGGGACGGCCTCGAGGATGACCACGTCGGGAGGGCCGTCGACCAGCCCCTTCACCGCGGCACCGACAGCGGCCATGTTCGGGCCCTTGCCGTGGGCGGCCAGCGCGTCGCCGTCGCGCCACTTCTCCACGAACACCAGCCGGTCCTTGCCCCGGTGCAGGGCGTAAAGCTGGCAACCGTCCTCGTCGTGCACAGCGGGGATGAGCGCAGTCAGAGCCGCCTCGACATCGTCGAGCTTGCCCGGCTTCGGCGTGATGGTGGCTACCAGGACAGGCACAGGCACTCCTCGTCGTCTGCGCCCGACCGGCAGGTCCGCGCCGGGCGGGACCTGACCGTAGCCGAACCCCGGACTCAGTAGTGGTACGGATATCCCGTCCAGTCAGGCGGTCGCTTCTCCAGGAAGGCGTCACGCCCCTCGGCCGCCTCGTCGGAGGCGTAGGCCAGGCGGGTGGCCTCCCCGGCGAACAGCTGCTGGCCGACGAGGCCGTCGTCGATCAGGTTGAACGCGAACTTCAACATCCGCTGCGCCGTCGGGCTCTTGGCGTTCACCTGGGCGGCCCACTCCAGCGCCACGCGCTCGAGGTCCTGGTGGGGCACGACCGCGTTCACCGCGCCCATCTCGAAGGCTTCCCTGGCCGAGTAGGCCCGACCCAGGAAGAAGATCTCCCGGGCTCGCTTCTGGCCCACCTGGCGGGCCAGGTAGGCCGAGCCGAACCCGCCGTCGAAGCTGGCCACGTCGGCGTCCGTCTGCTTGAAGCGGGCGTGCTCCTCCGAGGCGAGCGTCAGGTCGCACACCACGTGCAGGCTGTGGCCGCCGCCCGCTGCCCAACCGGGGACCACGCAGATCACCACCTTCCCCATGAAGCGGATGAGCCGCTGCACCTCCAGGATGTGGAGCCGCCCCGTCCTGGCCGGGTCCACCGTCGCGGCCGAGTCGCCACTGGCGTACTGGTAGCCGTCCCGACCCCGGATGCGCTGATCGCCGCCCGAGCAGAACGCCCACCCCCCGTCCCGTGGCGAGGGGCCGTTCCCTGTCAGCAGGACACAGCCGACGTCGGGACTGGTGCGGGCATGCTCCATGCAGCGAGCGAGCTCGTCGACGGTATGGGGCCGAAAGGCGTTGCGGACCTCGGGGCGGTCGAAGGCGATCCGGACCGTTCCCTGATCGACCGCCCGGTGGTAGGTGATGTCGGTCAGCTCGAAGCCGTCCACCGGCCGCCAGGCGAGGGGGTCGAAGAGCTCGGAAACCGTGTCGGAGGCCATCGAGGCGAGCCTAGGACCGGACGCCGATTCCATCACGGCCGGGACAGCCGCTCAGGCGATCTCGGCTACCTCGGCGAAGTGGCATGCCACCGGATGGCCGGTGCCCCGATCGACGAGCTCGGGCTCCTGCTCGGCGCAGATGTCCTGCGCCTTCCAGCACCGGGTGCGGAACCGGCACCCCGACGGCGGGTCGGCCGGGCTGGGCGGATCGCCGACCAGCACGATGCGCTGCCGGGACCGCTCCCGGCGGGGATCGGGCTCGGGGACCGCCGAGAGGAGTGCCTGCGTGTAGGGATGCGACGGCTTGGCGTAGATGTCCTCCCTGGCCCCGATCTCCACGATCTTCCCCAGGTACATGACCGCCACCCGGTCGGAGATGTGTCGCACCACCGACAGGTCGTGGGCGATGAACAGGTAGGCGATCGAGTAGCGGTCCTGCAGCTCCTCGAGGAGGTTCACCACCCCGGCCTGGATGGACACGTCGAGGGCGGACACCGGCTCGTCGAGGATCACCAGCTTGGGGTCCAACGCCAGGGCCCGGGCGATGCCGATGCGCTGGCGCTGGCCGCCCGAGAACTCGTGGGGGTAGCGGTTGCCGTGCTCGGGGTTCAATCCCACGGTTCGCAACAGCTCCGCCACCCGTTCCGGGCCCGACGTGCGCTGCCACTCCCGCCGGATCCGGAGCGGCTCGGCGATGATGTCGTTCACCGGCATGCGCGGGTTGAGCGATGCGTACGGGTCCTGGAACACCACCTGGATGTCACGGCGCAGCTCGCGCATCTGCCGGTTCGACTTGCCGGCCAGGTCGTCGCCCTGGAACCACACCTCGCCGGCCGTCGGCGGGTCCAGGCGCAGTATGGCGCGCCCCGTCGTCGACTTGCCCGACCCCGACTCCCCCACCAGGCCGAGGGTCTCGCCGGCCGCCAGATCGAACGACACGTCGCAGACGGCGTGGATGATCCCCCGGTTGGCGGCCGTCCCCGCCGAGAAGTGCTTCACCAGGTGACGGACCGACAGCACCGGCCGGCCGGCGTCGGTGGCGTCGGCGACGGGCGCCGAGGTCGTGGTAGGGCCGGCGTCGGTCATTGCGCCACCTCGGGCGTCGGGGCCGGTGCCGACGATCCGATGCCGAGATCACCGAGCCGGTCGGCCACCAGGCCGGGCACGGCATCGAGGCGCAGGCAGGCGGCCAGGTGTCCGGGGCCGACGGCGGTCAGCTCCGGCTCACGGCGATTGCACTCGTCGGTGACGAGCGGGCAGCGCGGTGCGAACGGGCAGCCCGGCGGCAGGTTGATGAGCGAAGGCGGGCTGCCCGTGACCGGCACCAGCTTCGCCGACGAGACGTTCAGCCGGGGCATGGCACCCAGCAGCCCGACGGTGTAGGGCATGGACGGCCGGTAGAAGATGTCGTCCACGGTGCCGACCTCCACCGGGCGTCCGGCGTACATCACCACCACCCGGTCGGCGCTGCCGGCCACCACCCCCAGGTCGTGGGTGATCAGCACCATCCCGGCCCGGCTCTCCCGGCGCGCCTCCTCCATGGTCTCGAGGATCTGGGCCTGGACGGTGACGTCGAGCGCGGTGGTGGGCTCGTCGGCGATGATCACATCGGGGTCGTTGGCCACGGCCATGGCGATCACCGCCCGCTGGCGCATGCCGCCGCTGAACTCGTGGGGGAAGTTCCGTACCCGGCTCTCCGGGTTGGGGATCCCGACCAGCCGGAGCAGGTCGACCGCCCGCACCTCGGCGGCGCGCTTGGAGATCTTGTGGTGAGCTCGCACCGCCTCGGCCAGCTGCCACCCCACCCGGTACACCGGGTTCAGCGACGTCATAGGGTCCTGGAACACCATGGCCAGCTCCTGGCCCCGCAGCTTGGCCAGGTCCCTGCGCTTCATGCCCAGCAGCTCGACGCCGCGGTACTTCACCGAGCCGCTGACCCGAGCCGTCCGCCCCAGGAGGCCCATGATGGCCAGCGACGTCACCGACTTGCCCGACCCCGACTCCCCCACGATGGCGATGACCTCGCCCTCGCCCAGGGAGAAGCTCACGCCGCGCACGGCGTGGACGATGCCGTCGTCGGTCGGGAAGTCGACCTGGAGGTCGGTCACCTCCAACAGCGGCGCCGTCTCCGACAGCTCGATGCCGGCGTCGGCCGCCGAGCCCGACAGGAGGGTGGCCTGCTCCTCCTCGGAGGCCAGCTCGCCGTCGTCGGATGGTCGGGCCGCCATCAGGCTCGCACCCGGTTCTGGCTGGGATCGAAGGCGTCCCGCAAGCCGTCGCCGACGAAGTTCACGGTGAGGCAGATGAGGATGATGAAGATGCCGGGGAAGTAGAACAGCCACGGTCGGGTCTGAGCCGCCTGCTCGCCGGCGTTGATCAGCAGCCCCAGGGACGTGTCGGGCGGCTGCACCCCCAGCCCGATGTAGGACAGGATGGTCTCGGTCAGGATGGCCAGGGCGACGGTGAGGGTGGCGTTGACGATCACCGGGCCGACCACGTTCGGCAGCAGGTGGCGGAAGATGATGCGCCGGTCACTGGCGCCCAGCGCCCGCGCCGCGTCGACGAACTCCTTCTCCCGCAGCGACAGGAACACGCCGCGCACCACCCGACAGATGGGTTGCCAGAGGAGCAGGGCCAGGATGAGGGCCAGCACCGTCCAGCCCTTGGAGCTGGCCGCGGCGAACTTGTAGGCGATGGCGCCCGACACCGCCACCAGCGGCAAGGTCAGGAAGAGGTCGGTGAAGCGCATGATGATGGTGTCGGTCAGACCGCGGTAGTAGCCGGCGATGGCCCCCAGCACCGTGCCGATGACGGTGGAGAGCACCGCCACGCTGACGGCGATCAGGCAGCTCTTCTGGGCGCCGCGCAGCACCTGGGCGAACGTGTCGTGCCCCAGGCTGTCGGTGCCCATGGGGTGCTTCCAGTGCGTGAGCTGGCCCCAGTGGAACGACCCGCTGAAGTACGGCCACCACGTAGGGCGGACCGAGTTCTGGTTCGTCTCCTGGCGGTAGGTGTAATGCCACCAGTGGCCGCCGGTGAAGGCGGCCACGAACAGGATCACCAGCACCACCAGCGAGACCACCGCCAGGCGGTGGTGGGTGAAGCGCTCCAGGACGATGCGCCGTTGGGTGCGGGCCCTGACAGTGAACTCCCGCTCCGGGCCGCCTTCCGCCCCGCCCTCGGCGTCGGGCGACCGGTCGACCAGGCCGGTCCCCGTCGCTCGGACCTCGTCACGTTCGCCGGCCATCAGCGGATCCTCGGGTCGAGCACGCCGTAGAGCACGTCGGCGATGAGGTTGAACACCACCACGATCACGGCCGTGATCATGAACCATGCCAGCAGGACGTTCACGTCCGCCTGCTTGACCGCGTTCACCAGCACCACCCCCATCCCCTGCCACCCGAACACCGTCTCGGTGCCGATGGCGCCGTTGAAGAAGGCGGCGAAGTCGATGGCCACCACCGTCACGATGGGGATGAGGGCGTTGCGCAGGGTGTGGCGGACCAGGACCCGAGTCGGCGACAGGCCCTTGGCGTAGGCCAGCCGCACGTAGTCGGAGTTCATGACGTCGAGCATCGACGCCCGCTGGTACCGGCTCCACGAGGCGATCTGTATGAGCGTGAGAGTGATCACCGGGAGGTACAGGTGCCCCAGGATGTTGCCGCTGTTGGAGAAGAAACCGCCTGCCAGGCCCGGGGTCTGGTCGCCCAGGGTGAAGAAGTAGGTGTGGTGGACGCTCTGGTTGACCTTGATGCCGATGATCTTCAGCAGGCCGGCCAGCCACACCACCGGGATGGAGAAGAACAGGAAGCTGGCGAAGGTGGACGAGTAGTCGATGAAGGAGTACTGGCGGATGGCGCTCACCACCCCGATGACGATGCCCAGGATGATCGACAGCAGCGCGGCCAGGAGGATCATCCGCAGCGTCACGCCCAGAGCATGGGTCAGCACCGGCCGCACCGCCGGTCCGAAGATCGACCTGCCCCAGTCGCCGCGGATGAAGTGGCCGGCCCAGATCTGGTAGCGCTGGAACACGTTGTCGTTCAGGTGCAGCTGCGCCCGCTCGGCCAGGATGGTCGCGCGCGAGGTCTTGGGGTTGACCAGCAGGAAGCCCACCGGATCGCCCGTGTTCACTGCGATGACGAACACCACGAACGACGCCAGGATCAGCACGGGTATGGAGATGAGCACCCGGCGGACCACGAATCGGAGCACGTCCATCCGCAGCCCCCTTTCTCGAACACGGTCTTTGCCGCCAACACGGTCTGTCGATCGGGACGGCCAGCGACCGGGAGGGGGCGCCGCCAACCATCGGCGCGGCCTGCCCCTCCCGGCGGCTAGCGGGTGATGCTGATCAGCCCTTCTCGCCCCAGTCCAGCATGTTGTAGGTCGAGCTCTCCGCCGTGGTGTTCACGTGGAAGTTGGCGAACTTGTTCTGGTACACGATGGAGACAGCCCGCTGGAACAGCGGCAGGCTGTAGAAGGTCTTCCACAGCTGGGCGTCCACCTGGTTGTAGACCGCGGCCCGGGCCGTGTCACCCATGGTGGTGTCGGCCTTCTGGATCAGCGAGTCCACCGTGGGGTCGCTGTAGGCGTCGAAGTTCGACGATCCGGCCCCGGTCTTGGTGTTCGCCGTCTGGTAGAGAGCGTCGTTGCCCGACAGGAACGGCGTGTTCACCCAGGCGAAGACGATCATGTCGAAGTCGCCCTTGGCCAGGGTGTCACCCAGGGAGGAGACGTCGGTCTCGGTGGCCTTGATGCCGATCTGGCTCACCGCGTTGACGATGAACTGCTCCTCGCTGGCCCGCAGGGCGTTCCCGGCGGTCGAGCTGATCCGCATGGTCACCGGCTTGCCACCCTTGGTCAGCTGGCCCCCGTTGAGCGTGTAGCCGGCGGCGGCCAGCACCTGCTTGGCCTTGGCCACGTCAGCGGTGTTGTACTGCCCACCGGAGTTGTCCTGGTAGCCGGGCTGGCCGGGCACCAGCACCCGGTCGTTGAGCGGCTTGGCGGCCGGGTCGTACTGGCCGACGGTCTTGGCGATCAGCTGCTGGCGGTCGACCGACAACATGATGGCCTGGCGGATGGCCGGGTCCTTCAACCACTGATTGGTCTGGTTGAAGTCCAGGTGCTCGAACTCCAAGCCGTCCTTCTGCTCATACGTGACACCACCGAGCTGCTTGAGCGAGTTCACCAGGTCCAGCTGCGGCGTCAGGATCCCACCGTTGATCTCGTTGTTCTGCAGGGCCGGGACGATGGCCGACGAGTCGGTCAGGAACCGGAACGTCACCTGCGACAGGTTCGCCTTGGGTCCCCACCACTTGGGGTTGCGGACCATCGTCAGCGACGTGCCCTTGTTGTAGTTCTGCACGATGAACGGGCCGCCCGACACCAGGTCCTTGACCGGATCGGTGAAACCGGTGTTGTAGCCCACCTGCTGGGCGATGTGCGCCGGCAGGAGCGGGTCGTCGGCGCCGAAGATGCCCTTCCAGTCCGGATAGGGGCTGGAGAACACCACCTGGACGTCGTATGGGTTGTTGCCCATCTCCGTCACGCTCTGGATCTGCGAGTACCCGCCGTTGGTGGCCGGGGCGTAGGTCTGGTTGCCGACGTCCTTGTACTGGGGCAGGCCACTCTCCGCCTGCCACTTGTAGACGAAGTCCTTGTAGGTGATCGGCACCCCGTCGGACCACACCGCCTTGGGGTTGATCTTGTAGACGATCGTCTGCGGGCTGGTGCTGGTCTGGGTGGCCGACAGCATGAAGTTGGTGTCCAGGCGGGCCGAGTAGTCCGGGTAGGTGTGGAACACCGACGGCCACAGGGAGTCGACGATGTTGATGCAGGCCTCCTCGTTCCCGGCGGCCGACGTGCAGTTCCAGTTGGTCGGTTCCTGGTCGATCTCCAGGGTGAACTGACCGTTCGGGTTGAAGCTGCCCGACGCGGACGGCGTGGTGCCGTTGCTCGAGGACGGCTTCTTCCCACTGCTCCCGCAGGCGGCGGCGAACAGTGCCAATGACACCATCCCCACCACCAAGGTGGTTCGCTTCTTCGATAGCTGATGCACGTTCCGAGACCCTCCTGTCTCGCGCCGTCACGGATGTGACGGCGCCTGGCTCACTGTGCGCGCCGACAACCCCTCGCAGCCCCATGGGCCGGAACGCAGTGCAACGTCGGTCTTCCCCCGGTCATCGGCTCACTGCAACCGGATAGCGAGGATGACCGTGGTGAAGCAGAAGACGACGGCGCAGACGATCGTGGCTCGGTCGAGGTTTCGCTCTACGACCGTGGACCCCGCCGCGGCCGAACCCAGACCGCCACCGAACATCTCCGACAGCCCCCCACCCTTGCCACTGTGCAGGAGCACCATGACGATGAGGGCGAGCGACACCAGGATGTGAACAGCGATGATGATCACGGTGAGCAACGTGAAGTCGTCTCCTGAGTGTTGGTTTTCTCAGCCGTTGTTCAGGCGGCGGACACAACGTAGCAGCACAGATGGCCCAGAATCGAACAGCTGTGTGAACAACCCGCACGTTCTGTAACAAATACTCCAGTGGGCAGGCCACCTCGGAGCGCGTTCATGCCGATCGGTAGGCCACCACGGCGGCCAGCTCGTCGGGGTCGAGGCTGGCCCCGCCCACCAGGGCACCGTCGATGTCGGCCTGGGCCATGAGCGCAGGCATGGTGTCCGGTTTGACCGATCCCCCGTACTGCACCCGCAATCCGTCCGCCGCCCCCGGCCCCCAGTGATCGGCGACCGTGGCCCTGATGGCCGCGGCCACGGCCTGCGCGTCCTCCGGCGTCGCCGTCCGTCCCGTGCCGATGGCCCAGATGGGCTCGTAGGCCACGACCAGGCCCGCCACCGCATCGGGCGACACCTCGGCCAGCCCGGCCAGCAGCTGACCGACAACTTTGCCCTCCGTGTCCCCCGCCTCCCGCTCGTCGAGCGTCTCCCCCACGCACATGATGGGCGTCATCGCTGCGCCCAGCACGGCTCGGACCTTCTTGTTCACCGTCTCGTCCGTCTCGCCGAAGTGCTGGCGCCGCTCCGAATGGCCGACGATCACGTAGCGCACGTTCAACTTGGCCAACATCACCGCGCTGACCTCGCCCGTGAACGCCCCCTTCGACTCCCAATGCACGTCTTGGGCACCGAGCGCCACGCGGATGCCGTCGGCGTCGCACACCGTCTGGACCGTCCGCAGCGCGGTGAAGGCCGGGTGGAGGGACACCTCGACGGCGTCGAGGTCGGCGTCGGACAGGCGATAGGAGAGCTTCTGCACCACGTTCAGCGCCTCGAGGTGCGTGTAGTGCATCTTCCAGTTGCCCGAGACGAGGGGCTGGCGCGCGCTCATGCGGCCACGCTGGCTCGCAGGGCCGCCAGACCCGGGAGGTCGCCCTGCTCGAGGTACTCGAGCGAGGCCCCACCACCGGTCGACACGTGGTCGACCCGGTCGGCCAGGCCGAACGAGGCCAGCGCAGCGGCACTGTCGCCGCCTCCCACGACGGTGAAGCCCCGGCAGTCGGCCACCGCCTCGGCTACGGCTCGCGTCCCCGCTGCGAAGCGCGGGTCCTCGAAGACACCCATCGGGCCGTTCCAGAACACGGTGGCCGCCTCGGCGATGCGATCAGAGAAGTCGGCCGCTGTCCCCGGGCCGATGTCCAGCCCGGTCCAGCCGTCGGGGACGTCGGCGCCCGACTGGCGTACCTCCCCCGAGGGGGTCCCCCCCGGACCGAGCACCCCGCCCGGGGCGAGCAGGGTCAGGTCGTCGGGGACCAGGATCGGCGTGCTGCCGGCCAACAGCCGTCGGCACGTGGCGACCTGCTCGGCCTCCAGCAGCGAGGCACCCACCCCATGACCCCGAGCGGCCAGGAACGTGAAGCACATCCCGCCGCCGACGATCAGCGCATCCACCCGGCCGAGCAGCGCCTCGATGACGCCGAGCTTGTCGCTCACCTTGGAGCCGCCCAGCACGGCGACGAACGGCCTGCGAGCCCGCTCCAGCAACGTGTCGAGCACCTCCACCTCGCGGGCCAGCACCCGCCCGGCAGCCGACGGCAACCGGGCCGGCGGCCCGACGATCGACGCGTGGGCCCGGTGGGCCGCCCCGAATGCGTCGTCCACGTAGAGGTCCTGGCCAAAGACGAGCCGGTCGACGGTCTCGGGGCTGTTGGCCTCCTCGCCCGGGTCGAAGCGCAGGTTCTCCATCAGCTCGACCCGCTCGCCGTCCACGCCCGCCCGGCCGAGCAGCTCCTGGAGCCGGGCTCGCACGGGTGCCATGGTGAGCGCCGGGTCGGGCCTGCCCCCGGGGCGACCCAGGTGGCTGGCGACCGTCACCTTCGCCGCCCCGTGGTCAAGCAGCCAGGTGATGGTCTCGACCGGCAGGCGGATGCGCAGATCGTCGGTGATGCGCCCGCCACTCATCGGCACGTTGAGGTCACAGCGGACCAGCACGGCCAGACCGTCGGGCGACGGCAGGTCCTCGAGGGCCGGGAGCTCCACCGCCCTAGGCCTGGTTCGCCGCGCCGACGATGCGCGAGAGGTCGACCAGCCGGCTGGAGTAGCCCCACTCGTTGTCGTACCAGCCGAACACCTTCACCATCGAGCCCATCGCCAGGGTCAGCAGGCTGTCGAACGTGCACGACGCGGCCGAGCCCACGATGTCGGACGAGACGATGGGATCCGCCGTGTAGGTGAGCACCGACGCCAACGGCCCGCTGGACGCCGCCTCGGCGAACGCCTCGTTCACCTCGTCGACGGTCACGTCGCGACCGAGGATGCCAGTGAAATCGGTGATGGACCCGTCGCTCACCGGCACCCGCAGGGACCTACCGTCCAGCCTGCCCGTCATCGACTCCAGCACCAGGGCCGTGGCCACGGCGGCGCCGGTCGACGCCGGCACGATGTTCATCGCCGCGCCTCGAGCTCGGCGCAGGTCCTTGTGGGCCAGGTCGAGCAGGTTCTGGTCGTTGGTGAAGGCATGCACGGTGGTCATCAGGCCCTTCTCCACCCCGAACGCGTCGTCGAGGACCTTGATCATCGGTACGAAGCAGTTCGTGGTGCACGACGCGTTCGACACGATCCGGTGGGCGCCGGGATCGAACGAGTCGTCGTTCACCCCGACCACGAAGGTGGCATCCACGTTCGTCGCCACCGTCGAGATGATCACCCGGGGCGCGCCGCCCTCGATGTGAGCGGCCGCCTTCTGGCCGTCGGTGAAGATCCCGGTGGACTCCACCACCACGTCGACACCGACGTCCCCCCACGGGAGGGCCTTCGGGTCGCGCTCGGCGAAGACGGTGATCGTCGTCCCGTCGACGGTGATGGCGCCGTCGACGTGGCCGACGTCGGCGGCCAGGGTCCCGTGGGTGGAGTCGTACTTCAGCAGGTGTGCGTTGGTAGCGGTCGGCACCAGATCGTTGACGGCAACGACCTGGACGTCGCCGGCGGCGAGGGCGGCACGGAGGAAGTTGCGCCCGATGCGCCCGAACCCATTGATGCCCACTCGAATCGCCATGGTGTCCCCTCGCTCCTGTCCGCCGGCCGGCGGCGCATCCTAGTGGCCTTCCATGTCAGTCGATCCGACCCGGCTAGGGCAATCTCGGGCCGGCCAGGCGGGCGAGGACAGTGCCCAGGCGCGCCGGGTCGTGCCCGTCGGCGGTGGCGCTGGCCACCGCCGCGACCACCACCTCGAGGCCCTCCGCCCCCGCCAGGTCGGCCTCGGCGTCGGTGTCGCCGACGACCGTGTCGACCACGATCCCGTGCGCCTCCAGGGCGGCCAGGTGGTGACGGGGAGCGAAGCCAGCCGTCTCGGGCACCTGCGGACGCAGGTTGCAGACGTACACCCGGCCGCTCCGGCGGTCGGCCAGCGCTCGGCGGATGCCGGGGACCACGCACGCCGCCAGCACGCTGGTGAACAGGCTGCCGGGGCCGAGCACGACCTGGTCGGCCCCGGCGATGGCAGCCAGCACCTCGTCGGGGGCCGGAGCATCCGGGGGCACCAGGGAGACGGAGGCCTCGGACAGGCCTTCTGCCTCGGCCACGTTGACCTGGCCTACGACCTCCCGGCCGCCGACGTCGGCCTTCAGGACCACGGGGACCGAGGTGGCCGGCAGCACCCGACCCACGGCACCGAGCAGACCGGCGGCGTGGTCCAGGGCAGTGGTGAAGTCGCCGGTCACTGCGGCCAGCCCGGCGATGATCAGGTTCCCCAGGGCATGGCCCTCCAGGTCACCGGGCCCGAACCGGTAGGCGAACGCCTCCGACCACACCGACGCCTCGGGGGCCAGGGCGACCAGGCAGCGGCGCAGGTCGCCCGGCGCCGGCAGGCCCAGCGTCCGCAGCCGCCCGCTCGATCCGCCGTCGTCGGCGACAGACACCACGGCGGTGACCTGGGCGGCGTAGGTGCGGACGGCCTGCAGGGTGACGGCCAGGCCGTGCCCACCGCCGATGGCCACCACGTGCGGTCCCCCCGGGGTCAACGAGCGATGTCCCGGTGGTGGACGCCCACCTCGAAGCCGTGGCCGCGCAGCCGGCCGGCCAGGGACTCGGCCAGCGCCACCGACCGGTGGCGACCCCCGGTGCAACCCACGGCCACCGTCAGGTACGACTTGCCTTCCTTGGTGTACGCAGGCAGCAGAAATCCGAGCAGGTCCTCCAGGCGGTCGAGCAGCTCGGTGGCCTCGGCCTGGCCCAACACGTAGGCGCGCACCGCGTCGTCCAGGCCGGTCAGGGGGCGCAGGGCCTCGACCCAGTGCGGGTTCGGCAGGAACCGGCAGTCGAACACGTTGTCGGCGTCGAGGGGGACGCCGTGCTTGAACCCGAACGACACGACCGAGATCTGCATGCCGTCGGCGCCCTGGGTCCCGACCCCGCCCGCGAAGAAGTCGCCGAGGCGCTCCCGCAGCTGCTGGACGTTCAGGTCGGTGGTGTCGACGATGAGGTCGGCCACCTCCCTGATGGGGGTCAGCCGGTCCCGCTCGTCGGCGATGGCCTGGGTGACGCCGGTACGACCCAACGGGTGGCGGCGGCGAGTGCCTTCGAACCGGCGCACCAGCACCTCGTCGCTGGCCTCCAGGAAGAGGATCCTCACCTGCGCGCCCATCCGGCGCAGCCCGGCGATGGCCTCCTCCAGGTCGCCCAGCTGCTCGGCGTCGCGGCCCACCACCAGCGCCACCCGCTCCGTCTCGGGGGCGTGGGCCAAGGCTGCCACCTTGGTGATGAGCGCGGTCGGCATGTTGTCGATCACGAACCAACCCAGGTCCTCGGCGGTCGCCCCGGCCTGCGACCGGCCGGCCCCCGACAGGCCGGTGATGATCAGGTAGTCGGCCACCAGTTCATCATGGTCCACCCGAGCGGGCGCAGGGGAAACCCCTTACAGTATTTTTCATGGCTTTTCCAACATCTTCAGTGGATCGGTGGTTGGCTACGCACCACGGTGTCATCACGCGGGGCCGTGCTCGTCGCCTCGGCCTGACCGACGCCATGATCGACACTCGCCTCGGCCGAGGCGAGTGGACATCGCTCCATAGCGGCGTGTACGGGTCGGCGGCCAGCGCGGCCGGCCCGGAGCGGAGCCTCCTGGCTGCGCTCGCCGTGTCTGGACCTGATGCGATGGCGTCCCACCTCTCGGCCGCCTGGCTGTGGGGACTGTTACCCGCCGCGCCCGACCAGCCGTCGATCACCGTGCCGCGCAGTCGCCGGCGAGACCTGCCCGGCGTGATCGTCCACCCGGAGCAGACGCGTCGAGCGCATGGAGCACCGCCACGGCTTTCCCTCGACCGGGGCGTTCCGCACGCTGGTCGACTGTGCGGACGTGGTGGCCCAGCCGCTCCTGGACGATCTCGTCGACCGCGCCCTGGCCGGACGGGTGATCACCCTCGCCCGGCTCCGAGCCGAGCTGGCTCCTACCGCCGGCGGGAGCAGGCGGGCCGGGCGGCAGGCGTTGCGCGCGTCCTTGTGTTCCCGGGGCTACGTGGGCGGACCGACGCCGAGCGCGCTCGAGAGCAGGATGGCTCGGCTGCTCGCCGGCCTCGGCATCCCGCAGCCTGCGGCGGAGGTGCGGTGGTTCGCCGGCCAGCACGACCGGGAGTACCGCCTCGACTTCGCCTGGGCCTGGTGCCGGCTGGCCGTCGAGGTCGACGGCTACTCCTGGCACGCCGCACCTGGGCGCATGGCCAACGACCAGCGGCGGCGCAACGCCATGGTCCAGGCGGGATGGACCCTGCTCGTCTATACCTGGCGCGACGTGGTCCACGACGGCCAGGCGGTCGGCCAAGAGGTGACGGCGGCGTATCGCTCGGCCGCCACCGCCGCTCGGCGCCGACCGGCGTGACCACCCGCATGCGATGGCGCCAACTGGTGGTCGAGTGGACCTCGAATATCAGGGTGCAGTCGACCACCAGTTGGGCCCCGTCGGTCAGCGGGCGAGCTTGTCCGCCACCAGGAGCAGCAGTCGGGGGATAGTCGCCGCCGCCTGGTACTCGGCGGCGCGGGCCAGGAACCCCGACGGTGGGGCCGGCTCGCCCATGTGGGTCACCAGCAGGCCGGCCGCGGCCATGGCGTTGACGTAGCGCGACACCGGTCGGTGGATGAACGGGATCCACACGTTCTTCTCCACCTCCTCGATGTTCCGGTCCTCCACCAGGTACGGACCGATCCGCCAGTACTGCTCGTCGAGGATGGTGTCGTCGATCCAGCCCGAACCGGGCGTCTGCAACAGGGGGTGGTTCAGCATGAACACGAACCGGCCCCCCGGCGCCAGCACCCGGCCCACCTCGGCTAGGGCGGCGTCGACCGCCTCCACGTGCTCGAAGACCAGGCAGGCCACCGCGGCGTCGAACGACCCGGTGGCGAACGGCAGGGCCGCGGCGCCGCCCCGGGCCAGGAGGATCCCTCCGTCGCGCTCGGCCGCCAGCGCCAGCTGCGCCCAGGTCGGGTCCACCCCCACGACCCGTTCCACCCCGGCCAGGCCGGCGGCCAGCCTGGCGACCTGGCCCTCCCCACAGCCCACGTCGAGGACCCGGGTGGCCCCGGCCAGGTGGGCAGCGGCCAACGGCAGGATCTGCTCGGTGTACTCGGCGTCCGCCCCCTCGGTGAACCCGTCGGCCCACCACCGGGCGTTGATCTCCCACAGCTCTGCGGCCATCTCGCCGTCGAGGCCGCCCGCTGCATCTGCCACCCGCCCGAGACTAGGGCCCGTGCAGCTTCACGTGGACGGCGTCGGCCACGGCCTCGGGCAGCCACGGGAGATCGTAGAGGGCGTCGAGCGACGCCGCCCGCACCCCTGCCACCCCGCCCAGCTCCTTCAGCAGCCGCTTGTGGCGAACCGGGCCGAGGCCGGCAACCTCGTCGAGGACCGACGCCGTCATGCGCTTGGCGCGCAAGCTCCGGTGGTAGGTGATGGCGAAGCGGTGGGCCTCGTCACGAACCTGCTGCAGCAGGTACAGCGCCTCGGATCCTCGCGGGATGCGGATGGGGTCGGTCCGCCCGGGGACATAGACCTCCTCGAACTGCTTGGCCAGCGACGCCACGGGGATCTCCTCGTCCAGCCCCAGCTCCTCCAGGACCCGCACGGCCACACCCAGCTGTCCTTTGCCCCCGTCCACTAGCAGCAGCTGCGGCGGATAGGCGAACCGGCGCTTGCGGTCTTCGACGGGCTTCTCGCGGTCCGCCAGATAGGCGCCCAGCCGCCGGGTCAGCACCTCCCCCATCGCCGCGAAGTCGTCGTTGCCGTCCACCGTCTTGATCTTGAAGCGGCGGTACTCCGACGGCCGGGACATGCCGTCCTCCATCACCACCATCGAACCCACGTAGTCGGTGCCCTGCAGGTGGCTCATGTCGTAGCACTCGATCCGCAACGGCGACTCCGGCAGGTCCAGCGCATCCTGTAGGGCGTTGAGCGCCCGGGCCCGGGCGTTGTGGTCGGCGGCTCGCTTCAGCCGGTGGCGGGTGAACTCCTCCTTGGCGTTGCGTACCACCATCTCGGCCAGCGCCTTCTTCTCGCCGCGCTGGGGCACCCGCAGCTCCACGTGCGCCCCCACCCGGGCCGCCGGGTTCACCGAGCGCTCCACCCGGTAGCGATCGTTCGCCGCCCACCACTCCACGTCGGCCACCGCCGGGCGGTGCACGGCGAGCGGCACCCCCGCTGCGTCGGTCCCAGCCGCCTTCTCCGACGCCGCCCGCTCGGCCAGGCGGTGCACCGCCAACCAGTCGCTGATGGTGTCCTCCTCGTCGGGGCGCTCCGGCACCAGCACCAGAGGGGGCACCCCGAGCGGCGCGTCGGCGTAGTGCTGCTCGAGGATGTCGGCCACCAGCTGCGGCCCAGTGAGGTCCTCCACCTTGTCGACGACGAAGCCCTTCCGGCCCACCACCCGGCCCCGGCGCACGTAGAACACCTGGACGGCCGCCTCCAGCTCGTCCTCCACCATCCCGAAGCAGTCGAGGTCCTCCTCCCTCTGCGTCACCATCTGCTGCTTCTCTATGGCCTTGCGCACCGAGCCCAGCCGGTCCCGGATCCGCGCCGCCCGCTCGTACTCCAGGCCGTCGGCCGCCTCGGCCATCTCCGCCTCCAGCCGGCGGACGACCGGCCCCGTGTCCCCGTCCAGGAAGGCCAGCAGCTCCCCCACCAGGCTCATGTACGGCCCGCGGTCGATGGCCTCGATGCACGGCCCGGAGCACTTCTCGATGTGGAACAGCAGGCAGGGGCGGCCCTGGCGCTGATGGGTCCGGAACTTGTTGTCGCTACAGGTGCGGATGGGAAAGGTGCGGGTGAGCGAGTCGAGCGTCTCGCGAATGGCATAGGCGTGGGCGTACGGCCCGAAGTACCTGCTGCCCTTGTCCTTGGCCCCCCGCCTGACCATGGCCCGCGGCCACTCGTCGCTCAGGGTGACGGCCAAGAACGGGTAGCTCTTGTCGTCGCGCAGGCGAACGTTGAACCGCGGTTTGTGCTGCTTGATGAGGCTGTACTCGAGCATGAGCGCCTCGACGTCATTGCGGACCTGGATCCACTCGACGCTCTCGGCGTTGGCCACCATCTGGGCGGTGCGGGGCAGCATGCCCGCCGGGCTCTGGAAGTAGTTCGACAGGCGGCTGCGGAGCGACTTGGCCTTGCCCACGTAGATGACCCGCCCGTCGCGGTCACGGAACTGGTAGGAGCCGGGAGCGTCAGGGATGGTCCCGGCCGGCGGTCGCGACAACACCATTCGAGTGTGCCGCACCCGGGCCGGGAAGCGGTCGACAGCACGAACCCGCCGCGACGCACCCGGTTGCGCCTATGCTGACCGCCACGCCGGCCCGGTATCCGGCGACATATCCACTCCGAGGCCGACACCTCCGCGGACGGGCGACCGGGCTGTCCCCGCCGGCCACATCGGAGTGCTCCGCAAACGGAGGTTCCACCCATGCTCCGGCTCCAATCCCCCCTCCCCCAGGGCTATACGTCAGCCACCGCCGACGATCTGGCGTCCCGCATCGGTACCGCTCGGGCCGCCCTCGGCGACCGCCTGCTCATCCTCGGCCACCACTACCAGCGCGACGAGGTCATGCGCTGGGCCGATCGCCGCGGCGATTCGTTCGGCCTGTCCCGCCTGGCCGCCGACGCCCACGACGCCGAGCTCGTGGTGTTCTGCGGCGTGCACTTCATGGCCGAATCGGCCGACATCCTGACCGGTGACCACCAGCAGGTGATCCTCCCCGACCTGAACGCCGGCTGCTCCATGGCCGACATGGCCGACGAGGAGTCGGTGGACGAGGCATGGGAAGCCATCGCCTCGGTGGCCGACATCGATCGCGTGGTGCCCATCACCTACATGAACTCCTCGGCCGCCCTCAAGGCCTTCGTAGGTCGCCACGGCGGCGCGGTGTGCACATCGTCGAACGCTCGCGCCGTGCTCACCTGGGCGCTGGCCCAGCACGGGCCGGCCACCCAGCTGCTGTTCTTCCCCGACCAGCACCTGGGCCGCAACACCGGCCATCAGCTGGGCTTCACCGAGGCGGACATGGCGGTGTGGAACCCTCGTGCCGAGCTCGGCGGGCTGGACGAGCGGACGGTGAAGGAGGCCCGCTTCCTGTTGTGGAAAGGCCACTGCTCGGTCCACCAGCGCTTCACTCCCGGCCACGTCGACGCCTGGCGGGCTGCCCATCCCGGCGGGCTGGTCCTCGTCCACCCCGAGTGTGCCCACCCCGTCGTCGCCCTGGCCGACCAGGTCGGCTCCACCGACGCCATCATCCGCGCCGTCGAGGCCGCCGCCCCCGGCACCCACATCGGCGTGGCCACCGAGATCCACCTGGTCGCTCGCCTGGCCGACGAGCACCCCGACCTGGTGGTCGAGTCGCTCGACCCCCTCGTCTGCCCCTGCTCGACCATGTTCCGCATCGACGCACCCCACCTGTGCTGGGTGCTCGAGGAGCTGGTCGCCGGCCGGGTGCCGAACCGCATCACCGTCGACCCGGCCACCGCCGCCGACGCCCGCATCGCCCTGGAGCGGATGCTGGCCATCTCCTGACGGCGGCCGGCGGCGGAGCCCGATGGCGGCCGGCGGCCCGATGGCGGCCGGCGGCCCGCCCTCGCGGCCGGCGGCCCGGCCGTGGCCGCTGTCCCCTATGGCCGTCCCTTGCGGCGGGGCCAGCCGAGGCGATCCGTCGGACCAGTGTTCAGTAGGTTCGACCGAGTCGAACGTACTGAACAATCACCGGCCGGCATCCCCGGCCCGGCGAGTCCCCGCCCGGCATCCCCGGCCCGGCGAGTCCCCGCCCGGCATCCCCGGCCCGGCGAGTCCCCGGCCGGCATCCCCGGCCCGGCGGGGGCCGGACCGGCGTCGGTGGCGTCAGCCGAGGCCGAGCAATGGCGCCAGGAACTGGCCGGTGTAGCTATCGGCCGTCTTGGCCACCGTCTCGGGTGTGCCCTCCACCACGACAGTGCCCCCCCCATCGCCGCCCTCCGGCCCCAGGTCGATGACCCAGTCGGCCGTCTTGATGACGTCGAGGTTGTGCTCGATGACCAGCACGGTGTTCCCCTGGTCGACCAGGCGCGACAGGACGGCCAGCAGCTTGCGGATGTCCTCGAAGTGCAGTCCGGTGGTGGGCTCGTCGAGCACGTAGGCGGTGTGGCCGGTCGAGCGCTTGGACAGCTCGCTGGCCAGCTTGATCCGCTGTGCCTCCCCGCCCGAGAGGGTCGGCGCGGGCTGGCCCAGGCGGACGTAGCCGAGGCCCACGTCGACGAGGGTCCGCATGTGACGGGCGATGACCGGCTGGTTGGCGAAGAAGTCCATGGCCTCCTCGCACGGCATGTCCAGCACCTCGGAGATGTTCTTGCCCTTGAAGGCGATGTCGAGGGTGTCGCGGTTGTAGCGAGCGCCCTGGCACACCTCGCACGGCACGTAGACGTCGGGGAGGAAGTGCATCTCGATCTTGATGGTCCCGTCACCGGCGCACGCCTCGCACCGGCCACCTTTGACATTGAAGGAGAACCGGCCGGGCTGGTAGCCGCGAACCTTGGCCTCGGTGGTAGTGGCGAACAGCTTGCGGACGTGGTCGAACACGCCGGTGTAGGTGGCGGGGTTGGAGCGGGGAGTGCGCCCGATCGGCGACTGGTCGATGCTGATGACCTTGTCGAGGGCATCGGTGCCGTCGATGCGCTTGTGCCGGCCCGGGACCTCCTTGGAGCGGTAGATGCGCTGCATGAGCGACCGTAGGAGGATGTCGTTCACGAGGGTCGACTTTCCCGACCCGGACACGCCGGTGACCGCCACCAGGCAGCCGAGCGGGAACTCCACGTCGACGTTCTTCAGGTTGTGCTCCCGGGCGCCGCGCACGGTCACCACACCATGGGGCTCCCGGCGGATAGCGGGCACCGGTATGGAGCGCTTGCCCGTCAGGTACTGGCCGGTGAGCGACTGGCGGGACTTGAGCAGCTTGGCCACCGATCCGGCCACCACCACGTTCCCGCCGTGCTCACCGGCGCCGGGACCGATGTCGACCACGTGGTCGGCCACCCGGATGGTCTCCTCGTCGTGCTCCACCACGATGACCGTGTTCCCCAGGTCGCGCAGGCGGATGAGGGTGTCGATGAGCTTGCGATTGTCCCGTTGGTGCAGGCCGATGGACGGCTCGTCGAGCACATAGAGGACGCCGACCAGGCCACTGCCGATCTGCGACGCCAGCCGTATCCGCTGCGCCTCGCCGCCCGCCAGCGTCCCGGCTGACCGGTTCAGGCTCAGGTAGTCGAGGCCGACATCGAGCAGGAACTGCATGCGGGCCCGGATCTCCTTGAGGACCCGGTCGGCGATCAGGTGGTCCCGCTCGCTCAGCGCCAGGACGCCCATGGCCGCGGTGGACTCACGCAATGACAGGTTGCACAGCTCGAAGATGTTGTGGCCGGCGACCGTAACCGCCAGGCTGGCCGGCTTGAGGCGCGCCCCGTCACACTCCGGGCATGGCACCTCCCGGAGATAGCCCTCGATGGTCTCGCGCAGGTGGTCGGACTCCGCTTCGCTGTGGCGGCGTTGCAGGTAGGGGACGACGCCCTCGTACTGGGTGTGGTAGGAGCGGGTCCGGCCATAGCGGTTCCGGTACTGGACGTGGATCTGCTTGGTGCCCGACCCGTACAGGATGACCTTCTGCTCCGCCTTCTTGAGGCTGCGCCACGGTGTGGAGGGCGCGAAGCCGTAGGCGTCGGCCACCGCCAGCAGCACCCGGCCGAAGTACTCGCCCCGGGCGCCCGACCACGGCGCCACCGCGCCTTCCTCGATCGACAGGTCGGGATCGGGGACGACCAGCTCGGGGTCGACCTCGAAGCGAGTGCCCAGCCCGTCGCAGTGTGGGCAGGCGCCGTAGGGCGAGTTGAACGAGAAGTTTCTGGGTGCCAGCTCGTCGAAGGAGAGCCCGCAAGTCGGGCAGGCCAGGTGCTGAGAGAAGGTGAGGACCTCGTCGACGTCGTCCGATCCGCCGCCGCCAGACGCGCCGTCCGCCGAACCTGCCGACGCGCTGTGGGCCACCAGCTGCACCTCGGCCACCCCATCGGCCAGGCCCAGCGCCGTCTCCAACGAGTCGGTGAGGCGACGCTCGATGCCGTCCCGGCGCACCAGGCGGTCGACCACCACTTCGATGGTGTGGTTCTCGTAGCGGCCCAACTTCGGCGGGTCGGAGAGCTCGTGGATCTCGCCGTCGATGCGAGCCCGGGCGTAGCCCTGGCCGGCCAGCTCGTCGAGCAGGCTCTGGTACTCGCCCTTGCGCCCGCGCACCACCGGGGCCAGGACCTGGAACCGGGTGCCGTTTGGCAGCTCCAGGATGCGGTCGACGATCTGCTGGGGGGTCTGACGCTGGACGACGGTGCCGTCGTTCGGGCAGTGCGGGATACCGACCCGGGCATACAGCAGGCGCAGGTAGTCGTAGATCTCGGTGATGGTGCCCACCGTCGAGCGCGGGTTCCGTGACGCCGACTTCTGGTCGATGGAGATGGCCGGTGACAGCCCCTCGATGAAGTCGACGTCGGGCTTGTCCATCTGGCCCAGGAACTGGCGGGCGTAGCTGGACAGGGATTCCACGTAGCGGCGCTGGCCCTCGGCGTAGATGGTGTCGAAGGCCAGTGAGCTCTTGCCCGATCCCGACAGGCCCGTGAACACGATCAGCTTGTCCCTGGGCAGCTCCAGGGAGATGTTGCGGAGGTTGTGTTCCCGCGCGCCGCGGACCACGAGCATGTCGGACATCTCCGTCCAGGTTACCAGCGAACAGACGTTCGCCTGACCATGCTCGGCTCGGTTTGGGTCACTCCACCAGCGCCGCCATAGGCACCTCCGCCGGGCGGGACACCCGCAGCACGGAGATGGCGATGAGGGCGGCCAGGAGGGTCAACCCCGAGCCGGCGAGCAGGGCGGTGGACTGCCCCTGGCTGGTGGCGATGGTGACGAGCACAGCCAGCCCCAGGGAGCCTCCGACCTGCTGCACGGCCTGCAACATCCCCGACACCGCTCCGGCGTTGTCCCGCTCCACACCCGAGAGGATGGTGACGGTCAGGGGCATGAACGCCGCCCCGGCCCCCATGCCGAAGAGGAGCAGTGGCCCGAAGAATCCGTCGAGGTAGCCGGCGTGGGCACCGGCCCGGGACAGCCAGGCCAGCCCGGCGGTCAGGAGGAGCAGGCCGACGATGAGCAGCGGGGCCGGACCGAAGCGGCCGACGATGCGAGGCGTGATCCGGGATCCGGCAAAGATCAGGGCGGTCAGGGGCAGGAAGGCCAGGCCGGCCTTCAGCGCCGAGTAGCCCAGCGCCTGCTGGAGGAACTGGCTGGTGAAGAAGAACATGCCGAACATGGCGGATGGCACCAGCAGCATGTCGAGGAACCCGGCGACCCGCACCCGGTCGCGCAGCAGGCGCAGCGGCATGATGGGGTCGGTCGTCCGATCCTCCAGGACCACGAAGCCGACGAGGAGGACGGCGGCCAGGACGAACAGACCACCGACGGTCAGGGCGCTGCTGTGGTCGGCGATGCGGATGAAGGCATAGATCAGCGTGCCCAGCCCGGCGGTGGACAGCACCGCGCCGCCGACGTCGAGGCGGCCGGAGTTCCGGGGCGGCTCGGCCACGAACCGCGGCGCCAGAGCCACGATGGCCAGGCCGATGGGGATGTTGATGAACAGCACCCACCGCCACGACACCCACGACGTCAGGGCGCCACCCAGGATGAGCCCGAGGGAGCCGCCGCCGGCGGAGACGGCTGTGAACACCCCGAGCGCCCGGTTGCGCGCGCCGCCCTCGTCGAAGGTGGCGGTGATGAGGGCGAGGGTGCTGGGTGCGGCCAGGGCGGCGCCGATCCCCTGCACGGCGCGAGCGGCCAGGAGCATGCCCGAGCTGGTGGCCAGACCGCCGGCCAGCGAGGCGGCGACGAACAGGACGAGTCCGGCGGAGAGCATGCGACGCCGGCCGAAGATGTCGCCCGCCCGCCCGCCGAGGAGCAGCAGGCCGCCGAAGGGGAGGGTGTAGGCATTCACGACCCACGACAGGTTGGTGGCGCTGAAGTGCAGGGAGTGGCGGATGCTGGTCAGCGCGATGTTCACGACGGTGGCGTCGAGGACCACCATGAGCTGCGTGGTGACGATCACCGCCAGGGCGATGGAGGGGTGGGCGACCGAGGCGTGCGGGCGCGTCGTACTACGGGTGATGTTCGGCATGGGCAGGCTCCGTTGCGGGGGAAAGCGGTTGAAGAAACAGCGGGAGCCACCCCCGGCGTTCACCAAGCGGTAACATGAGGGCGACTCCGGTTAGTATACGGAGGGTCACTCCGTTTCGCAACACCTTTTCGCGTCGGGCGCAGCACCCTTGCCGGTCTCGGGTCCCGCGCCCTTGGGGAGGATCGATGGCCACCCTGGCCGCAGGACGTACACAGGACACAGGGCCCACACAGGACACAGGGCCCACAGAAGCCGGGGACCGCCCGCGACGCGCCGACGCCCGCAGGAACCGAGAGCGACTGCTGGCTGCGGCCCGCCACATGTTCGCCGAGCAGGGGGCGGATGCCGCGCTGGACGAGATCGCCCGCCATGCCGGGGTGGGCATCGGCACCCTCTACCGGCACTTCCCCACCCGCCAGGACCTGATGGAGGCGGCGTTCCTCGATCAAGCCCAGGAGCTGCAGGTCAAGGCGCTCGAGCTGGCCACCGCGCCCGACCCCTTCGCCGCGCTGGTGGTGTGGTTGCGCGACCACATGGTGGCGGGCGCCCGTGGCCGTTGCCTGGCATCGACGGTGATGTGCGCCAAGCACCAGGAGGGCACCCCCATCAACGTGGCGTGCCTCGAGATGGCCGACGCCGGCACCGCCTTGCTCCGGCGGGCACAGGCCGGCGGGCAGGTACGCGCCGACGTGGAGGCTGCGGATGTCTTCCGGATGGTGCACGGCATCGTCCTGGCCAACGAGCAATCCGATGACCCGGGCCGCGCCGATCGGATGTTGGACCTGGTGATCGCCGGGCTGCGCCCCTGACCGACCCGCCGAAGCGCCGACCCGAGGCCACGGTACCAGCGCGCCGGGACGCACCCACCGAGTGACGGGCGACGGGCGACGAGGGACCAGGCGTCAGCGGATGGCGCCGGCCGCCAGCTCGGTGAGCTCACCCTTGAGGTCGTTGATCTCGTCGCGCAGCTTGGCGGCGTACTCGAACCGCAGATCGGCCGCCGCGTCGCGCATCTCCTCGTCCAGGACGGAGATGAGCCGAGACAGCTCGTCCTTGGGCAGCTCGGCCAGGTCGCTTCGAGCCTTGTCCCGGCGACGGTTCCGCTTGTCCCGACCGGGGACGGGCGCACCTCCGTCGCGGCCGCCGAGCATGACGAGGATGTCGGTGATGGCCTTGCGGACGGTCTCGGGGCTGATGCCGTGCTCGATGTTGTACGCCTCCTGGGCGGCGCGCCGGCGGTGGGTCTCGGAGATGGCCCGCTGCATGGAGTCCGTCATCTGATCGGCGTACATGATCACCTGACCGTCGACGTTCCTGGCCGCCCGGCCAATGGTCTGCACCAGCGACGTCTCGCTGCGCAGGAACCCCTCCTTGTCGGCGTCGAGGATGGCGACGAGTGACACCTCCGGGAGGTCCAGGCCCTCCCGGAGCAGGTTGATACCGACCAGGACGTCGAACTCGCCCAGGCGCAGGTCCCTGAGGATCTCGATGCGCTGGATGGTGTCGATGTTCGAGTGGAGGTAGCGAACCTTCAGGCCCATCTCCAAGAGGTAATCGGTGAGGTCCTCGGCCATCTTCTTGGTGAGGGTCGTCACCAGGACCCGGTCGCCCCGCTCGATGCGCTGGCGGATCTCGCCGATGAGATCGTCGATCTGGCCCTTGGTCGGCTTGACCACCACCTCCGGGTCGACCAGCCCGGTGGGCCGGACGATCTGCTCCACCACCTGGCTGGACTGGGCCACCTCGTAGGGCGATGGGGTGGCCGACAGGAACACGCACTGGTTGATCCGCTGGTAGAACTCGTCGTAGCGCAACGGCCGGTTGTCGGCGGCCGACGGCAGACGAAAGCCGTGGTCGACGAGGGTCTCCTTGCGAGAGCGGTCACCCTCGTACTGACCGTGCAGCTGGGGAACGCTCTGGTGGGACTCGTCGACGACGAGAAGGTAGTCCTTCGGGAAGAAGTCGATCAGGGTGTTCGGCGCCTCCCCGGGCTGTCGGCCGTCGATGTGCCGGCTGTAGTTCTCGATGCCCGAGCAGACGCCCACCTCGGCGAGCATCTCCAGGTCGTACTGGGTGCGCATCCGCAGCCTCTGCGCCTCGAGCAGCTTCCCCTCCGCCTCGAAGAACGCCAGCCGCTGCTGCAGCTCGTCCTCGATCTGGTGGATGGCCCGCTGCATGCGCTCGTCGCCCGCTACATAGTGGGTCGCCGGGAAGATGACCAGGTCGTCGAGCTCGCGCAGCTGCTCGCCGGTGAGCATGTCCACCATGGTGATGCGCTCGATCTCGTCGCCGAACAGCTCGATGCGGACCGCGGTCTCCTCGTAGGCCGGGTGCACCTCCACGGTGTCGCCGCGCACCCGGAACTTGCCTCGCACCAGGTTGGCATCGTTCCGCTCGTACTGCATGTCGACCAGCCGGCGCAGGATGGCCCGCTGGTCCTGCTCGGTCCCTCGCTCCAGGTGCAGGATCCGCTTGGAGTACTCCTCGGGCGAGCCCAGGCCGTAGATGCAGGAGACGGATGCCACCACGATGGTGTCGGGTCGGGTCAGCAGCGCAGAGGTGGCCGAGTGGCGCAGCCGATCGATCTCGTCGTTGATCGAGCTGTCCTTCTCGATGTAGGTGTCGCTCGACGGGATGTACGCCTCGGGCTGATAGTAGTCGTAGTAGCTGACGAAGTACTCGACCCGGTTCTTCGGGAAGAACTCGCGCATCTCGTTGGCCAGCTGGGCCGCCAGCGACTTGTTCGGAGCGATGATCAGCGTCGGCCGCTGCACCGATTCGATCGTCCAGGCGATGGTGGCGCTCTTCCCGCTGCCGGTGATCCCGAGCAGGGTCTGGAACTGGTCGCCGCGACGGATCCCCTCGCTCAGGGCGGCGACGGCCGAGGGCTGGTCGCCAGCCGGGCCGAACGGCGACACGACCTCGAACGGGGGCACGACGAGCATGGTACCGGTGGGGTGCGACATCACCGTCGGCGACCGGTGGGTACCGACGACGGCGACCGGCGGGGTGCGACCGCCGGTGGGGTGCGACCGCCGGTGGGGTGCGACCGCCGCTGGGGTGCGACCGCCGGTGGGGTGCGACCGCCGGCGGGGGCGGTCAGGCGCCGGCCAGCGACCGCAGCCAGTCCCAGATCCGTCCGACCTCGTCGTCGAGCGCCTGGCGGTCCCCGGCGTTGCCCACCAGGCGCCCGGCTGGGGCCAGGTCGAGCAGGGCGCGGCGCTCGTCACGCGTGGCCTGGGCCGCCACCCGAGCCCGGGCGTCGGCCTCGCCGAAGCCCCGGTGGGCGATCAGGCGGGACACGGCGATGTCCTCGGGGGTGTCCACCACGATCAGCGCATCGAGCCGGTGCCGCTCGATGGACCGGGCATCGAGCAACGGTATGTCGAGCACCACCACCGGCCGGTCGGCGAAGGCGGCGATCCGATCGGCGACGACCGTGGCGATCGGCGGGTGGGTGATGGCGTTCAGGTCGGCCAGCGCGTCGGCATCGGTGAAGACCACTGCGGCCAAGGCGGCCCGATCCAGACGTCCGTCGGGCTGCAGCACGCCGGACCCGAACCGGTCCACGATCGGGCGGTGGGCCGGACCGTCCGGCTCCACGATCTCCCGAGCCACGCCGTCGGCGTCGACGACCGCCGCACCTCGGGCGGCCAGGCCCGCCGAGACCGCGGACTTCCCCGATCCGATCCCGCCCGTGACCGCGGCCAGCACCATCCCCGCACCGTAGCGAGCGGATCCGGCGGGAGCGGAACCTCGGGAGCCGCCGCGCCGGCCTCGGTTGACCTCGTCGGGCCACAGTCGTGCCCGCCCAGGCCGAGACCGGGCGGCCAACGGCGGTCCACTTCGGAGTGATCTGCCCAGACAGGAAAAGGACGCAGGAGCAGTCGGAGGGAATCAAGCAGAAATAGCCCGAAGTGACCATTGCAGGAATGAGGGACCCCTGAGACGGTGAAAGGTGGTTGCGCACGGAATCACCGCAACGACGACCACGATCCTTCGTGACGACACCCCAAACACGCCCGAACCGACACCTGTCCCCGTGCGCAGCGAGGTGACCCCCCAATGACCAACGAACAGAAACAAGAATCGCAGCGCCGGATCTTGCTCGCCAGCCTCTTCGGCGCCGACGTGCCGACCGGCCTCGGCGGCCAGCTCTTGCGCACCGCCGATGTGGCGGCCCTCTTCCAGGTATCGGAGCGAACCGTCTCCGAGTGGGCCCGACGCGGCCGCATCCCGTCTGTCCGCACCCCTGGCGGCCACCGGCGCTATCCCGCCGACGAGGTCCGCCAGCTGCTGCGCGAGACCGAGGAGCACGGGGCGGCCGAGTCTGCCGCCGCGGCGGGGAGCGCGGCGGCCTCCGAGTCATCGGCCGTGACCCGGCTGGACGCCCGCCGGTCGATCATCGCCTGATCGGCACAGCCGATCCGGCGGCAACCGCCGTTCAGGCCAGGACGTCAGCCAACGGCACCGCCGGCAGGCCGTGGGCCGCGGCCACCGACTCGTAGGTGAGGTGGCCCTCGTGGGTGTTCAGCCCTGGGGCCAGCACGGGGTCGGCACGCAGCGCGCCCCGCCAGCCGCGGTTGGCGATCTCCAACGCGTAGGGCATGGTGACATTGGTCAGCGCGTAGGTGGACGTGTGCGGCACGGCGCCGGGCATGTTGGCGACGCAGTAGAAGACCGAGTCGTGGACCCGGTACACCGGGTCGGCATGCGTCGTGGGCTGCGAGTCCTCGAAGCACCCGCCCTGGTCGATGGCGATGTCGACCAGCACCGAGCCGGCCTTCATCCGCGACACCAACTCGTTGCTGACCAGCGTCGGCGCCTTGGCTCCAGGCACCAGCACCGCACCGATGACGAGGTCGGCGTCGAGCACGGCCCGCTCCACCTCGTAGGCGTTGGAGGCGACGGTCTGGCAGTGCCCTTGGTAGATGCGGTCGGCGTCGCGCAGCTTGGCGATATTCCGGTCGAGGAGCAGCACCTCGGCCTGCATGCCGAGGGCGATGGCCGCTGCGCTCATGCCTGACACGCCGGCGCCGATAACCACCACCTTGGCGGCGTAGACCCCGGAGACGCCACCCATCAGCACCCCGCGACCGCCGCCATCGCGCTGGAGGTGGTGGGCGCCGGCCTGCGGAGCCATGCGGCCGGCCACCTCGGACATGGGCGCCAGCAGCGGGAGGCTGCCGTCGGGCAACTGGACCGTCTCGTAGGCGACGGCGGTGGTCCCGGCGGCCAGGAGAGCCTCGGTGCACGGCCGCGACGCGGCCAGATGCAGGTAAGTGAACAGGACGAGGTCCTTGCGGAGGCGGTGGTACTCCTCGGCGACAGGCTCCTTGACCTTCAGGACCATCTCCGCCTCCGCCCACACCTCGTCGGCGGTGCCGAGCATGGTGGCCCCGGCGGCCACGAAGTCCTCGTCGGGCAGCGACGAGCCCACACCGGCACCGACCTCCACGAGCACCTGGTGCCCGGCCCGCACCAGCTCGTGGACGCCGGCCGGTGTGGCCGCCACCCGGAACTCGTTGTTCTTGACCTCGGCCGGTACGCCGATCCTCATCGTGGTGCCTCCTCGTCGAGCTCCCGGCGGACGGTGGACGCGGCCAGGTGGGCGGCCACGGCGACGCTCACCGCATCGCCTTCCTGTACCAGGACCGGCGTCGCCGCGTTCAGGGTGATGCCCTTGAAGTATGCCGGGCTGATCGCCCGGTAGACGGCGATCAGCACGAAGCCGATGAGCAGCGAGACGATGCCGGAGAAGAAGACGCCGCCGATGTCCCAGTGCGGCGAGAACGGTAGACGCAGGGTCGTGCTGCTGTTGGCCGCCTGCCAGTAGTAGTAGCAGCCATAGCCGAAGAAGAACGACAGGATCACTGCGCCCAGGCCCGGCGCCAGGCCACAGCTGACAAAGGTCCGGACGTTGGTGAGCAACCGCTTGCGGTACCACCACACGCACTCGTAACCGGTCATGGCGTAGTAGAAGGAGATGGGCAAGCCGATGGCGCTGATGAGGTCGAGCAGGACGTTGGAGCTGATCAGGGTCATGGCCACGTAGAACACGATGGATGTCACGCCCATCCCGACCGTCGACCAGGTCGGCGTCAGGTACCGGGAGTGGATGCGGGCGAACCGGGCGGGGATGGCCCGGTACACCGCCATCGACAGGGTGGTGCGCGCCGTCGGCAGGATGGTGGTGAGGGTGCTGGCCATCGACGAGGTCAGCACCATGAACACCAGGAGCTTGGCCAGCACGAACCCGGCGCCCTTGGTGCCGAACACCGAGCCGCCGAGCACGGAGAGCACGTCGCTGCTGTTGTCGGGGTTGGCCAGGCCGATGCCGTGCACGCCCAGCCCGGAGAACGATTCCGCGGCGATGGTCACCAACGCGTAGGTCACCAGGAGCACGACGGTAGCCAGCAGGGCGGCCCGGCCGGGAGTGCGCTCGGCGTCGTTGGTCTCCTCGTTGATGGAGACAGCTGTGTCCCATCCCCAGTAGATGAAGATGGTGGTGAGCAGCCCGATGGTCAGCGCCGACAGCGACGTGGAGGAGAAGGGGTTGAACCAGTCGAGGTGCACGTGCTGGGGGCCGGCGCCCGCGGTGTGCGCCTTGATGTCGGCCGCCGCCGCGCCCGGAGCGCTACCTGCGTACACCTTCACCAGGGCGGTCACCGACAGGATGGCGAGCATGACGATCTCGATGGTAAGCAGCCCGTACTGCAGGCGGGCGCTGACCTCGATGCCGATGTAGCAGATGGCGCACATGACCACGATCCAGCCCACGCCGGCGACGGTGACCCATGTCGTGCTGGCGGCCAGACCGTAGGCCCCGAACAGCTGGAAGAGGTATGCGCCGGCGATCTGAGCCAGGTTGGCCATGACGATGACGTCGGCGACGACGATGGCCCACCCGCCCATCCATCCTGTCTGGGGGCCGAACGCCTTGGCTCCCCAGGTGAAGGTGGTGCCGCAGTCGGGCATCTCCCGGTTCAAGCGGTTGTAGCCCTGGGCGATCAGCACCATGGGGACGAAGGCGAGGAGGACCGTCGCCGGGGCGTGGAAGCCGACCACGGCGACGATCAACCCGAGGGCGGCAGCGAGTGAGTATGCCGGCGCCACCGAGCTGATGGCGATCACGGTGGTCGACAGCAGGCCGATGGCGCCGGCCTTGAGGCCCTTGCCGTCGGGGGTGACGCCGCCGGTTTCAGGTTGAGGGCTGGTGGAGGTGGCGGACACGTTCGTCTGTCCCCTACTCGAATGCGCTCATGACGTGCTTGATGCGGGTGTAGTCCTCGAAACCGTACATGGACAGGTCCTTGCCGTACCCCGAGTGCTTGAAGCCGCCGTGGGGCATCTCGGCCACGAGCGGGATGTGGGTGTTGATCCACACGGCGCCGAAATCGAGGCGGCGCGACATGCGCAATGCCCGGCCGTGGTCGCTGGTCCAGACGCTCGACGCCAGCCCGTACTCCACGCCGTTGGCCCAGGCCACCGCCTGGGCCTCGTCGGCGAAGCGTTGGACGGTGACGACGGGTCCGAACACCTCGCTTTGCGCCAGCTCATCGGACTGCTGCACGCCGGCCACCACCGTGGCCGGGAAGAAGAAACCGGGTCCCTCCGACGGGCGTCCACCGGCGATGACATGGGCATGGGCGGGTGCCCGCTCGAGCAGGCCGCCGACCCGAGCCAGCTGCGCCGGATTGTTCAACGGCCCGAAGTCGGCGTCGGCGATGTCGAGGCCACCGAAGGTCGTGCCCCTCGCTTGTTCGGCCAGCGCCTCCACCAGCTCGTCGTAGACCTTCGGGCCGGCCAGCACCCGCGACGCAGCCGTGCAGTCCTGGCCGGCGTTGAAGTAGCCGGCGCCGGCGATGCCCTCGGCCGTGGCCGACACGTCGGCGTCGTCGAACACGATCACGGGGGCGTTGCCGCCCAGCTCCAGGTGCACCTTCTTCAGATCCTGTGCGGCGGCGAGCGCCACCTCCCGACCCGCCCGCACGCTGCCGGTGATGGATGCCATCTGCGGGATCGGGTGGGCGACCAGCGCCCGACCAGTGTCCCGGTCGCCGCACACCACGTTCAACACCCCGGCCGGGAAGACTTCCCCCGCCAGCTCGCCCAGCATCACCGTGGTCACCGGCGTGGTGTCGGACGGCTTGATCACCACGGCGTTGCCGGCGGCCAGGGCCGGAGCGATCTTCCAGATCGCCATCATCATCGGGTAGTTCCAGGGAGTCACCTGGGCGCACACCCCGATGGGCTCGCGCCGGATCCACGAGGTGTGGCTGCGCATGTACTCACCGGCCGATCGCCCCTCGAGCATCCGCGCCGCCCCGGCGAAGAAGCGCACCTGGTCGAGCAGCGGGGGTATCTCCTCACTGCGGGTCAGGGCCAGCGGCTTGCCTGTGTTCCGGCCCTCGGCGGCGACGAAGTCCTCGGCGTGGGCCTCGATGGCATCGGCCAGGCGCAGCAATGCCGTGCTCCGCTCCCCGGGCGTGGCGTCGCGCCACGTGTCGAAGGCGTTTTCGGCGGCGCGGCAGGCGGCGTCGACGTCCTCGGGCCCCGACCTCGGCGCCTCCATGTAGCCGGCACCGGTGCTGGGATCGACGATGGTCATGGTCGCACCGTCGCGAGCATCGACGAACCGACCGCCGATGAAGTTGCGCAGCCGGTCACCCTGACCGGCCGTCAGCTGGCCGGTCCCCGTGCGTGTCTCCGTCACTCTTCCCCCCGCGGTTCGTATGGGCAGGCCGTCGTGTCTGTGGCTATTCAGTGGCGAGATCATGACACAAAGCCGGGCTCTTGCAAAGGAATCCTTTGTGAACCACCCGTTTCGACGAGGTTTCCCTTGACAGGTGGCGAGCAGGTGCAGACAATGGGCAGGCCATGACCGGGGGATCGCACCGACCTGCTTCGCCCGACGGCGACGGGGCGCTCATCCGCGACGCCGGCGGTCATCTCGATCGGTTGTCGAGGTTGATCATCGAGCAGCTGCAAGAGGACGGCCGGCGCTCGTATGCCGCCATCGCTCGGGCCGTCGGCCTCTCTGAGGCGGCGACCCGGCAACGGGTCCAGCGACTGCTCGACGAGGGCATCATCCAGATCGCCGCGGTCACCGATGCCAAGGCCGTCGGATTCCGGCGTCAGGCCATGGTCGGCCTCAAGGTGGAGGGCGACATCCAGCGGGTGGCCGAAAAGCTGACGGCAGTCGATGGTGCCGAGTACGTGGTCGTGTGCGCAGGGAGCTTCGACGTGCTCGTCGAGGTGGTCTGCGAGGACGATCACCACCTGCTCGCCGTGGTGGACGAGATGCGCTCCATACCCGGCGTGCGCAACACCGAGACGTTCGTGTACCTGAAAGTTGCGAAGGAGACCTACCAATGGGGAACTCGATGACACCCGGAGCGAGTGGCGGCGGTGACCCCTTGGGTCCCGTCGATCCGACGGGCGCGGGCGCCTCTGCGGGCTCGGCCTCGGGCAGCCTGGCCGGCGGGAGCGGCTTGGGTGGCGGGAGCGGCTTGGATGGCGGCCGCGACCTAGCTGCCGTCGGCGGCGACCAGGCCAGGGAGGTCGCCATGCAGGCGGCCGCCAAGCGCCACCTGTGGATGCACTTCACCCGCATGAGCAGCTACGCCGACCATGACATCCCCGTCATGGTCAAGGGGGACGGGCCGTGGGTGTGGGACAGCCGCGGGCGCAAGTACCTCGACGGCCTGTCGGGCCTGTTCGTGGTGCAGGCCGGCCACGGCCGCCAGGAGCTGGCCGAGGCTGCCGCCCACCAGGCCAAGCAGTTGGCCTATTTCCCCATCTGGAGCTATGCCCACCCCAACGCCATCGAGCTGGCCGAGCGGCTGGCGTCGCTGGCGCCCGGCGACCTGAACCGGGTGTTCTTCACCACCGGCGGCGGCGAAGCGGTCGAGACGGCGTGGAAGCTGGCCCGCCAATACTTCCGGGCCACCGGGCAACCCGGTCGCTACAAGGTGCTGTCGCGCGACATCGCTTACCACGGCACCACCATGGGCGCCTTGTCCATCACCGGGGTGCCGTCCATCAAGGAGCCCTTCGAGCCCCTCGTGCCCGGCTCGGTGCGGGTGGCGAACACGAACTTCTACCGGGCCCGCGAGCACGGCGACGACTGGGAGGCCTTCGGGCGTTGGGCCGCCGACGACATCGATCGCCGCATCGAGATGGAAGGGCCGGAGACGGTTGCGGCCGTGTACGTGGAGCCGGTCCAGAACTCCGGCGGCTGCTTCCCGCCGCCCCCCGGCTACTTCCAGCGGGTGCGGGAGATCTGCGATCGACATGGGGTGCTGATGGTCTCCGACGAGGTCATCTGTGCGTTCGGTCGCCTGGGCTCGTGGTTCGGCGCCCAGCGTTACAACTACCAGCCGGACATGATCACCTGCGCCAAGGGCATGACCAGCGGGTACTCGCCCCTCGGCGCCGTTCTCGTCGACGATCGCATCATGGAGCCGTTCCTCTCCGGGCAGGCCAGCTTCTCCCACGGCTTCACGTTCGGCGGCCACCCGGTGTCCACTGCGGTGGCCCTGGCGAACCTCGACCTGCTCGAGAAGGAGGACCTGATCGGCAACGTCGACCGGCGGGCGACCTCGTTCCGGGCCGTGCTCGACGGGCTGGCCGACCTGCCGATCGTCGGCGACATCCGCGGCGACGGGTTCTTCTACGGCATCGAGATGGTGAAGGACAAGGCGACTCGTGAGACCTTCGACGACGACGAGTCGGAGCGCCTGCTGCGCGGCTTCCTCTCCGGCGCCCTCTTCGAGGCCGGACTGGTGTGCCGGGCCGACGACCGCGGCGACCCGGTCATCCAGCTGGCTCCGCCGCTCATCTGCGAGCAGGAGCACTTCGACCTGATCGGCGAGATCCTCCACGGGGTCCTCACCGAGGCGTGGGCTCGTCTGTGAGCACCCGCCCGGCGGGCACCATCCCCGGCCGCTGAGGTCGTCGATGGGCCGCAGCCGGGGCCGCGGCCGGAGCCGGGCCGGCCCCCGGATCGGTGAGCTCGGCTTCTGGCACGCATCGCTCGGTACCCCACCGCCGCGACGGCCCTCCCTCCCGGGGGCGATCGAGGCGGACGTCTGCATCGTCGGCGCCGGCTACACGGGGCTGTGGACGGCATGGGCCCTGCGGCGCGCCGATCCGAGCCTACGGGTGGTGGTGCTCGAGGCCGCCCACGTCGGCTTCGGAGCCAGCGGTCGCAACGGGGGCTGGCTGTCGGGCCTCATGCCCGGCAACCGGTCGGTCATGGCCCGGTCCCCCGGCGGCCGGGCCGGGGTCGTCGCCCTCCAGCACCACCTTCGCGACGCGGTGGCCGAGGTGGCGGCTGTCTGCGTCGACGAAGGCATCGACGCCGACCTGCACCGTGGCGGCTCCCTGGCCGTCGCCACCACCGCCGCCCAGGCCCGCCGGCTGCGCGCCGAGGTCGACGAAGACCGTCGCTGGGGCCTCGCCGGCGACGACATCTGGTGGCTCGGCCGCGCTGAGGTCCGCGCTCGCGTCGACGTGCCCGGCGCCCTGGGCGCCTCCTTCACGCCCCACTGCGCCCGCATCCACCCGGCCAAGCTGGTGCGGGGCGTGGCCGACGCCGCGGAGCGCGCCGGCGCCCAGATCTACGAGGCCACCCCGGTCACGTCCATCGCCCCCCGGTTGGCAGGCACCGTCTTCGGCGACGTGCGGGCCGAGTGGGTCGTGCAGGCCACCGAGGGTTTCACCGCCCGCCTGCCCGGCCAGCGTCGACGGGTGCTCCCCATGAACAGCTCGATGCTCGTCACCGAGCCCCTGCCCCAGGCGGCCTGGGAGGAGATCGGCTGGGCGGGGTACGAGACCATGCGTGACGGGGCTCACGCCTACGCCTATGCGCAGCGCACCGCCGACGGCCGCATCGCCCTGGGTGGCCGGGGCGTGCCCTACCGGTTCGGATCCAGGATCGATCACCGAGGCGCCGTCGACGGCGCGACGGTTGCGGCGCTAAGCGATACCGCGCACCGGCTCTTCCCGGCCAGCCGCCACAGTGGAGTGGCCCATGCGTGGTGCGGTGTCCTGGGCGTGGCCAGGGACTGGTGCCCGGCGGTCGTCGCCGACCGGACCACCGGCCTGGCCGCCGCCGGCGGCTACGTCGGGGACGGCGTCACCGCCTCCTACCTGGCCGGACGGACCCTGGCCGACCTGATCACCGGCGCCGACACCAGCCGGGTGCGCCTGCCGTGGGTCGGCCACCGGGCCCGCTCCTGGGAGCCCGAGCCGTTGCGCTGGCTCGGGGCTCGGGGCATCTACTGGCTCTACCGTGCTGCCGACCGGGCCGAGGCCACGCCCAGCGCCGGCGACTCCTCGTCGCCGTGGGCGCGAATCGCCGACATGATCTCTGGCCGGTAGGCGCGGCCACCAGCCGGCAGGCCGGGGGGCCGGGGCCGGGCGCCGAGAGGCCGGGGCGTCAGGGCAGGGGCGCCGAGAGGCCGGGGCGTCAGGGCAGGGGCGCCGAGAGGCCGGGGCGTCAGGGCAGGGGCGTCGCGGCGGGGCGCCCGGCCAGCCAGGCCACCATCGTTCGCGCGTTACCCCAGGAACGTCCCTGGGGTAACGCGCGAACGTCGATGGCGTGGTCCCCGCCGGGGGCGTCTCTGGCCTACTCGGTCGCGGTGGTCTCCGTGCCGTCCGACGACCACACCGGGCCGTCGGGCTCGGCCGGGGGCGCCTGCTCGGCCGACGCGCCGGTCTGCTCCAGGTAGTCGGCCCACGCGGCCTGCGCCTCGGACTCGGGCTCGAACTCGAACGCCGGGCCGATGTAGTTCCCCTGCTCGTCGTAGGCGTGCTCGCCGAAGGCCTCGCGGTACTCGGCGGCCACCTCACCGCCCTCGGCGGCCTGCTTGATCGACAGGCTGATGCGGCGGCGCTGCAGGTCGATGTCGATGATCTTCACCCAGAGCTCCTCGCCGGGGGTGACGACCTGCTCCGGAAGGTCGACGTGATGGGTGGCCATCTCGGAGATGTGAACCAGGCCCTCGATGCCCTCCCCCACCTGCACGAACGCCCCGAACGGCACGAGCTTGGTGACTCGACCGTAGACGAGCTCGCCGACCCGGTGGGCGTTGGCGAACTCCTGCCAGGGATCCTGCTGGGTGGCCTTGAGCGACAGGCTGATGCGCTCCCGGCTGAGGTCGACATCGAGCACCCGCACCTCGACCTCGTCGCCGACGGCGACGACCGACGAGGGGTGGTCGACGTGCTTCCAGGACAGCTCCGACACGTGGATGAGGCCGTCCATCCCGCCCAGGTCGACGAACGCCCCGAAGTTCACGACCGACGACACCACGCCGCGGCGGGCCTCGCCTGGCTTCAGGTTGGCCAGGAACTCGTCGCGCTGCTCCTTCTGGGTCTCCTCCAGCCACGCCCGGCGGGAGAGGACGACGTTGTTGCGGTTCTTGTCCAGCTCGATGATCTTGGCTTCGAGGTTGCGACCCACGTACGGCAGGAGGTCGCGAACCCGTCGGAGCTCGACGAGCGAGGCGGGGAGGAAGCCGCGCAGGCCGATGTCGAGGATCAGGCCGCCCTTGACCACTTCGATGACAGGACCGGAGACGACACCCTCTGCTTCCTTGATCTCCTCGATCTTGCCCCAGGCCCGCTCGTACTGCGCGCGCTTCTTGGACAGGATCAGCCGCCCCTCCTTGTCCTCCTTCTGCAGGACCAGGGCTTCGATGTGGTCGCCGAACGAGACGATCTCGCTGGGGTCCACGTCGTGGCGGATCGACAGCTCCCGGGCCGGGATGACGCCCTCGGACTTGAAACCGATGTCGAGGAGGACCTCGTCCTTGTCCACCTTGACCACCGTGCCCTCCACGATGTCGCCGTCGTCGAACTCGACGATGGTCCCGGCGATGGCATCTTCGAGGGAGGTCCCGCCCAGATCGTCGGCGGTCACCTGCCGGGGCGTGTACTCACCCGCCTCGTCGAAGGTGCCCATGGGACCGCTCTCGGGCGGTGCGCCGGGGGAAGGGAGGGTGGTGGTCGTCGTGTCGGACATGGAGTCGGAGCCTTGCTTTCCGGACAGGTAGAGGAGGGATGGGAGTAGAGGACAGGAAATAGCACAGCCTGAGGACAGGGTGCCGCCGATGAATCTTACACCGGCTCCTCGCGGCGCCGGGTGGCGAAGAGCAGCCATTCCGGATGCTCCAGATCGGGCGGACGGCGGGCGTAGTCACCGGGACCGACAGCCCACAGGTCGTCCACCACCAGGCCGGCGCCGGCCGCCATGAGCCGCAGCTCGCGGGGCGTGTAGCAGGTGGTGAAGAGGTCGAAATCACGCTCGTGCCCCTCAGGATTGCGCACCGTCGCCCGCTCACGATTTACCCCGGCCGAGGCATCGAAGTCGTCGCTGTCCTCCAAGAAGCGCACGGCGAAGTAGGAGGAGAAGGCGGACACGACCACCCGTCCGCCGGCTATCACCACCCGCCCCATCTCCTCCAGGGCGGCCTGCTCCCCCGTCCCACCGAGGAGGCCGAAGCCCCCCTGGCAGAGGCAGATGACTGCATCGAACGAGCGGCCCGCGAAGGGCAACGTCCTGGCGTCGGCCTGCACCCAGGGCCCGTCTCCGCCGCTCTGACCGTCTGCACCCGCCTGCAGGAACGCCAGGGACAGGTCGAGCCCGACCGTGTCGATCCCCGCGGCGCGCAGGGCATGGGTGTGCCGACCGGGCCCGCAGCCCACGTCGAGCACGCGATCGCCAGGACCGAGGCCAAGCGTCTCGACGAGGAAGCGAACCTCCCGGGCCGTTCCCTTGGTGAACGAGTAGCGCAGGTAGGCGCTGCGAGCGTGGTCGGCCAGTGCCTGGAACTCCCGACCCGACACCTGGTGTGACGACACCCCCCGACGGTAGGCGGCCGGCTGGCCCGCAAGGGCGCCCGCTGCACGCGCCGGCTCGGCCTCACGACGGATTGTGTTCGATTTGGTATCTCCTCGTGACACAAATCGCACACAATCGGGGCACGGTCGGTAGGTGGATGAACCGCCGCCCGGCACGCCGCCACCTCGGAACGGCCGCCGCCGGTGGTCAGTGCCCGGCGGCCACCATCGGTCCTCGGACCAGCTCGCCGGGGCGGGCATCGGTGAGCTCGCCGTGATCGACGATGGTCTCGCCGGCCACGATGGTCTCGACGTAGCCGTCGGAGCGTTGGATCAGGCGGCCGGCACCGGCCGGCAGGTCGGTGACCCGCTCGGGATGGCGCAGGGCCAGGGCCTCGAAGTCGATGATGTTCAGGTCGGCGCGCCCGCCGGGTCGGACGACGCCGCGGTCGGCGAGGCCGTACAGGGCGGCCGGATCGCCGGTCAGGCGCCGGACGGCCACCTCCAACGGCAGCCGCGGTCCGCGGCTGCGATCGCGTGCCCAATGGCTCAGCATGTACGTCGTCATGCTGGCGTCGCACACGATCCCGCAGTGGGCCCCGCCGTCGCCGAGACCTTGGACCGTCATGGGATCCGACAGCATGTCGTAGAGGCCGTCGTAGGAGTTCCGGCCGTAGTTCAGCAACGGGTGCAGGAGGAAGTCCCGACCGCCGGAGCCGAGCATGAGGTCGTAGGTGACCGCCCAGGGGTCCTGGCCGGTGCGCTCGGCGATGGCCATGACGCTGGCCGAGGCCTCCGGCTCGTAGTCGAGGTGCTCGCCGAGCGGAAAGAGCCGGCGGAAGGTCGAGGAGGTGAGCTGGTCCATCGAGTGCTTGGCCGGAAGCTCCTCCCGCTCACTCAGGATCTGGGCGCGAACTTCGGGCTGACGCAGGCGGGCCATCTTCTCGTCGAAGGGGAGGTCGGCGAGCGCCCGGTAGGTCGGTCGGTACTGCATGGGGTTCATCCGCGACTGGTGGCCCATGAGCACGCCGAAGCAGCGGCAGGCCACCTGCGGGTGGATCCGCGAGCCGCCCTCGTTGGCGGCGCGCACGGCGTCGAACCAGGGCCGCCAGATGTCGGGCTGATCGACGCTCTCCATCACGAGGAAGGTGATGGGCCGCGAGGATTGCTGGCCGTAGCGGAGCATCCACTCCAGCTCGGTGTCCATGGCGCCGAGTGCATCGCCGCCGAGCTCGCCGGAGATGCCGGCGGGGACGATCTGGAAGACACCGGTGCCGACCTCGTCCATGACCGCGAGGAGGGCGGCCACCTCCTCCTCGGCGGCAAAGGTGCCCGGGACCAGGCCGCCGTGCACGTCGCGGTGGCCCGCCGTGCGGCCGGTCGAGAATCCGAGGGCACCGGCCTGCAGGGCTTGGCGGACGAGGTCGGTCATGGTCGCGATGTCGCTGGCCGTGGCGTTGCCTTCACGGCCACGCTCGCCCATCACGTACGAGCGGACGGCGGCGTGGGGGATCTGGGTGCCGATGTTCACGGCGCGGGGCATGGCCGCCAGGGCGTCGAGGTACTCGGGGAAGGACTCCCAGCTCCAGCGGATCCCTTCGGACAGCGCGGTTCCGGGGATGTCCTCGACGCCCTCCATGACCTCGATGAGGGCCCCGTGCCGCTGAGGATGGACGGGCGCGAAGCCGACGCCGCAGTTGCCGAGCACCGCGGTGGTGACCCCGTGCCAGCACGACGGGGTCAGGTGGGGGTCCCAGGTGGCCTGACCGTCGAAGTGGGTGTGGATGTCGACAAAGCCGGGCGTGACCAGCAGTCCGTCGGCGTCGACAGTCCGGCGCCCGCTGCCGTCGACCCGGCCGACCTCGACGATCACGCCGTCATCGACGGCCACGTCGGCGGTGCGGGCGGCCGTGCCGGTGCCGTCCACCACTGTCCCGCCTCGGATCACCAGATCGTGCACGCTTGAGTCCCCCTGGGGTTCGGGCCGGCGCATCGACCAGCCGATGCACACTGGCACTCCTGTACCGAGAACTCTACTCTTGTCTCATGCGCAGCGGGGCTGGGCCGTCACATCCGCCGAAGGCAACAGCTGCGCCACTGCGCCCGCCCGTCCTGTCCCCGCTCGGCACCGACGAGGTCACCGCCCCACCGCTGAACGCCCGTCAGCAGGCGGCGGCGGCCAGGGTGGACGTCGCCCTACCCGGGCTGGCGGCCACAGCCGGCCGGCCGCTCGACAGCTTCGTCCACGACAGGCGGGCCACCGCCGCCGCCCTGCGTGCCCTCGACGCGGTCCACGGCGGGGGCTTCTTCACCGTGGCCGAGGACGCCACCGTGGATCCGGCCGCCGCGGCCGCCACCTTCGCCGGATCGGGACCGGTGGTCGATCTGCAGACCCACCTGGTCGACCCCGAGCTGTGGCGAGGGCCGCACGCCGCCGCCTTGGAGGGCTTCTTGCACCTGGTCGACCCGGACCGCTGGTCGGGGCCGGTCGACCCACGCGCCATCGACGCGGCGGCATGGGCGGCGCTGGTGTTCGGGGCGAGCGAGACCTCGGTGGCGCTGCTCACATCCACGCCCGGGGAGACCGGCTCGAACGTGTTGGAGAACGCCCAGATCGCCGCGGTGCGCGATGTCACCGAGCGCTACGCCGGCACCGGGCGGCTGCTGACCCACACCATCGTGCACCCGAACCTGGGCGCCGGCGAGCTGGAGCGGATGGCCGACTGGGACCGGGCGCTGCGCCCCTCGGCCTGGAAGGTGTACACCCTGTACGGCCCGCCCACGAATGCCGCGCCCGCCGGCGGCTGGTTCCTCGACGACGAGGAGGTGGGCTTCCCGTTCCTCGAGCAGGTTCGCCGATCCGGGACGCGGATCGTCTGCACCCATAAGGGCTTGGGCGGTCCCGTGCCTGATGCTGCCGTCGCCACCGCCTCGCCGCGCGACATCGGGCCCGCCGCCGCCGCCTACGGGGACATCAGCTTCGTCGTGTACCACTCCGGTTACGAGCGCAACCCCGATGGCCAGGAAGGGGCCTACGATGCGGTCAGCCCTCAGGGCGTCGACCGCCTGGTGACCTCACTGCGCGACGCCGGCATCGGGCCGGGGGCGAACGTGTACGCCGAGCTCGGCAGCACGTGGTTCCTGATGATGCGGCGACCGGTGGAGGCGGCCCACGTGCTCGGCAAGCTCCTTGCTGCCGTCGGCCCCGACCGCATCGTGTGGGGCACGGACAGCACCTGGTACGGCTCACCGCAGTTCCTCATCGACGCCTTCCGGCTGTTCACCATCCCCCCGTGGATGCAAGAGCAGTTCGGCTATCCGGCCCTGACGCCCGAGATCAAGCAGCGGATTCTGGCCGGGAACGCGGCGTCGCTCTACGGCATCGACCTGGCCGCCGTGGACCGCGGCAGGGACGCGCCGCCTGCGGGGTGGGCGGCCGCCGCCGCCCCTGACCTGCACGCGGCCATGGTCCATCACCGCGACCCGAGCCCGTGACGGTGGATCGCACTACGGTGGCGGTCGGCGAGTGCCACCGACCGAGGAGCTGATGATGGGCGATGTGACGATCGTGGAGGGCCCCGACGCGCTGCGGGCGCTGAAGGGCCAGGACCTGGGGTACGGGCCGTGGCGCACCGTCACCCAGGAGCAGGTGAACACCTTCGCCGACGCCACCGACGATCACCAGTGGATCCATGTGGACGTGGAGCGGGCCAAAGCCGGCCCGTTCGGCTCCACCATCGCCCACGGGTACCTCACCCTGTCGTTGATCCCGTCGTTCGTCCGCGACATCGTGCAGTTCCAGGGCTTCACGCTGGGCCTGAACTACGGGCTGAACACCGTGCGCTTCCCCGCCCCCGTGCCCGTCGGCAGCCAGCTGCGCGCCGGGGTGAAGGTCATCGACGTCACCGATGCCGGTTCGGCGCTGCAGATCGTCATGCGGATCACCATCGAGGTCGAGGGCGGCACCAAGCCGGTCTGCGTGGCCGAGATGGTGTTCCGCTACGTTCCCTGAGCGACAGCTCCGGGTGGCGCTGACGCCGGCGCCGCATCGGTCGGTGCCAGCCGGGTCACCGTGCCGCACTGGCGGAGGGCCGCTTCGAACATGGCGTCGTTGTCGTGGGAGATGAAGCGGTGCACCCACGCCTCCAGCGTGCGCCGCACGACCCGGTTGAAGGCGTGGTAGGTCTCCACGAAGGTGAGCAACGTACGGCCGTCGCCGAGGTCCTCCAGGGTGTGCCAGCCCTCGGCCCGCGACCACAGGGGCTTGGATACCGCCGTGTAGTGGGAGATCTCGTTCTGGCGGGCTTCGCTGACCACCTCCCACGATCGGGCCCGGCCGCCGGTCCCGAGAAGGCGCGGCACCCGGAACTCACAGATGCGCACCAGTCCCTGGCCGGCCTCGTCGCCCTCGTGGAGGATCTCGATGCGCCCGTGCTGGTACTCGATGACCCGCGGGCTCGGGGCGCCCGCCGCCGGGCGGGGATGCATCGTCCGCCACACCCGGTCGGGTGGAGCGTCGACGACGAACCGCGATTCATGGCGCTGCATGACGCTCCTCCCGGCCGGCGGCCATACGCATGGCCGCGCCGTACATGTCGATGGGGCTCTGCAGGCTGAGGCCGCCGTCGGCCATCAGCACCTGGCCGGTCACCCAGTCGAGCGTGAGCAGGGCCAGCACGGCCTGGGCCACGTCCACCGCCTCGCCGAGTCGCCCCAGCGGCGTGCGGCCCACCACCTCGTCGGTCATGCCCGTCTCCGGTGCCCGCCCGAGCATCGGGGTCTGGGTCACTCCCGGGCCCACGGCGTTGACCCGGATGCCGTCGACCGCCCACTCGTGGGCGGCCACCCTGGTCAGCATCTCCAGCGCCGCCTTCGACGCGCAGTAGGGGCCCATGCCGCGGTCCACCAGGCGAGCGCTGACACTGGTGATCGTCACGATGGCGCCGCCGTTCCCGCCCTGCCGCATGGCGGCGTGTGCGGCGCGCAGACAGAGCCACGCCCCCTTGAGGTTCACGTCCATGACCTGGTCGAACGCCTCGACGGTCACGTCGGCGAGCGGGCCAGACCGGCCGATGCCGGCGCACGCCACCATGATCGTGGGCGTCCGGTGGCGCTCGACGGTGGAGGCCATGGCCGCGTCGACTGCGGCCGGGTCGGTGACGTCGCAGACCACGTCAGGGCCGCCGGCCAGGTCCCAGGTGACGACATGGGCGCCGGCCTTGGCGAGCAGGTCGGCGGTGGCGGCGCCGATGCCCGAGGCCCCGCCAGTGACGACGGCGGTGCGATCCGAGAGTTCCATCTCAGCTCCCTTCGCTGGTGCGCCAACCCGGTGACGTGGTGTGCATGCCCTTGGCCATGCTCGAACCGATGTAGTTCCGTTGCGCCTCGACCGTGCCCGCCCCGAAGCAGAGGCCGCGGATGTCGCGGTAGGCCCGCTCGACCGGGTACTCGCGGCTGTAGCCGTAACCGCCGTGGATCTGCATGGCCTCGTCACAGACCAGCTTGGCCGCCAGGTTCGCCGCCGTCTTGGCCAGCGCCGTCTCCATGGGTGGCGGGGTGCCACCGGGGCCGGCCAGGCGGACCGCCCGGGCCAGCAGCAGGCGGGCGCCCTCCAGGCTCACCGCCATGTCGGCCAGCTTCCACTGGATGCCCTGGAGGTCGGCGATGGCCCGGCCGCCCACCACCCGGCCGCGGGCGTAGTCCACCGCGTGCTCCAGGGCGCCCTGGGCCGCGCCGATGCACATGGCTGCGTTTCCGCACCGCTCGTGGTTGAGGTGGCCGAGCAGTGCCTTGAAGGCGCTGGTGTCCCCGGGGTTCCCGGCGATGAGGACGTCGTCCGCGCTGACCTCCACGTCGTCGAAGGCCACCTCCGCCTCGGTGGCGGCATGGATGCCCATTCCCTTGTGCCGGCCGGTCAGGCTCACGCCGTCGCGGTCCATGGGCACCACGACCGCACCGATCCCCTTGGCCCCGTCGCCGCCGGGCCAACGGCACCACACCAGGATGCCGGCGGCGGCATGGCCGAGAGTCGAGTAGTTCTTGTAGCCGTTCAGTCGCCAGCGCCCCGACCCGTCGTCACGGAGCGCGCTGCGCATGGTCTGCACCGCGGAGCCGGCGTCGGGCTCGGTGATGCCGATGCTGAGGATGGCCTCTCCGGCGGCCACCAGAGGCAGCCACCGCTCCTTGAGCGCATAACTTCCCAGGTGCTCGATGCCGCGGCTGGGCCCGTTGAACGCCAGCTGGCAGCAGATGGCGGTCGACACATCCCAGCGCGCCAGCTCCTCCAGCACGATGCCGGCCTCGACGTCGCCGTAGCCGAGCCCGCCCCACGCCTCGCCGATGGTGACACCGAACAGGTCCGCTGCCGCCATGGCCTTCATCGCCGCGTGCGGCACCTCGCCGGTCTCGTCGCCCTCGCTGGCGCGAGGACCGACCTCCCGTTCGCCCACATCCCGTGCCAGCTGCCGCAAGGCGGCCTGGTCCTCGGTCTCGGATAGCAGATCTTCTCCTGCGGAGAGCGCCATTCGCTCATGGTATCTTCGCCGCTCGGCCCACGGGAGGGAAGCGGATTTGCTCCAGGACAAGGTTGCCATCGTCACCGGCGCAGGCCGGGGCATCGGACGCGAGTTCGCCCTGGCGCTGGCTCACGCCGGCGCCAGCGTGGTCGTCAACGACATCGGCGTCGGCCTACGTGGTGACGACACCGGCGACGATCCCGCCTCTGCGGTCTGCGCCGAGATCGAAGCGTTCGGCGGTCGCGCCGTGCCCGCCCACGACTCCGTGTCGGACTTCGACGGCGCCGGCCGCATCGTGGAGAAGGCCACCGAGGTGTTCGGTCGGCTGGACATCCTGGTGAACAACGCCGGCATCGTTCGGGACCGGACGCTGGTGAAGATGGCCGAGGACGACTTCGACGCCGTCATCGCCACCCATCTGAAGGGCGCGTTCAACTGCACCCGCCACGCCGCACCGGTGATGGTGGCGGCGGGAGGGGGGCGGATCATCAACATCACGTCCTCCGCTGGGCTGCGCGGGAACTTCGGCCAGACCAACTACGCCGCGGCCAAGGCCGGGATCATGGGCATGACCTTCGTGTGGGCCCTGGAGCTAGCCCGCTCCCACGTCACCGTGAACGCATTGGCTCCGGCCGGCGCTACGCGCATGACGGCCAGCCTCACCGCCGGCGACGAGGAGGTCCCCCCCCAGCTGGACCCGGCCATGAACGCGCCGCTCGTCGTGTTCCTCGCCAGCGACGCCGCCAGCCATGTGAACGGCCAGGTGTTTGGGCGCACGGACTTCGCCTACACCCTCTTCCAGCACCCCAAGCAGATCGCCTGGATGCACCGTGACGGCGGGTGGGACGCCGACGCGGTGGCAGCCAACTTCGACGGCATGCTCGGCCAGCACCTCCAGACGGTAGGCATGGTGATGCCGAAGGGGCTCACCCAGGACAGCGCCCGCAAGGCTCCCTGACCGACTGCCTGCGCCTCAGCGTTCTGCGGCGCGAGGCAGGCCGAGCACGCGTTCGCCGATGATGTTGCGCTGGATCTCGTTGGTGCCCGCCCAGATCGACGACGCCTGGTAGTACAACCAGGACCGCTCCCACAGCCCCGAACCGGGAAGGTCGTCGGCGCCCCGCCACAGCGGTGACGCCGGGCCGATGACAGCCATCGCGGTGTCGTGCAACCGCTTCGACATCTCGCTCCAGTACAGCTTCAGCGCCGAGCCCTCCGGCCCAGGCTGCTCGCCCCGGGCTAGCCGGCTGACCGTCCGCATGTTGTGCAGCTGGAACAGCCGCACCTCCACGTAGGCGTCGGCCAGCCGGCGGCGCAGCAGCCGATCCTCGAAGGCGCCGTGGTCGAGGGCCGTGCGCAGCAGCGACTCCAGCAGCTGGATGTGGATCACCAGCTGGCGGGGGTTCGTCCCCCGCTCGTGCGACAGGGTCGAGTTCGCCACCCGCCAGCCCTCGTCGGTCGGGCCGATCTGGGCGTCGTCGGGCACGAACACGTCGTTGAGGAAGACCTCGTTGAACTCGGCCTCACCGGTGAGCTGCACCAACGGGCGGACTTCGACGCCCTCGCCGTGCATGTCGATCACCAGCGCGGTGATCCCCTTGCGCTTCGGTGCGTCCCGGTCGGAGCGGGCCAGGCACAGGCCCCAGTCGGCGAACTGAGCGTAGGAGGTCCACACCTTCTGCCCGTTCACCCGCCAGCCACCGTTCACCTTCTCCGCTCGGGTCGACAGGGAGGCCAGATCGCTCCCGGCGCCCGGCTCGCTGAAGAGCTGGCACCACAGGTCGTCGGCGCCGAGGATCCGCGAGAGCCAGCGCTGCTTCTGCTCGTCGGTGCCGTGGGCCAGCAGGGTCGGGCCCACCAGGTTTATGCCGATGCGACCGACCATCTCGGGCGCCGCAGCGCGGGCGAGCTCCTCCGTCACCAGATAGTGCTCGGCCGGCCCGGCCCCGCGACCCCCGAAGGCCTCCGGCCACGCCACGCCAACCCAGCGGTCCTGGCTGAGGGCCGCCTGCCAGGCGCGAAGCGCCACCACCTCGTCGGCCAGGTCCTCGTAGTGGACCGGCGCACCGTCGGCGCCCCTGGGGGGTGGGTGCTCCCCCAGCCAGGCCCGGATCTCCTTCTGCAGCTGCACCTGCTCGGGCGACGGCGTGAGATCCACTCCAGGAATCGTATCGAACGGGGAGGTCGGCGCTCTCGCGCTGCTGTCGCTCGGTTATCGTCGCCGCCCATGGAGTTCGATCTCTCCGATGACCAGGTCGCCCTGCGCGATGCCGCCCGGGACCTCCTCGACGGCTACGCCGAGCCGGCACAGGTTCGCGCCCACCTGGCATCGGGGGATCCCTGGGACCGCGCCCTGTGGGCAGCCATGGTCGAGCAGGGCTGGCTCGGCGTCGCCACCACACCCGAGCGTGGCGGCCTCGGGCTGTCGTGGGTGGAGGCGGTGGTCCTGCTCGAGGAGGTGGGTCGGAAGGTGGCGCCGGCACCGCTGCTGCCTTCGCTGTTGGCGGCTTCTGCCCTGGCCGACACGGCGTGGGGGCCGCGCCTGGCCGCCGGCGAGATCGTCGGCTGCGTGGCCTGGAGCTCCCGCCCCGATGCCGTCGCCGTCGCCTCCGCCGGCGACGACGCCGCCCGCCTGACCGCTCAGCTGGATCCGACCGTGGCCGCCGACGCCGCCGACGTGGCCGTGGTGTGGACGCCCGAGGCGTTGTTCGCCGTCGACCTGGCGGCCACCGGCCGACCGGCGCCGCAGCCGGCCATGGACGGCACCCGCAGCCTGGCCTGGCTGACGCTCGACGACACCGCGGCGGTCGCCGTCGGTGGCCCTGACGAGGCGGCCGCCCTGCTCGATCGGGCGGTGGTGGGCGCCGCCGGCGAGATGCTCGGCGGGGCCAGCCGGGTGCTGGAGATGAGCGCCGCCTACGCCAAGGAGCGGGTGCAGTTCGGCCAGCCCATCGGCTCGTTCCAGGCCATCAAGCATCGCTGCGCCGACATGGTCGTCGACGTGGAGGGCATGCGGTCGACGACCTGGTACGCGGCCTGGTGCATCGCCGCCGGCGATGCCGACCGTTCGACCGCCGCGTCCAGCGCCAAGATCTGGGGGTGCGAGGCCAGCAAGCGGGTGATGGCGTCGGGGCTCCAGGTGCACGGCGGCATCGGCTTCACCTGGGAGCACGACCTGCACCTCTACCTCAAGCGGGCCCAGCTCGACCAGGTCAGCTACGGGCCGGCCGCCTACCATCGCGACCGCCTGGCTGGACTGCTGCGCAGCCGGGTCGTCGCCGGCACCGGCATCTTCTGACGGGCTCCCCCGGCCGGCGTCCCCGCGCCGGCGTCGCATGCGGCCGGGGGTCCCCTTGCGGCTGCAGCGGGGTTGGCGCAACGGCGAGATCGGCCCAGAGGTCTGGCGCAGTTTTGGCCGGGCGCCGACGCCATGCGCCGAGGTCGGGCGCAGTTTTGGGTCCCCGGCGACCAACACTGCGCCGAACCTCCATACCGCCCCGCCAAGAGCGCACCGAACCCCGCCCAAACGCGAGCAGCGCGCCGCCGCAGCCGCGTCGCGCTCACCCCCGAACGACCGGCGAGGCGACGGCGCTCAGGTGGGGTCGGGCCGCAGGAACCGCTGGCGGGGATCCCAGCGGCGCAGCTGCTCGATCTCGGCCGGGGCCGGCGGGTCGAGCGACGCCACCTGGTCGGCGACGTCGAGCGCCCAGCCGCAGGTGGCCCGGATGCGCTCGACGCGCGCCGCGACCGTCTCGGGCCCGTCGGCGACGGCGGTGAGCACGAACATCCCGTCGCGCTTCTCGAACGTCCCGAGGTCGGTCACCAATGCCCGCACCCGCTTCCCCGGCGACGTCACGTAGGGCACCACCTCGACAGTGCGCCGGGGCGCCAGGGTGGCCACCACCACGACCTCGTCGGCGCTGGTGGCGACGTCGTTGCCGCCGCCGGAGCCGACGAGGAAGGCGCGATCGGGGATCACCGTGGAGTTGATGTTCCCGGACCGGTCGATCTGGGCGGCCCCCAGGCAGCCGAGCAGCCGTGTGCCCGATCCACCGGTGAAGGTGCCGAGGATGGTGGCGCTGTCGGAGACCATGGTCGCGGTCGGGAAGCTGCGGTGGTTGAACACGAACGGATCGGCGGGGGTCGGCTCGTAGCCCCACAGTCCCAGCTCGGCGGTGAGAACCACCCTGGCTCCTCGTCGACGGGCCGTGCCGACAGCCAGCCATGCCGCCAGGTTGGCCACCCCGGCCCCGGCCAGCACCGCGTCCATCCCGGCATCGACGACCCGATCGGCGACGTAGCGGGCCCCGAGCACGGTGGCTCGCTCCCACGCCCCGACGGGCGCGGCCAGGTCCGGTGGCCAGGCCGCCTCGTCGTCTCGCCACGACTCGGGGTCGGCCCGCCGGCGCAGGCCGGCGATCCGCTCCGGACCCAGGCGCGCCACGTACTCCTCCTGGGTGGCCGGGGCCAGGACCCACCGCTCGATCCAGGCATCGAAGTCGGCGGACCGGCTGGCCGTGCGGGTCTCCTCCCAGAACTCCAGGTCCTCGCCGTAGGCATCGACCGGCAGGTGGGGGACGTAGAGGCCACCGGGATGGGCACCGAGGGGCGCCTCGGTCACCGCCAGCACCCGGTGGGCGGGGATGGCGGTGAGATGCGACCACGGCCGGATGTCGTCCACGATGCGCTCGACGCTCACGACGGCGCCGCGGCGTGCCGCCAGGGCGCCCCATACCCCTTCGAGCAGCGGTGGGCTGAGCACCACGTTGCCGTCCCGATCGGCCATGGGCGCGTGCAGCAGGGCGACATCGGGGGCGTAGGCGGCCAGCAGCCCCACGGTCCCGCCGAACGGCGAGTCGACGACCTCGAACCCGGGGTTGTCCGCCATGGAGGACCCCTGGAGCGACGCGGTGGTGACCGCCGGGAGGCCCTGGGCTGCCGCCTGGAGGCGCTGGAGGAACGTCAGGAACGACCAGTGCTCCACCTCGACGCGGCCGCTCAGGTAGGCGTCGCCGAACCAGGCGTTGGGCGTGAAGTTCGGGAACACGTCGCCGGAGTACCCGGTGACGACCTTGCGCACCAGGCCGCCACGGAAGAACAAGGTCCCCAAGCTGGAGAGGCTGAGCATCACCAGCGTGAACGCCGGGTCACGCTCCCACCACTGCCGAGCCACCTGGCGAGCCAGCGCGGTCCAGCGCGAATGGTTGGTCACCACATGGATCGCGTCGCCGGGCTGCACGTGGCGACGAACGGCCTCTTCGAGTGAGATATCCATATCCGGCACGGGCTGCGACGGTAGCCGAGGCACCTGGTCCCCCCAGTCATCCAATAGTGTCCGGCCCATGATTCGCTACGAAGTCGGCGACGACCACGTCGCCCGGCTGACGCTCGACCGCCCTGACGCCAAGAACGCGCTGACCGTGGAGATGCGCGACGACATCGTCGCCGCCGTTCGCTCGGCGCGCGACGACGAGGCGGTCCGGGCCCTGCTCATCGCCGGCACGGGGGACGCGTTCTGCTCCGGCATGGACCTGCGGGCCTCGACCGTGGCCCAGTCCGGACAGGCCGGCTTCGATCCCCGCACTACCAGCGAGGCGCTGCGCAAGGGCGTACAGACCTTCATCCGGGAGCTCTGGGAGCTCGACAAGCCGACCGTCGCCGCTGTCCACGGCGCGGCCGTCGGGCCCGGCGCCCACCTGGCCCTGGCCTGCGACTTCGTACTGGTCAGCGACGCCACCCGATTCATGTGGTCCTTCGCCCGCTGGGGCCTCGTCGTCGACGCCGGGGGCGCCTACCTCCTCCCGCGGCTGGTCGGCATGGCTCGGGCCAAGGCCATGGTGATGCTCGGCGAGGGAGCGAGCGGATCCGAGGCCGTCGATCTGGGCCTGGCCTACCGCTGCTACGAGGCCGGCGAGCTGGCCACCGCAGCCGGCGAGCTGGCTGCGCGCTTGGCGGCCGGCCCGACGCGCTCGCTCGGCCTGTCCAAGCGGCTGTTGAACTCCACCTACGAGGTCGGCCTGGCCGACGCCCTCGAGCGCGAGAGCCAGGCCCAGGCCCTGGCCGCCGTCTCACCGGAGATGGCCGAGGGCATGGCTGCGTTCAAGGAGCGGCGGGCACCGGACTTCGCCGGCCTGAGGTGACGGCGTCCGCACCCCTGGAGGGCCTGCGTGTCGTCGACGTCGGCACCAGGATCAGCGCCCCGTTCTGCGCCGGCCTGCTCGGCGAGATGGGCGCCGAGGTCATCAAGGTGGAGCAGCCAGACGGGGGCGACTTCATGCGCACCATCGGGCCCTTCGCCGAGGGCGCAGACGGCGAGGACTACTCGATGTGGTGGGCGGTCGAGGGGCGGGGACGGAAGGGAGTCACCCTCGATCTGCGCCAGCCGGCCGGCCAGGATCTCTTCCGTCGTCTGGCCGCCACCGCCGACGTGGTCTGCGAGAACTTCCGGCCGGGGACGCTCGAGGCATGGCACGTCGCACCTGACGACTGCGACCCGCGCCTGGTCTGGGCGCGCATCAGCGTCTTCGGTCAGGACGGTCCCTATGCGCCGCGGCCCGGCCTGGACCGGATGGGGATCGCGTACGGGGGGCTGCTGGCCATCAGCGGCTATCCTGACCGGCCTCCGGTCCGGCCGGGGGTGACCATCTCCGACTACCTGACGGGTACCTTCGCCGCCGAAGCGGTCCTGGCGGCCTTGTACCGTCGCGACCGACCCGGGCGTGGCACCGGGGTCGGCGGCGTGGTTGACGCGCCCCTGTACGGCTCCATCCTCCGCATCCTGGAGTGGACGGTCGCCGCCCAGGATCGCCTGGGCCTCACCAGGGAACGGCAGGGGAACCGCCTGGCGAACTCGGCGCCGCTGGACAACTACCCGACGGCCGACGGCCGTCACGTGTGCATCGTGGGTGGCTCGGACGCCAACTTCCGCCGGGTCTGCCAGGCCATGGGTCGCCCGGAGCTGGCCGAGGACCCTCGCTGGTCGACGCTGGCCAAGCGAGCGGAGGGCGGCGACGAGATCAACGGCATCGTCGCGGCCTGGACGGCCACCCTCGATGCTCGCGCCGTGGAGGAGGCGTGCGTCGCCCACGGCGTTCCCGTCGGCCTGGCCTATGACGCCGCCGACATCTTGGCCGATCCTCACTTTGCCGCTCGGGGCGACCTGGTCACGGTGGACGACCCGGTGGCGGGACCGCACGCCCAGCAGGCGCCGTATCCCCGCCTCGACGGACGCCGGCCGTCGAGCCCGACACCTGCGCCGGCGCTCGGCCAGCACAACCGCGAGGTCTGGTGCGATCTGGTGGGCATCAGCACCGCAGAGCTCGACGAGCACCGCGCCGCCGGCGTCATCTGACACGCAGCGGGCCCGGCGCCCTCGGTTACTCAGCGGACCTGGGGATCGGAGGGGACCGACGCCGTGCCCGGCGCCAGCACCACACCGTCCTGGTCGTCGGTCCAGACCTGGAGGTCGATCACCGTGCGCGCTCCCTCCATCCGGACGGCCTCGATCCGGCCGTGCGCGGTGACCGTCTGGTCCTTGAGGTTTCGGCGCTCGTGGATGTAGGCCCACTGGAGGTTTCCCATCCCGAACGCCGTCCGGTAGCCGGCGGCCCGGGCCGCCTCGTCGTCCATGTGGATGGGAACGAACTCGTCGTTGACCGCCGCATAGCGATTCCAGTTCGCCAGGCGCACCGCCGGCGTCGCCAGTCACAAGCACCGGATGAGGATGCTCGAGGTCCGGCGGACCATCGTTCCCAGCTGGTTCGTCCAACGGTTCTCGAACAGGGTGAACAGCATCAGCCCAAGGCGTCCCGGTCGCTCGCGATAGCCGACGACCCCCGGCCACGAAACCCGGCCACGACCGACGAGCACCGACCGGTCGGGCAGGACGCCAGGAGGACGGGCTTGCAGCCAGGGACAGCGGCTTGGCAGGATCCGCCGCCATGCCCCAGACCGACGAACCGGGTGCGGGACTGTTCGAGCTGGACGGCGACGTGTTCGTGCCCACCATCTACACCCAGGGCCCCTGGGATCCCGGGGCCCAGTTCGGAGGATCGCCGGCCGCACTCCTGGCCACCCTGGTAGAGCAGACGCCGACCCTCGTGCCGATGCAGATCGCCCGGCTCACCGTCGACCTCCTCCGACCCGTGCCCGTTGCCCCGTTGACCGCCGACGTGCGTGTCGTGCGTGAAGGCAAGCGCATACAGGTCGTGGCCGCGTCCCTCCTGGCGAAAGGGACGGAGGTGGCTCGGGCCACCGCGTTGCGCATGCGGACGATCGACCTCGGCCTCGGGGACCTCCCCGACGGCATGACCCCGGTCCCGATCCCGGGCGTCGCCAAGGCCGACAGCGTCGATTTCTTCACGGAGGAGCCCCCGGGCTCTCGTCGTGCGGTGGAATACCTCTTCGAGGGGGAGGGCGGCTACTTCTCCGACCCCAGCTGGGTACGCCTGCTCGTTGCGGTCATCGCTGGCCAGCCGGTCATGCCGGTTGCTCGCCTGGCCTACACCGCCGACCTGGCCAGTGGGGTCGGCCAGTCCCAGAATCTCCCCGTCACCGGCATGAACGCCGACGTGGCCATCAACGTGGTGCGCTACCCCGAAGGCGAGTGGCTGTGCCTCAGCGGCATCGGGTGGATCAGCCAGACGGGCATCGGCCAGGTGCAGGCCACACTCTCGGACACGTCGGGCACGGCCGCCGCGGTTTCGATGGCTCGACTGGTGGATCCCGCCGCCGGCTGAAGGATTGCGGTCCCGGCCGGTCTCCACGGACTGCCTGACCGCACCGTTGCCCGAGCCGCTGTGACACGACGCCGGTGTAGTCTCGGCCCGCCGGCCGGGAGGGAGTTCGGGCGGTTCGCCGGACACGGAGGAGGCGCCGAGCATGCGTACCGAGGACATGGTGCTGGTCAGCATCGACGACCATGTGATCGAGCCACGGGACATGTTCGACGGCCACGTGCCGATGCGCTATCGCGACCAGGCGCCGAGGTCCGTCACCGACGAGGCGGGCATCGAGAGGTGGTGGTTCCAGGGCAACGCCAGTGGGTCGGGCAGCCTGAACGCCGTCGTCGGCTGGCCCAAGGAGGAGTGGGGCATGGATCCCACGACCTTCGCCGAGATGCGACCGGGGGCCTACGACGTGCACGAGCGGGTCCGGGACATGAATCGGAACGGGATCCTGGCGTCGATGTGCTTCCCGTCGTTTGCCGGCTTCAGCGCCCGGTTCTTCCAAGAGGCGCCCGACCAGGACCTGTCGCTGGTCATGCTCCAGGCGTACAACGACTGGCACATCGACGAATGGGCCACGTCGTACCCCGGCCGGTTCATCCCGCTGGCCATCGCACCGGTCTGGGACCCCCAGGAGCTGGCCGCCGAGGTGCGGCGGGTGGCCGCGAAGGGCTGTCGCGCCGTGAGCATGCCTGAGCTTCCGCACCTGCAGGGCCTGCCGAGCTACCACGACGTCGACTACTGGGATCCGTTCTTCCGGGCTGCGTCCGACGAAGGGGTCGTGATGTGCCTGCACATCGGCCAAGGCTTCGCCGCCATCAGGTCGGCGCCCGACGCCCCCATTGACAACCTGATCATCCTGGCCACGCAGGTCTCGGCGTTGGCGGCCCAGGATCTCTTGTGGGGCCCGGCATTTCACCGCTACCCGGACCTGAAGGTGGCGTGGTCGGAGGCCGGAATCGGATGGATCCCTTTCTACCTGAACCGCTGCGACCGTCATTACACGAACCAGCGCTGGCTCCGACACGACTTCGGCGACCAGCTGCCGAGCGACATCTTCCGTGCGCACTCCCTGGCCTGCTACGTGACCGACCCCACCGCGCTGCGGGTCCGTGACGAGATCGGGATCGACATCATCGCCTGGGAGTGCGACTACCCGCACTCGGACTCGATCTTCCCCGACGCCCCCGAGTTCGTCCACGCCGAGCTCGAGCTGGCCGGCGCCGACGACGAGGAGATCACCAAGATCACCTGGCAGAACACCTGTCGGTTCTTCGACCTGGACCCGTTCGTCCACATCCCCGCCGAGCAGGCGACCGTCGGCGCCCTGCGTGCCCTGTCGCCCGACGTCGACACCACCATCCGCTCCAAGCACGAGTGGCGCGACCGCTACGAGCGGGCCCTGGCCTGACCGGCCATTGCCGTTCACGATCGACCTCGACGGTCGGCTGGCCGTCGTCACCGGGGCCGGGCAGGGCGTCGGACGAGGCGTCGCATTGGCCTTGGCCAGCGCGGGGGCGACGGTGGCGGTGAACGACGTCCTCCCCGATCGCGCCGAGACGGTCGCCCAGGAGATCCGGGCGATCGGCGGCCGGGCTCTGGCCGCGCCGTTCGACGTCACCGATTTCGACGGCGCCATGTCTGCCGTCGCCGGCATCGGCGACGTCGACGTCCTGGTCAACAACGCCGGCAACGCCGGGGCCGACGGTTTCGAGCTCGCCCCGTTCGCCCAGAGCGCACCAGCCGACTGGGGACGCTACTTCGACGTCAACCTCTTCGGCGTCCTGCACTGCACGCGCGCTGTCCTCCCGGGGATGATCGAGCGCCAGAACGGCAGGATCATCACGATCATCTCCGACGCCGGCCGCTGGGGCGAGGCGAACCTGGCCGCCTATGCCGCCGCCAAGGCCGGCGCCGCCGGCTTCAATCGGGCCGTGGCCCGAGAGGTCGGGCGTCATGGCATCACCATGAACTGCGTGGCGCTGGGGACCATCGAAGCGGCGGACGCACCTTCCCCGGGCGAGATGAGCCCGGAGCGCAGGCAGCGGATGGAGAGGCAGCTCGGCAGCTACATCCTCCGTCGGCTGGGGCGCCCCGATGACGTCGCCGGGCTGGTCGTCTACCTGGCCAGCCCGTTGGCGTCGTGGATGACCGGCCAGATCTACCCCGTCAACGGCGGTTACACGGTGAACCAGTAGACACCCCCTGGCGGCGCGGGCGGCGGTCATACGTCCCGTCTCGACCGCTCGGTAAGCTGACCGGAACGAGAAGAACGCCGTTCATCTCTGACCCGACACCCGACACCCGACACCCGACACCCGACACCCGCCGCTCGCGACCACGGTGGGTCGAGGTCCCGAGCACGGTGGATCACATGGTGGATCCGATCACATGGTGGATCAAGGAGCGACGATGACAGCGCCGGACGTGAGCGAGGACGTGAAGTGGCACGACCGCACCCTCGACCGATCACTGCAGAACGCCCGGGCACGAGCCATCTCGCGGGGCGACCGGTTCATCCGGGCCGCCACCGAGCTGCTGCGTGAGCGGCAGCGGCCGGACTTCACCGTGCAGGAGGTCGTCGAGCGCTCCGGGATGTCGTTGCGCTCCTTCTACCACCACTTCGCCACCAAGGATGATCTCCTGCTGGCCCTGATCGAGGAGTCGGTACGGACCCACCACCAGCGCGTGCGCCGGGCGGTGACCGAGCTCGACGATCCGGTGGAGCAGCTCCGCGCCCTGGTCCTGACCTACTACGGCGACCCCGAGCACGACGACCCGGCGTCGCGGGGGATGGCCATCTTTCACCTCCAGCTGGCCGAGTCGCGACCCGACGACTACCTGGCCGCCCACAACCCCTCCACCGATCTTCTGGTCGAGATCTTCGAGCGCGGCCAGACCTCGGGCGCGTTTCGATCCGACCTCGACACCGAGCGGCTGGCCATGTTCGTGGCCCAGGTGCTGTCGTCGACCCTGAACACGCGGGTGCTCGGGGTGCAGGGCCGCAGCACGGCTCTGGACGGCGCCGACCTCTGGGCGTTGATCAGCGTCGCCGTGGGCGTCCCGGAGAAGGCGACCGCGGCGAAGAGCCGGCCCAAGCGCTGATCGGGCGGCAACCTGGCCGGCCTGATGGGCCTCAGCGCCAGAGCCTGACGATCGTCATGGCCGACGACCGCCATGCCTGACGACCGCTGCAGACGACCGCCATGGCCGACGACCGCCATGGCCTGACCACGCCGCGGACTACTTGGGCGAGAAGTGCTGGCCGCCGTCGAGGCGGACCGTGCTGCCGTTCAACATCGGGTTCTCCACGATGGCCACGGCCATGCGGGCATATTCGTCGGGCAGGCCCATCCGCTTGGGAAAGGCCGCGTCCTTGGTGAGCGCCGCCTCGAACTCGGGCGGGATCCCCTCGCTGAGCCCGGTGGCGAACAGGCTGGGGGCGATGGCCATCACCCGGATGCCCAGACCACCGAGGTCTCTCGCCATGGTCAGGGCCATCCCCGAGATGCCGGCCTTGGACGCGCTGTAGGCCACCTGGCCGATCTGGCCCTCGAAGGCGGCGATGGACGACGTGTTGATGATCACGCCGCGCTCGCCCGCGTCATCCGGCTCGCCCTGGCTCATGTGCCATGCCTGCAGGCGGTTGAGGTTGAAGGTGGCGATCAGGTTCAGCTCGATGGCGCCCCGGAACTCGGCCAGGGGCATGGGACCGGTCTTGGAGATGATCCGCTTGCTCCCCCCTCCGCCCGGGGTGTTCACCGCCACCTGGAGGCCGCCGAGGGCGGACACCGCGTCCTCCAGGGCCGCCTCGACCCCGGTCTCGTCGGTGACATCGCACGGGTGGAACGTCGCCCCCAACGCCTCGGCCACCTCGGCGCCGGCCGAGGCGGGCCGGTCCAGGATGGCGACCGACGCCCCCCGGTCCCGAAGGCGGGCCACGGTGGCCCGGGCCATCCCCGACGCGCCGCCGACGACCACCGCTCGTGATCCCTGAACATCCATCTCACATCACCGTCGCTTCTCTGTTTGCCAGCTTCTGGCGGGCCGCGTCGATGCGGCCGGGGATCCACTCGGACGGCCACCAGCCGTCGACGCCGCGGTGCTCCTTCAGGATCTGGCGGGCCACCGTCGCCCGGTGCACCTCGGTGGGACCATCGACCAGGCCCATGACGACGGAGGTCTGCCACAACGAGGCGAGCGGCAGCTCGTTGGAGACGCCCAGCGCCCCGTGCACCTGGATGCTGCGTTGCACCACGTTGTGGAGGACCTGCGGGGTGAGGACCTTGATGGCCGCAATGTCCTTGCGCACCGATCCGTATCCCTTGGCCGCATCGATCTGCGCGGCCACGTACATCACGAACAGGCGGAACTGGGTGATCTCGGCGTACGAGTCGGCGATGTAGGTCCGCACCGTCTCCCGGTCGGCGAGCAGGCTCCCCTTGGTCGTCCGGCTGAGGGCCCGCTCGCAGAGCATGTCGAGGGCCCGGTTGGCCTGCCCGACCACGCGCATGGCGTGGTGGACGCGTCCGCCCCCGAGACGGGTCTGGGCGATGGCGAACGCCTGTCCCTCGCCGCCGAGCAGGCTGGCCGCCGGCAGCCGCACGCCGTCGTAGTGGATGAGGCCGTGGGCGCCATCACCGAGCGGCTCGCCGCCGAGGCCGATGTTGCGCTCGATGACCACGCCGGGCGTCCCGGCCGGCACCAGGAACATCGAGGCGCCACGGTAGATGTCGACCTCCGAGTTGGTGATGGCCATCACGATGAAGAAGCTGGCCCATCGGGCGTTAGAGGAGAAGAACTTCCAGCCATCCAGGACCCATTCGTCGCCGTCGCGCTGGGCGCTCGTCTGGAACACGCCGGGATCGGCGCCCCCTTGCGGCTCGGTCATGGAGTAGCAGGACGTGATGTCCCCGGCGAGCAGGGGCTCGAGGTACTGCCGCTTCTGCTCGGCCGTGCCGTAGTGGGCGATGATCTCGGCATTGCCCGTGTCGGGCGCCTGGGTGCCGAAGACGATGGGCGCCCAGCTCGAGCGTCCGAGCACCTCGTTCATCAGGGCCAGCTTCACCTGCCCGTAGCCCTGGCCCCCAAGCTCCGGGCCGAGGTGGCATGCCCACAGCGCCTGCTCCTTCACCGTCGAACGTAACGGGTCGACGGCTCTGCGGACATCGTCGGCCATGGGCCGCTCGTAGGCCCGGTGGGGCCACATGGCATCGAGCGGCTCCACCTCCTCGCGTACGAAGGCGTCGATCCAGTCGAGCTTGGCTTGGAACTCGGGTTCGGTGTCGAAGCTCCAGGACATGATCCCCCTTCACGGCGTCGGACCGTCGGGAACGCTAGCGCCTCGCAGAAGGGCACGTGCACTGGCGAGAAGAACCACCTTCTCGACTTCGGGGCGCCACCAAGCCGCAGCCACCGGCCGTGCGGCGGCCCGGACGTCCTTGCGCACCACCGGTGCGAGAGTTACGTTTGCGCTCAGACGAGCACAGTATTTCCGGGGCCGGTGTCTCCCTCGGAGTCGGTGTCTCCCGTGCCAGGGGGGTGCTGCGCTCGCCGTCGATCTTCGATCTGCTCAGAAGGAGGGCGCGACATGGCGTCACGAGTGTTGGACTTCCCCGTGTTCGACGTGGACAACCACATGTACGAGAGCCGCGACGCGTTCACGCGCCACCTGCCCGAGCGGTACGCCGGGCTGATCAAGTACGTCGAGGTGAACGGTCGCACCAAGATCGCCGTGCGCAACAAGATCAGCGACTACATCCCGAACCCCACCTTCGACGTGGTGGCCGCGCCGGGCGCACAGATGGAGTACTTCAGGGCCGGGAACAAGGAGGGCAGGTCCCGGCGGGAGATCATGGGCAAGCCCATCCGCGCTATGGATGCCTTCAGGAACCCCGAGGCCCGCGTCAAGCTGATGGACGAGCTGGGCCTCGACCGGGCCCTGATGTGGCCGACCCTGGCATCGCTGCTCGAGGAGCGCCTCAGCGACGATCCGGTGGCCACCCACGTGGTGATCCACGCCTTCAACCAGTGGATGTACGAGGACTGGACCTTCGGCTACGAGGATCGCATCTTTCCCACCCCGGTCATCACCCTGTCCATCGTCGACGAGGCGATCAAGGAGTTGGAGTGGGTGTTGGACAAAGGAGCGCGGGTGATCCTGATCCGCCCCGCGCCGGTCCCCGGCCTCTTCGGCACTCGCTCGATGGCGCTGCCCGAGTTCGATCCGTTCTGGCAGCGCGTGGCCGACTCGGGTGTCATGGTCGGCATGCACGCCTCCGACTCTGGCTACTCCCGCCACATCAACGAATGGGAGGGCCGGCGGGAGGGCGAGATGCTGCCGTTCTCGAACAGCAGCGCCTTCGAGCTGCTGATGAACCTCCAGCACCGCCCCATCTTCGACACCATCGCCTCCGTCATCGGCCACGGGCTCTGCACGCGGTTCCCCACGCTGAAGATCGCCCCGGTGGAGAACGGCTCGGCCTGGGTCCGGCCGCTGCTGGCCGAGCTGGCTGAGGTGTACGAGAAGCACCCCTACGCCTTCGACGAGGACCCGGTGGCCGTGTTCAAGCGGAACATCTTCGTGCACCCGTTCCACGAGGAGGACCCCAAGCAGCTGGTCAGCCTGCTCGGCGAGGAGCAGGTGCTGTTCGGCTCCGACTACCCCCATCCCGAGGGCATGGCCGATCCGCTCGAGTTCGTCGATGAGCTGGAGGGGCTGTCCGACCGGGCAGTGCGTCAGGTCATGGGGGGCAATCTGGCCCGCCTCGTCGGCGTCGCGGCCTGAGCGGGCCGGGCCCGATGGACCTGCGCATCGACCCCGAGCAGCAACAGCTGGTCGACGCCTTCGCGTCGTTGTACGCCAAGGAGGCCACGCCCGAGCGGGTACGAGCCGCGGAGGCCGCGCCCGACCAGGAGCTGTGGAAGCGTCTGTGCGAGATCGGCGTCATCGATATGGCCGTGGGCGAGAAGGCCGGGGGGTGGGGGGCCTCGCTGCTTGACCTGACCCTGGTGGCCGAGCAGCAGGGCCGCGCCCTGGCTCCTGCCCCGGTGATCGAGGTGCAGGTGGCGGTCCGGCTGCTCGAACGGCTGGGTGCCGGTCCCAGCGCCGAGTGCCTCCGCGACGTGATGGCCCACCAGCGCATGGCGACGGTAGCCTTGCGCCCGGCCTCCGAATCCACGGCCACCATGGTCCCCGCCGGCGCCGGCGCCGAGCTGGCTCTCGTCCGCGACGGCGAGCGGATCCTCCTGGTGACGCTCGACGGTCACGCTCGACCGGTGACGAACCTCGGCGGCCAGCCGCTGGCTGATGTCGACACGAGCGACGGCACCGTGCTGGCCGAGGGCCTCGAGGCCGTGGCCGCCTGGCGTGGTGCCCTCGACGATTGGCAGACGCTGACCGCCGCCGCCCTGGTCGGCGCCGGCGCTCGGGCCCTGGAGATCGGCATCGAGTACGTCAAGGTCCGCCAGGCCTGGGGCCGACCGGTCGGCTCCTACCAGAGCGTCTCACATACCCTGGCGAACTGCGCCACCGCCCTCGACGGCGCTCGGCTGCTGGCTTACGAGGCCGCCTGGGCGGCGGCCGACCTGTCGCCGCGAGCCAGCGAGCTGTCGGCCATGGCCTTCGGGTTCGCCTACGAAGCGGCTCGCGACACCACCTACGCCAGCCTGCACTACCACGGCGGATACGGCTTCATGATCGAGTACGACATCCAGCTGTACTACCGGCGGGTCCGCTCGTGGGCCCTGTCATGGGGCAACCCCGCCCACGCCTTCCAGCGGGTGGCGGATGCCCGCTACGGGCCGGCCACCCCTCGAACCGCTTCCTAAGAAGGGCACGGAGAGCATGGATTTCGACCTCGGAGCAGACTCCGACGCCCTGCGGGGACAGGTGCGGGACTTCCTCGACGAGACGCTGACGCTGGAGCTCGAGGAGCGCCTGTACCGCAGCGGCGTCGCCCACGACGAGGCGTTCACCGCCGCGCTGCACGAACGCGACTGGATCGCCCCGGACTGGCCTTCGGAGTGGGGTGGCCAAGACCGCGATCCCATCGAGATGATCGCCTTCCGCGAGGAGCTCAGCCGGGTCCACGCCCCGACCTACGGCATCGGCACCACCACCATGGTCGCCAAGGTGATCCTGGCCATGGGCACCGACGAGCAGCGTCGCCAGATCCTGCCCAAGGCGCTGGCCGGTGAGATCGTGATCGTCCTCGGCTTCAGCGAGCCCGAGAGCGGGTCCGATGTGGCCTCGGCCCGGTGTCGCGCCGAGCGCGACGGAGACGAATGGGTGATCAACGGTCAGAAGATGTTCACCACGAACGGACACATCGGGGACTACGTGTTCCTGCTGACCCGCACCGACCCTGATCTCCCCAAGCACAAGGGCCTCACCACCTTCCTGGTCCCCATGCACCAGGAGGGCGTGGAGGCCCAGGCCGTGTACACGATGTCGGGCGAGCGGACGAACATCACCTTTTACACCGATGCCCGGGTCCCCGACTCGGCCCGCATCGGCGGGGTGAACGAAGGCTGGAAGGTCATGACGGCCTCACTCGGTGACGAGCACGCCGCCGGCTTCGGCGCCCAGGCCCAGGGCATGCTCGACCACGCCGAGCACTGGGCCCGCACCAGCACCGACGACGCCGGAACGACGCGAGTGGACGATCCTGAGGTGCGCGACCGCCTGGCCCGTACGGCGACGGACATCGAGGTGTCGCTGCTCCTGCAGCGACGCGCCATCTGGCTCGGTGAGGAGCATCTGCCGCGCGACGCAGAGGGGCCGATGGCCAAGCTGTTCAGCTCCGAGGCCATCGTCCGCCGATCCGAGGAGCTGGTGGAGCTGATGGGCCCGGACGGACTGCGCAGCTACTTCGAGCCGACGGCGCCCGAGGGCGGCCGCATCGAGCACGCCATGCGCTACTCGCTGGGCACGACCATCTACGCCGGCACCAGCGAGGTGCAGCGGAACATCATCGCCCAGCGCGGGTTGGGCCTGCCGCGCTCCAGCTGACGGTCATCCCTCTCCCGCACAGGAGAGGGACTGACACCCCCAGCCGCACATGGGCATGTAACGCTGAGGAGACCGCAACCGCACCTGACGGTGAAGCACGCTACGCTCTGGCAGTCGGAGCACGGAATCGGGGGAGGCACAGGTGGCCACCAAGTGAACACCTTCTGGACGCTGCTGATATCGGGGGCCGCCACCGGGGGCATCTACGCCATCATGGCCTCCGGGATCGTCCTGACATACGAGACCACGGGCATCTTCAACTTCGGTCACGGTGCGGTGGCCTTCGCCAGCGCGTTCCTGTTCTACCAGTTGCACCATGGCGCCCATCTGTCGACTCCCGTCGCAGGCGTGCTCACCATCTTGGTTTTCGCGCCACTCCTCGGGCTCTTCTTGGACCGGGTGATGTTCCGGAAGCTGGCCGGCGCGCCTGTCTACGCGCGGATCGTGGGCACCATCGGCTTGTTCGTCGCCCTCCCGGCCCTGGCGTTGTGGATCGTGGAAGCGGTCAACGCCCTCGGCGGGAACCTGCCCACGACCACCGACATCGTCAACACCGCCGGCCTGGGGCCCGTGCCGGCCCACAACTATCGCCCCCTCTCCGGTCTGGTCATCAACACCGACCAGCTCGCCACCCTGGCCGCGGCCGCGGTGGCTGCCGTCGGCCTGTGGTTGCTCCTGCGCCACACCCGCCTCGGTCTGCTCGTGCGCGCCGACGTCGACCGCCGGGACCTGGCCGCCCTGCGCGGCGTGCACACCGGTCGCGTCTCGGCGCTCACCTGGATGCTGACCATGGTCCTGGCCGGGCTCGGCGGCGTGCTGCTCGGCCCCGCCTTCGGCCTGGACAACACCCAGTACACCTACATCATCCTCGGGTCGTTCGCCGCCATCGTGTTCGCCGGGCTGCGATCCCTGCCCCTGGCCTTCGTCGGCGGACTGGTCCTCGGCATCGTGCAGAACCTGGTGGCCACCTACAAGACCGACTTCCTCCCGAAGTTCCTCACCAACATCAGCGGCTTCCAGACCTCTATCCCCTACATCCTCACCATCGTCGGCCTGATCCTCCTCGTGCGCCGCAAGTCCCGGGCCGCCGGTTCGGTGGCCAAGGAGCCGTCGCCACCCGACTACCGGCGGGACCTGCCGACGTGGCGCCGGGGCCTGCCCTGGGCGGTGGTGGCCGCCGCCATCGTCATCTACCTGATGGTCTTCGCCAATGCCTACTGGGGTGGGCTCATGGCCCAGGGCCTGGTCTTTGCCGTGGTCTTCCTCTCGTTCGTGGTGGTCACCGGTCTCGGTGGCATGATCAGCCTGGCCCAGGCCACCTTCGTGACCGCCGGCGCCTTCACGTGCGGCTGGCTGCTGACCCACGACTACGGCAGCATCCCGCTCATCAGCGCCCACGGCCACCTGAACTTCGCGCTGGCGGTGATCGGCGCCGGCGCCGTGTCCATGCTGGCTGGCGCGCTCATCGCCATCCCAGTGCGCCGGCTCGGCGCCCTGGAGCTGGCCCTGGCCAGCCTGGCGCTCGCCTTCATCGCCGACCTGGTCATCTACCAGATCGACTCGGTGCGCCATCAGTCGACCGGCTACACGGTGAACCCACCGATCATCGGCCCGTTCCACCTCTCCGACCCGGTGACGCTGTCGATCGTGGTCCTCATGGTCTTCGGCCTCCTCACCCTGGTGGTGATCAACCTGCAGCGGTCGTCCACCGGGCGAGCGATGCTGGCGGCCCGGTCGTCGGATGTGGCCGCCCGGACCTCGGGCATCTCACCCGACCGGGCGAAGATCGCGGTGTTCGCGGTCTCGGCCGGCATCGCCGGCATCGGTGGTGCGTTCTTCACCCTCACCACCAGCCCCTACGCCAACACCACGAACCCGTCCATCGTCGGGCTCATCTGGCTGGCGGTGGTGGTCACCTTCGGCATCCGTCGCCCGGCCGGCGCCCTGCTCGCCGGCCTGGCCTTCGGGCTGTTCCAGGCCATCTTCACCAAGATCACCGGCACCAGCGGTGCCTTGCACGTGATCCTGTCCTCCAGCAACTTCCTCCCCATCCTGTTCGGGCTGGGGGCCATCAACCTGGCCAAGAACCCCGACGGCTCGCTCGCCCTGTCGGCCCAGCAGCGCTTCGAGAAGCGCCGGGCCCGAGCGGCGCGCCAGGCTGCGGCCGAGGGCGGTGCCGTGCTCACCCCGGCCGATGCGCTGGCCGGCGCCTCCGCGGGCGCCCCCATCGTCACCCCTTCCGGCCCATCGGCCACGGCCCAGCCGGTCCCGGCCGACGACAGCGGCGCGCTGGTGAGCATCCGCGACCTGCATGCTGCCTATGGGCCGCTGGAGGTGCTCCACGGCGTGAACCTGGCCATCGCCCCCGGTACCATCACCGCCCTGGTCGGCTCGAACGGGGCCGGGAAGTCGACGGTCGCGGCGGTGATCGCCGGCCTGGTGCCCCCCACGTCGGGGACCGTCCACGTCGATCAGGCCGACGTCTCGGTCTGGCCGACGCATCGCCGGGCGAGCGAGGGTGGGATCATGCTGGCGCCGGAGGGCCGCGGCGTCTTCCCGGGTCTGTCCGTCGAGGAGAACCTCGCCCTGTGGTTGCGCACCAAGGCCCAGATCGCCGAGGCGTACGCGCACTTCCCCATCCTCGACACGCGACGGAGACAGCGGGCCGGCCTGCTCTCCGGCGGTGAGCAGCAGATGCTCGCCCTGGCCTCGGCCATGGTTCGCCCGCCGACGCTCCTCATCGCCGACGAGCCAACCCTCGGCCTGGCCCCGCTGGCCGCCCGGCAGGTCTGCGACACGCTCGGCCGCCTGCGCGACATGGGCACCACGATCCTGCTCCTGGAGGAGAAGACCACGGCCGTGCTGCAGCTCGCCGACCACGTGGCCCTCATGGCGAACGGCCTGGTCACCTGGAGCGGGCCACGGTCCGATCTGGACGACAACGCCCTCACCACCGCCTACCTGGGTGCCGACCCTGTCCCCTCCGGCGCCGCCCAATCCAGCTCTCACCTCGATCCCGCCTGACCCGGGCCCACGGAAGGACACCATGAGCGGACACCATGAGCACGGAAGTACACCATGAGCACGGAAGTACACCATGAGCACGGAAGTACACCGTGAGCACTGACGCCACTGCCGCCCACGCCGGCTCGGGCCTGGAGTTCGATCCCTTCGGGGACGACTTCTTCGGTGACCCGACGGCCCTGTACCGCCGGCTTCGCGACAAGGCGCCGGTGTACCACAACCCCAGCTACGACTTCTGGGCGCTCTCGCGCTGGGAGCATGTGACCGCCGCCCACAAGGACCTGGCTGCCTATTCCAGCGCCTACGGCACCGACCTGAACTTCCTGTCCGACCCGGCGCGCATCCAATACCCCATGATCCTGTTCATGGACCCCCCGGATCACGACCGCATGCGGGCCCTGGTCAGCCGGGTGTTCACCCCGAGAGCCATGGCCGCGCTCGAGCCGATGGTGCGCCGGGTGGTCAGCGCCCACGCCGACGCCGTCGCCGATCCACACGACTTCGACGCCGTAGCCGAGTGGACCGCGCTCTTCCCGGTCGAGGTCATCTCCGAGATGCTCGGTGTCCCTGCGGGTGAGCGCCAGCAGATCCGCCTATGGGTCGACATCATGCTGCACCGCGAGCCGGGCCAGAAGCGGCCCAGCCCGGAGTCGGAGAAGGCCCAGATGGATGCCGGCTTGTACATGTACAACCTGCTCCAGGAGAAGCGCCGCCACCCGGCCGACGACATGATCACCCGCCTCACCGAGGTGGAGGTGGAGCGGGCCGATGGCGACACGACGCAGCTGAGCGACGAGGAGATCGCCGGGTTCCTCACCCTGCTGGCCGGCGCCGGCGCCGAGACGGTGACCAAGCTGCTCGGCAACGCCTTCGTGCTGTTCGCCCGGAACCCCGAGCAATGGCAGCTGATCCTCGACGACGAGGCGGTCATCCCCACCGCGGTGGAGGAGATCCTCCGCTATCTCCCGCCGAGCCAGTACCAAGGTCGCTACATGCTGGAGGATCGCGTCGTGGACGGCACGACCATCCCGGCCGGCAGCGCGGTGCTGTTGCTGACCGGGTCGGCCTGCCGCGACGAGCGGGCCTTCGTGGACCCGGACCGCTTCGACGTGACCAGGAAGCCGTCTCTGGCGCTGGGCTTCGGCTACGGGGTCCACAGCTGCCTGGGCGCGGCGCTGGCCCGATCCGAGTGCCGCATCGCCATCGCCGAGATGCGTCGGCGCTGGCCGAGCTTCGAGATCGACGAGACCGGCCTCCGGCGGGTGACCATGTCGAACGTGGCCGGCTACAAGAACGTGCCGGTGCGCGCCGCGTGAGTCGTCCTCTGCGTGACGCACCCCGACAAGGAGGAGCACGCCCATGAGCCCCAACGCGCTCGACGTCGAGGACGTCACGGTCACCTTCGGCGGGGTCCGAGCCCTCACCAACATGTCGCTCACCGTCGCCTACGGCGAGGTGTGCGGCCTGATCGGGCCCAACGGTGCCGGCAAGACCACCCTGTTCGACGTCATCTCCGGGGTTCGTGTCCCCAAGTCCGGCCGTGTCCTCCTCGACGGCGCGGACGTGACCCGGACCACGCCCGTGCGCCGCTCGCGCGCCGGGATGCGCCGCACCTTCCAGGCCGTCCAGGTGTTCGGCTGGCTGTCGGTGCTCGACAACGTGGTCGCGGCCCTCGACCCCGACGGCGGCGGCGGCGGCCTGTTCGGCGACCTGGTCTCCGCGCCGGGTCGGCGCCGGCGCCAGCGGGCGCGCACCGAGCTGGCCCGGGCCGCCCTGGAGCGCTGCGGGCTGTCGTCCTATGCCGACGTGTCCGCCGGATCGCTCCCGATCGGCCTGGCCCGCATGGTCGAGCTGGCTCGGGCCACCGTGCAGCGCCCGAAGATCCTCCTGCTCGACGAGCCGGCGTCGGGCCTCGACCGCGACGAGGTGGGCCGCCTGGCCGTGCTCGTCCGCCAGATCGCCGCCGAGGACAACTGCGGTGTGCTGCTGGTGGAGCACGACATGGACTTCGTGATGGAGCGCTGCGACCGCATCATGGTGTTGAGCCTGGGCGAGGTCCTGGCCGAGGGCACGCCGGCGGAGATCCGGCGCAACCAGGCCGTGCGGGCCGCCTATCTGGGCACCGAGACGGACGAGGGTGCCGAGGCGACGGCGTCGGGCACCACGACCGTCTGAGCCCACGACCGTCTGGCCCCCACTGCGGCCACCGAGACGCTCAGCCCTCCGGGTGGGGCCGAGCGCCTCGGTGGCACGGCTGCGGGTTCCTATCCCCCGAGCAGCGGGTTGGGCTCCACCGGCACCTTGGTCAGGGGGACCTTGACGCTGTAGGACGTCCCGTCGCTGTAGACGAACGAGATGTACGGTGCCGTGTTGCTGTGGTCGGCCGGGTACTGGGCCTGGCCGGCCACGCCCTGGAAGCTGGGGGCGAACTTGCCACCGTTCAGGGCGGCGATGAACGACGCCCGGGTCAGCTTGGGGCCGGTCAGCTTGAGCCCGTCGATGAACTCGTCGGCCGCCAGCCACCCCGTCTCAGCCGGGAGGTCGAGGAGGATCTTGGGGTCGTAGGCCTTGAGCTGGCTGATCATGGTCGACACCCCCGGCGACGACTGCTGGAACGGTGCGAACGTCGTCTCGATGTAGCTGCCGGCCGCCGCCGCCGCGATGCGCGGGTCGTACAGCGTGAAGTTCTGCAGGATTCCCTTGTAGCCGAGGGCGCGCAGCTTGGCCTGATAGCCGATGGTGTCAGCGGGGGCCATAACCATCTCGATGTAATCCGGCGGCTTGCCTCCGTTGGCCGTCATGGCCTTCTGGGCGTAGGGCGTGTAGTCGGATGTCACCGCCGGGGGGGTCGGGATGGACGTGTCGTTGAGCACGACATTGGCGCCGGCCTGCTTCCACTGCGCGGCGAAGCCCTTCAGGGCGTCGACGGCCGAGGCATTGTCCTCGCCGACCACCGCGACGGCCTTGCCCTGGGCCGATCCCCCAGGCAGCAGCTGGGCTGCGGCCTGCGTGAACTTGGCGATCGTCTTTTGCGTGATCTCGTTGCAGTCGGCTCCGTCGACGCCGAACCCGTACTGGTTGTCGCACCACAGCGGGTCCACCGACCAGCCGAAGAAGGGGACCTTGGCCTGGGCCAGATAAGTGGCGCCGCTGAAGGCATTGTCCTCCACCGGCAGCACGGCGAACACATTGTCCTGCTGGACCAGGGTGTGCACCGCATTGATGTTGGCCGTCGAGCTGCCACCGTCGTCGATGAAGGTCGACAGGTTGATCTTGCGCCCGTACACCCCTCCCTGGGCGTTCTGGGCGGCGAAGCGAGCTTGGGCGCCAGTGAAGGAGTCGGCGTAAAAGGTCTTGTAGCCCACCCCGCCGACCGTGATTGATGTGGCGGTGACGCCGGGCGCTCCGCCTCCCCCGCTCGTCGACGATCCCGGGACCGACTTCCCGCTGCTGCCGCAGGCGGTCATCGCCGCGCAGGCGGCCAACGTCACCGCTGCGACCTTTGCATTTCTCATGTGCGCTCCTGTCTGTGTGCATGCGAGGCCCGTCGGGCCAGCGTGGTGACGCGTTGCTGCCCCTCGTCCCGGATGCCCCCTGCCCGAGGCGAGTCCGCCCGGCGCTGCGGCGATGATAGCCGTCGCTGCCGACGGCTTGCGCTCGCGCCGTCACGCCGGACCCTCGCGAGGTGGCCTTCCTAACCCCCGAGCAGCGGGTTGGGCTCCACCGGGACCTTCGTCAGCGGGACCTTGACGCTGTAGGACGTCCCGTCGCTGTAGACATCCGAGATGTACGGCGTTGCGGCGCTATGGTTGGCCGGGAAGTGGGCCTGGCCGGCCACGCCCTGGAAGGTGGGGTTGAACTTGCCGCCGTTCAGGGCGGCCATGAACGACGCTCGGGTCAGCTTGGGGCCGGCCAGCTTGAGCCCGTCGATGAACTCGTCGGCCGCCAGCCAGCCTGTCTCGGCCGGGAGGTCCAGGACGACCTTGGGGTCGTAAGCCTTGAGCTGGCTGATCATGGTCGACACACCCGGCGACGACTGCTCGAACGGCGCGAACGTCAACTCGATGTAGCTGCCGGTCGCGGCCGCGGCCAGGCGTGGGTCGTAGAGCGTGAAGTTCTGCAGGACGCCGTGGTAGCCGAGGGCGCGCAGCTTGGCCTGGTACGCGACTGTGTCGGAGACCGTCATGATCGTCTGGATGTAGTCCGGCGGCTTTCCTCCGTTGGCCGTCATGGCCTTCTGGGCGTACGGCGTGTAGTCGGACGTGACCGCCGGGGGGGTGGGGATGGACGTGTCGTCGAGCACGACGGTGGCCCCGGCCTGCTTCCACTGCGCGACGAAGCCCTTGAGGGCGTCGACCGCCGACGCATTGTCCTCGCCCACCACGGCGATGGCCTTGCCCTTGGCCGACCCTCCTGGCAGCAGCTGCTGCGCCACCCCGATGAAGTTCGGCACCGTCTTGACCGTGGTCTCGTTGCAGTTGTTCCCGTCGATGCCGAACCCGTACTGGTTGTTGCACCACAGCGGATCGACCGACCAGCCGAAGAAGGGCACCTTGGCCTGGGCCAGATAGGTGGCACCGGCGAAGTCGCTGTCCGCAGCGGGCAGCACGGCGAACACGTTGTCCTGCTGGACCAGGGTGTGCACGGCATTTATGTTGGCCGTCGAGCTGCCTCCGTCGTCGATGAAGGTCGACAGGTTGATCTTCCGCCCGTACACACCACCTTGGGCGTTCTGGGCGGCCAGGCGAGCCTGTGCGCCTACTAAGGAGTCGCTATAGAAGGTCTTGTAGCCCACCCCGCCGACGGTGATCGACGTGGCGGTCACACCGGGCGCTCCGCCTCCGCCACCGGACGACGACGATCCTGTGGTCGACTTCGCGCTGCTCCCGCACGCGGTCATCGCCGCGCAGGCTGCCAACGTCACGGCTGCGACCTTCGATCTTCTCATGTGCGCTCCTGTCTGTCGTACACGCCAGGCCGGTCGGGCCAGCGTGGTGACGCGTTGCTGACCTTCGTCCCGGATGCCCCCTGCACCAGGCGAGTCCGCCCGGCGCTGCGGCGATGATAGCCGGCGCGTCACTGCACGTCACGTCTATCCTTGCGCAGTAGCGGTGCGGGGTCCTCACGCGAGATAGATTCTCGCCCAGGGGCAACGAGGGTGCGAGCCCGGACCACAGGAGGGGGATGGAGATGGCATGGCGGCAAGACGATCGGGCGCTGATCATGGGCGCGTCCCTGATCGACCGGCTGTGACCGACCAGCCCGAGGCCGCCCGCCGGGCCCGGTGGCACGAGCGGACGTTCGAGCAGTCACTGCAGACGGCCAGCGCCCGCGCTCTGACGCGCGGCTATCAGTTCGTCCGGGCCGCTCTTGAGCTGTTGGCCGAGCAGGCGCACCCCGACCTGACCGTGGCCGAGGTCGTCGAACGATCAGGCATGTCCGTCCGGTCCTTCTACCACCACTTCGGCACCCGCGACGACCTGCTCCTGGCGGTCATGGAGGAAGCGGCCAGGAGGCACCACCACCGGGTCCGGCGCAAGCTCGAGCAGGCAACCACGCCGGCGGAGGAGCTCCAAGCCTTCGTCGTGTCCTTCTTCGGCGTGCCGGAGGAGGAGCACCCTGCGTCGCGCGGCATAGCCATGTTCCACCAACGCCTGGCCGAGTCGCGGCCTAGCGACTACGCAGCCCTCCTCGAGCCACACCTCGACGTCCTCTCCGACATCCTGGCCCGATGCGCGGGGGCCGGTATGATCCGGACCGATGTTGCCGTCGATGCCCTCGCCCTGTTCGTCCTGAACACTCTGGTCACAGGACTGAACCTGCGGGTGATCGCCCGTGGCACCGGGGCCCAGGGCCTGACCGCCGAGGAGATGTGGACCATGTTCAGACCGGCCCTGGTGAACGAGCACCGACCGGTCGAGGAGCCCACCCGATGAAGGTGGGGATCACCACCCCGATCGTCACCCAGCTCCCCGGCGCGCACGGGAGGTGGGAGCGCACCGCCGGCGTCGACGACCTGGCCCGGGTCGTCGAGCACGCCGAGGCCCTGCACTTCGACTACGTGACCTGCTCGGAGCACGTGGCGGTGCCCGACGAGATCGCCGCGGATCGCGGCGGCGTGTACTGGGACCCGTTGGCCACCTTCGGGTACCTGGCCGCACGCACCGCGACCATCCGGCTGGTGACGTCGGTGCTGGTGCTCGGCTATCACCACCCGTTGGCCATCGCCAAGCGGTACGGCACCCTCGACCGGGTCAGCGGGGGCCGCCTCGTCCTCGGTGTCGGGGTGGGATCACTGCGCGAGGAGTTCGACCTGCTGGGCTCTCCGTTCGAGGGGCGCGGCGAGCAGGCCGACGATGCCATGCGAGCCCTGCGGGCCTCTCTCGGTGATCCGCGTCCCCGCTACCACGGCACCCACTTCGACTTCGAGGGCGTGGTGGTCGAGCCGTGCGCCCTGCAGCCCCATGTTCCCCTGTGGGTCGGTGGGCGCAGCCGGCGGTCGCTACGCCGGGCGGCCGAGCTCGGCGACGGGTGGATGCCCTTCGGGCTCGAGCTCGACGAGATCGGCCGCATGCTGGCCGACGCCGACCGGCCGGCCGGCTTCGAGGCGGTGATCTCGCCGCCACGCGCCTTCGACCCGGGCGGCCATCCCGACCGTGCGGTCGAGGTGCTGGCCGAGCTGGCCGACCGCGGCGCCACCATCGTCAACGCCCGCATCGTCGGCCAGTCGGTCGGCCACTACCTCGACCAGCTCACCGGCCTCGCCGAGCTGGCCCGGCTGGCCGACCGTTCCTGACGGAGTCCGCTCGGACGCCGGAAAGGCTACTGCGTGCTCAGCGGGGCGCCCCTAGGTCGGCAGCCAGCGTGGCCCGGGGGCCGGTGAGCGGTCGCCGGCTGGTCGAACGGATGGCGATGTCGACATCGGCGGCGCCAGCGCGCAGGGCGCCGACGGTGGCCTGCTCCCGCGGGATGACGGCGAAGGGGTCGTAGCTGTAGGCCGTCATGGCGTTGAGATGGGTGATGCGGTCGATGTCGCGATCGGACACGCCGTCGAAGTGCTTCATCACCGACTCGGGCGACTGGGGCCACGCCGAGTCGGAGTGAGGGTAGTCGCACTCCCAGCAGACCTGGTCCATGTTCAGGTGGGCACGGGTCTCTATCCCGAAGTGGTCGTCGATGAAGCAGGTGATGATGTGCTCGTTGAACACCTCGCTCGGCAGTCGCGAGCCGAAGTCCTGACCGGTCCAGGCGTGGTGGCGCTGGTAGGAGAAGTCGATCCGCTCCAGGAAGTACGGGATCCAGCCGATCCCGCCTTCCGACAGCGCCACCTTCAGGTCGGGGAACTTGCGGAAGATCGGCGACCAGATCAGGTCGGCGGCACACTGCACGATGTTGATCGGCGTGAGCGTGATGAGCACGTCCATGGGTGCGTCGGGCGCCGTCACCACCTGCGTCGACGACGAGCCGATGTGCAGGCAGGGGACGACGTTCTCCTCGGAGCATGCCTTCCAGAAGGGGTCCCAGTGATCGGAGTGCAGGCTGGGCCAACCCAGCTTCGCCGGGTTCTCCGAGAACGTCACGGCATGGGCGCCCTTGGCTGCGGTGCGCCGCACCTCGGCGGCCAGCACCTCGGGATCCCAGATGGCCGGGAGGGGACAGGGGATGAACCGCCCGGGATGCGATCCGCACCACTGGTCGATGTGCCAGTCGTTGTAGGCCTGGACCATGGCCAGCGCCACGTCCTTGTCCTCGGTGCGGGCGAACAGCTGACCGCAGAACTGCGGGAACGACGGGAAGCAGAGCGAGCCGAGCACGCCGTTCGCATCCATGTCCCGGACCCGCTCGTCGATGTCGTAGGTCCCTCGCCGCAGCTCGTCGAACGACGTCGGCTCCAGGCCGTACTCCTCGGGCGGCCGGCCCGCGACGGCATTGAGCGCCACGTTCGAGATCTCCGCGCCCTCGTAGCGCCAGGCGTTCGACCCGTCCTCGCGAGTCACGAACTGGGGCGCCAGGTCCTGGTACTTGGCCGGGAGCCGACCTTCGAACAGGTCGGGCGGCTCGACCACATGGTCGTCCACGCTCACCAAGACCAGATCTTCGACGTTCATCGGTCCCCTCCAGTGCTACGAGAAGTGTCGGTGCTACAACAAGTGTTGCTTCGAGCATACCCGTGCAGATGCGCTCCACACCGCTGGATGTGCCAGTGTTCTCCAGCGGGCCATGGCATTCTCGCCCACGGCCCCCGGACCACGAGGAGGGCCATGTCCGTCGATGCCAGCACCGGTGACGGAGCCGAGACCGGGGCCGCGGCCCGGTACGTGGCGGACCGCCTCGGGCTGGCAGGCAGGAGAGCGGTCATCGTCGGGGGAGGCGGTGGCCTGGGCCGAGCCTGCGCCGACGATCTGGCTGGCGCCGGTGTCGACCTGGCCCTCGCCGACCGGAATGCCGACACCCTGGACGAGACGGTCGCGGCCGTGTCGAAGCGAGGGGTCGATGTGGTCCACCAGGTCCTCGACGCCCGGGAGCCCGAAGCGCTGGACGCCTTCTACCACGCCGTCGCCGACGCGTTCGACGGGCGCATCGACATCCTCGTCAACGTCGTAGGGGGCACGTTCCACCAGCCCTTCGCCGACTCCCGGCCACGCGGCTGGGACGCGATCATCCGGTCGAACTTCACCTGGCTGCTCCACTCCACCCACGCCGCCATCCCCCTGCTGCGCCGGGCGGGCGGCGGGAGCATCGTCAACATCACCTCGATCGAGGCGCACCGGGCGGCGCCCGGCTTCGCCGTGTACGCCGGCACCAAGGCGGCGGTGACGAACTTCGGCCGGACGCTGGCCCTGGAGCTGGCACCCGACGCCATCCGGGTGAACACCATCGCTCCTGACCTGGTGCCGACCGCAGGCATGCAGGCCCTGTCGGAGAACGAGGGAGCCGCCGGCCAGCTGGGCGTCCGACTGGCCACACCCCTCGGCCGCCTCGGGGCGTACACCGATGTCGGGGGTGTGGCGCTGTTCCTGGCCTCCGACCTGTCCGCCTTCGTCACGGGAAGCACCGTGCATCCCGACGGCGGTGCCCTGGCCTCCTCCGGTTGGCAGAACTGGGGCGACGACGGCTACCGACTCCGTCCACCGGACCGCCTCCTGCGTGCGTACGTCGAGGACCCTCAGGGGCCGACATGACCGCAGGGACTTCTCCTCAGATAGCAATGAACGTGCAACGTCTAATACACAGGCATGCGCCTTTCGCCGTTGACGGCGGTGCAACGGCGGCGGTACGGTCGCAGCCCTGGACGGTCGCGTCGGCGCGCACCAGGAGGGGGAGCACCGAGTCGTGCCCATGACGAAGGTCAAGGTTGGCTTCTTCTCGCTGGTGGAGCTGACCGAGCCGGGCCAGCATCGGGCCTACAACGAGTGGCACCAGTACGACCACCTCCCTGAGCAGTTCCCCATCCCCGGCGTGGCCTTCGGCCAGCGCTGGGTGGCCACACCCGCCTGCCAGGCCGCCCGAGCTGCCACCACCGACGAGCTGGGGGGCATCCAGTACCTCACCATGTACCTGATGACGGAGCCGACGCGAGAGACCCTCAACGAGTTCGCCGAGGTCGGTGAGCGCCTGAACCAGCTCGGGCGGTTCCACCGATATCGGAGGTCCGTGCGGAACGGGGCCTGGATGGCGGTCGATGCCGTCGCCGCCCCCGGTGTGCCCATCTCCGGTGAGGCGCTCCCCTGGCGACCGTCGACCGGCATCTACGTCGTCGTCGACGACGTTTCCCCCGACGCCGATCCCGACGCCCTCGACCGGTGGATCAGCACCACGACCACCGACGAGGTCCCGAGGATGCTCGCCGTCGACGGCGTGGCGGGCGCCTGGTCGTTCGCCTCGTCGTCTCGCTATCGTGATCCTCGCTGGAGCACCGGCCGCAGCCGCATCACCGTGCTGTGGCTCGACGACGACCCGGTGGCCACGGCCGAGCGGTTGGCCCCGACCCTGGCATCGCGCTGGCCGGACGGCCCAGTCACGCCGGCATTGGCCGGCCCGCTCTGCCGCATCGAACCCGGCCAATGGGGGTGGTTCGACGAGACCGACGACCCGTCCCCCCGAGCCCCATGACCCAGAACCCCGGAGGGAAATCATGAGCGCCACACCCAACGCCGCACCAGCAGGCGAGTCCCGCATGCTCATCGACGGCAAGCTCGTCGAAGCCCGGACCGGCCGGCAGTTCGACAACGTGAACCCGGCCACCGAGACGGTCATCGGCCAGGTGGCCGATGCCTCGGTCGACGACGCCCGCGAGGCCATCGCCGCCGCCCGGCGCGCGTTCGACACCACGGACTGGTCCACCAACCGGGCGTTGCGCCGCCGTTGCCTGGAGCAGCTGCACGCGGCCGTGGTCGCCGATCAGGAGCAGATCCGCGCCGAGCTGGTGGCCGAGGTCGGCTGCCCGGTCGCCATCACCTACGGACCCCAGCTCGACGCTCCGCTGGCCGACGGCCTCCTCTACCCGGCCCAGATGATCGACGAGTTCGAGTGGGAGCGCCCCCTGCCCGACGGTGACGCATTCGGGGTGCACAGCTGGCGTCGTGTGGTCCACGAGCCGGCCGGGGTGGTCGGCGCCATCGTGCCGTGGAACTATCCGACGGAGATCCTGATCAACAAGCTGGGCCAGATCCTGGCCACCGGCAACACCGTCGTGGTCAAGCCCGCCCCCGACACACCCTGGAGCGCCACCCGCTTCGGCCAGCTGATCGCCGAGCACACCGACATCCCGCCCGGGGTCGTGAACGTGATCACCTCCGCAGACCACCTGGTCGGCGAGGAGCTGGTCGTCGACCCCCGCGTCGACCTCATCTCCTTCACCGGCTCCACCGCGACCGGCCACCGCATCATGCAGATGGGCGCCCCCTCGATGAAGCGGCTGTTCCTCGAGCTGGGCGGCAAGTCAGCCCACATCGTCCTCGACGACGCCGACATGGAGGCGACGCTGGCCATGGCGTCGTTCGCCGCCTGCGCCCACGGCGGCCAGGGCTGCGCCATGATGACCCGCGTCCTGCTCCCCCGGTCCCGCTACGACGAGGGGCTGGCGGCCATCACCAACAGCTTCGCGGCCGTCACGGTGGGCGACCCCCAGGACCCGAGCATCATCCAGGGCCCGCAGATCAGCGCTCGCCAGCGCGAGCGGGTGCTCGGCTACATCGAGAAGGGTGTCTCCGAGGGCGCCCGCCTGGTGCTCGGTGGCGGTCGGCCAGCCCACCTCCCGGTGGGCTATTACGTCGAGCCGACCCTCTTCGCCGATGTCGACAACAGCATGACCATCGCCCGCGAGGAGATCTTCGGGCCCGTGCTCGTCGTCATCGCCTACGACGACGACGACGACGCCGTCCGCATCGCCAACGACAACCCCTACGGCCTGTCGGGTGCCGTCACGTCCGCCTCCGAGGAACGGGCGCTGGGGGTGGCTCGCCGCATCCGCAGCGGGACGATCTCGGTGAACGGCGGCATCTACTACGGTGCCGACTCGCCCTTCGGCGGCTACAAGCAGAGCGGGGTCGGCCGCCAGAACGGGTTGGAGGGATTCGCCCAGTACTGCGAGACCAAGGTCATCGCCGGATCGCTTGCCTCCTGAGCGGCCGCCACGATCGAGGCGGGAGCCGACGAGTCAGCGACCCGTCCACACCGGGTCCCGCTTCTCCAGGAACGCCTGGCTGCCCTCGCTCGCGTCGGCGCTGGCGAAGATGGCCGCCTGCTCCGCCGGGGTGGCCATCCCCGCCGCTGGCCCCTGGGCGACCGCAGCACGCAGGAGACGCTTGGTGAGCTGGACACCGAGCGGACCGTTAGCCGCCACCCGGCCGGCCAGCGCCAACGCCGTCGCGTGCAGCTCCTCGGCCGCCGTCACCCGGTTCACCACACCCATGCTTCGGGCCACCTCGGCCGAGACCAGATCGCCGGTCAGGGCCAGCTCCATGGCCAACGCCAGCGGTACCCGGGTGGACAGCATCGTCCCGCCACCGGCCGGGTACAGGCCCCGGCGCACCTCCGGCAGGCCGAAGCGGGCCTGCTCGGCGGCCACGACCAGGTCGCAGGCCAGGACCAGCTCGAACCCGCCACCGACAGCAGCACCGTTCACCGCGGCGACGAGGGGCTTGGGGAACCGGCCGCCCAGGATGCTCACGGCTCGCTCCTCCTCCGTCGCCTCGTGTGGTGCCTCACCCCGCGCGAAGGCGGCCAGGTCCATGCCGGCGCAGAAGATGCGGGTACCGGAGGCGGCCACGACCACGGCCCGGACGTCGGGATCGGCCGCGCACTCCACGGCGGCCCGGTCCAAGGCCGCGAGCAGGTCGGGGTTCAGGGAGTTGGCGACATCGGGCCGGTCGAGGGTCAGCACCTCGACGTGGTCGACACGTTGGCGGAGCAGCGTCACGAGCGCCTCCATGGTTCGGCGTGCATCGGGGACGAGAGAGCGAGACAGAGAGGAACGGGACAGATGACCGACCAACGAGGCCGCCGAGTGCTCGAGGATTCGCCGGGCCACATTCTGGCGCGCATGCACATGTGGGAGGTGGAGGACGACCGGTCGGGACCGGCGCTCGAGATCGACCTGGAGCCCGACCTGTGCAATCCGCACGGGTCGCTCCACGCGTCGGTGCTCGCCGGCCTGATCGACTGCGGGGCCTCGGGCGCAGCCGTCCGGGCCGTCGACTCGCCGAACCTGGCAGGGGCCGACCTGAACGTCCGGTTCGTGGCGCCGGTCCGGGTCGGACCGGCGCGCGTCGTCAGCGAGGTGCTGCGCGCCGGCCGCCGGGCCGTGCTGGTGCGCGCCGACGTGGTGGACATGGGCGCCGACCGGGCGTTGGTGGCCACCGCCACCATGTCGTTCACCCGCCTGGGCTGATCCGTCACCCGGCGGGCGGTTCCATGCCGACAGCCGCGGCGAAGCTGCCGAGGCCCTCCAGGGCCTCGCGAGTGCGCGACCAGGGCCGGACGATCAACCGATCGATCCCCCCACTCTCGTACGCGGCCACATCCTCCGCCGAGCGCACCTCGCCGCCCACGGTCACCTCGACCCGACCGCTGATCCCCTTCTGCTCCCGGATCTCCGCCAGCCTGGCGATGGCAGCCGGGAGTTGCGCCGGGGTGTGGTTCATGGGGATCCATCCGCCCCACTCGGCGGCCCGCCGCAGCGCGGCCGGGCCGTCGCCACCGATGACCACCGCGGGACCGGGCTGACGGACCGGCTTGGGCTCGAACATCACCGAGTCGAAATCGAAGAACTCGCCGTGGTGCTCGATCACCGATTCGGTCCACAACCGGCCGCAGACCTCCAGCGCCTCGTCCACCCGCCGCCCGCGGGTGGCGAAGTCCAGTCCGACCGCATCCCATTCGGCCTTCAGCCACGACGCGCCGACGCCGAAGATGGCCCGGCCCTGGGACACCACGTCGAGCGTGGCCACGGCGCGAGCCGACACGAACGGGTGGCGCAGGCCGATGTTGTAGACGTGGGTCGCCAGGCGGATAAAGCGGGTCCGGCCGGCCAGGAAGCTCAGGTAGGCCATGGCGTCGAAGACCGGCACGTTGGCCGGCACCGGGGGATGCTCGGCACCGTGGTGGGGGCTGCCCTCGAGCATGGCCGGGAGCACCAGGTGCTCGGGCAGCCAGAGCGACTCGTAGCCGAGGCGGTCGGCTTCCTCGGCCACGTCCGCCCAGGCCGACGGGTGCGCCGCCGCCAGTGATACGCCGAACTTCATGGTGTGGTCATCCTCTCCCCGGTGTCGGGCCAACTCTGACACATCCACCGGCCACCACGAAATGTCCTTCTCTCCCAGTGGTACGATTCGGTGGCCTTTTTTGGCATGGCACCCTGCAACGGGCGGGGGCCTGAAGCACGTAGGGGGCACCGTGGACGACGCCAACAGCACCGAGGCCGGCCCGCTGCGCGATCGCGTCGCCATCGTCACCGGCGGGAGCCGGGGCATCGGGCTGGCCGTGGCCCACGGCCTCGCCCGCGCCGGCGCCGACGTGGTCGTCGCCAGCCGGAAGCTCGAGGCGTGCCGCACCGCGGCGGACGCCATCACCGACGAGACCGGTCGGCGCACCCTCCCGGTCGCATGCCACGTCGGCCGGTGGTCCGACTGCGACCAGCTGGTCGACACCGTCTACCAGGAGATGGGCGCCTGCCACATCCTGGTGAACAACGCGGGGATGTCGCCGCTGTACGAGGACCTTCCGTCGGTGACCGAAGAGCTCTACGACAAGACCCACGCCGTGAACGCGCGCGGGCCGTTCCGCCTGGCCTCGTTGATCGGGCCTCGGATGGCGGCCGGGGACGGCGGTTCCATCATCAACATCAGCACAGCCGGCTCGCTCCGACCCAACGCCACCGACCTGCCGTACTGCATGGCCAAGGCCGGTCTGAACGCCTTGACGCTGGCTTTGGCTGGAGCGTGGGCTCCCAAGGTCCGGGCCAACCTCGTCATGCCTGGCGCCTTCGACACCGACATCACCAACGCCTGGACCCCCGAGATGAAGGCCGGCGCGGTGACCGGAAACCCCATGGGGCGCATCGGCCAGCCTGGCGACATGGTCGGCGTGTGCGTGCTGCTGGCCGGTGACGCGGCCAGCTTCGTGAACGGCGCCCAGATCCTGGTCGACGGCGGGGCATACCGGTCCCTCTGAGCCGGCGGCCCAGCCCGCGTTGCAGAGAACTATGGTCGGATGACGATCTTGCCGACCTGCGCCCGCTCCTCCACCATGCGCATGGCCGACACCACGTCGTCGAGTGCGAAGGTGGCCCCGATGGTCGGCCGCAGACGGCCGGTCGCCTGCCACTCCCACAGCTCGGCGTCACCCTTGACCATGTCTTCGGGCCGGCTGGCCATGACACCTCGCATCTCGAAGCCCATGATCACCACACCCTTGAGCAGCACCAGGTTCAGCGGGATCCGGGGGATCTCACCACTGGCGAAGCCGACCGTCACGAACCGGCTACCCCATCCACAGGCCCGTAGCGCCGGTTCGCTGTACGCACCGCCGACCATGTCGACGACCACGTCCACGGGGCCGCCGGCCACCTCGCGGAGCCGTACCTTCAGGTCCTCGCGGTCGTAGTCGATCGTGGCCACTGCGCCGGCGGCCAGGCAGGCGTCGAGCTTGGCGCCTTGCGAGACGGCGATGGGGCGGGCCCCGAGGAGGTGGGCGATGCCCAGCGCCGCCGTGCCGACCCCACCGGAGGCACCGAGCACGGCGACCGACTCGCCGGCCCGGACAGCTGCCATGGTCCGCAGGGCGTGGTAGGCGGTCCGGTAGGCCACCCCGAATGCCGCCGCATCCTCGGCGCTCACCGTCGGCGGCACCGGGGTGAGGGTGCCGGCCGCGACCACGCACTGCTCGGCGAAGGCGCCGGTCGCCACCGCCCCGGCGACGCGCGCGCCGAGGGCGGGCACCTCGACGCCCGGCCCCTGGGCCACCACCGTGCCGGCGAGCTCGCTGCCCGGCGTGAAGGGCAACGAGGCGTGCATCTGGTAGCGGTCCGCGACCAGCAGCACGTCGGGGAAGTTCACCGAGGCCGCCTCCACCGCCACCACGACCTCACCGGCGCCGGCCACCGGCGCCGGCACCTCCTCGACCTGGATGGTCTCGCTGCCGCCGAAGCGGCGCACCATCGCTGCCCGCATCATCGTTCCCCTGTCGCCCGGCTCGTCCACCATGGCCGATCCATGGCAGGCCGAGGAGGTGACAGTAGCGCTCATGCCAGTTAGATTCTCTGGAGAACTCACCGGTCATTTCCGTGGCCGGAACGACAACCGGGTTCTCCGGGGAGGGAGCACACCATGGGCAAGCTCGAGGGCAAGGTCGCATTCATCACAGGCGCGGCGCGCGGTCAGGGACGCAGCCACGCCATCCGCTTGGCCCAGGAGGGGGCGAACATCATCGCCATCGACATCTGCGAACCGCACCTGGCGTCGATGAACTACCCGCTGGCCACCGCCGAGGACCTCCAGCAGACGGTCAAGGAGGTGGAGGCGGCGGGCACCAAGATCATCGCCAAGAAGGCCGATGTGCGCCAGCGCAGTGAGCTCAAGGCCGTGGTCGACGAAGGCGTCAGCACCTTCGGCAGCCTCGACATCGTCGTGGCCAACGCCGGCATCTGCCCCGGGAACGACGTCAGCCTGTGCGGTGGCTTCGTGGACGCCACCGACGTGGACCTGATCGGCGCCATGAACACCGTGGCCGTCAGCCTCCCTCACCTGCACACCGGCGCCTCGGTCATCGTCACCGGATCCACCGCCGGGATGATGACGGGGACCACCGAGCGTATGGGCGCATCGGGCGGGGCCGGCTACTCCTGGTCCAAGCAGGTCGTGGTCCGCTACGTCGAGGTCCTCGCCCTCCAGCTGGCCAAGGAGTCCATCCGCATGAACGGCGTCCACCCGACGAACTGCGACACCGACCTGCTGCACAACGTCGACGTGTACCGAGCCTTCCGGCCCGACCTGGAGAACCCGACCCGCGAGGAGGCCATGGTGGCGCTGCCGGCCATGCAGGCCATGCCCATCCCGTTCGTCGACCCCATGGACATCTCGAACCTGGTGGCCTTCCTGGCCAGCGACGAATCCCGCTACATCACGGGCATGAACATCCGCGTGGACGCCGGCGCCATGCTGAAGACCCCCCCGATGTAGGGGTGTCTTTACGGAGCCCGCGGGCGGCGGCCACCGCCCCGACCGTCGCCATCGTCGGCGGCGGCATGTCCGGGATTGCCGCGGCCGTGAAGCTGGTGAGGTCCGGCGTCCGCACCTTCACCATCTACGAGCGCGACGACGGCCTCGGGGGGACCTGGTGGGTCAATCGCTACCCCGGGGCCGAGGTCGACGTGGCCTCTCACCTCTACTCGTACTCGTTCCATCGCTTCGACTGGAGCAGGACCCACGCGCGCCAAGAGGAGATCCAGCGCTACCTGGAGGACGTCGTCGACCGGTTCGACCTCCGGTCACACTTCCGCTTCGGCGTGACCGTGGAGCGGGCGACGTGGGACGAGCAGGCGGCCGGCTACGACCTCGACCTGGCCGGCGGTGCCCACGTGCACTGCGACGTGCTGATCAGTGCGCTGGGCTTCCTCAGCGAGCCGGCATTCCCCCAGTGGCCCGGCCTGGACACCTTCGCCGGGCCGGTGTTCCACACCTCGCGTTGGGAGCCCGACCACGACCTGACCGACAAGCGCGTCGCCGTGGTGGGCACCGGATCGACAGCGACTCAGCTGGTGCCCGAGCTGGTCGGCGCCGCCGACCACATCACCGTCTTCCAACGCGAGCCGGGGTGGATCCTGCCCAAGGGAGAGCGCGATTTCACCGAGGAGGAGCGGCGCCGGCTGCGCCGACCCTGGAACCACTGGCGCCATCGCCTGAAGCTGCACTGGCAGATCGAGCGCGGACAGTTCCGCGCCGCCATCTACCGACCGCACACCAAGCTCAACGCGGCTCGCGAGGAGCTGTGTCGCACGTTCATCGCCAGGTCCTTCGCCGACCGCCCGGACCTGGCCACCGCCCTCACCCCTACCTACCCGTTCCCCGGCAAGCGTCCGGTGCTGTGCTCCACGTTCTATCGGGCCCTGCGGGCCGACAACGTGACGCTGGTGCCCAAGGCGGTGGCCTCGGTCACCGCCGATGCGGTGGTCGACGCCGACGGCGACAAGCACCCCACCGACGTCCTGGTCCTGGCCACCGGCTTCCAGCCGGCCAACTACCTGGCCAGCCTGGAGATCGTCGGTCGCCACGGCCGATCCATCCATGACACGTGGGCCGGAGAGCCCGAGGCGTTCCTCGGCATCACCGTGCCGGGCTTCCCGAACCTCTACCTGCTCTACGGCCCGAACACCAACGGCGGCGAGATCGTCTTCTTCCTCGAGCGACAGGCGGAATGGGCGGCCCGAGCCGTCCGCCGCATGGCCAGGACAAGGGTTCGCGCCATCGAGGTCAGGCCGGTGTTCAACACGGTCTACAACCGATGGCTCCAACGGGCGATGCGCGACACAGCATGGACGGTGAGCCGGAACTACTACAAGGCGGCATCCGGGCGGATCGTGACCCAATGGCCGTTCGGGTGCGTCCTCTACGGCGTGCTCACCTCATTGACGAGCCGGATCTCGTCGACGGCACACCGCTGAGCAGCATCGCTCGCAGGGCCACACGGTCGGGCTTCCCCAAGCTGATCTGCGGGATGGCGTCGACCCGCTCGATGTGCTCGGGCGTCTTGAAGCGAGCAACCCCTTCGGCGGCGAACCACCGCCGACAGTCGTCCAGGTCGAAGGAGCCGGAGGCCACCACGAAGGCGGCGACCCGCTCGCCGTAGCGCGCGTCGGGGTAGCCGACGGCGACCGCCTGGCTGATGTGCGGATGGCGCTCCAGGGTCCGCTCCACCTCGGCAGGCATGATGTTCTCCCCCGCCCGGATGATGAGCTCCTTGAGCCGGCCGGTGATCGTCACCCAGCCCTCGCTGTCCATCACGGCGATGTCGCCCGTGCGGTACCAGCCGCCGTGCATGGCTGCGCGCGTCTGCTCGGCGTCCGCATAGCCGACGAACAGCTCCGGGCCGCGCACCCAGAGCTCACCGGCACCCCCGGCGACCGTGTCGTGACCGGTGGTGGGATCCACCGTACGCAGCCGGATCTGGCCGACGGCCCGCCCGTCGGTGTTGCGGGCCCGCTCGGGCGGGTCCCCCTCCCACGCGGTGGTCGTGGTGGGCGCCTCGGTCGATCCGTAGGTGCGCTTGACCGTCGCGTCGTAGGCAACCCGCGCCTGGTCGATGAACTCGGGCGTGACCGACATCGCCCCGCTGGAGATGATCCGCATCGACGCCACCCGCTCGGGGGTGAAGTCGGACCGGTCGGTCATGGACAGGAAGATGGTCGGCGGCCCGATCATGAAGCTGATGCGCTCGCGCTCCACCAGCTGCAATCCCCGCTCGGGATCCCAACGCTCCATGAAGTACGCAGGCATGCGGGCCGCCACGGGCATCAGGAGGCCGCACTGCAGGCCGGAGATGTGGGCCAGTGGCGCCGGCATCAGCACGGCATCACCGGCGTCCAGGCCGTGCACGGCCACCATCGTCAAGGCCTTGTGCACCAGCGACCGGTGGGTGTGCAACACGATCTTGGGCTCACCGGTGGAGCCCGAGGTGAACAGGGCGACGGCCAGGTCCGACGGCCGGGCGGCGTCGTCGGTCACCGGCGCGGCGGCCACCAGCGCGTCCCAGTCCGGGTGGCCGATCTGGCCGACCCGGGCGAGCGGGTGGTCGGCCAGGGCCAGACCCGGGCGGGAGAACAGCACGGCGGGATCGACCCGATCGACCAGCTTGGCCGCCTCGGTCGGGCCGATCTGGTGGTGGATGGGCACACCGACGGCGCCGAGGCGCCAGCAGGCCCGGAAGAGCACGTAGGCCTCGATGCCGTTCGCCAGCTGCCAGCACACTGACGCCCGACGACGGATGCCGAGGGCCCGCAGCCCACCGGCCACGCGCGCCACCAGATCCTCGAGAGCCGCGGCATCCAGGCGGCGCCGATCGTCGGCCACGGCGGGAACGCCGCGGCGCACCGGTCGCGACCTGGCCAGAGCATCGAGCGTCGAGACGTCCCAAGGCCCACCAGGGAGCAGGTACTGGCGGCTGGCCGCCTGTCGGTGCGTCGCCGTGAAACCCATCGACGAAGCCTACATTCTCCCTTTCCGAACATTGGTGTGGCGCGCCGACGCGCCCATCGATGATCGCAGCGAGATAGGTGTAATCTCGCTCTCGCCAGGAGGTGAGATGCGCGGAACCGATGATCGCCAGGACGGCAGCGAGGGGGGCAGCGCTCGCTGGCACGACCGCACATTGGAGCGTTCGCTGCAGCACGCGCGGGCCCGGGCCATCTCGACCGGCGACCGGTTCATCCGAGCCGCCACGGCCCTGTTGCGCGAGCGGGGTCGGCCCGACTTCACCGTGCAGGAGGTGGTGGAGCGATCGGGGATGTCGCTGCGATCCTTCTACCACCACTTCGCCACCAAGGACGATCTCCTGCTGGCCGTGGTCGAGGAGTCCGTGCGGACCCATCATCGTCGCATCGCGGCCGCCGTGGCGGCCGTCGCCGACCCGCTCGATCAGCTCCGGGCGTTCGTCCTGGCCTACTCGGGCGCCCCGGAGGACGACGACCCGGCCTCCAGGGGCATGGCCATCTTCCACCTGCACCTGGCCGAGTCGCGAGGCGCCGACTACGTCGCCACGTTCGAGGGCCACACTGGGCTGCTGCTCGAGATCATCCAACGCGGCCAGGACGCCGGGCAGATCCGCGTGGACGTGATGCCCGAGAAGGTCGCCCGGTTCATCACCTACGTCCTGGCTTCGGCGATCAACATGCGGGTGCTGGGAGTGCACCTGTTCGGGGAGGACCTGCACGGGCCCGACCTGTGGGTCATGATCGAGCCGTCGGTTCGCCCGGAACCGGCGCCGACCGCCACCAGCCGCCGCCGGCGCTGACCACGCCGGCCAGCGGGCTCAATCGGAGAGCTCGCTGCCGACGACGCTGACGAAGCTGACGCACTCGCCCGGCGCGCCACCCAGGTTGTGGGTGAGCCCCAGGGTCCTACCCTGGTCGATGCTGGCGATCTGACGGTCCTCGGGCGCCTGGCGGCGCAGCTGCAGCCAGCACTCGAACAGCATCCGCAGTCCCGAGGCGCCGATGGGGTGCCCGAAGCTCTTCAGGCCGCCGTCGGGGTTCACCGGCAGCTCACCGTCGAGGTCGAAGGTGCCGGCCAGCACCTCCTTCCAACCCGTACCCCGATCGGCAAACCCCAGGTCCTCCATGAGGACCAGCTCGGTGGGGGTGAAGCAGTCGTGCACCTCGGCCATGGCCAGCTGGGCGCGAGGATCGTCGATGCCAGCCTGCTGGTAAGCGTCGGCGGCCGAGCGGATGACCTCCTCGAACGTGGTGTAGTCGTAGGCCGGGTCGATCGGGCCGGCGGCGGGGCCGGCCACGAAGCTCAGCGCCTTGACGTACAGCGGCGAGTCGGTGTACCGATGCGCGTGCTCGACCGGGCAGATGATGGCCGCCGCCGATCCGTCGCTGACGCCGCTGCAGTCGAAGACGCCCAGGTTCCCGGCCACCAAGGGGGCACCGCTGATGGTCTCGAGCGCCACCTCCTTGCGGTACTGCGCCCGAGGGTTACGCGCCCCGTTGTGGTGGTTCTTCCAGGCGATGCGCGTCATGACCTCCTTCATGACGCTTTCCTCCACGCCGTACTTCTTGGCGTAGGACGGCGACAGGAAGGAAAAGGCGGCCGGGGAGGACAGCCCGGGGTCCGTGCCGTCTCCCACCGGTCGGATGCCGGTCAGGCCGGAGTAGCCGCTGTCCTTCAACTTCTCCACCCCGATGGCCATGGCCAGGTCGTAGGCGCCCGACGCCACCGCGTAGCAGGCGTTGCGGAACGCCTCGGACCCCGTAGCGCAGAAGTTCTCGTTGCGCGAGACCGGCTTGTAGTCGATCTTGAGCGGACGGGACAGGGTGAGGCCCGACACGCCCGAGCCCATGGTGCCGAGCCAGAACGCGTCGATGTCGGCCAGGTCGACGCCCGCCGACGCAACGGTCTCCTTGGTTGCGTCGGTCAACAGGTCGTCGACACCCTTGTCCCAGCGCTCGCCGAACGGCGTGCAGCCCATCCCGATGATTGCGACGCGGTCGCGGATCCCGTGGCTCGCCATCAGTCAGCCTCCGTTCTGTGTGCCCGGTCGGGCACGGCCTTCCAGAAGTAGTTGTGCACCGTCTCGGCCGTCGACACTCGCCGGAACGCCATCCGGACGGGCACGCCGATGGCCACCGCGTCGGCGTCGACGTCGGTCATCTCGCAGCGGAACCGGCCCCCGCCCTCGAAGTCGACGACCACCCCGATCACTGGTGGCGACAGTGAGAACGCCAGGCGGTCGATCGTGTAGGTTGCCACCCGGGCCGGCGTGGTGGCCAGGCGGGCAGGCTCCATCTGGTCCACCGACTTGCAGCGCAGGCACACTCGGGTCGGCGGCAGGTGGAGGAAGCCGCACTCCAGGCAGCGACTCCCGGTGAAGGCGTGCTTCCACGCATCGGAACGCCAGGTGGCCGGAGCTCCCGGCCGTTCGGGATCCGGGCGCCGGGGAGGCTCGCGCCGGAGCTGGCCTCGCCAGGTGAGGAAGGTGGCATAGCTCAAGTCGTCGCGCCCGGCATCGACCTGATCGGCCACCGTGGGCACGGCGGCGGCCCGGCGGGCCTGCTGGGCGGCGGCCAGGGCATCGGTGGTCCGCAGCACCATGACATCGGCCCCGTCCGCGGCCAGGACCACGGCGATCAGCTGCCCGGGGGTAGCCACCTCCAGCACGTCGGCCAGGGCCACCCCGAACTGCGCTGCCCCCAGGTTGCCGATCTGGCTGCTGCGGTCGACGGCAACGCCGGCCGCCTCGGCACCGAGCGTCTTCCGCAGGGTCCCGACGGCGCGAGCGTGGAGACCGGCGACGACGAGGTGGTCCACCGCAGCCATGGTCTCCCCCGCCGCCTTGAGGGCGTCGGCGACGGCGGCCCGCACGAGAGGCACGTAGATCTGTTCGCCGAAGCGCTCTTCCCACTGATGGGATGCCTGTTCGGTCGGCAGTCGCCAACGGTCCAGGAACTCCGCCGTGGCCGACGCCCGTCCGACCACATGGGCGACGACATCGGTGGTCCCGAGGACGAAGGCGGCTGCGCCGTCGCCGCTGTCGCGCTCCTCCGGTCCGCCGGCCAGGCCGGTCCGGAGGTCGGCGGTCACCGCCAGCGTGGGCTCGCTCCGGCCGAAGGCCTCGGCCGCCTCGAACGCCGCCCATCCGGAGCGCACCGAGCCACACAGGTCGTAGGCGCCGGCCCGATCGGCCAGCCCCAGAGCGGCGTGGATCACGCAGGCGTTGGTCTTGTCGAGGTACGGCGGCTCCGGCGTGGCGAACAGGAGCCGTTCGGGCGCCAGGCCGGCGGCGCCGACGGCAGCCAGCCCAGCTTCCACCGCCATGGTGGTGGGATCCTCGTCGTAGGACGCCACCGCTCGCGTCCCGCGACCGGCCGGGGCGTTCAGGGTGAGGCCGATGGCGCTGCGCTTCAGCCGCCAGCGGGGCACGTAGCTGCCCCACGAGGTGATGCCGCCGCTGCTCATGGCACCTCGACGACGACGTCGCCGTCCGCGGTCACGCGGGCCGCATCACCTGGTCGCAGGACGATCGTGGTGAAGGCGCTCTGGATGACCCCGGGGCCGATCACGATGCTCGACGTACCCAGCCCGGCCGCATCCCACACCGGCGCGTGGTCGTGCCAGGCGTCGCCCACCCACAGCCGGCGATGGCAGATCGTCTCCATGGCCGATCGGATCACCGCCGCGGTGATGGCGTCGACCTCGCCCGCCTCCGCGACTCTGGGATGTGCCTCTGGGCTGGTGCTCAGCATGGGGTTGCCTCCACGGTTCGGCTAGCGGTCCGGGTGGCGACGCTCACCGGGGCAGTCCCAGGATACGGTCGCCGATGATGGTTCGTTGGACCTCTGAGGTACCGCCGGCGATGCTCGCCGCCTTGCTCCACAACCACTGGCGCTGCCACTTCCCCGAGCCGGGGAGCCGGTCCGCGCCCGCCGCCAGGGGAGCCGCGGCGCCCAGCAGCTCCAGCGCGGCGTCGGCCAGGTGCTGGCTCATGTCCGTCCAGGCCAGCTTCACCCAGCTGGACTCGGGGCCGGGGTCGAGACCGTGACCGAGCCGGGTCAGCGTGCGCCAGTTGTGCAGCCGCAGGACCTCCAGCTCGACGTACACCTGGGCGAGGGACTCGGCGACATCGGCGTCGCCGAGCCGCCCTTCTTTGTCCGCCACCCGGTACAGCTCGTCGAGGAAGACCTCGTGGACGACCTGCTCCTTGAACGGGAAGTTCGTGCCCCGCTCGTGGGCGAGGGTGGTGTTGGCCACCGCCCACCCGCCGTTGAGCGGCCCGACCAGGTGCTCGCTCGGCACGAAGACGTCGGTGAGGAAGACCTCGTTGAACTCGGCCTCGCCGGTCATCTGGCGCAATGGGCGGATCTCGATCCCCGGGGCCGTCATGTCCACGATCAGGTACGAGATGCCGCGATGCTTGGGGGCGTCCGAGTCGGTCCGGGCCAGACAGATCGCCCAACGGGCGAACTGGGCGTAAGAGGTCCACACCTTCTGGCCGTTGAGGATCCACCCGCCGTCGTCGGCCGTGGCCCGGGTGCTGAGCGCAGCCAGGTCGCTTCCCGCTCCCGGCTCGCTGAAGAGCTGACACCAGATCTCATCGGCCGTGACGATGCCCGGCAGCCACCGGGCCCGCTGCTCGTCGGTGCCGTGGGCCAGGAGGGTCGGCCCGGCCAGGTTGATCCCTACCCGGTTGACCAGCTGGGGGGCGCGGGCCCGGCCGTACTCGGTGTTGAAGATGGCCACCTCGACGGGCGACGCCCCGCGACCGCCGTAGACGCGCGGCCAGTGGATCCCGACCCACCGGTCGGCCGCCATGCGCGCTTGCCAGCGTCGCCCCCACTCGATCTCGGCGCCCAGGTCGGCGAAGGCCGGTGGCTGCTCGAGGTGCTCGGCCAGCCAGGCCCTGACCTCCATGGCCAGGGCCTGCTCGCTGGGGCTGAATGCCAGATCCACGAGCTCAGGGTTGCGTCTTCTGCGCCACCTGCACGGGGGGCGCCTCTCTCCAGTTGGTGACGCCGTCGGACTCCTCAGCGATGGGCCACTTGGTGTCGTGGATCTCGGCCCAGTGCGAATGGTTCAGCTGGTGCAGGGTGAAGCAGGCCTGCAAGGAGTTGTAGAAGCCCATGTTGTCGGTGCTCTGGTTCACCGACTCCTTGATCAGCAGGGCGGAGACCGTCGGCAGCTTGGCGATGCGCCGGGCGAAGTCGAGCGTCCGGTCGCCCAGCTCGTCGACGGGGAACACCTTCGACACCATGCCCAGCCGGTGCGCCTCGTCGACGTCGATGGAGTCGCCGGTCAGCATCAGCTCCTTGGTCTTGCGGGGGCCGAACTCCCACGGGTGCGCGAAGTACTCCACCCCGCACATGCCGAGTCGGGTCCCCACCACATCGGCGAACTGCACGTCCTCGCCGGCCACGATCAGGTCACACGCCCACGCCAGCATGAGGCCGGCGGCGAAGACGGTCCCGTGCAGCTGGGCGATGGTGATCTTCCGCAGGTTCCGCCAGCGCAGCGTGTTCTGGAAGAAGTAGTGCCACTCCCCCAGCATCCGCTTCTCCGCTCCGGTCCTCGTACCCCCGTTGATCATGGTGGTGGGGTGCTGGTTCGGGCCCGGGCTCATCTCCTCACGAGAGATCTTCGATCCCATGTCGTGGCCGGAGGAGAACATCGAGCCGTGCCCTCCGAGGATGACCACCCGGACCTGATCGTCTGCCTCCGCCTCCAAGAACGCCTGGTGCAGCTCCACGAGCAGCCCGCGGTTCTGCGCGTTGCGCGCGTCGGGACGGTTCAACATGATCCGGGCGATGGTGCCCTCGTCGAACGTCTCGTAGGTCACGTATTGGTACTCGGCCATGCCGCATCCTCCTGGTGTCAGCGGGTCAGCATAGTGGTCCGGCAATTCTCGATGCCGGGGAACCGAGCTCCCGCTACGGCGCCAATCGAGTTCTCACGGCTGCACCCCGTCGCGTGCCGGAAAGGCCCGGATCATGTTCTGCTGGGAGATGGAGGCGACCAGGCGGCCGTCGGTGGCGAACACCTGGCCCCGGCCGTAGGACCGGCCCCGGCCGGCCCACTGGCTCTCGAACGCCAGCAACAACCAGTCGGTGGCATCGAATGGCTCGTGGAAGACCAGCTGGTGGCCGATGACCGACGTGTCGACACTGACGTGGGCCAGCGCCTGGCCGATCCCGGCGTGGGGACGCATGGCCGTGGCGATGAGGAATCCCTCGGACGCGTAGCTGAGGAGCGCCTGGTCATATCCGGGCTGGCGGGGGGCGTCCGGGAAGCGGGACCATACCTGCAGCTCCGCCGGGCCGATGGCCTCGGGGTCCTGGATGTCGACGTCGCCGACCGTCACCATCTCCCAGCCCGGCAGGGAGTGGGCGTCCTCGCCGCCCGCGGTGGGCGCGGTGACCGCAGGCTGCTCGGGTTGGTGGCGGATGCGGTCGGGGTCGGGTGCGGTCAGCAGGACCAGCGACTCGGCACAACGGCGATCGCCCTGGCGGACGGTGACCGTGGCCGACGAGAAGGTCCGCCCCTTGGCGATCGGCACCACGTCGATGTCCAGCGGCTGGTCGATACGGCCGCCGCGAGCGAAGACTGTCGAGATGGACTGGATCTCCTTGGCCGGGTCGAGCGCCGTGGCCGCCACGACCGACTGGGCGAGCATCTGCCCACCGAAGACCACCTGCCCGGGGCCGGGCAGGTTCTGGGCTCGCCAGGTGGTCGTGCCGCCTTCCTGCGCCGCGCCCGCCTCCATCTCCAGGACCTCGACCAGACTCTTCAGCTCCATGTCCGCACCGTAGTCAAACCCGGCACACGAGGATGGCTCGAGCGAGCCGGCGACTCAGCGCGGTGACGGGCCGGGCTGCCCCGAGCGTTCGACCTCGGGCGTCTTCAGCTCCCCGATCCCGAACGTCTCCATCATCGAGTCTTCCAGGTACTCCGGGCCCTCGCCCGTGGGCACGAACCAACCGGTGGGGCACATGGTGAGGACCTCGACGAACGTGAAGCCGGCGCCTTGCATCTGGACCTGCAGTGCCCGGCGGATCATGCGCTTGGTGCGGGCGATCATCCCAGGGGTGTTTACGGCGCCCCGGGCCACGTAGGCCGTTCCTTCGATCTGGGCCAGCAGCCGGGCCACGTCGATGGGATAGCCATGGGTCTCGGCGTCTCGTCCTTCCAGGCTGGTCTTGGTCCGTTGACCGAGCACGGTCGTCGACGTCATGTGGCCGCCCGTGTCGCCGAAGACGCCGTTGTTGAAGAGGAGCGCGGTCACCTTCTCACCTCGAGCGGCGGCGTGCAGCACCTCGTGGAGCCCCTCGCTGACCATGTCCCCGTCGCCTTGGAGGGTGACCACGGCGGCGTCGGGAACCATCCGCTTCACACCCGTGGCCACCGCCGGGGCTCGCCCGTGGAGGCACTGCAGCGAGTCGAGGTCGCTGATCTTCATCATCTGGGTGTAGCAGCCGTGGCCGGCGATCAGGATCGTGCGCCGCGACAGCTCCAGCTCCGTCAGTGCGTCCAGGACCAACCGCCAGGCGATGGGGTGGCCGCAGCCCGGGCACAGCTCGTGATCGGGCGACTGCAGGAGGTCCGGCTTGAACGGGGTGGCGAGCCGCGATGACCGATCGGGTGCAGCCTGGATGTTCACCGTCGTCATCAGATGGTTCCTCTCACGAGATCAGGGGATTCGGCGCCGCCGATGGCCCGCCGGATGCGGTCTCGCACGGCCGACGCGTCCAGCAGGTCGCCCTGACGCATCCCCGACGTGTCCTGCGAGACGCCCCCGATCGATCTGATGACCGACCGGTCCGCGGCGTACATGCGGACGTCGTCGACCATCTGGCCGGCGTTCAGCTCGTAGACGAGCACGTGCGACTTGCCTCGGGTGGCCTCGGTCAGCGCGTCGGCGGGGAACGGCCACAAGGTGACGGGGCGGAACGACCCGATGGCCATGCCCTCTGCTCGCAGCTCGTCGACGACTCGGTCGACGAACACCGAGGTCGTCCCGAACGAGACCACCAGGATGTCGGCGTCCTCGGCCCGGTAGGTCTCGTAACGCTGCTCGGTGGCCTCGATGTGGGCGTACTTCTCGGCGATGGTGACCCACGCCTGGTTGGGGCCGGGCCCCGGCGTGTTGGGTTTCCCCCGGGCCCAGGTCCAGATCTGGCGGGCCTGGCCCGTGCCGCTCATGGTCCCGTCGAGCGCCCAGTCGGTCTTCGGCGGAAGCGGCCCGAACGCCGTCGGCTCGACCTCGATGCCGACCGACGTGTGGGCGATCACGTAGTCCCCGTACAGGATGACCGGTGTGCGATAAAGATCGGCCAGATGGAACAGCAGCTGGGTGTGCGCCACCGCCTCCGGCACGTTCTTGGGCGCCAAGGTGATGGTGCGGTAGTCACCCCAGCCGCCGCCCCTCGTGCACTGAAAGTAGTCCTGCTGGCCTCGGGCCATGGTGAACACGACGAGCGGCAGCTCGTTGAGCGCCAGCTCGGCGATGCCCTCCTGCATGAGGCTCACGCCCTGGCCACACGAGCCGGTCGCAGCCCGGGCACCGGTGGCTGCGGCACCGAGAGCCATGTTGACGGCCTCGATCTCGCTCTCGGCATTGATGCAGACCCCGCCGGCCGCGGGCAGCTTCTTGGCCATGTTCTCGAGCAGCTCGGTGAACGGCAACATGGGGTAGCCGGCAAAGAACTGGCAGCCGGCCAGGATGGCGGCGTCGGCCAGCGCATCGCTGCCCTGCATGAGGCTCCTGGTCACGTCATCGACCTCCGGCGTCTGTCTGGGTGTCCGCCTCGGCGCCCGCTTCGGGGGCAGGCCGAGAGGGAACGGCGATCGGCTCGTCGAACTTCCAGACCTCGAGGGCGAAGTCCGGGCAGATCTCCGCGCAGGCCATACAGCCGGTGCAGCCGGGACGCAGCTCCGGCACGGTGAACCCGGAACCGTTCATCACAGTCGACATCTCGAGGACCCCGGGCCGGCACGCCGGCACGCACAGACCACAGCCCTTGCAGCGCTCGGCGTCGAGGACCACCGTGCCCCGGATCACTGTTCCCCGGGTCCCGCTCCTGCGCTCGGACCCCGTCACGACATCACCGCGACGTCCCACGCGGGAGCGGCGAGGGCCGGCACCTGGTCGGCACCGGCCCGGATAGCCCGATCGTTGGCCTCCAGGTGCTGCGTGCGATATGCGGGGACGAGCTGGCGCATGGCGAGCAGGGCCCCTTCGAGGCTGACAAGGCCGGTGAGCGCCACGAAGGCTCCCAGCAGCACGAAGCCCGCGCTCATCGGGCTGCCCAAACCGGCCGCCACCTCGCTGGCCGGGATACCGAAGACCTGGGCCCGCTCCACGTCGACCTCCCCGCCGAACAGCGACGAGTTCACCACCACGACGGCGCCGGGCGCCAGGCTGGGTCGAATGGTGGGCCAGTACGAGGGGTCCATGACGTACGCCGACCAGGCCGAGGTGGCCAGGGGCAGGGCACGCAACTCGCCAGTGCCGATGGTGACCTCGGCGTTGGTCATCCCGCCGCGCATGCCGCCGCCGTAGCGGGGGACCAACATCACCTCGCGGCCTTCGGCGATGGCGGCGGTGGCGAGGGTCTTGGAGGCAATCTGCACACCCTGGCCTCCGACCCCCGTGAACAGCACCTCTCGCTCCACGCAGCCCTCCTCGGACACCCCCGGCTCTTGTCGACTATACCCCGACTGGTCATATCGACCGTCGCGCCGACGATCGGGGGCTCGACGGGCCCCGGTCGGCGTCAATCCTCGGGCGGAGGGCCTCCCAATCTCGGTCCACCGTCCACCGAGAAGGTCTGGCCGCTCACGTACGCCGAGGCGTCGGAGGCCAGGAAGAGGATCGGGTAGGCGACGTCGGCCGGCCGGCCGACCCGCCCCACCGGCACATCGCGAGCCATCTGCTCGGCATCGATGTTGGCCTCCTCCCACGCCGACACCGCCCGTTCGGAGGCCACCAGGCCCACGGCCACACAGTTGGCGCGGATACCGTATCGACCCCATTCGGCCGCGGTCACCCGAGTGAACATCTGCAGGCCCGACTTCGACGCGCTGTACCCGGCCCCGTACCGGACCCCGTGCACCCCGGCTCCGGATGACACGTTGATGATCACGCCGCCGCCGTCGTTGATCATGTGGCGGCCAGCCTCCCGGGTGCAGAGGAACGGTCCCCGTACGTTCAGAGCGAACACCGAGTCCCAGGCTTTCGTCGGCGTCGCCTCGAGGGGGCCCATCCTGGTGCCTCCCGCATTGTTGACCAGCACATCGATGCGTCCGAACCGCTCCATGGTCCGTTCGACGAGCGTCACCACCGAGGCCTCGTCCTTGACGTCGGTCGGCACCACCAGCACTTGGGTGCGGTGGTCCCCGCCGGTCGGCGCCCCCTCGATATCGGCCGCCACCGCCTCCAGGTCGGCCATGGTGCGGGCGGCCAGGACGACGGCCCGGGCGCCGTGGCGGGCGAACACGCGAGCGGTCTCGGCGCCGATCCCCGTGCCACCCCCGGTGACGATGGCCACGCGATCGGCCAGGCTGAAGGGGTCAGAAGGAAGGGTTCCGTCGGCCGTCTCGGTCATCGAGTCATTGGTCATCCGGTTATCCTTGCTCATCCGGGAACCGCCTGCTCAGGGATGCTGAGAGGACTACGGGCGCGAGGGAGCTCTCTCCCCATCGCTCATGCGACGACGCCTTTTACCTTGAGCTCCAGGATGGTGTCCTGGTCGAGCCCCAGCTCGGAGGCCAGCAGGTCGTCGCCGTGCTCGTTGAACAACGGCGCCCGGGCCGGGACCGCCGGCTGGCCGTCGAATTGCACCGGGGTCGTCACCAGCCTGAAGGGGACACCCTCGGCCGTGCTCGTCTCGGCCAGGTACCCGTTGGCCCGGACCATGGGGTCGTCGGCGATGTCCAACGAATCCTGGACGGGTGACCACTGGCCTTTGAGGTCAGTCAGCCGCTCCTTCCAGGTGGCGATGGTCTCCGCACGAAACGCCTCGGCCACCAGCCCCCCGGCGGCGACACCGTTCCCGAGCAGCAGATCGCTGGTCGCGAAGCGAGGGTCGTCCACCCACTCGGGATGGCGCAGGACCCGGCTTACCTCGGGCCAGTAATGGAAACCCTGGAGCATGCAGAGAGAGATCCAGTGATCGTCGGCCGTGCGGTACAGGCCGACGAGGGGGTTGCGCCGGCCGGACGCCTGCGCCGGGACGCCCACGTAGGGCGTACCCGTCTGCTGAGAGATGCCGATCCCGGCACTCAGGGCCCACATGCCGGTGGCGAGGAGCGACACGTCCACGACCGGCACCTCCCCCGTCCGCTCCCGCTGCAACAGGGCCGTGGCGATGCCACCCGCGATGAACATCGCCCCGATGGAGTCGCCCAGGGCGGGAACCGGCTGACCAGGGACGTAGTCGATCTCCGGCAGCTGTGCGGCGGCGGCATTCCCCGAGCGCGCCCAGTACGCCAGGGAGTCGTAGCCCCCCAGGTCGGCATCCGGTCCCCTGTTCCCGTAGCCGCTGCCCCGTACGTACACGATGCGAGGGTTCCTGGCCCGGATGTCGTCGACATCGATCTTCAGCTTGGTCAGCACCCTGGGGAGCTTGTTGGTCAGGAAGACATCGGCCGACTCGGCCAGACGGTAGAGCAGGTCCACACCCTCGTCTGTAGCCAGGTCGAGCGCCAGGCTGCGCTTGCCTCGGTTGGCGTGCTCCATGAGCACGTGCACCCCGCCACCGCCGACATGGATCCCGCCGCTGCTGGCAAGCCCGCGCATGGCGTCGCCGCGCTCGGGATGCTCGATCTTGATGACCTCGGCTCCCCAATCGGCGAGGATCGCACCCGCTAGCGGCACGAAGGTGTGCTCAGCGACCTCGAGTATCCGGATTCCGGCCATGACATCGGTCAATGCACTGTCTCCTGTTTCAGTCGACGAGCCCCCGGTCGGTCCCGACCCGTCCGCCCCGACCATAAGTGAACGACGTGCGGCACACCACGGCCCGCCATGGGCCTGCACCCGAATCGCCTCGCCCCCGATGTCCTCCACCACCTTGCATCTCTGGCACCTTGCATCTCTGGCACCTTGCATCTCTGGCACCTTGCATCTCTGGCACCTTGCACCTCTGGCACCTTGCATCTCGGACACAGTCTGACAATCTGTCCGATGCGGCGACGGGTCGGCTAGCCTGGCCAGGTGCTGGATCTGTTCCGCCCGGACCAGGCGCCCACGGCTCGCTCTACCCGGGACTCCATCGTCGTGGCCGCGTGGGACTGCTTCAGCCGCTTCGGCACGCGCAAGACGACCGTGGCGGACATCAGCCGGGTGGCCGGTGTCTCGCGCGGCACCGTCTACCAGTACTTCCCCGACAAGCGGGCGGTCCTGGCCGCCACCGCGGAGATGGCCTCGTCACACTTCTACCGGGCCCTGGCCGACGCCATGGCCCCCGGCGCCACCCTCAGCCAGCAGCTCGGCCTGGCCGGCGCCTTCATCTGCCGTTCGAAGGCGCACCTGAAGAGCTGGGAGGAGATCTACGACGCCGACACCGTCGCCGTGCTCCTCAGCTCGGGCACCTCGCTGCTGAGCGGGTGCATCGACTTCCTCCGCCCGTACCTCGAAGCTGCCGTCCGACGGGGGGAGGTGCGCCCGAACCTCGACCTGGCGGCGGCGGCGGAGTGGGCATCGCGCATCCTGTTCTCGTTGTACAGCAACCGGTCGCCCACCATCGATCTCGACGACCCAAACGTCGCCCGCCGCTTCGTCGAGGACCACGCGGTCGCCGGCTTCACCGCCGGGTAGGCCCCGTCGGCGGGCCGAACGTACTGACCGAGCCGTGACGGCCGGCAGAGGCAGGCCGGCCGAGCGCGGCGGTGCGGCAACCCGACCGGGCGAGCGGGCGAGCGGAGCAGTGGTCAGTAGGTTCGACCCGGTCGAACCTACTGACCACTGCTCTCCCACCCACGGCCCGGCCGCTCTCGAACCCGCGGCCCGCACGCCCACCCACGGCCCGGCCCGCACGCCCGCCCGCGGCCCGCTCGCCCACCCGCGGCCCGCACGCCCACCCACGGCCCCGCCGCCGCCCCTGCACGCAATTGCTACCGTGAGAACGATGATCTTCCACCGGGCCGGGGCCGGCCGGGCTCGAGGGCCGGGAGTGGCATGCCGCTCGTAGCCAACGCCATCCTGCGTAGCGCAGCCTCCGACGTGCCGGGGCGCCTGGCGGTGACCCTGGGCGGCGAAGGCCTGACGTTTGGTGCCCTGGCCCGCCAGGCCAATCGCATGTCCCACGCCCTCCTCGGCCTCGGGGTGGAGCGAGGGGACCGGGTGGCCTGGTGGTCGGACACGTCGCTCGATGGGGTGGCGCTCTACTTCGGCGGCAGCCGGGTGGCGGCGACCTTGGCGCCCCTCAACCCGGCGTACACCGATACAGAGGCGGCGGCGGTGCTCGGGTACCTCAGGCCCCGGCTCCTGGTGGTGGATCGGGGCCACGCCGAGCGGGGCGAGCAATTGGCCAAGGACGTCGACGCGGCCCTGGCCGTCCTCGACGACGATGCTGTCCATGGCGAAGGGGGTGCGGTTCCCGGCGCCGACCTCCGCTCCATTCTGGCCGGCGCCTCCGGGGACGAGCCGGCGGTGCCGCTGCCCGCCGAGGACGACGTGTGCACCATCTTCCTCACCAGCGGCAGCACCGGGAGGCCCAAGGGCGTGATGGTCTCGCAGCGCGCCACGTGGCTGCGGACCCATGCCGGTGCCGCCGCCCACTCGGTGACGGGTGGGCCCGGCGAGGTCATCGCGTTCCCGTTGTTCCACATGGCCGGCTGGAACTTCGCGGGGATGGCGTGGTCGGCGCACCATACGGCCCACCTGGTCGGGCGGGCCGACGCCGACGAGCTCCTGGACGCCGTCGAGCGATGGTCAGCGAGCACGTTGTACTGCATCCCCGCGGTCTGGCGCCGGATCCTGGAGAGCGGCCGCACGACCGAGGGCTCGAGCCTGGAGTGGGCGCTGACGGGCACCTCGCAGGTGACGGTGGAGCTGCTCGAGAGCATACGGGCCCGGTTCCCGGCGGCCAAGACGACGATCAACTACGGCTCCACCGAGACGGCCCGCGCCGTGGCCCTGCACCACACCGAGGTCCTGACCCGGCCCGGGAGCGTCGGCCATCCCATCCCGGGCGTACAGGCGCGGGTGGCCACCGACGGCGAGCTGCTGATCACCAGCGACCGGCTCATGGACGGGTACTTCGAGCTGCCGGAGGAGACCGCCGTCGCCCTGCGAGACGGGTGGTACCACACGGGGGATCTGGCCGAACGGGACGAGGACGGCTACCTCACCATCGTGGGGCGGAAGAAGGAGGTCATCCGCTCGGGCGGCGAGACGGTGGCGCCGGTCGAGGTGGAGGCCGCCCTCGCCGGCTTCCCCGGGGTCATGGAGGTGGCGGTGATCGGCGTCCCCGACGCCGAGTGGGGCGAGGTGGTGTGCGCCGCGGTGGTGCTCGCCAATGGCGCGCCCACCCCGACGGTGTCGCACCTCCGGGCCCACATCGGCAACCGCCTGGCGTCGTTCAAGCACCCGCGACGGGTGATAGTGGTCGACACGCTGCCGCGGACCTCGGCGACGGGGCAGGTCCAACGGTCGGTGCTCGCCCGTCAGCAGGAACCCTAGAGCGGCGCCGTCAGGCCGGGGAGCGAGGACCGAGCACGCTGCAGGACATCGTCGCCACTGCCGCCAGCCGGTTGGTGCCGAGATCGGAGATCTCCACGGAGACCACGATCGTCCGGCTGCCCCGCCGCAGGATCCGGGCGACGGCACGCGCCGGCCCGATGGTGACCGGGGCCAGGTAGTGGATGCTGAGGTCGGCGGTCGGGGTGGCCCCGCCGTCGACCAGGCCGACGTTCGCCAGGCGACCGCCGACCATGTCGGCCAGGGTGGCCAGGAAGCCACCGAAGAGGGTGCCCCTCGTGTTGCACAGGCCCGCATGCAGCGGCAGGTCGACAACGAGATGATCGCTGGCCACCTCCACGTCGTTGACAGCCAGACCGGCCAGCAGGTGCGTGCCGTCGGCGATCATGCGCCGGACCTCCGCCGGCTGAACCGCCCCGACGCTGGCCATCCCGTTCGGCGCCGAGCCATCGTGCATCGCAGCATGGTAGCGAACCAACCCTGTCGGTGGCACGCTCCCTCTTCATGCTGGAGAGGGACGTTCACGGGCTACATTCGCCGTGTGGACGGCATAACGATGGTTCGAGAGGGATTGCTGAGCGATGGCGACCAGCCGGCGCTCATGGGTGCGCACTGCCTGCGGTGCGCCCACGACCACTTCCCCGCCACCGACACGTGTCCCTACTGCGGCGCCGCGACCGTCGAGCCCGTCCTGCTGCCGACGACGGGGACGCTCTGGGCCTGGACGGCCGTGACGGCCGCGCCGCCCGGCTACACCGGCCGGGTGCCGTTCGGTTTTGGCGTCGTCGAGCTGGGCGGTCGAATGCGAGTTGTCAGCCGCCTCACCGCCGACGACCCCGCCGCCCTCCACGCCGGGCAGACCATGCGGCTGGTGCGCGACGTGGTCACGGCCGTGCCGCCGGACGAGGGCACCACGCCGCAGTGCAGCTGGGCGTTCGCGCCGGAGCAGCCATGACGCGCGACGTGGTCGTCGCCGGCGTGGGCATGCATCCATTCGGTCGGTTCGAGAACAAGACGGTCACCGACCTCGGTGCCCATGCCGTCCGCCAGGCCATGGAGGATGCAGGCGTCGAGCACCGCGCCGTCCAGGCCGCCTTCTGCGGCACCGCCTACGCGGGCGTGGCGTCGGGCCACAAGGTCCTGGGCCGGCTGGCGCTGACCGGGATGCCCATCGTCGACGTGGAGGCCGGGTGCGCCAGCGGCGCCGCCGCTTTGATGCTGGGCGCCGCATCCATCCGCAGCGGGCAGTACGACACCGTCGTGGTGTTCGGCATCGAGAAGATGCCCAAGGGCATCATCCGCTCGTCGTTCTTCGAGCCGTGGCAGGAGGTGGCCGGCTTGGGGTCCACTCCCGCCTACTTTGCCATGCGGGCCCAGCGCCTCATGGCGACGTCGGGGATCACCAAGGACGACCTGGCCGCCGTGGTGGTCAAGAACCGAGCGCAGGGTGTGGCCAACCCCGACGCCATGTTCCGCCGCGAGGTCACCGCCGAGGCCGTGCTGCGCTCGCGCCTGGTCTGCGAGCCACTCCACCTGTGGATGCTCTGCTCGCCGAACGAGGGAGCCGCGGCCATCGTGCTGCGCGGCAGCGACGGCGAAGGCAGGGCGGCCAGCGCCGGCTCCGGCGGGCACCGCCCCGTGGTGCGGGTGGCGGCCACCGTGCTGCGCTCCCACCTGCCCGGCGCCGTGCTCGGCGAGTCCACGCCGATGTCGGGGCTGTGCGACGACGACCTCCCCACCCCGACGGCGCGCGCCGCGGCCGCCGCCTACGAGGAGGCCGGCATCGGACCCGCCGACCTCGACCTGGCCGAGTGCCAGGACACCGATGCGGCCCGGGAGCTGCTGTCGTGCGAGGAGCTGGGCCTGTGCCCGCCCGGAGGATCCGCGGACCTGATCCGCAGCGGCGCCACCTCCATCGGCGGGCGGATCCCGGTGAACGTGAGCGGCGGCCTGCTCTCCAAGGGCGAGCCGCTCGGCGCCTCGGCGCTCGGCCAGGTGGTGGAGGTCGTCCGCCAGCTTCGCGGCCACGCCGGCGACCGGCAGGTGACCGGTGCCCGCACCGCGCTGACCCACACCGTCGGTCGCGGCGCCAACGCCAGCGTCACGGTGCTGACCCGCTGACCGGCGGCGGGCGAGCGAACGACCGTCTTGCCCGATCGCCTTGTGTACGCTCGACGGGAAAGATCGACCATGCAACCGCGCTCGGTCGCGAGCGCTCGCTCAGGGAGTTTTACGGTGGAGCACGACAGCAGCGACGACATCCCAGCCCTCCAGCGCTTGATGGAGCCCGAGGTGTGCGCCAACCCGCACGAGCTGTACAAGGAGCTGCGCGAGAAGTCGCCGGTGATGCGGATGGGCACCATGGTGGTCGCCTCGCGTCGCGACGAGGTGGAGACGGTGCTGAAGAGCCCGAAGATCTATGCCTCGGCCGACGCCACGCCGTTGGGGAACATCCGGCCCCTCATCCCCCTCCAGATCGACCCTCCTGACCACATCCGCTACCGGCGGATCCTCGATCCCCTCTTCGCACCCCGACAGGTGGCGAAGCTGGAGGAGAGCGTGACCCGCCTCGTCGACGATCTGATCAGCCGGTTCAAGTCGCGGGGCTCGTGCGACCTGGTGAAGGAGTTCACCGTCCCCCTGCCGTCCGAGGTCTTCCTGACCATGTTCGGCCTGCCCCTGGAGGATCTGCCGATCTTCTTGAAGATGAAGGACGGCATCGTCCGCCCGCCGGGAGCGACCCTGACCGAGCAGAACGCCTACCGCGACGAGACCGGCCGGGACATCTACGCCTACTTCGAGACGGTGCTCGACGCCAAGGCGGACGTCCCCGCCGACGACCTGATCAGCCAGCTGCTCACCCCAGCTGCCGACGGCGCCTGCCTCACCCGCCACGAGATCCTCGACATCTGCTACCTGCTGCTCACGGCCGGCCTGGACACGGTCAGCGCCACCCTGGAGTGCATGTTCGCCCACCTGGCCACCCACCCCGAGGATCGCCAGCTCCTCGTGGACCCCGAGGCAGCCAACCGGGCGGTGGAGGAGCTGCTGCGCTGGGAGACGCCTGTCGTCGGCGTCGTCCGCCTGGCCACCGAGGACACCGAGCTGGGCGGCCAAGCCGTGCACGCCGGCGATCAGGTCAACGTGATGCTGGGCGCCATCAACATCGAGCCGGGGGATGCCCTGGACCACGCCGAGGAGCTGGACCTGACCCGGGCCAGCAACCGGCACGCCGCGTTCGGGGTCGGCATCCACCGCTGCCTCGGGTCCCACCTGGCCCGCCTGGAGCTGCGGGTGGCCCTGAGCGAGTTCCACCGCCAGATCCCCGACTACCGGCTGGCGCCGGGCACCGAGCTGTCGTACTCGATGGGCATCCGGGCCGTCGAGTCCCTGCCCCTGGAGTTCGAACCCCAGCCGGCGTGATGGCGGGCGGCGCCGGTGACGACCCCGGCGGCGTCGGCACCGACCCTGCCTTCGTCCTCGCCCGCCTGGTCGATGGCTGGGCCGATCGGGAGCCGGCACGCCCGTTCCTGGTCGAGGTGGGGGGCCGGACGGCCAGCTACGGCGAGGTCAGCCGGGCCGTACGAGCCTGGGCCGGCGTCCTGCAGGCCCACGGCCTGCGAGCCGGTGATCGGGCGCTCTCCTTCCTGCCGCCATCGATCGACGCCCACCTGGTATGGATGGCGGCGGCGGCCATCGGCGCGGTGGAGGTCGGCGCCAACCCGGAGCTGGTGGGCCCCCTGCTCGATCATGTGCTCGTGGACTCGGCGCCGAGCCTGGCGGTCGTCCTCCCCGACCAGACCCACCTGGTGCCGCCCGCGCTGCCGAGCCTGGTGGCCGATCCGGCCGTGCTGGCCGATGCGACCCTGGCCTCCGACGCCGAGGGGGCGGACACGTCATGGCCCGCCCCCGCCGACCCGTCGTGCATCCTCTACACCTCGGGCACCACCGGTCCGGCCAAAGGGGTAGTGCTGACGTGGGCGCAGATGGCCTCGACCATCGGGCGCATCCCGCGTTCGGCGCTGTCGGGCGACGACGCCGTCTATGCCCCCTGGCCCATGTTCCACGTCACGGGCCGCAGCCCGTTGCTGGCCATGGCCGACGTCGGTGGCCGGGTCGTGCTCAGGCCCGGGCTTTCGGTGCGCGAGTTCTGGGCCGACATCATCTTCCACCGCTGCACCAGCACCACCGTCGGTGCCGTGGCCCCGCTCCTCCTGCAGCAGGACACTCCGCCGAACCCGCTGCGATGGGTGTTCATGGCGCCCCGGGGGGCCCTGTCGTGTGCCGTGGCCGACCGCTTCGGCGTCGAGGTCGTCGGCAACTACGGCAGCACCGAGATGGGGTTCCCCATCCTGAACCGGGCCGTTCGCCCCGGCACGGCACATCTGGCCGGCTGGCTGCGCCCTGGCTACCGGGCTCGCCTGGTCCTCGCGGGCCGGGACGTGGCCGACGGCGAGGCCGGGGAGCTGTGGATCCAGCCTCCCGATCGATCGCTCGTCCTGGCGTCGTACCTGGGCGACACCGACGATCCCGTAGCCGACGGCTGGTACCACACCGGCGACGTCATGACTCGCGACGACGGGGGTGCCTTCACCTTCGTGGACCGCCTGCGCGACGTGGTCCGCCGCTTCGGCGAGACCATCTCCGCATCGGTCGTGGAGGCCGCCGCGCAGGTCCAACCCGACGTGATCGAGTGCGCGGTCGTCGCCACCCCGTCCGAGATGGCCGGCGAGGAGGTCCTCCTCGTGGTGGTGGTCGAGCCCGGTCGGCTCCTCGATCCCGGCGAGCTGTACCACCGGCTGGAGGCGGTGCTGCCCCGCCATGCTCGTCCGGCGTTCGTTGCCGTGGTCGACGCCCTCCCGAAGACCCCGACCGGCAAGGTCCGCAAGACGGCGCTCACCCTCGTACCCGGCGGCCCGGGGGTGTGGGAGTCCCCGGCCTCGACCGGGCGCCGGGTGGCATCCCCGTACCCACCATCCGAACAAGGAGCGTCCGCATGACCCTCGTCCACCATTCCGCCATCGTCGTCACCGACGTCGAGCGGTCACTGACGTTCTGGCGGGACGGGATCGGCCTGCAGGAGACCATGAACCAGGGGTTCGACGGCGACTGGATCAGCCTGTTCGGGGCGCCGGCGAACCACCTGGACTCGGTGTTCCTCGGGGACCCGGCGCGCCCCGACGCCGGGGTGGTCGAGCTCGTCTCCTTCCAGGACCTCGACGCCCCCGAGCCGGCGGAGCCTGTCGGCCCCCCCGCTCCGGGATTCTTCCTGCTGTCCCTCTACGTCGATCTGGAGGCGACCGCGGCCCGGCTGGAGAAGCTCGGCTTCCCGCTGGGCCCGCGCATCGAGGTCCCCGGTCTATCCGGACCGGTGTCGATGGCCACCGTCGCCGCCCCCGACGGGGTGCTCGTCGAGCTCATCGGCCTGGGCTGAGCGGTTCACCTTGGTGACCGCCGAAGCTGGTGGCCAGCGCGTCGTCGATGTCAGGCGGCGACAAAGGTGACCGGCAGGCTGGTGGGCGAGCGGAACACCCGGCCCCGGATGTGCGGATCACCCCGGTCGAGCAGCCGGATGTCGGTCACCCGGTCGAGGAGGGCATTCATGAGGACGCGCGTCTCGAGGCGGGCCAGGTGCAGGCCCAGGCAGAGGTGCGGGCCGTGGGCGAACGACAGATGCGGGATGGCCGGCCGGAAGATATCGAAGCGGTCGGCGTTGTCCCACCGCTTCTCGTCGCGATTCGCCGAGCCCAGGCAGGGGCCGACGCTGGCCCCCTCCGGGATGGTCACGCCCTCCAGCTCCACCTCGCAGGTGGCGGTGCGCTGGATGCTCAACAGGGGCGTCTCATAGCGCAGGCCCTCCTCGATGGCCTGGGGCAGCAGGCTGCGGTCGTCGCGGATGGCCTGCAGCTGCTCCGGGTGATGCAGGAGGAGGTAGATGAGGTTCCCCGATGAGCGGAACGTGGTCTCAGCTCCGGCCGGGAGGAGCAGGAGGAGGAACGGGTAGATCTCCTCGTCGGTCAACCGTTGGCCGTCGACCTCGGCGGTCACCAGGTCGCTGATGATGTCGTCTTGGGGGTGCTGGCGCCGGTCGGCCACCATCCGGCTCATGTGCTCCTTGAGCGCCACCGACGCCTCCAGGCCCTTCTCGATGTTCCCGGCGATGCCGATGAGCTGGATCGACAGGCGCTGGAACTCCTGGTAGTCCTCGGCGGGCAGGCCGAGGAGGCGGGCGATGACCCGGATGGGGAACTCGAAGGTCAGCTGCTCCACCAGCTCGGCCTCACCGGCGTCGGCGAAGGAATCGATGAGCTCGTGACAGATGGGCTCCACCAGCTCCGGCTCCCACCGGGCCAGCGACTTCTGCCGGAACGCGCTGCTCACCAGGTTCCGGTGGGCGCGGTGCTCCGGGCCGCCCATACCGAGGATCATCTTCCCCATCACCAGGCCCATGGTGTCGTTATAGGCGTTCGAGGTGAAGGTGACCTCGTCGCGGAGGATCCGGGCGCACCCGTCGTAGGTGAAGCAGTGGTACTCCTTCGCCGGGCGGAACTCCGGCGGGAGCATGGAGTGGTCCGTCAGGGCGCCCTCCCAGACGGGGGTGGTGCGGCGGCGTTCGGCGAACTCGGGGTAGGGGTCTCGATCCGTCCCGGCCACGGCCGAGAACTCGCCGAACGGATCGTAGGTCTCCGTGTCAGTCATCGAACACATCGTATCGATGCTGTCCGGTTCGTCGCAATCGGATCAGGAGTTCGTGGCGGTGACGGCGGACATCAGCCACCGACCGTGGCTGTGCACCAGGGTGAGCTGCTCCTGGTTGGCCACCACCTGGGTCTTCCCCTTGAGCGCCGAGTTGGTGATGGTCTGGTCGACCACGGCGAGGACCACCACCTTGTCGGGTGTGGCGCTGATGATGCCGACGCCGCGGATCGAACCCGTCGAGCTGGCCTGGTATTGGCTCAGCAGCTTCGACAGCGGGGTGCGGGCCTTGGTGTACTCGGCCGCGAACTGGGCGGTGGCGTGGGCCCGCACCGCGGCGAAGTCCTGGTCGACGTGGCCGTAGCGGAAGGTGGCCACCAGCGGGGCGTCGACGGTGGCGGCCCGCAGCCCGGCGAGCCGGGCGGCGTTCACCTGGTCGTCGTGGCGGATCCGCAGACCCCCGTAGACGACGGCGGCCACCAGGGCCACTATGACGACCGCCACGACGGTCGGACGCAGCGCCGGGCGCGAGAGCCGCAGCCGGCGCAGGCCGCGCCGCGATGGGTCGGCCCCAGCCCCGTTGTCGGCAGCCCCGTCCTCGGCGGCCCGGCCCTCGAGCGACTCCGTGCTGACCATGCCCGGAGCGGGGTTCTCGGACTCGATCTCCGACGTGCGTTGCCAACGGGTCAGCAGGTCGTCGTCGGTGGCCTCGTCACCTTCGGTGGTCACGTCGGGGGTGGGGCTGGTCGATGTGGTGGGCATGTGATCACGGCTCCGGAGCGTATTGGGATCCCCGCTGCTGGAGGTCGGGGGCGGTTCGGTTGCAGGTCCTGGTCAGGTCGAGGGCCACGGGCGCCTGACCGTTCGGCTGCCCGGGCTCGGTGCCGTAGGAGCACACGTCGTTGACGGCGTTGAAGAAGATCTTGCCGTTGACATAGTTCCCCTTGGCCACGCTGGCCAGACCGTTGAGGGCGATGGGCAGCGTCTGCAGGAAGGCCTGCACGGCCGGGGTGTTGGCGGCGGCGGTCCCGGTCAGCACCGCAGTGTTGCTCAGCACCGACTGCAGTGAGGCGGTGTCCATCGACAGCGTCTGGCCGAGCGTCGTGGCCGCCGGGGTGCCGTTGCTGATGAGCAGGCGGATGTCGTTGTCGGACGCCTTGAGCTGGGCCGATAGCTGGGCCAGGTTGGTGCTGAACCCGTTCACGTCCCCGTTGGTCGCGATGCCGGTCTGGAGCAGGGTGTGACCCGAGTTGAGGACGTCGACGGTCGACGGTTGGACCGCCTCCAGGTTGGCCGCCACCGTCTGGCCCGACGCCAGCAGGCTCCGCAACGAGGGCCCGGTGCCCCCCAGCGCGGCCGTGAGGGTCTGCAGGAGGGTTTGGACGTCGGGGGTGTTGATGCTCCTGGCGAACGCGCTGCCGTCGTGGAGGATGGTGCCGACCGTGATCGGCAGATTCCCGCCGGGCACGGTCACCACGCTGCCAGAGGCCAGGTACGGACCGGCGTCGCTCTGCGGGACGAAGTCCACGTACTGCTCCCCGACAGCAGACAGGTCACGGACCCGGACGTCGGTGTCATCGGAGATCTTGGTGCCCTGCGCCAGGTGGAGGTGGGCGACGACCTGGGTCGGCTCGACCTGGAGCGAGGTCACCCGGCCCACCTCGACGCCCCGCAGGCTCACGTAGGCCCCCTGGTAGAGGCCGCCGGCGCGGGGCAGGTTCAGCGAGACGTCGTAGCCGCTGGTCCCCAGGTGCAGCTGGAGAGCGTCGAAGACGATGTAGTAGAGACCGCCGACGGTCAGCACGACGAGGAGGGCCAGACGGACCAGGACCTTGCCGGTCGTCATGGCAGGCTCCCCCCCAGGAGGCCGGTGATGCCGCTGAGCGGCGATGAGCCGGCGGGCGACCCCGAGCCCGACGACGAGCCGGAGCCCGAGGAGCCGGGCGGCGCGGCCGCGTAGGTGCCGCCGGGCCCGGTGGCGTTCACGTCCGCCGTGGAGATGCCGTCGGGGTTGGTGGTCGGGCACTTGGTGCCGACGCCGGCCACGATCGGTGGGATGCAGTTCGGGACGCTCTTGGGCAGGTAGGCGTAGTAGTTCACATACACCTGGGCGTAGCCGTTCGGTATGGCGTTCTGCACGTTCTTGAGGAAGCCGGTGGCGTCGGTGAAGGTCTTGCCGACCTGGGACTGGGCGCTCACCAGCTGCTGGACCACCGGGATCAGCTCCTGGGCGTCCGCGTAGAGGTTCTGGCCGCTCTGGGCGACCACGTTGATAGCGGACGGGGCCAGGTTGTTCAGGCCGTTCAGCAACGACTGGAGCTGGTTGTTGTCGGCCACGAGCGACTGGGCGGCGCCGGGGAGGGTGTCGAGGGCGGTGGCGATGGTGCCCGAGCCGGCGTTGAGCTGGCTGCTGATCTGGGCCACGGCGGTCAGGGCGTTGTCGAGGTTCGGGTCGTTCGACGACAGGGAGGTGACGGTGGTGTTGAGGTCGGTGAGCAGCTGGCGGATCTGGGGCTGGTTCCCGCCGATGATCTGGTTCAGGGACACGACCACGGTGTGGGCCTGGCTCAGACCGCCGCCGTAGAGGACCGCGGCCACCGCGGCCAGGAGGTCCTCGACGCTCGGCGCGTTCGAGGTGTCGGCCAACCCGATGGTCCCCCCGGGCTGGAGGTACTGGGGGTTGGCGGTCTGGGTCGGTTGGGTCAGCTCCACATACTCGTCACCGAGCGGTGTGTTGAACCTGACCTGGGCCGTCGTGCCCTTGGGCAGCTGGACGCCCTTCTTGATCCGCATGGTCAGATAGGCCTTGTAGCCGTGGGTGGTGATGTGGGTGACGCTGCCGACGATGGCGTCGCCGTCTCGCACCTGGGCCTCTGAGGCCACGTTCACCACGTTGGTGAAGACTCCGGTCAGGCTGTAGCCGCCACCCCCCTGGCCACCGAGCTGGGGCAGCGTCTCCAGGCTGATCCCACAGCCGCTGACCACCACCATCACGCTGACGGCTACCACGGCGGCCAGCGTCCGGCGCACCCACCCGGTCATCACGGTCATCACTTCCCCGCCTGGTACAGCGACGACAGCGCCAGGTCCGGTCCCTGCGCCGAACCCGGTGGGATGGGGAACGCGCCTGCCGTCTCGGCGAACACGCAGATGAGGTCCTGGGTGGGCACGTTCGACGAATGCTGGGCGAAACCGTCCTGGACGATGACACCGAGCCGCTCGCTGGCCTTGGCCGTCTGCCCGCAGATGGACCTGACCAGGGGCAGGGTGTCGGGCAGGGCGTCGAAGCGGGCGGCGATCGCCGGGCCCGTGGACGACGACTCGATGGCCCGGTCCACGTTCTGCAGGGTCAGGGGCACGATCCGGAGGAACTGGGCCAGCGCCGACTGGTTCTTGTTCACCGCAGCGAGGGCGGTCGAGACGTTGTCGAGCGTGCTCTTGAGGTTCCCGCCGTTGGCCTGGATGAAGGTGGTGACCTGACCGAGGACGGTGGCGAGGGTGGACAGGGCCGTGGCCAGGCTGCCCCGGTCCTGGTCGAGCTCGGCGGCGGCCCCGCTCAGGTCGCTGGCGAACTGGGTGTACTCACCGGCGTCGCTGGCGGCGGTCTTGATGAACGAGCCCAGGCTGGTGAGCGTGGCGGCCAGCCCTGGAGAGTCGGCGGCCAGGGTCCCGGCCGCCTGGCTGGCCGAGCCGATGGCGTTGTGGAAGTTCGTGCCCTGACCGCCGAGCTGGCGGTCCAGGGTCTTGATCAACCCGCCTAGCACCCCGTTGCCGTCCGCGGCGGTCGGGCCCAGGGCGGCGAGAAGCGTATCGAGGGAGTTCAGGATCTGCTCGGTGGACAGAGGCTCTGCCGTACGCGACATGGGGATCCGCAGGGTCTTGTCGGTGACGACGGGCCCGCTGTGATAGGCGGGCTGCAGCTGGACGTAGCGGTCGGTGACGACCTGGGGGGCGTCCAGCAGAGCGCCGACCCCGGCCGGCAGCTTCAGGCTGGCCGGCACCTTCATGGTGACGACCACGCCCGTGCCGGTGGCCTTCACTCGCTGGATCGTCCCGACCGGGATGTCGAGCACATCCACGTGGTTCCCGGCGTAGAGGCCGGGGGCCTCGGCGAAGGTGGCAACGATGGTGCGCTGCGCCGGTCCGGAGCGGGTGACGATGATGCCGAGCACGCCGGCGAGGACCACGATGGCCAGGAGGCCTCCCAGCGCCGGGATCAGCTTCGTTCTCATCGCTGCAGCGGTGCGGTCGGGTGCTCGACGTTGCCGTTCTTGTCGAGCTGGCAGAAGGAGCCGAGCGCTGGACTGTTGGTGACCGCACCCGGCTGGTCGCAGGCGGCGACGACCGTGTCGGGGAGCAGCAGGGTCGGTGCCGCACCGTCGAAGTAGGGCCCGTTCCCGCTGGCGTTGGCGGTGTACTTGCTCAGGCCGGCGGCCAGGGGCACCAGGTCGGCGAGGTCGGAGCTGTCCTTGGCCAGCACCGCGCTGACGGTGTTCAGGTTGGCCAGCAGGCTGCCCAGGTTCGCCGTCTTCGAGGTGATGAGTGAGCTGATCTCCTTGGCGAGCGAGGTGACCGTGGCCAGCAGGTTGGCGATGTCGGCGCGGCGCTGGAGGACCACCTGGAGGATCTGGTCGGCCTGGTTCACCAGTGAGACCAGCTGGCCCTTGTGCTGGTCCAGGGTGGCCGTGACCGTCTTGGCCTCACCGACCAGCTGGCTGAGCTGCGCGGCGCGGTTGTTGATGACGGTGCTCAGCCGGCCCAGGCCGTTGATGACCGCGGCGGTGGCAGCCGGGTCGGTGGTGGACAGGTCGTTGTTGACCACCTGGAGGGACTGGGCCAGCTGGGCCTGGTCGATGGTGCCGACGGTCGACCCCAGCTGACCGAGCGTGTTGTTCAAGGTGCCCGTCCCCGAGGTGTGGCTGAGGGCGATGGTTCCACCGGCGGGCATGGTGCCTGCCCCCTTCGACGTGATCTGGACGTACTCCTGTCCGAGGGCGGACAGGACCTTGACAGCCAGGGTGGAATCGGGGCCGAAGTGGGTTCCCCGATTGACCTGGAAGTCGAGGCGGACGTGGTCACCTTGGAGCTTCACGCCCTTGGTGGTTCCCACCTTGACCCCGGCGATGGTGACGTTCTCGCCGGGGCCGAGCTGGCCGGCCTCCACCAGGCTGGCGTGGTACATGGTGCCCTGGGTGAACGGCAGCTTGGTGAACTCCAGCGCCCCGACCAGCAGAGCCAGGAGGATCCCGCCGGTGACCAGGCCGACGACGGCAGTGTTCCGCTCGCGGAAGGGTTTCATGGGTTCTGGAGGTCCTGACAGGACTTGCTGTGGGTGTTGTTGTTCCCCACCGCCCCGGCCGGGAAGGTGAGCTCGAGGACGTTGCCGGTGAGGTTGGTGAGCGCGCCGCCGAGCAGGGGGAGGCCCTGGAGGACCTGGACAAGCATGGACGGGCTGGCGGCAAAGGGGCCGCTCGGGGTGAACGACAGCCCGCAGATGTAGCCGGTGGCGAAGGTGCCGGACTGGAAGATCTTGGTGACGTTGGTGATGGTGACCGGCAGCTGCTTGAGCAGCCCGTCGATCTGGGTCTGGTCGCCGGCTAGCGCGCCGGTGGCGCTGTCCAAACCGGTGATAGAGGTTTGCAGCGGTCCAACGGTGGCACCGAGCAGGTTGTTCAGGCTGGTCACCATGGCCGAGGTGTTACCGAGGGCGCTGGAGACCAGGCCCCGCTCGCCGGCCAGGTCGCCAGTCAGCTGCGAGAACCCGTCGATCAGCTGTCCCAGCTGCTGGTCGTGCGTGCCGACCACCTGGAGCAGGCCGGTGAGGTTGTTCACCACCTGGTCGATGACCTGGTTGCGGTCGGCCAGGTTGTTGGTCAGGGAGGCGGCCTCGCTGACCAGGCTGGAGATGTTCCCCGACTCCCCCTGGAAGGCACCGATGATGTTCCCGGTGAGCTGGTTGATGTCGTTGGGGGTCAGCGCCGTGAACAGGGGCTGGAAGCCGTTGAACAGGTCGGTGAGATCGAGGGCCGGCGTGGTCAGGCTGGTGGGGATCAGCTGCCGGTGGTCGACGACCTGCTGGCTGCCCGTCGGATCGGCCACCAGGGTGAGGTCCCGCTGGCCGAGCAGGTTCTCGTAGTGGATCTGCAGGTGGGTGGAGCGGGTGACGATCTGGTCGGTATCGAGGGTGAAGGAGACCACGGCGTGGTCGTCGTGCACCAGATGGACGCCCTGCACCCGACCCACCTCGACGCCGGCGATGCGGACCGGGTCGCCGCTCTGCAGGCCGGAGGAGTCGGTGAAGGCGGCCTGGTAGGCGGTGGTGGGCGTGTTCTTGATGTCGAGAAGGCTGGCCACCACCACCACGGTCACCACCACGGAGACCAGGGTGAACGCGGTCAGCTTGACGAGCTTGCCGGCCAGCTCGCGGTTGCGGCTCACGACGACATCAGGCTGCGCAGCAGCGGGGCGAGGGCCAGCGACTGGATGCCGGCGGTGGTCGAGCCCGTGCGGGCGGCGGGCGTGCCGGTCAGGGCCGAGGCGACCTGCCCGAGAGCCGTGGAGGTGGACATCGTCGACGGCGAGCTGGCGGTGCTCGACGAGGTGCTGCTCGACGACGTGGTGGAGGCCGATGACGTGGTGGAGGCCGATGACGTGGTGGAGGCCGACGAGGTGGCACGGCCGCAGTTCAGGGCGGACTGGCTGCCATAGTGGGCGCACTGGGCGGCGCTGTAGGTGGGGGGGTTGGTGTTCGACGCGAAGCCCGACTCGCCCAAGGTCCCGGTGGACCCCAGGGGCCCGGCCAGGTTGGTGCCGGCCAGCAGGATGGCGAAGGGGTTGTCGACGGAGATGGAGCCGCCGAACTCGAGCATCGGGCAGCGCTGGCCCGCCGGCTTGCCACAGGTAGCCCCGGTCGGGAACACGCCCGCCCACTTCTGGGCCAGGTTCTCCAGCCCGGCCAGCGCCCCGGGGACGAAGGTGGGGTTGGTGGCCAGGTCGCCGAGGGCGGGCGAGAGGTTGACCAGGGCGGCGTGGAGTGAGGCCTGGATGGCGTCGATGAAGGTGGTGGCGGTGTTGGCCAGCGACCCGCCCTGGCTGAGGAGCTGGCCGAGCTGGGCCTGCTCCTGGGTCAAGGTGGCGGAGGTGGTGGAGATGTTCCCGGCCAGGTCGAGGAGGGCAGGCACGGACTGGCTCAACCCGTTCAGGAGGGGCGTCACCAGGCCGATGTCGCTCTCCAGCGTGGGCAGCTCGGGGACCATCTCGTTCAGGTAGGAGTCCAGCTGAGCCACCGCGGTGTGGAAGGTCGGACCCTGGCCCTGCAGGGCGGTGGACAGCGCGTTCAAGGTGGTGTCCAGCTCCGAGGGGTGCAACCCGTTCAGCAGCGTGTTCAGGTCGGCCAGCGTGCCCTGCAGCGACTGCGAGCCGCCAGTGCTGGCCGCCAGCAGCTGGCCCTTCACCACGTGGGCACTGGCCGGGTGGTCGGCGGCCAGCACGACCGCTTCCTTGCCGAAGAGCGAGGAGGGGGCGACGCTCGCCGTGGCGTTGCGCGGGACGGCATCGATCTTGTCGGGCTTGATGTGCAACGTGACCCGCACGGCTCCGCCGGGGAGCGGGGTGCCGTTGTCGGCCACGGTGCCGATGGGCACACCGAGGTACTGGACGTTGTTGCCGACGTCGACCGGCTGCCCGGTCGGCAGGTCGGCGCGGATGGAGACGTAGGCGGTGAACTTCCCGCTGAACGACGCCAGGATGGCCAGCACGCCACCGAGGAGGAGGGCGATCATCAGCACGCCGATCAGCGCCACGCGAGCGCGGCGCATGGTCGCGGCCCGGGCTCGAGCTTCCCGGCTGGTCGTCGCCCGCCCACGGGCGACGATGGTGGCAGCGGGTGCGGTCATCCGGACAGGGTGATGGCGTTGGGTGACAGCCCGTAGAAGAGCATGGTGAGCAGCAGGTCGAGCACGGCCAGCGCCACGATGCTGGCCCGGATCGCTCGCCCGGCGGCCTGCCCGACCCCTTCGGGACCGCCAGAAGCGGTGAAGCCGTAATAGCAGTGGATGATGATGATGATGACGGCGAAGATCAGCACCTTGGCGATGGAGTCGACGATGTTCAACGGCTGGAGGAAGGCATGGAAGTAGTGCTGATAGGTGCCCGATCCCTGCTTGGAGATCAGCTCTACCGTGTACTGGGTGGCGATGTAGGAACCCGAGAGGGCCACCAGGTACAGGGGGAAGACGGCCATCATGGCGGCGATCAGGCGGGTCGTCACCAGGTACGGCAGGGACGGCACGGCCATGACGTCGAGGGCGTCGATCTCGTCGCTGATCCGCATGGCCCCCAGCTGGGCGGTGAACTTGCAGCCCATCTGGGAGGCCAGGCCGAACGCGGTGATGATGGGGATGAGCTCCCGGGTGTTCCCATAGGCGGCGATCAACCCGGCGAGCGGCTCCAGGCCGATGATCTGCAGGCCCTGGTAGCCCTCCAGGCCGATCTCGATGCCCAAGGCGGCGGAGAGGATGAACACCACGGCGATGGTCCCCGCCGCCACGGCGAGGAGGCGGCCGCCGAAGGTGACGTCGGCCAGCAGCCGGAAGACCTCCTTGCGCCAGTTCTTCAGCACCAGCGGCACGGCGACCACGGCCCGAACCAGGAAGATCAGCAGGTCGCCGAACCACACCAGGCGGTCGACGAAGCGGCGCTGGACGCGGACCAACCCGGCGAGGGGGTTCGGACGAGCTGCCACCTGGAGGACCATCAGGGCAGCCTCGGCGGGACGATGACCAGGAAGACCTCGGTGAGGATCAGGTCGAGGACGAACAGGGCGAGGCCGCTCATGACCACCGACTGGTTCACCGCAACCCCGACCCCCGCGGCCCCCCGCTTGGTGGTGATCCCCTTGTAGGAGGCGAGCACGGCGGTGATGAAGCCGAAGATGGCCGCCTTGAGCGTCGACTCCAGGATGTCGGCTCCCTGGGCGAAGGAGCTGAAGGCGTTCAGGTAGCCGCCCGCCGTGCCGTGGAGGATGTAGATGTCGGCGGCGTAGGCGCTGGTGAGGCCGGCGAAGGCCACGATGCCGTTCAACAGCACGGCGACGAGGACGCCCGCCAGCAGACGGGGTGCCACCAGGCGCTCGACGGGGCTGATGCCCATGACCTCCATGGCGGAGATCTCGTCCCTGATGGTGCGCGAGCCGAGGTCGGAGCAGATGGCCGATCCCCCGGCGCCGGACAGGACCAGGGCGGTCACCACCGGTGCCACCTCACGCACCGTGGTGGTGGCGTCGATGGCTCCCGTCAACGACGTGGCGCCCACCTGCGATGCCAGACCACCGATCTCCAGGACGATGACGGTGCCGAACGGGATGGCGATCAGCAGGCTCGGCAGCAGCGAGACCGAGGTCAGCATCCAGGCCTGGTCGAAGAACTCCCGCCACGGGAAGGTGCGCCGCACGATGCCGCGGACCATGAGCACGAAGGCGTCGAGGACGAGCGCCACCAGCGCCCCGAAGGACTCGACCAGCTCCCTGACCGCCCGGCGGGGACGCAGCTGCGCCGGGCTGAGCAGGCCGAGGAGCCGGTCACCGACCAGGACGTCGGACATGCCCCAGCCGCGGGTGGCCGACGCCACCACCTCGCGCTGCATCATCTCGTCGGTCGGCCGTTCCGACTCGACCGGTCGGCTCGGGGGACGCGCTACGCCCATGTGGTCTCCCCCAGCGGTGACACGGGTCACAAACTAGCAGGAACAGCGGTCTCGGCCAATCCATCCTCTTCCCTATGGAGAACCCCGTGCTCGGAAGAATGGAGCGATATACGCATTTGCCACCGCCTTCACGTTTTGGCTGCGGCCCAGGTCGTTCCTGACGAAAGGTTGACCGTCAGCGGCACCCGGAGCTCGGCCGCGCCGGCCATGGCAGTGTTCACCGCCGCCTCGGCCGCTTCCTGCTCCTCGGGCGGAACCTCCACGATCACCTCGTCGTGCACCTGCAGCACCAAGCGGCTGCGCAGACCATCGGCGGCCAGGCGCGCGTCCAAGCGGACCAGCGCCACCTTGAAGATGTCGGCAGCCAGACCCTGGATGCCGGCGTTCATGGCCTGGCGCTCCCCGGCGGCGCGCACCTGGTAGCGACCGGACTGCAGCTCGGGGATGAGCCGCCGTCGCCCGAAGAGGGTCTCGGTGTAGCCCCGGTCGCGAGCCTCGGCCACCACCCGGTCCATGTACGCCCGCACGTTCGGGAACCCCTCGAAGTAGGCCCGGAGGATGCCGTCGGCCTCGACCACGGCGATGCCCAGACGCTGGGCCAGACCGTAGGACTCCATGCCGTAGGCCAACCCGTAGGAGACCATCTTGGCCTTCGACCGCATGGCGATGGTGACGTCAGCGGGGGCGACGCCGTAGATCCGGGCGGCGGTGGCGCTGTGGATGTCCGCACCGGTCATGAACGCCTCGATCAAACCCGGGTCCTCGGCCAGGTGGGCGATCACCCGCAGCTCGATCTGGTTGTAGTCGGCCACCAGGAACCGGCAGCCCTCACTCGGCACGAAGCACCGGCGGAAGCGTCGACCCTCCTCGCTGCGGATGGGGATGTTGTGCAGGTTCGGCTGATCGGAGCTGAGCCGGCCCGTGCGGGCGACCGTCTGGTTGAACGTGGCGTGGATGCGCCCGTCGGGCGCCACCTCGGCCAGCAGGCTCTCCCCGTAGGTGGACCGCAGCTTCTCCACCTCCCGGTACCGCAGGAGAGCCTCCACGATGGGATGGTCGCCACGCAGCCTCTCCAACGTCTGGGCGTCGGTCGAGAAGCCCGTCTTGGTCCGCTTCTGGGGCGTGAGGCCGAGCTTCACGAAGAGGATCTCGCGCAGCTGCGGGGTGGAGTTCACCACGAACCGCTCGCCGGCGAGAGCCTGGATCTCCTCCTCCAGGCGGCGCGCTTCGTCGGCCAGCCCGTCGGCCAGGCCCTGCAGCTCTTCCACGTCGACGCGCACGCCGATCTCCTCCATGCGGGCCAGCACCCGTACCAGCGGCCGCTCCACCTCGTCGTAGAGCGTCGACATGCCCCGCGCCGACAGCGCCGCGCTCAGCGGCTCGACCAGGCGGGCCACCGCCGCCGCCCGCCTGGCGGCCGTGTCGGCCCCGTCGCCGGCCGTCCCCGCCAGGTCGAGCTGCCCGGCCGGGGGCGCTTCGGGTGCCGCCAGCTCGATCTGCACGTAGCGCAGGGCCAGGTCCTCCAGCAGGTACTGGTCGCCCGCTGGGTCGACCAGGTACGCGGCGATCGCCGTGTCCAGCTGCAGGTCGGCGAAGTCGACGCCGAGCACCGACAAGCCACGCATCAGCGCCTTGGCGTCGTGGGCCGAGATCTCCGCGACCCCGGCCCCGAGCAGGCTCCGGAGGGCATCCAACACCTCCAGCTCGGCCACCACCTCCTCGCCCGCCCACACGACCTCTACCGGTCCATCCCCTGGCGGGTAAGGCGCCAGGGCCAACCCCTCCAGCGCGCTGCGGCCCTCTCGGCCGGCCCACGCCCCGGCCACGGCCAGGCCGGCGTTGGTGGCACTCCATGCTGCGATGCGGGACAACAGCTCATCGCGCTCGGGGCGCCGCAGGTCCAGCTCCAGGCGATCGCCGATGGCGACCGCCTCACCGCTCCCCTTTTCCGAGCCCTCCGTCGCCTCCAGGAAACGATCCCAGAGCGTGCGGAACTCCAAGAAGTCGAACAGGCGGCGCAGCTCCTCGCGATCCCAGCCACCCACCGCGGCCCCACTCATGTCGACGTCGAGCGGCACGTCCCTGACCAGCGGCGTGGCCGTGGCGTTGCGCCGGACCGTCTCCTCCGCCGACCCGAGGTTCTCCCGCAGCTTCGGGGTCAGCTCGTCGAGGTGGGCGAAGATGCCGTCGAGATCCCCGTAGGTGTTGATCAGCTTGGCTGCCGTCTTCTCCCCGACGCCCGGGACACCCGGCAGGTTGTCCGACGGATCGCCGCGCAGCGCCGCGTACTGCGGATAATGCTCGGGCGTCACCCCCGTGCGCGCCTCGATGCCAGCCTCGTCGTAGAGCACGTAGTCCGACACGCCCCGGCGGTTGTACAGGACCCGGACATGCGGATCGTGCACCAGCTGGTAGGCGTCCCGGTCACCGGTCACCACCATGACATCGTCGCCCCGGGCCGCACCCTCGGTCGCCAGGGTGGCGATCAGGTCGTCGGCCTCGTAGCCGGACAGCTCCACGATCGGCACGTGAAGGGTCTCGAGCAGCTGGCGCACCAGGCCCATCTGCTGGCGGAGGATGTCGGGGGTCTCGTTCCGGCCCCCCTTGTAGTCCGGCACCATGTGATGACGGAACGTGGGCTCTGGCCGGTCGAACGTGGCCACCAGCTCGTCGGGACGATGATCCTTCAGCAGGTTGACCAACATCGACGTGAACCCGAAGACCGCGTTGGTCACCTGCCCGGACGCGGTCGCCATGTCCGTCGGCAAGGCGAAGAACGCCCGGTAGGTGAGTGAGTTGCCGTCGAGCAGCATCAAGGTGGCCATACGGCTGCGATGCTAGACACCCGCCGACCCGCCGGAACCGGCCCTCATCACCCCCACCCCGGGTAGGCTCGCACCGTGTCCGACGGCTTCCATCCTCCGGTCGAGGAGTACCTCGAGGCCATCCACGAGCTGGAGGAGGAGGGCGTGCCCGTCATCCAGGCGCGCCTGGTCGAGCGGCTGGTGCACTCTGCGCCCGCGGTGTCGGAGATGGTCCACCGTCTGGTGGACGACGCCTACGTGTCGATGGACGCCCGGACCCTACGCCTCACCCCCACCGGCCGGCGCCTGGCCGAGAGCGTGGTCAGGAAGCACCGCCTGGCCGAACGCCTCCTCACCGACATCATCGGCCTGCCCTGGGAAAAAGCCCACGGCGAGGCCTGCCGATGGGAGCACGTCATCTCCGAAGAGGTCGAGGAGCGGCTGATCGAGCTCCTCGACCACCCCCGCACCTGCCCGCACGGGAACCCCATCCCCGGCGCTCGCCCGGTCGAGGAGATCCTCACCGCCCTCGGCCAGGCCGCCAGCGGTGACCGCATCCGGTTGGCCCGCGTCACCGAGCAGGTGGAGATCGACACCGAGCTGCTCGGCTACCTCTCCGCTCACGGCTTCGTGCCCGGTTGCGAGGCCACCGTGTCGTCCCGGGCCCCCGACGGCACGCTGACGCTGAACCTGGGCGACCACTCCATCTCCCTCGGCCCCAGTCTCGCCAACCAGCTGTTCGTCGCCGCCGCCTGAACGTTCTCTGGTCTGGCGGCTGGCCCCCTGGCAGCTGGTCCCCCTGGCAGCTGGTCCCCCTGGCAGGCCCTCGCCGCAAGCACCGTCTCGGGCTTGCCGCCGGGTCCTGCTGCCCTGCCCGCCTGCCGGTCGCCGCCGGTCGCAGCCGGCTGATCGCTGCTCGCCGCCCGCTATCGGCCGCCGGCCCGGGGCGCTGATGGCGATCCCCACCGGGCTCGTCGTCATCGTTCGCGCGTTAGCCCAGGGACGTTCCTGGGCTAACGCGCGAACGATGAGGCCCAGCCGCCCGTCCCGGCGCACTCAGCCGCCCGGCCCCCCCATCGGCCACCCCCGCCGCCGGCCACCGACGCACCACCGGCACGTCCGCTCGCCCGGCGCGGGCTACCGACCCCCGCCGCCTGCGGTCGGCTACTCGGCGGGCGGCCGCAGTCCGTCGTCGATGACGGCCCGGGCGATGTCGCCCATCTTGGTCCGCTCGCGCATGGCGGTCTGCTGGATCCAGCTGAACGCGGCGTGCTCCTGCCAGCCCAGCTCGTCTTGGACGATGCCCTTGGCCCGGTTCACCAGCTTGGTGACCTCCAGGCGCTCCTCCAGGCCCTTGACCTGGTCGTCGAGGGCCTTCATCTCGTCGAAGCGACCGAGGGCGATCTCGATGGCGGGCAACAGCTCGCTCTTCTGGAACGGCTTCACCAGGTAGGCCAAGGCGCCGGCCTGGCGGGCCTGGTCGATCAGGTCCCGCTGGCTGAAGGCGGTGAGGATGAGGACGGCGGCCAGGCGGTCGCTGGTGATCTGCCGGGCGGCGGTGAGCCCGTCGGCACCGGGCATCTTGATGTCGAGGATGGCCAGCTCGGGGCGATGGGCACGCACCAGCTCGACGGCCTCGTCGCCGCGGCCGGTCTCGCCGACCACGTCGTATCCCTCCTCCTCCAGGATCTCCTTGAGGTCCAGGCGGACGATGGCTTCGTCCTCTGCGATCACGACACGAACAGCCATGGGCCGCGCTCCTCTGCTGTACGGGTGTGACGAGGGGTCCGGGTGAGACGAGGGGTCCGGGTGAGACGAGGGGTCCGGGTGAGACGAGGGGTCCGGGTGGGGCCGCCGCCGGATGTGGCGGTCATCGACCGGGTTCGCCGACCAGCCGGTCCAGCAGCTCGTTCTGGGCGTCTTGCATCTCGGTGATGCTCGTGACGACCGTCGTCCGCGAGCGCGCCATGGCGTCGGCGTGCCGTTGGGCGTCGGCGTGCTCACGTTCGGCCATGGGCGTCTCGGACACCAGGGCCCGGATGCGAGCGTCGTCGGCCGCATCGTTCAGGGCGGCCAGCTGCTCGTCGATCACCGCCAGCTCCTCGCGGGCGCGCACCATCCGCTGGGCGAGGTCGAAGAGTCGGCGCTCGATAGAGGCTCGGGACATGGCCGGGCAAGCTTACTGTCGGCACCGGGCGACCCCGGCCCATATCGCCGCGAGAGCCGCGGGAGGGCCGGAGCGGCCGGGGGCCTCAGGACCGGCGAAGGTCCAGGCCCAACTGATCGGCGAGGAAGGCCAGCTGGTCCGCGGCCAGGTCCACCGTGCGACGAACGGAGCGGGCGCCGTGGCCGACATCGGCCTCGCGGCGGAGCAGGATCGGATGCCGGGCCGGGTCGGCCGAGGTGGCCCACTGGAGGGCGGCGGCCATCTTCCTGGCGTGCAACGGATCGACACGGGTGTCGCCGTCGAAGACGGTGAACAGCACCGCCGGGTAGGCGACGCCCTCGTTCACGTGGTGATAGGGCGAGTACCCGAGGAGCCATCCCAGCTCAGTGGGGTCGTCGGCCGTGCCGTACTCGTCGTTCCAGGTGGCACCCAGACCGAAGCGCTCGTAGCGGACCATGTCGAGCAGCGGCGCGGAGCACACTGCGGCCGCCCAGGTCGACGGCTGGCGAGTGATCGCCGCGCCCACGAGCAGGCCCCCGTTCGAACCACCCATGATGGCGAGCTGCTCGGTGGTCGTCCACCCCTCGGCGATCAGCCACGCCGCCGCCGCCTCGGCGTCCTCGAAGACATGCTGCTTGTGCTGGCGCATCCCATCGCGGTGCCAGGCCTCGCCCTCCTCCGAACCGCCGCGCAGGTTGGCGACGGCCCAGACCCCGCCGGCGTCGACCCAGGCCAGGATGGAGGAGGAGTAGGCCGGGGTCATGGGGACGTTGAACCCGCCGTAGCCGTAGAGGATCGCGGGCCGGGGTCGGTCGGGTTGGCGGGCCGGTGCGACGACGGTGATGGTGACCTCGGTGCCGTCCGCCGATCGGTAGGTGCCCCGCTGCGCAAAGGCGGCCGGGGTGGCGTCGGACGTCTCGCTCGGGATCTGGCCGCCCTGGCTGCGGGTTCCGTCGGGGGCGAGCGAGGCCGTCAATGGGTCCAGGGCGAGGACGGCGAAGGGAGTGACGTGGTCGGTGTAGCCGATCCACAGGCCGGCGCCTTCGTCCGGTCGGCCGGCGAGGACGGCCGAGCCGGGACCGGGCAGCGCCACCGCGTGGCGGGCGACGCCCGTCGATCGGTCGCAGACGGTGAGCTCGGAGATGGCGTGGCGGCTGTGGAGGACCACCAGGGCGTCGCCGGCGAGGGCGAAGTCCTCGAGCACGGCACCGTCGGCGTCCTCGGCCACCACCGTCGTCCACTGCCCGGGTGCGGCGTCAGCCGGGTCGGTGGCACAGAGGCGCCGGCACGGCGCGTCGAGGTCGGTGAGGATCCAGAGCCGGCTGCGGCGGTCGAAGTGGGGCCAGGCGGCGGCGTCGGCGCCCACCAGCACCGGTCGCCAGTCCAGGGCGGCAGGGTCGGCGCCGGCCAGGCGGGCCAGGTGCAGGTCGTTGCGCGGCGCCGTGCCGAGGCTGACGGTCACCGCCACCCAGGCACCGTCGTCGGGCACCGACACCCCGAGGTAGGCGGTGGGCGCCACGCCCTCCCCGAACACCAGCACATCGTTCTCCGGATCGGCACCCACCCGGTGCAGCCACACCCGGCGGTGGTAGGCGGCCTCTCCGGCCGGGACCTGGTCGGGGGCCAGGCGACGGACGTAGAGGTAGGCATCACCGCCCGGTAGCCACGCCACCGGGCTGTACCGGGTCCGGTCGATCGGGCCGTCGACGGTCCGGCCGGTGGCCACGTCCAGCACCCGGATGCGGCTCTCCTCGTCGCCACCCTCGGACAGCTGGTAGGCCAGCCGGTCGCCCTCGATGGACGGCGACCAGCCGTCGAGGGTGACGGTGCCGTCGGCGCTGAGGGCGTTGGGGTCGACGAGGGTCCGCTCCCCCGCGTCGTCGGCGACGAGCAGGACGGCATGGTCCTGCCCGGGGGCGCGTTCGGTCCAGAAGCGTCGCACGCCCATCACGAGAGGCGGGCTGACGTAGCTGGGCACCAGCTCGGTCAGTCGGGCGCGCAGCGCCGCCCGGCCGGTGAGGCCGGCCAGCCACGCCGCGCACTGCCGATCCTGCGCCTCGGACCAGGCGCGCGTCGGTGGCGCCGCCGGGTCCTCCAACCATCGATAGGGATCGGCGACGGTCACCCCGTGGAGGACGTCGCTGACGTCGAGGCGTTCGGCGGGTGGATAGGTCACCCCGGGGACGGTATCGGGCGTCGACCGTGTCGTTATCCGGGCCGTCGTGACGTCTCAGTCCATTCTCAGGACCGTCCGCCACAATGGGTCCGTGAAAGTGCTGGTGGTCGACGACGAACCCGCGGTGCGCCAGGCCCTGGACCGGGCGTTGCGGTTCGAGGGATACGAGACCGACGTGGCCGAGGACGGCACGGCGGCGTTGGCGGCCCACGCCCAACGCCCGGCCGACGCGCTGGTCCTCGACGTGGCCATGCCACGCATGGACGGCCTGGAGGTCTGTCGCCGGCTCCGCAGCGCCGGTGACGCGGTTCCGGTGCTGCTGCTCACGGCGCGCGCCGCGGTCGACGAGCGCGTCGCCGGGCTCGACGCTGGTGCCGACGACTATCTGGTCAAGCCGTTCTCCCTGGAGGAGCTGCTGGCCCGGATCCGAGCCCTCCTCCGCCGCAGCGCGCCGTTGTCCGACAACGAGGTCCTCCGCTTCTCCGACCTGTCGCTCGATCCCGGTACCCGCGACGTGCGTCGCGGCGGGCGGCGCATCGAGCTGACGCGAACCGAGTTCCTGTTGCTGGAGCTCCTCCTGCGGAACGCCCGCCAGGTGCTGCCACGCGAGGTCATCTTCGACCGGGTGTGGGGCTACGACTTCGGTGCGAACTCCAACAGCCTCGAGGTGTACGTCGGCTATCTGCGACGCAAGACCGAGGCCGACGACGAACCCCGCCTGATCCACACGGTGCGCGGCGTGGGCTACGTGCTCCGTCTGCCGCACCAGGACTGACACCGAGAAGGCGGGCGAGGATGGTCGCGTGGGCGCGGCGGACCAGCTTCCGCACCCGGTTGAGCGTGTTGGTGGCCCTGGCCGTCGGCGTCACCGTGGCCCTGGCCACGCTGGCGTCCTATGTGGCGGTCAGCCGCCAGCTGTACCGCTCGGTCGACACCGACCTCCACTCGGCCGAGCAGCGGATCAGCGCCACGCCGGCGCCGGCCCAGACCAACGCCTGCGACTTCGTCAGGCGCAAGGAGTCGTTCCTGCTCTTCCTCGGCCGTCAGGGCGACCAGACGCAGCTGATCTCCTCGACCGGCGACGTGCTGGCGTCCAGCTTGAACGTCGCCCAGTGCCCACCGCCGGCCGCCAATACCGTTCCTCGCACGAAGGCCGACCTGGCTGCGGCTCACTCGGCCACCGACCCGGCGGGGACCGGCACCGTGGTCACCCACAACGTGTCGACCTCCTCGGGACCGTACCGGGTGCTCAGCTTCCCCATCGGCCAGACGGCGACGGGCCAGGGTGTGGCGGTGATGATCCTGCACCCGCTGGGCGACCTGACCCACACCCTGCGGGACCTGCGGCTGATCCTGCTGCTGGTGGCCCTGGCCGGCATCGCGGTGGCCGTGGGGCTCGGCTACGTGGTCGGGCGGGCCACCATCCGTCCGGTGATCCGCCTGACGGGTGCCGCGGAGCACGTGGCCGCCACCCAGCAGCTGGACGCCAACATCACCGAGGAAGGCGACGACGAGCTGGCTCGCCTGGCCCACGCCTTCAACGCCATGCTCGATGCCCTGAGCGCCTCCCGCCGCCAGCAGGCCCAGCTGGTGTCGGACGCCGGCCACGAGCTGCGCACCCCGCTCACCAGCCTGCGGACGAACATCGAGGTGCTGATGCGCGTGCAGGACCTGCCTGCAACCGACCGGGCGGATCTGCTCGGCGACGTTCGCGGGCAGCTGGAGGAGCTGACGACCCTGATCGGCGACATCGTCGAGCTGGGCCGACAGGACGAGCAGGAGGCCGAGCCCATGGAGGCCCGCCTCGACGAGATCGTGGGCCGGGCGGTGGAGCGGGCGCGACGGCGGGCCGTCTCGGTCGCCTTCGCGGTGTCGGCCGACGCCGGGCTGGTTCGGACCAACCCGGCACTGCTGGAGCGGGCCATCCTCAACGTCTTGGACAACGCGGCCAAGTGGAGCCCACCGAACGGGACCGTCGAAGTGGTGCTGCGACGCGGGGCCCTGTGGTCGCTCGAGGTGCGCGACCACGGGCCCGGCATCGCCGCCGAGGACCTGCCTCGGGTGTTCGACCGCTTCTACCGGGCCGACGCCGCCCGGTCGTTGCCGGGGTCGGGCCTGGGCTTGGCCATCGTCCGCCAGGTGGTGGCGGCCCATGGGGGCACCGTCGGGCTCTCGACCCCCGCCGGCGGCGGGACCCTGGTGCACATCGATCTGCCGACGGTGGCGGAGGACGAGCCGGTCTAGCTCCGGCTAGGTGGCGCCGATGCCCAGGTAGCGCTCGAAGACACCTTCGCCGTCGAGCTCGGAAGCCGGCCCGGCGAAGACCACCTGGCCCCGGCTGAGCAGGTAGGCGGTGTCGGCCAGGTCCAGCGCCCTGGTCACGTACTGCTCGACGATCAGCAGGGACGCACCGCCGGCCACGATCCGGCGCAGGGCGTCGAAGATCTGGTCGACCATCAGTGGGGCCAGGCCGAGCGAGGCCTCGTCGACGACGACCAGCTTCGGGTTCGACACGTAGGCGCGGACGAGGGCCAGCATCTGCTGTTCGCCACCGCTGAGGCTGCCTGCGGTCTGGCCCAGTCGGCGGCCGAGGATCGGGAAGGTGGTGGCGGCCATCTCGATGCTCTGGTCGACCGCGCCGCGGGGGGACTGCAGGACCAGGTTGTCGCGGACGCTGAGCGACGGGAAGATGCCACGACCTTCCGGCAGGTGGCACAGGCCGGCCTTGGCCAGGGTGTGGGCGGCGTGGCCCGTGACGTCGGCACCGGCGAAGTGGACCCGGCCGCCACTCGGGGTGATGAATCCCGAGGCGGTGCGCAGGAGCGTCGTCTTGCCGGCGCCGTTGGGTCCGAGCAGGGCAACCACGCTGGACGGCCCCACGCGCAGCGAGACGTCGCGCAGGACGACGGTGTCGCCGTAGCCGGCGGTGATGTCGGTCAGCTCCAAGATCGGCTGCCCGGTGTCGGACTGCACGGTGTCGGACTGCATGGTGTCGGACTGCACGGTGTCGGACTGCACAGTGTCGGACTGCACGGTGTCGGACTGCACGGTGTCGGACTGCACGGTGTCGGGGGTCGGGTCGCTCATGCCAGCTCCGGGAGCTCGTCGGCGGTGACCTGGTCCAGCTCGGCTCCCTCGGACCCCAGGTAGGCGGTGCGGACCACGTCGCTCTGCAGCATCTCGTCGGGCGAGCCCTCGAAGATGAGCTGCCCGAAGTCGAGGACGTAGATGTGGCTGCAGACCTGGCGGACGAGCGACATGTCGTGCTCCACCACCAGGATGCCGGCGCCTCGCTCGGCGGCCACCTGGATCAGGATCTCGCCGAAGCGCTCCGTCTCAGCGGCGTCGAGCCCCGACGACGGCTCGTCGAGCAGGAACATGTCGAAGGGACCGGCCAGGGTGCGGGCCAGCTCGACCATCCGGCGTTGCCCGGCGGGGAGCAGTCCGGCCTGCAGGCCCGCCAGGCGGCCGGTCCCGGTGATCTCCATGGCCTCGGCGGCCGCCGCGGCCACGGTGGCTCGCTGCCCGGGACCGCTGACCATCTGGGCCAGGGGGCTGCGACCGGCCAGGGAGGCTTCTCGGCCCAGCTCGATGTTCTCGCGCACAGTCAGCGAATCGAACAGGGCAGTCCGTTGGAAGGTGCGTCCCAGGCCCCGCCGGGCCCGGCCGGACGGACCGAGGGTGGTGACGTCGCTGCCGTGGAGCGTCACGTGGCCGCTGGTCGGGCGCAACAGTCCCGAGCAGGCGTTGAAGGTGGTGGTCTTGCCGGCACCGTTGGGGCCGACCAGGCCGGTGATGCGGCCGGCCGGAGCCTGCAGGCTGACCGCATCGACGGCTCGCACCCCACCGAAGTGGACGGACAGGTCGCGCACGGCCAGGCCCGAGCCGGCCGGTCGCACCGCGAGCCGGGGCGCGCCTTCGGCCCGGACGGCGGTGACTGGGACGTCGGCTTCGGCCTGGCGGCCGCCCAGCCGGTCGAGCGCGACCCGGACGGCCTGGGGGACGGTCAGACCATTGGCGCCGATGGCGGCGGTGACCGCGAAGAGGCCGAAGAGCATCTCCAGGTATGTGTTGATGCTGGCGATCGTCAGGTAGCCGGGCACGACGGCGTAGCCGAGGGCAGCGATGACGGCGAACCAGGGATCGCCGACGGTGACGATGACCACCAGGGCGACCAGGGTGAGCGACGTGAACGACGCGAAGTAGGTGCCCACGCCGAAGTGGTAGAGCATGGCCGTGAGCGCTCCGGCGAGCGACGCCAGGCTGGCGGAGATGCAAAAGACGAGGACCCGGATCACGTTGGAGGTGGCCCCGTGGGTCTCCAACGCCACCGGGGAGTCGGCCAGGGCACCGAGCAGCCGGCCCAGGCGGCCCTTCTGGATGGCGGTGACCACGGCAACGGTTCCTACCGCGGCGATCAGCAGCACGTAGTAGAAGCCCTTGTCGGTACCCATGTGCCACGACCCGATGCTGATCCCGGGACGGGGCGTGCTGATGCCCAGGGACGTCGGGCCGAACATGATCTTGCGCGTGTAGAAGAGCTCTTCGAGCATGATCCCGAAACCGAGGGTGGCCAGGGCCAGGAACACGCCGGACAGGCGGATGGCGGGGATGGCGACGACCGCGCCGATCGGGATGGCAATCAACATGGCCAGCACCACCGCCACTAGCCAGGGGAGGCCGAGGCCGCTGGAGAAGTGACCGAACGCGGCAGCGCCGACCGCGGCGAACGCCAGGTGGCAGAGGGAGATCTGCCCCGATGTGCGCACCAGGAGGCCGAGCGACAGGAAGAGGATGATGTCGATCAGGGTGGCCGACCACACCGAGATGTGGCTGCCGACGAAGATCGGCAGCACCGCGAAGACGGCGACGGCGATGGCGCCCGTCCCGAAGCGGACGCGGGCGGGGGCGTGCCACGCCTTGCGGACCGGGAGGGCGTGCACGAGGCGCCGCTCGGCCAGACGGGCTCGGGGCGTGACGACGAGGACCACGAAGAGCACGAGGAATGGGAGGCTGGGGGGCAGGCCACCGATCCAGGAGATGGTGGCCGAGTACTTGTCGACGAGGGCGCCGGCGACGCCGAGGAGCAGCCCGCCGAGGAAGGTCAGCGGGAGGTTGGAGAAGTAGCCGATGGCGGCGGCGCCGAAGGCGGCGAAGATCAGGGTGGTGAGCGCAGTGGCGTCGAGCTGCTGGGTCGGCCCGAGCAGGAGCCCGGCCAGGGAGGCGAAGAACGTGCCGATGATCCAGGCATAGCGCCGGACCCGGACGGGGTTCTCGCCGCTCATGGAGACCAGGTCGGGGTTGTCCACCACGCCGCGCATGGCGATGCCGAGGCGCACCGACCGGAAGAAGTAGTAGAGGAGCCCGGATGCCACCACCGAGATGACGAAGAGGATGATCTGGGCCACGGTGATGTTGACGCCGACCATGCGTACGGTGCTCTGGGGCAGGTAGTTCGGGACGGTTGGGGGATTCGTCTTGTGCCACAGCAGGCCGATTCCCTCGATCAGCAGGATCAGCCCGACGGTGGCCACCACCTTCAAGGTGGCGCCGGCGGGCTCCAGGATGCGGGCCAGCAGCTCGAGGCCGAGCCCGGCGATCGGCGCCATCACGAACAGGCAGATGGCGGCGGCGACCGGCCACGGGACGTGATGCAGCGTGTGGAGGAAGTAGAAGAGGAACACGGCCAGGGCCGCAACGGATCCGTAGGCGAAGTTGAAGATGCCCGAGGTCTTGTAGGTCAGGACCAGACCGGTCCCGGCCAGGCCGTAGACGGCCCCTGTGGCCAGCCCGATGACGATGAAGGGAAGAAAGTCACTCATGGGTGATGGTCCTCAGGTCCACGCAACCGGGAGGGCGGCCCAGAGCCGTCCCCCCGGCGCTGTCGAGTGGGCTAGCTGTTCACGCAGGTGGGAGCCAGACCGTAGGGCGTGGCGAACGCCCCGCCCTTGATCGTGACCAGGTACCAGCAGTCCACAGTGTGCGGCTTGCCGGCGGCGAAGGTCAACGGCGGGGCCAAGCCACCGAGCGTCTCTCCGTTGAACGAGTTCAGCCCGGCCGTCAGCTGGGCGGCGGTCGGTGTCGACCCGTTGGCGCCCACGTTCCCCGCCTTGGCGGCCGCCTCCAGCATCTGGCCCGACACCCACGACTCCATCGGCAGCTCGGCGAGCTCCTTGGCCCGAAACCCGGGGAAGTACTTGTCGAGGGCCGAGTTCATGGCTGCGACGGCCGGGGTGGTGGCAAAGTACGGCAGGTTCGGGACCTCGACGATGCTGTTGGACTTGATGGTCGTGGCGTTCAAAAACGCCGGTGCCAGGTTCTCGCCGTCCTGGAGGGAGATGGGGTCGAAGCCCTGGGCGTCGCAGTCGGAGAAGACCTTCTCGACCACGGTGATGGCGTCACCGACGAACAGCGCCTTCACCCCGTTCTGCTTGGCCGCCAGGCACTGGGCGGTGTAGTTCGGGGCGGTGGCCGAGATGGAGGCGTTGTACACGAGCGGGACGTTCTCCGCCGCTGCCGTCTGCTTGAAGGGCGCCACCCCCTGCTGACATTGGACCGCCTCGGCGCAGTAGATGAGGCCCGTGTTGGTGGCGCCGAGCTTCTTGGCCCCGCCTATCAGGGCCGGGAAGAGTGAGTCCTCTGTCTGGCCCTCGGGGTAGAAGTCGGGGTTGGTGAACATCGGCTGGGTCGATGTCGTGGTGCCGACCACGGGGATGTTCTGCTGGGAGACGTAGCTGGCCCACGCCGCGTCGTCGTTGCTGGCGTCGACCACGGCGATGACGTGGTCGCTGCTCACGAAGGACTGGACCTCCGACAGCGACGTGCCCGGGTTGCCGGCGTCGTCCTTGTAGTCCACCACCACCGGGTGGCCGTTTATCCCGCCGCTGGCGTTCACCGACGACGCCCACGCCTTGTACGGGGTCTCGACGTTCGCGGTCGACGAGGCGAACGGACCGGTGCAGGTGCAGACGAACCCGATCTTGATCGGTGACCCCTTCGGGGCAGTGGCGCCGCCCGAGGTGGCCGCGCTCCCCGCCGTCGTACCGCTGGTCGAGGTCTTCGACGAGCTGCCGCATCCGGCAACCAATGCGACGAGCAGGCCGACAGCCATGAGACTGGCGCCACGATGCCTGATGTGCTTCACCGTTCGATGAACCCCCTGTCGGACCAGCCCCTCTCGGCTGGTGCAGGCGGGCACTATAACTATTTCACGTCAGCACATCGAACTCTTGTGACAAGAGAACGGCACCAACGAGGAGGTGCCGCCCCAATTGTCCGGGTTGACCCCCCGATCTCGTCCTTCGGTGACCTCCCATCGCGGCGGCCGCACTCGTGGGCGTGGCGGCACGCATACTGCCGACCATCCTTTCCGGCGCCGTCCGCCCGTCATGCCGTCTCCCGCTTCCGGGCATCCCGGGACGCCGAGGCGCTGCATGGGGTTCGGTCATGACCCGGCACCGCGGAGCTGGCACCCCTCGATGGCAACGGCTGCGCTCCCATGACCGGGCCCGTCACGCCAACCGCTGGAGGAACGGGAGCCGCACAGTCCGGTCCGCGCTACATCGCCACGCACCACTGGCTGGTTCCACCGGTCCCTCGACGCTACCGCTCCATGATGGTGTCGCCCGCCAGCGTGAAGGGACCACCTCTCCGCTAGTGGCATGGGACCGGGTCCGGGGCGCCTCCAGCGTCGACGTGAGGATCATGGCGGCCGAAAGCGGCGGCGGTCAAGCGCGTCGACGCCGGCGGACGGGCGGGGGCTGTGGAGGAGCGCCGGGGGTGGGCTTCTGGCGTCGGCGGTAGCTGTCGCCGTCGAGGACTAATTCGTAGGCGGAGGACTGGAGGCGGTCGATGGCGGATTGGGCGAGGAGGCCGTCGGCCATGAGAGCCAGCCACTCAACGGGCTCCCGGTTCGAGGTGACGATGGTGGCGCTTTGGCGGTGTCGTTCCACCACCAGTTCATACAGGTCGGCGGTGTCGGTGGCGTCGAGGGCGCTGAGGCATAGCTCGTCGAGGATGAGCAGGTGCACTCGGATGAGCTTGCGGATCTCGGCGTCGTGGGAGTTGTCGAGCCCGGAGGCCTTGAGCCGGTTGAGGAGTTGATCGGAGCGCTCGAAGTGCACGCTGTGTCGCCGGCGGACCGCAGGTGGCACCACCGCCGCAGCCGCCGGCCAACCCTGAATCCTCCTGCGTGTTCTGGTGGCGCTGGGCCGGATTTGAACTTGCCTCACTTTCCTCCAATCCGGTCGACTGGCTTACGGGCCGCCGATCTGCCAGGGCCAGCTCCGGAAATTCTCCCGCGTCACGCCACCGCAGCCGAGGAGCCGGGCCCCCCTCGTTACGAGGGATCAATTAGCCTCACATCGTCACAATTCATGCTTAGCCCGAATCCACCGGTAGACGGGTCTGTTTGGGGGGTCGCGTATCCGCGAAATGGTGCCCCTGACCTGGGAGAATGTTGGTTGCGAAGCCACATTCAGCCGTCGAGTCGGGAGCACCTTTTCGATGCCATCATCGCACAGCCTGGACCGCATCGGCGTGACCTTCGACGACGGACGGCTGGTCGCCAACGCCGGTCTGATCGCCCCGGCCACCCTGGCCCAGCACTTGGGGCTGCGAGAGCTGTTCGAGACCAACGTCGACTTGGGCGACGCCCCGGGACGGGCCAATGTCGGGCATAAGGCGATGACGGTGATCCACTCGGCGCTGGCCGGCGGCGACTCGATCGATGACTGCGACGTGCTGCGGGCGGGGGCCACGCAGGCGGTGTTGGGACATGCGGTGTTGGCCCCCTCGACCCTCGGCACCTTCTTGAGAAGTTTCACCTGGGGTCATTGCCGTCAGCTGGACAAGGCGGCCGGCGAGCTGTTGCGCCGGGCATGGTCTGGTGGCGCGGGCCCCCGCCACGCCCCGGTCACCATTGATGTGGACTCGAGCATTTGCGAGACCTACGGGCTGGCCAAGCAGGGCGGGACCAAGTTCACCTACAACCATGTGCGCGGCTATCACCCGCTGTTCGCGGTGATGGCGCGCACTGGCGATGTCGTGCACGCCCGGCTGCGGGGCGGCAACGCCCATGCGGGCCGGGGGGCGGCCGGGTTTCTGACCGAGACGTTCAACCGGGTGCGTGCCGCCGGGGCCACCGGGGCGCTGGTTTTGCGGGCGGACTCGGGCTTCTACAGCCGCAACGTCGTCGACGCCTGTGTCAGCGCGAATGTTCGTTTCTCGATCACCGCCAAGCTCCACAAAGGCGCCATCCACTCCGCCATCGCGGCCATCGACGATGCGGCGTGGCTGCCGATCCCGTACTTCCTCGACGGCGCCGCGGTGGCTGAGACCACCTACCGGCCTTTCGGTTCCAAGGGCCGACCCTGCCGGCTGATCGTGCGCCGGGTGCGCCCCACCCCCGGCAGTCAACTGGCGTTGTTCACCGAGTTCTCCTACCACGCCTTCATCACCAACCGCGCCGGCGAGATGCTCGACCTCGAAGCCGATCACCGCCGCCACGCCGAGATCGAGAACACCATCCGCGACCTCAAATACGGAGTCGGATTGAACCATCTGCCCTCCGGGCGCTTCGTTCTATTGGAGTCGTCGGGGGCCTTTGGCACACCGGAGTTAGGGCCTGATCTGCTTGTGGCGCGTGGGTTCTCTTGGTCTGACTGTCACAGGTGGAACGTACGTTCGAGCCCATGGAGTTCTGGGCGCAGCAGACGGTGTCACCGATCGACGGACGGCAGGGATGGACGGTGGTCGATGACCGCTACGTGGAGCATCGCCGGGCCGGTGAGTACCTGCGGCTGCTCGTGGACGGCGAGGGCCGCTCCGCGGGCACCGCCCGCACCTACGCTGGTCGTCTGGCCCTGTGGCTGACCTGGGCGGCGGCGGTCGGGGCAGACGATGGCTCGCCAGGCGTGGAGCAGCTGGCGGCTTTTGCTCGCTGGCTGGAGCGCACCCCGTCGCGCAAGCATCGCTCCGGGCGTGACAGGCGCCGGGCGCCCGACCCGACGGTGGTGGCGATCGGGCCGGCCCGATCGGCAGGCACCGTGGATGGGATCTTGGTCGTGGTGGTGGAGTTCGTGCGGTTCCTGGCGTCGCGGGGGATCACCGACGCCGTTGTGGCCGAGGCGTTGAGCACTCGACGGGAGCTGCGCTTCGTGCCGGCCGGCTGGGACCGTGGAGAGCGCACCGGGCACCCGGTGGTCGAGCGGCGCCGGGTGCGACGGCGAGGGGTGCGGCTGGCGGCGGTGACCTTGAGCGGCGAGGAGGTCGCTGCTCTCGTCAGGGCATGCGCCAACGCCCGGGACCGCTTCGTCGTCGAGGCGCTCTACGCCACCGGGCTGAGGGTGGCGGAGCTGTGCGGTCTGCGCCTGTCGGACCTGCACCTCGTGCCTTTCTCGGTGCATCTCGGCTGCCAGGTGGCTGGTGCCCACCTGCACGTCGTGCGTCGGGAAGACAACGAGAACGGGGCGCTGGCGAAGTCGATCTACCCGAGGGTCGTCCCGGTGGCCCGAGACCTGGTGTGGTCACACAACGCCTGGCGGGTCGAGCGAGACGCGGTGGCGGAGGCGGCCGGCAGCGACTACCTGTTGGTCAACTTGTGGCGGGCGCCGCTGGGACGCGCGTTGCGGCCCGACACTGTCGAGCGGCTCTTCGTGCGTTTGTCGGCCAAGGTGGGTTTCCGGGCTCGGCCTCACATGTGCCGTCACAGTTTTGCTTCTGAGGTGGCGCTGGCAACCAAGGACCCGGCTTTGGTCAAGGAGCTCTTGGGGCACGCCTCGGTTGCCTCGAGCGACGTTTACATGCATGCCCGCTGGGATGACATGCGCGCCGCGGTGGACGGGCACGCCCGGATCCGGGGGGCGCTGCAATGAGCCGACGGTCGGGGGGCAGCGCCGCGGAGCGCAGCGATCGGATCCAGATCCGGGCGGTCGGAGCGGACTGGCGGCTGGAACGAATGCGGTTGCTGGTGGCTGACGCCGACTTTGATGGCGACTGGGATCCCGAGACCTTCCTGCTCACCCCCCGCCCGGGTGGGCGGATCAGCGGACGGGAAGGCTGCGTGGTGGCCGACTGCCCGCTCAACCGACACGGCGCCGGCGTGCTGTGTCGCTCCCACGCGCTCGAGATGGGCGAGTCGGATACCTCGAGCATCGATGCGTGGGTGGCGACCGGCGAGCCCCGACGGATCCGTCGGCGCTGCTCACCGGAGTCCTGCCTGGTCGCCGACGACATCGGACGCTGCAGTCGTCCGCCCGCCGACAGCCGCCGGTTGTGTCACGCCCATGCCGCCGCGTGGGGACACAGAGAGCGAGCCGGCGCCACCTTCGCTGAGTTCCTGGCGGGCGCCAGCCCGTTGCCCGGTTTCGGGTCGTGCGTGGTCGCCTCGTGCTTCTTGGAGGCCGCCTACAAGGAGATATGCCTCTGCGACGGCCACTACCGCTCCTGGCGGCGCCATGGACGTCCGGCGAGCCGGAGGTTCGAGGATTGGGCGGCCCGCGCTCCCCAGCCGGCCACGGCCCGGGTGCTCAGCCTGCGGGGCCTGACCGAACTGGTCCGCCTCGAACTGCTCTACGGCATCGACCGTCGAGCGGCCGGACACATACGTGCCAGGGACGGCGAGATGCGGGTCTTCGCCGACCAGCTTCGAGCGACCGATGCCGCTTCGGTGACCGAATTCAAGCTCGCCGGCTTCGAGGGCAACGACACCTACGCCCACTTCGCCGCCTTCGTCATCGACCGGGTCGGCCTGGCCTACGCAGACCCCGAGGTCGAACGCCACGCTGACATCTGGGACCTGCGACTGTTCGGGCGCTGCGGCCACATCGACTTCACGGGGATCCGCCAGGACTGGCTGCGGGAGGCCACCAAGGCTTGGGCGGCCACCGCCGCTGTGGGCGTGCGTTCCGAGTCGACCCTCCAGCATCGGGTTCACGCTGTGGTGCTCCTGTCCTCGGTGCTGGCAAGCGGACCGGGCGGCGGCCATGATCCCGAAGCTCTCGGGCGTGCCGACATCGACCGCTTCTTGGTGCGGCAAGCTTCGCTGCGGACCCGTCGAGGCCAGCCCTACAGCGCCTCGCGGGCCACCAGCATCATCCGGGACTGCACCCTGGTTCTCCGAGAAGCCCGAGAGATGAGTTTGCTGCCCACCTTGGGCTCGACGTTCGCCTTCCGCCGCGGCGACACCGGTCCGACACCCCACGACAGCGAGGTGGGCCGGGCCCTGCCCGACCACGTCGTGGCCTGCCTCGACGCGCACCTCGATCTGCTGCGGGCTGTCCCGGGCTACTTCCGGGGAACGACTCGGCACGGCACGGGCGTCTTGGGCGATCAGTCCGCCGAGATGGCAGTGCTGATCTACAGGCTGCTGAAAGGCACCGGCCGTCGCGCCGGCGAGGTGGCCAGCCTGCGTCTGGAGTGCCTCGACGTGGACGAGCACGGCCGGCCGGTGTTGATCTACGACAATCACAAGGCGGGCCGGATGAGCAGGCGTTTGCCGCTGTCGGACTCCGAGCTGGTGGAGGCCATCAGCGCCCAGCAGGCCTGGGTGACCACCCGGTTCCCCGCCATCGCGAGGGACCGACTGTGGTTGCTACCTCGGCCCAACCAGAACACCGACGGTCTCATCCACCTACGACCCCACCAGATCTTCGAGTGGATCCGACAATGGGTGACTGTCATCCCCAGCATCGACGCCGGCCCCGTCGGTGCACCAAGCCAGGCAGTGCCCTTCGACCGCTCCGCCATCCACCCCCACGCATTCCGGCATTCCTACGCCCAAACCCTGGCCGATCAAGGAGTTCCCGCCCCGGTCCTGCGAGACCTCATGGACCATCGCAGCATTGACACCACCATGGGCTACTACCGTGTCGGCGAAACCAAGAAGCGTGACGCCATGGACCTGCTGGCGCGCCACACCGTCGACAACCGGGGCACCACACGCCCCTCCGGAGGAGGCCGGTCCAGATCCGCCGCGCTGGCCGAGCAGCTGAGCTGGGTGGCCGTCCCCATGGGCAAATGCTCCGAGCCGACCAACGTACGAGCCGGCGGCCAGGCCTGCCCGATCCGCTACCAGTGCACCGGCTGCCCCCATTTCGAGTCCGATCCTTCCTACCTGCCTAACCTCAGCACCTACGCAGACGACCTGCGACGCGAACGCGAGGCGATGACCGCCACCGGCGCCGCCGACTGGCTCATCGAGGGCGTCACCCGCCAGCTCGACGTCGTCATCGACCATATCCGCACCCACCAACAACTTCTCGCCGAGCTCCCCGACGACCAGCGCCACGCCGTCGAGGAGGCCGCGGTGATCCTGCGAAAAGCCCGCCAGTCGGTCCCGGTCGCGTTCGGGCAACGCCGAAGCGATCAACGGCCATGACCGACAACAGCGACGCTTTGCGCCGCGCTCGCCGCCGCGACAGCCTCGACAAACGACGCCGGGCGGCCGAGACCCTCGAGGCCATGGTCAAGACCGGAGAGACGATCAGCTTCCCGGCGGTGGCCTGCCGGGCGGCGGTGTCAGTGTGGCTCCTCTACGCCGACCACGACCTCGCCGGCCGGATCAGCGACGCCCGCGACCGCCAACGCCAAGCCGGTGCCGATCGGGCCTGGCGCCTGCCCGCCCGCTCGCTCGTCACCGAGCAGAGCCTGCGCGCCGACCTGGCCAACTCCCGCGAACAAGCCCGCCAGCTCGGGGTGGAGGTCGCCGTGCTGCGCGACCGCGTGGCCCACCAGCTCGGTGAGGCGGCCGACATCGCACGGGGCCGGCTTGCCAACCCATTGGTCGGCCAGCTCGAAGACCGGGCCACCGAGCTCGAGACCGAGAACCATGCCCTACGACGCCGACTCACCGAGCTCGAAGCCGGCCTTGCCGAGTCCACAGCCACACTCGACGCGGCCCGGACGATCAACCGGGAGCTGATGAGCGATCTGAACCGCTCCGGGGGACAGTGAGACGCCTTGAGCCTTCCGGACAGCAGACCCACTAAGGTTTGTTTTTAGGAAGAGAGCCAGTTTGATGCCAAAGCAACGTAGAACGTTTTCTCTTGAATACAAAGAAGAAGCGTCGAAGATGGTGATTGACGAGTCCCGGCCGGTTCCTGAGGTGGCTCGGGAGATTTCGGTGAACGAGCAGACTCTGCGGAATTGGGTGGCCGCTTACCGGAAGGCTCACGCTGGTGAGGAGCCGCCGTTGTCGATGCCGGAGCGGGCTCGTTTACGGGAGTTGGAGGTCGAGGTGCGAGAACTGCGGTTGAAGTCGGAGTTCTTGGGAAAAGCCGCGGCCTTCTTCGCCCAGGAGTATCGGTGATCGCTCGCTACGAGTTCATCGACGGCGAGAAGGCGACAACCACTGACAGCGGGGCCAAGAAATACACGATCGTGAAGATGTGCTCATGGCTGCAGGTGTCGAAGTCTGGGTATTACGAGTGGTGGGGTCGTCCCCTGTCGGCCACCGCGGCCAGGCGGGAGGTGTTGGCCGCGGCGATCGCCAAGGCGTTCGTCGACTCTGACGGCACCTACGGGTACCGGCGGGTCCACGCTCAGTTGGCCCGTTGGGGCGAGCACGCCAGTCCTGAGCTCGTCCGGGGCTTGATGCGTGAGCTGGGCCTGGTGGCCTGTCAGCCCCGCCCGTGGCGTCACAACCTGACCGAGAGCGGACCGGCAGGCCCAATCCCTGACCTTGTGGCCCGGGACTTCACGGCCACTGCCCCGGGAACGAAGATGGTTGGTGACATCACCTACATCCCCACCTGGGAGGGCTGGCTGTATCTGGCCACGGTCATCGACTGTCACCACAAGGCGGTCATCGGGTGGGCGACCGGCGACAACTACAAGACTCCTCTCATCTGCGCCGCGATCGACATGGCGGTCACCGACCACGACATAGCACCGAGGGCGATCTTCCATTCTGACCGCGGCAGCAATTACACGTCCGAGGAGTTCGCGACGCATCTGGCTGGCTACGATATCTGCCAGTCGGTCGGACGGACCGGCATTTGTTACGATAATGCGATGGCCGAGTCGTTCTTTGCTGCGTTGAAGAACGAGCGGGTTAGCCGCACCGTGTACCCGACCCGGGAGAAAGCCCGAAAAGACATTGTGCGGTACATCGAGTTCCGCTATAATAGGCGTAGGTTGCATTCGGGTCTCGGTTACCGGACTCCACAAGAGGTCCATGACGAGTACCTATCTCGCAACTTGGCAGCCTGAAGAGCACGAACCAGCTGTCCGGAATACGCGAGGCTGATCACAGGCCCATGGGCGTCCCTCACATCCAAGGTCGCCGAAACGGTCCACGAGGTGACCCCCTCGCTCCGCACGCACCGGCCGCGGACGCTGTGTGACTTACGTCGGTCACTCAGGATCACCCTCCTGAGCAGGTCTTCCGTCCATGACTCCAATAGAAAGTAGGGGGCCAACGCTGCCTGGCTCGCTCTGAATGTGATCGCCCACAACCTGGCCCGCTGGACCAGCCGCATCGGACTAGGCGAAACCCTCATCGCCAACGACACCATCCGCCGTCACCACCTGGCCATGCCCGGCCGCATGACCAACTCGGCGCGCCGCCGCACCCTCCACCTGCCGCAACGTTGGCCATGGGCCGACGCCTTCGAAACCTGCCTCGCCAGCTTGCGCGCCGTCGTAGTCGTCACCTGAACCCACCCGCAGCAGGCGACGCCGCCCACCCGGGGCCGCATCCGCTGACCACGACGCCGAGGCGAACAAGCTATGGATCCCCGCGAGCCGCTACACGCCTCGCTCAGCCTCCCGACCCCCCCCTCGGCCTGTCACCACCCACCGCCTGCCGCTCAAGCCAGCAGCGAGCATCGCCAAAGGCCGATCGGTGGATTCGGGCTTAGATTCCTCGCGTATGACTTTGTATCCGATATGCCGTGAGATACGAGCTGCAATGCGAAGTGCGACGATATCTTCCACTGAAGGTGACATTGAGGACACGTTAGTCGAATAGATCTAGTAGAGAATGGCCAGTGACATGGATATAATGCTGCAGGGAAGTATAGCTATTGTGCATGCCATTTTAAAGGGTCTAGTCCGCACTCGATGAGCCGTTGACCGCCTTCGCGAGGCTTGTCTCCAAATAGGTCTTGCGCCATAGACTGATGCCAGGGCGGTGAATGACAGGGTACCGATCAGCTCAGCACACTAGCTGCGGACCTAGGTCCGATCAGACCGAAAGATTAATATCTCGAAGTCGAAACGCAGAGCTGTCGTCTTCGCCATACCAAAGACGAATTCTATCTCGCTCTAAAGATACATTCGGAGGCGGCATAGTCTCGTTGGGCCAGGGCTCGGTCAGGGACTCCGAGACAGCATCTTGGATGGAATTCAAGACATCGATACAGGCACCAAAGATCGACATATCGTCCATGTCTTCAAAGCCATTCCCAACACCTACCGCGAAGAGAAAGTCGCCGCCATCAAATACTTCGAGGCTGGGGCCAAAAGCACGAACCGCTATCTGGCCAGGAAGTAAGTCCACGAAACTGACCACCAAGTGAGCTGCCAATACGTTTGCGATCATGGGACCCTATATACATTAGGTACGTTCCTTGAAACGCATAAGAAGAGGATAAAGCAGGTATACGCGTGTGTGGCAACGGTGCTCACGATACTACCTGGAGGTGCAATACTTCTATTGAGGCTAGTATGGAGAATTCCCTTAAAATAGAGATGTATGTCTACTTGTCGTCGACCGTTCACAAAAAACCTCGGCATCGATAGCACCGAATCCATGGTTTTTAGTAACAACCGCAATCTGTGTAAAACCAGTTGGCGTCGTTTGGTAGGAGATACATCCGTCGTTGCCACAAAATTCTGTGAGTTCGCCGGTTGGGTCGGATCCGTTGATGGGGTCGTTGCCGGCGTAGGTGTAGCCCGGGTCTTGGCCGGTTGGGTCGAGTTGGGTGAATCGTCCGAGGGTGGGGTCGTAGTAGCGGGCGCCAAGATGGTAGAGGCCGGTGGTGTCGAGGTAGCTAGCTTGGTATTGGTAGGGGTTGGGGACCTGTTCGGTTTTGGTGAGGCTGTTGCCGTAGGGGTCGTAGGTGTAGGTGTTGACAAGCTGACCGCTGCTGTTGGTGAGGCCGATGACCGATCCGGTGCCGTCGTAGAGGTAGTGGTAGCTGGTGCCGTTGATCCGTTCGCTGACCAGGGTGCCGGAGGGGTCGCGGGTGTAGTCGACGGTGCCGCCGCCGCCCGCATCTTTTTGGATGGTGAGGCCGAGGAGGGTGTTGGTGTAGCTGGCGGAGTCTTGTTGGGTGCGGCCGGTGTTGGTGGTGCCGGTGTAGCTGTCGGTGTGGGTGGTGCCGTTGGCGGTGATGGAGGTGAGCTGGTTGAAGGGGTTGTATACTGTATTGGCGTAGGTCTGGGCACCGAGCGATGCGGTTTGGTTGCCGTTGCCGTCGGTGGCGAAGCCGGTTGATGAGCCGTTGCGGGCGGTGAGGGCGCCGGATGGGTCGGCTGTGTAGGTGTTGGATCCGGGTCCGGGGGTGGTGGGGCAGGCGGCGCCGATAGTGGTGCTGTCGGCGGTGCGGTTGCCGGCGGGGTCGTAGCAGTAGAGCCAGGAGGCGGTGGTCGACCCGGCATGGGTGTTGGCGGCGTTGGTCAGCCGGTTGAGGCTGTCGTAGGTGTAGCTGGTGGTGACCCCGGCAAGTTGGTCGACTCGGCTGGTGATCAGCGAGGTGTCGGTGCTGGCGTTGTGGTAGCTGTAGGCGTCGCTGTAGAGCATGCCCGACGAGTTGGCGGCGGAGATCTGCGCGATCCGGCCGCTGTTGTCGACCACCGCGGTCATGGTCACCCCACCGGGGTAGGTGGTGGTGGTGCGGGCGTCGTTGTTGTTGTACCCGAAGGTGGTCGTCGCCCCGGACGGTTCGACCAGGCTGGTGGCGTGGTTGTCGGCGTCGTAGCCGTAGGTGACCGTCCCGCCCCCATCGCTGTAGGTGACCATGTTGCCGATCGGGTCGTAGCTGACAGTGACCGGGGTGGGATCGTTCGACAAGGCCTCTTGGGTGACCCGGCCGAGGTGGTCGTAGGTGTAGGCGGTGGTCCCTGACATGTCAATGGTCGAGGCGGTGGTCCCGTCGGCGTTGTAGCTGAACGACTGGCAGGCCGCCGGGTTGCAGCTGGCGGTGCCGATCTTGACCTGGGCCACTCGCCCGAACGCGTCATAGACGGTGGTGGTGGTCTGAGCGTTGCCGTCGGTGACCGACACGGTCCGCCCCGCGCCGTCGGTCGAATAGGTGGTGGCGTGGAGCGCGGAGCCTGCTGGTGGGGTGACCGTGCTCAGGTCGCCTTGGGCGTCGTAGGTGTAGCTGGTGGTGTGGCTGTCGGCGTCGGTGCTGGTGCATCGCTCGCCCGGCAGGCCGCCGCAGACGATGCTGGCCGGTTCGTTTTAGGGGGCCGAGGCCATCACCGCCCCCGACGATGTGGCCATCTGGGTCATGTTGCCGGGTCCGTCGTAGCTGAGGCGAGTCTGGTTGCCTTGGGGGTCGGTGCCGGTGTCGGGCAGATAGGTGTGGGGGCCGTTGTAGGTGGCGGTCGCTGCCGCGCCGGTCGGTATCGTCGCCGACATCAGACTGTTGGTGGTGTTGTAGGCGTAGCTGGTCGGCTGGCTGTAGGCGTCCATCGACATGGCCACGTCACTGTTCGACGCCCACATCGTCGAGCGGGCGTTGCCCAGCGCGTCGGTGGTAGCGTCGACACGGTCGAATCCGTCGATCGTGTATCTGGTGGCCCCGTGGTTGTAGGGCGAGATGCTATCGGGGTCGTGCACCGGGGTCTGGCCGAAGCTGGTGGTGTAGTCGAACGTCGTCGTCGCCGCCAGGCCGGTGCTGTCTGGGTCGCCGCCCGCCACCATGTGGGTGCCGTCGCTGGTGTAGCCGATGGTGGTGGTCACGTTGGTGGGAGTGGTGATCGAGGTGAGTGCGCCGGTGCTGTCGTAGCCGAAAGTGGTGGTCCGCGGCGCCGGGATCGCCACCGGGCTGCTCCCCGACGCCGATTCGGTGATCGACGTCAGCCGAGGCGTCGAGTCGTAGGCGAAGCTGAACGTGTGGGTCACGCCGTCGTCGGTCTGCGTCAACGAGCAGATCAGGCTGGCGCCGCACCCGCCGTAGCCGACGGTGACCGGGTTCCCCCCCGCCCTCGACCTCGCGATCGTGGTCGGAAACCCGCTGGCGTTGTTGTTCGTGAATGTCGGTGTGTTCCCGTTGGCGTCCGCCGCGTCCGACAGCAGTCGGCCTTAGGAGTTGTAGCGCTGGACGTCGCCCGAGCTGTCATAGGTGAGCGTGTAGCTGCCGTCGCCGTCGCGGATCAGGTTGGCGTTGATTCCCGGCGGGGAGGTGAACCTGGTTGCGCCGGCGGGGGTGACAGTGACGCGTTGCCGTCCGAGCTGGCCAGCACCACGGTGCCGTCCGCGTTAGTCGGTCCCTGATCTGTCCCGCCCACGGCGTGATATATGCGACCAAAAGCCCGTCTCACCCATTGACCTCGGGTGGCTGCTGGTCCGGGTAGTTGACATTCGCGCACCCCTCCGCGTACTTCAGATGCCAAGCCGCTAGGGCTTCGGGCGGCACGGCTCCGTTCCCGGCGCCAGGTTGTGCGCCGCGAGGAGCTGGGCAAGGAAAAGGAGAACCTCCCTCTTCATTCATCACCCACCCTCCTCCCGGCCGGCGCTCGAAGACACCTATGGGAGTATTCCCGCTTCCCCATGGGCCGACATCTACCTCTGGAAGAGTTCGAGGGGCACCCCCCGGAGCAGAGGGGCCAATTTGTCTGTAACAGCCGGGAGGTGGTCTAAATCTCGCAATCGCCCACGTCACGCCGGCAACGGTCGCGATCTTGAGCGTACCGGGCTCCAATATTCCTGAGCATGTCGCCGGAAGCCGTTCCCACTGATCGAACGCCACCTCGAGCCGCTGGACTGTCCCAGGCGCCGGAACACTCTGGGTGCTTCGAGCACCACTACCACACGAGGCGTAAAGGAAGACGCATAGCGATGCAAGCACCGCGCCTCTCAGGCGTCGGAGCGAGGAAGCCCTCATACCGAGTAATGTTAGCCGCGCGGCTCTGGCTCATAAACCGGGAATGCACAATTGGGCGGGTAGGCCAGCCTCCACGTCGTAAGGACCGCTGCTGGAATTGCGCCGTTGCCGTTACCAGGTGCGGCACCTCCCGGAGCCGGGCACGGGAAGGGCGAGCCGCCTTCATCGTTCATCACCCAGCTTGCCGTCGACCCTGCCTTCTCGAAGACACCCAAGGGCGGGCTCGGCTCCGAGAACGGCCCAATTCGACTGGGGGCAACCGAGCGCTGCTGTCCACCTGCTCTGCCCGGGTCCAGGGTGTAGGTGCAGGAGGCCGCAGCCATGAACCTTGCAATAGCCCACTCAACCCCGGCGTTCGTCACAGCGACCTTCTCGGACCCGGCGACCATCTCAGCAGCGCACGTGGCTGGCAAATGCTCCCAATGCTGAAAGGCGCCGACTATGCCAGACGTGTCGGACAACGATGGACTGATCGTTCTGGCCCCAGTCTGGTTGGGAGAGGTTCCGGACGACGCCCCGACAGGCACACCGGACGTGGGTGCAGTGGAGCTTACAGTGAGGACGGCGGCCCGGAACGACGTGACGGTCGGAACCTGCAGAAGATATTGCCCTGGCGGTAGGGCGGCCAGAGCAAACACAACTGGAGTGTCGTCGGTTGCCGTCGGACTCGTCACGAGCGCGTCGTTCAGGTTGAGGATAGCGCTTGCTTGGCTCGGAACGGTCAGTCCCGCCATCGCCTTAGCGGCCGAACCAGTACCTGCCACTTGGGCGACAACTGGCTTGCTCAATGTGGAAATGGTTACGTCTACTGCCACCGGCAGCCCGGTCGCGTTGTTCACAACATTGTTTTGCAGATCGACGGTCGTTGCCGTTCTCGACGAGATATTATAGCAGGGAGCGGAAAAGCCATTGTTGCCGATGCTGAGGACAAGACTCGACGCTGGCTGTCCGGCTGCTGCACATTTTCCAAGAGGCGCAAGGGGCGAACCGAGTGGATTGGTGACTGATCCCAATGCTCCAGTTGGAAGACTTGGGACTGGTAGGGTTGCCGGCAGCGGCGTCTGCAGCGCCGCTCCCGGGGCGGCTTGCACCGGCGCAGGAACGGGAGCGTTCGTCGCAGGCGATCCGGCGTAGACCCTGCGTACGTCGTCACCCGGGGACTGCCCTGTTAGGACTACGGCTGACGTCAGGCCTGCGAGGGACGCGACACCTGTGCAGAGCAGCAATGCGGTTCGGATTCGGTGATTCATCGAGCTGTGCCCTTCTTCGATTTTTAGCCGGCCGGGATTTTGACGAGCAAACTCGATTGCATCAGGTTCCAGCCGACCACAGAAGCTGATCGGCTGATGAGCGGACGACTAGGCGATTGTCGACGTTCTGGAAGATAATGTAGGCTCCGGGGTGACCGTAAGTCCCCGTTCGGAAACGAGAGACGCCGTTGTCATACACGACGAAATTGCCGTCACTTTGCATCACGGCATATGAGTTCGCATCACCACCTGGGGTATTGGACTGCCACAAGACCGTGTTTTGCGAGTTATAGATGACCAGATTACCGTCGGTCTGCATGCGGAGCTGCGATCCGCTTGGATTGCACATACAGTAATCATTTCCTTGATTGAGCGAGCCGGCGGAGATAGATTGCCCGGCCGTCAGCACTCCTGAGTTGGTTTTATCGATGTAGACATTGCGGGGACTGGGCGGATTGGAGTCGTTCGGGGCGGCGGCGAAGGGCATATATTCTTCCGCAAACTGAGCACTGCTATGTATAAATGAGGCCCCCCCAGCATTCTGGAGGTTCTGGGGGTTGTTGGAACCGCGTACTTGCGAATCGAAGCCCTGCATTTCATTGTCGTTGTACCCACAAGGTCCGGTAATAGCATCGCACGCAGCGACTCCGGTTCGATAGCTATCCGGCTGATTATAGGTCCCGTACGAGAAGCGAAGATTTGTCGCATAGGTGCCCTGCGGGTCGGTAATGAGGTCCGGATTCTCTATCCGTGGATCCGTCCCAGTCGGGATCATGGACTGATTTGCCCCATTCCCGCGTTGACGAAATTGTACGTGAGAAGTGAGTACGCGCTACTCGGGGCGAAGGCTTCACCGCTACTCGTCAGTTCGGCAGAGACGATGGAGTTATTCGGACTGTCGGTGCCATGTTCAATGGTCCATATTAGCCACCAATTCCCGGAGTTGTCCCGATACAAGGATGGGTCGAAGAGTCCAAACGCCGAATTGCCGCCGTTCGAGAAATTACTGCGGACGGTGTAATAACCGTTGACGTTCGGGCTGTCCGCTACGTACAGCTCCGCTGCCGTGTTCGGCGCTGACTGATACCCCACGAACCACATGACGTACATCCCACCAATAAAGGCGACCGTGGGTGCAGAGTAGGCTAAGACGCCGCTGACCGGTCCTGAGAGAGCGTCGTTGTTGCCATCAGTGGTGGTGGATCCGACCGGCCAGCCTTCGGTCGGTATCAGATAGGTTCCGTTGCTGGTACCAAGGAGTGTGATCCCGGCGCCGTTCGTTCCGTATCCGGCTGCCGCAGGATCAGCGAAAGGGCTAAGGCCGTTCACTGGAATCGGATTGCCACTTGGGACCGTCCACGCTGACGCAGCGGGCGTCATGCTCGCTAGAAGGATGGCCACAAGGGTGAAAACTCCGAGGGTCTTGCAGCCCCTACGCCCGGCCTGCCGATTGCGAAGCACGTCATATTCTCGCCCCCTTGGCTCCGCTCGATCCGTCATGCGGTCGCTTGTTGCACCGGTCTGGCTTCTTGCACCTCTGCTCGGCCACGCATCCTTATGAGGCACACCACGACTGTTAGCCGCCAAGATACCCACCACCCGAACCGTGTTCTCCTTGCCCGCCCGCACATCAGGCGACAACCCAGGACTGGCCGGAGGCACCCCCGCTACCGGAAAAGCCGCCGCCAGCGGCGCGACCGATGCCGCCGACGCCGCCAACCAAACGGCCTCGCGACCGCGCTGCGAACGCCCAGACACATAAGACATGACTCCGACCCTCCTTACCCACTGATCGCCACGATCGGTGTCGATCTCACCACTCCAGGTCCCGTCTTAAGACCGCCAGCCGCAGGGCGCTATGGCCCCTTCGGACTATATGAACCGAGCTGAGAAGCGCCTCCGAGGGAAGGGCGCATCGCGAAGCAAGGGACGGGTCCACCCATAGAGGTTCGAGACGCAAGCAGACAGACCAGCCGGAGAGACCCTTTCCGCCTCACACCGTCAGGTTGGCCACCTGACCTGCATGTTCTGTGTGGGCGTGGCGGGACTTGAACCCGCACGACCTCTCGGTCAACGGCTTTTGAGGCCGCCGTGTCTGCCGATTCCACCACACGCCCGCATGGTGATGCCTGCGGCGCACCCGGCGCCGTGTGGCCACCCTAGCCCGAGGCGCCCGCCGTGACCGCGTGCCAGCGGCCGGCGAGATGTCACCTTCTCGGTGCCGGTTGGGTCAGAATCGGCACCGACGCACACCACGATCCCGACAGGAGGGTGACCACATGCCGGCATTCGTGTTCCCGGGTCAGGGCTCCCAGCGGCCCGGCATGGGGCGCGCCTGGTTGGACCACCCGTCCTGGGACGTGGTCGCCGATGCCTCGGACGCATCGGGGCGCGACCTGGCCCATCTCTTGCTCGACGCATCCGCCGACGAGCTGACCGAGACGCGCAATGCCCAGCTGGCCACCCTCACCACCAGCCTGGTCGTCCTCGACGCCGTCGAGCGGCTGGGTATCAGCCCCACGGTCTGCGCCGGCCACTCCGTCGGGGAGTACTCGGCCCTGGTGGCGGCGGGCACACTCGGCTTCGAGGACGGCGTGCGCGTGGTGGCCGAGCGGGGCGAGGCCATGCAGGCGGCCGCTGACTCCGCCCCGGGCGTGATGAACATGGTCGTCGGCATCGATGCCGACACCGTCGACGTCGCCTGTCGCCTGGCCGGCGGCGATGTCTGGGTGGCGAACCACAACACGGTGAGCGAGACGGTCATCGCCGGGACAGCCGATGCCGTGGCTCGCGCCGCCGCCCAGGCCCGGAGCCTGGGTGCCCGCCGGGTGGAGCCCGTCGACGTGGGGGGCGCCTTCCACACCCCGCTCATGGCCCCAGCCCTCGATCGCCTTCGCAAGGCGCTGGTCACCGCGACACTGCATGCCTCGGAGATCCCCGTCGTCGCCAACGTCGATGCTCGGGCTCACGCCACGCCGGAGGACTGGCCCCTGTTGCTGTCCGCCCAACTGGTCAGCCCGGTGCGGTGGCGCCAGAGCATCGGTCGTCTCGGCGACCTGTCGGCCAGCCCCGGAAGCGCAGCGCCGTTGTTCGTGGCGGTCGGCCCCGGTAGCGCCCTGGCCGGCATGGTCCGCCAGGTGCTGCCCGGCATGACCACGGTGTCGGTCTCGACCCCTGACGACCTCGACCGGCTGGTCGACGCCATGGCCGGCGACACCGCCCTGCACGCATTCGCCGCCGGCCACCATGGCGAGCAGCTCTATGTCTCCGAACGTTTGGTCATCAGCCCCGGCCCGGGGGTCTTCGAGCCAGCGGCCGATCTCGACGATGGCCCCGGTGCCCGGGTCGAGGTCGGGACCCTCCTCGGCGCCGTCGGGAGCGACGAGGTGCGCTCGCCCTTCGCCGGCGCACTGATGGGCATGCTGGCCCAGCCCGGCGAACGGGTCCAGGCCGGCCAGCCCATCGCCTGGCTGCGGGCCGCGTGATGGCCGCGACACGCGGCTCGTCCATCACCGGCTGGGGCACGGCCCTGCCTTCCCGGGTCGTCACCAACGCCGACATCGGCACCCTCTTCGACACCACCGATGACTGGATCCGTGAGCGGAGCGGGATCGTCACCCGCCGGGCCGCAGACGGGCCGTTCGTCGACCCGGCGCCCCCGGAGCACCCCGACGGCGGCCTGGGCACGACCGGCAGTCTAGCGGTGGAGGCCGGCCGCCGGGCCCTGGAGGCTGCCGGCCTCAGCGGTGCCGACATCGGCCTGCTCGTGCTGTGCACCACCACGCCCGACCAGCTGATCCCGGCCACATCGGCGGCGGTGTCGCACGCCCTCGGCATTGCCGGTGGGGCCATGGACCTCAACGCCGCCTGCGCCGGGTTCACCTACGGGCTGGTGACGGCGGCGGCGATGATCGCCGGCGGCGTCGACCGCATCCTGCTCGTCGGCGCCGAAACCCTCACCCGCGCCACCAACTGGGACGACCGCACCAATGCCTTCCTCTTCGGCGACGGCGCCGGGGCGGTGGTGGTGGAGGCAGTCGCCGGGGACGGTTGCCTCCTGGGCTGGGATCTCGGCGTCGACGGGTCGCTCCAGCCCATCCTCTACGCCCACCACGGGTCCGGGATGGTCATGCGCGGTCAGGAGGTGTTCCGTCGGGCCGTGCGCGCCACGGTGGAATCAGCCCAGCAGTCCATGGAGCGGGCCAAGGTCCGAGCCGACGACATCGCGCTCTTCGTGCCCCACCAGGCCAACGTCCGCATCATGGAGGCCGTGGCCGACCGACTGTCGATCCCGCGGGAGCGGATCGCCTCGGTCATCGACACCACCGGCAACACCAGCTCGGCGTCGATACCGCTGGCGCTCGTCTCGGCGGTCCAGGCCGGGCGGCTGGCATCCGGCGACCTGGTGCTGCTGGCCGGATTCGGGGCGGGCATGACCTGGGCGTCGGCCGTCTGGCGGTGGGCAACCTGAGCGTCCACCGCAGTCGATGCCCGCGGCTGGGCGGCGGGCCACCCGCTACATTGCAGGTCCTCGCAGCACGACGAGACGGTGAACCGGAGGAATGATGGCAGACGACGAGAGCTTCGAGACGTTCAAGCGCTGTGCGGTCGACGTGCTGCAAGTCGAGCCCGAGAAGGTGACCCTCGACGCCAGCTTCGCCGACGACCTCGACGCCGACAGCCTCGACCTGGTCGAGCTGGTCATGGCCCTGGAGGAGGCGTTCAGCATCAACGTCGACGAATCAGAGCTGGAGGGCGTCGAGACCGTGAAGCAAGCGTACGAGCTCGTCACCTCCAAGCTCTGATGCTCGCCGTCCTGGGGGCGCCCGACGGTCGCGGCGACATCGCCGGACGCCGTGTGGTCGTCACCGGCGTCGGCGTGGTCTCCTCCTGCGGGATCGGCCAGGACGCCTTCTGGGCCGGGTTGTGTGGTCCGGCACCGACTGGCGCCATCCTCCGGGTCGAGGGCTTGGACGCGGCCGCTATCTACGGGCCCAAGGAGGTGCGACGAGTCGATGCCTTCACCCAGTTCGCGGCGGTGGCGGCCGCCGAGGCGCTCGCCGACACCGGCGGGGTCGAAGCCCTCGGGACCGATCCTGATCGCACGGGCGTCATCATCGGGACCGGCGTCGGTGGCCTGGAGACGCTGCAGACCCAGTTCGCCGTGCTAGCCGAGAAGGGGGCCGACCGCGTCAGCCCGTTCCTCGTGCCGATGATCATGGGTAACCGGGCGGCGGCAGATGTGTCCATGCGCTACGGGTTCCGCGGACCGTGCGAAGCCACGGTGACCGCCTGCGCGGCGGGCACCCACAGCGTGGGCAATGCTGCCCGCCTGGTGGCCACCGGTCGCTGCGACGCAGTGATCGCCGGGTCCGCCGAGGCGCCGTTGGCGGCGATCGGCGTTGCCGGCTTCGCCAACATGACGGCCCTGTCCACCAGTGGTGTCTCCATGCCCTTCGACGCCCGCCGGGACGGGTTCGTCATCGGCGAGGGCGGGGCGGTCCTGGTGCTCGAGGAGCTGGAGCACGCCCGCCAGCGCGGCGCCCGGATCTACGCCGAGGTGGTCGGGGCGGCGAGCACCGCTGACGCCCACCACATCACCGCACCATCGCCTGGCGGCTCCGGCGCGGTGGGTTGCATGGAGCTGGCCCTGCGGGACGCCCAGTTGCGGCCGAGCGACATCACCCACATCAACGCCCACGGGACCTCGACACCGAAGAACGACGCAGCGGAGGCCGAGGCGGTCACCAAGCTGTTCGGCCGGCCCGGGCCTGCAGTGACGTCGATCAAGGGGATCACCGGCCACAGCCTGGGCGCGGCGGGATCACTAGAGGCCGTGGCCCTGGCGCTCACCATCGCCAAAGGGCTCATCCCCCCCACCGCCGGCCTGACCGAGCTCGACCCCGACATCCACATGGACGTGGTCACGGGCCGCCCCCGGCCCTGGACGGCTGGCCCGGCCCTGTCGAACTCGTTCGGCTTCGGCGGGCACAACGGCACCCTGGTCCTCGCGCCCGCCTCCTGACCCGCCGCGCTCGGCTCACCCCGGGAAGGGCACTCCCAGGTGCAGCTCCACCAGACCCGGCGCGGCCACGTCCAGGGCGATCCATCTCCCGCTACCCACGGAGACGGTGGCCTGCCCGGCGACGACCTGCCAGCCGGGGTTGTCACGGACGCGCACCAGCAGCGGTCCGGCCCGGCGCACGTCGAGCAGCATCGTCGTGCCGTTTTTGGTGAGCGTCGCCGGCCCCGAGACGATCCCCGTGGAGCCGGTGACCGCGTAGACCCGCCAGTTGGCGTTGTGCCACACCTGACGCAGACCCGGTACACCGGCCGCCACCAAACGGCCCTCGGCCACACCAGCCGAGTCGAGAGGGCCAGCCGACAGGGCGACGAACCGGACACCGTTGTCCTCCAGCCACTGCACATAGCTCGTGGCGTTCAGCGCGCCGGCGACGTAGAACACGGCGTTGTCCGACCGGTCCGTCTGCCGCTCCCAGCCTCGCGCCAGTGGCACCACCGGCGCGATGTACGCCGCCTCCCAGTGGTCGGCGGTCGGCACCACCTCCACGCGCCCGGCCGGCCCACCCGCCTGACGAAGCCAGGCGTCCACCGGCTGGTAGTACCCGCGATGGGTCCAGGCCTGCGAGGCGTTGGTGGTCATGGCCGCCCAGGCCGGCGACCACTGGGACAGGATCAGCGGCACCCCGACCACGGCCAGCACGATGCGCCGCCGAGCCGGCCAGCAGCACGCCACCGCCAGGGGGAAGGCCAGGCAATCCTCGATGCGGCCGACGTTGCCGCCTACCGGCGAGGACACGGCTTCGCAGAGGGTGGCAGCTACCGCGAACAGGATCAGGCCGGTACGCACGACCCGGTCCCGGCGCGAGGTCACCAGGAACAGGATCCCGGCCACCACCAACTCCCAGACCCAGTCGATCGACGGGTAGGGCATCATGCCTTCGCCGGGGAACAGCAGCCCGACGGCCGCCACAGGAACGCCAACCCCGGCGACGACAGCCACCACGCCCTTCCAGTCGCGAGGACGCCCGGCGATCACACGCTGCGCCAGCGCGGCGACGCCCCCACCTGCAAGGGGACGGATCTGCCAGCGTGACAGCAGCCAGGCGGCTGCCCCGAGGACGGCGAAAGCGCCGGCCAGCGGGCTGGTCAACGTCGCCGCCAGAGCGAGGATGGCGGCAGGTACCCACCACCGACGGGCCATAGCCACCGCGCAGCACAGCGCCAGCGCCTCGCCGGACAGGAACGTGAGCTGGCCGATCGACGTCTGCACCACCACGCTGACGGCAAACGCAACCGACGCGGCACGAGCCTGGCGACCGAAGTGCCACACGACGAGACGATCGAAGGCCAGCGCGGCCACGATCGCGCTGGCGATCGACACCGAGGCCACGCCGACGGCCGCGGCCACGACCGGGAACAGGACGCTGTAGGAGAGGAGCCACTGGCCGCCGAACCACTGGGCGTCCCAGGCGACGAAGCCATGGTGGCGGACCAGGTCGACCCGGTAGAGCTGGGCGGGCAGGTCGACGCCGCGCCACCCCAGCCGGATTCCGACCGCGACGAGGGCGCCGGCCAACAACGCCACGAGGAGCGCCCAGTGGTCGATACGGGCGGACAGGGCCCGGGCCCGACCGGGACGGAGGGCGACGACGCTGCCGGCAGGTTCGGTCAGATCACCGGTCAGCGACACGCCATGCCGCCGCTCGACTTCACGAACAGCTCGCCGACCACTGCGCTGAACGGCTTGGGCTGGGTCGCCTCCGTGAAGCTGCGATCGGGCTGCAGGGCCCCGGAGCTGGCCAAGGCCTCGTCCACGCGCAGCACCGCGCCGTTGGTCGTCCTCGACCACGTCGATCCGCTGGCCCCGATGGGGTGGAGTGGATCGACCTCGAGCACCCGGGCCCCGATGGGCAGGGCTGCCACCGACGGGATCACCGAGAAGCAGGGATCAGCCGCGCCCAGGCGGGCCACCAGGTCGCGCCAGTCGACGACGGTCGGGTCCGCCACCGGTCCGGTCGGGGTCACGTACACCAGGCCAGGGGGAAGGTAGTGGGCCAGCACGGCCAGCTGCTCGGTCTGGTTCACCACCACCACGTCGCCAGGCCGGAGGTAGGGGCGGGCCGCCAGGGCGACGGCTGCCACGTTGCTCTTGGCGTAGTGGCCCGACGGGTTCGGCAGCACCGACCCGATCACCGACCAGGCGGCGCAGATGACGAACACCGAGCCGATGACGGCCCGCCCCTGCGGCGTCGAGGACAGCGCGCCGGCGGCGGCCAGGATGAGCAGGCCGAGGGTCACCCCCAGGTAGCGGACCGTCCATGTGGGGTCGACCTGGGAGACCAGCCAGCCCACGACCAGGGTGGCCAGGCCGCTCAGGCCCAGGATGACCGTGCCGTCACGGTCCTCCACGGGCCGCGACGAGCGGGTGGCCCACACGCCATAGGCCAGGAGCGGGGCCACGATCACGCCAAGCGTGCCGCCCAGCATGGATGCCGGGTCGGCGAAGATGTCGCCGATACCGGGGGGAACGGCCCAGGGGGCGGCCGTGTGGCCGATCTGCGAGAGCAGGCTCGGCAACCAGGGCAGGTACAGGACGCCGACCGCAACAGCACAGACGATCACGGCTCGCGCCATGCTGCGGTCTTGGACCCGCCACGCCCGCACGAACAGGACCACGCCCGTGGCGGCCACCAGGTAGAGCGCCCAGTTGTGGGTGTAGAGCAGCGCGGCGAACGCCACCACGGCGAAGGCGGCATCCCCCCGGCTGCGCCGCCGGACAGCGCGTATCACGAAGGTGGCCGCCACCAGCCCCAGAGCGCACAGCATGGCGTACATGCGGGTCTCGGTGGCGTACCAGTTGAGGAAGGGATTGTCGGCGCTCAGCGCCGCCGCGGCAATCCCGGCGGTCCGCCCGAAGAGGGTCCGGCCGGCCCAGAAGGCCAGGGGAATGACCGTCAGCGAGATGAGCAGCGCCAGCACGTGGGTGGAGACCTGTGACGGCCCGAACGCCCGGATCCATTCGTGCAACATGATGTAAAAAAGCGGTGGCGACCCGTCCAGACGCAGCAGATGCGGGATCTGGGACATCGGATGCGATGCGATCCCGACGCTGATCCCCTCGTCCACCCAGTAGGCACGGCCGATGTTCGGCAGGCGGAGGAGGGCAGCGAAGGCGACCAGCACCGCGACGATGGCGCCGTCCCAACGGCTCGGCCACCACACACCCGGCGTCCGGTCGATGACCGGGACGCGGCCGAGCAGCTCGGTCAGGGCGTTGACCGGTGAGCGTCGGTCGCGACCGACGGCATCGTCGACGACGACAGCCCTCGCCGGCTCTCGGGCAGCCGACAAGGCAACGGAAGCCGACCGCGGGCGCCACCACCTGCCGACCGCCTGGTCTGCACCGGGCATCGCCCCAGCGTAGCGGGAGTAGATCCTCCCGTTCCGGCACCCCGCCTCGCCGGCGCCTCGGTGCGCTGGATGCCAGCTCTCGCCCTCGAGCAGTGTCCCTCGAGCAGTGTTCAGTACGTTCGACTGGGTCGGACATACTGAACACTCGTCCGGTTCTAGACAGCGATGGCGGCCATGAGGTTCGCCGGGGTGTCCTTCGGTGAGACCTTGTACCAGACGCCCTCGAGCGTCCCGGCCGAGTCGACGAGAAACGCCGACCGCTCGATGCCCATGTAGGTGCGGCCGTACATGGACTTCTGCTTCCAGACGCCGTAGGCCTCGGCGACGGCATGGTCCTCGTCGGCCAGCAGCGGGAAGCCCAAGCCGTACTTCTGGTCGAACTTGGCCTGCTTGGCGGGCTTGTCGGGGCTGATGCCCACCACGGCCGTGTCGCCGATGTCGCCGAGGATGTCCCGTAGCCCGCACGCCTGGGTCGTGCATCCGGGTGTGTCCGCCTTCGGGTAGAAGTAGACCAGCACCCGACGCCCTGACAGGTCGGCCAGCGTTACCATGTCGCCGTTCTGGTCGGAGAGCGAGAAGGCGGGTGCGCGCTCGCCGACTTGGAGGGGGCCAGGAGCCTGATCCTTCGCTGATGCGCCAGCCATGCCGGGAGCTTAGGTCCGCGCTGGCCGCCGGTCACCCCGTTGCACCGCCCGGGCACCCGCCGGCATGCCATCCGCCGCACCACCCGGTCTTCCGGATCCGACGCCGGGGGCGGTAGCGTCGTCACACGATGACCTCGGCTCCCGATGTGCCTTCGGGTCCCGAAGCGGCGGCACCCGTCGGGACCCCTGAGGATCCGGGTCCCGAGGATCTGACATATGGGGCGTTCAGCGACCGCGCCCCGTGGATCGTGCGGCCCCTGGAGCTGCGTTGGCGTGATGGCATCGACGCGCTGCGGACGGCCACCGCGGGCAGGGTCCCGGTGCTGCTGCGCCCGCGGCGCCTCCCCCCGGGCGGGCGGGCATTCGAGGTCGGCGGACGCCTCGGATTGGCCCTGGCCGGGTGGTACCTGATCGAGCGACGGCAAAGCCGCCGCGACGGCGAGGCGAGCGTGTCGCGTGCGGGGCTGTCGCGGCGGCTGCGCAAGGCGTTCGAACGGTTGGGGCCCACCTACATCAAGCTGGGCCAGATCCTGTCGTCGGGCGAAGGCCTGTTCCCGGCCGAGCTGGTGTCAGAGTTCAAGCTCCTGCGCGACCACGTGCCGCCGGTCCCGTTCCCCGAGGTTCGCCAGGTGGTGGAGGAGGAGCTGGGCCGGCCTCTGGAGGAGACCTTTCGCACGTTCGCCGTCGCCCCGCTAGCCGCGGCCTCCATCGCCCAGGTCCACCAGGCCACCCTGCTCACCGGAGAGGAGGTGGTGGTGAAAGTGCAGCGGCCGACCGTCTCGGCGGTCGTCGGCCAGGATCTGCGGGCCATGAGCTGGATCGCCCCCGCCCTCATCGGCCGCATCCCGGTCTCCGCCCTGGCTAACCCCCCGGCCCTGGTGGAGCTGTTCGCCGAGACCATCGTCGAGGAGCTGGACTTCCGCCTGGAGGCGGAGAACATGCTCGACGTCGCCCACGTGCTGGCCTCCACCGGCCAGCGCTCGGTGGTGGTGCCCCGCCCCCACCCGGAGCTGGTCACGCGCCGGCTGCTCGTCATGGAGCGTCTGGACGGCTTCTCATGGGACGACGTGGCCGGCATGCGCCGCGCCGGCATCGACACCGAAGCGGTGGTGCGCGCCCTGATGATCGCATTCCTGGAGGGCGCCACCCTCTTCGGTGTCTTCCACGGTGACCTGCACGGCGGGAACCTCTTCGTCCAGGACGACGGGCGTGTCGCCCTGCTCGACTACGGGATCACCGGCCGCCTGGATGAGAGCAGGCGCCTATCGTTCCTCCGGCTGCTGATGGGCGGCAGCATCAACGACCCGAAGCTCCAGCTCGGCGCCCTCCGCGACCTCGGCGCCCTGCCGCCCGACACCGACCTCGACGCGGTGATCCGCGATCTGAACCTCGATCGGCCGCCCGTGGATGCCACCACCCTGTCCCCCGACCAGATGCTCAGCGAGATCCGCGACATCACCCGGTCCCTCCTGTCGTACGGGGCCCGCTTCCCCAAGGTGCTGATGCTGTTCGTGAAGGACCTGCTCTTCATCGACGGCGCCCTGGCCACTTTGGCACCCGACGTGGACCTCTTCAGCGAGGTGACCCAGATCGCCCTGTACTTCACCGAGCGCTACGGCGCCCGCATCGCCGCCGAGATCGGCATCGACCCGCGCGCCAACCCTCTCGAGATGGACGGGCTACGCGCTGGCCTCGGCCTCGGCGACGACACCGAGCAGCTCACCTACCGCGACCTGCAGACCCGGCGCGAGCTGATCCGCAAGCGGATGGAGGACCACCGCCGCCACGCCGACAGCGACGGCGAGCATCGCCGCCCCGTCCGCCGGCGGCGGGCGCCCTGGCGCTGACCGCTCGCGTCTCTCGAGACTGGCTGGATGGCACCCGCGCCGGTCGGGTGAGCACCGCCGTTCAGCCCGCCGTTGGCAGCACCCGCTAGCCATGATGCCGTAGGCGCCTGGCGTGGCGCCGTGGGGGCGCCTGGCGGGGCGCCCCGACCACACCCGCGCCGCGCCGGCTGCGACACCGACCTGTGGAGGTTCGGCGCGATCGTGGTCACTAGATCCGTCCCCACACCGAGGTTGGGCGCGATCGCGGTCGCCGGGAACCCAAGAGTGCGCCCGACCTCGCCCACAGCCGGTCCAGACCGCACCCGACCTCGGCGCCGCACCATGGCCCCAACCGCGAGTCCGAACCACGGCCCCGCAAGCACCACGGCCCCGCAAGCACCACGGCCCCGCAAGCACCACGGCCCCGCAAGCACCACGCGCGCCCCAGCCACAGACCGTCGGCGGAGCGCTCGGGCTCTACCGCGACCACGTGCGAGTTGGAGGTAGTCCGCCCCGGGGGGAGGTCATCACGGCCGAGAATCGCCGCCGGTCACCGCGGAAAGCGTTTGCGCCGTCGGAGCCCGACGGCGATCCGACTATCGGCTGGCCGTGGCCTTGCTCACCCGGGTTCGACGGACGGTGGCGGGCTTGGTGCTCGGCTTCGGCCGCACCCTGGCCGACGCGGCCACAACTGTCGCCTGACCAGCGCTCGCCGAGCGAGGCAACGTCTTGGCCGCACCGGCCTTGGCCGACGACAACGTCTGGTCCTCGACGGCGATGTCGCCAAGCAATCCACGCAGCGCTCGGAGTGTCGCGCCCTTCGCTCGTGGCTCGGTGAACACCGACGAGGTGAGCAGCTCCTTGCCACTGGATCCAAGGAGCGAGACGCGGCTCCCACCTCGGTAGGCCTTCACAACGATCTTTGCTGGCACTGGGAACTCCTCGACGCTCTCTGGGGGGAAGTGACGAGCGAACCCGTCAAACAGACAGGGTACGGGCTTTATGAATCCAAAGCCGTCCCTCGCCCTCAATGGTACCAATTAGCCGCCCAGGCCCGCGGGCGCCCCATTGCAACCCGACGGACCCGGAGCTGATGGCAATGCCCTATCGGCAGGCCGGCTGCGGGCCTGAGGGTTGCCGACTCTTGACGAGATCAGCGAACGGCCCGTCGTTTGCGCCCGATCTGGGGACTCGGCGTCGAACGACGGCCGACTGACCGTTGGGACCGAACGACGTACCGAACGACCGGAGACGATAGAGGCGGTTGGATGGCCGTATGACAATGGTGACGGGGGCGCTTCCTCGGACGGTCGGCATCCTCGGACGGTCGGCATCCTCGGACGGTCGGCATCCTCGGACGGTCGGCATCCTCGGACGGTCGGCATCCTCGGACGATCGGAGGGACCGGTGGGTAGGATGGTGCAATCGCCCGTCCACATCTCCAGGGGGATGCATCCATGACGATGACGCCGACGGCCCGCACCCACTTCCGCAGCTTCGAGGAATCGACTCGCGAGGACTGGGCCATCATCTCGCCGCAGCTGAACGTCACCCAGAGCCTGGTGGCCGACCATGTCATCGAGCAGCTCGGATACCTGCGCAACGACCACGGCGGCTTTCCGGTGGACCGTCTGGAGCACTCGTTGCAAACGGCGACGCGGGCTCAGCGCGATGGCCGTGACGAGGAGTATGTGGTGTGTGCGCTGCTCCACGACATCGGCGACACGCTCGCGCCGTTCAACCATCCCGCCGTCGGGGCGGCGATCGTCCAACCGTTCGTGTCGGAGGCCAACCACTGGATGGTGGCCCACCACGGGATCTTCCAGGGCTACTACTTCTGGCACCACATCGGCGGCGACCGCAATGCGCGCGACGCCTACCGCGACTCGCCCTACTTCTCCTACACCGAGGAGTTCTGCGCCAAGTACGACCAGACGGCGTTCGACGCCGACTACCGCAGCGCCCCGCTCGAGGAGTTCGAGTCCTCGCTGCGTGCGCTGCTCACCCCTGCCGGGTCGGCCGCCCCCCGTCCCGCGCCGGCCGCCACCTGATCACGAGCACCTCTCCGGCGCCGGCCACCGTAGAGCAGAGCTCCTCTCCACATTCCTGGCGCGACTGATCGTGAGCGGCGCGGGCGCCCGAGCGCCCGAAGTGCCGCTACCCTGGCTCGTTGGCCGTCGAGCGGGACGGCTCGTCCTCCCCCCAGCCCAGAACCGGAACCATGCAACGCGCTGATCTTCGCAATGTCGCCATCGTCGCCCACGTCGACCACGGCAAGACCACTTTGGTCGATGCCATGCTTCGCCAGTCAGGGGCGTTTCGCGCCAACCAAGAGGTGACGGACCGGGTCATGGACTCCATGGACCTGGAACGGGAGAAGGGCATCACCATCCTGGCCAAGAACACCGCGGTGCGCCACGGTGACCTGACGATCAACATCATCGACACGCCTGGCCACGCCGACTTCGGCGGGGAGGTCGAGCGCGGCCTCACCATGGTCGATGGCGTGCTGCTGCTCGTGGACGCCAGCGAGGGCCCGCTCCCCCAGACCCGCTTCGTGCTGCGCAAGACCCTCGAGGCCCGGCTGCCGGTGATCCTGGTCATCAACAAGATCGACCGGCCCGACGCCCGGCCGGTCGAGGTGGTCGACGCCGTCTACGAGCTCTTCTTGGATCTGGGAGCCGACGAGGCCCAGATCGAGTTTCCCATCATCTACTGCAACGCGCGGGCCGGCCAGGCCGCGCTCTCGGCCGAAGATGTCAGCGACGCAGCTGGGCTCGACGTCCTGTTTGCCCTGCTCGCCGATCGCATCCCGGCACCTACCTATACCGAGGACGCCCCGTTCCAGGCCCTGGTGACGAACCTCGATGCCTCCCCCTACGTCGGGCGATTGGCCGTCTGCCGCATCCGCAACGGGCGGGTGCGAAAGGGCGACGCGGTCGCCTGGTGCCGCCACGACGGTTCCATGGAACGCGTGCGCCTCTCGGAGCTGTACGTGACCGAGGCCCTCGAGCGCGTCGACGCCCCTGCGGAGGGTGCCGGGCCCGGCGAGATCATCGCCGTCGCCGGCATCCCCGAGATCATGATCGGCGACACCCTGGCCGAGGCAGACGATCCTCGGCCGCTGCCGGTCATTACCATCGACGAGCCGAGCATCGGCATGACGCTCGGGGTGAACACCTCGCCGGTCGCCGGCCGGCCCATGAACGGCCAGCTGCCGGGCACCAAGCTGACCGCCCGCCTCATCAAGGCCCGCCTGGACGCCGAGCTCGTCGGCAACGTCTCCATTCGCGTCCTGCCGACCGAGCGGCCCGACACCTGGGAGGTGCAGGGCCGCGGCGAGCTGGCCCTGGCCATCCTGGTGGAGATCATGCGCCGTGAGGGCTTCGAGCTCACTGTCGGCAAGCCCCAGGTCCTGACCCGGGAGATCGACGGCCGCCTCCACGAGCCGATCGAGCGGGTGTCGGTGGACGTCCCCGACGACTTCGTCGGCGTGGTCACCCAGATGCTGTCGTTGCGCAAGGGTCAGATGGAGACGATGGTGAACCATGGCGGCAGCGGCTGGTGCCGCATGGAATGGCTGGTGCCCTCTCGCGGCCTCATCGGCTTCCGGACCGAGTTCCTCACCGAGACCCGGGGCACCGGCCAGCTGCACCATGTCTTCGAGGGCTACGAGCCGTGGCAGGGTGAGCTCCGCACCCGTCCGAACGGATCGATGGTGGCCGACCGCCGCGGTCCCACCACGGCCTATGCCCTCACCAACCTGCAAGACCGCGGCGCCATGTTCGTGGGTCCGACGATCGAGGTCTACGAGGGGATGATCGTCGGCGAGAACGCCCGTTCCGACGACATGGACGTGAACCCCACCAAGGAGAAGAAGCTCACGAACATGCGGACGTCGTCGTCCGACCACACCATCCCCCTCATTCCCCACCGCCAGCTGTCGCTGGAGCAGGCGCTGGAGTTCATTCGCGAGGACGAGTGCGTGGAGGTCACCCCGTCCGACGTGCGCCTGCGCAAGGTCGTCCTCGACGCGTCGCAGCGGGGCCGGCACCGCTCCCAACAGTCGCGCGCCCAGGCCGCCGCCACCTGAGCCACAGCCACTGTCACTCGGGCGCCCGCCCCCGGCGACAGGAAGCGTTCAGCAACTTCCTCGAAACACAGCTCTGGTAGACCGAAGCGCCGTGGAAGACCTCTTCGACGGCTATGCGCCGGCCGTCACCATGGGCGTCGTGGCCTGGGACGAGATGTTCGCCAGGACCGGCGAGGCTCGACCCGAGGCGCAGGGCCTCCACGACGCGCTGGCGGCGCTGTCCGCCGCCGACTTCGACGCCCGCTGCACCGCCCTCGACCGCGGGTTCCGGGACCGCGGGATCACCTTCCAGCTGTCGGGCGAGGAACGGCCGTGGCCCCTCGATCTGGTGCCGCGCATCATGCCCGAGCACGAGTGGGCCGATCTGGAGGCCGGCGTGGCCCAGCGGGTGCGAGCCTTGGAAGCCTTCCTCGGCGACGTGTACGGCTCGGGCCAGATCCTGGCCGACGGCGTGGTCCCCCACCGCCTCGTCACCACGTCGGCTCACTTCCACCGGGCCACGTTCGGGATCGAACCAGCCAACGGCGTGCGGATCCACGTGGCCGGCGTCGACGTGGTGCGCGGCAGCGACGGGCGGTTCTATGTCCTGGAGGACAACATCCGTTGCCCCTCGGGCATCTCCTACGTGGTCGAGAACCGTCGGATGATGGCTCGCATCTTCCCGGAGCTGTTCGCCAGCCAAGGTGTCCGGCCGGTGTCGTCGTATCCGGCCCGCCTGTTGGAGGCGCTGCGGGCCGCCGCGCCCGAGGGCGTAGACCATCCCACTGTCGCCGTCATGACCCCGGGCGTCTACAACTCGGCGTACTTCGAGCACTCCTTCCTCGCTCGGCAGATGGGTGTGGAGCTGGTCGAGGGCCGCGACCTGATCTGCCGCAACGATGTCGTCTACATGCGCACCACCGAAGGTGAGCAAAGAGTGGATGTCGTGTACCGGCGGGTGGATGACGACTTCCTCGATCCCTTGCACTTCCGCCCCGACTCCCTCGTCGGCTGCCCCGGGATCATGAACGCGGCCCGGGCCGGCAACATCAGCATCGCCAACGCCGCCGGGAACGGGGTGGCCGACGACAAGCTGGCCTACACCTACGTCCCGGACATGATCCGCTACTACCTGGCCGAACAGCCGATCCTGCCGAACGTGGAGACCTACCGGCTGGAGGACCCCGAGCAGCTGCGCCATGCGCTCGATCGCCTGGACCGTCTGGTCCTCAAGCCCGTCTCGGGTTCCGGGGGCTACGGGATCCTGATCGGCCCGCAGGCCAGCGACCAGCAGCTGGCGGCCGCCCGCGCCGAGGTGGAAGCGAACCCGCGGGCGTGGATCGCCCAGGAGCTGGTGGCCCTGTCGACGGCGCCGACCCACGTCGGTGACCGGTTGGCTCCCCGACACCTCGATCTCCGCCCGTTCGCGGTGAACGACGGCCGGTCCATCTGGGTCGTCCCCGGTGGCCTGACCCGGGTGGCCCTGCCGGAAGGGGGGCTGGTGGTGAACTCCAGCCAGGGCGGCGGGTCGAAGGACACCTGGGTGACGCTCGGACCGCGCCGCAGCACCACTACCGTCGAAGGACCCCGCCGCCACGGTGCCCACGATCGGCTCCGTCCGGCCGGCCCCGGCGCTCCGTCGCCGATGCCCGCCGCCGCCCAGCCCGAGGCCGGTCCGGGCTTCGCCCACACGGACCAGCAGCAGCAACAGCAGCAGCAGCAGGGCCCGCGATCGTGTTGAGCCGCATCGCCGAGAGCGTGTTCTGGATCGGCCGCTACATCGAGCGGGCCGAGGACACCGCCCGCATCCTCGACGTGCACATCCACCACCTCCTGGAGGGGCCGCTGGTCGACGAGGCGACGGCGTGCGCCAACCTGTTGACGGCCATGGGCGTGGCTCCGGCCGCCTCCGTCACGGGCCGGCGGGCGCTCGACGCCAGGACGGCCACCGAGATCCTGGCCTTCGACGAGGCCCAGCCCACCTCGATCGTGTCGTCGCTGGCCGCCGCCCGGGCCAACGCCCGAGGCGTGCGGGAGGCCATCTCCTCGGAGATGTGGGAGGCCCTCAACGCCACCTACAACGCCATCCCCGGGCAGGTCAGCCTGGGCCGGGAGGTCGGACCCTACGCCTTCTTCCGCTTCGTGCGCGAGCGAGCGGCGATCATGGTCGGCCTCACCGACTCGTCTATGAGCCGGGACGACGCCTGGCGATTCCTCGTCCTCGGCCGCAGCCTGGAGCGCGTCGACATGCTGGCCCGCCTGCTCTCCACCGGCCTCCAACCCGGCGCCGACGACGACGTCGACTGGACCGTCATGCTCCGGTCGTGCTCGGCCCACGAAGCGTTCCTTCGCACCTACAGCCGGGAGCCGGAACCGAAGCTGGCCGCCGAGTTCCTGGTCCTCGACCGGCTGTTCCCCCGCTCCATCTTCCGGGCCGTGTCCACCGCCGAGAGCTGCCTGGCCGAGCTGGACCCCCGTTCGAACCGGGCCGGCATGCCCGACGAGGGCCGCCGCATCCTGGGGTTGGTCCGTACCAACCTGGAGTTCCGCCGCATCGAGGACCTCCTCGCCGACCTTCCCGAGCAGCTCCGCGGCGTGCAGGCGGGCTGTAGCGCAGCCAGCGCCTCGCTGGCGGGGCGCTACTTCCGCCAGACCAACCCGGTGGCATGGACCGTCGAGGGCACCGGGCTCGACGTCGTCGCCACCAAGGAGGCCCCGGCATGAGGACCCGCCCATGAGCTGGCGCATCCGGGTGGAGCATCGCAGCCGATACCGGTACGCGGGCATGGTCACGTCGTCGTACAACGAGGCGCGCGTGACGCCGCTGACCACCACCACGCAGTTAGTGCTGGACTCGTCGGTGACGGTGAGCCCCCTCACCCGGCCGTTCCGCTACCTCGACTACTGGGGGTCGGTGGTGCACGCCTTCGACCTGCAGGTCCCCCACGCCGAGCTGGAGGTGGTCGGTCGTTCGGTGGTGGAGACCTCGGTGCCGCCGCCTCCGGACCGGCACGTGACGTGGGACGACCTGGACGGCGCGGCGGTGCGCGACGAGTTCGCCGAGTTCTTGGCTCCGACCACGCAGGTCCCCGTCGACCTGCGCCTCGGGGAGGCATCCCGTACCCTGCGCGCATCGCATCCGACGGGCGACGCCGGGCAGGCCGCGGTCGACTGGGTCCGTGACCGCCTGGCCTACGTCCGCGGTTCGACCGGGGTGCGGACGTCGGCCATCGAGGCATGGGAGGGCGGCCAGGGCGTCTGCCAGGACTTCGCCCATCTCTCCCTCGCCGTGGTTCGGGCCATGGGGCTCCCTGCCCGCTACTGCTCCGGCTACCTGCATCCCGATCCCGATGCCGACATCGGGACCATCCTGGCCGGGGAGAGCCACGCCTGGATCGAGGTGTGGGCCGGCGACTGGCAGGCCATCGACCCGACCGTCGGTGAGCTGATCGGTGACCGCCACGTGTTGGTGGCGCGCGGCCGGGACTACGACGACGTGGCCCCGCTGAAGGGCATCTTCCACGGAGGCCCGACCTTGGCGCTGGACGTCAGCGTCGAACTGACCCGCACCGCCTAGCCGCCGGCCGGAGCCGGCGGCCGCCCGCCAGCCACGAGCTCAATTCAGGTCGGGGTCGGCCGGGTAGGAGGAGACCAGGGCCAGGGTCCCCGGCTGGCGGCGCAGGACCTGCTTCCACAAGCCAACGGGATGGTCGCTGAACGCATCGGCGGGGTCGGCGTCGACCACCCACCAGCCGCCGGCGGCGATCTCCGCCTCCAGCTGACCCGCTCCCCACCCGGCGTAGCCGATGAAGATGCGCAGGGCGACCAGGTGGGGCGCGGCGGCTCCCGGATCGAGCTGCAGGTCGAGGGTGCCGACATCTTCGGTGATCGACATCCAGGTGCCGAGGGCCGGCTCGCCGGCCGGCACGGTGCTGGACCGGCGGGCCACCGCGATGACGGTCTCGCCGCTCACCGGGCCGCCGACGAAGATGACCGGAGGGGTGCTGGCCAGTGCCTCCCACGCCGGGATGCTGGTGTCGATCCCGGTGTTGCTGGGCCGGTTGAGCACCACCCCGAGCGCACCGTCGTCGCCGTGAGCGAGCATCAGCACGACGGTGCGGTCGAAGTTCGGGTCGGGCAGCTCCGGGTTGGCGACGAGGAGCCGTCCCCGGATCGGCGATGGGCCACTGCCAGCGAGATCGGCCACGGCTCCATCATCGCCCATGGCGCCGGCACCCGGGTCGAACGGCGCAGCCCACTACGGTGACCGGCCATGCGCGCCGTCACCGTCGTTCCGCTCCAGAAGGACTCTGTGGACCTCACCGAGCTGCCCGAGCCGCCCGAGAGCGACGGCCCGGTGCTGGTGCGCACCCACGGAGTGGGGATCTGCGGCACTGACGCGGAGATCGTCGCGGGTGACTACGGGTGGGCTCCGGCTGGTGAGACCCGGTTGGCCATCGGCCACGAGTCCATCGGTGAGGTCATGGAGGCGCCGGCTGGATCCGGCTTCGCGTCCGGCGACATGGTCGTGGCCATCGTCCGTCGACCCGACCCGGTTCCGTGCCCGAACTGCGCAGTCGGCGAGTGGGACATGTGCCGGAACGGGAAGTACACAGAGTGGGGCATCAAGGAGCACCACGGCTACGCGCGTGAGCGGTACCGGATCACCCCCGACTTCCTGGTGAAGGTGGACCCCTCCCTCGGTCACCTGGGGGTGCTGCTCGAGCCGACCACGGTGGTGGCCAAGGCGTGGGACCACATCGAGCGCATCGGCGCCCGGGCCACCTGGAAGCCAGCCAAGGTCCTGGTCACCGGAGCCGGGCCCATCGGCCTGCTCGCCGCCCTCCTCGGCCGGCAGCGGGACCTCGACGTGCACGTGCTCGACCAGGTCACCGACGGCCTGAAGCCGGACCTGGTGGCGGCGCTGGGCGCCACCTACCACCACGGCTCGGTCCAGGACGCCGCCGTGGAAGCCGACGTGGTCATCGAGTGCACCGGGGTCGGGCCGCTGATCTTCGACGTGATGGAGACGACCGCCACCGACGGCATCGTCTGCCTCACCGGGGTGTCCTCCGGCGGCCGGGAGCTGCCGATCGACGCTGGGCTCCTGAACCGGCGCATGGTCCTCGGCAACGACGTGGTGTTCGGCTCGGTGAACGCCAACCGCCGCCACTACGAGGCGGGCGCCCAGGCCCTGGCGGCCGCCGACCGCTCCTGGCTGGAGCGGCTGGTGACCAGGAAGGTGCCGCTCGACCGGTGGCACGAGGCCTACCAGCGCCAGGCCGGCGACGTGAAGGTCATGCTCGACTTCACCGCCTGATCTTCGCTACCGGAGCCCTCCTGTGGGAGTGCCCCGTCCGCCGGACCGGTGCCGACCTCGCCCCGGCCCCTACCGCCACGGCGCGACGTGGGGATCGGGGTCGAAGATGAGCGCCGGCTCCTCGTAGCGGGACTCGGCCAGCGCCCACAGCGACGCCACCCCGGCGGCCATGCCGACCGCCCCTTTGGCCAGGGCGTCGATCTCGTCGCTCGAGGGGGAGAGCCCGGCCGCGTCCAGCTGCGCCACGACACGCGCTCGGACCGAGAGGGCCGAAACCTCGTCGTTGCTCATGATCGGTCTCCGTTCTGAAGGGCCGGCGCGGCAACGCACCGGGGCACCTGGCGGTGCCAGTCGGTGACCTGTTGGAAGGCGTTACCCACCCGCAGCACGGTGCCCTCCGCGAAGGGGCGGCCGGCGATCTGCATGGACAGGGGCAGGCCGGCGGCCGTGAAGCCGATCGGCACCGCCAGCACCGGGCTGCCCAGCCCGTCCCAGTACGGCGTGAAGACGCGCTGGGACATGGTCTCGAAGGCGTCGTCATGCCCGAGCATCTCGTCGTAGGGGGGTGCACCGAGCGCGGCGGTCGGCATGACCACCACGTCGACGTCGGTCATGAGCGCCGCCAACTCGGCCATGATGACCCGGCGCACGCGTTGGGCCTGCACGTAGTCCGCACCGGTGATCAGCACCCCTCGCGCCGCCATGTTGCGCACGCCCGGCGTGTACTGCGACCAGCGCTCGCGGAGGTCGCCCAGGTGGTAGGCGAGCATCTCGGACATCATGGTGACCATGGTGGCCATGACCCCTTGGCCGTAGCGGGGCAGGGTCACTTCCACCACGTCGGCCCCGAGGGCGCCCAGCCTGGCGACGGCGCCGTCGAGCAGTCCGGGCAGCGCCGGGTCCGCCCCGGACGGCAGGTGGTTGGCCCGGTCCACGCCGATGCGCAGGCCCTGCAGTGATCCGGTCAGCTCGGCCAGGTAGTCGTCGACGGGACGGGTGGTGCTGCCGGGATCGCTCGGGTGATGGCCGGCGATGACCCCCAGCACGGCGGCGCAGTCACGCGCCGAGCGGGCGAGGGGGCCGATGTGGTCGAGGCTGTAGCCGAGAGGCACGCAGCCGGACTTCGGGACCCGGCCGAAGGTGGGCATGATCCCGCTGACCCCGCAGAACGCGGCCGGGATGCGGATGGAGCCGCCGGTGTCGGTGCCGAACCCGGCCAGGAACATACCGGCGGCCACGCCTGCCCCGGTGCCCGAGCTCGACCCGCCGGGCCAGGTGCGCGGATCCCATGGGTTGCGAGGCAGCGGGAAGGGCTTCTCCGGATCAGGGAAGCCACAGGCGAACTCCATGGTCGTCAGCTTCCCGGTGATCACCGCACCGCCGTCGCGCACGCGGGTCACCGCGGGGGCGTCCGCTCCCGCACCCCATTCCGGGTCGAGCACCAGGCTCTGGGCCGTGGTGGGACCCTCGGTGGTGGCCAGGATGTCCTTGACCCCGAACGGGATGCCGTGGAGCGGACCGCGATCGCGTCCGGCGGCCAGCTCGGCGTCGGCGCGCGCCGCCGTGTCGAGCGCCTCCTGGTCGAAGCGGGCCAGGTAGACGCCCAGCTCGGGGTCGAGGGCGTCGGCGCGCCGCAGGGCGGCGGCAGTCAGCTCGACGCTGCTCAGGGTGCCGTCGCGCAGCGCGGCGGCAGCCTCGGTGAGCGACAGCGGCATCTCGGTCATGTGCTTCTCCCTTCCAGGTCCTGGAAGTTCGGGGTCGGTCTCGGCTCAGCCATCGTCGAGGGCCTGCCGGAAGGCGCCTACCGCGTCGGCCACCTGCTCGGGGCCGCCGCCGTCGAGCAGGATACGCATCAGCGCGGAGGCGACGACGACCCCATCGGCGGCATCGGCGGCGGCCACGGCCTGCTCGGGGGTGGAGATGCCGAAGCCCATGACGACCGGCTTGTCGGTCGCCGCCTTCAGCCGCCGGCCGAGGACCTGCGCCGAGCTGGCCAACGACGTCCGCTCGCCGGTCACGCCCATGAGGTTCACCCCGTAGACGAAGCCGCGGGACCGGGCGCACAGGCGGGCCAGGCGGTCGTCGGAGGTGATCGGCGCGGCGAGGAGCACCGTCTCGACGCCACCGTCGTCGGCCGCCCGCTCCCAGTCGCCCATCTCCTCGAGGGGGACGTCGGGAAGGATGACGCCGCCGACCCCGGCGTCGGTGAGCAGGCGGGCGAAGCGGCGGTGGCCGGTCCGGGCCACGATGTTGTAGTACGTCATGGCCACCAGGGGGACGGCGATCTCCACCCGACGGAGGTCGTCGAGCACCGACCCCGGGGTGGCCCCACCGTCGAGCGCCGCCTGTGACGCCGCCTGGATGGTCGGGCCGTCCATGACCGGATCGGAGAAGGGGATGCCGATCTCGATGGCGTCGGCACCGGCGGCGGCCATGGCCGCCGCCACCGTTGTCCAGTCGGCCCCGAGGCCACCGGTCACGTACGGGACGAGCAGCTTGTGGCCGGCATCGCGACGCGATCGCAGCGCGGCTTCCACCGGACCGGCCCCGACCGGTCCCCGGCCGGCGAGCGGGCCCGGCGGGCTGCTCATCGCAGGGCCGCCATGACCTGCTCGGCATCCTTGTCGCCGCGCCCCGACAGGGTGAGCAGGACCGTGGACCCGGGGGCCACGTCGCCGGCTCGGCACGCCCGCACCAGCCAGGCCAGGGCATGGGCCGGCTCCAGGGCCGGGATGATGCCCTCGGTGCGGGCCAGCAGCTGGAAGGCGTCGAGCACCTCGGTGTCGGACGCCACCTCGTAGCGGGCCCGGCCGGCATCGGCCAGGTAGGCGTGCTCGGGGCCGATGCCCGGGTAGTCGAGGCCCGCCGAGATGGACTGCGCCTCGAGGATCTGGCCCCACTCGTCCTGCAGCAGGTACGAGCGCATGCCGTGCAGCACCCCGGGGATGCCCCGGCCCACGGCCGAGCCTCCCTCCGCCTCCACCCCGACCAAGCCAGCCGCGGTGTCCACGAAGCCGGCGAACGTGCCGGCTGCGTTCGACCCGCCTCCCACGCAGGCCACCACCAGGTCGGGGTCGCCCCCGCCGAGCAGCGCCCGGCACTGGGCCCGGGCCTCGTCGCCCAGGATCCGCTGGAACTCGCGAACCATCCAGGGATAGGGGTGGGGGCCCATGACCGAGCCCACGCAGTAGTGGGTGTCGGCCACCGAGCCGACCCAGTCGCGCAGCGCCTCGTTCACCGCATCTTTCAGTGTCCTGCTACCGGAGTTCACCGGGCGGACCTCGGCACCGAGCAGCTCCATGCGGAACACGTTCAGGGCCTGGCGCTCGGTGTCGACCTCGCCCATGTAGACGACGCACTCCAGGCCGAAGAGGGCGGCTGCGGTGGCTGTGGCCACCCCGTGCTGCCCGGCGCCGGTCTCCGCGATGATCCGGCTCTTGCCCATCTCCAGGGTGAGCAGGCCCTGGCCGATGACGTTGTTGATCTTGTGCGAGCCGGTGTGGGTCAGGTCCTCGCGCTTGAGCAGCAGGCGAACCCCGAGCTGCTCGGACAGGCGCCGGCATTCGGTGAGGGGCGTGGGGCGCCCGGCGTAGTCGGCCAGCAGCGCCCGATAGCGGGCCCGGAAGGCGGACTCGGGGTCGGTCCATGCGGCGCGGAAGGCGGCCTCCAGCTGGAGGCAGGCCGGTACCAGGGACTCGGGCAGGAAGCGCCCGCCGAACTCCCCGAAGCGCCCCTCGGGGGTGGGCTCGCCCATGCGAACGGTGGCGTCGGTGTCGGCCATGGCGTTACTCCTCTTGCCAGTCGTAGGGTCCGTGGTCTACCGGCCGCCAGTCCGACACGGGCACCGCTCGCCGGACGGCGGCGATGAACTGCTGCAGCTTCACCGGGTCCTTGCGACCGGGCTGGCGCTCGACGCCGGTGACCACGTCCACACCCCATGGGTGGGTCCTGGCGATGGCCGCCGTCACGTTGGCGGCGTGGAGGCCACCGGCGATCATGAGCCGCTGGTCGTCAGGGACCTCGCTGGCGAAGGCCCAATCGAACACCTCCCCCGAGCCCGGGTTCGGGGCGTCGAGCAGGACGACGTCGGCGCCCCAGTCCCCCGCGGCGCGCACCCGCCGGTCCCCGGCCGGGAAGGCCTGAATCACCATCGGCACCCGCTTGCGCACCCACTTGGCCTGGGTGGCCGACTCCCGGCCGTGGAGCTGCACCGCCCGCAGGCCCGACGCCTGGGCGATCTCGACGACCCGCTGGGGTGCCTCGTCGCGAAACACCCCGACGGTGACGATCTCCGGGGGCAACCGCTTGGCGATGTCGGCGGCCACCTGCGGCGCCACCTGGCGGGGGGACGGGGCGAAGATGAAGCCCACCGCGTCAGCCCCCATGGCCACGGCCAGGAGGGCGTCGTCCTCCGAGGTGGTGCCGCAGATCTTGACGAACATCTATGGCCGGACCCGATGACCGGCAGGCACCGCCGGGTCGCACCCGACCAGGTCACGCACCGCACCCGCCGGATCGGCGGCGGTGACCAGCGACTCGCCCACCAGCACCGCGTCGTAACCCGCCGCCGCCAGCCGGCTGGCGTCAGCCGCGGCGCGGATCCCCGACTCGGCGACGCGCACCGCGCTCGCGGGCAGGGCGGCGACCACCCGCTCGGCCCGGGCCGTGTCGACCGCGAAGGTGGTGAGGTCCCGTTGGTTCACCCCGATCAGCGTCGCCCCGGCCGCCACGGCTCGGGCCGCCTCCGCTTCGTCGTGCACCTCGACCAGCGCGTCGAGGCCGACGGTGGCCGCCAGCTCGGTGAGCATGGCCAGCTCGTCGTCGTCGAGGGCGGCGGCGATCAGCAGCACGGCATCGGCGCCCATCAGCCGGGCGTCGCAGACGTCGGCACCGGAGACCGTGAAGTCCTTTCGCAGCGTCGGCAGGCCGGTGGCCGCCTGCGCGGCGGCCAGGTCGGCAGGCGAGCCGCCGAAGAACTCGGCATCGGTCAGCACCGACAGGCATGTCGCCCCGCCCCGGGCGTATGCCTCCGCGGTGGTCGCCGGGTCGAGGTCCGGCGCCAGCGCCGGCTTGGAAGGGCTGCGCCGCTTCACCTCGGCGATCACCGCCAACCCGGGCGCGGCGCGCAGGGCGGCGGCGAACGGCCGACCGGGACCGGCGGCGGCCGCCCGAGCGATCAGATCGTCCAGTGGCCGGCCGTCATGGCGCGCCGCGGCCCGATGGGCGGCGAGGATCCGGTCCAGATAGGTGGGCATGTGGCGCTGAGATTACCGACTTTCACACTTCGCTCATACGACGCTGCCATGCTGCGGGGCGTGGACTCGCCGGCCGGCACCATCGTGGTGGTGGAGGACGATCCGAACATCGCGGACTTGGTCGAGCTGTACCTGCGCCGCGAGGAGTTCCGGGTGGTGCAGGCCGCCACCGGCGAGATGGCCCTGGTCGCCGCCGAGCGCGAGCGTCCCCGCCTGGTGATCCTCGACGTGGGGCTGCCGGGCGGGATCGACGGCCTGGAGGTGTGCCGCCGCCTGCGGGCGACCAGTGCGGTACCGGTGCTCATGCTGACGGCGAGGGATGGGGAGATCGACCGCATCCTGGGGCTGGAGCTGGGCGCCGACGACTACGTGACCAAGCCCTTCTCGCCGCGCGAGCTGGTGGCGCGGGTCAAGGCCATCCTCCGGCGCGCCGAGCTGACCCGCAGGGCCGAGGACGACCCCGCCGAGGTGGTGACGGTCGGCCGGGTCGAGGTCGACCTGGGCCGCCACGAGGTTCGCGTCGACGGCGACGTGGTGGGCCTCGCCACCCGGGAGTTCGACCTGCTCGCCTACCTGGCCAGGAACGTGGGCCTGGCCCTCTCCCGCCAGCAGCTGCTCGACGGGGTGTGGGGGCCGGGCTGGTTTGGCGACGAGCGCACCGTCGATGTCCACGTGGGCCAGCTGCGCAAGAAGGTCGGCGCCGCGCTGCCGCTGGCGACCGTGTGGGGCGTTGGCTACCGGCTGTCGTAGGAGCTGCGGATGCGCCGACGGCTGACCCTGGCCATGACGCTCATGGTCGTCGCCGCGCTGGTGCTGGCCGGTGTCGTCACCCTGCTCGTGTCCGTGCGCACCACCCGCGAGGCCACCCGCCACGACCTGCGCAACGAGGCGCGAGGGTTGGCCCTCGCCGTGCGGTCCGACGCGCAGGCCCGGACCCGACGCAACCCGGCGGTGTCCCTCCGGGCCATCCTGGTCGAGCTGAAGGCGCCGCTGCGCCTGGCCGGCATCGCCGTGGTCGCCGTGCGCCCGGACGGCACCGTCTACGACCCCCTCCGGCCCCGCCAGCCTCTCACCCTCCCAGCCCCGCTCTCCGCGGCCGACATCCACCCCGACCAGCTGCTCGCCGGATCGGAGGTGTCCGGCGAGCGCGGCGCGGTGGTCTACGCCGCCTACCCCTTCCGAGCTGCGCTGCCGGCCGCAGGGGCAACGACGACCACCGCCACCCAAGCGGTCATCCTCACCCGCCGACCACCCACGGGGCTCCGCCCGGCCTGGCCCTGGTTCCTCCTCAGCGCCCTGCTGATCGTCGGGCTCTCCCTCCTCGTCGCCGACCGGCTGGGGCGACGGTTCGTCCGGCCTCTGCGCGCCGCACAGGTGGTCACCGGCCACATCGCCGAGGGCGACCTGACGGCGCGGGTGCCCGAGCCCCCGGGGACCGACCCTGAGCTGGCCGCCCTCAGCGCGTCGATCAACACCATGGCCGAGAAGCTGGCCCGGGCTCGCGGTGGCGAGCGGCAGTTCCTCCTGTCCGTGTCCCACGAGCTGCGCACCCCGCTGACGTCGATCAGGGGCTTCGCCGAAGCCATCGAGGACGGGGCGGCCACCGACACCCGCCGCGCCGCGGCGGTCATCGCCAGCGAGTCGCGACGCCTCGAGCGGCTGGTGGGCGACCTGCTGGACCTGGCCAAGCTGGAGGCCCGCCGGTTCTCGCTCGACCTCCAGCCCGTGGATCTGGGCGGCAGCGTGGCCGCCGCCGCCGCCGGGTTCGAGCCCACCGCCGCGGACCTGGGCCTGGACCTGGTGGTCGACACCCCCGACGACGATCTCGGGGCGCTGGCGGATGTCGACCGCCTGGCCCAGGTGGTCGCCAACCTCATCGAGAACGCCCTGCGCTACGCCCGCACCGGTGTTCGGGTGGCGGCCGCGTCGTCGGGCGGGGTGCCGGTGCTGTGGGTGTCCGACGACGGCCCCGGCATCACATCCGACGACCTGGCATCGGTGTTCGGGCGGCTGGCTGCCACCCGCCCGGCCGGGCGCAACGTCGGGTCCGGGCTGGGTCTGGCCATCGTGTCCGAGCTGGTGACCGCCATGGGTGGCCACGTCCGGGCCGAGTCGCCGACGGGTCCGGCCGGCGGGACGCGCATCGTCGTGACCCTGGCGCCGGTCCCGGCGCCGGTCGGCTGATCGACTGATCGGCAGCGAGCGACCGGCGCCGGGCTCAGGCCGCAGGGCGGCGCGGCGGCGGGCTGCTATGTGACCGGCGGCAGCAGCGTGGTGGTGGTGGTCCTCGTCGTCGCGCCGGACGGGGTGGTGGTCGTCGGGCTCCCGCCGGCGGGTGTGGTGGTCGTGGTGCTGGGCGGCGCAACGGCGCAGGACACGTCGAGGGTGGCCGTGGCCGATGCATCGGCCAGGGCGACGGTGATGGCGTCGGGCCCGCCGGCGGGGCAGGCCAGCTGGAACAGCGCGTTGCCATCGCCGTCCGTCGTCACCGGATTGGCCGACACGATGGTCCACGATCCCGGCGTGACCACCACGCTGCGGCCACCCTGCCCGATGGCGCGCACCACCCCCGAGCTGTCGACGGTGGGATCGGTGACCTGGACCTCCAGGTTCACCAGACCCCCGACGTCGGGCCTGGCCGGGGTGATGGCACCCCGCACCGCAGTCTGGCCGAAGGCGGTGAGGGTGAGGGTGAGCACCTGATCCTCGGTCGTGCCGAGGAAGAACACGTCGGGGGTGGTCAGCGCCAGGGTCGGCGCCTGCCAGGCCCGCACCCGCCAGACGCCGCCGTACACGCCGGCGAAGGCGAAGCTTCCGTCGGCGCCGGTCGTCGTCTGGGTCGCCACGGTGGCCCCGTCGACCACCCGGTCGGCCTCGACGGTGGCCCCGGCAACCGGACCGCCCGGTGCCAGCACCGTGCCGGTGATGCTCGCCGCGCCCGGGCCGATACGCGGCGCCGTCGTGGTGCTTTCGCCGGCGACGGACGGTTGGGTCACCCCGCTCAGGTCGAGCGGGACGCTGGTCGTCGTCGACGAGCTGGGCGGGACGGCGTCGGGGGTGTACCGGAGGCCGCCCACCTGGGTCCCGCACCCGGCGAGCAGCACGATCAGGGCTGCACCGCCGACCAGGACCTGCCGACCACCCGGACCCGCGGCGTCGGGCGGGGACCGCGTTTCGCCGCGGTCGCTCACCGCTCGAACGGGAGGGCAACCACCTGGGCGGTGCCCCCGCCATCGACGTCGACGGTGTCGCCCACCTCGACGGCTCGCGCCACGTAGCCGAGCCCGACCCATCCCCTGGTGGGCGACTCGGCCACGCTGGTCACCGTGCCCACGGCCTTGTCCCCCGCCGACAGCTGCGCCCCGGCGGACGCCGGCCGCCCGAAGGCCAGGCCGCGCAGGTTGCGGGCCACGCGCGAGCCACGCGAGTCGATGCGGGCGACCAGCTCCTGGCCGGTGTAGCAACCCTTGGTGAAGCTGACCGTCTCGGTCACCAGCCCCGTCTCCGCCGGGATGGTGCGCTCGGTCAGCTCGGTGCCCATCGCCGGCTCGCCCGCCTCGATGCGGGCGACCTCCCAGACATCGATCCCCACCTCGGTGAGCTCTTCGGGGACGTGCGGGTCGGGCCCGACGAGGTCGACGCCTCTGGCCCGGCCGCCTATGGGGTCGACGACGAGAGGATGGCCGGGATCGGGGACCAGCGCCCCGGAGGAGACCATCCCGGCCACGGCGGCGCCACGCAACGCCACCACCTGCCAGGCCAACGGCTCGATGTCGCCGCGCACGCGCAGCTTGAACCGGTTCAGGCGGGCGACCACGGCGGCGCCGTAGCCGGCATCGACGTCGAGGACGAACTCGTCCGGCTCCAGTCGACTGACGCGGACCAGCGCGTCGACCTTGCCCGCCGGCTGCAGGAGCCACGTCCACGCCGAGCCGCCCGGAACCAGCGCCAGCACGTCCTGGCTCAGCTGCCCCTGCAGGTAGGCGGCCACGTCGGGGCCGGCAGCGCGCAGCACATCCCGGGTGAGGCGGACAGCCGCACCCGCGTCGATGGCCTGGTAGGCGGCCAGGCCGGAATCGTGGTCAGGCACCGGCAACCGCCTGCCGTCGGGCGTCGGTGATGCGGCGAGCGCCGGGCACCGCGGCGAGCAGCGCCGCCGCCTTGTTGGCGCACTCCAGGTCCTCCTCGGCCGGATCGCTGTCGGCCACGATCCCGGCGCCGGCCTGCACCGACGCCCGGCCGTCGGGCCCGATCAGCATCGTCCGGATGGCGATCGCCGTGTCCAGGTTCCCGGAGAAGTCGAAGTAACCCACCACACCGGCGTACGGGCCCCGCTTGGCCGGCTCGAGCTGGTCGATGATCTCCATGGCCCGCACCTTGGGCGCCCCCGAGACGGTACCGGCGGGCAGCGTGGCCCGCAGCACGTCGACGGGGCTGAGCCCGGCCCGCAGCCGACCCGACACCTGCGACGTGAGATGCATCACGTGGCTGTAGCGCTCCAGCGTCATCAGCTCGTCGACAGTCTCGGTGCCGAAGTCGACCACCCGCCCGACGTCGTTGCGGGCCAGGTCCACGAGCATGATGTGCTCCGCTCGCTCCTTGGGGTGCTCGGCCAGCTCGGCGGCTAGCCGCCGGTCGGCCTCGTCGGTCCGCCCCCGCTTGCGGGTGCCGGCGATGGGTCGGGAGACGACGCGCCCTTCGCTCAGCTGCACGAGCGGTTCGGGCGACGAGCCCACCACGCACACCTCCGGGTGGCGCAGGAAGTACATGTACGGGCTGGGGTTCACCTGGCGGAGGGATCGGTACAGGTCGAACGGCTCGGCGCCCAGGTCGAGGTCGAAGCGCTGCGAGAGCACCACCTGGAACACGTCGCCGGCGACGATGTGCTCCTTGGCCACCTCCACCGCCGCGCCGTACATCGCCGACGACGTGCGCCGGCGGACATCAGGGATCTCGTCGTCGCGCTCGAGGGGCACCACCAGGGGCTCACCGAGGGGCAGGGCGCCCTCGGCCGCCAGGTCCTCGAGGCGGGCGACGGCCGCCTCGTAGCTGGCGTCGCACTGGCGGCGCGACGCGCCCGGGGGGATGTGGACGGAGTCGACCAGGACGACGCGCTGGCGCCACGAGTCGTAGGCCACCACCTGGCCGACGACCGACAGGACGGCGTCAGGGAAGCCGGACTCGTCTGGTGGGACCTCCGGGAGGTGCTCGACCTCGCGGACCACGTCGTAGGAGAGGTAGCCGACCACACCACCGTGGAGCGGGGGCAGACCCTCGAGCGGGGGCGAGCGGTAGGCGGCGAGCAGGGCATCCAGGGCGGCCAGCACGCCCTGGTCGAGCGGGACGCCGGCCGGCAGGCGGCCCTCCACCTCCAGATGGCGGCCACGAGCGATGATCGTCGCGGTCGGATGGCGGCCGATGAACGACCAGCGCCCCCATCGCTCGCCGTGCTCCACGGATTCGAGCAGGAAGGCCCGCTCGTCACCGGCGACCCGGGCGAAGGCGGCGACAGGCGTGGTCAGGTCGCCGAGCAGCTCCCGCCAGACCGGCACGATCGTGTGGTCGCGCGCCAGGGCCGCGAAGTCGTCGGCGCAGGGATGGATCATCGGCCCCCGCCGAACGGCCGGTAGAAGCAGCTGTAGGAGCCGGTGTGGCAGGCGCCCGCCCCCTCCTGTTCCACCACGAACAAGAGGGTGTCCCCGTCGCAGTCGTAGTACGCCTGCCTGACCCACTGGCGGTCACCGGACGTGTCGCCCTTGCGCCACCGCTCCTGGCGCGAGCGGGACCAGAAGACGGTGCGGCCGGTCTCGAGCGTCTCGGTCAGGGAACCCTCGTTCATCCAACCCATCATCAGCACCCGGCCGGTACCGACCTCCTGGACGATGGCGGGGACCAGGCCGTCGGCGTCGTAGCGGACCTGCTCGAGCTCCTCGGCGGCGGCGGCGATGGGTGTGGCGACCGACATGAGGTCATGGTAGGCGAGGCCCGGCGCCGAACCGTCCCTTTGCCCGGCCCCGCCGGACCCCGAGCTGCTCAGAGGTACAAGCCGGTTCCGTCGTCGACCCGCTCAGAGGCCACCGCGTGGATGTCGCGCTCGCGCAGGATCAGGTACTCCTCACCCTGGACCTCCACCTCGAAGCGGTCCTCGGGGTTGAACAGGACCTGGTCGCCGGTCGCGATGCTCCGCACGTGCGGCCCGGCGGCCACGACCTCGGCCCACGTCAGGCGCCGGCCGACCTGGGCGGTGGCCGGGATGAGGATCCCGGCGCGCGACTTGCGCTCCCCTTCCGCCCGGGGGATCTGCACGAGGACTCGATCGTTTGTCATCTGTATGGCCTGCTTGGGCGATCCGACCATCTGGGCACCGTACACCCCTCCCCCGCCCCTGCCACCCCGACCCGCGGCGCTCGCCCGTCAGCCGGCCGGGCGCACCGCCACGCCAGCGGCGGCCAGCGCCGCCTTGGCCTCGCCGATCGTCACCTCACCGAAGTGGAAGATCGACGCGGCCAGCACGGCGTCGGCTCCGCCCATGCTCGCGCCCTCGACCAGGTGGGCGACGCCGCCGACCCCGCCGGACGCCACCACCGGGATGGTCAGGGCGTCGCAGACGGCTCGGGTCAGGTCCAGGTCGTAGCCATGGCGGGTGCCGTCGCGGTCCATGGAGTTCAGGACCACCTCGCCGGCCCCTCGGTCCTGGCACTCCGCCACCCAGGCCAGGGCGTCGATGCCCGTGGGCTGGCGGCCACCATGGGTCACCACCTCGTAGCCCGGGCGGCCGTCGGTCCTGGCCCGCACGTCCACACCGGCGACGACGCACTGGTTCCCGAACGTGTCCGCCAGCTCCCCGATCAGGGCCGGTCGCTCGACGGCGGCGCTGTTCACGCTCACCTTGTCGGCCCCTACCCTGAGCAGCTGCCGGGCGTCGTCGAGGGTGCGGACGCCGCCACCGACGGTCAGGGGGATGAAGATCTGCTCTGCGGTGCGCGCCACCACGTCGACCATGGTCCGCCGGGCATCGGAGGAGGCGGTGATGTCGTAGAACACCAGCTCGTCGGCACCCTGCCCGTCGTAGCGGGCGGCCAGCTCCACTGGGTCTCCGGCGTCGCGCAGGTGGAGGAAATTGACGCCCTTGACCACCCGACCGCCATCCACGTCCAGGCAGGGCACCACCCGCACGACCCTCACGCCGGGCCGCCGTCGCCGGGGTCGCCGGGGTCCGCCGGGTCGGCGGGGTCGGCGGGGTCGGCCGGGTCGGCGGGGTCCGCCGAGCTGAGCGCCGAGCAGGCAGCAACGGCCTCCGCCACGGTGAACGCCCCCTCGTAGATGGCCTTGCCGACGATGGCGCCGGTCAACCCGCCCGACGCCGAGCGAACCGCAGCCAGCACGCGCAGATCCTCCAGGCTGGACACACCACCTGACGCCACGAGCGGTGCGCCGGTCAGCTCCAACAGCCCGGCCAGGCCGACCACGTCGGGACCGGCCAGACGCCCGTCGCGGCTGATGTCGGTGACGATGACCGCCGCCGCCCCGGACCGCACCGCGTCGGGCACCAGGTCGGCCACCCTCCGCCCGCCGCCGTCCACCCAGCCCCGGAGGCGGACCTCGCCGTCACGGTGATCGAGGCCCACGGCGATCCGGCCCGGCCAACGCTCGCACAGCTCCCCCACCAGCTCCGGACGCTCCACCGCCGCCGTGCCGACCACGACGCGAGTGACCCCCGCACCGAGGAGGGCGGCGGCGTCGGCCACTGACCGCACCCCACCGCCGGTCTGCACGGGTATGGTCACGCTGCCGGCGATGCGGGCCACCACCTCCCGGTTCACCGGGTCACCGGTGCGCGCCGCGTCGAGATCCACCACGTGGATCCATGGCGCGCCGGCGGCGGCGAAGCGGCGGGCGACGGCCACGGGGTCATCGCCGTACACCGTCTCGCGTGCGAAGTCGCCCTCCACCAACCGCACGCAGCGCCCGCCGCGCAGATCGATGGCCGGGTACAGATCGATGACGGCCTCCTCAGCGACCGGCCGGCGGGGGCCCGACAGTCGAGGAGGGCGCGACGGCCACCGCTCGGGCGAAGTTGCCGAGCAGCGCCAGCCCCGACGGGCCGGACTTCTCTGGGTGGAACTGGGTGGCCCACACCGCACCCCGGGCCACCGCGGCGACCACGTCCCCTCCGTAGGCGCACGTGGCCACCACCACGTCGCCGGACGGCGGGGCGAAAGAGTGCACGAAGTACATCCACGGTTCGGCGCCGAGCCCGGCCAACAGCCCGACCGACGGATCGGTGACCTCCAGCTTGTTCCACTGCATCTGCGGCCGCTTGACATCACCGCGCAGCCGCTCGACCGTGCCGGGCAGGACACCGAGCCCGGCCACCCCGGGGGCCTCCTCCGAGCCGTCGTAGAGCATCTGCATGCCGACGCAGATGCCGAGGAACGGCCGACCGGACCCGACCGTGGCGTGCACGACCCGGTCGAGTCCCGAGGCCCGCAGCGCCCCCATGCAGCGACCGAACGCCCCCACGCCGGGGAGCACCACCCCGTCGGCCGCCAGCGCCGTCTCGACGTCCGCGGTCAGGCAGGCATCGGCGCCGACGTGCTGGAGCGCCTTCTCCGCAGAGCGCAGGTTCCCGATGCCGTAGTCGAGGACGGCGATCATCGGGCGGCCGCCATGAGGGCCCGCCGCCACCTGGCCCGGTCCGGGGCGGCCATCACAACATGCCTTTGGTGCTGGGAACGCCGCCGCCCTCCACCCGCACGGCATCGCGCAGGGCCCGGGCGACGCCCTTGAACGACGCCTCCAGGATGTGGTGGGTGTTGCGCCCGGCGCGCATCCGCAGGTGCAGCGTGATGGCGGCGGCGGTGACCAGGGCCCGCCAGAACTCCTCGGCGAGCTGCGGGTCGAACGGGGGTGTGCCGAGCGGGAAGGCCTCGCCCCCCGCCCCGGGATCGACCTCGTAGACGAGGAACGGGCGCCCCGACAGGTCCACGGCCACCTCGATGAGCGCTTCGTCGAGCGGGACGGCGACGGAGGCGAACCGCCGCACCCCGGCCTTGTCACCGAGCGCCTCCCGCATCGCTTCTCCGATGGCGATGCCCACGTCCTCGACGGTGTGGTGGGCATCCACGGACAGGTCGCCGGCCGCCCGCACCGTCAGGTCGAAGCCGCTGTGCTTGCCGAGCTGGGCCACCATGTGGTCGAAGAACGGCAGGCCGGTCTCCACCTCGGCGACCCCCGTGCCGTCTACGTCGAGCATCACCGCGATGGAGGTCTCCTTCGTCGCGCGCGAGCGGGTCGCCGACCGGCGGTCGGCCATCAGGCGGGGACCCCGGAGAGGACGTCGGCGAGCGCAGCCAGGAAGCGGTCGTTCTCCTCGGGCGTGCCGACCGTGACCCGCAACGAGCCCTCCAGACCCGGCCACGAGGACGTGTCGCGCACCAGCACCGAGCGGTCGACCAGGCCCCGCCACACCTCGGACCCGCTCCGGGTCTCGGGACGCCACAGGATGAAGTTGGCCTCCGACGGCCAGACGGTGACCGGCAATTGCGACAGCGCCGCCTGCAGCCGCTCCCGCTCCGCGACCAGCAGTGCCACGCGGTCCTCCATCTCAGCCACGTGGCGCAGGGCGAGGCTCCCGGCCGCCAGCTTGAGGACGTCGAGGTGGTACGGCAGGGCGACCCGGTCGAGCATGGCGATCACCGGTGCCGGTCCGAGCACGTAGCCCAGCCTGACGCCGGCCATGGACCAGGTCTTGGAAAAGGTGCGGGTGACGACCAGCCCGACATCGGGGCCCAAAGCCTCCACTGCGCTCCACCGGGCGAACTGCCCGTAGGCCTCGTCCACGACGGTGAGCCCGTCGGCCGCCGCCACCACTCGTTCGACGGTGGCCCGGTCCTCCACCCCGCCGGTGGGGTTGTTCGGCGAGCACAGGAACGTCAGGGCCGGGCGGTGCCGAGCGATCAGGTCGGTGGCCACCTCGGGATCGACGGTGAAATCGGCGCGTCGGGTGCCCTCCACCACGGCGGTGCCCGTCAGGTGGGCGATGTGGCCGTGCAGGGCATAGGTGGGCTCGAAGGTCAGGGCGCGCCGCCCGGCGCCGCCGTAGGCCAGGCACAGGCACTGGATCACCTCGTTGGACCCGTTGGCCACGAACACCTCGCCCGGGTCCACGCCGTGCAGATCGGCCAGGGCCCCCCGCAGCTCGGTGGCCCGGCGGTCCGGATAGCGGTGGTAGGCCAGGCGCCGGGCGGCGTCGACGAGCTCCTCCACCCACGCGGCCGGCGGAGGCAACGGGGACTCGTTGGTGTTCAGCCGCACCTCCACCTCCACCTGAGCAGAGTGATAGCCCGGGCGCAGGCTCAGGTCCGGCCGGGGATCGGGAAGCGTCACGGCCGGCCGACTCTGGGCTGGAGGGAGTCGCCGGAGGCGACTCTGGGCTGGAGGGAGTCGCCGGAGGCGACTCTGGGCTGGAGGGAGTCGCCGGAGGCGACTCTGAGCTCGACCGAGTCGGCATGGGCGACCAGGCCCTCGGCTGCCGCCAGGGCGGCGACGGCCGGGGCGAGTGCCTCCAGCGCCGTGCGATCGACGGTCACCACGTGCAGGTGGGTGCAGAAGTCGTCGCATCGCAGCGCGCTGGCGAAGCGGGCCGAGCGCGCCGTCGGCAGCACGTGGCTCGGCCCGGCCACGTAGTCACCGACGCTGGCCGGGGCCCAGGGCCCCACGAACACGGCGCCGGCGCGCCGCACCGAGCCGACGAGCGACTCGGCGTCGGCAGACATGAGCTCGAGGTGCTCGGCGGCAATGATGTTGACGACCTCCATGGCCTGCGCGGGTCCGTCCACGACCACGGCGAAGCCGCCACCGTCGAGGGTGGAGGCGATCTCCGCCCGACGAGGCGACGCCTCGGTCATGCGCGCCACCGCCTCGGTGATGCGGTCGGCCGCCACCTCCGACCATGTCACCAGCCAGGCCAGACCGCCGGGGCCATGCTCGGCCTGCACCACCAGGTCGACGGCGGCGAAGTCCACGGGGGTGGTGTCGTCGGCCACCACCGCCACCTCGGACGGCCCGGCGAACGCCGACGGCACCCCCACCGTGCCCTCCTGAGCCACCAGGCGCTGGGCCAGGGCGACGTAGACGTTGCCCGGCCCGACGATGACATCCACGGGTTGGACCGAGTCGGTGCCGTAGGCCAGGGCGGCGATGGCCTGCGCCCCGCCGATCCGATAGACGTGGTCGACGCCGGCAACGGCCGCGGCGGCCAGCACGGCATCGGCCACCCGGCCGTCAGGGCCAGGCGGCGAGCACACCACTACCTCCCCGACCCCGGCGACGCGCGCCGGGATGGCGGTCATGAGCACGCTCGACGCCAGCGGCGCCCGGCCGCCCGGCACGTAGCAACCGGCCCGGTCCACGGCCCGGCGCACCTCCCTGACCACCAGGCCCTCGCGCCGGTAGTCGCCGTCGGCGTGCAGGGTGCTGCGGTGGAATGCCTCGATGTTCGCCGCCGCCGTCTCCAAACCCCCGCGCAGTTCCGGTGACACGACATCGAGCGCCGCCTTCACGTCGCCGGCGGGCACCTCGATGGCATCCAACCGGACCCCGTCGAAGCGCTCGGTCAGGTCCCGCAGGGCGCCGTCGCCGCCGGCTCGCACCTGGGCCAGGATGTCGCGCACGGCCCCGGCCGGGCCCTCGCCGCCGAGGTCGGGAGCAGGCAGCAACGCTCGGAGGTCACCCGTCGCGCCGCGCAGGTCCAACCGGGTCAGGATGGGGGCCATGGAGTATGCGATGGTACCCGCATGAGCGCCCGGGCCGAGCTGAGCTCACTGGCATCCGGCCTCGACGAGCTCGTCACTCGGGTGACCAGGCTGGCCGAGGAGCTGCCGGCCGCCGAGCGTGACGCCATCGGGCCCGACCTGGCGGAGGTGGAACGGACGCTCACCGCCGCACGCCGGCGCCTGGTGCGGGTCGTCGACGCCCTGCCGTGAGCCCGGCTTCGTCCCGTCCCGGGGCAGCCGGTGACGGTCACCGAGGGGTGGTGGAACTCGGGCGGGGCGCCCTGGCCGTCCGGGCGACAGGCACGGCCGCCGAGGGGCAGAAGTCGGCCAGCACGCAGTCGGCGCAGCGGGGCCGCCGGGCGACGCACACCCGCCGGCCGTGCAGAATGAGGCGCAGGCTGAACCCACCCCACGCCGCCCGCGGCACCATGGCACCCACCGCGGACTCGATGCGGATGGGGTCGGTCTCGTCGGTGAGCCCGAGCAGGCCGGTCAGGCGAGTGACGTGGGTGTCGACCGGGAAGCCGGGCTCGTCGAGGGCGACGCTGCGGAGCACGTTGGCCGTCTTGCGGCCCACCCCGGGCAGGGTGACCAGGTCGGCCATGGTCGTCGGCACAGTGCCGCCGAAGCGCTGGTCGACCGCCGCGCCCAAGCCCATCAGGCTGCGGGCCTTGGCTCGGAAGAAGCCCGTGGACCGGATGATGTCCTCCAGCTCCTCGGGCACGGCCGCCCCCAGGTCGCCGGGCGTCGGGTAGCGGGCAAAGACCTTCGGGGTGACCAAGTTCACCCGTAGGTCGGTCGTCTGGGCCGACAGCACGGTGGCGACCAGCAGCTGCCACGGCGTCTGGAAGTCCAGCTCGCACAGGTCCGCGCCGGTGCCCGGGTACTCCTCGGCCAGGCGGCGCACCGCCTCCCTCGCCCGCCCCGCTGCCGTCCGCGGTCGTCCCACCGGCGGCACGTTACCGGGCAGGCCGGCTGCCGGCCGGAGGTTCCCCCTGCGGGCAGCTGCGGCCTGGTCAACCAGCCAACCGCCGGGAGCAGTGGTCAGTTCGTTCGACTGGGGCGAACAAACTGACCACTCGTCCGCCCCGCCGCCCGCCGCAGCCACCCCGAGCGCCATCCGACCCGGCCCGCCGCCACCGGCAACCCACCCCGGTACCCTGCCGCGGTGGACGACGCCGAGATCGAGACCCGGCGATCCTTGGACGAACCAGCGATCGGCCGGGCCCGGGCGACCATCGATGCCGCCGCCGAGGCGGACGGGACGGAGCCCATCGGGGGCGCCGGCTGGGAGGACCTGATACGGGAAGGGCGCGCCGACCTGACCGTCCTCCTGACCGCGGACGGCGCCAGCTATGGGCAGGTGACCCGATCCGACCCGGCCCGCAGCTGGCTGATCGAGCTCGCCGTGCGGCCAGCGGCGCGGACCGCAGACGGTGCCCAGGCGGCTGCGCTCCTCCGCGCCGCCCGCCGCGCTGTCGCCGGCGCCGGGGGCGGCCCGGTCAGCGTGTGGGTCAGCCAGCCCCGCCCGGCTGACCTGCGCGCCGCCGCCGCCGCCGGCCTGGTGCCGGGGCGGGTGCTGTACCAGATGCGCCGATCATTGCCTGTTGAGGCCGCTGTGGCCGGCCGGTCGACCCCGCTGCCCACCCGCCCGTACCGGCCAGGGGCAGACGACGACGCCTGGCTGGCGGTCAACAACCGGGCGTTCGCCTGGCATCCCGAACAGGGGGGCTGGACCCGCCGGGACCTCGACGAGCACCGCCGGGAGCCGTGGTTCGACGCTGACGGCTTCCGACTGCACGAGGAGGACGGGCGCCTGGCCGGGTTCTGCTGGACCAAGGTGCATGGCCACCACCAGCCGGTGTTGGGCGAGATCTACGTCATCGCCACCGACCCCGACTTCGCCGGACGGGGGCTGGGCCGGCGCCTGACCCTCGCCGGCCTGGATCACCTGGCCGGCCGCGGGGTGCCGGTCGGCATGCTCTCCGTCGACGCCGCCAACCTCGGTGCGGTGAAGCTCTACGTCGACCTCGGCTTCCAGGTCCACCACGTCGACCAGGTCTTCACGGCCGACGAGCCTGCGGCCGGGAAGGCTTGAGCATGCCTGGCGCCTACGACCTCGACATGGCTGCCCTGGCCGAGCTCCTGGCCGGCCAGCCGCGCTACCGGGTCGACCAGGTGTGGCGGGGCCTGCACACCCTGGCCCGGCGGCCGGCGGAGATGACCGACCTCCCGGCTGCGTTGCGGGCCGACCTGGAGGCGCGCCTGGCGCCGGCGTTGACCGAGGTGACCCGGTCGGTGACCGACGACGGGGGCACCCTGAAGTGGCTGTGGAGCCTGCACGACGGCGCCCGGGTCGAGACCGTCCTCATGCACTACCGGGACCGCTCGACCGTCTGTGTGTCGAGCCAGGCCGGCTGCGCCATGAACTGCTCGTTCTGCGCCACCGGCCAGCAGGGCTTCACCCGCCAGCTCAGCGCCGGCGAGATCGTCGAGCAGGTCGTCGAAGCGGTTCGCGCTGCGCGCCCCCGGCGGGTGTCGAACGTGGTGTTCATGGGCATGGGCGAGCCGCTGGCCAACTACGACCGGTTGTGGGCGGCGATCACCAGAATGCACGACGACATGGGCCTGTCCGCCCGCCACCTCACGGTGTCGACCGTCGGGGTGGTGCCCGGCATCCGCCGGTTGGCCATCGAGGACCTCCCGGTGAACCTGGCCGTGTCCCTGCACGCCGCCAACGACACCCTGCGCGATCGCCTGGTCCCCTTGAACCGTCGCTACCCGATCTCGGTGCTCACCGAGGCGTGCCGCTCCTACCTGGCGGCCAAGGGGCGCCGGCTGAGCTTCGAGTGGGCCATGATCCGCGGGGTGAACGACGCGGAGTCGGACGCCGCCGAGCTGGCCGACGTGGCTGGCCCGCTCGGTGCCCACGTGAACCTCATCCCCCTGAACCCGACACCCGGCTACGCGGTGCGCGGCTCGACGCCCCAGCGGGTCCGCGACTTCCGGGACCGCCTCGACACGCTCGGGGTGAACGCGACCGTCCGGCGGAACCGAGGCACCGAGATCGACGCGGCCTGCGGCCAGCTGGCCGGACGGAGCTGACCCCGGGACCGGCACGGCCCGGGCAGCTGCCACACTGAAGCCCATGGCCAACGTGCGCTGGCTCGACCGCTCGCAGCCCCAGACCCTCCAGAACGCCACCATCCTGAGCTACATCCAGGCGGCCGTCGGCATTCTGAGTGGCAGCATCCTCAGCCCGCTCGGGCTGGTGATCATCGTGGGTGGCGTCGTCGGCGGGGTCGGCGTAGCCAACGAGAAGAAGTGGGCCTACTGGCTGACCCTGGCCATCGCCGTCGTGGAGGTGGCGTACAACGTGGCCTACCTGTCGATCGGATCGTTGATCAACCTGCTGTTCTGGGGCGCCCTGGTCGCCCTGCTGCTCCACCCCCAGAGCCGCGACTACCGCAAGACCTGGTTCCGCTGAATGGGCCGCCGGCCACGACCGGATCTGCCGATCGGCGCAGACAAGGTGCGCGCCGTTCGCTCCATGTTCGATGCCATCGCCCCCCGCTACGACCTGGTGAACCGGCTCATGACCTTCGGCATGGACGGGGGCTGGCGTCGCCGGGCGGTCGCCGCCCTGACCCTCCAGCGCGGTGCGGTGGTGGCCGACGTGGCCTGTGGGACCGGGGACCTCTGCCGGGAGCTGGGCCGGGCCGGCTACCGGGCCGTGGGCATCGACCTGTCCGCGGGGATGCTGCGCCACGCCCGGACCACGGCACCGTTGATGCACGGCGACGCGCTCGCCCTGCCGATCGGTGACGGTCGCCTCGATGGCGTCATCAGCGGCTTCGCCCTCCGGAACTTCGTCGAGCTGCCCGGCCTGTGGGCGGCGCTGGCCCGCGCCGTCCGGCCCGGCGGTCGCATCGCCCTGCTCGACGTGGCCCGACCCGAGCACGCCCTGCTGCGCGCCGGGCACAGTGTGTACTTCGGCCACGTGGTCCCCCGCCTCGGCGCCGCCCTCTCCGACGGCGCCGCCTATCGCTACCTCCCCAAGTCCGTGGCCTACCTGCCCGAGACCGGCGACATGCTGGGCTCGTTGCGTCGAGCCGGCTTCGACGCAGTCGAGCGCACGCTGTTGAGCGGTGGCATCACGCAGCTCATCACCGCCACGCGTGCGACCGGGAGTGCACGATGCCCGGCCTGACAGCTCGCACCACCGAGGTCGCGGTCGACGAGCTCCCGGACCTGCTGGGCGTGGCCGGCCGCCGCGACGGGATCGTCTGGCACGACCAGCGCGGCAGCCTGGCCGGGCGAGGCCAGGCCCTCCGCCTGGACCTCCCCGGCGGACTGGTCGACCCGGCCGGGGTGCGGGCCGTGGCCGATGCCCTCGACGCCGTCGAGGTCGACGATCCCCTCGGGCTGCCGGGCACCGGGCCGGTGGCCTTCGGCGCGCTGCCGTTCGACCCGGCCGCCGCCGGCCACCTGGTGGTGCCCGAGGTGCTCTGGGGCCGCCGGGGCGACCGAGCCTGGGTCACGACGGTCGGTCCGGCCGGTGGCCTGCCGGTCGTCGACCCCGAGCCCGCTGGGCCGCCGCCCGAGGCACCGGCCGGCCCGCCGCCCGAGGCACCGGCCGGCCCGCCGCCCGAGGCACCGGCCGGCCCGCCGCCCGAGGCACCGGATGGCTTCACCATGACGTCGCCGATCTCCCACCGGGCCTGGCGCGACCTGATCGACGACGCCGTCACCCGCATCCGGGCGGGGGCGATGGAGAAGGTCGTGCTGGCCCGGCGCATCGACGTGGTGGCCAACCGGCCCTTTGTCATCCCCGATGTCCTCGCCCGGCTGGCCGCGCTGTACCCGTCGTGCATGGTGTTCCACATCGACGGGTTCATCGGCGCCAGCCCGGAGCTGCTCGTCGAGCGACGGGGGGACGCCTTGACCAGCCATCCGCTCGCCGGCACGGTCGCCCGCAGCGGCAGCGCAGCCGCCGACGAAGCCCTGGTGGCGGGGCTCATGGCGTCGACCAAGGACCGGTGGGAGCACCAGCTCGTCATCGATGCCCTGTCCGTCGCGCTGGGCGCCCACTGCACCAGCCTCGACGTCCCCGCCAGCCCCGAGGTCCTGGGCCTGCGGAACGTCTCCCACCTGGCCACCCGCATCTCGGGCACCCTCCGCCCCGACGCAGCCGGGCGGACGGCGACCGCCCTGGAGCTGGTCGCCGAGATCCAACCCACCCCGGCGGTCGGCGGGGTGCCCACCAAGGACGCCATCGCCCACATCCAGGCGGTCGAGGGCTTCGATCGCCGGGGCTACGCCGGGCCGATCGGCTGGGTCGACGGCCGGGGCGACGGCGTGTTCGCGGTGGGCATCCGTTGCGCCCAGGTCGATGGCCCCCGTGCGGCCATGTACGCCGGAGTCGGGGTGGTAGCCGACTCCGATGCCTCCGCCGAGCTGGCGGAGACCCAGCTCAAGCTCCAGGCCCTGCTCGCCGCCCTGGTCCGCCCCTGAGTGATCGTGAGAGAACGGATCACCCGACAGCGGCGGCGACTGCGGCGTTCAGGTCCTGGTGGACAGCCACGTTCGTGCTCCGGTCGGTGCGGACGACCACGACGCGTATCCCGGGCCGGCCAGCGTCGGCCACCGCGCTGCTCACCGCATCCAGGTCGTCGGCCCGGAGCACGGTGACGCCGTAGGCCTCGGCCAGCCGCCCCACATCGAGTCCGTGGGGGGTGCCCCACAACTGCTCGAACCGGGCCGGCGCGGCGTGGGCGGCCTGCGGGAGGAACGAGAAGATGCCGCCGCCGTCGTTGTCGACCACGACCAGGGTGGCGGAGACTGGGCGGTCCCTGGCCCACAGCAGGGCACCAGCGTCGTAGGCGAATGCCAGGTCACCGAGCAACCCGATCACCGGACCACCCGCCAGGGCCACGCCGAGGACGGTGGAGACCACCCCGTCGATGCCGTTGGCGCCTCGGTTGGCCACGACGCGAACGCCGGATCGGGGGGCGCCGAACCACTCGACGTCGCGCACCGGCATCGACGACGAGGTCACCAGGGTGCTGCCGGCGGGCGCAGCGGCCACCACCCGGCGGGCCACCGCCGGCTCGGTCGGAGGGCCGGCGGTGGCCTCCAGGCGGGCGGTCAAGACGGCCTGGGCGGCGGCCTCGGCCCGGAGCCAACCCGTCAGCCACGCCGACGCGCCGTGCGCCGCGGGCACCAACGTGGCGTGCACGGCCCGGCAGAAGGCGGTCGGGTCGGCGCCGACGACGTGGGTGACACGACGGTCGGGATCGGCCCACGTGCCGTAGGGATCGACCAGGACGTCGAGGCGGCTGGCGCCGGAGGCCAGCCACTGGTTCAGCACCTTGGACGCCCACGGCCGCCCGAGGCGCAGGACGATCTCGGGCCGGCGAGCCGCCATGGTCGGCACCCGCAGCAGGGCGTCCGCGGCGGCGATGACCGGCGCCCCGCCCTGGCGGGCGCCCGAGCGCGGATCGGCGACGAGGGGCCAACCGAGGGCCGCGGCGAGGGCGACGACAGTGTCGGGATCGCCGGCATCGCCGCCGGCGACGAGGAGCCCCCGGCCGCCCGCGGCCCGGGCCAAGTGAGCCACGACCTCGGCCACCACCCCGTCTGCCGCCACCCCGTCTGCCGCCACCCCATCTGCCCCCACCCCGCCGGCCGGTGCTCCCGCCATCGCCGCCCCGGCCCGATGCCACGGCGCACCGCCGTCGCGGCCGGCCGGGACCAGGTGGGACCCGTCGCCGAGCAACGGGTCGCGGAACGCCACGTTCAGGTGGACCGGTCCCGGGCGGCCGCCACCGGCCCGACCTCGCGCCACGGCCACCGATCGAGCGGCCAGGGGCCGCCAGGCCGCCGACGACGCCTCGTCCGCCACCCCCGGAGCGGCGGCCCAGCGCACGGCGCCGCCGAACAGCCCGTCCTGCTCCACGGTCTGGGCCGCCCCGACGTGGTGCAGCTCCGGCGGGCGGTCAGCGGTCACCGCCAGGTACGGGACGTCGGCCTGGTGGGCTTCCACGACTGATGGGTGCAGCTCGGCGGCCGCCGTGCCGCTGGTCGTGACGACGGGCGCCGGCCGGCCCGTGGCCAGGCCCAGCCCCAAGGCCACGAAGCCGGCGCTGCGCTCGTCGAGGACCACGTGCAGATGCACCCGGTCGTCATCCGCCAGCGCCACCAGCAGTGGGGTGGACCGGGAGCCGGGGGCGACCACGGCATCGGTCACTCCCCCGCGCACCCACTCGTCGACCAGCGTGGTGGCGAAGGCGGCCTGGACGTCGGCGGGATCGCTCATGGCAGGATCGTGGCGTGCTGGTCCAGGAACATGCTCGAAGCGGGGGCCGCGGGTGGCCTTGATCCACGGGTTCACCCAGTCCGGGCCATCGTGGGATCCCGTCGTCGCCGGGCTGGCGGCCGACCACGCGGTGGTCACCGTCGACGCTCCGGGGCACGGCGGTTCGGCCGACGTGCGCGCCGACCTGTGGGAGGGTGCGGCGCTGATCGGTAACGCCGTCGGGCCGGCCACCTACGTCGGCTACTCGATGGGCGGACGCCTCGCCCTGCACCTGGCCCTCGGCCGCCCCGATCTGGTCGAGCGGCTGGTGCTCGTCAGCACCAGCGCGGGGATCGACGACGACGCCGACCGGGCGCGCCGCCGGGCCGACGACGAGGCGCTGGCCCGGCGCATCGAGCGCGACGGCGTCGAGGCGTTCGTCCGCTGGTGGCTGACCCGGCCGCTCTTCGCCACCCTGCCCGCCGAGGCGGCTGCGCTCGACAGCCGACTTGGGGGCGACCGCAACGGCCTGGCATCCAGCCTCCGCCTGGCCGGGGCCGGGACCCAGGCGCCGCTGTGGGACCGCCTGGGCGAGCTGGCCATGCCTGTCCTGGTGGTGGCCGGCGAGCTGGATGCGGTGTACCGCGCGCACGCCCGGCGGCTGGCGGCGACTATCGGTTCGGGCCCTGCCGTGGCCCTGGTGGCCGGCGCCGGCCATGCCTGCCACCTGGAGCGGCCGGCGGCGTTCACCGAGGTGCTGTCGGCGTGGCTGGCGCGGACCGCCCGCTAGGGGCTCGGCCGTGGTCATACCGGCCCGGAGGGCCGGTTTCATAGGGCCGGTTTCATAGGGCCGTTTTCATAGGGCCAGACCGGCCGCCAGCAGCACGCCAAAGATGAGGAGCAGCTGGCCGGTGGCGACCAGGACGGCGATCAGTGCCGGGCCGTCGGCCCCGCCGAGAACCCGGCGCAGCGGGGCCATCGCGACCGGCGCGGCGGCGAAGGCGATCAGCGCCCAGGGGCGAGCCACCGCCACGGCCGCCACGAACGCGAACGGCAGGAGCAGGCAGCCGGCGTAGAGGCGTCGGGTGGCAGGGGCGCCGAGCCGGACCGCCAGGGTGCGCTTGCCGCTCACCGCGTCGGTCTCGGTGTCACGCAGGTTGTTGACCACGAGCAGGGCCACGTTCAACAGCCCCACGGCCACCGCCACGAGGACCGCCGTGCCGGTGATGCGGCCGGCCTGGACGTAGGTGGTCCCGACCGTGGCGACCAGGCCGAAGAACACGAACACGAAGACTTCGCCCAGGCCAGCATACCCGTAGGGGCGAGGACCTCCCGTGTAGAGCCAGCCGGCCGCGATGCATGCCGCACCGACGGCCAGCAGCCACCAGCCCGCCGCCGCGGCCAGCCCGAGGCCGGCGATGGCGGCCACACCGAACGCAGCGACCGCAGCCCATCGCACCGCCCGAGGGGACGCCAGGCCGGACGCCACCAGTCGGGCCGGTCCGACCCGCACCTCGTCGGTGCCGCGCACACCGTCGCTGTAGTCGTTGGCGTAGTTGGTCGCCACCTGGATGGCCAGGGCCACGACCAGGGCGACCACCGCCCGCCACCAGATCACCGCTCCGGCAGCGGCCGCCGCGCCGGTCCCGACCACCACCGGGACAGCGGAGGCCGGCAGCGTCCGGGGGCGAGCACCCAGGACCCAGCGGTTGGTTCGCACTGGACGGCAAACTATCCGTCGTGTCCGACCTGGTGGCAATTGACCTGCCCGGGGGCACCCCGTTCCTGCGCGCCCTGCGCCGGGCCTGGGACGACGGCCACGCCGTGCTGCCGGTCGACCAGCGACTGTCCCCGCCCGCCCGCCGGGCCCTGCTCGAGCACATGGCACCGGCATGGGTGGTGGACGCCGACGGCCGCTCGGCCCAGCCCGACGGTCGTCCGGTCGAGGCCGGCGACGCCCTGGTGATGGCCACCAGCGGCACCACCGGAACCCCGAAGGGTGTGATCCTCACCCATGACGCCCTGACCGCGTCGGCGCGCGCCACCTCGGCGCGCCTCGGCGTCGAGCCGGACCGCCACCGCTGGCTGGCCTGCCTGCCCCTGAACCACATCGGCGGCATGGCGGTCGTCGCTCGCGCCCTGATCATCGGAACGGGCCTGGAGCTGCTGGCCGGCTTCGAGCACGACGCCGTGGTCGACCGTTCCGGACCGGATGTCTTCGTGTCGTTGGTGCCGACGACCCTGGCCCGGGTCGGCCCGGACCGGTTCCACACCGTCGTCCTCGGTGGGTCCTCACCGCCCGGTGGGCTGGCCGCCAACGTGGTTACGACCTACGGGCTCACCGAGACCGGCAGCGGCGTCGTCTATGACGGCCGTCCGCTCGACGAGGTGGAGCTCGACATCGTCGACGGGGAGGTGCGGGTGCGCGGGCCCATGCTGTTGCGCGGCTACCGGGACGGCAGCGAGGCGGTCGACGGTGACGGCTGGTTCGCTACGGGCGACGCAGGAGCGATGGACGAGGCCGGCCTCCTGCAGGTGCGCGGGCGCATCGCCGAGCTCATCATCACCGGCGGCGAGAACGTGTGGCCGGCGCCCGTGGAGGCCATCCTCAGGGCCCACCCGGGCGTGGCCGACGTCGCCGTTGCCGGTCGCCCCGACCCCGAGTGGGGGCAGCGAGTCGTCGCCTGGATCGTGCCGTCCCCAACCACGCCCACACCGGCCCTCGCTGACCTCCGGCGCCTGGTGACCGAGCAGCTCGCCGCCTACGCCGCCCCCCGCCAGCTGCTCGTCGTCGACCACCTGCCCCGCACGGCCATCGGGAAGATCCAACGCTCCCTCCTGCCCGGGCCGGAGCCCTCTAGCCCAGGGTCTCGCAGGCGACAGCCGGGTTGACCTCGCACCAGACGTCACGCGCATGCGGCAGCCGATGCCGCCCGGGCCCCGCGATCGGTCCTCCATGAGACACGGAGGCGGCGAGACCTGCGAGTTGACAACCACCATTTTCGCGAACAGGGTAAGGCTCCGGGGTGTTGGAGGGTAGGTGCGCAATCCAGTGAGGGAGGGCAGTGTGGTCGCAGAGGTCATCGTTAGCCGCACGAGCCCCACCGAAGGAGGACAGCCATGACGGTGGACGACTGGGCGGGGGGGGCGACGATCGGTGGGCTGCCTATCCCCGATGAGCCCGACCTGGCCCGGATGCGCGCCGATCGGCATCGCCGGCTCCAGCACAACCTCGAGGCCGGAGGCCTCGATGGCCTGGTGCTCCTGGGATCCAGCTCGGTGGCCTATGCCACGGGTGCCGAGGGCCCGGGAGAGGACAGTGGTCGGGCCGGCCTGTTCCGGACTGTCGCCGTCGTGGTGCGGGGCTCGGACGCGCCCCACCTCTTCACTCCCTACTGGGACAGCGCTCCGCCTGACCTGCCACCCGACCATCTCCACGGGCCGCTCTTTCCCGACCTGGAGGACGGCATCGGCAACATGGCGGACGCACTGGAGCGGCTGTTCCCGGCCGGCGCCCGCCTCGGTGTGGATGAGCAGACGTACCCGATGCTCGGTGCCCTCGACCGGTTCGCATGGTCGGATGCCGGCGCGGTGGTGGGACCGGCGAAGCTGACCAAGACTCCCGACGAGGTCTCGTGCATCAGGACGGCCCAGCGGATAACGGAGCTGGCCATGGATGCCACCCGGGCCGGCCTTCGACCCGGTGTTCGCCAGACCGATCTGAGCGGGGCCTTCCTGCGCCGGGTCTTCGAGCTTGGCGCCACCGCCAACGCCATCGATCCGATCTGGCAGGTGATGACCAAGACCAAGGCGGCCGGACCGTGGACGACCCATGGCGACCTGGCCTACCCGACCTCCACCACCGACCGGATCCTGCGGGAGGGCGACGTCATCTGGGTGGACGCCGGCATCTCCCATCACGGCTATGCGTCGGACTACGGCCGGACCTGGCTCACCAGCTCGGCCCCGTCGCCGTCGGATCGCCAGGTGGCCCAATTCCGGCGCTGGCGATCGGTCGTCGATGCCGCCCTCGATGTCTGCAAGCCGGGCGTGACTGCGCTTGAGCTCGGTCGAGCCGCCATCGCGGCCAATGACGGGGTCAGGCCGTGGATCGAGCACTTCTATCTGGCCCACGGGGTGGGGACGGACAGTGCCGAGATGCCGCTGGTCGGAACCGACCTCGGTGAGGAGTTCGACGGGTCGCAGGTGATGGTGCCGGGAATGGTGCTGGTGTTCGAGCCGGTGATCTGGGACGAGGGCGCAGCGGGCTACCGGTCAGAGGACATCGTGGCCATCACCGACGACGGTTGGGTTCCGCTCAGTGGCACTCGGTACGACCCCTTTGAGGTGGCGCCATGAGTGCGGGTGTCATGGCCCTGGAAGACAGCGGGCGAGTCGACTTCACTCGGCTGCGCCAGGAGCGGCGGCGCCGGCTGTTCGACGGGATGGAGGCGGCCCACCTCGACGCCGTCGTCCTCGGTCGCGGGGGGAACGTCCACTATGCGGCCGGTGCTCGCCAGCTGTGGCGCTCGGGGGCGTTCCCCTTCGCCCCGGTGTGTGTGGTGGTGCGCAGCACGGAGCGCGTCCATCTCTTGTCGGTGTGGGACGAGGGCGTCCCCCCCGAGATCGGTCACCAGGATCTGTACGGGATGTTCTGGAACCCGGCCAATCTCTTGGCCGCACTGGCCGAGATCCCGAGCCTGGCCCAGGCCAACAGGGTCGGTACCGACTCGCTCAACCCCTTCTTCGCCCAGGCCCTGCCGACGGTGGTGCCCATGGCCGAGCTGGTGGATGCATCGGGCGTGCTGGCTCAGGCCCGGGCGACCAAGACAGCCGACGAGATCGCCTGCCTCACCGTGGCCGCCGCCTTGGCCGAGGCCGGGCTCTCGGCCCTGGAGCACGCGCTCGTTCCCGGTGTGACCGAGCGGGAGCTGCTGGCCGTGTACGACGAGTGCGTCTCCCGGCTCGGGGCCCCCACGCCGCCGAGCGAGGGTGTGGCCTTTGCCACCGCTCGCCAGGGGCCGGTTCGCTTCCGGAATCTGGCCACTGACCGACCGGTCGGCGACGACGAGCTGGTCGTCCTGGCCCCCGGCGCCCTCTACGCCGGGTACGAGGCCGGCCTGGCCCGAACCCGGGCGGCCGGTGCCACCCCTCCCCCGGGGACCGCCGACCTGGCCGCTCGGTGCCGGCGAGGACTGGACGCCCTTCTCGGCGCCTGTCGGCCCGGGAACACCGGCGCCGACCTGTACCAGGCATGGGAGTCGACTGGGGAGCCCGAGCCCCGGGTGGCCCTGGCCCACGGGATGGGACTGGGGGCCGAGGCGCCGCTGGTAGGCTTCGGGCGGGGCAGAGGGGCGCCCCTCCACGAGGGGGCGGTGCTCAACGTCCAGTCCTGGGTGACGGCTGAGGGAACGGGCGGGTTCCTCCAACGTGAGCTCGTTCTCTTGACCGCGGACGAGCCCGAAGTGCTGACGAGAGGCGAAAGGTCTTTCCCATGAGCGTGACTGACGATTCGGCCGTCGATTTCGACCATCATTCTGACGAGTTCTTCGACAACCGGCACGAGAAGTGGGCCGAGCTCCGGAAGTGCCCGGTGGCGCACAACTCGCACTACGGGGGCTTCTGGATCGTCAGCGGCTACGACGAGGTGGCCGCGGTGTCGAGGGACGGCGCCACCTTCACCTCCAAGTACGAGGAGAGCTCGCCCGACGGCATCGAGTACATCGGCATCATGGGGGTCCCTCGCCTGCCCGGCGTCCCGCCCGCCCTCATCGCCGAGGTCGAAGGGCAGACCCATGCCTCGTTGCGCCGGATCCTCAATCCCTTCATGCTGCCTACGGCGGTGGCCGCCTATCGGCCCTTCCTCGAGCAGTGCGCCACCTGGTTCCTGGACCAGAAGATCGCAGAGGGGCGGATGGACATGGTCACCGATTTCGCCAATGCCGTCCCCGCCGTGCTCACCATGAAGATGGTAGGGCTGCCGTGTGACAGCTGGCCGTACTACGCCGAGGTCTTCCACGCCGTGAACGCATCCGGCGGCGAACCGGTGGACCCGGCCCGCTCACAGGCCATGCTCGCCGACATGATGGCCGAGCTCCTCCGCACCGCGGAGGAGCGCCGGAAGGACCCTCGCGATGACGTGCTGAGCCAGCTCGTCGGCCTCGAGATCGAGGGCGGCCGCACGCTGCGGGACGACGAGCTCATCGGCGTGCTCTGGAACCTCATCGGCGGCGGACTGGACACCACCTCCTCGCTCACGTCGCTTTCCCTGTACTACCTCGATGCCCACCACGACCTGCGCCAGCGGCTCATCGACGAGCCGGATCTCTTGGTGCCGGCGACGGAGGAGTTCCTGCGCTTCACCTCGGTCAACGAGACCCTGACTCGCACGGTGGCAGCCGACGTGGAGCTGGGTGGCCGCCAGCTCAAGCGGGGCGAGTTCCTGATGATGAGCTGGCTGGCCGCCAACTTCGACGAGAAGGTGTTCGACCGGCCCGACCAGGTGGTGCTGGACCGCTCGCCCAATCCCCACCTTGCGTTCGGGGTCGGCCCGCACCGCTGTATCGGCATGCACGTGGCCCGAACCATGTTCGCCGTGCTCATGCGCGAGGCGCTGACCCGGATACCTGACTACCAGGTGGACCGCGAGGCGACCCGCTTCTACCAGGGCAACCCGGAGCTGGCCGGCGTGGTCACCATGCCGGCGACGTTCAGCCCCGGGCCCGTCGTCGGGGTCGAGCGACCCTTCTGACGATCGTCAGTCTCCTGTCAGCAAGTCTCCGATTGACTGGTTGCCAGGTCAAGCGGAGAGCCGAAGGTCAGGCGGCCGTGCCGAAGCCCATGAGCCGGTTCAGATTGCCGCCCATGACAAGCTCCACGTCCTTTTCGGGCAGGCCCTGGAGATCGTCCACAAAGGTGATGGGGTCGGCCATACCCTCGGGATGGGGGTAGTCCGAGCCGAAGAGGACGCGGTCGGCGCCCAGCAGATCGATAAGCCCCTTGGGGTCCTCCTCGTGGAACGGGTGCACATAGATGTTCCGCTTGAACACCTCGACCGGGTTCTCATCGAAGGAGTTGGGGCTGGAGATCCAGGCGTGCTCCATGTCGGCCAGCAGGGGGCGCACCCAGTTGCTGCCGTTCTCGACCGGCGTGAAGCGCAAGGTCGGGAAGCGAGAGCACAACCCGTGGCCTACCAGCGAGGCGACCGTGTCGATGATGGGACGACCCTGATGGCCGGTGATGGCCTGGAAGCCTGACACGCCCTTGAAGGGAAGCATCTCACCGTCTCGCACGCCCTCCCACTCGTTGGTGTAGCGCTGGTAGCCGCTGTCGGAGGCGTGCATGCCCACCAGGATGTCGGCCTCGGCCACCTTGGCCCAGAACGGGTCGAACTCCGGCAGGGCCATGGACCGGGGGCCCATGAAGCCGGGGACCGGCGCCGGGCGGATCAGGATGATCCGGGCGCCCCGCTCGAGCACCCACTCCAGCTCCTTGATGGCTTCGTCCATGATGCACATGGTGATCACCGGCACGGGAAAGATCCGGTCCTCGAAGTTGAAGGTCCAGTGCGCGTCCATCCACTGGTTCAGGGCATGGACGACGGCGTGGGTGGCCGGCGGGTTGTCCCGAAGGCGCTCCTCGAGCAGGCTGGCCAGCGTGGGCCACATCAGCGCCCGGTCCAGGCCGAGCTCGTCCATCAACTTCAGGCGTGGCTCAGGGTCCTTGAATCCGGGAAGGGCGCGCATGCCTTTGCCCAGGATCTCCCGGCGGGACTTACCCTCGGGGTTACCGACCTTGAAGAATTCCTCCTGGGCCCCCGGCGCGGCCACCACCTCGAAGGTGGGATTGGGGATGTAGTCGCTGATGCGGTTGTTCACCGCGATCTTGGTACGCCCGTTGACCTCGATGTACTTGATGAGACCCTCGTACTCGGACGGCAGGTACTGCGTGAACGCATCCGGTGTCTCGTACATGTGGTTGTCGGCGTCGAACACCGGGAAATCGAGATCTCGTGACGGCATGAAGAGCACCTCTCCTTGTTGGTCCGCCCACTTCACCTTCTTTGCTCGTCTGAGCGAAAGCCGGGCGGACCGGTCAACGGTTGTTTTCCCTCACTGTATCAGTGGGCTGCGCTCCGCAAGAGGCCGTCACGGTTGCGAGCGGGCCATCCCGCCCGGCCGTCAGCTCGGCAGTGGAGGGAGCGTGGCTCGCCAACCGGGCGACGTCAGCTCGATGAGTTGCCCGTCCGGGTCGCGGATGATGATGGCTGCGTGCATGTCGGTCTGCTCGAGGACCTCCCCGCCGTTGGGGGCCACCTGCTCCAGCACCGCCGGTATGTCCCCGACCGAGAAGGAGAGATGGGTAAGGCCGGGTTCGTTCATGACCCGCGCCCGGAAGTCCCGGGCCCCGGCCTGACCGAAGTGGAGCAGCTCCAGCACCAGGCCGTCGCGCACCAGGTACACGGCGTGCAGACCGACGGGCGTGGGGATCTCCAACAGCTGGCTGGTGCCCTCATCGGGGGCGTCGAGCTCCCACCAGAAACGGAACTGCAGTACCTGCTCGTAGAACCGCTTCGATCGGTCGAGATCGGTGACGCAGATGCCCACATGGTTGTAGACGACCTGCTCCGGAGACATACCAGCGCTCATCGTGCCCCTTTCGGTTGCGTTCGGATCAAGCGGTCGTGTGCCGGGCTCACTTCAGCGGGCCGGGTTGCGACTTGGCCTCAGCTCGCCGACGGCGGCAGGCTGCCGGCGTACGCCTTGGTCTCCGTGTACTGCTCGAAGCCCTCGATCCCGTTCTGGCGCCCGACGCCACTGGCCTTGTACCCGCCAAACGGGGAGTCGGCTCCGTACCAAACACCGCCGTTGACGGTGGCGGTCCCGGCCCGGACCCGCCGGGCGACGGCCATGGCCCGGTCCTCCGAACCGGACGTGACCCCGACTCCGAGGCCGTACTGGTTCTCATTGGCCAGCCGGACGGCGTCGTCATCGTCATCGAAAGGCACCACGACCAGCACGGGGCCGAAGATCTCCTCACGAGCGACGGACATCGAGTTGTCCACGTCGGCAAAGAGGGTGGGCTCCACATAGAAACCCTTGTCGAACTGGGCCGGACGGCCGCCGCCGACGACCACGCGGGCTCCTTCGGCTTTGCCCTGCTCGATGTAGCCCAGCACCCGCTCGCGCTGGAGGGCACTGATCTGGGGGCCCTGGATGTTGCCGGGGTCGGTCGGGTCGCCGTAAGGGACGTTCCGGAAACCGGGCTCCATGATGGCGATGCCCTCCTCGTAACGCGAGCGGGGAAGCAGCATCCTGGTCAACATCACGCAGCCCTGACCGCCGTGGTTGCAGATCCTCCAAGCCCGAGACAGTTTGGCTTCGAAGTCGGCGTCCTCCAGGATGATGTCCGCCGACTTGCCCCCCAGCTCGAGGAAGAGCCGCTTGAGGGTAGGCGCACCCCGGGCCATGATCCGGCGCCCGACCGCGGTCGAACCGGTGAAGGAGATCAGGTCGACCCGGGGATCAATCACCAGGTCTTCGGCCACCGCGTTGTCCGAGGTCGTCACCACTTGCAGCACGCCGGGGGGGAAGTCGGTGTGCTCGGCGGCCAGGCGGCCGATGCGCGTGGCGTTCCATGGGGTGTTGGGCGCGGCCTTCAAGATAACGGTGTTCCCTGTGGCCAGACCCTGACCCAGCTTGTTGATGGCCACTTCGAACGGCACGTTCCACGGGACGATGGCGCCCACCACTCCGACCGGCTCCTTGACCACCTTGCGCCAGCTCCGGGTGCCGAAGGCGGTGCCCTCGGGGAGGTCCCGCTCCCAGGCGAAGGTGTCGATGAACTCGGCTGGCCAGAGCAAGGCGTCGGAGAGCGGAGCATCGAGCTGGGGGCCGTAGGTCAACTGCACCGGCGCGCCCACCTCGGCCACCAGCTCGGCCCGCAGGAGCTCCCTCTCCTCCTCCAACGCCGCCTGGAGCTGGCGCAGGCAGCGCTGGCGGAGCCCCCTGTCAGTGGCCCAGGCCGACTCGTCGAAGGCCCGGCGGGCCGCAGCGATGGCCTCGTCCATATCCTCGTGACCGGCATCGGCCACCTGGCCCAGTACCGCTTCGGTGGCCGGGTTGATGTTGTCGAACACCTTGCCGGACTTCGCCTCGACCAGCTTCCCGTCGATCTGCATCCGTTGCTCGCCCTTTACGGCCGTCGCACCGTCACTGGTTGCCATGGCTTGCCTCCCCTTGTCGGACGTTCTACCGATGCCTTGCCCCGACAATCCGCCTCGACGAGTGGGCCGCGCCGGAGGATTGCTCACTCCACCGGCATCGCCTTGAAGTTCCCGAGGTCCTGCGCCAGTACCGCGTGCGGGACAGCCGGACCCTTGCGTGTGGAGCGAATGGAGACATCACGACCGGCGGCTCGCTCGCGCAGCGAGCGTACGGTCGCCTTCTCCTTGGAGATGGTCGAGAAGGGGTCGTAGCTGAAGTGGTTCATGGCGTTGAGGTGGGTCACGCGGTTGATGTCGTTCTCGGGGAGCTCGCCGATGTACTTCCACAGCTGCTCGGGAGCGGTGGGCCAGGTGGTGTCGGAGTGGGGGTAGTCGCACTCCCAGGTGACGTTGTCCATGTTCAAGAAGTCCCGGCTGGCTACCCCGAAGGCGTCATCGATGAAGCAAGTGATGACGTGCTCGTTGAACACCTCGCTGGGCAGCTTGTCCCCGAAGTCCTGGCCGGTCCAGTAGTGGTGCTTTTGGTAGTTGTAGTCAATGCGCTCCAGGAAGTACGGGATCCAGCCGATCCCGCCCTCGGAGAGGGCAATCTTGAGATCGGGGAACTTGCGCAGCACCGGCGACCAGATGAGGTCGGCGGCAGCCTTGACGATGTTCATCGGCGAAAGGCTGATCAGCACGTCGACCGGCGCGTCGGGCGACGTGATCACAAGCTCCGATGACGAGCCTATGTGCATGCACACCACGACCTGCTCATCCGAGCACGCCTTCCAGAACGGGTCCCAATGATCGGTGTGGACACTCGGCCAGCCGAGTCTGGACGGGTTCTCCGAGAAGGTGACGGCGTGGGCGCCTTTGGCGGCGGTTCGCCGGACCTCGCCGGCCAACACCTCCGGGTCCCAGATGGCGGGCAGCGCACACGGGATGAACCGTCCCGGATGGGTGCCGCACCACTCATCGATGTGCCAGTCGTTATAGGCCCGGATCATGGCCAGGGCCACGTCCTTGTCGTTGGTGCGGGCGAACAGCTGCCCGCAGAACTGCGGGAACGAAGGGAAGCACAACGAACCGAGCACGCCGTTGGCGTCCATGTCGGCCACGCGCTCGTTGATGTCATAGCAACCGGGTCGAATCTGATCGAAGGAGGTCGGCTCCATGCCGTACTCGTCCGGAGGTCGACCGGCCACGGAGTTCAGTGCGATGTTGCCGAGCTCGACGCCCTCATAGAGCCAGGCGCTGGTCCCGTCGGCCCGAGTCAAGAATTGGGGCGCCAGCTCGACGTACTTGGCCGGGAGCCGCCCTTCGAAGACGTTGGGCGGTTCGACCACGTGGTCGTCGACGCTCACCAAGATCATGTCTTCCGCGTCCATTTGCGGGACCCCCTTCGATTCGCTGTGTGCCTAGCTAGCGTAGCTTGCCCCTCAGGGTGGGGGCACGCTGACCCCAGGATCCATCGCCGCCACCAGAATGGTACGGGAAGCCCGGGTTGTGAGAACGTGGGCTTCCCGCCGCGATGTGGGTGTTCTCAGGGAGGCCGTGCCTGGGCATGGAGTGGGGCCCGGGCAGGACCAACACAGGGCGACGTGGAGGACGACGGTGCAGGACGAACGGTGCAGGACGACAGGGAACCGGAGGTTCAGATGACATCGGTGCCGGCCGACGAGGGCGTGCCCTTCGGCACGCAGATCCACGAGGTGGCCACGAAGGATCCCGACGGTGTCGGTGTGATCTTCGCAGCCGAGGACGGCAGCGAGCGGGTGGTCACTTGGGGGGAGATCGACGACCGGTCCACCCAGTTGGCCCGGGTGCTCGCCGAGCGAGGCATCCAGGTCGGTGAGTACCTGGCCGTATGCCTGCGCAACTCGCCCGAGCACCTGATGGCATGCTTCGCCGGCTGGAAGGTGGGCGCGGTCGTCGTCCCCATGCGCTGGGACCTCCCCGACTGGGAGCGGGGACGGGTTCTGGCCGCCCTCGCCCCTCGCCTGATCATCGACGCCGATCACGCCGACATCTTCGACGACAGCCTCTCGGCATCGACGGAGCCGCTGCCCGAGGTGACCCCGCCGCACGGGTGGGGGGTGTGCAGCTCGGGTTCCACCGGCACGCCCAAGGTGATCGTCATCACCAGCCCGGGCATCTACATCGAGGGTAACGGCACCTCGACGGTGGTCGAGGCGTACGGGCCGCTGCCTCAGCCCCAGCGGGTCCTGGTGCCGGCGCCGCTGTATCACACCAACGGCTTCACCGCCTTGAGGAACCTGATGGCCGGCGTCCAGGTCGTGCTGCTCGAGCGGTTCAACGCCCCCCGCATCCTCGACCTGATCGAACGCCACCGGATCACCGGTTTCATCGGGGCCACCCCCATGCTCCAGCGGCTGGCTCAAGTTCCGGGGATCGACGGGCGCGACTTCTCGTCGATCGACTGGGTGCAACAGGGTGCGTCGCCGCTGCCCGTGTGGTTGGGCCGGCGCTGGTGCGACCTGGTGGGACCGGAGCACTTCTTCTTGAGCTACGGCGCCTCGGAGATGCACGGCCTGGTCATCTGCCGCGGCGACGAGTGGCTCGCACACCCCGGGACACTCGGACGGGGCTTCAGCGACACCGAGATCGAGATCCTCGACGCTGAGGGCCGTGTCCTACCACCCGGCGAGGTCGGCAGCATCTATATGCGCACCCCGACCGGGCCGGGTGCCTCGTACGTCGGCGACAACGTCGCCCCCATGCCTCGGACCGACGACGGCTTCGTCACCGTCGGAGATATGGGCCGGCTCGACGACGAAGGCTTCCTCTATATCGCCGATCGCCGGGTCGACATGATCGTCACCGGCGCGGCCAACGTGTTCCCGGCCGAGGTCGAAGCGGCGGTGAGCGAGCATCCCGCCATTGCCGACGTCGTGGTCATCGGGCTGCGGGATCCGCAGTGGGGGCGACGCGTCCACGCCATCGTCGCGCCGGTCGACCCGACCAGCCCGCTCGCCGCCGACGACGTCATCGGTTTCGCCCGGGAGCGGTTGGCGCCGTACAAGGTGCCCAAGACGGTGGAGTTCGTAGACAGGCTGCCCCGAAGCGATGCCATGAAGCTGAGCCGAGCCGCCCTGGTGGCCGAGCGAGACGGGCCCGACCCGGACCCCGAGGTCGAGTCCCGCTCCTAGGCCCCGCCTATCGGGCGCCCGGCAGCAACCGTCCACCATCATGAAGACCGAGAGGAACGCGACGATGCCTGAGTACCAGTTCATACAGTACGAGCAGCTCGAGGACGGGCGGGTGGTCCGCATCATGCTCGACCGTCCCGACACCCGGAACGCACAGAACCGGGGGCTCCTGGTCGAGCTGGACGATGCCTTCCGTCGGGCCGAGGAGGACGACAAGGTCCGAGTGGTCATCCTGGGCGGCACCGGCCCACTGTTCTCCTCCGGCCACGACATGGGCTCGGCCCAGGCCATCGAGGACCGGACCACCCATCCCACCAGCACGATCAACGGGGCCACTCGGGAGGGTGCCGAGGCCCGCATGCTCCAGGAGTGGCACTACTACTTCCAAAACACGCTGCGTTGGCGCAACCTGCGCAAGATCACCATCGCCCAGGTGCAAGGGACGGTGTTCGCCGCCGGGCTGATGCTGATGTGGGCCTGTGACCTCATCGTGGGGGCCGAGAACGTGCTGTTCGCCGACGTGGTGGGCACTCGGCTGGGGATGTGCGGGGTCGAGTACTTCGGGCACCCCTGGGAGTTCGGGCCACGCAAGGCCAAGGAGCTCATGCTGACCGGCGATGCCATGGACGTCCACGAGGCCCATCGCCTGGGCATGGTGAGCAAGGTCTTCCCGACCGACCAGCTCGACGAGCAGACCCTGGCTTTCGCCCGCCGCATCGCTGAGCGACCGACGGTCACGTCCCTCCTCATCAAGGAGTCGGTGAACCAGACGGTTGACAACATGGGCTTCTACAACTCGCTACAGGCCTGCTTCACCCTGCACCAGCTCAACCACTCCCATTGGGCCGAGGTCCACGAGAGCAAGTACCCGGTCGCCGTCCCCGAGGACGGTGTGGCCGACTGGCGGAAGCCGCCACCGATGCGGCTGTCCGTCCCCGATGCCGTCGAGGGCCCGATCCCGGCCCGCTGATCGGGACCGAGGGTGACAGGGAGTGGAAGTTCCCCGGTCAACCGTCAGGAGCACGCGTGACACACACACCTGAACTTTCTGAAGAGCTCTTCTTGCCTGAGCCTTCACCTCGGGAACTGAAGTACACCGTGATATCCGTCGACGACCATGTCGTTGAGCCCCCGCACGCGTTTGCCGGCCGTCTCCCGGCTCACCTTCAAGACCGCGCACCACAGGTGGTCGACACGCCGGAGGGACAACAGATCTGGGAGTTCGAGGACGAGCTGTTTACCCAACCGGGTATGAACGCAATCGCCGGACGCCGCCCTACTCAGAATTTTGAGCCCGTGCGCTTCGACCAGATGCGCCCAAGCTGCTACGACGTCGACGCACGCGTGCGCGACATGGACATCAATGGCATATGGGCGGCCGTCAATTTCCCGTCTATGATCACGGGTTTTTGCGGGCGGGTCTTCTTCAACGCCAAGGATCCAGAGCTCGGTCAAGCCTGCGTCCGGGCCTGGAACGATTGGCTCTACGAGGAGTGGTACAGCGCACACCCGACCCGGATCATCCCCCTCGGGATCGCATTTCTGCGCGACCCACAGGTGGCGGCAGCGGAGATCCACCGGAACGCCGAGCGCGGCTTCACCGCCATCAGCATGCCGGAGCGTCCCCACCTGATCGGGCTCCCCACCCTGTGGGACCGGTCGCACTGGGATCCGATCATCCTGGCCTGTATCGAGACCGACACCGTCCTGTCGCTGCACGTCGGAAGTTCCGGCGGCATCGTGATTCCCGAGGGGGCACCCGGACTGCAGCTTGGCGCAACGCTGTTCGGCGCGCTGTCGTTGGGTTCGTGTGCTGAGTGGTTGTGGTCCGGCTACCCGTATGAGAACCCGTCGCTGAAGATTGCCATGAGCGAAGGCGGGATCGGGTGGGTCGCCATGCTTCTCGACCGGCTCGACAATCTCATGGATCGTTCCGGTTATGGAGCCGGGTGGGTCGAGCGACCGGCAGACGTCGTCAAACGAAACTTCTCCTTCTGCACCATTGATGACCCATCCACCATTGACACCCGCCACCGGATCGGCGTCGAGAACATCATGGTGGAAACCGATTTCCCGCACGGTGACGGAACGTGGCCAGACACTCAAATCGTGATAGAGAAACTGTGGGGCCACATTCCCAATGACGAGCTGAGGATGATGTGTTGCGAGAACGCCGCCAAACTCTATCGCCACCCATTGCCAGAATTCGTGCTTCCCGTCTGATGCCGGCCGCGTCCGTTCCCGAGATTGAAGAGTCAACGCACTAGCGCATGCCCCACCCATTTAGAGATGTCGCCATAGTGGGTGCGTACACACTATGCACACTATGCAGTTCTGATCGAGCCGACCTCCAGGCCCTCGACCCGAGAATTCTCGTGGTGGAGTGCTGAAGCGAGCTGAACGACCTCGCCTCCGTAACACTGTCGCACAAACCCCGTGGCGACGACCGCCTGCATTCGCCCATTCGGCTATCGGACGGCGTGTCATTGCGGCCGTTGGCGACGCCCTTCAGGTCTGGTTGAATTGAGCCGTGAGCTCGGTGGCCGCGAGCCACCCTACTGGGACGGGGGCTTGCGGTATGACGGTTTGTGGGACACGATCATCACATGGTGATCGGCTGGAGTCGGCGAGTTGGGAATGCCGTCGAGTCTGCTACCAGGGCAGCGGAGCGCCTGAAGTGGCTCGACGGGCCGAGTTACCGACTCGAACACGGCATGGCCTTGACTTTCACCCTCTTTGGTGGTGCCAGCGACCGGGTTCGGAATGCGTTGAACGGCACGCACGTGGGCCATCCCGTCCATCCGATGTTGGCCACGATGCCTATAGGTGCGTGGACGGCGACGCTGGTCCTCGATGCGCTCGACGCGCTGGCGCCGCGCCCACCCGGGTTCCGCGAGGCGGCCCGGCTCACTCTTGGTGTCGGTGTAGCCGGCAGCACCGCGGCCGCCGTTACCGGGCTCGCCGACTGGCAATACACCCACGATGAGATGCGGCGCGCTGGTCTAGTGCATGGGATTGTCAACGCAGCCGCCCTCAGCCTGTGTATTGCGTCGTGGAACGACCGTCGTCGCGGCTATCGCCAGAGGGCGCGTGTATGTAGCGGTCTCGGATATGGCCTGACCGTGGCCAGCAGCTTTCTCGGCGGAAATCTCGTCTTTCGGCACCAGGTCGGCGTCGACCACTCGACCAACGAGCTCGGACCCGCCGACTTCGTGCCCGTATTGCCCGTCGCAGAGCTCGAACAGGGCCGACCGCGCCAGGTCGTCACCGACAGCGTGGGCATGGTCCTGGTCCGCAGTGGCACCCAGATCCACGCACTGGGCGAGCGCTGTCCACACCTCGGCGCCCCGATGGTCGACGGGTGGCTCTACCGAGGCGACCTGGTGTGCCCCTGGCACGGGTCCTGCTTCGATCTTGACCACGGCGCCGTGACCCGCGGGCCGGCGAGTGCGCCACTGCCGTCCTACGATGTGCGGGAGCATGACGGCCAGATCGAGGTCCGTCGCCGCCCAGGAGTGCGCTCGGAGCCGCCGGACGAAGTCAGCCAGCATGAAGGCTAAGGACGCCAATGAAGTGCTCGCCGACCACCATCGGCTGCTGCGGAACCTCACTGACCAGATCGATGATGCCATCGCCGGTTCACCCGAACACGGGAGCCTGATCGACCGGCTGATGGTCGAGCTGGACATCCACATGCAGATTGAGGACAGGCTGTACTACCCGGCCATCAGCAAGGTCAGCCCGCTGGTAGCGATCGCCCACGCCGAGCACCGGGCGGTCTCGGACCGCCTCGCCGCAGCCATACGCACCGAGACGACCAGCGAAGACTTCCAGATCGAATGGGATGCCTTCACCACGACGCTGCACCACCATGCCGGTGAAGAAGAAAAGGATATGTTCCCCCAGGCCAGGTACCTCGGCGATCACGAGCTCCAGGCGCTCGGCTCGGCGATGATATCTCTGCTGGAGCGCCGGAGGCGCTCCGGCCTCACCTCGCTGCGGGTCCGCGTCAAAGGCGCCGTCCTGCGCCGCCTCTGACACCCTCGCGCTGCCGCCTCAGTACCGGGACGTTGTTCGCGCCATGGGATCAGCGACAAATCGGTCACTCGGGGTGACGGCGATGGGCGGCGTTGAGGCGGCGACGAAGATAAACCTGTTGAAGATGGCAAACTTGACGACCCAAAGGATCCCGAAGGCAACCATTGCGGACGCTGTGACCGCTACGCCGGTGTCCGCTTGCGAGAGGTGATAGTGGGACGCTGTTTCGGCGGCGAGTCGGACACAGAGCGTGGAGGATCCCCAGCCGGCAAGTGCGAGGGCCCAGAAGGGGACCATCTCGGTCCGGAGGTGACTTCGTCCGGTGTGGCGCCACACCCATCGGCGGTTGAGCTGGAACGATGGCAGGGTCCCGGCCAGTGTTGCCAGCGTGTTCGACCACGTCGCATCCCAACCGAGCACAGCTGTGCATACCAGCAGTGTTGCTGCGCTCACGACTAACGAGATGATCGAGACGAGCGAATAGCGGACGAGGCGACCCCAGGCCACGCTCAGACCTCGGTGCCGTAGACGACCACGTTGTCTTGGTAGTGGCCGGTGGCCCGGTCAAACAAGCCGCCGCAGGTGACGAGGCGGATGGCGCGGTCGGGGACGGCACCGAAGACTGCCTGGGTTGGGAAGTTGTCCTTGGTGTATGTGCTGACCTGTTGGACGGCGAATCGCACCGTCGTTGCTCCTTCGCCGACGGTAATGATGGCGCCTGCGGTTAGGGTTTGGAGCCGGAAGAAGACGGCTGGGCCCGATGCTGAGTCGACATGGCCGAGAATGACCGCCGGTCCGGGTTGCCCGGGGACCGGGCTGCCGGTGTACCAGCCCACGACCGTTGTCGTGGTGGGGACTTGGGCTGATCCGTCAGAGTTTTCTCCGAGCTGGACGACCGGTGCTCGCAGGCCGATAGCGGGGATGGCCAGCGCGGTCGGTGTTTGCGTGAGGTTAGATGGAGGGGTCGGCGCGGCCGAGAGATCGACTGCCGTGGACGGCCCGCCGGTGGGGACCCCCACGAGGGCATGTGCCGGCGCGCCGACCGGCAGTGTGTGGGGGGTTCGGTGGCCGCTCGGCCAGGGGAGCGAAACGACAGATGCGGCGACGATAATGGCTGCGAGCGCACCGACGATCGTCCGGCCATGGAGGGACGGCCTCTGCGTTCGGCGCCAAGCCACGGCGGTGCCGACCATGATGAGGACACCGCCGCCGATGATCCAGAGCGTGTCGTGTGGGGCCGGAGGGTGAAGGAGGCGGGAAGCGCCGCCGAATCCAGTGGCCATCCCTCCGACGGGTGCGGCGGCTGCACCGGCGGCGTCTGCGAGGACTTCGAGCGTGGCGCCGGTGGGGGCGTGAAGCACGACGAGTGAGACGACCGATCCGGCGTTCACTGTCCAGTTCTTGCCGCTAACGACGCCGTTGCCGGTGTTTCCGAGGATGTTGACGCGGTAGAGGCCGGCCGGGATGGGGATGTAGGGAGACGCTTGGGGGAACGTAGTCGTGTCGGTGACCACCACGTTCGGGTTCGACGTTGCGCCTTGGAGGGCGTTGGGGTCGATCGAGGTAGCGACGAATTGGGCCCGTGCCTCGGGCAGCGAGATGGTGGTGTCGATGAGGCGAACCTTGGCTTGCCCGGCTGGCGGGGGGGAGAGGTCGTCAGCGAACCAGCGCAACACCAGACCGCTCCCGCCTTGCACTGCGCTGACGGTCACTGCTCCCCCGCCGGCGACCGTTACTGTCGTGGAGGTTTCGGTACCGTTGCTGGTGGCGACGGTGAGGGTGTGCGCTCCTGGTGTAACCGCGTGGTAAGGGGTGACGGTCTCGAAGGTGGCGTCGGTGGAGATGGTGGTGTCGTCGAGCCGGACGGTGACAGGTCCATTGTCGGACGCGAAGTGGCCGAATCGGATCCAGCCCTGGCTCGATGTGGGTGTGGGCGTCGACGTGGTGGGGATGTTTTGCGCGGATGCCGTCGACGTTGTGGCGTGGAGTGGGCTGAGGAGGAGCGCAAGTCCGAGGGTGAGGAGAACGGCAGCCGCCCGCTTGCCGTGCTGCCGGCGGGTCGTTCGGTGATGCGGTCTTGGCGTGGGTTGCCTCATAGTTCGATGTCCTTTGCGGTGGGGGATGCGGGGATGAGGACCGGTATTTTCGGGCCTTTCCCGGGTTGACGCGGTGGCCGCATTGCTTGTCGTGGTGGCGCGATGACTGCCCGGCCGGCGACGTGGTCGTCACTGACGACGATCCCGGCCATGTCGCTGACGATGTAGATCGGGCGGTGGAGGGTCTCCTCGTACATCCGGCCGAGGTATTCGCCGATGACGCCCAGGACGGTGAGTTGGATGCCGCCGAGCAGGCAGATGACGAAGACCAGGGATGCCCAGCCGGGCACGGTGAACAGGCCGACGATCTTCATGATCAGGGCGAGCACGCCGCCCGCGAGGCTGAGGGCGGCGACCGCGAAGCCGGCTTGGAGGGCGAGGCGGAGCGGCGCTCGGGAGAATCCGACGACGCCGTCGGTGGCCAGGCGGATCATCTTACTGAGCGGATATTTGGTCTCGCCGGCGAAGCGCGGTTCGCGTCGGTAGGGGACGCCTATCTGTCGGAAACCGACCGAGGCGACCATGCCTCGAACGAAGCGGCTGCCCTCCCGCATGGCCAGGAAGGCGCTGAGCGCTCGGCGGTCGATGAGCCGGAAGTCTCCGACATCGAGGGGGATGTCGACCTCGGTGAGTCGCCGAAGGAGGCGGTAGAAGGCGTCGGCTGTCGTCCGTTTGAACCACGTGTCAGTGGTCCGGTCGGTCCGCACCCCATAGATGATTTCGTAGCCTTCCCGCCAGCGAGCGGCCATTTCGAGGACGACTTCGGGCGGGTCTTGCAGGTCAGCGTCCATCACGATGACTGCGTCGCCCACGGCGAGGTCCATCCCCGCGGTGATCGCGGTCTGGTGACCGAAGTTCCGGGACAGCTTGACCGGCTTGAACCGGTTGTCTTGGGCTCGGAGTGCAGTCATGATCTCGTAGCTGCCGTCGTGGCTGCCGTCGTCGACGAGGATGACTTCGCCATGACCGTCGAGGCGGCCGAGCAGTTCAATGACGCGGTCTGCGAGGGCTCGGAGCCCGGCGGCCTCGTTGAACACGGGGATGACGATGGAGTAGACGGGGTTCATGAGATTCGCCTTCAGGGGGGATGGCCGGGCAGTCAGGTGGGGCAGCCGGTGAGGACATTGGTGGTCAGGAAGTAGCGGCCGAGGGCGACCCAGGCGTCGAGGTAGTAGCTCGGCTGGTGGGCGCTGGCCGCGGCGGCCTGGTCGAGGTAGCGGCCGCTTGCCTTGGCGTCGCCCGACGCCATCGCGGAGCCCGCCGCGGCGACGAGCATCAGCGGGTTGTCGCCGGGTTGGGAGACGGTGGCGTCTTGGTCGTAGGTGTTTGCCCGGTTTTTCGGTGAAGCCGTGGCAGCAGCCAGCGGCTCGAGAGCACGGATGACCGCGGGGCCGTTCCCGGCCGCGCAGCCTTCGGTTTGGCGCACCAGGGTTCGGAAAGCGTCGTAGCCGTACAGGACGCTGCCTCCGCCGGGCGGCGGCGATGCCCGTACCCGACCTGATGAGTCGATCTGCGCCCAGTCAGATGGGAGACGGCGCCCGTTATTCGTGTCGGCGGCGACGACCAGCGCCGATGAGGCAGCGATCTGGGACCATCGCTGATCCCCTGTGTTGGCGGCAAGGATGGCGAATGTCTCGGGGTCGAGGTAGCTCGGATCCGTGTAGAGGCTGCCTTGCCTGGCCCACGGCCCGGCTACCAACCAGATGCGCCCGGCGATAGTTACGGTCTCGTTGGCCAACACCGCAGCGGCGTAGGCCCGGGCATCTGCATTCCACGCGGCGTTGTTCCACTTGTGTGCGGCCAACATAAGCGCGCGGGCGATATCGAGGTCGGCGTCGGCCGCCGAGTTGGTATCGGTGACCCGGCCATCGTTCCAGTGGTAGGCGAGCAGCCCGTCGGGTTCGCTGAGGTGGCGTTGGGACCACTGCCAGACTTCGCTGAATTGCGTGCGATTGCCGACAGCCACGTCGAGGAGCAGTGCGTACGCTTGTCCCTCGCTCACGGTGTCGCCGCCTTGGTCGTGGCGGACGACGCGACCGCCTGACGCCACATACCGGTCGAGGAATACTGCGGCCGCGGATGTCCGTGCTGGTGTCGGCGACGTTTGGGGTGACGCTGTCGACCCGCAGGCGGCCGCCAGGATGGTGACGGCGACGAGAGCGACGACGCCTCGTGAGCGGGTCATCGGCGGCCCGGAGAGGCGGCAGCGACCTCGTCGAGAATGACCTCGGCGGGTTGTATCGGGGCTTCGATGAGATCGATGATGGTCTCGGGAGGCTGGCGGCGACGGATAAGCGCGCTCCACGAGCCGGTTGAGAGGATGACGATGTGGACTGAGGCGAAGGCCACATTGGTGAGGGATGAGGGACTCGGCCGGCTGATGAGCGCGTATCCCACTGAGGCCACCAGGACAACCAGGGCCGCCAAGGCCGGGAGCATCGGCCGGACTTGGCGCCCGTCGACGCCGTGTTTGGGAGTGACCACGAACGTACCGCTCCGGTGTGTCACCACCCGGATGGCAGCCCGGATGTGGGTGCCGAAGTTGGCGGCGGCCAGGCTGTAGGCGGAGAAGCTGTAGCGACCTTCTGAGGCAATAGCGACGGTGAGAACGCAGCTGGCGAAGTAGGGCACGAAATGGGCGAGGAACTGGTCGGCCGAGCCCTGGTGGATGGGCTGCACGTGACCGAAGATCCGTAGCACGGGCAGCGACATGTAGATGAGGACCGTCCACCCCGACAGGAAATAAGACGATGCCAGGAGGTACTGGGCCTTGAGGCGGAGCGGTAGGCGGTAGCGCAGGATGCGGGGCAGGGCTGACAGGCAGCCTTGCGACCACCGTGCCTGCTGGCTCACGTAGGAGACGAGATCCTCGGGCCCCAAGCCGCGAGCCAAGACGGCGGCGACATAGACGCTGCGCCAGCCTCGTTCGTGGAGGCGCATGGACAGTTCGAAATCTTCGGTGAGTGAATGCTCTGGAAAGCCCCCGACCTCGTCGAGGGCCTGGCGACGGAACACGAAGTTCGTGCCGCAGCAGAACATCGCTCCCTTGGCTTGCTTCCCGCGAGCTATGACCCCGAAGAAGAGGTCTTGCTGGGCGGCTGCTGCTGCCGCGATAGGTCCGGCGTCACGGTTGGCGTAGTACTGAGGTGTCTGCACGAACGCCACATCGTGATCGAGGAGGTGCCCGATGGTCTCGGTCAGGAAGTTCGGGCCAGGGACGTGATCGCAGTCGAACACAGCGACGAACGGGGCGTCGGTCCGTTCGAGTGCGTAGTTGATGTTCCCGGCCTTGGCGCCGCCGTGGTGGGCGCGGGCGATGTATTCGGCTCCGTAACGGGCCGCCAGGCTGGCCATCTCGGGGCGGTTCCCATCGTCGAGCAAGTAGACCTTGACTTGGGCGTCCTGGAGATGGCTGGCGGCTTCGACAGTCGGCTCGACGACGTCGACCGGCTCGTTGTAGGTAGGTATGAAGACGTCGACGCGGGGTATTGGGTCTACCCAGCGTGGCGCCGCGGTAGTCGGGCGGTCGGCTCGCACGGTCCACCAGAACCCGGCTGCTTGTATCAGGTTGAACAGCTCAGCGGCTACCAAGAGCGCATAGAGCCAGGCGGTACCTGCCTGTGCGGGAGCAAGCAGCCAGGAGAAGTACCACACGGCAAGGATGACATTGGTCAGTGTCGCGGCCTGGAGGAGGCGTCGCCGGTCTGTCGGGAGTCGCTGCACTGGAGGGCGGCGGTGGGCGTTCTTAGGCGCTCGGCGATGCTCAGCGGTGATCGGGGCGGTCGCCTGGGCACTGGAGCGGTTCACGAGAACTCCCACACGGTCACGTTTGGCGCCCTCACCACCGCGTTGAGGTGGCGCCTGGCCTCTAGCGTCGTGAGCAACCGCTGGGTGTTGGTGTTCGCCAGGTCGCTGCCGGCGAAGTTGAACGAACCAACCACGAAGACCTGCGCGGAGGCGGGCAAGTCCGGGCTCAGTGCAGTGGCTGGCTCGGCTCGCGTGTGCGGTGCGAAGTAGCTGACGTCCACATTCAGGTATCCGGGGGCGTAGAGAATCTCGTCGCCCGGTCGGGCATCCGCAGCGATGTGACGGAATGCTGTGTCATAGCCGTACAGACGAGGGTTGGCGCTATCGGTCTGTTGGAGCACCAGACCGACGGCAAGCACCGCAAACAAGGCGCCCCCCAAGCCGCGGCGGGCCCAAACCTTCGCGGTCATCGTGCACACAGCCCCGGCAAGGAGCAAGTAGAGGGCTGGTACCGCTTCGATGAAGTACCGGACCTCGAACAGGCTGCGGCTGGGTGCGACGTTCGCGCTGGCTAAGAAGGTGATGGCCATCGGGATCGCGATCAACGCCACCAGCTGCCGGTTGGCGCGATGCCTCCGCCGTCCGAGCACGACCAGCGCGCCGAGGATTCCGAGAGGCCACACGGCGACGATCGACGCCACCACTGCATTCGAGTGGTAACCGATGACCGCCCACACCACGTTGTTGAAGATGCCGTACGGCGAGAACCCGCCCGTCGTGCCGCTCCCGGCTCGCCCGCCGAAGCCCAGCCCGTTGGCCTGGTTGTTTCGGAACTGCGTTATCAGAAGCGGGATGCCTGGGGCGCAGAGCACGATGATGCCAGCCAGGGCGACGGCGAAGGGCTTTCGGTTTTGGCGTCCGATGGGATGAAAGGTCAACCACCACGCGAAGATGAGCACCTCGGCGCCGACCGCCAGCGACGCGAACCACTGGGTCCAGATCATGGCGGCGCTCGCCGCCACCCACCCGAGCCAGTAGCGGCGGTGGGGGGAGGACAGGATCTTCGCCTGCGCCCAGATCGTCACGGTCGCCAACAGCATGAACAGCGCATACATCCGAGCTTCTTGTGCGTACCAGACAGCAAGGGCGCCGACGGTGCCGAAGGCAGCGGCCAGCACCCCGGCACGTTCGTTGTACAGGGCCCGGCCGGCGAAGTACAGCATGGGGATGGTCAAGGTGCCAAAGAGGATGGACGGTAGACGCAGATCGGTCTGCGTCGAGCCGACAGTGTGCGCGACCAGCCACAGGATCGAATACTCGAGCGGCGGATGATTGTCGTGCACGAGCTGCTGCAACATGCCCGAGTACGACAGGCGAGCGTCATATCCGCTCGTCGCTTCGTCGAGCCAGAACCCACGGACGATGACCAGTCTGATGCCGAGTGCGACGACGGTGAGAAGTGCCACTTGCGTCCGCACCGAGACAGCCTGGCGTGGACGCAACTTGGCGACACCGACGCCCGTCGGCCTGGTGCTCGTCTCGGTTCCGGGATGTATAGCCGTTGCTGTCAACGGTCCACTTTCGTGATTGCGTCAAGGGCCGGAGCGCGCAGGACTAGAGAAGAAAGGAGTGAGACTTCAGCGCTGCTGTCGAGAATGTAGATGTAACGGTCAGCTCAAGCCGACCACATCCATGTTCTCCCTGGGAGCTCTTACGGAGTCAGATCACTTCTGGATGACCGAAATCCCAAAAAGCGCCGGCTGACAAGGTGCCGGACAAGAATGGACGTCCCATTCGAATGCGACGGGCGCACCACCGCCCGCAGATGCCCGCCGCGTGGTCTCCGAGACATAAGAAGAAGCAACCCTGACAGAAGGCCGACCACGAGGAGTACTCCACCAACCGCGCTCGGCGCAGCGACTGGATCGATCCCGGTTGACGTCACATACCGGGGGGCGCCCTGCGGGTTCGACGTTTGACCTGGGCCGGCGAGGCCTCTGAGCCGTCCGGAACTGGCCGCCGGGCAACTGGCGAACTGCCCAGAGGCGTCCAGGCACAAGACCGCTGCAGTCGCAGCCGGCGCAGTGACGACGTCAGTCACCAGCGCGGCGCCAACGAAGCTGAGAACAAAGACGCACACACCAAAGAGGCGCACCCAAAGTGGCACTCCTCTTATCATGCCCGTGGCGAGACATTGGCGTCGAACACCAGGCGAGAGTATGGCTAAACCGACGGTATCTGGTGATTTCATCCATATTTTTTGGTGATGAGTGTCATCTCATCGATTAGCAATGAGAGCGGTCGGCTGACCACCCAGAGGCGCAGGAGAAGAAAAGAACTCTGGCCTCTCTCATGGGCAAAGGTCGACGGAATCAAATCCGTCGGCTGGCCGGCGCATCCCGTCAGGTATGTGTAAGGTATCGCTCGCGATTGTCGGTCATGGTCACTGGATGACGGCTGAGGCTCGGTGGCGGAAGACGTTCCGGGCCGGACTGCTACAGCACCGGCGAGCGCAACCGTGGATGGCGCCTGGACCCGACCCGCTCCTCAGCGAGCCACGAGACCGCGGCGTCGTTCTCTATGGAATCGGAGCGCTCGGAACCGATCACGAACTCGGCACCCCCCGACCCATCCGGCTCCCGCTCCCGCCGACGGGGTCATATCGCCGCGTCGCTCACTCCTCGAGCGCCCCACCCGGCGCAAACCGAGGGGTTCAGCGGCGGGAGGCTGTCCGCCAATCGCGTCGGAGCTGGCGCCGTTCGTCTTCGTCGTGGCCGCCCCAAACACCGAACTCCTGGTTGGTGGTCAATGCGAACTGCAAGCAGGCGCCCCGGACCGGACATGACAGGCATACCGTCTTCGCCTGGTCGGCCACTTCCGCCGCCAGACCGGTGGATCCGGTCGGGAAGAACAGCGCGGCGTCGACCTGACGACACGCGGCCCGGTGACGCCACGCCTGGTTGTCGTAGCCGACGAGACGCCAGAGCCGTTCCTGCCCAGGCGCGGCCGAGCTGGTCAGCGGGTCCCTCGGGCCCATCCGCCGCTGGTCGGTCAGGGCGTTGGGCTTCTGCGTTTCGGTCGGCGTTAGCGGATGACGTTGTGTCGCGATCACCGGTCTTCCCCTTTTCGACGTTCGAACGTCACCAGAGGACTGGAGCGACGGTGCTGCTGTCATATGGTTCGGACCACACGCAGCAAGCGACATTTGGCTGGATCACCTGTTGGATTGATCGTAACGCCTTGAAGCCGTCTGTGCAATGGAACTTCGACACGGCGCCCAAGTGGCTGATCAGAGCACCGACTGAGCGTCGCCCGAGCTCGTCACGCGGTGCAAGGTGCTGTCGGCTTGGTCAGCTGGTCGTACGGCCGATATCGGTGCTGCTGTCTCGGACGCGGTCGAACAGCTCGGCGGCTCTTCTGGTCACCCCGGCGAGGGGGCCACTGTCGGGCAGGCTGGGATGGGAGTGGGTCAGCAAGCGCCGTTCGTCCGACAGCATCCGTTCGCCGAGCTCGGCCAGCTCCGCTTCGGACAGGACGGCCCGCAGCCCGGGTAAGACTGTAGTGTCTGCGTCGACGAGGTGGCAGTCGAGGACGTCGATCAGTTCGGTGACCAGGCCGGCGACGTCGGGAGAGTTGACCTTGCGCCGCTCGAGCAGGGTCAGGATTCTCTCGATCTCGTCGTGTTGGTTTCCGCATCGACTCGACATGGCGCCACCGTCGACGATGCGATCCTCGAGGACCGGAACCAGCATCTGTTTCTCTAAGGCAACGTGCCTGGCGGTGGCCTGCATCAGGAGCTTGAGGACCGCGGGGCGATCCTCGTCGGGGAGACTGACGCGGACCCAGAGGGCCTGCAACTCGGCATGCTCGGCCTCGAGCACCGCTATCATCGTCATTCGTGCTCTCCTTGGCAGCGCCGGGTCACCGAGGGCTGGAGCGACAGTGGCGGGCGACCATCACCAACACAGGTATTTGTCACCCGACTTGTGAGATCCTACTCGACTTGCGTGCGTTGCCGAATGCAACTTCAACATGACGGCGAAGTCGATCGCTGCCACTGAAGGTGGGTTGCTCAGCATCGGGGAGCTCGCCCGCCGGTCCGGGGTAGCGACGGCCACGGTGCGCTCCTGGGAGATCCGTCACGGCTTCCCACGACCGGTCCGCGGTGCCGGCGGTCACCGCCGCTACCAAGAACGCGACGTGGCGCTGGTGACCGAGGTCGTCCGCCTCCGGCGCGTAGGCCTATCCGTGGACGCAGCCATCGCCGCATCCACCACCGCGGACGTCGCCGCGCCCATCGACTCATTCTTCGCGTCTCTGCGGACCGGTCATCCTGAGCTGTTCCCCCAGGTCCTGACCAAAAGCGTTCTCTCGGCGCTCACCTCGGCCATGGAGGACGAATACTGCGCCCGAGCCGTCCGCCCGGTGATCTACGGCGCGTTTCAGCATTCCCGGTTCTACCGACAATCCCAGAAGCGATGGCAGGAGCTGGCCCGCAGCGCCCAGTCCGCAGTTGTCTTCGCCGACTTCCCCCGGCTCCGCCGCCCGCCAGGTCGTCCGGTCGAGATCCCCGTCGCCGCCGGTGCCTCGCTACAGCGCGAATGGGCGCTGGTGTGTGACGCTCCTACCTACGCAGCGTGCGTGGCCGGCTGGGAGCTGCCCGCCACGACCGACCTCGCCGACCGAGACCGCCGCTTCGAGACCGTCTGGAGCCTCGACCCCCGAGTCGTGCGCGACGCCAGCCGGGTCGGCGCAGCCCTCGCCGCCGACGCCCATCTCGACCCGACCTTGACCCCTCTCGACGTTCCGCCGCCCGCATCGGGTGATCTACACCGGGCCACCGCCCTCTTCGCCCGTATCCTGTCCTACACCCAGATTGAGACGTCCCAAAACCAATCGGTCTGAGCTCCCGCATGATCTCGCGGCTCTCGTGGAGGAAGCGCTTGAGCTGCTCGTAACGCTCGTCGCCGACCAGCTCGCGCAGGCGCGCATCTGCATGTCGCGCCCGCACGCCAGCCCCTCCCCGGCCATCCACCGCCCGGTCTTGGTGACTTACAGCCCGACCCCATGTCGGCGTTCGATCAGGCCGAGCCGGTCAGTTGAGGGTGTCGACGAAGCGGAGTAGGTCGGAGGCGAACTGATCGGGCGTTTCCTGGAAGGGGACGTGGCCGACGTCGAAGTAGACCGGAAGGCCGCACCGCCGTATCGCCTGCTGGGTAGCGAGATGGTTGCGTAGGCACGAAACAGGCGGGGGCGGTCGAGCGCAGCTCGCAAGGCGATACCGACGCCGAGGCGTCCGACGGCGATCGGCGCGCTGATCGCCAGCGCCTCACAGAGCGCAACCAGATCAGCGGCATACTCATCGATCGTGCCGCGTTCCCACGACGCGGGGCGGGAGCTTGTTCCGCCACCGACCAGGTCGACGGCCGTCATCGTGAAGCGGTCTTCGTCGAGCCGGTCGACCAACTGCCGCCACGCCTTGTGATCGTTCTGAAAGCCGTGGAGCAGGACCAGTCTCCCATGCCGGATCGGCCATGCTCGCCGAGCCATTCGCAGGGAAACGAGCGCTCCGGTGGAGAATCCGCTACCGGGCCGGGCAGCCCGTGTAGTCGATCCGGGACGTCGGCGAAGGTGGCCGTCAGCCGGTCTCAGGCTGGGCGTCGGAGTTCGACGGTGACCATGAGCTCAAGCGCGCTCGCCATCCGCTGCAACGTGGTGGTGAGCGTGGCACCAACTGTCGCTCGACGATCTTCCCGGTCAGGCGGTTACCAGCGGCATCGCAGCCCGAGCGTTCCAGGCCGAGCAGGACTTGTTTGAGGGATTCACGCGGGGGTCCTCGCAGCCCAGCGATGGCCCGGCTCGCGTGCGGGGATGGGCAACCGGGCACTTGGGCGACAGTGCCTGGCCGGCGAAACAACCCGTACGCTTTCCGTACGGTGAGGCTATGGTCGAAGTCATCACCGTCGGGGAGGCCCGCGAGGCGCTTCACCGCATCGCCAAGGCCTTCGACGCCGGCGACGGCGAGCCAGTCTATTTCGGCTCCCACCGACGCGCTCAGGGCGTGATCGTGCCGGTCGACGTCTGGGAGAAGCTGCTCGAGAATGCCGAGGACGACCTCGACATCGACTTGGCACGCCAACGGCTGACCAGCGACGACGGTCGTCGGCTCAGCCACGCCGAGGTGAACGGTCTCATCGACGCCCTGCGACGCTGAGCACAACGTGTGAGCACCAGCGCCGAGCGCGATCCACGCTTCCGGCTCACATTCCACCTGGGCATCGGGGACGATCTGCGCGCCCTCGATCACGAGGCGCTGGACGCTGTCCAGGCGATCCTTTCCGACCTGGCGCACGGCCGAGTCACCGGCAAGGACCTGGGTGCGCGCCGCGTCAGCGCCGACCTGAGGTGGCCTGGCCAGAGTGAAGTTCGACGCCCCCGGCAGACGTCCTCAGCGGTTCCGTGTCATCTACCGCCAGGTTGACGAGACCACCAGAGACGTGCTGGCCATCGGCCCCCGAGACGAACACGCCGTCTACCGAGCCGCCGCAGCGCGCCTCGTCCAGGCGATCCGACAGCGGCCGGACGAAGACGACGACGCTCCGTAGCGTGACGAGGGTCGGGACCCCAGCCATCTGGGGAGCGTCCGCTGACCTATCGTTCACCGATCACGAGGGATCACGACGACCGCCTTGACCAGCTGCAGGGCGGGGCTTTCCGGACTCCAAAGGTTGGGGAACTCCTCAAGGGGCCGGAAGCCGTAAGACAGGTAGAACGCCCTAGTCTTCCCGTAGCCCTCCTCGGGATGTTCGGAGAGGAACTCCACCGGCACCGCTCATCACCGCCGCCGGAGGGTCTCGGTCACTGCGTCTCGGAACAGCTCGGTCAGTGGTAGGCCGGCTGCGTTGGCCATCACGGCGATGACGCTGTTGCGAGCGAACGAGCAGTAGAGCCCGGCCTCGAGGAACCAGGGACGCCCGCTAGGGTCGATGCGGAAGTCGAACAGGCTGTAATCCCGACAGCCAAGCGCGATGTGGCAGTCCTTGGCGATTTTCCATACTCGTTGCGTGAGGGGGTCGCTTGGATCCACGATCCATGCCCGACTGGCGTCCTTGGCCACGAGGGTCAGGTGACCGTTGTCGTGTCGGCTGATCTTGTCGGCGTGGTCGCGAATGGGCTTGGTCGCACTGTCGACGTGGTATTCCTCGAGCGGCAGGCAGATGAGCTCGCCGTCCCGAGCGACGATGCCGCACCGCACCTCCCGCCCGAGCTCGACGTAGGACTCGACGAGCACATCGTTGGAGTGCGCGAAGGCGGCGTCGAGAGCACGATCATACCCGGAGCGTTCGCGCACGAGCGTGATTCCGAGAGAGTTGTCGCCGTCCACCGGTTTGACGACCACGGGTGGGGTGAGCGACGGCCGTTGACCAGGGCGCACTACCTCGCCGGGCGGTACGGCGACCCCTGTGGCGGCGACCACGGCTCGGGCGTGAGCCTTGTTCGCGGCCAGAGCCATGACGTCTGGCGGGTTGCCGACGAAGGGGATCCCCAGTAGGTCGAGGAGGGATCGGTAGGAGGTCATGCCGGGCAGGCAGAACATCTGTGGTACCGCCACGTCTGGGGCGAGTCTGGTCAGGTGCCCGATCGCCTCGGCAACCGGCATCGAAGGGGCGGCCTTGAGGGCGTCACGGCTCAGGTCGGTCGGGAACCGCCATCGCAGGTCCGGCGTGATGTATGCGATGTGGAACTCGTAGCGCTGCGGGTCAGCGGCGTTCTCGAGGCAGTCTTCGGCGTAGAGCCGTGACAGGTCGGCGAGGAAGTCGTTGACTGCGGAACCGGCCAGATGCAGGACGCGCACGGTCATCGCGTCAGTCTCCGGCGGGTTCGACGAGCTTGCCGATGTTGAAGTCGATCTTCAACCACTCCTTGCCGTGCACGAGATTCTGCAGCAGCAACCACGGGATCTGGACGTGGTGGACCATGAGAAATGGGAGCGGGTCGTCCCAGTCGAAGATGGCGTCCTTGCCCCGGGCGATGATCGCCAGCCGGGAGAGGATGTGGCGCGGCTGGGTAAGCAGTCGCCACGCTTCCTGATAGATCCAGTAGATGGGCCGGCTGCTCGCCCGAGGGATCACGGACCGCCCGTCGTGGTCGAGGTAGGCGGCGGCGAGGTCGGGATGGTCGTAGAACATCGTGATCGCCGAGTGGGTGCGAGGATTGCACTCGATGGCGTAGAGGCGACCGTCGTCGGCCTGGATGAAGTCGAAGCTGACCTGTCCGGTGAGCTTCAGCGGCTGGACGAAGGCCCTGACCCACGCCTCGATCTCGGGCTTGTCGACCATCTCGTAGTTCAGCTGAGACGCCGAGGACTCACAACAGCCGAAGACCGTGATCCGGCCTTCACGGACGGTGCTGTGCGTGCAGTACTCCTGCCCCTGGACGAGCGCCTGCATGGTCCAGGGTGTCTGCTCGGAGATCGGCTTGGAGCGCACGAAGGTTGCAGTCTCCGCAGCCGTGGGCCGGGGGAGGGTGGTGAGGTCGAGCCGGTTCACCGGATCGTAGCCAATGCTCTTGAGAATGTAGGGCTTCTCGGCCCCGTCGAAGTCGAAGTCGTCGATCTGGCGTGGGTCGGAGATGCGGTGGTGATCGGGGACCGGCAAGCCGAGTGAGTCGGCCAGCGACGAGAACTGCTCCTTGTCGTCGAGGACGCGGATCATGTCGGCGTCGCAGTGCAACACCTCGCAGTACGGTGCCAGCAAGGGGGCGGCCAAAGCGTCGTACCAGCTCGCCACCGGGCTGCAGACCGGCACGTACACGTCGACGCCGTCGTCCCGTACGATCTGCAGCAGGGCCTCGGCGTAGTCAGACGACTGCGGTGGCGGCACGGTGTAGAAGCGATCGACCGCCCGCGAGAACCGGTGCCCGGTCCACCGGTACTTGGCCTGCTCGACCAGGATCACGCGATGGCCTGCAGCGTGAAACGACCGCGCCAGCTGCAGCGCCTTGGTCATCTTGCCGCCACTGACCAGGATCGTCTTTGGGTCCGCGGCGCGCTCGCGAGTCGGTCCGACGATGAGGGACCTCAGCAGCGCCGCGCCGGTGAGGGCAACGTTCGCCGGCAGCGGGATCGTCAGCAGCCCGAGGGTCCCCATCGTCCTCAGGGCCGTCTGGGCGCGCTGCGGTATATCAGGCCGTGACCATGCCACGGTGCATCACCCGGTCCCCGATGACCTCGGCGTGCTCGCCGCGGTGCAGGACGACGCCGTTGTCCCAGATGACGACGTCGCCGGGCGACCAGGCGTGGCGCAGGGTGTTTTCGTCCGCCGTGGAGTGACTGTAGAGGTCGGCGATGGCGTCACGGGCATCCGCGTCGTCCATGCCGCTGATCGCGACGCAGCGCTCGGGCGTGGACAGGTACAGCGCGGTGCGCCCCGAGATCGGATGCCTACGGAAGAGCGGATGCTCGGCGGCGGTCTCCGCGTCCTCGTCCAGATCCTCGATGCCGGTCACCACGTGGCGGGCCGTCCGGCCCCGGAGGCGGTCGAGGACGTCGCTCGGCAGGGTGTCGTAGGCGCGGTACTGGTTGGTGAACAATGTATGGCCGCCTCGCGCTGGGACATGGACGGCCCGTAGCGCGGTGTAGGCAGGCGGGTTGGACACGTAGCTGGTGTCGACGTGGAACACGCTGCGCGGCGCGGTGGCGCGCCCAACGTTGCTGATGACGTTGAGGTCCGGGAAACCGTCGACGGGCGTCTCGCCCTGAGTGAAGCTGAGCTGGCCAAACCGCCCCAGGAGGTCGACGAAGCCGGCGTCGTCGATGTCCTGACCGGGCAGGATCGCGACCCCGTGGTCGGCGAGCAACCGCCGCAAGGTGGTCGCAGTCTCGGCATCGACGTCACCGACGGCCAGGTCGGTGACTCTCATGCCGACAGGACCGAGGATCTCGGTGTGCATGCGGTCTCCCTCGGAAACGATGAGCTGGGCGGCGCAACGACCGCACTAGCTAGCTAGTAGGCGGCCGTGTCGACGCAACGGATCAGGGTCACGCCATCCCGCAGCGGGACGATCACCTGCTCCACGCGGGGATCGGCTGCGACCCGCTGGTTGAAGGCGGCGATGGCCAGCCCGTTGGCCGTCGAGGGAGTGGATCCCCAAGGTTGGCCCTGCATCAAGGTGTTGTCCACGCAGATCAGGCCGTGCGGGGCGAGTAGTCCGGCGCTGAGCACGGTGTCCAGGTAGTCGACGTATCCAGCCTTGTCCGCGTCGATGAACACCAAGTCGAACTCCCGACCATCCGCGGCGAGCTTGTCGAGAGTGGTTTGGGCGGGCCCGACCTCGACGACGATCTTGTGCCCGGCATCGGACTCGTCGAAAGAGCGCTGCGCAAAGGCGGCGACGTCGGGGGCGATCTCACAGGCTGTCACCTGGCCGCCCACGGGGAGGGCTTCGGCCATCGCCAGCGCCGAGTAGCCGGTGAACATGCCGATCTCCAGTACCTTCCTGGCGCGGGCGACGTGCACGAGCATCTTCAGGAACTGGCCCTCGACGTGCCCAGAGAGCATCTCCTGTTCCAGGTGCCCGACGGCGGGGGCGCCCGCATGCCGGCGCCAATCCTGAGCTGCCGTTTGCTCGGCGACCGACCGCAGATCGGGCGACTCGGGTGTCGTGCATTCACTCAGGTACGGGTCCAGACCGGCCGCCAGGTCACGGGCTTCCCACAGATCGGACTTCAGGAAGGGATCGGCACCGTGCACAAGGTCGAGCCGACGGGCGAGCTGGTCGAGTTTGCTGGCAAGGATGCTCGTCGGCGTGACCGGCCGTGGCGAGCCGATCTCGGACGTGCTCGCGTTGTCCGTACCTTGTTGCCCGACTGCTTCATCGACGCTCGTCATGCGATGAACATGTCATCGCCGTCGCCGCCGCGGGGGTACCTGCGGCAAACCTGGTGGTGGACAGCGAGCACGCCCTCGAGCTCGTCGATGGTGAGGTCGTTGACGAAGTCGCAGGTTCCGATCGGCCGGGGAACCGCGGCCCGCAGGGAACCGTCGCGGGTCTGGATGATCGCAGCGGACGCCTCACGGAGCAATTCGGGCGTGAGATGGGGGCTGGTGAGGGCGAGCCCAAGGCGGCTCATCAACCAGAAGACGCGGTCGTGTTCGCTGATTGAGATGTAGCCGCGTTGCTCGGCGAGCGTGGTTGACAGAGCCATGTCGATGTTGATGGCGTGACCGTGGAAGAACGGGATCTCGGGAGCCAGCTCGAGGGTCGGGCTCCAGGTGTGGCCGAAGGCGATGACCCGATCGAGATCGAGCTCGTGCAAGTTGGGGACCTCGAGGGTCAGCATGGTCTCGATGGCGTCGTAGGTCACCCGGTGGGCGACGTCACGCAGCTCTGGAGTCCCGTCCAGGTAGCCGAACCGGCTCAACAGGAGGTCTTCACCGTATTTTTCCAGCAGGGTGAACACGCTGCTGTTGGCGACGGTCGAGATCTTGATCATCTCGGCCATGCCGTTGCGGACCTGGTCGATCGGGAGGGTCTTGAGGAACGAGAAGTCGAGGATCACCTTCTGCGACGCGTGGTAGGCGCCGAGCCGATTCTTCGCCTTGCCGTGGTTGACCGCGACCTTGATGGAGACGCTGGCGTCGATGAGCCCGATCAGTGTGGTGGGCACCCGGATGTAGTTCGTGGAGCGGCGATAGGAGGCGCAGGCGAAACCGGCGACGTCGGTGGTTAGCCCGCCGCCTATCACCAGGACCGGTTCGGTGCGTACCAACCCGAAGTCTCCGAAGGCGTCGACGATGCGCTCGACCGTCGCCAGGGTCTTGTCTGTCTCCCTGATGACGACCGGGAACGTGGTGAGGTCGATGTGGTGGTGCTCGAAGTAGGCGCGGATCTGCTCTCCGTACAGCCTGTACACCGTGTCGTCGACGACCATCAGGCAGCGGCCAAACGGTCGGTAGCTGTCCGCGATCTCCGTATTCTCGACGGCGAATGCGCCGTCGACATAGGTCAGTGAATAGTCAATCTTTTCGTAGGCCTCGACGTGGAATGCCGTCTCGGTGGCAGTGAACGTCCCTGGCGCGTTGCCCGTCATATGTTCGTGTGTCTCCTGTTCAGCGTGGGGCGCGAGGGTTCGCGCCATGGGCAAGCTCCGATCCCGGCTCACTCGCGTCGACCCTGTCGCCCCGGCCGTCCGGCCCTGCCGCGCTTGTCCCCGAGCAGCCGCAGGACCAGGCTCGCGTCGCTTACTTGCTAGCAGTGAGCTGCCGCAGTTCGTCGACGTCCAACCGGTCGACGCGGCGCGCCGCAGCACTGAAATCGTGCTGGGCCGTGTTCTGGTTGGGGAACGCCACACACGCCAGGCCGGCCGCCCCGGCAGCGTGGACCCCGTCGACGTTGTCTTCGATGGCGACGCAGTCAGCCGCCGCTTCGTTCAGGTTCTGCAACGCGAACGAGTAGGCCGCCTTGTCCGGCTTCGGCTCATCGACGCTGGAAGAGTCGACGATGACGTCGAAATCCTGGGGCTTGACGTTGGGGCTCAGTGCGTCGAGCAATGAGGAGATGTTGTCGTTCGACGTGGTGGTCACGAGGCCGACCTTCCAGCCGTTGCCCCTGGCGATCCTAATGGTGTCCACGACGCCGGCGCGCGGCGTCAGCTGGGCGCTGCCCAGGCTCTTCTGGAAGATCTTGGATTTCGTTTCGTGTACTTCCTTGGCGTCCACCGCTCGCCCGAGCGACCTGGCGTACTCGGCAATTCTGGCCTGGCCGCCACTCTTGGGCAACAGTGAGCGGTACTCGTCTCGATCCCACCGCCAGTCGAGCCCGTGGGTCTCGAAGGCCTCGTTGAACGCTTGCCTTTGCAGTTCCGACGTGTCGGCGACGGTGCTGATCGAGCCGAAGAGAAGAGCTGTCATGGTCATGTTCCATTTCTGTGGGCGGCTGCGTAGGCAATGGCTTTGCCCGGAGTAGTCGCAGGGAGAGCGCAGTGCGGTCGAAAGACCCGGTCGGGCATCGTTGAGCACGCTTGAGCCGGTCGGTGTCCCGGCTGTGTGAAAGATCTCCAGGGTGGTGGCTGCCGAGCAGGACCAGCGGTCATTCCTCGACCCCTCGACTTCCTATTACGAGTGTAACGTCTCCAGCGGTGGTGCACAATAAAAAGTCTGCGTTGTGCCGACATTTTCGGGCCCGTAACCTTCTCTGGGCGCCGCCGGCGTCACGCCGATGTGCCCAGGAGCGCATCCAGATCGGAGGCGGGCATCGGCCGGGCGAAGTGGTAGCCCTGGCAGGTGTCGGCACCGAGCTCGATCAGCCGTTGGTGCTGGCCGGCCGTCTCGACGCCCTCGGCGGTGACGGTCATCCCCAGCGTGTGACCCAGATCGATTACGGCAGTGACGATCGCCGTGCTGGCGGTCTCGATGCCGAGGGCGGACACGAAGGTCCGGTCGATCTTGATGATGTCGACCGGAAAGCGGTTGAGGTGGCTGAGTGACGAGAAGCCGGTCCCGAAGTCGTCGAGCGCCAACGCCACGCCGAGCTCCTTCAACGCGTTCATCGCCGCCAGGGCCCGATCACCGTCGCGGATGAACACGGTCTCGGTCACCTCCAAGATGAGCGAGTCCGGACTGGTGGACGTCTCGGCGAGGACCGTCGTGACCGTGCGGGCGAAGTCTGGGTCCATGAGCTGGCGGGCGGACACGTTCACCGACAGCACCAAGCGACTGCCGGGCGAAGGTGCACGCCATCGGGCCAGGTCGGTGCAGGCACGACGCAACACCCACTGGCCGATGCCGCCGATAAGGGCGGCCCTCTCGGCGATGGGAATGAACACGCCGGGCGCCACCAGACCTCTGTGCGGGTGCTGCCAGCGAGCCAGGGCCTCGATGCCCACCACCGTGCCGTCGGTAGTCGTGGCGATCGGCTGGTAGTCGAGGCGCAGCTCGTCGCCGCGAACGGCATGACCAAGGTCATACGACAGCGTCGCCTCCTCGGACGGCCGGGACTGCTCCGTGGTCTCGAGGATGACGTGGCGCCCGCCACCGCTCCGTTTCGCCTCGTACATGGCGGCATCGGCGTTCCGCAGGATCTCCTCGGCGACCACGTCCTGCCCGGCGCCGGCGAAGGTCACCCCGATGGACGCGGTCACGTGCATCTCGACCCCCGAGAGGGTGAACGGCCTCAGCATCGCCCGGGTCAAGCGGTCGACGATCCTCGACGCCTCCGAGCCGTCCACCAGCCCCTCGCAGAGAACGACGAACTCGTCTCCGGCCAGACGGGCCAGCGTGTCACCCGGACGGAGCGCTGCAGCCAGCCGTTCGGTGACGGCGACGAGGAGGTCGTCCCCTGCGTCGTGGCCGTGCAGGTCGTTGACCATCTTGAAGCGGTCCAGGTCAGCGTAGAGCACGGCGATCAGCTGGTGAGAACGTCGGGCCCGGAGCACAGCATGCTCCAGGCGTTCGAGGAACAGCATCCGGTTCGGCAGGCCGGTCAGCATGTCGTGCAACGAGTTGTGCCGGAACAGCTCAGCAGCCGCTGACAGGTCGGCTCGTGCGCGAGCGTTCAGCAGGTAGGCGGCGGCTACGTCCGCCAACGTCTGGGCGGCATGCATGTCCTCCGCGTCGAGCGGTCCTGGGGTGTCACGGTAGAGATCCAGGGCCCCGATCAGCGCCCCGCTGTGGCCAAGCGGAAACGTGAACACCGCAGCCAGGCCGGCCGCCGCAGCCCGAGGGCCGAACAGGGGGAACCGGTGGTCGCCGGCCAGATCGGGGACTGTCACCGCCTGACCACTCCGGAACGCAACCAGGCACGGTCCCTCATCGAGCTCGGACTGCAGCCGCTCGGAGTGCAGCGCCTTCGGGTTCGACGCGGCAATGTAGCGAGGAACGACGCCGTCAGAGATCAGCGTGACCCCCGCTCCGGTGACGGGCAGCACATCGACGATCCGGGCCACCAACCGATCCAGAATGGCCTGGATCGGGAACTCCGTCATCATCGTGCGCGCAAACTCCCCCAGCACATCCGACAACTGCGACTTCCGCGATATGCGCATCCGATCACCACCGTTTTACGAGGCCGCGAGGTCCGGGCGGACGGCGAAATTCACCTGGAGCGCTCACCGGTGATCGGTGCGTAGGAATACTCACCCTCACCACGCCTGAAGGCCGCCGGACACCGTAACCAACGCCGGGCCGATGACCCACCATTTCGCAGGAAAACTCCGTATCAACCTATCACGCCGACTGGCGTCATTCCGTGATCCCCTGCCGAAACCTCCCTGTCACCGCCACCTACATTCGACGCTCAACCCGCGACCAGTCGCCCACGAATGCCCTGAACAAGCGAAGATCGGGAGGACCTTCGATACACCGCATATCTCGGCGTTCACGGGCACCCCGCCCAGGGGGTCCCAGGTTCGACTGACGGACCGGCCGGCAGATCCCCCGATAGGTTGGGCCGGTGACGACGACCAATCGGCTGGCGCAAGAGACCAGCCCCTACCTGCGCCAGCATGCCGACAACCCGGTCGACTGGTACCCGTGGGGTGACGAGGCCTTCGCCGCCGCCCGCCAGCGCGACGTGCCCGTGCTGCTCTCCGTCGGCTACTCCGCCTGCCACTGGTGCCACGTGATGGCCCACGAGTCCTTCGAGGACGAGGCCACTGCCGCGGTGATGAACGAGCAGTTCGTGAGCGTCAAGGTCGATCGCGAGGAACGCCCGGACGTCGACAGCATCTACATGGAGGCCGTGCAGCTCGTCAGTGGCTCGGGTGGCTGGCCCATGACGCTGTTCCTGCTGCCCGACGGCCGGCCGTTCTTTGGCGGCACCTATTTTCCGAGAGCCGGCTTCGTCGACCTCATGCAGCGAGTCAGCACGGTCTGGCGGGGCGGGCGCCAGGGGCTGGAGGGCGATGCCGTAACCCTGGCCGACGCGGTGCGCAACGGGCTCGCCCTTCCGACCGGCGAGGGTCTGCAGGCGGGACTGAGCGAGTCACGGGGGGAGGCGGAGGGACGCGGCGCGTCGGTGGTGCGCGCCACCGCGGAGGCGCTGGTCAGCCGATTCGACGCCGAGTGGGGCGGCTTCGGGGGCGCCCCGAAGTTCCCCCAGCCCGGGATGCTGGAGCTGCTGCTGGCCGCTGACGCCACCGGGTCGGCCCCATCGTCGGCGCGCCAGGCGCTGATCACGACCCTCGATGCCATGGCGTCGGGCGGCATCTACGACCACCTGGCCGGCGGGTTCGCCCGCTATGCGACCGATCGACGGTGGCTGGTCCCGCACTTCGAGAAGATGCTCTATGACAATGCCCTCCTGGCCCGGGTCTACGTGCGGGCCTGGCAGGTGACCGGATTCGACCGCTACCGACAGGTGGTGGAGGAGACGGTCGGCTACCTGCTGGCGCCCCCGGTGCGCCAGCCCGGCGGGGGCATGTCGTCGGCGGAGGACGCCGACAGCGAAGGCGTCGAAGGCCGGTTCTACGTCTGGGACGAAGCCGAGGTGCACGAGGTGGCCGGCGTCGAGACCGCGGCCTGGTATGGCGTCACCTCCCGGGGCAACTGGGAGGGGCACAACATCCTCTGGCGGCCGGCGCGAGGCGAGCTGGCCCGCCCGGCCGAGGTGGAGGCGGGCCGGCAGGCCCTTCTGCGCCGACGCGCCGATCGGACCCGGCCCGGTCTCGACGACAAGGTGCTGACCGAGTGGAACGCCATGGCCGTCGCCGCCCTGGCCGAGGCGGGCGCGGTGCTCGGCCGCCCCGACTGGATCACCGCCGCCGCCGAGACCGCCGAGTTCCTCCTGGCCGCCCTGCGCCGACCAGACGGCCGCTGGCTGCGGTCGTGGCAGCACCGCGACGACCCCGCCGCGGTCGGCGCTGGCGGCGCGACCGGCCCGGGGGCCGAGCGCCCGGCCGGGCGGGCCCAGCACCTGGCCTACGCGGCCGACTACGCCTGGTTGACCGAAGCCTTCGTCCGCCTGGCCGAGGCGACGGGGCAGGCCCGGTGGATCGCCGAGGCCCGGCGCGGCGCCGACGACCTCCTGACCCTGTTCGCCGATCCGGCGGGCGCCGGGTTCTTCTCGACCGGGTCCGACGCGGAAGCGCTGATCGCCCGACCGAAGGACACCTACGACGGCGCCACCCCTTCCGCCGTATCGGTCGCCGCGGTGGCGCTCCTGCGGCTGGCCGGGCTGACCGGGGAGGGCCGGTACCGCGCCGCGGCTACCGACGTGCTGGCGGCCATGGGGCCAGCTCTGGATCGGGCGCCGCTGGCCTTCACCGTCCTGGCCGCGGCGGCCGGGCTGGCCGACGGCCTGACCGAGGTGGCCGTCACCGGTGTGCGCCCCGACCTGCTGGCCGAGGTCCGCCGGGCCTACCGGCCGGACGTGGTCCTGGCCTGGGGCGAGCCATACCCCTCGCCACTGTGGGAGGGTCGCTCCGGTCCCGACACGGCCGGGCTCGCCTTCGTGTGCCAGGACTTCGCCTGTCGGGCGCCGGCCGGGGACCCGGCCGGCCTCCGGGCTGCATTCGAGGGGCGGTGACCGCGGCACCACCCCCAGAGCCCAGGCGAGCTGCTGGCGACCCCACGCGGCCCGATCGGGTCCGATAGAGTTCGGGGCTCGGGCCGCCGCCGTCAGGCGGGTATCCACCGCCTCGGCCCGTCCCTTCGCCACTATGAGCATCGTGCCTGCCACCACCGCCCCAGACTTCCAGGGCCTCGGCAAGGAGGTGCCCCGTCTGCGGGTTGCCCCCGGCGCCGAGCTCCAGCTGCTCGTGCTGGCCGCCGACGGCGGTCAGTGTGCGGGTGTCGAGTTGGGCACCGGGGCGCTGGTCCGAGCCTGGTCGATGGTCCCCGCCCACGAGCCCCTCCATCCCTACGATGTGGTGTCGGTCACGCTGGCCGAGGACACCGATGCGGTGCCCGACCCGGCGGAGCCCGAGGCGTTGGTGCTGGCCGACTCGCCCGAGCCCATCGGCCGCATCACCGGGCGGCGGGCCGAGCGGATGCTGCGACGGCTCCTGCATCCGCCGGGCCAGCCCCTCCTGGGCTTCCACGCCCCCGCCGTACCGTTCTGGGAGCGCCAGCCGGATCGGCCGTCGATCGGGCTGGTGGAGCCGGAGGGACCCATACTGCTGTGTCGTGACGTCGGCTACCTGGCCTGCCGGTTCGTGTGGCAGGGCGCCCCTCGGGAGCTGGCCTGCCTGGATCGGCGCCTGGCCGCGGAGATGGACCGAGCCGGCATCACCCGCCTGGCCGGCCGGAAGGGCGACCGCCTGGTCGTGGCCCTAACACCCCCGATCGACGGGCACTGCCACAAGGTCGTCGAAGCCGTGCTGCGCCGCCCCTGAGAAGCCCGAGCACACGGCCCCCGGGGCCCGTCCTTACGAGGTGTAGCGGGCAGCCAGGTCCTCGGCCATGCCCCACCCGAAGGCGATCAGCACGTCACGACGCTCGGTGGCGTCGAGGGGCGTGAAGAAGGCGGCCACGTCGGCCGCCACCGACTCGGGCTTGGCCGCGGCGAAGTCGAACACGCCGGTGGGTGAGCCGTCGCCGGTGACGACGAAGCTGCGGTCGTCGATGCGGCCTTCGGCGCCGAACCGCTTGGCCAGGCGCCGGCTCCACGCCCGCTCCTCACCGCTCGGCTTGTGGTCGGGCCGGGGGCAGATGTCCTCCAGGCCCTTGAAGGCAGCAAAGGCGCCCGGGTCGATGAACCGGGTGCCGACCAGGACGTCCTCGTCGGGAAAGGCGAGCACGGCCCGACGGAACTGGTCGGAGATGAGCGTGCGCAGCACCTGATCACGCTTGGCGTTCCGGCGCACTGACGCCAGGCCCCACAGCAGGCAAGGGGTGCCGCCGATGCGCTCCAGGGTGCAGAAGGCGAAACCGGCCAGCTTGGTCCCGTCGCGTGCCTGGGTGATGAGGACCCACTCCTCGGCCTGTTTCGACAGCAGCCCGATGTCGAAACCGGCGGGCCCATCGGTGACGATGTCGGCCATGTCGGCCAGCTCGGCGTCGGCCAGTGCGGTGCAGTCCTTGGTTTCGACCTCGATCGTCATACCGCTGCAACTCTCCTCACCACGCGGGACAGGTTTCTCATTTTAGGCGCTCCGGGGCCGTCAGTTCCAAAGGGGTCAGTTCCGCAGGCATCCGGCGCCGAGGAGCACCCGCAACTCGCCGACCAGACCATTGGTCGCGTCCACCCCGAAGCGGGCGTCGAGGCGGACGGTCTTGGTCCCGACGTGGAGGAACACGGGGGACGTGCCGGGGTGGTCGACGAGCAGCTGCTTGAGCCGGTCGACGCGGTCGTCGGTGAGGGCGTGGACGGGTATGTCCAGGTGGAGGGGGTCGGCACCGTCGGCGGTCAGCTCCGGGCGGCGCAGCTCCATGCAGATGAGCTTGGCCTGGTCCTCCCGGGTGTCGAGGCGGCCCTTGACGCACACCACAGCGTCGTCGGCGAGCAGGTGGCCGATGTCGATCATGGAGCGGGGGAACACCCAGACCTCGATGGCCGACTGCAGGTCCTCCAGGACGAATGTGGCCATCAGCTCGCCGCGCTTGGTGTACTTCCTGGTCAAGGCGGTGATGACGCCACCGACCCAGCGGGGCTCGGGCATGGCCTGCTCGCGCAGCTCGGCGATGGAGGTGTCGGTGTGGCGGCTGAGGGCCGCCTCCAGGCCCATGAGCGGGTGGTCGCTGATGTACAGCCCGAGCATCTCTTTCTCGAACGCCAGGCGGGCGGTCTTGTCGAACTCCTGGTCGGGGATCGGCACGCGGGCGTCGTCGAAGACGGGAGTGCCGTCGTCGCCCGCCAGGTCGCCGAAGAGGCTCATGACCCCCTGCTCGCGCTCGCGGCGGCGGGCCAGCGTGCGGTCGACGATCTGCTCGAACACCAGGCACAGCCCCTGGCGGGGGTGGCCGAGGCAGTCGAAGGCGCCGGCCTTGATCAGCGATTCCACGGTGCGCTTGTTCAACACGACGGGGTCGACGCGCTCGCACAGGTCGTAGAAGTCGGCGAACGGGCCGCCGCTCGTCCGCTCGGCGACGATGCGCTCGACCAGGCCGGTGCCGACGTTGCGGATGGCGGACAGGCCGAAGGGTATGGCGCCCCGGGCCGACATCCCGCCGCCGCGGGTGGCGGTGAACTCCGACGACGACAGGTTGATGTCGGGGACGAGGACCTCGAGGCCCATGGCTCGGCACTCGGCCAGGTACACCGCAGTCTTGTCCTTGTCGTCCTTGACGCTGGTGAGCAGGGCGGCCAGGTATTCGGCGGGGTGGTGGGCCTTCAGCCATGCCGTCTGGTAGATCACCAGCCCGTAGCCGTAGGCGTGGGACTTGTTGAAGGCGTAGTCGGCGAACGGCTCGATGATGTCGAAGAGCACGGTGCCGACATCGCGCCCGTACCCGGTCGCCTCGCAGCCGGCGACGAACTTCTCCCGCTCCATGGCCATGATCTCGCGGACCTTCTTGCCGGCCGCCTTGCGCAGGTTGTCGGCCTCCTCCAACGAGTAGCCGGCCATGCGCTGGGCGACGCGCATCATCGACTCCTGGTAGATCATCAGGCCCTGGGTGTCGCTCAACACCTCCACCAGGTCCGGGTGGAGGTAGGAGATCGGCTTGCGCCCGTTCTTGCGGTCGGCGTAGTCGTAGTGCATGTTGGCGGCCATCGGCCCCGGCCGGTACAGCGCGTTGAGGGCGGCCACGTCGGCGAACTCGGTCGGTGCCAGGGACCGCAGCAACGCCCGCATGGGGCCACCCTCCAACTGGAACACGCCAATGGTCTCACCCCGGCCGAGGAGAGCAAAGGTGGCCGGGTCGTCCAACGAGACGCCGTCGATGTCGGGCCGTTCGCCCGTCGCCGCCTCGATGAGATCAAGGGTGCGCTCGATCACCGAGAGGTTCCGCAGTCCGAGGAAGTCCATCTTGAGCAGCCCCAGGTCCTCGACGCCGTGCATCTCGTACTGGGTGACGATGGGCGCGTCCTCGGGGCGGCCGCCCGAGACAGGCTTGCGCTGGATGGGGAGGTATTCGGTGAGCGGGTCGGCGGAGATGACCACGGCGGCGGCGTGGATGCCGTCCTGGCGGCGCAAGCCTTCGAGCCCCTTGGCCACGTCGACGACGCGCTGCACGTCGGGGTCGCCGCCGTACATGTCGCGCAGCTCGCCGGCCGCCTTGAAACCGTCGGCGAACTTGGGGCTCTCGTCGAAGCAGGCCCACAGTGGCGTGTCACGGCCCATGACGAGCGGGGGCATGGCCTTGGCCACCCGGTCGCCGACGCTGTAGGGGTAGCCGAGGACCCGGGCCGCGTCGCGCACCGCGGCTCGAGCCTTGATGGTGGAGAACGTGACGATCTGGGCCACGTGGTCCCAGCCGTAGCGCTCGGTGGCGTACCGGATCATCTCGCCCCGGTAGCGCTCGTCGAAGTCCATGTCGATGTCGGGCATCTGCTTGCGGCCCGGGTTCAAGAAGCGCTCGAAGAGGAGGTCGTAGGCGATGGGGTCGAGGTCGACGATGCGCAGGCAGTAGGCGACGCAGCAGCCCGCCGCGCTCCCCCGTCCCGGACCGACCCGGATGCCCATGGCCCGGGCGTGGCGGATGAGGTCCCACACCACCAGGAAGTAGTCGGAGAAGCCCATGTTGCCGATGACGTCGAGCTCGTAGTCGACGCGGTCGGTGACCGCCTTCGGCAACGGCGACCCGTAGCGACCCTCGGCCCCCTCGTAGGTCAGGTGCCGGAGGTAGGCGTCAGCGTCGGCGAAGCCGGGGGGCCGCGGGAACGACGGCAGCTTGGGCTTGCCGAAGTCGATGGTGACGTCGGCCCGTTCGGCGACCCACAGGGTGTTGTCACACGCCTCGGGGTAATCGCCGAAGAGGTGGCGCATCTCGGCGGCCGACTTCAGGTAGTGCTCGTCACCCTCGAGCTTGAAGCGCTTGGGGTCGTCCATGGCCGACCCGGTCTGCACGCAGAGGAGGGCGTCGTGGGCGACGGCGTCCTCCCGGGCGGTGTAATGGCTGTCGTTGGTGGCGAGGAGGGGCGCCTTGATCCGCTTGGCCAGCTCGATGAGCTGCGGGTTCGTCCGGCGTTGGGCGGCCAGGCCGTGGTCCTGCAGCTCGACGAAGAGATTGTCTCGCCCGAAAATGTCCTGCAGCCTGGCGGCTCGGGCGGTGGCGCCCTCGGGGTCGTCGCGCAGCAAGGCCTGGAGGACGACGCCGCCGAGGCATCCGGTGGTGGCGATCACGCCCTCGTGATGGCGCTCCAGCAGCTCCCAGTCGGTGCGAGGCTTGTAGTAGTAGCCCTCGAGGTAGGCGGCGCTGCTCAACTTCATGAGGTTCTTGTAGCCGGCGTTGGTCTCGGCCAGGAGGGTCACGTGGTAGTAGAGCTTCTGGCCCTCGTCGCCGTCGCCGCCACCGTCGTCGACCCGGCCGCGGCGCACGGGTCGCTCGGTCCGTGACTCGGCTGCCATGTACGCCTCGGTGCCGATGATCGGCTTGATGCCGGCGGCGCGGGCGGCCTTGTAGAAGTCGAGGACACCGTACATGTTGCCGTGGTCGGTGATACCGACGGCGGGCTGCCCATCGGCCGCCGCCCGGGCGATGACGTCACCGACGCGCGCCGCACCGTCGAGCATCGAGAACTCGGTGTGGGTATGCAGGTGGGTGAAGGACGCCCCCACGGTGCCGCCTCCTGGCTGCGGTTCCCGAGCCGACTGTCCACAGTGGCTGTGGACACGGCTGTGGACAACTTACATCGGTGTGATTTACGCCCTGCGATCGTAGCGCGCTGCGGGCCCGTCGCTCACAGGTACTGCCCACCCGGTCCCCGATCGTCGGTGGCCGCCGGGAGGCTGCGCCGGCGCATCTCCTCCAGCTGGTTCCGTGCTGCCATCTGCTGGGCGAACAGGGTGGCCTGGATCCCGTGGAACAGGCCCTCGAGCCATCCCACCAGCTGCGCCTGGGCCACCCGCAGCTCGGACTCCGACGGGATGGCATCGGCGAACGGCATGGCCACCCGGGCCAGCTCGTCGCGCAGGTCGGGCGACAGGCCCTCGGACAGCTCCTTCACGGAGGTGTCGTAGATCTCCCGCAGGCGGCTGCGGGAGGCCTCGTCGAGCGGTGCCTGGCGTACCTCCTCCAGGAGCTGCTTGATCATGGAGCCGATCCGCATCACCTTGCCGGGTTGCTCGACCTGCTCGCCGGGCTGCTCGACCTGCTCGCCGGACTGCTCGACCCCGTCGGGCGCCTGCTCGCCGCCGGGCCCGTCCACGATCACCATCTGAGGAGACGTCATGTCCTGAGGTTGCATGTCCCCAGTCTGCCGGCTCAGCCGGAGGTGGCGAGCAGGGGCACGAACATCTCGGCCGTGGTCAGGCCGCCGTGGCGGCAGACGAGGCGGTCGCCGCTCTCGCCAGGCTCCAGGAAACCCACGGGCTGGCGCGCCACCACGGCCACGTCGCCCAGGCGGTGACGGATGTCCTCGGACAACGGCCCCCCGAACCACCCGTCGGCCTCCGCCTGCTCGCAGGTGACGACCCAGCCGTCGGTGCCGTGGCGCTCGGCGGCCAGGGCCTCCAGCGAGGACACCTCCCCCGGCCGGGCGTGCAGCCACCGGAACCGGGCCTCTCCTGACACCAGGGTGGTCAGGGCCAGCACGTCGGGGTCGAGCGGCACCAGGTTCGGGCCTACGTCGACCTGGCCGTGGTCGGCGGTGACCACCAGCGCGGCGCGGGCGGGGAGCAGGCCGGCCAGCTCGGCCACCAGCGCGTCGGCCGCGCCCACCTCGGCGTCGTAGTGCTCACCGAGGCCGGTCAGGTGGGCGATCTTGTCCACCCCGTCGTAGTAGACGTAGACGAGCGGTTCCCCGGCGGCGAGGAGGTGGCGGACCTCCACCGCGATGCTGGACGGTAGCGCCCAGGCCGCCAGGCGGGTATCGCCCAGATGGGCGAGGCTGAAGCCGGTGCCGGCGAAGGCCCCCCGGCTCACGACCGGCACGTCGTGGCCCCCGAAGGCCGGCAGCGTCTGTGCGGCTCGGGGCGGGAACGAATCCCGGGCATCGCCCGTCGCAGTGCGCCACCGCAGGACGTTGAGCACCTCGTCGGTGCCCTCGGGGCCCGGCACCCGCATCCGGTACCCGACGATGCCGTGGGCGGCCGGTGGCCGGCCGACGACGATCGACGTCAGCGCGGTGGCGGTGGTGGTGGGCACGACCGAGGTGATGGCCCCTCCGGTCATCGCCGTGAGGGTCGGCGCCACGCCCGGCCGGGCGCCCAGCTGCTCCCATCCCAGCCCGTCGAGCACCACCACGACCACCTGTGTCGCGTCGGCGGCCGGTGCCGGCATCCACGACGGTCGATCGCCCGGCGGCCGCAACAGCGCCGGGATGATGTTGGTCAGGCATCGTTGCCCGTAGTCGGGCAGCACCGGGCCGCTCGGGGCGGGGACAACGGGTTCGGGCACGCAGGTCCTCCGGACGCCTGGCGGCGACGGGTGAGTCCCCGCGACCGCGTGTCGGAGACCTACCATGGATGGCGTGAAGGTTTCGACTCGGGGTGACTATGCCAGTCGGGCGCTGCTGTCGCTGGCCCTGCACGCCGGTCGCACCCAGCCGACCTCGGTGCGCGACATCGCCGAGCGGACCGGACTCCCCCAGCCGTACCTGGAGCAGATCCTCCTCGCCCTGAAGGGCGCCGGCCTGGTCCGCTCCAAGCGGGGCGTGGGCGGCGGGTATGTCCTGGCCAGGGATCCGGCCGAGATCACCCTCGGCCAGATCGTCAGCGCGGTGGAGGGCCCGATCGTGGCCGGCGACTTCGGCGAGCCCCACCAGAACGGCGCCTGCGACCACGAGGGCCAGTGCGTGCTGCTCGCCCTGTGGTCCGACGTCGGCGAGCACATGCGCCTCCTGCTGGACTCGTTCACCCTGACCGACATGGTCCAGCGGGCCGCTGGCGGGTCGCTCGGCGCCGCCGACCGCAGCGGGGTGATCGACGCCGACGGGACCGTCACCGCCCGTCCCGGCCGGGCCGTCTCGCCCGTCGGCTCGCGCTAGCCCCACCTCCGTCTTCCTTCGGCCGGCCAGGCCCCGGCCCTCCGGGCGGCTGGTTGCGGCCGGATACCCCGGGTGCGCTCATTCTGGGGTCAACAAACTATCACAGGCGCTATTTTGTTGACCCCAGAATGACCTGAGCCTGAGCCTGAGCCTGAGCCTGAGCCTGAGCCTGAGCCGCCGGCCGTCGTCCCATCGACCACCCGTGTTCGCGGCCTGAGAGCCCAACGCGCCTGCTCCCTACGCCGGAGCCGGCACCCGCCCGTAGAGGGTGGTGCGTTGTTCGAGGGGCCTCCCGAGCGGCTCCACGATGGCAGCGAAGTCGGCCGGTTCCATGAGCTGGCCGTGGCTGGCGCCGGCGGCGCGGGAGATGTTCTCGTCCATGAGGGTGCCCCCCAGGTCGTTGCAGCCGGCGGAGAGCAGCTGCGGGATGGCCGAGCGGCCGAGTTTGACCCAGGAGGCCTGGATGTTGTCGATCCAGCCGTGGTAGGCGATGCGGCCGACGGCGTGGATGAGCACGGCTTCCCGGAAGGTGGGGCCGAGGCGGCTGCGGCGCTGCAGGTGCAGCGGCGTGGCCATGTGCACGAACGGGAGCGGCACGAACTCGGTGAACCCGCCGGTCTCCTTCTGGAGGTCGCGGGTCCTGACCAGGTGGCGGGCCCAGTGCACGGGCTGCTCGACGGCGCCGAACATGATGGTCACGTTCGATCGCAGGCCGACGGAGTGGGCGGTGCGGTGGGCGTGCAGCCACTGCTCGGTGTTGATCTTGTCCGGGCACAGGATGGCCCGGATGTCGTCGTCGAGGATCTCGGCGGCCGTCCCGGGCAGGGTCTTGAGGCCGGCGTCGACCAGTCGGCGCAGGTAATCCTCGAGCGGCTCGCCCAGGCGGCGGGCCCCCTCGGTCACCTCCAGGGCGGTGAACCCGTGGATGTGGATGCGCTCCGACGCGGCGCGCACCGCCCGGATGACGTCGAGGTAGTAGTCGCCGTCGAAGCTGGGGTGGATGCCGCCTTGCAGGCAGACCTCGGTGGCGCCGCGCTCCTCGGCCTCCACCACCCGACGGGTGATCTCGTCGACACCGAGCAGATAGGGGTCGCCGCGCAGGTTGAGCGACCGAGGGCCCTTGGAGAAGGCGCAGAACCGGCACTTGAACGTGCAGACATTGGTGTAGTTGATGTTCCGGTTGATGACAAAGGTGACCGGTTCGCCGACGACCTGGCGACGGAGGTCGTCGGCCACCTCGGCCACGGCCCGCACCTCGGGGCCGCGTGCCGCGAACAAGGCGGTCAGCTCCTCGATCCCCGGCTCCTGGCCGGCGCCGACGCCGGCCAGGACCTCGGCAACGGGCCCGCCGATGCGGTTGCGCTCCCCGTCCCGCCGGTCGCCACGCCAGTCGATGAGGAGCGGCGCATCGGCGTCGCCGCCGGAGAACCAGCGATCGGCATCCCGCCCCAGCCCTTCGGCGTCCGATCGCTCCAGGACGGCCGCCACCATCTCGGGCGCCAGCCAGCGCCCAGGGTCGAGGGCATGCTCGGGGTAGAGCGTCAGGCGAGGGGCCAGGGCGTGGCCACGCGACTCGGTCACGGTGCGCAGCCGGTCCAGGGCCGGCCAGGGCCGTTCGGGGTTGACGTGGTCGATGGTCACCGGCGACACCCCACCCCAGTCGTCGATGCCGGCGTCGAGCAGGTCACCGAAGTCGTCGCTCAGGTTCGGCGGGGCCTGGAGATGGATGGCGTCCGGCAGGACCAGGCGGGCGGCGGCCACCGTCCAGAGGTACTCGTCGCGGTCGCAGGCCGGCACGGCGTGCATGGCCGTGCCCGGCTTGGGGAGGAAGTTCTGGACGATCACCTCCTGGACATGGCCGTGGCGCCCGTGGGCAGCGGCGACGGCGTCCAGGGCGGCCAGGCGGTCGGCGCGCGACTCGCCGATGCCGACCAGGATCCCGGTGGTGAAGGGGATGGCCAACCGGCCGGCCGCCTCGAGCGTGGCCAGGCGGCGCGCCGGGGCCTTGTCCGGCGACCCGCGGTGGGCGGGGAGCTCGTCGACCAGCGTCTCGAGCATCATTCCCTGCGATGCGCTGACGGCCCGCAGGCGGGCGAGCTCTTCGGCGTCGAGCGCCCCGGCGTTGGCATGCGGGAGGAGGCCGGTCTGGTCCCGGACGGCCGCGGCCGCTTCCACCAGGTAGTCGACGGTGCTGGCATAGCCGTGCTCGGAGAGCCAGGTGGCGGCCGCCGGGTAGCGGAGCTCGGGTTTCTCGCCCAGGGTGAACAGTGCCTCGTGGCAACCGGCGGCGGCGCCGGCGCGGGCGATGGCCAGGACCTCCTCCAGGTCGAGGTACGGAGCCTGGACCCGGGCCGGGGGCTGGGCGAACGTGCAGTAGCCGCAACGATCGCGACAGAGGTGGGTGAGGGGGATGAACACCTTGGGCGAGAAGGTGGTCCGGGTGCCGTGCGCCTCGTCACGCCGCCGCCGGGCCGCAGTCAGCAGCTCGTGCCGCGGAGCGTTCTCGAGCCAGTGCAGATCAGCCACATTGGCAAGCTACTGGGTGTGGAGCAGCTGCCGGTCAGGCGTCGGTGGCCAGGTCGCCGCCGAGGTAGGCGGCGCGCACGGCGTCGTCGTGGAGCAGCTCGGCGGCCGGGGCGGTGCGCACGATGCTGCCGATCTCGATGACGTAGGCCCGGTGAGCCAGAGCCAGGGCCTGCACGGCGTTCTGCTCGACGAGCAGCACCGTGGTCCCCTGCGTGTTGATCTCCCTGAGGATGGTGAAGATCTGGGTGACCAGCTTGGGTGCCAGGCCCATCGACGGCTCGTCGAGGAGCAGGACCTCGGGCTTGGCCATGAGGGCCCGACCGATGGCCAGCATCTGCTGCTCACCGCCGGACAGCGTTCCTCCCACCTGCTTGCGCCGCTCGGCCAGGCGGGGGAACAGCCCGAAGACCCGATCGAAGTCGCCGCTCAGATCGCCCTTGCGGTTGAACGCCCCCATCTCCAGGTTCTCGGCCACGGTCATGCCAGGGAAGATGCCCCGGCCCTCGGGCGCCTGGCTCAGGCCGAGGTCCACCCGCTTGTGGCCGGCCAGGCGAGTGATGTCGCGCCCGTCGAAGCGGACGCGGCCCTGACGGACGGGCCGCACCCCGGAGATGGTCTTCAAGGTGGTGGTCTTCCCGGCGCCGTTGGCGCCGATGAGCGCCACGATCTCGCCCTGCTCGACCGACAGGGTGACGCCGCGCAGGGCCTCGACCGCGCCGTAGAAGACGTGGATGTCCTCAAGCTCCAGCAGCGCCATGCGCGCCACCTCCCGGCTCTTCGTCAGGGGCGCCCAGGTAGGCCTCGATGACCTGCGGGTCGGACTGCACCTGTGCCGGCAGGCCCTCGGCGATCTTGCGACCGAAGTCGAGCACGGCGATGCGGTCGCTGATGCCCATGACCAGGCCCATGTCGTGCTCGATGAGCAGCACGGTGATCTGCTCGGCGCGGATGCGTCGGATGAGGTCCTGGAGCGAGCGCTTCTCCGCCGGGTTCATGCCGGCTGCCGGCTCGTCGAGCAACAGCAGCTGCGGGCCGGTCGCCATCGCCCGGGCGATCTCCAGGCGCCGCTGGTCACCGTAGGGCAGGTTCCGCGCCGCCTCGTCGGCCACCTGGGGGATGCCGACGAAGTCCAGGATCTCCCGGGCGGTGGCCTCCCCCTCGCGCTGCTCCCGGCGGTGACGGGGCAGGCCGAGCACGGCACCGGCGATGCCGGTGCGGTGCCGGGCGTCGGCACCGACCATGACGTTCTCCAGGGCGCTCATCTCGGGGAACAGCCGGATGTTCTGGAAGGTGCGGGCCACGCCGAGCTGGGTGATGCGGTGGGGCTTCATCCCATGCAGACGGCGGCCATTGAGGCGGATCTCCCCACCACTCGGCTGGTACACCCCGGTGACGATGTTGAACGTGGATGTCTTGCCGGCGCCGTTGGGGCCGATGAGCGCGAAGATCTCCCCCTTCTCCACGGTGAGGTCGAGCTCGTTGATGGCCACCACCCCGCCGAATCGGACGCTGACCCCGTCGAGCTCCAGGAGGGCCCGGGACCCGTCGGCCGCCGGCAGCGCGCTCACTGGCCGCCCTCGGCTCCGGGGGCCACGATGGGCGTGCTCATGCCGCCACCGGCCGCGTCGGCCATCTCCGCCTTCTTGCGCCGCGACGGCAGGAGCCCTTCCGGCCGGAAGATCATGAACGCGACGAGCAGGACGCCGGTGCCGAGGATCTTGTAGCGGTCCACGAAGCGCAGCTTCTCGGGGATCCAGGCCACCACGAAGGCGCCGAGGATCACGCCCGGCAGGTTCCCGGAGCCGCCCAACACCACGCAGACCAGGATGATCACGCTGGTGGCGTAGGGGAACACGTCGGGGTCGATGGAGATGGTCTTGGCCGCGAAGAGGACGCCGGTGAAGCCGCCGATGGCGGCCCCGATGGCGAAGGCCCACAGCCGGAACCGGTAGGTGGGGACCCCCATCAGCTCGGCCGCGTCCTCGTCCTCCCTGATGGCCACCCAGGCTCGCCCCACCCGGCTGGACTTCAGTCGCCGCACCAGGAACACCACCAGGAAGATGGCGGCCAGGATCAGGTAGTAGTACGACTTGGCGTTCCCGATGGAGTAGTCGAACACCTTCAGGTGACCGATGCTCGGTGGGTGCGGGATGTTCACGACCCCTTGGGAGCCGCCGTCCCAGCTGGAGTTCTTGGCCACCTGCTGGATGATGAGCCCGAAGCCGAGGGTGACGATGGCCAGGTAGTCCCCGCGCAGCCGCAGGGTGGGAGCGCCGAGGACGAGCCCGGACAGGGCCGAGAGGGCCACGCCGACGGGCAGGATGATCCAGAAGCTCCAGTGCTGCTTGGTGCCGAGCAGGCCCATGGCGTAGCCGCCGACGGCGTAGAAGCCGACGTAGCCGAGGTCGAGCATGCCGGCCTCGCCGACGACGACGTTGAGGCCGAGGGCCAGGAGGATGTAGGTCCCGATGGGATTGAACAACACCGTCGGCCAGTCGCTCTGCGGTGTCATGAAGCGACCGACCGGCCCGGAGGGCAGCAGCACGGCGAGGATGAGGAACAGGACCACCACGGCCAGCGCTCGCACGGGCAGTGGCTGGGCATTCCACAGCCGGCCCAGGCGGCCGGGCACGCCCACACCCCGGGGTCGTCGGGGGGTGACGCCGCGGCCGGGGGTGGCCAGGTCGGTCATGCGCGCGACCGGGTCAGGGACTCACCGAGCAGGCCGGTCGGGCGGAACACCAGGACCAGGACCAGGACCACGAAGACCACCGGGTCACGCCACTGCGAGCCGAAGATGCTGGCGCCGTACAGCTCGAGCAGCCCGATGACCAGCCCGCCGAGGAGGGCGCCGCGGATGTTGCCGATGCCCCCGAGGACGGCGGCGGTGAAGGCCTTCACGCCCGGCAGGAACCCGATGTCGAACCGGGTCTGCTCGAAGCGCACGCCCCACAGCATGGCGGCCACCCCGGCCATCAAGCCCCCGAGGAGGAACGTGTACATGATGGTCCGGTCGATGTTGACCCCCATCAGGGTGGCCGTCTCCGGGTCCTGGGCGACGGCCCGGATGCCCCGTCCGAGCTTGGTGGTGGCGATGGTCCGCTCCAGCAGCACCATCATCACCATGGCGGCCACCACCACCAAGAGCCGGTCGCTGGTCACCTCGGCCGAGCCGATGTGGAAGAGCACGGCATGATGGATGACCCGGGGGAACTGGCTGTACTGGTTGCTGTAGAAGAGCTCGAAGATCTGCTGCAACACGAACGACGCGCCGATGGCCGAGATCAGGGCGGCCAGCCGGCTGGAGCCCTTCCGCCGGAGCGGGCGATAAGCCACCCGCTCCAGGACCACGGCGGTGGCGCCCGAGGCGGCCATGGCCAGGACCAGCGCCAGGAGCAGCACGCCGACGAGGGCGAACCCGGTCTGCTCGGTGCTGATCCCGGTGAAGTGCAGGATCCACATGGCGGCCATGGTCCCGACCATGAACACCTCGCTGTGGGCGAAGTTGATCAGCTTCAACACCCCGTAGACGAGGGTGTAGCCGAGCGCGAAGAGCGCGTAGATCGAACCGAGCGTCAGTCCGTCGACCGTCGACGGCCAGAACTGGGTGACGAAGCTGTGCAGGTGCAACGGACCTCCCGGACCGGCGGCAGACAGCCGGGCCGGCCCCGGCGTTGGCGCCGGACCGGCCCGGTCGGAGGCGGGAAAGGTGCGGTCAGTTGGTGGTGCCGATCTGGGTGATCTTGCCGTTCTTCACCTGGTAGACGTAGATGGTCCCGCCCGAGATGTTGCCGTCGGCCTGGAACTTCAGGGTCTTGGTGATGCCCACGAAGCTGCTGGTGCCGAGGTAGGTGTTGATGGCACCCGGCGTGGTGTGGCCGGCCTTGATGCCGGCCAGGACGAAGTTGGTGGCATCGTAGGCCTCGGCCGAGTAGATCTGCGGGCCGGTGCCGTACGCCGCCTGGTAGGCGGCGTTGAACGCCTGGGCGTTGGCGGCGGTGGAGGTGTCCTCGCAGGCACACGACAGGTATGCCCCATTCGCCGCGGTGGCGCCGCCGGCGTCGGTGATGAAGTGCGGGTCCTCGGAGCCATCACCGGACAAGAATGCCCCCGTGTAGCCGGCATCCTTCAGCTGCTTGACCAGCCGGCCGGCGGCGTCGTAGTAGCCGCCGTAGAACACCGCCGCCGGCTTGGCCGCCACGATCTTGTTGATCGTGGACGAGTAGTCCTGGCCGTTCGGGTCGACATGATCGTCGAGCGCGTCGGAGGCCCCGTCGGTCTTCACCTGGCTGCGGACGTAGTCGGCCAGGCCCTGGCCGTAGGAGCTGGAGTCGTCGATGACGGCGACGGTCTTGGCATTCAGCGTCTTGACCAGGTAGTCGGCGTCGCCGGGGCCCTGGGCGTCGTCAGCCGCCAGCGCCCGATGGAAGAACTTGTCGCCCTGCTGGGCCAGCGCCACGTTCGTGGCCGACGCCGAGACGGTCGGGATGCCGGCCTGCTGGAAGAACGGGTCGGCGGCCTTGGACTCGCCGGAGAACGCCGGGCCGATCACGGCGACGACCTTGTCGCCGATCAGCGTGGTGGCACCGTTAGATGCCTGCGACGGGTCGCCCTGGCTGTCGAAGGCCTTCAGGGCGACCTTCACGGCCGGGTTGGTGGCCATGTACTGGCTGAGGGCCAGCTTCTCGCCGTTCTCGATGTTGATGCCGAGCGCCTGATTCGAGCCCGTCAGCGCTCCGAAGAAGCCGATGTTCACCGACTTCGAGGAGCCCGAGCCTCCCGCCGCGGTTGACCCCGAGCTGCTGGTCGACGACTTGGAGCTGCCGCATGCGGCCAGGCCCAGACCAGCGATCCCTACCACGGCCGCCGCCTTGAGCGCCCCCGTCATTGCACGTGCCATCCTCTGCCTCCCGGGCGTCGTTCGAACGAGGGCACACACTAGACCTGCGCCTCGCCGCCAGGTCGGACTACGCAACCATCGTCACGAGAACGTCACGCAGATCCGCCGGTAGCGGGGAGGCAAACGAGAGCGGAACACCCGTCGCCGGGTGGGTGAACGCCAGCGACGCGGCGTGCAGCCAAGGCCGGTCGGCGGGCAGTCCTGGCCATCCGGGCGGACCGCCGCGGTCGCCGTAACGGCGGTCGCCGACCACGGGATGGCCGATGGCAGCCAGGTGGACGCGGATCTGATGGGTCCGTCCTGTCTCCAGGCGGCAGTCGATCAGGGTGGCCGTCACCGGCCGGGAGTACCGGGCCTGCACCTGGTAGCGGGTGCGAGCCTGGCGTCCTCCGGCGCGGACACTGATGCGCGTCGGGTCCCGATCGCTGCGCCCGAGCGGCGCGTCCACCAGGCCGGCGTCGTCGGCCACCGTGCCGCGCACCAGGGCGGCGTAGCCCCTGCTCACCGTTCGGGCACCCAGCTGCGCCGTGAGGCCATCCCGGGCCGCAGCGGTGCGGGCAACCATCAACAATCCTGACGTCCCTTTGTCCAGACGGTGGACGATGCCCGGGCGGTGCTCGGACCCGGGCGCGACGCCGAGAGCAGCCACGTCGGGGTAGCGCGCCACGATGCCCTGCACCAAGGTGCCGTGCGGGTTCCCGGCTCCAGGGTGGACCACCAGTCCCGCCGGCTTGTCCACCACCAACATGTCGGCGTCCTCGTAGACGACCGCGATGGTCACCGACGGGTCCGCCACCAGCGCCGGCTCGGCGGCGGCGGTGGCGGTGGCCGTCACCTCCAGGCGGTCGCCGGCGTGCACCTTGGCGCTGCGGCTGGATACCACCACATGGCGGAGCCGAACCGCGCCGTCCGCCACCATGGCACCGACCTCGCGGCGGGGCCGGCCGGTGAGGAGGGCGACGGCCCGGTCCACCCGCTCTCCCTCCAGCGCCACGGGGATGATGTCGTCGAAGGCCGGCGTCACGTGGCGGCGTCGGTCCGCACGGCACTGCGCTGGGACATCGAGTAACCGATCACCAGGACGACGGCACCGACGACGATGGCGGCGTCGGCCACGTTGAAGATCGGCCAACGGTCGTGCCGGCCGATGCGGACGGCGTCGATGAAGTCGATGACCTGCCCGTGATGGTGCCGGAAGAGACGGTCGGCCAGGTTCCCGACGGCGCCCCCGACGACCAGACCGAGGGCGACGGTGACCGGGAGGGTGGCGGTGCGGCTGGCTCGGCGCCCGAACACGAGCAGCCCGGCGACGAGGAGAGCGACGACGGCGACCACCACCGGCGTGGTCCCGCCGCCGATGCCGAAGGCGGCGCCGGGGTTCGTCGTCAACCACCACCACAGCGGGCCGACCACATGACGGGGCGGTGAGGCATGGTGGAGGGCCCAGGTCTTGGTCACCTGGTCGACGGCGACCACCACCACCCCCACCGCCACCACCACCAGCCGGTTGGCGCCAGGATGCTGCGGGTCAGCCACGGGACCGGATGCTACCGGTGGAGGTCGGTTCCTCCCGCCCGGCGGACCGCGTCGCGACGCCCGGCGACCGGACCGCTATCGCCGGGAGGACAGGCCGCCGCTCTTGCAGGCCACACAGAGTGACGCGTGCGGGAGGGCTTCCAGGCGGGCCTCGGGGATGGCGGTTCCGCACTTCTCGCAGCTGCCGTAGGTGCCGTCGTCGAGCTTGGCCAGGGCTCGGTCGATCTCCAGGATGGTGGCGCGCGCCTGGCCGGACAGGACCAGGTCCAGCTCGCGGTCGACGTTCGAGGTCCCGCCTTCGCCGCCCTCCTCGTCGAACTGGACGTCGCCGGGCTCGTGCTCGAGCGCGAGGGAGTCGGCCTGGGCCTTCAGCTCGTCGGCCTGGCGGGTGTAGGTCTGGCGCTCGTTTTGCAACCGCTCGCGTTGCGCGGCGAAGAACTGCTTCCTGGCGCCCTTGGCCGCGACGGTGGCGGCCTTGGGCGCGGGGTGGTCGGCGCCGTGGGTCGACGCCGTCTCGGTGGCCGCCTCGGCCGGCTTGGCCGCCGCCTTGGACGTCGTGGTCTTGGTCGCCTTGGCTGCGGCCGTGCGCTTGGTCGCCTTGGCAGGCGAAGGGGCTGAGCTGGTGGACTTCTGCGCTCTGGGCATGGAACTCCTGTGCCTCCGCTCGTTGCGGAGCGCGGACCGTAGCACGCCGCGACCCGTCGGTGAGTTGCGAAACCCGCAGCAGGCGGATTTCGAGGCGAATAACGCCCGGGCCCACCTCCTTGTTCCCCGTATCGTGGGGGCCATGCCCTCCACCCCGGGTCCCGGTGCCCCCTACCCTGCCGTCCCTGCGTCGCCCCGGTTCCCGGCGCTGGAGGAGGCGACGCTGGAGCGGTGGGCGACGGAGAAGACGTTCGCCCGTTCGGTGGAGGGCCGGCCCGCGGGTGACGACGGGGCCAACGAGTTCGTGTTCTACGACGGACCGCCGTTCGCCAACGGGCTCCCCCACTACGGCCACCTGCTGACCGGCTACGTGAAGGACGCCATCCCCCGCTACCAGACGATGCGGGGGCGGCGGGTGGAACGCCGCTTCGGCTGGGACTGCCACGGCCTGCCCGCGGAGACCCAGGCCGAGAAGGAGCTCGGTGTCTCCGGACGCGGGCCGATCACCGAGTACGGCATCGATCGGTTCAACCGCTACTGCCAGGAATCGGTGCTGCGCTACACGAGGGAGTGGGAGCGCTACGTCACCCGCCAGGCCCGCTGGGTGGACTTCGAGCACGACTACAAGACCATGGACCTTTCGTACATGGAGAGCGTCATCTGGGCGTTCAAGCAGCTCTACGACAAGGGTTTGCTCTACGAGGCCTACCGCGTGCTGCCCTACTGCTGGGAATGCGAGACGCCCCTGTCGAACTCCGAGACCCGCCAAGACGACGCCTACCGGGATCGCCAGGACCCGGCGGTCACCGTGGCCTTCTCCCTCGAACCCGACCCCACCGCCCCCGAGCTGGTAGCCGGGGCGGTCTCGGTGTGGGTATGGACCACCACGCCGTGGACGCTACCGTCGAACCTGGCGTTGGCCGTCGGTCCCGACGTAGCCTATGCCGTCTACCGCCGCGACGGCGAGCGAGTGATCGTGGGCGAGGCGACGGCCGCCAACTACGAGGCCCAGCTCGACGGGGCGGAGCTGCTGGGCACCATCGCCGGTGCCGCGCTGGTCGGGCGCCGGTACGAGCCGCTGTTCCCATGGTTCGCCGACGCCGCCAATGCCTTCGTGGTGCTCGGCGCCGCCTTCGTCACCACCGACGACGGCACCGGCGTTGTCCACATGGCCCCCGGTTTCGGCGAGGACGACCAGGCGGCGTGCGCGGCAGCCGGCATCGCGGTCGTCTGCCCGGTCGACGATCGCACCCGCTTCACCGCCGAGGTTCCCGACTTCGAGGGGCTACAGGTCTTCGAGGCCAACCAGCCCGTCATCCGGGCCCTCCGCGAACGGGGGGTGCTGGTGCGGGCCGACTCCTACGTGCACGCCTACCCGCACTGTTGGCGGACCCAGACACCGCTCGTCTACAAGGCGGTCACGTCGTGGTTCGTGGAGGTGACGGCCATCAAGGACCGCCTGGTTGCCCACAACGCCGACATAACCTGGGTCCCCGGCCATGTGAAGGAGGGGTCGTTCGGCAAGTGGCTGGAGGGGGCGCGGGACTGGTCGATCTCCCGGAACCGGTTCTGGGGCTCGCCCATCCCGGTGTGGCGCAGCGACGACCCCCGCTATCCGCGCATCGACGTCTACGGCAGCCTGGACGAGCTGGAGGCCGATTTCGGGGTGCGCCCCACCGACCTCCACCGCCCGGCCGTCGACCACCTGACCCGTCCCAATCCCGACGACCCGACGGGCCAGTCGACGATGCGCCGGGTCACCGACGTGCTCGATTGCTGGTTCGAGTCGGGATCGATGCCATTCGCCCAGGTGCACTATCCCTTCGAGCACGCCGATTGGTTCGATCACCACTTCCCCGGCGACTTCGTGGTGGAGTACATCGGCCAGACCCGGGCGTGGTTCTATGTCCTGCATGTGATGGCCACCGCCCTATTCGATCGGCCCGCCTTCTCCACCTGCCTGGCCCACGGCATCGTGCTCGGCAGCGACGGCATGAAGATGTCCAAGAGCCTGCGGAACTACCCCGACCCAGAAGCGGTCTTCGACCAGCACGGCTCCGACGCCATGCGGTGGTACCTGCTGTCGTCGTCGGTGGTGCGCGGCGGCGACTTCGTGGTCGAGGAGCAGGGCATCACCGCATCGGTGCGCAGTGCCCTCCTCCCGCTGTGGAACGCGTGGTACTTCTTCAGCCTCTACGCCAACGCCGATGGGCGCCGGGCCAGCCTGGCCACCACCGCCTCCGCTCACGTGCTGGACCGCTACGTGATGGCCAAGTTGCGTGACCTGGTCACCACGACCACGGCCGCGCTAGACGCCTACGACATCTCCGGTGCCTGCTCGGCCGTGGAGACCTTCCTCGACGCCCTCACGAACTGGTACATCCGCCGCAGCCGTGACCGATTCTGGGGTACCGGCGCCGGCCAGGAAGAAGACACCCAGGCCGCCTTCGACACGCTCGGGACGGTCCTCGACGTCCTCTGCCGGGTGGCCGCTCCCCTGCTCCCGCTGACGACCGACGCCATCTGGCCGCCCCTGCAGATCGGCTCCCTGGCGGCGAGCGACATCGACTCCGTGCACCTGGCCGACTGGCCCGACGATCGTTCGCTGCCGGCCGATGCCCAGCTGGTGGCGGCCATGGACGCCGTGCGCGACGTGTGCTCGGCCGCCCACTCCGTCCGGAAGGCCGAGCGCCTCCGGGCCCGCCTACCCCTCGCCACGCTCACCGTGGCGTCCCCCCACGCCGATCGTCTGGCCCCGTTCGTCGACCTCATCGCCGAGGAGGTCAACGTCAAGGACGTGGTGCTCACCTCCGATGTGGACCGCTACGCCACCCGCACGATGACCGTGGTCTTCAAGGTCGCCGCGCCGCGCCTTGGGCCGGCGACGCCGAAGGTGGCGGCCGCAGCCAAAGCCGGTGATTGGTCGCTGCTCGACAGTGGCCGGGCCCGGGTGGGCGCAGCCGAGCTGGAAGCCGACGAGTTCGCCCTCGAGCTGGCGCCCCGTGCCGCACGGAGCACCCGGGCGCTGCCCGGCCGGGTGGGCGTGGTGGTCCTCGACACCGAGCCCGACGACACCCTCCGCGCCGAGGGCCTCGCTCGCGACGTGGCCCGCCAGGTGCAGGCCCAGCGCCGCGACAACGGCCTTTCGGTCAGTGACCGCATCCGACTGGAGATCAGTGGCGATCGGGTCGTGCTCGACGCGTTGGTGACCCACGGGGCGTGGCTGGCCAGCCAGACGCTCGCCGTGTCCATAGACCTCGTCGAGGACACAGCTGGCCCCGATGACGCGGGCCGGTGGGTGGCATCGACGCTGCCCGACGGGGCGGTGGTGGCCATCCAGATGGCCACCGTCGGCTGAGGGCTCCTGGCTAGCCGCGCAGCTGCTTGATGCGGTTCAGGACGGCAGCCCGCTTGGCTCCGGCCCGCTCGTCGGCCTCGACGACGTCGAGCTCGTCGGGAGTGAGGCTGCGCAGGCGGCCGAGGATCTCACCAAGCCGCATGGTGGCGTAGCCGGCGATGGGCTCGGTCGGGGTCGTCCCCGGGGCCGCCGGCGCTCCCGGGACGGCCGGTGCGGGTCGCGCCGCGGCAGAGGACGGGGCCGGTCGGACCTGGGCGCGAGCCGGGGCCGCGTCGCGATGGTCGGGGCTGGCGTCCGAGAGCGGCACTACCCGGCCGTTGTCCCTGGCGTCGAAGCGGGGCGCCGGCTCGTCGACCGCCCGGGCCGGAGGGCGCGACCGAGGCGCGGCGGCGACCGGAGGGGCCGCCTCGCCGAGCAGCTCGGCGACACGGTTGAGCACGGCGGGGCGCTGCTCGCCGCGCTCCTCCCGGTCGCGTACGTCGTCGAGCTCGTCGGGCTCGAGCTCGTCGAGCAGCGGGACGATGTCGCTGGCTCGCAGGTCGTCGTAGGCCTCGATGGGGAAGACCAGATCGTCGTCCCATTCACCGAAGTCGTCGTCGATTCCCGCCGGGGCGGGGGCCAGGATGGGATCGTCGGCCCGAGCGCCGGGACGTCCACCCCGGCTGCTGCTGGGAGCGGGGGGGACCCGTTCGATGTCGTCATCCAATTGCCGGCCCCGCCCGGCGGGAGGGCGGCGGTCGTCGGCGGCGGCCAGGCCGGTGGGATCGTCATCGTACGGCCCGGGCGCGGCGGCCCTGGCCCGGCTCGGAGGCGCAGGTCCCGCCGCCGGCTCCCGCTCTCTCGTGGCACCCGAACGGGCGTACGCCGGTTCGGCACCGCTGCGCCCGTCAAGGAAGGCCGTGTCGGCACCGCCGGCGCCGACCATGGCCAACCGGGTAGCCCGCCGTCGAGTCAGGCGAGTGAACAGCAGCAGCGCGGCACCGGCGATGGCGGCGCAGACGATCGCCGCGTAGATGTAGCCCAGCGAGTCGCTGACGAACCCGACGATCAACAGCACGACACCAGCGAGCACCAGCCCGATGGTCACGATCAGCAGCACGCCATCACCTTCCCCAGAACCGTTCGACCGAGAACCCTAGCGGTCCGGCGTGACGGCGGCGGCCCGAGACGATCGATCCGCTCGGTCGACGGCTAGCGCCTGCGCCGCAGACGGCCCCCGAAGCGGCGGTCGTCGGTCGCCTCGCCGTCGTCGAAGAAGTCGTCGAGGGCCTGCTCGTGGGCCTCGATGGCCCCGTGCTCACCGGTCGGTTCGTCGCCGCCCCCCGTCAGGTTGATCTGGCCACCGGTGTCCGCGCCCGGGTGCCACACCACCGTCTCGGGGCCGTCGTCGGACGGCGGCCGGGGAGCCGGCGCGACCGCAGCGGCCCGACCGGCGGACGGCGCCGACACGACGGGACGGCCGCCACTCGGCCGCGGTCCGGATGCGCCGGCCCCGGCCACAGCAGGCTGGGGCGCCACCGGACGGGCCGGTGGCGGTGAGGGGGGCGGGCCGGAGGCGGCTGGCGGTGCGCCGGGCGACGCCGCAGTCTGGCGCGCCGGCGGGTCGACCGGCGGCGACGAGCCGGGGGGATGCGTCGTCGGGCTGGGCGCCGCGACCGGGTCGGGCGTGGGCGCCGGCCGGCGCGCCCCTTCGATCGGGGTGCTAGCCGGGGGGGCGGACAACGCCCCGGAGCGCTCGACCACCGAGAGCGCCTCGCGCAGGGAGCTGGCGATATGGGTCCGGTGGTCGTCGATCCAGCGGCTGAGCAGATCGACCTCGGACTGGGCCCGCTGCCGCAGGGCTTCCAGGCTGCCGAGCTCGGATCGAATGCCACCGAGGCTCTCCTCGTGGGCTCGCCGGGCGCGCTCCTCGGCCTCGGCGATGACTCCCTGCGCCTTCTGCTCGGCGCCAGCCAGGATGCGGGCAGCCTGCTCACGCGCCTCGGCCACCGCCATGTCGGCGGTGCGCTGGGCCAGCACGAGCGTCCGCTTCAGCGTGTCGTCGTGGGCGCTGGTGTCGGGTGAGGGCGGCGGCGCGGCCGCGGCCGCAGCCTCGGCGCGCTGAGCCCGCTCCACCGCCTGGCGGAGCCTGTCCTGCATCGTCTCGAGGGCGGCGGCCGCCTGCTCGAGGAACTGGTCCACGTCCTCGGGGTGATACCCCCGCATCTTCTCGCGGAACTCGACCTCGCGCAGCGTCTTGGGAGAGACGTCCATCTCCTCATCGTAGTGGTGCGACGCCCGACCAGCGCGGACGCCCCCGGTCCGGCGAGCGCTGGTGCGCTAGATGGGCAGGCGCGACAGCACGCCCTGGACGATGACCTCGACCACGATGAGCGCCACCAGGAATGAGAGGTCGAGCATCCCCACGGGCGGGACGAGGCGCCGGAACGGTGCCAGGACCGGTTCGGTGAGGGTGAAGATCACCCGCCGCACACCGTTCAGCGGGGAGTCACCCGAATAGGGAAACCAGCTCAGCACAGCTCGGGCGAACAGCACGAACACGTACAGCTGCCCGATGATGTAGAGCGGGTTGCCACCACGGAAGCTGAGCATGTGGAGAGGTTGGCAGGATCAGGAGCGGTAGAGGCCGCGCTCTTGCAGCCGGCGCTTCTCCTCGGGCGACACCTCGACGTTGGTCGGCGTGAGCAGGAACACCTGGTCGGCGACCTTGTCCATAGACCGCCGAGGGCGTAGGTGACCCCGCTGCAGAAGTCGATCATCCGCCGCGACAGCTCGCGATCGCCAGTCTGCAGGTTCACGATCACCGGCTGGCCACTCTTGAAGCGGTCGCCGATCTCCTGCGCGTCGGCGAACTTGGCCGGCGCCACCGTGTGCACCTTGGCGCTCTGCATGGGCGAGATCGGCCGCACCACGGCCGGCCGGGGGGTTACGGAGATACCGTTGCTCGGGTCGATGGTGGGATCACGGGGAAGTGGGCGGACAGCGGACACAGGCGCGGGCTCCATCGGTTCGACCATCGACCGGCGCGGGGCAGCGACAGCCTGCGGGTGCTCGTCGTACGCGTCGTAGTCGTGGTAGTCGTCATCGGTCAGTCCGAGGTACACCATTGCCTTGCGGACAACGCCTGATGCCATCACATGCCTCCCAGTCGGTCCATGCTACTCGCCCGGCCACGGCCGACCGGGCGAGGGCCGAACAGTCCCCGCCCGACGCGAATCATCGTCGAGCCTTCGGCAACGGCAAGATCAAAATCGTCGCTCATCCCCATCGACAGCTGGTGGACACCCTCGGCGGCGGCCAGGCCGGCGAGGGCACCGAAACACGTCGCGCTGGCGGCCCGGTCGCCGGCCGGGCCGACGGTCATCAGGCCCTGGACATCCAGCCCGAGGGCACGGCCGTGACGCAGCAGGTCCCGGGTGTCGTCGGGCCGGCACCCACCCTTGTTGGTGTCCCCGGTGAGGTTCACCTGGACGAGCACGGCGCCCCCCGGTTGACGCGCTGCGATGGCGTCGAGGGTGGCCGGCCGGTCGACGGCCTCCCACAGCGAGACATAGGGCGCCAGGTGCCGCACCTTGTTGCGCTGCGGCACCCCGAGGAAGTGCCAGTCCACCGCCGGCGGGGCCTGCGGCGCCTTGGCCAACAGCTCCTGGGCGTAGTTCTCCCCCACGTCGGTAAGCCCGGCGGCCACGGCGGCGTCGACCGCATCAGCACCGAACGCCTTCGTCACCGCGACGATCCGCACCCGGGCCGGGTCGCCGCCGGCACCGGCGATGCGGTCGCGGATGCCGGCCAGGCGCTCGGCCACTGCAGTGGCGAGGTTCGCGGTCACGACCGCCAGACCACGGTCGCCTGACGGGCCTGGTCGCCCCTGGCTCGCCATGACCAATGCCGGGGCGAGCAGGCCGTGCACGTGGCGTCGACGGCGATGTCGGTGACACCGGCGCAACCGAGCGCGACGCGCACGGCCGCGGGCACGTCCAACGCCGGCCGCCCGGCGCGGTCGGTCGCCACCACCGTGGGGCCGAGCCGGGTCGCGATCTGCGCCAGGTCGGCGGCGCCGAAGGAGTAGCAGCACCGGTGGATGCACGGCCCCACGACGGCCGCCAACCACGACGCACCGCTGGCGCGCATGGCGTCTGCCGTCGCCTCCACCACGCCGGCCGTCAGCCCTCGCCAGCCGGCGTGGGCGACGCCGAGCACCCCCTCGGGGCTGGCCATGGCGACCGGGGCACAGTCGGCGGTGAGGACGGCCAGCGCGACTCCCGCGGTCACCGCCACCAGCCCGTCACCCCGGCGCCCAGATCCGTCGCCGCCCGTGGCGACCCGCACCACATCGGCCCCGTGCACCTGGCGCAGCGTCGTCCAGGGCAGGTCGACGACCGCCCGGCGGGCCGCCTCGGCGCCGGGCCCCGACGACAGGTCACCGTCGCTCACGGCCGTGCACCGGACCTGGGCTCCTCCGGGCAGGACCCAGGAAGCGACGCTGTCCACCACCGCCGGGCCGCCCTCGAGGCGTTGCACCGACCGAGCGGTCTCGCGGTCGAGGCCGGTCACCGTGGCTATCGCAGGAAGTCCGGTACGTCGAACTCGTCGTCGCCGAACTCGAGCTTCTCGTCCTCCTCGTCATGGCCCAGGCCCTGTTCGGTGTCGCTCAGGCCCAGGCCACTCCCCGAGCCCCGGCCCGACCCGCCGCGGCGCGCCGACCCGCTGCCATCCCCCCATTGCTCGAAGCCGGCGGCGATGACCGTCACCCGCACCTCGTCTCCCATGGAGTCGTCGATCACCTGACCGAAGATGATGTTGGCGTCGGGGTGGGCGACACCGTGGATGATCTCCGCCGCCTCGTTCACCTCGAAGAGGCCGAGGTCGCTGCCGCCGGCGATGTTCAGCAGGATTCCCCGAGCGCCCTCGATCGACGCCTCCAGCAACGGCGAGGTGATGGCCAGCTTGGCTGCGGTGAGCGCCCGACCCTCACCCGAGGCCGTACCGATGCCCATGATGGCGCTCCCGGCGTTGCTCATGATCATCTTCACGTCGGCGAAGTCGGTGTTGATGATGCCGGGCGTGGTGATCAGGTCGGTGATCCCCTGGACCCCCTGGAGGAGCACCTCGTCGGCCATCTTGAAGGCGTTCACCATCGACGTCTTGTCGTTCGAGACGGTGAGCAGTCGATCGTTGGGGATGACGATCAGGGTGTCGACCTTCTCCTTCAGGATCTGGATGCCACTCTCCGCCTGCATCGAGCGGCGCCGACCCTCGAACTGGAACGGGCGGGTGACCACCCCGATGGTGAGCGCGCCGAGCGTCTTGGCGATCTCGGCGATGACCGGTGCTCCGCCGGTACCGGTCCCGCCCCCCTTGCCCGCAGTGATGAAGACCATGTCGGCGCCCTTGAGCACCTCTTCGATCTCCCCCCGGTGCTCCTCCGCCGCCTCCCGACCCACGTCGGGATCGCTGCCCGCGCCCAGACCTCGGGTCAGCTGCCGGCCGATGTCGAGCTTCACGTCGGCGTCACTCATCAGCAGCGCCTGGGCGTCGGTGTTCACGGCGACGAACTCCACGCCCTTCAGGCCCGCGTCGATCATCCGGTTGACCGCGTTGACGCCGCCCCCGCCGATGCCGACGACCTTGATTACTGCTATGTAGTTCTGGGCGGCGCCGGCCATGGGTCCTCCTGGGCACGACTGCAGGCCGGCCGGCGGCCAGTCCTGGATGATGGAACCGGCACGGTCGACTGACCGGTCCGGTGTCGGATGAAACGATGATTCGTGATCGTGCTGGTGCTCGGTGGTGCTCGGTGCTGAATGCGGGTGTGGTGCTCGCTCAGCCTTCGATCGACACAGCCTGGCACGGACGGACGGCCCACCCGCGGATGCCGCGCCTCCAGAGAACCATGAACTCTACATCTACGTTGAGATTGTGTCAACCTCCTGGAGTGGTCGAGACGGTACTCCCCGATCTCGCCGGGGTCAAGACCGGCCGATCGGGCACCCGGATGTCGACCGTCTGCACCGTGGCCAGTGGAACCTGGGCCAGGAGGGTCACCAGCGCCGTCACCTTCGCCGGCAGCCGATCGGGATCGCCGACGACGACCTGGGTCGGGCGGGTGGCGCCGGGGCCGACGACGACACCGACCAGGCCGCTCGTAATGGTGTCGGTCACTGTCCGCACCGCCGACGTCAGCGTGCCGGGCAGGGCGGCGGCGAACGCCAGCTCGGCGGCCAGGCGGGCGCCGCCGACCATCCAGGTCCCCGGTCGACCGGGCCGGGCCAAACCGGTCAGGATCGGCAACCTGGTGGTCGCCGGGCGGGGCCCGCTCAGCACCCGCCCGGTCCCGTCCACCGCCTCCACCAGCGAGGTCCCGGGGGTGTCCACCGGCGAGGATCCCGTGCTGGCGGTGGCCGAGGACCCGCTAGGGGCGCCCGAGGATCCCGGCGCGCCACCGCCCGGCGACCCGGCCACCGGGACCTGGGCCACGGCGATGCGCTCGACCACGCTGACCGTCACCGTCGCCGGCCACTGCCGACGAACGGTGCTGCGCGCCACCATGGGCACGGCGGCCAGGCACCGCTCGATGGCCGTCGGGTCGACGTCGACCATGAGGGGGTGATGGGCCAGGCCGGCGGTGTCGAGCAGCTGGGCCGTGCTCAGCTGCGCGTTCCCCGACACGCGGATGTGGCGAACCGCCAGGACCGGTGAGTAGATCAACCCGGTCATCGCGGCGACCACGGCGACCGCGCACCCCACGGCAATGACGACCCGCAGCCGACGGCGACCCTGAGCGCGCTTCACGTCGATCACTCGCTGACGCATGCGAGGGTCCACCGCCAGGCGCGGGGGCCGAGGCGGCGTGGACGTCGGCGTCATCGCTCGATCCCTGACGTTGTGGTCGAGGTCGAGACTTCGGGGTCGTCGAAGCCAACCAAGCGGAGCTCGGTGGCCAGTCGGACACCGTGGCGAGCCTCCACCTCGGCCCGGACCACGTCGATGACGGCGCGGACGTCATCGGCGGACCCGCCGGGATCGGCCTGGATGAAGTTGGCGTGTTTGGGCGAGACCATGGCGCTTCCCCGACGCAGGCCCTTCAGGCCTGCGGACTCGATCAGCCAACCAGCAGAGTTGGCGGGCGGCGGCCCAGGCGGGTTGGTGAACACGGACCCGGCGTTCTGACCGCCCGGGTTGATGCTCGCGCCGCCAGCGCACGATCTCGCGGATGGTGCGCCGGCCCTCGGCGACGTCGGCGAGCACCAGGTGAAAGCGGACCGACACGACGACCTGGTCGGGTCGGACCGACGACCGGCGGTAGCCGTACGCCAGCGCCTCAGCGGTCACCGGGCGCGCTCGGCCGTCGCCGGCAGGCCCCAGGTCGGCGATCCTCGCCATGCGCAGGGTGTGGGCCATGTCCGATCCGTGGCCGCCGGCGTTCATCCGGGCGCCGCCGCCCACCGAGCCAGGGACGCCAACCGCCCACTCCAGGCCGCCTAGGCCGGCCTCCACGCTGCGACGGCCCAGCGCCGGCAACGGCACGGCGGCGCCGGCCTCGACCACCCCGACCTCCAGGCGGCCGTCGCCCCCGCTCGTCTCCCCTGCCCCTGCGGCCGAGGGAAGGTCGGCGCCTCCCACGTAGATGTGGCCGAGCTCGCCGGCACCGTCGACCACCACCGCGATGCCGGCGAATCCCCGCTCGGCCACCAGGAGGTTGGACCCGCGCCCGACCACCAGGACGGGGAGCTCGGAGGCGGCTACCGCGTCGGCCACCGCCGGCAGCTGCGCAGCAGAACGGACCGTGACGACGACGGCGGCCGAGCCGCCCACCCGATAGGTGGTCCGAGGACCGATCGGGCCGTCCGTGACCGCGAGGGAACCGAGCAGCCGGCAGGCGTGGCGGACCTGCTCGGTCGGGGCGCCCCCCGACGCCGCACGGGAGGTCACGCGGTGACCCGGCGCAGCCGCACCCGGCGCCCATAACCGGTCGCCCGGCCGGCGACCCGGCCCCGCTCAGTCGTTCGGACGGCACGGGAAGGGGCGGCGGCTCGTCGGGCGGCGGCTATCGGACACGGCCGGTCGAGCCCGAGGTTGGGCGCAGTCTTGGCGGGGCCGGGCCGAGGTCCGGCGCAGTCTTGGTCCCGGGACGACCCATATTGCGCCCGACCGCGCCGCCGGCTGGTCACAACCGCACCGAACCTCCCGGGCGCGGCGCCGCGCCAACTGCGCCGTGCGGCACCGCGCCAACTGCGCCGTGCGGCACCCCGCCGGCCGCGCCGTGCGGCGCCGCGCCAACTGCGCCGTCCGGCACCCCGCCGGCCGCGCCGTGCGGCGCCCGGGACCTCGACACCCCAGCAGGTCCCAGCCCCACACCCGCCACCGATGATCCACCGCCCCGCGCAGGGCCAGACCGCCGGCCACGCTCGCCCTGCCCGCCGCGCCCGCATGTCAGCGCTCCCCGAGGAGGGCGTCGGGAACGGTGGTGAGGTCCCCGGCGCCGAGGGTGAGGCACAGGTCGCCGGGACGGAGGACGCGGTGGAGGAGATCGATCAGCGCCCTGCGCGCCTCCACGTAGTGGATCTCCTGGTCGGGATGGGCCTGACGCACGGCATCGGCGACCAGCCGGCCGGATATGCCAGGACGAGGAGACTCGTCGCTGGCGTAGATCCCCGTCACCACGACCACGTCGGCGTCGACGAAGGCGTCGGCGAAGCTCGGCCACAGGGCGGCGGTGCGGGAGTACCGGTGCGGCTGAAAGACGGCCACGGTGCGCGTCCACGGACCGGGGCGGGCGCCGGCCAGGACGGCCTGCACCTCGCCGGGCAGGTGCCCGTAGTCGTCCACGAAGGTGATGCCGTCTCGTTCGCCGCGGTGCTCGAAGCGGCGGCCGACGCCACCGAAGCGGGCTAGACCGGCCGCCACCGCGGCGAACGGCACGCCGATGGCCATCGCCGCCGCCGCCGCCGCGCAGGCGTTCCTGGCGTTGTAGACCCCGGGCGCGGCGATCTGGAGCGGCCCGAGGAGCGTTCCGTCCCGCTCGAGCCCGAACGTCATGGCCGCCCCACGGTCGCAGGCGGCGACGTCGACCATCCGCCAGTCGGCGCCGGCCGCCGTCCCGTAGCTCGCCACTCCGGCCGTGCTCGCCAGCCCGGCTGATCCCGGTTCGTCGGCGCAGACCAGGCGCGGGCCGGTGGGTGCCGCCACGAAGGCGGCGAACGCGGCGCGCATGGCTGCCTCGCCCCCGTAGTGCTCCAGGTGATCGGGCTCCACGCTGGTCACCACCACCGCCTCGGCAGGCAGCTCGAGGAACGTGCCGTCGCTCTCGTCGGCCTCGACGACGAGCCAGGGGCCGTCCTGCCAGGCCGCGCCGGCGCCGAGGCCGGTGATGGTGCCGCCGATCAGGTACGACGGCCGCCATCCGGCGGCGTCCAGGATGACCGCCAGCATCGACGCCGTGGTGGTCTTGCCGTGGGTGCCGGCGACCGCCACCGTCCGGCGCGCGGCACAGATGCCGGCCAACGCCTCGGCCCGGCGGCAGACCCGGACCCCGGCGACCTCAGCCGCCCGCACCTCCGGGTCGCCGTGGGGGATGGCGGTGGACACCACCACCAGGTCGGCCAGTCGGGCCAGGTCGGGATGATGGCCGACGGCCACCCCGACGCCGAGGGCGGCCAATCGGTCGAGCGCCGCCGAGGGGCGCAGATCGCTACCGGTGACCTGGTGGCCCATGGCGGCCAGCACGGTGGCGATGGCGCTCATGCCGGCACCTCCAGCGCCGACCACGTGGATCCGGCGCTGGCCGGACAGATCAGCGGGGCCCACCGTCGACCGCACCGTGGCGCGCCGCCCGTCGGCCTCACCCACGGGCCGCGCCCTCCACCAGGGCGGCGACGGCGACCGCGGCATCGGGACGGGCCAGGGAGCGGGCGGCGGCGCTCATGGTCCCCAGCCGATCCGGGTCGCCACGCAGCTCGTCGATCGCCCGACCCAGCCGGTCGGCGTCGAGCGCCCGATCCTCGACGAGCACCGCCGCGCCGGCATCGGCGAGGAGCCGGGCGTTGAAGCCCTGGTGATCGCCAGGCGACCCCGGCAATGGCACCAGCAGCGACGGCAAGCCGGCGATAGCCAGCTCGCAGACCGTGCTGGACCCCGAACGGTGGACTGCGAGGTCAGCCGCTCCGTAAACCACCTCCATGCGGTCCTCGAACGGAACCGGCTGGTACACGAGGCCACCCTCGACCGGGGCCGGGCGCCGGGCCATCACGTCATCCCAGTCGCGCCGCCCGACGATGTGGCGGATGGCCACGTCGCCGCGCCCGGCCCACGCCTCCACCAACGCCAGCGCCACCTGGTTCAGCGAGCGGGCGCCGAGGGAGCCCCCGCCGACGACGACGACAAACCGTTCAGCGCCCAGACCGAGCTCGGCGCGCGCCGCAGCGCGCCCGGCCGGGCTGCGATCGACGGCCGCCATCTGGCGACGCACCGGGTTCCCCGTGGTGACGGCCCGCGGCAGTGGTGTGCCGGGAAAGGTCACCGCGCAGACCCGGGCGCCCCGGCTGACCAACCGGTTGGCCAGACCGGGCACCGCGTTCTGCTCGGCGACGACGAGCGGCACGCGCCACACGAGGGCGGCCAGCGCGCACGCCAGGCTGGCGTAGCCGCCGACGGACACCACGACGCGGGGCCGGTGCCGCCCGAGGAGAACCAGGGCCTGCAGGAGGGCAGCCAGCAGCCCGGCGACGGCGCCGATGTTCGCGGGGGTCAGCCGCCGGGCGACCCCGCGACCGGGCAGCAGGGTGACGGCGAAGCCGGCGGCGGGCACCAGCTCGGCCTCCATGCCGCGACGCGATCCGACGAAGTGGACCGACGCGGCGGGATGGCCACCTGCGACGAGGGCCTGACCGATGGCCAGGGCGGGGATGACGTGGCCCCCGGTCCCGCCGCCAGCGATCAGGGCGTAGGTGCGGGACGTCACTCAGGTGCGCCGGGCGACGTTGGCCAGGAGCCCGACCGCAAACATGGCGATCACCAGCGACGAGCCACCGAACGACACGAACGGCAGCGGCACGCCGGTGACGGGGAGCAGACCGACAACGGCGCCGATGTTGATCACGGCCTGACCGACCAGCCACGCGATGATCCCGGCCGCCACCATGGCGCCGTAGCGATCGTGGGTGCGGCACACGATCCGCGTCCCGATCAGAGCCAGCAGGGCAAAGAGAGCGGTGAGGCCGACTGCGCCCATCAGCCCGGTCTCCTCCCCGATCACCGCGAAGATGAAGTCGGTCTGGGCGTTCGGCAGGTACCCCCAGCTGGCGATGCTCGATCCCAGACCGGATCCGAGGTAGTGCCCACTCCCCATGGCGGCCAAGCCCTGGGCCGACTGGTACCCGGTGTTGGACGCGTCGGCCAAGGGGTGCCAGAACGAGGTCATGCGCCGCCACCGGTAGGGCGCGGCCACGGCCAGCATCAGGCCGCCCGCCGCGGCCACGCCGAGAAGGCCCCCCAGGGGCTTGGCGGGAATCCCGGCGGTGATCAGCATCCCCAGGGCGATGCAGGCCAACACCATGGTGGTGCCCATATCGGGCTGGAGCATGACGAGCATGGCAAAGGCGGCGAACACGGCGATCACCGGCGTCATCTGATACTTCCAGTCGCCCTTGTCCGCCCGCCGGTCGAGGACGTCAGCGGCGAAAAGGACGAGCGCCAGCTTGGCGAACTCCGACGGCTGCACCTGCAGGCTGGCGGTGCCGAGCCAACGGGACGCGCCGGCTGCGCTGCGGCCGATGCCGGGCACCAGCACAGCGGTCAACAACCCTCCGGTGAGCACGACGGCACCGAGGCCCAGCCGGCGGAGCCGTTGATGGCCGATGCGGACGGCGGCGAGGAAGGCGATGCAGCCGATCGTCAGCCAGATCACCTGCCGCTCGAAGTAGTGCCACGGCGAGCCGTAGCGCTGCAGGCTCTGGATCGACGACGCCGACATCACCATCACCAGGCCGACCAGGTTGAGCAGTGCCACCACGGCCAACAGGCCGAGGTACATGCTCCGCCCGTTGGCCGGGCGGTGGCGCACGGTCGGTGTGGATACCGGCGTGGGTGCGGCCTTGGTGCGATGGGAACCGGGTTGGGTCAGCACGTCGGAGCCTCTCTCTGCGCGAGGTGGTCACGGACCCGGGCGGCGAAGTCGTCGCCCCGGGCGGCATACGAGCGGTACCAGTCGAAGCTGGTGCCGCCGGGTGAGAGCAGCACGGCATCTCCGGGCTCGGCCAGCGCAGCCGCGGCGCGTACGGCCTCGACCATGCTGGGCGCGTCAGCGACGGGGACACGTCCGGCGAACACGGCTCGGACCTCAGCGGCGGCCTCGCCGATGGCCACGACGGCATGCACGGGCGGGACCGCCGCGGCCAGCACGCCGAGGTCGAGGCCCTTGTTCCGCCCGCCGGCGATGAGCACGACCGACTGCATCCCTGCGCAGGCGGCGAGGACCGAAGCCGGCGTGGTCGCCTTCGAGTCGTCGTACCAGCTGACGTGGCCGGCCGCCGCCACCAGCTCGACTCGGTGCGGCAACCCGGCGGCGCCGGTCAACCCGGCGGCCACCGCCCCGGCGGAACCGCCGGCCGCGATGGAGACAGCGGCGGCGGCGGCGGCGTTGAGCTGGTCGTGGGGCAGCGTTCGGGGCAGGGCATCGAGGGCGATCAGGGTGCCCCCGTCGGGGCCCACCAGCGCAGGCGGGCCGGCGACGGTGTCACCACTGGGCCGGTAGTCGGCGCTAGCGCATCGCCCGAAGGTCGACCGCGTGACGCCGTCGGGCAGCGAGGCGGCCGCGGCCATCACCGCCGGGTCGTCGGCGTTGACCACGGCCGTGTCGCCGGGACCCTGCTGGGCCCAGATGCGCGCCTTGGCGGCGGCGTAGTCGGTCAGGGTCGGATGCCAGTCCAGGTGATCGGGGGCCAGGTTCAACCAGCAGCTCACGGCCGGGCGGAAGCGATCGGTGTAGGCCAGCTGGAACGACGACACCTCGACCACGATGACGTCGGGCAGGGAGCGGTCGGTGACCACCTCGATGAGCGGCCGGCCGATGTTCCCCGCCGACTCGGCTTGCAGCCCCGATGCCGCCAGGATGGCGACCACCAGGGTGGTGACGGTCGTCTTCCCGTTCGTTCCGGTGATGGCGGCGAGGATCGGGCGCGACGACCCGCGCTCGGCGACCAGCAGCTGCCAGGCCAGCTCGATCTCGCTGCGCACCGGCACGCCGTGCTCGGCGGCCAGCTCGAAGACCGGGTGGCGCGGCGGGATCCCGGGGCTGGGCACGAGCTGACCGCATCGACCGACGATCGGCCGCAGCTCGTCGTGGTCGGTGGCGGCCACGAGCGACAGTCCCATCGACGCCGCCAACGCCCTCCCGTCGGCATCCGGGTGGTCCTCGACCACGATGACGTCCTGGCCTCGCTCCACCAAGGCCCGGGCGACGGCGCGGCCGGTGACCCCGAAGCCGGCCACCAAGGTCGGCGACGCGCCAGCGGCGGTCACCCGCCACCGCCCTTGGCCAGGAAGTCGGCATAGAAGGCACCGAGGGCCAGTGCCGTGAACAGGCCAGCCAGGATCCAGAACCGGATGATGACCGTGGTCTCCGGCCATCCCAACAGCTCGAAGTGATGGTGGATCGGCGCCATGCGGAACACCCGCCGCTTGAAGATCCGGAAGCTGGCCACCTGCATCATCACCGACAGTGTCTCCAGCACGAACAGCCCACCGACGATGGGCAGGAGGAGGTCGACGTTCTCGAGCAGGGCCAGCGTGGCGATGGCCGCCCCGATGCCGAGCGACCCGGTGTCGCCCATGAAGATGCGTGCCGGGGCCGCGTTCCACCACAGGAACCCGACGCAGCCGCCCACCATGGCGGTGGCCATCACCGCCTCGTCCAGGGCGGCCGGGTTGTGGTAGATCACCCCGTGACGGAGCTGGTAGAAGCCGATCACCGTGAAGGCGGCAAAGGTGAAGGTGGACGACCCGGCGGCCAAGCCGTCGAGGCCGTCGGTCAGGTTCACGGCGTTGGTGAAGCCCACGAAGAACAGCACGGCGAGGATGACCCAGCCGACGGTGCCGAGTTGCACGCCGAGCGAATCGAAGCGGGTGAACGACAGGTGGGTGTCGACCCGGAGCCACACCACGCAGACCACGGCGAAGGCCACGGCCAGGAGCAGCTGGCCGCCGGCCTTGGCCCGCTTGCTCAGGCCCAGGCTCCGTTGGCGGGTGACCTTGATCCAGTCGTCGGCGAAGCCGACGAGGGCGGCGCCGCAGACGGCCAGCATCGCGGTCAGACCCCGGGTGGTGAACGTCGCTCCGATGTGAGCGACGAGATAGCCGATGACGGCGGCGGCGATGATGGCGACGCCGCCCATGGTCGGCGTGCCCGCCTTGGAGAAGTGCCCCTGCGGGCCGTCCTCGCGGATCTGCTGGCCGATGCCGCGTTTTCGCAACCAGTTGATGAGCAGGGGCGTCCCCAGCATGGAGATGAGGAGGGCGACGCCCCCGGCCGTGAGAAGGTCGGTCACGGCACCGCCGGGGGCTGGCGGCCGCGCCGGGCGTCGAGGATGCGGGCCAGAGCGGTGCGGGCTTCGGTGACGTCATCGAACTCGACGACCCGGTCACCGAGGTCCTGGCCTGGCTCGTGCCCTTTGCCAGCGATGACCACCACGTCACCAGGCCCGGCGGCGGAGATGGCCGTGGCGATCGCTGCTCGCCGGTCGGCCTGGACGGTCATGCGCTCGGGGTGGACGGCACCGGCGACGATCTGGTCGATGATGGCGTGCGGGTCCTCGTGGCGGGGGTTGTCCGATGTCACCACCGCCAGATCGGCCAGACGCGATGCGGCGTTGCCCATGAGGGGCCGCTTCTCCTGGTCGCGCTCGCCCCCGGCACCGAAGACCACCAGGAGCCGGCCGGACGCCAGCTCGCGGGCGGCCGCGAGCGCCTGGGCAAGTCCGTCGGGGGTATGGGCGTAGTCGACCAGGACGGTGAACGGCTGGCCGGCGTCCACCGGCTCGAAGCGGCCCCGCACGGCAGCCGTGGCTTCGAGGCCGGCGGCGATGGCCCCAACGGGGATGGCGAGCGATCGCGCCGTGGTCGCCGCGGCCAGGGCGTTGAGCACGTTGAAGCGGCCGCCCAGGTGGACCCGCATCGCCACGCCGCCCCAACGGAATGTGCTCCCCTGCGCCGTGAGGGCCAACTCGGACGCGTCGTCCATGCCGAAGGTCTCGGTCGGCACCCTGCTCTCGGCGTTGCGCTGTAGGAGGACCTGGCCCCAACGGTCGTCGCGGTTGACCACCGCCACGCCGACGCGGCCGGGCTCGAACAGGCGGGCCTTGGCGTCGAAGTAGGCATCCATGGTGCGGTGGTAATCGAGATGGTCCTGGGTCACGTTGGTCAGCACACCGGCGGCGAATCGGGTGGCATCGGCACGATGTTGGGCCAGCGCGTGGGACGAGACCTCGATGGCCACCGCCGCCGTCCCCCGATCCCGCAGCTCAGCCAGCTGAGCCTGCAGGTCCGGGGCCTCGGGGGTCGTCCGAGGCTGCGACAGGGTCCCGATGGTCGACGCGGACCACCCGTGGGCCTCGAAGATACCGCGCAGGAGGGCGCAGGTCGTCGTCTTGCCGTTGGTGCCGGTCACGCCGACCACCGCCAGCGAGGCAGATGGGTGCCCGTGGACGGCATCGGCCAGCGGACCGAGAGCAGCCCGTACGGAAGAGACCATCACCTGCGGGACACGAAGGTCTACGAAGTGCTCCACCAGCAGGACCGACGCGCCGCGCTCGACCGCTTCGGACGCGAACTCGTGGCCGTCACGATGCTGGCCGCTGACGCACGCGAACAGGTCGCCGGGGCCGACCCGGCGCGAGTCCATGGTGACCGATGTCACCTGCAGGCCGGCCGAGCCGCCGACGACCTCCTCGACCCCGATGATCCGCACGTCGCTGTCGGTGAGCCCGGCCTCTGCGAGCAACGCGTCCAGATGCATGGCCGGGGTCAGGTGGGCGTGCCCGTCGGCGTGCGGTGCAGCGCCTGCGGGCGCGTGGCCACGGTCGTCGTCGTGGGCACGGGACCGGGCAACGGGCTCCCGGATCCGGACGAGGTGGTGGATGGGCCGTGGCTGACCCCAGTCGTCGGGGGCGAAGTCGTCGGGGGCGCAGTCGTCGTCGGGGGGACAACGGTGGTGGTCGCCACGCTGGCCGGGGTGGCCAGGCCTGGCAGCGGGGCGCCGGCCACCTCACCGGCCCCCGTGGCGGTGGCGGGGGTGGCCAGCGGGACACCCGGAGCCGGTGGCTGCTTCGCCTGCGGGGGAACCTTCAGCTCCTGAAGGGCGTCGCGAGCAATGACCTTGAAGGTGGGGGCCGACGCGGCTGCGCCGTAGTTCGGCGTATCGAACACCTGGACCATGGCCGTGACCGACGGCTTCTCGGCCGGCAGGAAGCCGGCGAAGGACGCGACATAGTGGCCCGCCAGATAGCCGCCGTTCTGCGGCACCAGGGCCGTCCCGGTCTTGCCCGCCACGGTGTAAGGATCCAGGTTGGCGGCGGTCCCGGTGCCGACCTTGACGACCTCGTCGAGCATGGTCGTCATCTCGTCGGCGACCGTGGTCGACACCACCCGCCGCGAGGGAGCCGCGGGCACCACCTGTTCCTTGCCCGACGAGTCGATGAACCCGTCGACCAGGCGGGGGGCGACGTAGACGCCGCCGTTGGCGATGGTGTTGTAGGCGGCGAGCATCTGCGCGGCGGTGACGCCGATGCCCTGGCCGATGGGCACATCGGCGATCGATGTCCCCGACCAGTAGGTCGGCAGGAGGCCCTGGGACTCACCGGGGAAGCCGATCGGCGTCCGGCTGCCCTCCCCGTAGGCGTGGATGTACTTCAGCAGGTCGGTCTTGCCCAGGCGCTGGGCGATCTGGATGGTACCGATGTTCGAGGAGTTGGCCAGGATGTCGGTGACGTTCCAGTGCTCGGTGGCGTGGCTCTCGGCATCGTGGAAGGTGGTGCCGGCGACCGGGTAGGAGTTCGGGATGGTGAAGATGTCGCTCGGCTTGATGGTCCCTTCCTGCAGGGCCGCCGAGATGGTGATCAGCTTGTTCACCGAACCCGGCTCGTAGACCTGGGTGAAGCCCGAAGCCGACGGCGCCTCGATGGGCTGGGCCTGGGCGGTCCCCGGTGCCGTCGCCGTCCCGGCAGGCGCCGGGATGCTGACGGGAACCGCTGGTGTCGTGGCTGTACCGGTGGTCGGCATGGAGAGGTTGGCGTCGGCCAGGATGTCTCCGGTCTTGGTGTCCATCAGCATGGCGATCCCGCTCTTGGCGCCGGCCGCCACGATGGCCTGGGCGAGGGCCTGCTCGGCGTCGTACTGGAGCGACTGGCTCAGGGTGGTGACCACGTCCTGGCCGGCCGCCGGCGCCTGGTACTGCTGGAGACCGCCGGGTAGCTGCCTTCCCTGGGGATCGGTCTTCTCGATCAGCTTGCCGGCCTTGCCCTGCAAGCGGCTGTTGTACATCGATTCGAGACCGCCGAGACCGGTGTCGTCGGTCCCCACCGAGCCGATCAGGGCGGAGGCCAGCGGGCCGGCGGGGTAGAACCGCTTGGGTTCCTGCAGGCTGTACACGCCGTCCAGGTTCAGCTTGGCGACCGCGGCCGCGGTGGCGTCGTTCACGGTGCGGTCGAGGTAGACGAAACCGGCGTCCTGGCTGAGCAGGCTCTGCAGGCGGCTAGCGGTGATGCCGAGGACGGGCGCCAACCGGGCTGCCTCTCCCCGGGGATCGGTCACCTGGCGGGGATCGGCGTAGAGGGTCGTCTGGGGGATCGACATGGCCAGCTCACGGCCGCTGCGGTCCACGATGGCACCCCGCTCCCCGCTCAGGGTCACGGTATGGGTCCATTCCGACTGGCCCACGGCGACGTACTGGCCCGACCCGATGCCCTGGATGTACGCCAGCTTCGCCACGATGGCCAGGAAGGCGAACCCCATGAGCACCAGTAGCAGGAATGACCGCCTCCGACCCTTCGCCGACAGCCCGGCCCGCCGGGCCCGGTGAACCGGCCTGTGACGGCCGGCAGGCGACTCGGCCCGGTGCCGGCCGGTGTCCTGGCTCGAGCGCGGCCGGGTCCCCGCCGGGCGCGCGGGCGCGCCGCGACGACCGGTGGGCCGGGGGCGGGGGCTCACGGCTGGCCCGCTAGGGCGGCTTTGATCTGCGGCCAGTTTGCGTCACCACGGGGCGCGCTCGGGGCGCCCGGGCCGGCGCTGGACGAGGAGACCGACGGGGTGCCGGCAGCCGGCCTGAGGTAGGTCACCGACGCCGGCTGGCGCATCCCGAGGCGACCCTCGGCGGTGGAGATGATCTGCTGCGGCGACCCCAGCTTGGCCACCTGGAGGCGCAGCTGCTGGTAGGTCCGCTCCCGTTGCGCCACCTGGCTGTTCAGCTGGTCGATCCGGATCTGCTTCTGCGCCATCACCACGTGGAGGTAGACGAGCGAAAAGGCGAGGGCGACGACCAGCGCGGCACCGGCGGCCACCAGGACCTGGCGGGTCCGGTGGACACGGCTGGGGGCACGATGCCGGGGACCGACGACCTCGAGGTGGCGGGGCCGCTCGAGGGGGGCGACGCGGGTGTCGCGACGGGGCGCGGTCAGGGGCTGGTTCATCTGGCGTCGCTCCCCTGGCCAGGACCGGGGTGGGCCGGCCCGTGCGCCAGTCGCTCGACGGCTCGGAGGCGCACGCTCTGGCTGCGGGGGTTGGCGGCCAACTCAGCCTCGCCGGGGCGCCGGGCGCCACGAAAGACCAGGCCTACGGACGGAGTGGCGCCGCAGACGCAGGGCAGGCCAGGCGGGCAGGCGCAGCCGCCCGTGGCCGCTTCCCGGAACCGGTCCTTGGCGATGCGGTCCTCTCCGGAGTGATAGGCGAGGACGACGCACCGGCCGCCGGGCACCAGGAGATGCATGGCGTCATCGAGGGCCCCGGGGAGGATGTCCAGCTCGTCGTTGACGGCGATGCGGAGAGCCTGGAAGACCCGCTTGGCCGGATGGCCGCCGCGCCGGCGGGCGGGTGCTGGGATGGCGTCGCGCACCACGTCGGCCAGCTCGGCCGTCGTCCGCAGGGGGCGGGCCGCCACCACGGCGGTGGCGATGCGACGGGCGAAGCGCCCCTCGCCGTTGGCCGAGAAGAGCGTGGCCAGGTCGCGTGCGGTCCAGCCGTTCACCACGTCGTCCGCCGACTGGCTCCCGTCGGGGTCCATCCGCATGTCCAGCGGGCCGGACGAGCGGTAACTGAAGCCCCGCTCGGGGCGGTCCAGCTGCGGCGAGCTGACGCCGAGGTCGAAGAGAGCGCCGGCCAGCTCGGTGACGCCGACCTCGGCCAGGGCGGCGACCAGGCCATCGAAGCGAGCCCTCCGGATCCGCACCCGATCACCCCATCCGGCCAAGCGCGCCGCCGCGGCAACCAGGGCCGCCGGGTCCTGGTCCAGCCCGACGAGTTGCACCTGTGGGGCGGCCCGCAGGAGCGCGTCGGCGTGGCCGGCACCCCCGAGGGTGGCGTCGAGGACCACGCCGGCGGGGACCCCCGCCAGCAAGGCCACCACCTCGTCGACCATGACAGGCACGTGCATGAAGGGGAGAGAATCGTCCTGGCTCATCTGCAGCCCTCCGACCAGCGTGCCGTCGGGATGTCTCCCCGATCGGACCGAGTGGAAGCGGGCGGAGAAGGGGACTTCCACCCTGCCGGTCGAAGGGCTGCACATGAGCCGGGACTGCCCGGCTGCGGGTCCTGCGCCGTCGGTCAGTCCTGACCGGCGGGTGACGCCGAGGAGGCGGCCGTCTCCGACACCGGCTCGGGTGATCCGTGTGACATGCGGGACTCGGCCGGCCCGACTCGGTCGGCCCATACCCCGGGGTCCCACAGCTCGACCCGGTTCAGGGCGCCGAGCACCAGGACGGCACCGGTCAGGCCCGCGTACTTGCGAAGGTAGCCGGGGATGGCGACCCGGCCCTGCCGGTCGAGCTCGATCTCGACCAGGCCCGCGGCCCACACCCGGGCCAGGTTGCGGTCGTCGCGGCTGCGATTCTGGTTGGCTTCCATCTCGGCGAACTTGGTCTCGAACTCCTCGGGTGTCCACAAGGCGAGGCAACCCTCGTCGTGGGTGGCCAGGTAGGCGCGCGTCTCGAATGACGTGCGCAGCCGTGCCGGCAGGATGACCCTGCCCTTGGGATCCAGGGAGTGCTCGAACCTCCCGAAGAATCTCGGCCCCACTTGTCACTCCACTCCGTCCTTTGCCCGGGTCCTCGGGGGCCCCTCCCCTTCGATCCACCTGGCGCCACTTTAAACCCCCACACCCCACAAGTCAACCATTCCACTCCTCATGGCGCGCCAAAGCCTCCAACGCCTCACACCGACCTCCGCGAGAGCGGGTCAGCGCTTCATCGTTCGCGCGTTAGCCCAGGGACGTTCGTGGGCAAACGCGCGAACGATGGGACGCACGTGGCGTTGGCCGACATGGCGCGCCGCTGGGACGCCGTCGGGTCCGACAGGCGCCGCCGGCGCGCCGCCGGCCAGGAGCGTCAGGTGAGGAGGGCCGGGAGCTCTTCGTCGATGCGGTCGATCGTCCAGCGCTCGTTGCGGGAGATGCCGACCTCCTTGGTCCAGCCGGTCATAGGCTGGATGGTGCCGCCGAAGATGGCCAGCACCCGGCCGGTGACCGTACAGCGGTCGGTGGCCAACCACCCCACGAGCGGGGAGACGTTCGCCGGGTCCCACTCGTCGAACCGACCGTCCTCGGTCGGGGCGGCGATCATCTCCCCCAACCCGGGGGTGGCCTGGGTCAACCTCGTCCGAGCCAGCGGCACGATGGCGTTCACCCGGACCCCGTAGCGGCTCAGCTCCTGAGCAGCGATGATGGTCAGCGCGCCGATGGCCGCCTTGGCTGCGCCGTAGTTGGTCTGGCCCGGATTGCCCTGCAGCCCCGAGGTGGACGAGGTGTTGATCACCGATGCGCCCACCTCTTCCCCGGCCTTGGCGCGCGCCCGCCAATAGGCGGCCGCATGGCGGAGGGCAACGAAATGCCCTTTGAGATGGACATCCACCACCGTGTCCCACTCCTCCTCGGACATGTTGACGAGGAGGCGGTCTCGGAGGTGGCCGGCGTTGTTCACCAGGATGTCCAGGCGGCCGAAGGCGTCCACCGCGTGGCGGATCAGGTGCTGTCCACTGGCCCACTCGGTGACATCGTCCACGTTGGCCTCGGCCCGACCGCCGGCTGCGGTGATCTCGTCGGCCACGGTCGCCGCCAGGGTGCGGTCGTCGCCACCACCGTCCATCCGTCTCCCGGGATCGTTGACCAGCACCCGCGCACCCTCCGAGGCCAGGAAGTGGGCGTGCGCCCGCCCCAGGCCACGCCCCCCGCCGGTGACGATCGCCACCTTCCCCTCCAGTGCACCCATGAAGCCCTCTCCAGCCGTCGGACGTCCGATCATGCCATCTCCCGACGACGGGCCAGGGCGTGGAGGAGCGCCTCGAGGAGGTCGTCGCGCACCGATGGCCCGGCGCCGCGCGCGACTCCGGCCAGCTCGGACGCCGCTGCGGACCGGGCCGCGGCGCCGCCGTCGAAGGCCATGACCCCGACCAGATCAGCGGGATGCCAGCGCAGCAGGGCCGCCGTCTGGAAGAGAGCGGCCCGCCGGGTGCGGCGCTGGGCCAGGCCGACCATCTTGCGGCCGCCCACCGTCACCTCCCCGGGACCGAGGCCGGCGAAGCACACCCGGTCCGACCAGCGCGGCGCCACCAGGCCGCCGGCCCAGACCTCTCCGCCCCCCGGACCCGTCCGGGCCAGGGCCTGGCTCCAGCACGCACCCAGCCACGCGCTTGCCATTCGGACGTCGTCCGACCACAGCGGATCGCCCACCGGCACGATCACGTCGACCCAGAGGACCTCGTCCACGCCCACCAGGACGGCTCCCCCCCCGCTACGCCGCCGGGCGAGGTCCCAGCCCTGCCGCTCGAGGGCGGCGTGGTCCACGTGGGCCAGCGGCTGGCCGCTGCCCAGGACGACGGCGGGCCGCACGGCATCGAGGATCCGGACGCGAGGCGTGGCCGGAGCGGCGACGGTCGACGCCACCAGCTCTGCTGACACGGCATGGAGGCCGGCCGCCCCACCCGAGGCCCGTTCGACGGTCCACCCCGTCACCCTCGGTGGATCACGCAGACCGGACGGCTGACGTCCTCCCCAGGTACGGCTCCCAGTCGGCCCGCACTGCGCCGCTCGTCGCCAGGATCCACGTCCGTTCCCGGGGGGCCGCCGGCGGGCTGCGCAACCTCATGCCACTGTCCTCGAGCATGCGGTCGCGCTTGGCGCTGTTGCAGGGCCGACAGGCCGCCACCACGTTGTCCCACGCGTGGGTCCCACCCTTGCTCCGGGGGATCACATGGTCGATGTTCTCCGCCGACCCACCGCAGTACTGGCAACGATGCCCGTCCCTGGCGAACACGGCGCGCCGGTTCAGTGCCACCCGGGCCTGGTACGGCACCTTCACGTAGTAGGAGAGGCGGACCACCGAGGGTTCGGAGAAGCTGACCCGCTCGGCGCGAAAGAGCCGGTCGGTGGCGTGGATCAGCTCCGCCTTGGCGTCGAGCACCAACAGCAGCGCTCGCCGGCTGGACACGACGCAGAGTGGCTCGTAGGTGGCGTTCAGGACGAGCGACTGCGACATGCCCGAACCCGCCCCTACCGGCGTCCGACCCGTGGTCGCTGCGCGACCACCAGGGCCCGGGCCGTAGCCCGCGCCGCCATCCATGCCCGCCTCCGTATCGGCTCGGGACGCACGCCCGAGACGTTACCTCGCACCCCTGCGCATCCGTCGACACCATTCCAGGTAGGCCACGGCCTCCGGACCGGAGATCGACCCGGACTCGTCGCCGTACATGGTGATGAGCCGGAACCGGACGTATTCCGACCCCGGGCCCACGCGGGGCGGCCACTGGCGCCAGCGGCCGAGCCGGATGCCGAGGATCACACCCGTAAGCCACAGATCGGGGCGCCGGGCCACGGCCAGCACCACGGACCGCCTCACCCCGCCGCTCCGATCAGGCAGTGCCGCGCCGGGATGAGCCGCGACAGGATGGGCCGCGACGGAGCGAGCCTCACCCGCAAGCCCTCACCGGGACGAGCCGATCAGGCCGCCCGCACGGTAGGCCACGGCGGCGGCGCCGACGAGCGGGCCGTCGGCGCCCAGCCCGCTGGGGACGATGCGACAACCCGTCGAGAAGTCCAGGCGGCAGCGGGCATCGAGCTCGACCTGGGCGGCAGCGAAGAAGGTGGCCCCGTAGCCGAGGGCGACGGAGCCGGCGACGGTCGCCAACCGCAGGTCGAGCAGGTTCGCCACCGACGCCACCCCCCGCCCGACGAGCGTGCCCGTCCTGGCTCGGAGCGCAGGGGGTGCTTCGGCCGGCGGGCGGCCGGTGATGCGTGCGATCGCCGTCCCCGACGCCTCCGCCTCCAGGCAGCCGGAGGCGCCGCAGCCGCAGGGATGCCCGTCGGGCTCGACGATCACGTGGCCAACGTGGCCGGCATTGCCGGCGGCGCCGTCGAGCAGCCGGCCGTCGGTCACCACGCCACCACCCACACCGGTGGACACGACGAGCGACAGGTAGTCGGTCGTCCCGACCGCAGCACCGCGCCAGCCCTCGGCCAGCGCCAACGCCTTGGCGTCGTTGTCCACGGTCGTCGTCAGCCCGGTGCGCGCAGCCAGGCGGCGGCGGAGCGGAAAGTCCCGCCAGCCGTGGATGTTCAGGGGTGACACGGTCTCGCCGCCCCGGGCCATCGGTCCCCCGCAGCCGACGCCGCAGAGCCGAGGATCGGCGTCGGGTGGCACCTGGCCGAGCAGGTTCTCCAGCGCGGCCCACACCTCGTCGGCCGAGCCACCCGCAGGGGTGGCACCCTGCGCCGACCAGCGCAGGGCGCCGATCTCGTCCACCAGGCCCACCGCCAGCTTCGTGCCGCCGATGTCCACGGCCAACACGAGCGTTCCCGGCACGGCCGCACGGTAGCCCACCGGCTCATGGGACGGTCGATGGGCGTCCCAGAGCCGCCATCCGGACCGGTACGCTACGGCCAGCGTCCACGGGAGGGCTCGGTGCTCAGGGAAGGCATGGCGGACTCGGCGGGAGCGGACACCTTCTCCGCCGCCTTCGACGCGGTGGTGGCCAACGTGTCCCAGGTCCTGCTCGGCAAGGAGGACCCCACCCGGCTGGCGCTCGTGTGCGTGGCGGCCCAGGGACACCTGCTGCTCGAAGACGTCCCGGGCGTCGGGAAGACCAGCTTGGCCAAGGCCCTGGCCCGCTCGTTCGGTCTGAACTGGAGCCGAATCCAGTTCACCCCGGACCTGCTCCCCTCCGACGTGACCGGCGCGAGCATCTATGACCGGAACACCGGTACCTTCACGTTCCGGCCCGGCGGCATCTTCGCCAACGTGGTGCTCGGCGACGAGATAAACCGGGCGTCGCCGAAGACACAGTCGGCGCTGCTGGAGGCTATGGAGGAACGGCAGGTCACCGCCGACGGAGAGACCTACCGGCTGCCTTCCCCGTTCCTGGTGATCGCCACCCAGAACCCCAGCGAGCACGAAGGCACCTATCCCCTGCCCGAGAGCCAACTCGACCGCTTCTTGCTGCGGGTTCGCATGGGCTATCCCGATCGCCAGGCAGAGATCAGCATGCTCGACCAGCAGGCCTCGGCCCTGTCGGTCGACGAGCTGGGCCCGGTGGCCGGGCCCGATACGGTCTCGGCGCTGATCGAGACGGCAACCAAGGTGCACGTCGCAGCCGCGCTCAAGAGCTACATCGTCGACCTGGCCACCGCGACCCGACGCCACCCGGCGTTGGCGCTGGGCATGTCGCCGCGCGCCGCCCTCGGGCTGCAGGCCGCGGCGCGGGCGTTGGCTGCGTCACTCGGTCGGGCGTATGTCGTCCCCGACGACATCAAGGTGCTGATGGGTCCGGTGCTCGGCCACCGCCTGGTCCTGGCTCCCGAAACGGTCATGGCGGGCACATCCAAGGCCGAGGTCATAACCGATGTCCTCCGCAGCGTGGCCGTACCCGCGGCCCGCCAGACGGCCTGAGCGCCGATGCTCACGCCGCGAGGTTGGTCACTCGGCGCGGTGGCCATCCTGGCCGGGGTGGCGGCGGGACTGTTCGGCATCGAGGAGCTGTACGCGGTGGCCGCCGCGGCCATCATCCTCATCGGGGTGTGCGCCGCATGGGTGCACGGGCGCAGCTGGCAGCTCGACGCCCGCCGCCACCTGTCGCCGGCGCGGATCGCCGTCGGTGATTCAGCGCGGGTGGTGCTGACCGTCACCAACCGCTCACTGCACCAGTCCCCCGTCCTCACCGCCCGAGATCCCTTCGACGACGGCCAACGACGGGCGTCGTTCGGCATCGCCCCCCTCCGGCCGGGAGAGACCCGACGAGCTGCGTACGGTGTCCCCGGCGCCCGTCGCGGCGTGTTCAGCCTCGGACCGCTCGAGCTGACGCTGGCCGACCCCTTCGGCCTCGTCGCCATCACCCGCCGCACGGCGAAACCCTCCACGCTCACCGTGCACCCCCGCGTCGAGCTCGTGGCCGCACCCCGGCTGTCCTCCGGGTATGAGCGACGGTCCAGCGACGGCTCCCCCCGGCCGTCGCTCGGGGGCGACGAGTTCTACGCCGTGCGCGAGTACCGCCCCGGCGACGACCTCCGTCGGGTGCACTGGGCATCCACGGCGCGGCTGGACGAGCTGATGATCCGCCAGGAGGAGGCCATCAACCGCGGGCGCCTCACCGTCGCGGTCGACCTGCGCAGCGACAGGTGGTCCGTCGACGCACTCGAGGCCGCCCTCTCGGCCGCAGCCAGTGTGGTGGCGGCCGGCATCAGAGAGGGCCTGCGCGTGCGGCTGATCCACACCGGGCGACCCACCCGGCGCCGGTTCGATACGACCGCGACCCACGTCGCGCTGCTCCTCGACGATCTGGCGTCCGCCGCGCCCCACTCGCGCCGCAACCCAGACGGGGCGGACCCGCCCCTGGCCACCCGGCTGGGGCTGGCAACGGCCCCATGGACCGGCGGAGGGCTGGTCGTCCTCGTATCCGACCGCATCTCCGATGCCGACCTGGTCAGCCTGTCCCGCACCGGTCGGACACACCGCCAGCTGACCATAGTCATCGTCGCGACCGATCCTCCCACCCCGGCCCGCCACCTGCCGCCGATCGCCGCCGGCGTGATCCGCTGCGGCGGCGACCGTCCCTTCGCCGACGCCTGGCAGGCGGCCAACGCCCGGCTGCCGACGGCACCCGCCCACAGCCTGTCAGGACCGCCAACGTGACTCGGACTGGCGTGACCGGACAGTCGTGCTGACGACGCGCCCATCTGCTCCAGCTCCGGCAGCCCCGGCGCCGGCGTCACCGCCGACGCCGGGCCCGGATGTGATGCCAGGTCGGGCGGACGCCATGCTCACCATCGCCCTGGCCGCCATGACCCTGGCCGCGGCCGCCGGCTTCGGCCGGGTGTTCCGCGATCCCAGCTGGATCGTCCCGATGCTGGTCGTGGCGGTCGGAGTCCATCTGGTGTGCTGGGCGACGCGCCGATTGGGGTGGCCCGGGCTGGCCGCCGCGGTGATCGGTGTGGCCGCCGTCGTCTTGCTGACAGCGTGGACAGTGGTGCCAGGCTCGCTCACCGCTGGCCTCCCTCTCGGCCACACCTGGCACGTGGTATCGACGTCGCTCCGTGAGGCCCGACGCGACTTTCCCACCGTGCTGGCTCCGACAGATGCCACCACCGGCTTCCGTCTCCTGGCCGCGTGCGGCGTCGGCGTCGTCGCCGTGTCCGCCGACTGGCTAACCTTCCGTTGGCGCGGTGGCCTCCGGGCCGCGACCCCGGCCTTCGCCCTGTTCCTCGCCTGTTGCATCTTCGGCGCGACCTCCGGCCGGCTGCCGGCCGTGCTGCTGATCCTCGTCACAATCCTGGCGTTCTGGCTGGTGCAGCGGGCCGCAGTCGGCGACGACGGTGTGGTGTGGTTCGCCAATCGGTCCGGGAGCCTGTCCGGGGCAGCCGCCGCGGTCGGCGCCGGCGCCGCCGGTGCGGCCCTCCTCGCGGCCCTGGTGGTGACGCCCGCGCTGCCCCATACGGAGGGTCAGGGCCTGCTCGGCTGGCACCACGGGATCGGCGGCACGGGCGGGAACCGGTCGGTCCCCAGCCCCATCGCCGATCTGCAGACCCGACTCCTCCAGGACGACCTGCTCCCGGTGTTCACCGTCGCCAGCCCCGTCCCCTCCTACTGGCGCCTGACCTCGCTGGACACCTTCACCGGCGCGCAATGGCAGTCGACCGATTCCTACACCGGGACCAGCGGCCGCCTCCCCGGCCAGCCAACGCTGCCCGCACGAGAGGTGACGGCGCAGTTCCACATCCAGAACCTGGACTCGATCTGGATGCCGACCGCCTTCAATCCCACCGCCGTGGCAGGCGGCGGACACGTCAGCTGGGACCCGGTGTCGAGCAGCCTGCTGGCCGCCAAGTCCACATCCAACGGCCTCGCCTACCGCCTCACGTCGTATCAGTACCTGGCCACACTGGACCCGACTCAGCTGAACGCGGCCGGTGCGGCCCCCGCCGGGTTGCCGACGTACCTGACGCTTCCCTCGTCGGTGCCGGCACGCGTCCGCCGTCTGGCGGCCTCCATCGTCGCCGCCGCCCATGCTCAGACGGAGTACCAGAAGGCCATCGCCTTGCAGGACTACTTCCAGGGACCCCAGTTCCACTACAGCTTGCGGCCCATCTCCGACGGGTCCGGCAATGCAGCCCTTTCGACGTTCCTGTTCGACACCCAGACCGGCTACTGCCAGCAGTTCGCCGGCGCCTACGCCGTGCTGGCCCGTGCGGTGGGGCTCCCGACCCGTCTGGCCGTGGGCTTCGCCACCGGGCTGCGCGACAGCCAGGGCGTGTACCACGTCACCGATTCCGACGCCCACACCTGGCCCGAGGTCTACTTCCGCCAGCTCGGCTGGCTGCCGTTCGAGCCCACCAAGGGCGGTGGCTTCCAGATCCCCGGCACCAGTGCGTACACGGGGAACACGACCGGGAACGACAGCGGACCGGCGGCCACCACCCAGACGACGTTGCCGACATCGTCCACCACCCCGAGCCCGGTGGGGTCGATCCACAAGCCCGTGCCGGCGGGCTCGCAGTCCACACCTGCTGCTGCTGTCCACCACCACCACGCCTCGGCGGCGGTGGCGTTGCTGGTTCTGGGCTGCGCCGCCGCCGCGCTGCTCGCGTGGATAGGCGTCAACATCGTCGTCCGGCGGGTTCGTTGGGCTGGCCGCCGGCAGCGGGCGACGGGACCCCGCCGGCACCGGGCACCGGGACGCGGCCGGCAGGGCCAACCCGGCGACCAGGCGGTCGGAGCCGCCCACATCCTGGTCGGCTGGGCCGAGACGGCAGAGCTGCTGGGATGGTGGCAGATCTGGCGCCACGGCGATGAGACCCTGGTCGAGTTCGCGGAGAGGGCGACCGCGCAGCTTCGCCTCCTGCTCGGCCGGGGGTTGGTCGACGAGAGCCTCCACCACCTGGCCACCTGCGTCACCGGTGCGTCCTATGACCCCGACGACGCCTCACCGGCGCAGGTGGCGGCCGCCGACCAGGCCGCCCGTCGTGTGGCCACGGTGCTCGCCGGGGCCGCGCCCCGCACCATGCGACTGCGGCGCCTCCTCGATCCCCGGCTGGCCTGGTCGCCGGCGCACGTCGATCCCACCGGCACCTGGACCGGCGCAGAGGTCGACGCCAACGCAGTGACCTGGACCCGCTGACCGGACCTGGGTCGGGCCGCCCTCGTGCGCCGACCAGCCCTCATCCCGGTGTCGACAAAACAGCGCCAGCGACAGCTCGTCGACACCACGATGCGCCCGAAGCTCGCGGCCCGCTCGGCCCGCGAGCGGTCGTCGCCGGGGCGGCTAGCGGTCGTCGCCGAAGCGGCGGCGCAGGCGTCGGTTGGCGTCGCCGATCACGTCGTTCATGGGGTGCGCCTTCATGGTCTGCGACAGCTGCTGCCAGCCGTGCTGGCCCATGCGCCGCAGGTTCTGGATGAACACGAAGGCGCTGGCCAGCATGATCACGAAGCCCACGATGCCGAGCACCCAGCTGGACGCGAACGACGCGACCAGGACGACCAGACCGGCCAGGAAGCCGAGGGCGGCCCATCGGCAGTTGCGGGCCAGGTACCGAGGGAGGGTCGTCGACTCGATGCGGCGGGCGGACTCCGGATCGTGGTCGTAGAAACCACGCTCGATCTCGTGCAATATGCGCTGTTCGTTCTCGGAAAGCGGCACCTCTAAACCCCACTTCTCCACGCTGAGCGCCTTATCTTCGCGCCCCAACCCACGCTACAGCAACGCGGTCCGCTGCCGGCCGGCAGCCCACGCCAGCACCCGCCGCTCAGGGCCGACGGTGGCGCTGGTCCTCGCCGCCGGCGGTCCGGGTCCCGTCGCCCGACCCATCGTCGTCCGGCACCCGGCTCGGGCCCCACTGGGTGTCGCCGGCCCGCTTGAGGCGGAGGCCGGCGGGGCCCAGCAGGGTCGCCGGCCCCACCGATCGGTCACCGAAGCGAGCCCGCACGGCCTGGACCGCATCGCTCGCCGCCAGCCACCCGTCGGTGTCGGAGCCCGGCGCCGCCACGGGCGCTCCCGGGTCGCGACCACCCGCTCGTCGGGGGTCGGCGCCGCCCCCGGTGTCGGGCCGCCGGGCCCGGGCAGCCGGGTCCGCCAACAGGCTCAGCTGCTCGGCCGGCCCCTCGACCGCAAGCTGCAGGTTCGATACCGACACGCCGAGGAGCCGCACCCCCGGGCGGAGGTCGACCTGCTCCAGGAGAGCGCCGGCCACCGCCACCAGCTCGTGGGCCGTATCCGTCGGCCGCGGCGCGGTGCGCGCCCGCGTCAGGGTGGTGAAGTCGCCGTAGCGGACCTTGATCGTCACCGTCCGGCCGACCACCCCGGCGTGACGTAGCCGGGCGGCCACGGCGTCGCCCATGCGGACGAGCTCCCGGTGCAGGTCGGCGGAGGCGTACCGGTCGGTGGCGAAGGTCTCCTCGTGGCCGACGGACTTCACGGCCCGGTCGGGCTCGACCGACCGTTCGTCGATGCCGTGGGACAAGGCGTGCAGGTGCTGGCCATGAGCGCGGCCCACCGCCGAGGCCAGCGTCGCCAGCGACACCTCGGAGAGCGCCCCGACCGTCGTCAGGCCCAACCGTCGGAGTTTGGCCGACGTCACCGGACCGACGCCCCAGAGCGCCTCGATCGGCAGCGGGTGCAGGAATCCCAGCTCCTCGCCGGCCGCCACCACGAAGACGCCCGGGCCGGCGATGGCGCCGGCCGCCGACGGGCGGGGCTTGGCTGCTTCCGAAGCCAGCTTGGCCACGAACTTGGTGGTCGCCAACCCGACCGAGCAGGCCAGACCCAACTGCGCCCGGATCCGCTGGCGGATGGAGGCGCCGATCGACGGCGGCGGGCCCATCAGCCGTACCGCACCGGTGACGTCCAGGAAGGCCTCGTCGAGGGCGATCCCTTCCACCAGTGGCGTGTACTCATGGAATATCCGGTGGATCCCGACCGAGATCTCCTGGTAGCGGTCGAAGCGGCCGGGGACAAACACGGCCTGCGGGCACAGGCGCCGGGCCTGGGCGCCGGCCATGGCCGAACGGATGCCGAAGGCGCGGGCCTCGTAGCTGCACGAGGCGACGACACCCCGCTCGGCCGTGCCGCCGACGATGAGCGGCCGGCCGGCCAGGCTGGGGTCGTCGAGCACCTCCACGGCGGCGTAGAAGGCGTCCATGTCGACGTGCAGGATGGTGGCGTCGGCGCGCCCGGGCACGGCTAGTCCTCGAGCACGATCCGCCGAAAGCTCTCGGCGTAGGGCACCGCCGCCTGCCGACCCGACTCCTCCGCTCGCTGGCGGACGACGCTGCGCAGCCATTCCCCGGCGTCTCCGGTCTGGCTGGCGTGGCAGGCGATGGCGGCGGCCTTGGCGTCCAGGCTGTCGGAGATGTCCACCCAGACGTTGGGCTCCAGCGTGCCGGAGAGATACAGCACTCGCGGGCGGTGAGCGGGTCCGAGGTGGGCAAAGTAGTGCGGGTTGGCGGCAGCCGGCGCGACGGCATCGATCGTCGCCCATCCAACGACCCGGTGGTCGCGGTGGTTGATGTACTGGGAACCGAAGAAGACGGCGGTGGGGTCAGGGCCGACAACCACGTCCGGTCGGACCTGGCGGATCTGCTCCACCAGCCGGCCCCGGAGCGAGGCGTCCACCTCCATCTCCCCGTCCCGATAGCCGAGCCAATGCTGGTCGATCACCCCGAGGAGCCGCCCGGCCGCGACCACCTCCTCCCGACGGCGCCGCACCAGGTCGTCGGTGTCGACATCGGGATCCATCGAGCCCTTATCCCCGTCGGCGCAGATGCAGACGTGGACGGCAGCGCCGGCCGACGCCCAGCGGGCCAAGGTTCCCCCAGCGGACACGTCGGGATCATCAGGGTGGGCGTAGATGGCCAGCACGCGCACAGGGGCCGTCCGGTCGATCTCAACTCTGTCGCGCTCGGCCACACAGACGAGCCTACGGTGCGGGTGAGACCCCGGCCGGTTGCTACCGTTCTGCCATGACGGACACGGAGTCGTCGGCGACGCTGCGCATCGTGTCCCGCCCGACCGCCGTCCTCGTCGTGCTGCTGCTGGTTAGCAACACCATCCCCGGCGTCGCCCTCTACCTCTACTTCCGGTTCCTGGCCCTGCCTGTCGGGGGAAAGGCCGGGCCAACCCACACGTCCCACATCACCGTCTCCAGCTTCGCCGTGTTCGTCGTCGTGGCCCTCCCCATCGCCGGCCTCATCAACGTTCGCATGTTCCGACCGGTGGCCCGGTGGGTGCGCGCGGCGCGGCGGCCGACACCGTCGGAGCGGCGGGCCACGCTGCAGGCCCCCCTGCGGGTGGCCATCAGCGTCTTCAGCTACTGGACGATCGGTGCGCTGAGCGCCGGCTTGCTGAACGCGCTGCTCGGGTACCCGTTCGGTCGTGTGCTCCTCGTCGTGGTCGGTGTGCTCCTGGCGGGCGTCGCCAGCTCCACCCTCAGCGCCCTGCTCACCGAGCGGGTGCTGCGGCCCGTCACCGCCACGGTCCTCGCCGGCGACCTGCCCTCCGGGAGCCGCGGCATCAAGGTCCTCCCCCGACTGCTCTTCTCGTGGGCCTTCGGGTCCGCGGTGCCCCTCGTCGCCTTGTTGCTCGTCCCCGTCGGCGAGGCGCGCCGCAGCCTGTCGGACTTCACCGGCACGCTCGTGTTCCTGTGCGTCGGCGGCCTGGCCAGCGGCTTCCTCATCACGACGGGCGCGGCGAGGGCCGTCTCTGAGCCGCTCCGTGCCGTTCGCATGGCGCTGGGCCAGGTCGAGGCCGGCGACCTGGACGTGGCCGTCGTGGTCGACGACCTGGGCGAGGTCGGCCAGCTCCAGGCCGGGGTCAACCGAATGGTGGAGGGCCTGCGCCAGCGTCGCGAGCTCGAGGACCTCTTCGGCCGCTACGTCGGCGAGGAGGTCGCCGCCGGTGCGTTGGAGCGAGGGACCGAGCGGTCCGGCGTGCGAGCCGAGGCCAGCGTGCTGTTCGTCGACCTCCGAGGCTCGACGGCCATGGCCGAGGAGCTAGCACCCGAGCAGGTGGTCGCCGCCCTGAACGCCTACTTCGCCGCGGTCGAGGGCGCCGTGCGCCAGCACGGCGGCTGGGTGAACAAGTTCGAGGGCGACGGCGCCCTGTGCGTGTTCGGGCCGCCGATCGGGCGCACGGACCACGCGGTGCGGGCCCTCCGAGCCGCGACCGAGATCGTCACACGGGTTCCCACCGTGGCCGTGCTGGGAGTCCGGTTGGATGCCGCCGTCGGCGTGTCGTCGGGAGCGGTGGTCGCCGGGAACATCGGCTCGGCCGAACGGTTCGAGTACACGGTCGTCGGGGACCCGGTGAACGAGGCCGCCCGACTCACCGACCTGGCCAAGGAGCATCCGGCTCGGGTGCTGGCCAGCCGGCGGGTGGTGGAGGCCGCCGGATCGGATTACCCGGGATGGCAGCCCGAGGGCGCCGCGCACCTGCGCGGGCGCACGGCACCGACCGATCTGTTCCGTCCGCCCGATGGCGCCATTCCCACGGCAGCTACCCTCCCAGGACGGCCGACGGGCGGCGCGATACGGCCGACGGGCGGCGTTGGACGCGACGGCGGACGGGGCCAACCGCAGCCCTGATCGGCGTCGTTCGCGCGTTTGCCCAGGTACGTCCCTGGGCAAACGCGCGAACGATGAGCTGCCTCCCATGCACCGCCGCGGCCCGCCCGAGTCGCGACGCGAACGGTCATGGCGCGGCGGCCAGCGCTCGGCAGGCCAGGTCCACGCCGGCGTCGTCGACATCGAGGTGGGTGACCAGGCGAACCTGGCCAGGGCCCACGGTCCCCGCCCACACCCCAGCGTGGCGCAGGTGGGCGAGCAACCGGCCGGTATCGGGGTGGGCGAACAGCACGATGTTTGTGTCGATCGCGGCCGGATCGCAGCCGGCGTCCGGCCACCGTTCGGCGACGGCGGCGGCGAGGCGACGGGCCCGCCCGTGGTCGTCGATCAGCCGGGACGTCATACGCTCGAGGGCGACGAGGCCGGCGGCGGCGATCACGCCCGCCTGGCGCATGGCGCCACCGAGGCGGTGGCGTTCGACGCGCGCCGCCAGGATCACGTCGGCCGGCCCGGCCAGCAGCGACCCGATCGGCGCGCCCAGGGCCTTCGACAGGCAGCACATGACAGTCGTGGCGTGGGCGGCGGCAGTCGCCACGGCAACGCCGGTGGCCGCCTCGACGTGCCAGAGGCGGGCCCCGTCGAGGTGGATCGGCAGGCCGGACCCCACCGCCACCGCTGCCACATCGAGCCGCGCCTGCGGCGTCCACAGCCGCCCACCCGACGACATGTGTGTGTCCTCCAGCGAGAGCAGGGCAACGCGTGGTTGGTGGTACGCCGACGCCTCGACGGCTCGACGCACGTCCGCGGTCTCCAGCGCGCCGCTTCGATCGTCGAGCAGCGCGAACCCGACGCCGGAGTTGGCGGACGCCGCTCCGTCCTCGAAGCAGACGATGTGCTGACGGGCGCCGGCGACGATGATGTCGCCCGGGCGGGTCAGGACGCGGATGGCGAGCTGGTTGGCCATGGTGCCCGATGGTGTGAGCAGCGCCGCCTCCTTGCCCACCCGGGCGGCGAACGCCGCCTCCAAGGCGTTTACCGTGGGGTCCTCGCCGTACTGGTCGTCGCCCACCTCGGCCTCGGCCATGGCGCGCCGCATGGCTGGCGTCGGACGGGTGACGGTGTCAGAGCGCAGGTCGACCGGCATCTCGGTCACGCTACCGATGCCCGTGGTGCGGCGCGAGGGGCTCAGCGGCATGGGTAGCCCCATCGGGTACGACCGGGAGGGAGTGGTGGGGTACAACCGTGGGGTGCTCCCCCTGCCCGCTACGTTGCCCCCGCCGCTTCGCCTGTCCCCTGCCGAAGCGTTCGGCCGGTCAGTGCTCGAGTCCGCGGACGGCCGGCCGCTCGGCGAGCTGGCCGGCGTCGCCTTGCTGGCTGCGCAGCAAGCGGCGGCGATCCACCTGGAGGGGATCGGTCGACCCCCGATGCGGGTCGACACCAAGTCGTCGGCCACCGACATGGTCTCGGAGGTCGACCGCGCCGCCGAAGCCGTGATCTCCGACGTCCTGGCCGACCAACGGCCCGACGACGGCCTGCTCGGCGAGGAAGGGACGTCCCGCCCGGGCTCCACCGGTGTGCGTTGGGTGGTCGATCCCTTGGACGGCACCACCAACTACCTCTTCGGCATCGGCGCCTTCTCCGTCTCCATCGCCGCCGAGGTGGACGGTCGGGCGGTGGTCGGTGTGGTGATCGATGCGTCCCGGCAGGAGGTGTGGGCCGCAGCGCGGGGCTGGGGTGCGTGGTGCAACGGCGCGCCCTGCCGGGTGGCAACTGGCCGTTCGACCACCGAAACCGCTCTGGTGGTGACCGGCTTCGGCTACCGGCCCGAGCGGCGGCGTTGGCAGGGGCGCATCGCCGCCCAGCTCCTGCCACAGGTGCGCGACATCCGCCGCTTCGGGTCGGCCGCCCTCGATCTGTGCTGGGTGGCCGGCGGCCGGGTGGACGCCTACTACGAGTGGGGCCTGAACCCGTGGGATCTGTCGGCCGGCATGCTCATCTGCCAGGAGGCGGGCGGCACGGTGGAGATCCTGCCCGGCCGCACCGTGCTGGCGGCGGTGCCGGCGCTGGCGGAGCCCCTCACCGACCTGTTGGCCGCGGCGGACGCCTTTGCCGTCCCCGATGGGCCCGAGCCGATCATGTGGTGACGGGGCGCGACTCGATGGCCCTACGAGAAGAACAGGTTGGACACGTCGTGGAGGAGGTCCCGGTCCACCGTCTTCAGCGTCGTGACGGCCTCGGCCAGCGGCACCCGGATGATGTCCCCCGATCGCAGCGCGACCATCTGGTCGAAGGCACCGTCGTGGACGGCATCGATGGCGCCCAGACCGAATCGGGTGGCGAGCACCCGGTCGAAGGCCGTGGGGGTGCCCCCCCGCTGGATGTGCCCGAGGATGGTGACGCGAGTCTCGAAGCCGGTCCGCTCCTCGATCTCTGCGGCCAGGGTGTTGGCGATGCCGCCGAGTCGAGGATGGCCGAACTGGTCGAGCTCGGGGGAAGCCACAGCCAGGGTGCCGGCGGCAGGAATGGCCCCCTCGGCCACCACCACGATCGAGGCATAACGGCCCTTGGCGTGGCGGACCTTGAGGTTCCGGCAGACCTCGTCGATGTCGAAGGGCTCCTCGGGAACCAGGATCTCCGCCGCGCCACCGGCGATGCCGGCGTAGGTGGCGATCCACCCGGCGTGGCGGCCCATGACCTCGCACACGATCACCCGGTCGTGGGACTCTGCGGTGGTGTGCAGCCGATCGATGGCGTCCGTGGCGATCTGGACGGCGGTGTGGAACCCGAAGGTGACCTCGGTGGCGGACAGGTCGTTGTCGATGGTCTTGGGCACGCCGACGATGGATGCGCCGTGGTCGCGCAGGCGGTGGGCGACGCCGAGGGTGTCCTCCCCGCCGATAGCCACCATGGCATCGATGCGCTCGGCCCGCAGCGTGGCGACGGCCCGGTCGACCCCGCCGTCGATCTTGAACGGGTTGGTCCGGGACGTGCCCAGGATGGTTCCGCCTCGAGGCAGGATGCCCCGGCAGCGTTCGACGTCGAGTGGGGTGGTGCGTTGCTCGACCACCCCACGCCACCCGTCGAGGAACCCGACGAACTCGTCGCCGTGCCCTACCTCTCCCTTGCGGACCACGGCTCGGATGACGGCGTTCAGCCCCGGGCAGTCGCCCCCACCGGTGAGCACTCCGATCCGCATGTGTCTCCTCTCGATCGACCCCACCTCGCCTCCGAGATGCGCTCGAACGACCCTATGTCCTGCGCCGGGATGCGGGCTGTAGCTCACGACTGGCCGAGGACTGGCCGACGACTGGCTCGCGACTACCGAGCCCGGCTGGTGACGGCCCGGTCGGCCGGTGGCGGCCCGGGCCGTCCGTGACCATGAGGGTGACCGGTAGGTCCGCCCAACTCAAACCCCGGGCCCTCAGGGAGCGGTCGGACCGTCGGGTGACGGCTTGGGCGCGGTCGCCTTCCTGAGCAAACCGACCTCGCGCTGGAAGTCCTTCAGGTCGGTGAAGCCCTTGTACACGCTGGCGAAACGGACGTAGGCGACGTCGTCGAGCTCGCCCAGGCGATCCAGGACGGCCCGGCCGACCGCCTCACTGGTGACGTCGCTGCCGTCGAGGCGAACCGTCTCCTCCACCTCGGCGGCCAGCGCTTCGAGCCGCAGCTGATCGACAGGACGGTTCTTGGTGGCCGCCCGCAGGCCGAGCACGATCTTGGCCTGCTCGAACGGCTCGCGGTGCCCAGAGCGCTTCACGACGGTGAACGGCACCTCTTCCAGGCGTTCGTAGGTGGTGAACCGCCGGCCACACGCCAGGCACTCCCGCCGGCGACGGATGGAGGCACCTTCTTCCACCGTGCGCGAGTCCACCACCTTGTCCTCGGTGTTCGTACAACGGGGGCAGCGCACGATCTCGACCCTACCGGTCGGATCCGCCCGACGGCCTGCGGTCCCGGTGCACATGGGTGGCCGGCTACGTCCCTGGTGGCAGGGGGATGCGCTGGCCTACCTGCAACGCTCGACCACCGATCTCCGCGACCAACCGGTCCACGACCGGACGCAGGTCGCCGCCACGCCGGGTGGTGGCGGCGATCTGCCACAACGTATCGCCCGGGCGCACGACCCAGACCCGCTCGGCGATGGGCCGGGCCTGCGCCATCCCGCTGCTCGAGCCGGGCGGAGCACGGTGGACGACGATCCAGATGCCCGTCACGGCCAGCATGACGAGCCCCAGCGCAACGACGCGGCGGCGCCGACGGACCGCCGCGCTGGGACGAGCAACGTGTGGTCGTATGCGAGCGGCGGGCTGGCGCTCCTCCAGGCGGTCAGCGGCGGTGACCTGCGTCCGGCTCCCGACTCCACGACACGCATTGCGGTCTCGACCCCGGTCGTGACCGCACGGGACAACCGCCGCCTGGCGGGTGTAGCGACGCTCATCGACGAGCACTGCGACCATGCCAACCTCCACGTACCGGGTCGGTTCCTCCGACCACGTCTGACTACTTGGGCACCTGTGACGACTTGGGGCACCTCGCCCCGAACGTCTGTTCCCCCTCAGCTCACCAGAACACACGTTCGTTGTCAAGGGGCTCGACCGAACAGATGTTTGCTTTCCTGGTGATGGTCAGGTACGGTGAAATCGCGCCATGTGGTACCGGATGGGCTGGGTTCTACAACAGCGGTGTTCTCTTACAACAGCGGCGCTCTCTACAACAGCGGCAGTCGGCAAGGGATCGGAGGGCAATGCTCGGAGTGACGAGGGACCGGCAGCTGATGGCGGTGGGGTCGTGACCGACGGAGAGCTCACTGGCAAGCGCCGGGAGATCCTGGACTTCATCGCCCGCGAGCTTCGTGATCGCGGCTACCCGCCGTCGGTGCGGGAGATCGGTGAAGCGGTGGGGCTCACCTCGTCGTCTACCGTCCACACACACCTCACCACGCTGCAGCGCCAGGGGTACCTCCGGAGAGACCCGACCAAGCCGAGGGCCATCGAGGTCCGCTACGACACCATGTCGGGAGCGGCCATCGAGCGGCGGCCCACGCGGCACGTGCCTCTCCTCGGCGAGGTGGCAGCCGGGACCGACGTGCTGGCCCAGGAGAACGTCGAGGAGGTGCTGCCCCTGCCGGAGGACTTCACGGGCGACGGTCAGGTGTTCATGCTCAAGGTGCGCGGCGACTCCATGATCGAGGCCGGGATCCTCGACGGCGACTATGTCGTCGTGCGTCAGCAGGCCGAGGCCCAGAAGGGCGACATCGTGGTGGCTGGGATCCCCGGCGGCGAGGCCACCGTCAAGACCTACTCCCGGCGAGGGAGCAAGGTGGTGCTCGTGCCGGCGAACTCCCGGCTGGAGCCCATGGTGTACGAGCCGGACGAGGTCACCCTCTTCGGGCGGGTGGTGACGGTGCTCCGGCGGCTCTGAGCCGCGGCCGTCGCGGCCCGGCGACGTGGGCGGCGCGCTTATCGCCGGCGCCTTACCGGCGGGCCTCGGTCAGCGGGGACCCGGCGGCGCCTTACCGCAGGGCCTCGGTCAGCGCGGCCCCGGCCGGTCCGGCCTGGCCATGAGCACCTCTCGCAGGACACGATGGGCGGCGACGAGGTCAGCCTTCTCCACCCGCTCTTCGGCAGTGTGAGCCAGCTCGGGGTCTCCCGGTCCGAAGTTCACCGCAGGGATGCCCCGCTCGGCGAAGAACGCCACGTCCGTCCAACCCAGCTTCGCTCGCGGTGGCACGCCAGTGGTGTCCAGGAGTGCCGCCAGGACGGGATGGCTCAGACCCGGCGGGGCAGCCGGGGCAGTCTCGGTGACGTCGACACGGTCACCGAGATCGGCGTCGAGCACCGGGCCCAGCCAGGCTCGCAGCGCCGCCTCGGCCTGAGCCGATGACCGATCCGGTGCGAACCGATGGTTGACCGATACCACCGCCTCATCGGGGACGACATTGCCTGCCACCCCGCCGCTGACCGCGACGGCCTGCAACGCCTCCCGATAGCGACACCCGTCGATCTCCACCACGCGCTCAGGCCAGGCGGCCAGACGAGCCAGCACCGGAGCCAGGCGATGCACGGCGTTGCTGCCCATCCACGGCCGGGCCGTGTGCGCTCGCGATCCACCCACAGACACGTCGGCCTTCACCACGCCCTGGCACCCGGCTTCGATCGCCGCGCCGGTGGGCTCTCCCAGGATGGCGACGTCGGCGGCGAGCAGCTCCGGCCGCTCGGCCAGGATGGCCAGCAATCCGTTGTACGGGCGCGCCACCTCCTCGGCTGTGTAGAACACATAGCTGACGTCCATCGCCGGCTCCGCGAGGGCGGCCGCCAGCTCGAGCATCACCGCCAAGCCGCCCTTCATGTCGGCTGCGCCCAACCCCCACAGCGTGTCGCCATGGCGCCGCGCCCGCCCGTTCCCGTTGGCCGGAACCGTGTCGAGGTGGCCGGCCAGCAGCACCCGAGTACCCCGTCCCAAGCGGGTGCGGGCCACCACGTTGTCCCCGATGCGATTCACCTCCAGTCCCGCCACCCGGTGCAGTCGCTGCTCGACGTGATCGGCCAGCGCCTGCTCCTGATGACTGGGCGACGGGATGTCCACCAGGTCCGCAGTGCGGGCCAGGAGATCGACGGCATCACCGGCCGGAACCGAGTGGTCGGGCATGCACCGACGCTACGGCACCCGAGGTGGCGCAGCATCCGACGCCACTCACTGCCCGACTTCGGGCGGCCCGGCTCCGGCCCACCGGCAGGTAGCGTGCCGAGACAAGAGGAACCGGGCCGAGAGGAGCGAGATGGTGTCAGCCACCACCGCCGGATACCGAAAGACCGGCCGGCACCACGTGGGGCGCCAATGAAGGTCCGCGTCGGCGTGGGGCTCGGTGCCGGCGACATCGCGGTGGCACAGCTCGGCCAGGCGGTCGACGCCATCGTCGACCTGGGCCTCGACTCCTTGTGGCTCTCGGAGGTCCTGACCCAGCCAGGACCGGACCCGCTGGCGACCCTGGCGTGGGCGGCTGCGCACAATCCCCGCATCAAGCTGGGCACCACGCTCCTCGCCCCGGGTCGCAACCTGGTGCGCATGGCCAAGGCCCTGGCCACCGTCGACCAGCTGTCGGGCGGCCGGCTGCTGGTCACCCTCGTTCCCGGGCTCCCGCGAGGCGCCGAGCGGGGCGCCGTCGGACCACCGCCTGCCCAACGCGGCACCATCATCGACGAGGTCATGCCCGTCCTCCGCCAGCTGTGGGCCGGCCACTCCGTCAGCTACCACGGCGTCGCCGGCGACTTCGACGACGTCACCGTGCGCCCCCTGCCGGTGCAGGATCCGCTGGAGATGTGGTTGGGCGGCATGACGCCTGCGGCGCTTCGCCGCTGTGGGGCGCTGGGCGACGGATGGCTGCCTGCGCTCTGCACCCCCGACGAGGCGGTCGCCGGGCGCACGGTGATCGACGAGGCCGCCGCCGCAGCTGGCCGGGAGATCAGCCCCGAGCACTTCGGGATCAGCATCGGCTACGCCACCGAGCCTCTGTCGCCAAAGGCCCGCCAAACCATCGAAGCGCGCTCCCGCGGGCGTCGAGCCGAGGAGCTCGTCCCGATCGGCTTCGGCCCGTTGCGCGCCACGCTCGAGCAGTTCGTCGACGCCGGGTTCTCCAAGTTCGTGGCCCGCCCGCTCCGGACACCCGATGACTGGCCCGCCGAGCTCACCGCGCTCGCCGCGGCGGTGGGCGACCTGCAGACCTGACCTGACGGCCCGACGCCCAGCCGCCGCAGCACGGCTGGAACGAGCCAAACGACCGAGGAGCCGCGACCAACGGCATCACGCCGCCACCAACCACTGACCGGAGGGCGGCGGAGCCGGCCCTCTCATGTGCTCAGACGCCGAGGCGGCGGGCCACCAGGTCGAGGCGCTCGAGTGGTGCGACCATGGCCAGGCGCACGTGGTCGGCCCCGGCAGTGCCATAGAACTCGCCGGGCGACACGAGCAATCCGGCATCGGCCGCCAGCCGTTCGGTCCACCCCCAGGCGTCTCCCCCCGGGGCGCGCACCCACAGGTAGAACCCGCCGGCCGGAAGATCGGCGGGAACGTCGATGGCGGCCAGGATGGCCTGCATCCGCTCGAGGCGCTGGTGGTAGCGGTCGCGTTGGGCCGCCACATGGGCGCGATCGCCGAGGGCAGCCACGGCGGCCTGCTGGGCCGGGCCAGGCACCATCATCCCGGCATGCTTGCGGGCCTCGCGCAAGAACTCGACCAGAACCTGGTCGCCTGTGTACCAGCCGACACGCAGCCCGGCGAGGTTCGAGCGCTTGGACAGCGAGTGCACCGCTACCACGCCGTCCAGCCCCTCGGGTCCCGCGCCCGAGCCGAGCACGGTACGGGGATCACCCTCCCACGTGAACTCGGCGTAGCACTCGTCGCTGAAGACCGGTATCCCGCGATCCCGACCCCACGCGGCAGCAGCGGCCAGGTCGTCGAGGCCCCCGGCCGGGTTCCCCGGCGTGTTCACCCAGAGCAACAACGCACGTTTCCCGTCGGCGTCGGCCACCGACCCCAGATCCAGGCGCCAATGGTCGTCGACCGGGACGGGTACAGCCCGGAGCCCGGCCAGCGAGGCCCCCATGGCGTAGGTCGGATAGGAGATGGCCGGGTACAGCACGGTGTCGCGTCTAGGGTCCCGACGGTGCAGCAGGTGCGGCACGGACGCCACCAGCTCCTTGGTGCCAACGCACACGCCGACGCCGGCCGGCGAGACGGCGACGCCGAAGCGATGATCGAGCCATTCCGCCACCGCCTGTCGGAGACGCTCCGAGCCGACCGACGCCGGGTAGCCGCGCAGGGCGCCGCCGGCGTCGGCGTCTCGGAGCGCATCGAGCACCGCCGGTGGCGGCGGATCGGTCGGCGTGCCGACCGACAAGTCGACCACGCCACCCTCCACGGCCTCCGCCTTGTGCCGGGCCGGGATCAGCCGGTCGTAGGGATACGCGGGCGGCCGCCACGCCGACCCGACCGGTGCCGACCCGACCGCCGGCGAACTGGCCGCACCCGCCCCGGCCCCGGACGTGTCCACGCCCCCATTCGACGAGCCCGAGCTCACGCCCGCGCCCCCTGGTCCACCGAGAATGGGCGGAAGCGGGCCGCGCCGGCCCCGTCCACGCGCACCGACAGGCGCGCCGCGTCCTCACCGTGCTCCTCGACCAGCACCTCGCCTTCCCGGTGCACGGCAGCCAGGATGTCGCCCCGCTCGTACGGCACCACCAGGTGCACCACGGTCATCAACGCCCGCAACCGGTCCCCCACCGCGGCCAGCAACCCGTCCACCCCCGCTCCGGTCACCGCTGAGATCGGGACGCTGCCGGGATAGCGGTCGGCCAGGCGCTTGGCCTCCGAGGAGACGTCCGCCTTGTTGAAGGCCAGCAGCTCGGGGACGGCGCCGGCGCCGATCTCGGCCAGGACGGCGCGCACGGCGTCGATCTCGGCCTCGGGATCGGGGCTGGCACTGTCGACCACGTGCACCAGCAGGTCCGACTCGGTCACCACCTCCAGGGTGGAGCGGAACGCCTCCACCAGTTGGTGAGGCAGCTTGCGCACGAACCCGACCGTGTCGGAGAGGAGCACCGACTCGCCCCCGGGGAGGGCCAGCCGGCGCGTCCGGGGATCGAGGGTGGCGAACAGCCGATCCTCGACGAGCACGCCGGCATCGGTCAGATGGTTGAGCAACGTCGACTTGCCGGCGTTGGTGTACCCCACCAGTGACACGCTCGACAGCCTGCTCCGGCTGCGGCCCTTGCGCTGCAGGCGCCGGTGGGCCGTGACCTGGCGCAACTCGGCTTCCAGCTTGGTCATGCGTCGCAGGAGCCGCCGGCGGTCGACCTCGAGCTGTGTCTCACCGGGGCCCCGGGTGCCGATCCCGCCTGCCTGCTGCGACAGGGAGCGGCCGCGGCCGCGCAGCCGGGGAAGCCGGTACCGGAGCTGCGCCAGCTCGACCTGCGCTTTGCCCTCCTGGGTCTGCGCGTTCTGGGCGAAGATGTCGAGGATCACTGCTGTGCGATCGATCGCCGTGCGTCCCAGGATCTTCTCGAGGTTCCGGGACTGGGCGGGGGTGAGATCGTCGTCGAACACCACGGTGTCGGCGTCGACGGTGAGCGACAGCTCCCGCAGCTCCTCGGCCTTGCCCCGCCCCACGTAGGTGGCGGGGTCGGGCCGGTCGCGGCGTTGCAGGACCCGAGCTGCCTCGTCGGCGCCGGCGGTGTCGACGAGCAGGGCCAGCTCGTCGAGATGGCGCTCCGTCTCCGCATCCCGCGCCGGGGGCACCGTCATGCCGACCAGGACGATCTTCTCCCGGAAGCTGCGTTCGATCAGGGTCACGGCACGGTGCTCCGACGCGGCGCCACCGCCACCTGGCAGGACCCGATGCGCTCGCTCGGCCCCGACAACGCCAACGTGCCGTCGGGGCGCCAGTCGACAGCCACCGCGCCCCCCGGCTGGTGCACCGTGACGGTGCGACCGACCCGACCCCAGTGGTGCAGAGCGACCGCCGCCGCGCACGCGCCCGTCCCACAGGCCTGCGTCTCGCCGACGCCGCGCTCCCACACCCGCATGGTGATCTCGTCAGGTCCGGGGCCGAGGGTGACGAACTCCACGTTCACACCGGCGGGTTGGCTGGCCTCGAGCGTGCGGCCGAGGGTCGCCACGTCGACGGTGTCGGGATCGGGCCCCAAGACCACCAGGTGTGGGTTCCCCATGTCGACGAGGAGCTGGCCGTGGCCGACGTTGCAGCGGTCGGCGTCGCCGCCGACGACGGGCGCGCCCATCTCCACGGCAGCCCAGGCCACGTTCGCCTCGGCGGTGCGCCGGATGGTGACCTGGCGGGACCCGACCGGGGTGCGGACGCCGAACGACGTGGCCTCGTCGACCCAGCCGGCGTCGAGGGCGGCGTGGGCCAGGCAGCGCATGCCGTTGCCGCTCATCTCCGCCTCGCCGCCATCGGCGTTACGCAGGTGGAAGGTCATGGTGTCACCGGCGCCGTCCGCCGCCGGCCGGCTGACGATCAGGCCGTCCGCCCCGATGCCCCGATGCCTATCGCACACGCGCCGGGCGAGCGCCCCCAGGTCGTGGCGCCCGGGCGTGTCGATGGTGGCGGTGGGATCGAGCAGGATCAAGAAGTCGTTGCCGACGCCGTGGTACTTCATCAGGTCGACGAGCGCCGTGTCAGTCATCGTTGGTTCCAGTCTCTCAGGAGCGCCGGCACAACGGCGAGCGGATTCTCCGCCGTCCCATACCACGCCAGGCGCGGGTCGCGCCGCCACCACACCCGCTGCCGGCGAGCGAAGGCGCGGGTCCGGCGGATCGCCGTCTCTGCCGCCCGGTCGAGGGGGAGGCCGTCCTCGAGGTGGGCGAGGACCTCCCGGTAGCCGAGGGCCTGTCGCGCCGTGCGGGAGAGGCCGCCCGGCCGCTCGAGGAGGCCGCGGACCTCCTCCACCAGGCCGCCGGCGAGCATCTGGGTGAACCGGGCGACGATGCGCGCCGCGCCGAGCGGCCGGGGCACCCACAGTCCGGCCAGCCGCCACGGGGTGGGCGGGTACGCGGTCAGGCCCGGCCCGAAGGAGGAAAAGGGCCGACCGCTTCCCAGCGTCACCTCCAGGGCGCGCACCACCCGGCGGCGGTTGGTCGGCTCCATGCGGCTGGCGGCCTGCGGGTCGAGGGTCAGGAGGCGCCGGTGCAGGCCGGTGGTGTCCAGATCGGCATCGAGACGGGCGCGCACGGCAGGAAACGTCGGCGGCACCTGGAGGCCGTCGACCGCGGCGTGGAAGTACAGCGCCGTGCCTCCCACCAGCAGGGCTCGGTGGCCCCGGGCCTCGATGCCGGAGAGGACCGGCGGGAGGGCCCGGGCGAACGTCGCCACGTCCCAGTCGTCGCCCGGCTCGACCACGTCGAGGAGGTGGTGGCGGATCTCCGCCCGCTCGGCGGCACTGGGCTTGGCGGTGCCGATGTCCATGCCGCGGTAGACCTGCATGGAGTCCACGGCGACCACCTCGACGTCGCCCTGCGCCCGGGCCACCGCCATGGCCACCTCGGACTTGCCGCTGGCCGTGGCGCCGACGAGCGCCAGGTGCCGCACCGGCGGCCGGCTCAGACGGCGACCACCGGGATGCGGGTTTTGTGCCGGGGTCCGGCGACCACCTCGACCAGCTCGCCGACGAGGAAGTGGGGGGCGCCGCGCGTGACGCGCACCATGGCGCGCGATCCGGCAGGGATGGAGCCGGCAACGTGGACGAGCTTGTTCTGTCGGGTCCGCCCGGTCGTCTGGGCCGGGTCGCGCTTGGAGGGGCCTTCGACCAGGATCTCTTCCACTCGGCCCTCACGAGCCTGGTGGCGAGCCAGTGCCGAGCGCTCCACGACGACCCGCAGGCGCTCGAAGCGATCGGCGACCACGTCGGCCGCCACGAAGTCGCCCGTGCGGGCCGCCGCCTCGGTGCCCGGTCGGGGGGAGTAGATGAAGGTGTAGGCGCTGTCGTAGGCGGCCTCGGCCACCACGTCGAGGGTGGCGGCGAAGTCGTCGTCGGTCTCGCCCGGGAAGCCGACGATGATGTCGGTGGTGACGGCCAGGTCGTCGACGGCGGCACGGGCCGCCGCCAGCTTCTCCAGGTAGCGAGCCGCGCTGTAGCCGCGGTGCATGCGGGCCAGCACCCGGTCGCTGCCGGCTTGCAGGGGCAGGTGCAGGTGCTCGCACACGGCCGGCTCGGCGGCCATGGCCGCGATGGTCTCGGGGCGGAGATCCTTGGGGTGGGGACTGGTGTAGCGGACCCGCTCGATGCCGTCGACGCCCGCCACGGCGTGCAGCAGGTCGGCGAAGAGGGGCCGGGACCGGGGACGCTCGGCCGCAGCCCAGGCCGGGCCGGTGACGGCGCCGGCATCTCGCCAGGCCGGATCGTCGCGGCGGTCCGTGGTCAGGTCACGACCGTAGGAGTTGACGTTCTGGCCGAGCAGGGTGACCTCGACCGTGCCCTCGGCGGCCAGCGCCTCCACCTCGGCCACCACCTGACGGAACGGCCGGCTGGCTTCGGGGCCGCGGACGGCCGGGACGATGCAGAAGGCGCAGTTGTTATCGCAGCCGATCTGGATGGTGACCCACGCCGCCCAGCCCTGGCCGGAGCGGACGGGGAGGGCGGAAGGAAAGGCGTCGTCGTTGGCCGACTCCAGGATCTCCATGACCGGGCCGGTGGCCGAGGCCTCGAGCAGGCCGGCCGCATTCGACACGTTGTGGGTGCCCCACACGGCGTCGACCCAGGGGGCACGCTGCTGGATCCGCTCGCGGTCCTTCTGGGCCAGGCATCCACCGACCGCGATCTGCATGTGGGGGTGGCGGTCCTTGACCGCCTTGAGGTGGCCGAGGTTGCCGTACAGCTTGTTGTCGGCGTTCTCCCGGATGCAGCAGGTGTTCAGCACCACCACGTCGGCGTCGTCGAGGTCGGCGGCCGCCACCATGCCCTCACTCTCCAACAGCCCGGCGAGGCGTTGGGAGTCGTGCTCGTTCATCTGGCACCCGTAGGTGCGGATGAGGTAGCGGCGAGCGGTCACAGCCGCCGATTCTAGGAGGAGCGTCGACCGGGACCGGGCCGGGGCAACCGGAAGCGATGAGATCGGCGGTGACGTCGCTCCCCCAGCGCGCTCGACGGGGCACCTCGCCGGTGACGTCGGGCCGCCGTCATAGCGTTTCAATACCATTTTCCATGTCTACGAACGGCCGGCATCTCCGCTCCTACGCGAGTTCGTGCCACCGCTACTCAGGACAGGATCCCTGCTCGACCGCTGCCCGGCGGGGAGCGTATGGCGTCGGTGGGCCGCCCAGCGCTCCGCCGGCCGCGCCCGTCACGTCGTCGGGACCGGACGGCAGCACGATGGCCGAGGCCGTCCTGGCGTTCGAGGCCGAGCCTGCGGCCGCGGCCGCGGACGAGCTCGCACCGGGGCTGGCATGCTGGGCCGCGCTGCTCCGGCCGCTGATGGCGGCAACGCAGTCGATCTGGAGGCGGATCGCCGTCCGCGGCTCACCATCGATCTCGATATCGGCGAACGTGGGGCGGCAGCACAAATCGAGGCCGGACGGAGCCACATACCCACGGGCGATAGCGAGCGCCTTCACGGCCTGGTTCAGGGCGCCGGCACCCACCACTTGGATCTCCACCGCCCCGGCGCTGCGGGCAACGCCGGCCAGGGCCCCGGCCACCGAGTTCGGGTTGGACTTGCTCGATACCTTCAACGCTTCCACCACGCCGCTCCCAGCCACGCCCGGGCCACCCGGGAGTTGAAACGTGTTTCGCCGATTGCATCAGGATTCCTGCTGATTCCTGTCGGTTTGGCCGGCCCTTCACCATCGGCGCGGACCGGGACCGCTCCGGTGACCGAGGGTGGTCGCTCCTGACGTGGATCGCTCTCGGGATGACGAGGCGAGGTCGCCCCTCAGTCGGACAGGGAGATGGGCTCGTTGTCTCCTGGCGCCCCTCCGAGGGATGCCTCGGCCTCCTGGCCACTGGCCCCGATGCCCACCTCCCGGCGGACCCGCTCGTCGATCTCGATCATCAGCTCCAGGTTCTCGGTCAGGAACACCTTGGCGTTCTCCCGGCCCTGGCCTAGCTGCTCACCTTCATAGGTGTACCAGGCACCCGACTTCTTGACGATGCCCAGGTCCACGCCGATGTCGATCAACGAGCCCTCACGACTGATGCCCTTGCCGTACATGATGTCGAACTCCGCCTGTCGGAACGGGGGAGACACCTTGTTCTTTACCACCTTCACCCGGGTGCGGTTCCCGACGACCTCGGCCCCATCCTTGATGGACTCGATGCGACGGATGTCGAGACGCACCGACGAGTAGAACTTCAGGGCCCGGCCACCGGGCGTGACCTCCGGCGAGCCGAACATGACGCCGATCTTCTCTCGCAGCTGGTTGATGAACACGCAGATGGTGTTCGAGCGGTTCAGGGTGGCCGTGAGCTTGCGCAGCGCCTGTGACATCAGTCGGGCCTGGAGCCCGACGTGGGAGTCACCCATCTCCCCTTCGATCTCGGCGCGCGGCGTCAGCGCCGCCACGGAGTCGATCACCAGGACATCGAGCGCGCCGGAACGGATCAACATGTCGGCGATCTCCAGCGCCTGCTCCCCCGTGTCCGGCTGGGAGATGAGCAGGTCGTCCACGTTCACCCCGATGTTCCCGGCGTACACCGGGTCCATGGCGTGCTCGGCGTCCACGTAGGCGCAGATCCCCCCGTTCCGCTGGGCCTCGGCCACCACGTGCATGGCGAGGGTCGACTTCCCCGAGGACTCCGGGCCATAGATCTCCACCACCCGGCCACGCGGCAAGCCGCCGATGCCGAGCGCGATGTCGAGCGACAACGCGCCGGTGGAGATGGCCTCCACCGACATGTCGAGCTTCTCGCCCATCCGCATGATCGCACCCTTGCCGAACTGCTTCTCGATCTGCCCCATGGCCATCTCGAGTGCCTTGTCTCGCTCCACTGTCAGCTTCCTCTCGCTCGTGCTTGCTGGCTCGTGTCGGTCAGGATCACCCTACGGGTGGGGTGTGACACCGATCTCGAACCGCTACGGAGCAGCTCGAGTCACATCGTTGTGGTTCTACTCTAGACACGAACACCCGTTCGGTCGATGATCCCCTCTCGCCAGCCGGCCCGCCCCGACCAGTCCCACCGACGGTTACCATCCCCCATGGCCTTTCTGGCGCGGCTGCGCGTGACCTTCCCCGACCAACCCGGCGCCCTGGCCCGGGCCGCCGCGGTCATCGCCGAGCACGGTGGGAACATCACTGCGGTCGACGTGCACCACAGCGGGGTCCTCTCCGCCATCGACGACCTGACCGTGGAGTTCCCGGCCTACCCCGATCTCGACGCCCTGCGCCAGGCCCTGTCGACGAGCGGGGCGGCGACCCTGCTGTCACACCAGGAAGCCCGGCCCGTCGATCCCGTCGTCGCCGCCTTGCGCCGGGCGGCCGCCATGATCTCGGCTCCCGACAGCGATCCCGCCGCCGAGCTGGCCGCCACCATCGCCGAGGCATGCGCCACGCCCGTGGCCTGGGTCAGCTCGGCGGCCGAGGCGCAGCGCTGGGACGCCGGTCGGTTCGCCCAGGAGCGGGGCGGCGCCATCGCCCTGCGCACCGTGGAGCTCCCCGCCGAGATGGCCGAGCTGCTGCCAGGCGAGGTCTGGCTGCTGGCCGTTCCCGACCCCGAGCTGGTCTTCGGTGGCCGGGTCGTGTTCGTGGCTCGTCCGCTGAGCACGGAGTTCACCAGCACCGAGATCGCCCGCATCGAGGCCCTCATGGTCCTCTTCGCGCAGGTCAGCCGCTCGGCCGCCGGGCACGAGAGCCCGCGACCGGGCTGACGGCTCGGCACCCGGCCCACCGGCCCCACCCGGCGCCGGCCCGGGCCCCTCGGCCGTCGGGCCACCCGACTCGGGCCACCACGGTCGGGCCTCGAATTGTGTTCAAAAGTGGTTGATTTCCCACCCCAAATCGAACACAAATACGGCGGGCGGCGGCCGGGCGCCGGCGCGGCGGCAATTGTGTGCCCCGGCGGCCGGCGGCCGGCGGCAATTGTGTGCAACTTGTGTCGCCAGGAGATACCAAATCGAACACAATTCCATCGCTGGTCACCGGGCGGCATCACCCTGGAAGGGCGCCGACGCAGCCGCGCTTCACCCGCCCGGCGCCAGGTGCCGGCGCAAGATGTCGAGCGCAGAGATGACGGTCAGCTGGCGGACGGTGCCACGATCGCCGGGCAACGACAGCCGCGTCGACCGCCGCTCGTCCCCGTCGGCCACCCCGACCCAGACGGTGCCGACCGGCTGGCCCTCCTGCTCGGTGGGACCCGCCACCCCCGTGACGGCCAGGCCGACGTCGGCGCTCAGGGCGGCGGCGGCTCCTGCGGCCATGGCCTCGGCCGCGGCCGCGCTGATCACGGGCCCATCCGCTACGCCGAGCAACGACTGCTTCACCGCCGACGCATAGGAGACGATCGATCCACGGAACCAGGCGCTGGCGCCGGGTACGTCGGTCAGGCGGGCGGCGATAAGCCCACCGGTGAGCGACTCGGCCAGGCCGAGGGTGCGACCGGCGGCGCCGAGCAGGCCGGCCACCACCAGCTCCATGGACTCGTCGTCGACACCGAACACGACCGGCCCGAGGATGGCTCGCAGGGTGGCTTCCTCGGCGTCGAGCACCTCGACCAGGTCGGGACCGCCGACCAGCTCCGACCCACCGCCCGTCCCCGCCCCCACACCACCGCCCGTCCCCGCCGCCACGCCGGAGACACCTCGGGCCGTGATGCGCACCTTGATGCCCTCCGCCCCGCTGGCCAGGAACGCGAGGGTCGGGTTGCCAGCAGCATTGAGGGCCTCGATGCGGTCCGCCAGCCGCTCGGCCAGGGTGGATTCGCTGAGGCCCCAGGTCCGCAGGGTGCGGCTGGCGATGACAGCCCGCTCCCCGGCCCGGGTGATCAGGTCGGGGACGACGGCGCGAGTCATCATGTCGCGCATCTCGGCGGGGACGCCGGGGATCAGGTAGATGGCCCGGTCGCCGAGCGGGCAGATCAATCCCGGCGCGGTGCCCGTGGTCTGGGCGATGACGGTGGCGCCGACGGGGACGTCGGCCTGGTGCAGGTTGTTGGCGGCCATGGTGGCGCCCCAGGCGTCGAACATCCGCCGGATGCGTTCGGCGACGTCGGCGTCGGCCACGAGCGGGACACCCATCACGGCGGCAACCGCCTCCCTGGTGATGTCGTCCTGGGTGGGACCGAGGCCGCCGCAGCAGATGACGGCGTCGGCCCGGCTCAGGGCCAGGCGGATGGCGGCCACGATGCGGTCGTGGTTGTCGCCGACCTTGGTGGCGTGCTGGCAGGTGATCCCGGCCGCGGCCAGCTGACCGGCCATCCAGGTGGAGTTGGTGTCGACGACGTCGCCGAGGAGCAGCTCGGTGCCGATGGTGAGGATCTCGCAGCGCACGCAGCTGGGCTCAGGAAGCGGGTCCTGCCGGCCGGGCCTGCCCGGGCGGGGCTGCGGCCGAGCGGCTGTCGAGGAGGTACTGGGCGCCGCTGGCCAGGGCCAGGACGACGGCGACCCACAGCACGTCACGCCCGACCCAGCCGTGGTGGAGCAGCGGCGGCAGGAGCAGGAAGCCGATGGCGGCGTCCTGGGTGGCTGTCTTGGCCTTGGCCAGCGGACGGGCAGGCACCGAGACGCCGTTGCGGGCCACCACGCTGCGGTAGGCGCTGATGGCCACCTCGCGGCCGGCGATGAGCAGGATGGGCAGCCAGCCGATGGCCCCGTTGGCGGCCAGGGCGACCAGCGCGCCGAGCACCAGGAACTTGTCGGCCAGCGGGTCGAGGAAGGCACCCGACGTGGTCGCACCCTGCTTCCTGGCCACCCATCCGTCGAGGAAGTCGGTGCTGGCCAGCGCCAGCCACAGGACCAGGTTCAACCAGGTGGCCCCGAACTGGAGGATCAGCCCGAGCATGACCGGTGTGGCCAGCAGACGGAGCATGGTTATGAGGTTCGCCGGCGTCATGCGCGCCGATCGCTCGAACTTGCCGTCCACCCTGGTTGCCATCAGGCCACCCGGGCCGGCACCGCAGCGTGGCGGTCGGAATCGTCGGGCCCGACCGTGCCGACGGCGTCGAGGTCGGGGCCTTCGGCGCCCACGATGGTGACGTGGTGCATCTCCGCGACCGCCAGGTCGTCCGGTACCCGGATGATGCCGTCGATCTCGGGGGCTTCGCGATGGCTGCGGGCGTGGCCCGGCCGGTCCACCAGGACGGTGACGGTGGTGCCGATCAGGTCGGCCCGGCGCCGGGCGGTGATGCGGTCCTGCGCCTCGCTGCACTCGGCCAGCCGCTCGGCCACCAGGGCGGCAGGCACCTGGTCGTCGAGGCCGGCGGCGTACGTGCCGTCCTCTCGCGAGTATGGGAAGAACCCCGCCCAGTCCAGCTGGACCTCGTCGAGGAACTGCAGCAGCAGGTCGTGGTCGTCCTCGGTCTCGCCGGGGTAGCCGACGATGAACGACGATCGGAACGCGGCGTCGGGGTGGACGCGTCGGATGTGGTCGATGCGCGAGACGAAGCGGTCGCCGCTGCCCCACCGCCGCATGCGGCGCAGGTGCGGGCGGGAGACGTGCTGGAGCGAGAGGTCGAAGTACGCGCAGTCGGTCGCAGCCATCACGTCGATCAGACCGTCGGTGAGCTCGGATGGATACAGGTAGAGCAGCCGGGTGCGTTGCGTGCGGGCGGCCACCTCGGCCACGAGCTCAACGAAGCGGTCGCGCAGTCCGAGGTCCCGTCCGTAGGACGCCAGGTCCTGAGCGACGAGGACGATCTCGGGCACGTGGAGCGCGTCGACCTCGGCCAGGATGTCGACCGGTTGGCGCGAGCGCTGGCGACCCCGGAATGACGGGATGGCGCAGAAGCCACATTTGCGATCGCACCCCTCGGCGACCTTCACGTAGGCCCACGGGACAGCCGCGGCCGGGCGGGGCAGGTTCAGCAGGTCGAAGTCCGGCACGGACCGTCCCGGCTTGGCGCCGAGGGCCACGGGGACGCCGAAACCGGCCACCAGGTCGACCTCGGGCAGGGCGTCCGCCAGCTCCTCGCCGTATCGCTCGGCCATGCACCCGGTCACGACCAGGCGAGCGTCGGGCCGGCGGACATCGGCCAGCGCCAGGACGGTGTCGACCGACTCCTGGCGGGCGGACTCGATGAAGGCGCAGGTGTTGACCACCACCAGATCGGCCTCCTCGGGCCGATCGGCCGCGGCGTAACCCTCGGCATGCAAGGTGCCGGTCAGCTTGTCGGAGTCCACCTGGTTCTTGGGGCAACCCAGGGTCTCCAGCCAATACCGCACCCCGTCAGCCTAGCGGGCACCACACGCGCCCGAGCCGCCGGCGACCGGGAGCGAGCCCGGTCGCGGCGGCCACGGGCGGCACGCCCTCCGATGCCCGCGTTACTTCTTGGTGCCGAGCATCCGGTTCATCTTCGTCGAGCACACCGGGCAGGTGCCCTGCGCCGCCGGGCGGCCGTTGGCCAGCTGCACTTCCTGGCCCTCGAACTCACGCTTGGTCCGGCATTTCACGCAGTAGCCCTCGTAGGTTGCCATACGGGCACTCACCTTCCATTCGACAACGGGACCTCGCCACCCTAGCGGCGTGGCGCCCCCTGGCCCGGGAATCCCGCTCGGACGGGCTCGCATCCCGTCGACCGATGTCGACCGATGTCGGCCGAATCAGGCCGAGCGGTCAACGGTGACACCGTCGAGGTCGGGGCGCAGGGCGAGCACCCGGGCGGGCAACCGTCGCTCGGCGACCACACGCTGGGCGCCGGCCACGACGTCCTTGGCGGTCGCTCTGGTGCAGACCGCCAGGAGGCTCGGCCCGGCCCCCGACCAGCACGCGCCCAGCGCGCCGACGGCGGCCAGATCGGCGAGGAGGGTCGGGGCCTCGGGGAACAGACCCGAGCGGGCCGCTTGGTGCAGGCGATCCTCGAACGCCTCGGGCACGAGGAGGCGGCGATCGCCGAGGCCGGCGATCAGCAGGCCCATCCGACCCAGGTTGAACGAGGCGTCGCCGTGATCCACGTGCCTGGGCAGGGCAGCGCGGGCCTGGCGGGTGGCCAGCTCCCGCTCGGGGACGACGACCACGAACCGCAAGAGGGGGTCGAGGGGCAGGCGCCGGACCACGGGCCGGCCGGAGATGGTGGTGGCGGCCACCAGTCCGCCGACCGCTGACGCGGCGGCGTTCTCCGGGTGCCCGTCGATCCGAGCGCCCTGCGCCAACGGGTCACTGGCGCCGGCCGCCGCCGCAGTGGCGACGGCCAGCGCCGCCGACGATCCCAGTCCCCTGCCCACCGGCACCTCGGAGTGGATGGTGATGTGGACGCGGTCGTGGCCGAGGACCTCGCTGGCCACCCGGGCGGCCAGGTGGGTGGCGTTCGCCGGCAGCTCGGCGCCGTGGCCGCTGGCGGTGACCGTGAGGCGCCCGGCCGGGACGATGTCCACCTGGACGTAGAGGGCGAGCGCCACGGCCAGGACGTCGAAGCCGGGTCCGAGGTTGGCGCTGGATGCCGGGGCTCGGGCTCGCACGGCTCGAAGGTAGCGGGTCCTCCGGGAGGTTCAGGGACGTCGGCGCGGGGCAAACGCCGACGGGTTCAGGATCCCGGCTCGCGGCGGGACTCGAGCTCCTCGACGCTCATGAGGACGGCCCGCGCCTTGGAGCCCTCGGACGGACCGACGATCCCCTGCTGCTCCAGGAGGTCCATGAGCCGCCCGGCGCGGGCGAAGCCCACCCGCAGCTTGCGCTGGAGCATCGACGTGGACCCGAGCTGGCTGCGGACGATCAGCTCGATGGCCGCCTCGAGCAGGTCGTCGTCGCTGTCACCGCCGGAGCCACCGGCAACCGAGCCGGTGGGACCGTCGGCGCTGCCCTCCACCCCGTCGACGTACTGCGGTTCGGACTGGCGGCGCCAGTGGGCGACGACCTTGCGAACCTCGCTCTCGTCGACCCAGGAACCCTGGATGCGCCGGGCCACGCTGGAGGAAGCGGTCAGCAGCAGCATGTCGCCCTTGCCGATCAGCCGCTCCGCCCCTGGCTGGTCGAGGATGACGCGGCTGTCGGCGAGCGACGAGACCGCGAAGGCCAGGCGGCTGGGCACGTTGGCCTTGATGACACCGGTGATCACGTCCACCGACGGGCGCTGGGTGGCGATGACCAGGTGGATGCCGACGGCGCGCGCCATCTGGGCGATGCGGCAGATGGACTCCTCCACGTCGCGGGCGGCCACCATCATGAGGTCGTTCAGCTCGTCGACCACCACCAGGATGAGGGGGAGGCGGGCGTACTCCTTGGGCTCCTGTCCCGGCCCGGTCTCGACGCGCAGCTCGCCCCGGTCGAACGCCTCGTTGAAGCCGGTGATGTCGCGCACCCCGACCTCGGCGAGCAGGTCGTAGCGGCGCTCCATCTCGTGGACGGCCCAGGCCAGGGCATTGGCCGCCTTCTTGGGATTGGTCACCACGCCGGTCAGCAGGTGCGGGAGGCCGTTGTACTGGCCGAGCTCCACTCGCTTGGGGTCGATGAGGATCAGCCGCACCTGGTCGGGAGTGGCCCGCACCAGGATGGAGGTGATCAGCGAGTTGATGCAGCTCGACTTCCCGGCGCCGGTGGCGCCGGCGATCAGGATGTGGGGCATGTGGGCCAGGTTCTCGAGCACCGGTCTCCCGGCGATGTCGCGGCCCATAGCCACGTCGAGGGGGTGGGTGGCCGCGTGGGCCTCGGGCGAGGTGAGGATGTCACCGACCGCGACCAGCTGCCGTTGGGTGTTGGGCACCTCGACGCCGATGGCCGAGCGGCCGGGTATGGGCGCCAGGATGCGGACGTCGGCGGCCGCCATGGCGTAGGCGATGTCCTTCTGCAGGTTGGTGACCTTGGCCACCTTGACGCCGGGGCCGAGCTCCAGCTCGTAGCGGGTCACGGTCGGTCCCACGGTCATGCCGACCAGGCGGGTCTCGACACCGTGGGCGGAGAGCGCGTCCTCGAGGGTGTGGCCCATGCGCTCGACTTGGCGGCGGTCGATCTCGGTGGCCTTCGACCGGCTGAGCAGGGCCAGGGGCGGCAGCCGCCAGGCGCTGGCCGCCGCGGCCAGTCCCAGGGAGATCGACAGCTGCTCGGGGTCGGCGTCGACGACCGGTGGTGGCACGGAGATGGGGACCGCCGGGCGGGCCTCGGGCGGCCCGGCCGGGGCCGCCGGTGCCGGATCGACCGGGCCGCGGGCCCGGGTCCGGCCCACCTGCTCGCGGCCGCCGTCTCCATCGACCGGCTGGCCGTCGGCTTCCTGGTCGTAGAGCGCGGTGGTCCCGTCGTTGGCCGACGGGTGCCGGCCGGTGGCCGCCCGGCGACCGGCACGACGGCCCACATCGGAAGCCGACCGGCTGGTGGTGGCGATGGCGCGCCCACCCACACCGCCGAACTGGCGCAACCGGGCGGCGACCTCGCGGACGGGGGTGCCGGTGATGACGAGCAACGAGATGGCGCCCAGCACCACGAGCACCAGGCTGGCGCCCCAGACGGCCAACCCGGCCCGCAGGGGCACACCGATGCCGGCGCCGAGCAGGCCGCCGGCGACGCGCAGAGATCCCACGCGGCCGTGCCAGTGCGCGGGGTGCCCGAGCTGGTCGGCGAAGCCGCTGACGCTGGCCAGCAACAGCACCGAGCCGACCACGGGCCGCCGCAGGGAGTGGCCCTCCTCGGCGCGGACCAGGCCGATCCCCAGCCCGGCCAATAGCACCGGCAACAGGAGACGGGCCCACCCCAGGCCGTCACCGGTGGCCGTGGCCAGGAGTCGGCCGGCCGGGCCGGCGAGGTGGCTGTAGATGCCGAGCGCGGCCAGCGTGGCGGCCAGCAGCAGGACGATGCCCCACACGTCGTCGGTCTGGGCGCCCATCGTCTCCCGCCAGCGGGTCCCGAGCGAGGGACGGGGCGGGTGGGGGCGAGCCGGCGGGCGCGTCCGTTTGCCGCTGCTGACCCGGCGCGGTCGGGCCGACGGCGTCGACCGGGTCGTGGGCTTGCGTCGGCGGCGGGTCGCAGTAGGCACAGCAGCCCCGAGCGTAACAGCAGTCACACTGGTCACAGCGGGAGGGCAGGCGGCCGCCCGGGATCAGACCTCGGTGACGACCGGGACGATCATGGGCCGTCGGCGGGTCCGTTCGGACACGAACTTGCCCAGCGCGGAGCGAGCCGTCCGCCGGACGCTCTCCACGTCGACCGAGCCGGAGCGGCCGGCGCTGTCCTCCACTGCGGCCAGGACGGCGGCCCGGGCCTCGCCGAGGAGGGACTCAGCCTCCGGTGCGTACACCCAGCCCCGTGTGATGATCTCGGGGCCGGTGAGAACCTCGCCGCTCTTGGAGTCCACGGTCAGCACCATGACGATGACCCCCTCCTCGGACAGCACGCGGCGATCCCGCAGGACGCCGCGGCCGACGTCACCGACGATGCCATCGACGTAGAGGTAGCCCGCCGGCACCTCACCGACGAAGTCGATGCCCTTGTCGGTCAGCTCGATGACGTCGCCGTCCTCGGCCAGCAGCGTGCGCGACTCGGCCACGCCCATCTGGCGAGCCAACCGGGCGTGGTGGGTCAGGTGACGGAACTCGCCGTGGACGGGGATGAACGAGTCCGGTCGGGTCAGGGAGAGGAGGGTCTTCAGCTCCTCGCGCTGCGCGTGGCCGCTGACGTGGACCCGGGCCAGCCCGGAGTGGACCACGTCGGCACCGCGACGGGTAAGGCCGTCGATCACCTTGCCGACGCTCGTCTCGTTCCCGGGGATGGCGTGCGAGGACAGCACGACCAGGTCGCCCTCGCCGACGGTCAGCCACCTGTTGTCGCCGGCGGCCATGAGCGACAGGGCGGACATGGGCTCGCCCTGCGATCCGGTGGAGATGACACAGACCCGTCGCGGGTCGAGGCCGCCGACCTTCTCGATGTCGACCAGGTGCCCGTCTGGGATCTCCAGCAGGCCCATGGATCGGGCCAGGGCGACGTTCTTGCCCATGGACCGCCCGAGGGTGGCGAGCGTTCGCCCCGCGGCGATGGCGGCGTCGGCGATCTGCTGGATGCGGTGGATGTGGCTGGCGAAGCAGGCCACGATGATCCGCTCGTCGGGGTGGGCGACGAACAGGTCGGAGAGAACCTGGCCCACACTGCGCTCGCTGGCCGTGTGGCCTTCCTCCTCCGCATTGGTCGAGTCCGACAGCAGCAGGCGGACCCCGGACGTGGCCGCGATGGCCCCGATCCGGGCCAGGTCGGTGGCCCGGCCGTCGACGGGGGTGAGGTCGATCTTGAAGTCACCCGAGTGCAGGATGACGCCCTGGGGCGTGTGGAAGGCGGTGGCGAAGCCGTGTGGCACCGAGTGGGTCACGGGGATGAACTCCACGTCGAACGGCCCGATCTTGCGCCGCTCGCCATCGTGGACCGGGATCATCGTGGTGCGGCCGAGGAGCCCGGCCTCTTCGATGCGGCTCCGGGCCAGGCCCAGACTGAGGGCCGAGCCGTAGATCGGGAAGGACAGCTCCCGTAGGAGGAAGCTGAGCCCGCCGCAATGGTCCTCGTGGCCGTGGGTGATCAGGCAGCCCTCCACCCGGTCGGCGTTGGCCAGCAGCCAGGTGAAGTCGGGCAGGACCAGGTCGACGCCGGGCATGTCGGTGTCGGGGAACATGATCCCGCAGTCGAGGATCATGATGCGCCCGGCGACCTCGATGCACGCGCAGTTCCGACCGATCTCGCCGAGGCCGCCCAGGAAGACGACCCGTACCGGATCAGCCACGGGTCAGCTGCAGTTCGGCAGCGAGACGAGACGCGGCATCCTCGGTCTCCGATGGCGCCGGCCCGAGTGGGAGGCGACACTGGCCGCCGGGTAGCCCGAGCGTTCGCAGCATGGCCTTGGTCGGCACCGGGTTCGGCGCCGCGTCGCAGGATTGGAAGCGATGCGAGCTGAGCAGGCGGCCATTGACCAGGCGGGCGTGCTCGACGTCACCCTTGGTGAACGCGGCGATCATCTCGCCGACCAGCTCACCGGCCCAGTGCGACTCGACCGAGATGGCACCAACCGCACCGACGGCGAGCAGGGGGAGGGTGTCGCCGTCGTTGCCGCTGTAGAGGTCGAAGCCGTCGGGCGCACCGGCCACCAGCGCCGCCGCACCGGCCGGATCGGCGGTGGCGTCCTTGACGCCGACGATCACGCCATCGGCCGCCAGTTGCCAGAGGACCTCGGGAGCGATGCGGCGACTGCTCCGGACAGGGATGTCATAGGCGAGCACCGGTAGACCGGCCGCGGCGGCGCCGATGGCCCGGAAATGAGCGCTGATGCCCGCTTGCGAGGGGCGGCTGTAGTACGGGGTGACGGCCAGGATCCCCGACACGCCGGCCTGGACAGCAGCCGCCGTCAGCGCCACGGAGTGGGCCGTGTCCGCGGTGCTGGTGCCGGCCAGGACAGGGACGGTCACCGACTCGGTCACCGCCCGCCACAGGGTGCGCTTCTCGTCGTGGCTCAGCACCGGGCTCTCACCGGTAGTGCCGGTGAGCACCAGCCCGTCGTTGCCATGGGAGACCAGGCGGCGGGCCAGGGCCACGGCACCGTCCACGTCCAAGCCGCCCTCGGCGTCGAACGGTGTGGCCATGGCGCAGAGGACCGCGCCGAAGCGGCCGGAGCGTGGGGCAAACATGACCCTGAGCCTACCCGGCGAGCGTCAGGGTCCCTCGGCCAGCTGGAAGACCTCGAACTCCTCACCTGTGTCGGGCAGGTCCTCGAGCTCGATGACCCCCAGCTCCGCGAACCGCTCTCGCAGCCATGGGTCGCCATTGTCGAGCAGGCCCAGCTTCTTGCAGTTGGGGACGATCTTGGCGAACAGCATCCGCTGGAACAGCTGACGTTCCGGCGAGCGGGACACGATCTGCACCGCTTCCTTCACGGGGACGCCCAGGCGCTCCCACACCTCTTGGGACAAGAAGCGGTCCCGCATGCGCACGGCCGCCTCGTAGGCGAACTCCTTGCGCTCTCGCAGCTCGTGCTCGCCGAGGCCGGCATACAGCTCCTGGAGGGACAGGACCCCGAAGGCCACGTGGCGGGCCTCGTCGGACATCACGTAGCGCAGCAGCTCCTTCAGCAGTGGCTCGGTCGTCGTCTCCCGCATGAAGCCGAACGCGGCGAGAGCGAGGCCCTCGACCATGATCTGCATGCCGAGATAGGTCATGTCCCACCGGTTGTCGGCGATGATGTCGTCGAGGAGGAGGCGGAGGTGGGCATTGATCGGGTAGGTGCCGGTGAGCTTGTCGCGCAGGTACTTGGAGAACACCTCGACGTGACGAGCCTCGTCCACCACTTGCGTCGCCGCGTAGTATTTGGCGTCGATCCACGGCACCGTCTCCACGATGCGCGAGGTGCACAGCAGGGCTCCCTGCTCGCCGTGGAGGAACTGCGACATCATCCAGTTCTGCTGCTCGATGCCGAGCCGCAGCCAGTCGGCGTCGCTCCAGTGCTCGAGTGGGGTGCCGGAGACGTCGACGTCCATGCCGTTGGCGCCCATCTGCGCCCGGTTGGCCGCCACCACCGCTTCCTGGTCGACGTCGGTGTCCCACGGCAGGTCCGTCTGGCCGTTCCACTGTGACGTCTTGGCCTTCTCGTAGAGCCGGTCGAGGCGGGGACGCGTCCCCTTGCCGTAGTCCCAGGTGAACAACGTCCCGAAGTGGGAGTCCACCTCGTGGGTGGGCCCACCACCGTCGGGCGTGGCCACCTCCAGGATTGCTTCCAGGTCGTTGGCATCTTCCCGACCGATGAGATCGAGGTTGGCGGTAGTCACGGGCACGAACCCCCTACGGTTGTCTTACCACCGTTATCCTAGCCCTCGTCAGATGCGGAGCACGGCGTCCAGGCCGACGGTCAACCCCGGCCGCCCTCCCACCGCCTTGGCCGCCAGCACCACACCCGGCATGAACGACGAGCGATCGAGCGAGTCGTGGCGGATGGTCAGGGTCTCGCCGGTCGTGCCGAGCAGGACCTCCTGGTGGGCCACGAGGCCCCGGAGGCGCACCGCGTGCACGGGGATCCCGCCCGGGCCGCTGGCCCCCCTCGCACCGGGGACGGTCTCGGTTCGGGTCGGATCCGGCGCCCAGTCGCCGGACGCGGCTGCCATGCGCCGAGCCGTGCCCAGCGCCGTGCCCGACGGGGCGTCGCGCTTGCCGTCGTGGTGCAGCTCGACGATCTCGGCCGTCTCGAACCAGGGGGCGGCCAGCTCGGCGAAGCGCATCATGAGCACAGCGCCGATGGCGAAGTTCGCCACCACCATGCAACCCAGCGGCCCGGTCTCGGGGAACAGGCGCCGGAACCGCTCCAGGTCGTCGTCACCCAACCCACTGGTGCCGACCACCGCGTGGACGCCCGCCGTGGCACACCACGCCACGTTCTCCCCCACGGCGGCCGGCGCGGTGAAGTCGATGGCCACGTCGATGCCTTCAGAGTCGAGGTCGGCCAACCCTGCGAGCACGCCCACACCGGCAATCGCCTGGCCGGCGTGGGTGGGGTCGACCGCAGCCACCAGCTGCAGGTCGCGGTCGGCAGCCACCGCATCACACACCGTGGACCCCATGCGCCCGCCGGCCCCGAGGACGACGACCCGCACCGCACTCAACGGACCAGGTCTCCCTCGTCGAAGGGTCCCACGGCGACGAGTGTGGGATCGGCCCCGAGATAGCGACCGACCACCTCGTTGACGTGCTCGAGGGTCAACCCGGCGATCCGCGCCTCCAGCTCTTCGAGGTCAGGGACGCGGCCGTGCATCAACTGGTCGTGGCCGATGCGGCTCCAGCGGGCACCGGAGTCCTCCAGGCCGAGCGCCAACGCGCCCCGGAGGTGGCTGCGGGCCCCGTCGAGCTCGTCAGGCGTGACCCCGTGGGCGGCGAGCCGCTCCATCTCCTCGCAGACGAGGTCCAGCACCTCGATGGCATGGTCGGGCGAGGTGCCGGCATAGACGGCGACGGCTCCCGCGCCGGCGTAGTGCAGACGGTAGGAGTAGATCGAGTACGCCAGGCCCCGCTCCTCGCGCACCGACTGGAAGAGGCGGCTGGACATGCCGCCGGCGAGGACGTGATCGACCACGGTCAGGGCGTGGCGGTCCGGGTCTCGGCGATCGGGGCCGGGCACGGCGAGGACGAGGTGGGCTTGCTCGGTCTGGCGCCGTACGACTCGGCGGAGCTGGCGGCGACGAGGGTCCGGGGGGCGCCGATGGGGGCTCGCCCCGCCGGACGTCTGACCGCTCCGGGCGGCGATCCCGTCGACGATGCGATCGTGGGTGACGTTGCCGGCTGCCGCGAACACCAGGTTGGCGGGCCGGTAGTGCTCGGCGTGGAACGCGGCGATGCGGTCGCGGCTGATGGCCCGCACGGTCGGTGCCTCACCGAGCACCTCGCGCCCGAGCGGATGATCCGGGAAGAGCGCAGCCAGGAGCTCGTCGTGGACGAGGTCGGCCGGCTCGTCGGCCTGCATCAGGATCTCTTCGAGGATGACCTGACGTTCGGCCTCCACCTCGCCGGGGCGGAACGACGGCGACCAGATGATGTCCGAGAGGATGTCGAGGCCCAGGTCGACGTCGTCGGCCAGCACCCGCAGGTAGAACGCGGTGTACTCCTTGGCGGTGAACGCGTTCATGTCGCCACCGACGCGATCGACCGCCTCGGCGATCTGGCGGGCGCTGCGTGTCGGTGTCCCCTTGAAGAGGAGGTGCTCGAGGAAGTGGGAAGCGCCGGCCTCGGCCGTCGCCTCGTCGACGGATCCGGTGCCGACCCAGAACCCCATCGTCACCGAGCGGACGTCGGGCATCCGCTCGGTGACGACGGTGAGCCCGCTGTCGATCTGGGTGGCGGCCAGGGCGCCCACGGCCGGCGTGGCCTGGGTCACCACGCCTGGGCCGCCCCCGGCGTCATGGGCGCCGACGGCGCGGGTTGCGGCGCGGGCCGCGGTCACGATCGTCGCCCCCGCCGCCCGACGCCACGTCGGCCGGCCCCAGGTCGCCGAAGGTCGCCGTCGCTTCCTCCTCCCAGCTGTCCTCGAAGGACGCGACTGGCACGGCAGGTGCCCCACCGTTGACGGCTGGCGGGTCGCCCCCGCTGGCGGCCGGACGGCTGCTGACGGCGGGCGGAGTGGATGCACCGACGCCGTCACTGTCGCCGGTCAGCGAGAGGGAGACCTTGCCCTGGGGATCGATGTCGTCGACGCGGACCTCGATCTCGTCGCCTAGGTCGACCACGTCCTCCACCTTGTCGATGCGCTTGCCCCGACCCAGCTTGGAGATGTGGACCAGGCCGTCGCGCCCGGGCAGGATGTTGACGAACGCACCGAACTTGGTGATGTTCACCACCCGGCCGCGGTAGACGGCGCCGACCTCGGCCTTGGGCGGATCGAGGATCAGCTCGATGCGGCGGCGAGCCTCGGCCACGGCCGCGCCATCGGTGCCGCCGATGGTGACGGTGCCGACCTGGCCGTCGTCGTCGACGTTGATGTCGGCACCGGTCTCCTGCTGCAGGGCGTTGATGACCTTGCCCTTGGGCCCGATGACCTCGCCGATCTTGTCGATCGGGATCTCCAGGCTCACGATCTTGGGCGCGGTCGGACCGACCTCGTCCCGGGGTGCGGCCAGGGTGTCGTGCATCACCCCGAGGATGGTGTGGCGGGCATCGCGAGCCTGGCGCAGGGCGGCCGCCAGCACGTCGGCGGGGAGCCCGTCGATCTTGGTGTCCAACTGCAGGGCGGTGACGAACTCGGACGTGCCGGCCACCTTGAAGTCCATGTCGCCGAACGCATCCTCGGCGCCGAGGATGTCGGTCAGGGTGATGTAGGTGTCATCCCCGCCGCCGGTCTCCGTTCCGGAGATCTTGACCAGGCCCATGGCGATGCCGGCCACCGGGGCCTTGATCGGGACTCCGGCGTCCATCAGCGACAGGCTCGACGAGCAGACCGACGCCATCGAGGTCGAACCGTTCGACGCCAGCACCTCCGAGACCAGGCGCAACGCGTAGGGGAACTCGTCGAGGGGTGGCACCACCGGCAGCAAGGCTCGCTCGGCGAGCAGGCCGTGGCCGATCTCGCGGCGCTTGGGGCTGCCGACGCGGCCAACCTCGCCGTTGGCCGACGGCGGCATGTTGTAGTGGTGCATGTAGCGCTTCTTGCTGTCGACGCCGAGGGTGTCGAGGATCTGGTCCATGCGGGGCATGCCAAGGGTGGTGACGTTCAACACCTGGGTCTCGCCCCGCTGGAACAGGCCAGAGCCGTGGGCCGTGGGCAGCAGCCCGACCTGGGCCGAGAGGGGCCGGAGGTCGGCGGCCTGGCGGCCGTCCATGCGGATGCCCGAGCTGGCGATGCGTTGGCGCACCAGCTTCTTGGTCAGCGAGCGGACCGCGGCCTTGATCTCCTTCTCACGGCCTTCGAGCTCCGCGGCCAGCTCGGCGATGATCGCCGCGATGACCTCGTCGGTCGCCTTTTCGCGCTCAGCCTTCGCCGTGATGGTGGTGACCGAGTCGATGCGGTCCGTGCCGACGGCAGCGACCCGCTCGGCCACGTCCTCGCCGTAATCGACCTGCGGGACGAACGACAGGGGCGGACGGGTCCCCGCCTTGGCCACCAGGTCCCGCTGCAGGTCGACGGACTCCTTGATCCAGGTCTTGGCCGCCTCCAAGCCGTCGGCAATGGCCTCCTCGGTGACCTTGGGAGCACCGTTCTGATACAGCTCCCAGGCCGCCTCGGTGCCGCCGGCCTCCACCATCATGATGGCGACATCGCCCCCGTCGAGCACGCGCCCGGCGACCACCAGCTCGAAGGCGGAGTCGTCGCCCTCCTGATAGGTGGGGTGCGGCGCCCACTGACCCTCGGCGGTGAACGCGATCCGCACGGCACCGATCGGCCCCTCGAACGGGATGCCCGACAGCATCAGCGCGGCGCTGGCCGCGTTGATGGCCAGCACGTCGTGGGGGTTCTCCTGGTCGGCGCCGACCACGGTGACGACGACCTGGGTCTCGTTCCGGTAGCCGTCGGCGAAGCTCGGCCGCAGGGGCCGGTCGATGAGCCGGCAGGTGAGGATGGCCTGGTCTGCCGGCCGGCCCTCGCGCCGGAAGAACGAGCCGGGGATCTTGCCTGCGGCGTACATCCGCTCCTCGACGTCGACGGTGAGAGGGAAGAAGTCGATCCCCTCCCGTATGCCGTTGGCGGCGTTGGCCGTGACCAGGACGACGGTGTCGCCGATCTGGCCGACCACCGCCCCCTGGGATTGCTGGGCCAGCAGGCCCGTCTCGAATGACAGGGACTTGTCCGTCCCCGAGATCGGTGCTGACACCGATGTTGCACCGTTCATGGTGCACTCCTTTCGAACCCGGCGATGGCCGGGCATTCGAGCGGCGGGGCCAGTTCCCAGTCGGGGGGCCCCGCCGGCCGACCGGATGTCGGTGTCGGGACGCTTCGACTGGCAGCTGACCGCTGACCGCCGCGGTGGGTGTGAATCGTTAAGCGTGGGGCGTGTGCGCCGGCGCACGCACCCGACGCGAGACGAGCGGCCCGACGGGCCGCTCGTCATGCGCTATCGACGCAGGCCCAACTTGGCGATCAGCTCGCGGTAGCGCTCGACGTCGTTGTCTCTGACGTAATCGAGCAGCCGCCGCCGCCGACCGATGAGCTTCATGAGCCCTCGCCGGGTGTGATGATCACCCTTATGGACCTTCAGGTGCTCGGTCAGGTGGGAGATGCGCTCGCTGAGGATAGCGACTTGGACCTCGGGGGAGCCGGTGTCGGTCCCGTGCAGACGATAGGTCGCTATCGTGGCAGCTTTGTCTGGCATGCAGAGGTGTTCCTTTGAATGTGACGAACGTGGCCGTACCGCAGCGCAGGCGCGCCTGGCTACGTCGGACCGCCCATCACCCTATCAGCCCCGCACGTGCCTGATCCCGACGGGCTGCGGGTCCGACGACCGCGAGGGCCGAGCCTGGTCTTCCCCACCTCCGAGCTGGAGTGGCGGTTCAGCGCTTCGGGCGGCCCCGGTGGGCAGCACGTGAACACGGCCAACACGCGCGCCGAGGTCCGCCTCGACCTGGCCGCCTCCCCCACGCTGAGGGATGCCGAGCGCTCGCTGCTGGTCGGTCGGCTGGGACCGGTGGTGTCGGTGACTGCGAGCGACCGCCGCTCGCAGAGCAGGAACCGGGACCTGGCGCTGGCCCGGCTGGCCCGACGGCTGGAGGAGGCATTGATCGTGGAGGCGGACCGCCGCCCGACCCGTCCGACGCTGGCGTCGAAGCACCGTCGCCTGGACGCCAAGCGCCGCCAGGCGGGGCGCAAGGCGGACCGGCGGCCGCCCGGTGAGGAATCGTGAGCCTCGCCGCCCCGACCGCCGGGGCCGGGCGCGCCCGCTCGGGCATGGTGTGCGCAGTCGACCGGCGGGCCGCGGAGGCAGGCGTGGCCGCTCTGCGCGCCGGGGGCAGCGCCGCCGATGCGGCCGTGGCGACCAGCGCCGTCTTGGCCGTGACGACCCAGCACATGTGCGGGTTGGGGGGCGACCTGCTCGCGGTAGTGGCGCCCCCCGGTGCCACTCCCGTGGCCCTGGAGGCGGTCGGCGTCGCCGGTGCCGGCGCCCTCGTCTGGTGACAGATCTGACCAGCTGTCCAACGTCGCATTGTCCGCCACGGAAGGCCCTGGTGAAGGACGGCAGAGGCAGATTCTACGGTGGGGAGTTCGGCGCCGGCCTCCTGGCCGTCGGCGCAAGAGTTCACTATCGCTGCGACCACTTCAGCGGCGAAAGCGCGTCAGTCAGCTGTTGTCGTCGAGAGGAGGGGTGGCGACCGGACGGCGTCGAGTACGTCGGCGGCGGCCGCGATGTCGGCGCATCAGCACCACGGGTCGCAAAGCGATCGGCAAGAAGAACCGGGACTGGCACCTCAAACGACGCAGTGACACGGACCTGTCCGGTCTCGGCCGGACGATCAACGCCCAGGCCCGAGGGTAGACCAAATAAACTACTAGGGAAGTCCTTCTACCGCCCCTAGCTGTCCTTCCTCGTATGGGGCATCGACGGCAGCCTCGCCGATGGGCTATGCAGAAGTTCAAACTGAAACGACGTTCGGCCGAGACTATGAGTGGCTGCAAGCCGACAGAGCGCAGCATCCCGACACTCTCCGCACCACTGGCACCTCGTCTGTCCATGCGATGGGATGCCTCGCTCATGCCCCCTTCTGAGAGAGCCGAGAGCCAGGCTACGCAACTGCCCCGCCGACTCGTCCGGTCCGCAGTCGCCCCCCCGGATTCCGGAACTTCGACAATTATCGCCGACGGCTGTTGCTCACCTGCGGCCTGCGATGGACCACTTCCCAGGTCACACGTCTCCGAGGCCGCAAACCACGCCTCCTTGTGGAGAGACCACTAGGCTAAGAGTGTATCTGGGCGCACATAACAGTATCACCGCTATCCGTATTCACATGAGTCCACGCTGCACACAAGTTTCCGTTGGACCCGAATGTCAAAGGAGAATACGGGTCTGTGTAAGTAATGCCATCATAATCATCCAGCACCGCACTTCTGCTTATGTCAGTGCCTTGAAACGCGAATACCGCATTCCCTGGCTCCCATAAACTACCAGCGCAGTATGTTCCTCCGCCGCGGGCGCCTCATCGGCGCGATCATCGGGATGGGCATGGTTCTCCGGCTCATCTACGAGGAACTGATCGACCTCGATCGCGTCTGCGAGTACCGCACTGCAGTCCACATTCTGACTTTCGCTCTCTTCATCGTCGTTGCCTTCGGTACGGTAGCCACATCGCCCGAGCAGCCATGATAGTACGCTACCATTTACTATTCATACTCACAACTAGTTAAAACTTCTAGTTGTACTTAGCAGCTTCTACTTTCATGGCGCTGTCATTATCACGCATTGTCAATGCCAACCATCCTACCTATTGCGTGGACTAACGAAATGACTCAGGCAAGTTGAGCCTAATAAACAGCTCGCCAGTTCGTGATCCGTTGAACCATTGCAGGCTCGCGGTCAAGTACGGCAGATACGGAGGTTATAATGTTGTCTCCTGAATCATACTCGACCTCGTAGTAGTCCGCGGCAAGAGTGACAATATCGGAGAACACCTCCATCTTACTTTCTACGAATTGACCAGAGAATTGAAGCTCCTCTGACCAGTTTACGTTATCTGGTAGCGGCACCAATTCCGGGCGAAGCAGGGTGGCTAAACCCAACGTTCCTATCCGCTCTGCTACTCCGAACACGCATTTCGGCTCACCGAAGGTGTCAACGCCAACCGAGCTATTATCGGTCCAGATCACGGCGTCTGTTCGACTCCTCGGGGGCAACGTATCAAAGGTAGATATGACTGATAAACACCACGGGTTTCGTCTAGCAATGAAAACCCAACGTACTTCTAGTTTTAGGTGATCCTCGCCCTTCTGGGCAGGAGGGCGAGGATCCGAAGGAATTTGAGCGCCATTAAAACGAGCACGTCCCTGCTCTCTCAGAGATTCGTCTGTTAGAAACTCGAACTGTCCCGTGATGGCGATCCATGGCGAATGATTAGTGCTTGCGTCGACCGGGTGCGACGTCAGCAGTTGGGCCTTACGGCGTGTATCGCGGCCTGGCTGACGGCTATAAATGCCTCCGCCGTGTTAGACAGGCCGTCCAGATTTCCTTCTCCGAAGGCCTTGATACTGTATTCACCCGGCTGAGGGCATTGGCTACCGTAGGCGTAAAAGACGCTGCTGGGCCCTCTTACACACTGAGTCGAATTGTCGCAGGCACCGCTTCCCGATCCGAATTGGGAGCCAGTCGGCGAATAGAATGACCACCCTATGCCGAGATTTTGTCTTGCCCAGCCGTTCGTGTAGACAGTGGCAGACAACGTCCCAGCATTATATTTGAAGCCGCTAATTCCGGTGTTCCCCGGAGTTCCGGCGTTAGCTACGGAGGTTGTCGCTGCAAGGGTCCCGGCAAGGCAAGCGGCTGCGGCTGAAATCCTCATGCTCTTCACAATGGTTACCTTCCCCTCTTCGTCAGTTAGAAAATTCCATTTTGCAGCTCGTTGTGGTCAGTGAGAAATAGAGATCGTTCTCACGGCTGTGATGCTAGCCGTCCAGGCAAAATATAGTCGCAGTTCAGGGGGGCGGTTGGTGGGCGGTTGCTGATGACCGTGCTCGGATCCACTACTGTTTCAGTGCAACGAGGTCCGAACAGAGCGTTGAACTGCGCTTAGCTGATGCCGACAGGCCCGGTTGGGGCAGCTGGAGTATCGCACGGCTCCGGACAAACCGCCCGTAGGAGGTAGTAAGAGCGGCCGCCGCAATCAGGGGCGAAGCTGTTTTCCGAAAGATGGGATGTATTTGCCTCCTTTAGGCACAATGATTGAACTACTTGGCGTGAATAGCGGAGGCCCTATTTCGGCCGCCAAGCGGCCTGCACTAACCACCACCGCCGTGGCGATCGCCACGCCTCGTAGTTGATGATACGCTCAACGTGGCTCCGCCGTCAACGGACTCTGCCTCGGGGGGCCCATAGGTGTTGGCGGTAGTCTCACCCCACGCTGGGAGGTCATGGCAGATGTTCCGCCACGCTTCGGTGAATTTTGACTTGATGAACATCACCGCGAGTCAGACACGGCCTGGGCTGTGTGGTATTCCGCAGCAGGACGCCACCACGGATCGCGATCGCGCCGTTGCGCACGCCCTCTCCCACCTTGATGGCGTCGAGTGCGGGAGGGAAGGCCACGATGTCTGCTCGCAGCCCGCAGCTCGGCTGCCTCCTCCTCTTCGCCGACGGCAAGGTAGAGCCGGATGGTGGCCACTTCCTTTCGCTGAACGCCGGTCGACCGATGACGTCAGCAACAGCCGAGCGGGAGAGCGTCCGGGGTATGGTCGTTGGCTTGGTGGCGGCCCAGACTGGACTCTGACCCTGATTGCCCAGGCAGGTACGAAATGCCTACCCAGAAGTGACCTCCGTCGGGGGTCACCAAGCGTTGGCCGGACCCCAGGTCGCTGGTACCGGATAATTCCTGGGAGAGCAGCGTTCGCAGCCCGGGGGACCACCTTGGGAGAGGTGGACAATTGGCCTGCCGACACGGTCGGTGAGGTCGTCGGCAAGGATCGGGACCGACTGAGAGGCACTGCGCCAATCGACCAGCCCTTGGAGCTGCCCGAGGGCGCCTGCAGGCGGAGGCTATCCGCAAGGACGGGGGCAAGGAGATCGAGAAGAGCCGACCACGTGAGCACGGAGACGACGTGGCGGCTGGATACTTGATACGCCATGGCGGCCGGCCGACGAACGGGCGGTATCTCCCCTACGAGCAGTGTCCAACGTCGGATCGTCCGCCACGGAAGGCCTGGACGACGGTGGTCGTGCTCCCGCCGCCGCCGGGCGGATCAGGGCGACCGGGTGGCCTCGACGTCACGGCCCATCTGGGCGATCAGGTCGTCGACCGAGTCGAAGCGCATCTGACCTCGCAACCGGGCGCCGAAGCCGACCCGGGCGTGCTGGTCGTACAGGTCGCCGTCGAAGTCGAGCAGGTGGGCCTCGAGGAGCGAGAGGTCGGCGTCGACGTAGAACGTGGGGCGGCGGCCGAGGGATAGCGCCGCCGGCCGACGAGCACCGTCGTCGCCCTGGAACCAGCCTCGGTAGACGCCGTCGGCCGGCAGGGCGATCTCGGCGGGGACGGCCACGTTCGCCGTCGGATACCCGAGCTCGCGACCCCTGGCGTCGCCGTGGACCACCACGCCGCGGACCTCGTGGTCCCGACCGAGCAGCGCCGCCGCGCCCGCCACATCGCCGACCGAGAGGAGCCGTCGGACGCGGGTGGACGACACGGCGGCATCACCGTCGCGAACGCCGAACAGCTCGACACCTTCAACCTCGAAGCCCAGCTTCTCCCCCATGCGAACGAGGAGGGCCACGTCCCCGGCCCGGTTGTGCCCGAAGTGGAAATCGTGGCCGACGACCACCTGGCGGACAGCCAGGCAGTCCACCAGGACCGACTGCACGAAGTCCTCGGCCGATTCGTGGGCGCGTGCCTCGTCGAAATGGACGACGACGCTGCAGTCGACGCCCGTGGTGGCGAGCAGCTCCAGCTTCTGGTCGAGGTCGGTGAGCAGCGCGGGAGCACTGTCAGGGCGCACGACACTGGCCGGGTGCTTGTCGAAGGTGACCACGGCGGATGCCGCGCCGGCCTGCTCGGCCTGTTCCCGGACGGCAGCGATGAGCCGGCGATGGCCGAGGTGGACGCCGTCGTAGGCGCCCACCGTGACGATGGTGCCGTGGGCGAAGACCGGGCAGGGCCCGGGCTGGTGGACGACCTCCATCCCGGGAGAGACTAACGATCCCCGGGCGCTGACCGGTCGGACGCCGCCAGCACCAACCGGGGCTTGACCCGACCGGGCCCGTGCTGCTCGTAGACGGCCAGCAGGTCGCCCGTACCGTCCACCACCGCCCACGGTCCGGTCCCCGCGGCGGAGACGTCGGCCGCGTCGAGGACCTTGCCGTGGCTGACGGCGTCGGCCACCTCCTGGTCGGCCACCAGGGTCGGCAGGCCGGCGACCACGGCGGCGGGCGGGAGGACGGCGTCGGGTCCGACCTCGTCGAGGGCGACGGCGTCGGCTGTCGTCCAACGGCCGACGGCGGTGCGACGTAGCCGGCGGAGGTGAGCACCCCCGCCGAGCGCGGCACCGAGATCGGCGGCCAGGCTGCGCACGTAGGTGCCCGACGAGCAGTCCACCGCGAACCGGAGGACGGGGACCGGGCCGCCCGAGTACCGGGCGGCCGCGCCCCGCAGGTCCGGATCCCGCAGGTCGGGATCCGGCAGCCCGAGGCCCTGCAGCTCGAGGTCCTGCAGGTCGAAGCGGGCGACGGTGACGGCCCGGGGCGGCCGGTCGACCTCGATGCCGGCCCGGGCCAGCTCGTGCAGTCGACGCCCGTCGATCTTGATGGCCGACACCATGGGCGGGATCTGCTCGATGTCGCCCACGAACCGGGAGGCGGCCGTACGGGCCGCTTCCACGGTGACGGCCGACATGTCCCAGGTGCCGATGACCCGGCCCGAGGCATCGAGCGTCGACGTGGCCGTGCCCAGGACGATCTCACCGGTATAGGACTTGGTCAACCCGGTCAGGAACTGCATGAGCCGGGTGGCCCGTCCCAGGCCGACGAGCAGGACCCCGGTGGCATCGGGATCCAGGGTGCCGGCATGACCGACCCGTCGCTGGGCAAAGATCCGTCGGCAGCGGCCCACCACGTCGTGGCTGGTCATGCCCGGTGGCTTGTCGACCACGACGAGCCCGTCAGCCATCGCCTGGCCCCGGGCTCTTGGCTCCGGACGCAGGAGGTTCGAGCGGCTCGACACCGCCGCCGGCCCCGGGAGCGGGAGCGGGAGATCCGGACCCGAGGGAGTGCAGGATGTCCTCGATGTGCTGGCCGCTGCGGATGGCTGGATCGGCTTCGAAGCTGAGCTGCGGGGTGTGCTTCAGGCGCACCTGGCGGGAGATGGCGGCCTGGAGCCGCACGCGCAGGTCGGCCAGGGCCGCGGTGGACCGTTCGTCGAGCGACGAGAGGTAGACGGTGGCGTGACGGAGGTCGGGATCGCAGTCGACGGACGTCACGGTGGTCAGGCCGAGGCGCTCGTCGAGATCGGCCAGCTCGCGCAGCTCCTCGGCCAGCACCTCGCGCAGGATCTCGTTGACCCGGGCCGATCGCGGGTAGCGCCGTACCTGGGTGTCACGACCGCGCCGGCCACGAGCGGGGCTCATCGGCGCGGCCTCGCCAGGCGGGACACCATCATCGATCGACCTCCAGCCAGGTCCGTTCGATGGCGATGACCTCGGCCTCGGGGAAGGACCAGACGAAGCGCTCCACCGAGTCGAGCAGGGCCTCGAGGTGGCTGGCGGTGGCCGACACGGCTGCCATCCCCAGTTGGGCGCGCTGCCAACGATCGTGGTCGGCCACCTCGGCCGCCGCCACCCCGAAGCGGTGGCGGCTGCCGTCCAGCATCGGCCGGATCACCGCCCGCTTCTCCTTCAGGGAGTGGACGCCGGCAGGTGCAGATCGACCGTGAGAGCTGCGACGTGCATCGCCTACGTGCGCGGTATCTCCCGCTCGTCGAAGGTCTCGATGATGTCACCGGGACGCAGGTCCTGGTTGTTCGACAGTCCGATGCCACACTCGAAGTTCTCGTGCACCTCGCGGACATCGTCCTTGAAGCGCTTGAGGGAGGTGATGGTGCCCTTCCAGATGATGACGCCGTCGCGGAGGAACCGGACCTTCGAGCCGCGTGTGATCACACCGTTGAGCACGTAGCAGCCGGCGATGGCGCCGACGCGAGGGACCCGGAAGATCTCGCGCACCTCGGTCTCGCCGGTGATGACCTCTTCGAACTCGGGAGCGAGCATGCCGACCATCGCACTCTCGATCTCCTCGATCAGCTTGTAGATGATTTCGTAGGCCCGGATCTCGACGTCTTGCACGCCAGCCAGGTCGCGCGCGCCTCGGTCGGGGCGGACGTTGAAGCCGATGATGGTGGCGTTCGAGGCGCCGGCCAGGCTGACGTCGTTCTCTGTGATCCCGCCCACGGCCCGGTGCACGAACGAGAGCTTGACCTCGTCGCGCTCCAGCTTCCTGAGGCTCTCGGTGACCGCCTCCAACGAGCCCTGCGTGTCGGCTTTGAGGACCAGGTTCAGCGTGGCCGTCTCGCCGCGCTGGATCTGCTCGAAGATGTCCTCCAGCTTGGCGCCGGTGCCTGTCGCCGACGACGTCCGGCGCTGGTCCGCGGCGCGGTAGCGCTGCTCACGCTGCTCGGCGATGTCGCGCGCTGTGCGGCTCTTGTCGGTGACGCGGAACTCGTCGCCGGCCGCCGGCACGCTGTCGAAGCCCAGGATCTGTACCGGTGTGGAGGGAGGTGCCTCCTTCAGGTTGTCACCCTTGTCGTCGATCAGCGCCTTGGCCCGACCCCAGGCGGCGCCGGCGACCACGAAGTCCGACACCCGCAGGGTCCCGCCCTGGACGATGACCGTGGCCATCGGCCCCTTGCCGGGATCCAGGTTGGCCTCGAGCACGACACCGCGCGCCCTGCCCTCCGGGTTAGCGACCAGCTCCTCGAGCTCGGACACCACCAGCACCTGCTCCAAGAGGTCGTCGATCCCCAAGTTCTGCAGGGCGGAGATCTGGACCATGATCGTGTCACCGCCCCAGCTCTCGGGGACCAGTCCCTGGTCGGAGAGCTGCTGCATCACCCGGTTTGGATCGGAGTCCTCACGGTCGACCTTGTTGATGGCCACGATGATCGGCACGTCGGCCGCCTTGGCGTGGTTCAGCGCCTCGATGGTCTGGGGCATGACGCCGTCGTCCGCCGCCACCACCAGGATGACGATGTCTGTGACCTCGGCACCTCGGGCTCGCATGGCGGTGAACGCCTCGTGGCCCGGGGTGTCAATGAACGTCAGGAGCTGCTCCTGGTAGGTGACCTGGTAGGCACCGATGTGCTGGGTGATGCCGCCGGCCTCGGCGGCGACGACGTTCGTCTCGCGAATGCGGTCGAGGAGCAGGGTCTTGCCGTGATCGACGTGACCCATGACGGTGATGACGGGGGGGCGAGTGCGCAGCAGCTCGTCGTCCTCTTCCTCGTCGTCGAAGTACTTGGCCTGCAGCTCGGCTTCCTTCTCCTCGCCGGGGTCGACCAGGCGCACGACGGCGCCCACCTCGTCGGCGAACAGCTCGATCATGTCGTCCGACAGCGACTGGGTCGTGGTGACCATCTCGCCCTGCTGGAACAGGAACCGGACGACGTCGGCGCCGGAGCGGTTCAACTTGGGGCCCAGCTCCTGGGCGGTCGAGCCGCGCTCGACGATGACCTCGCCGTCGGGGACAGGCGCGCTCGACGGCGTGTATGTCGTCAGCTCCTGTGCCTCGAGCTCCTCGATGTTCCGGCGACGACGCCGTCCAGGACGGCGACCACCGGCGCGACCACGACCGCCGAACGGCGGTCCGCCTCGACCACCAGGGCCGCCACCGGGACCGCCGCCACCGGGACCGCCACGGTTGAACCCGCCGGGCCCGGCACCAGGTCCGCCCCGGGCGGCGCCACCCGGCCCACCCCGGGTCCCACTGCCGGCGAAGCCACCTCCGGGCCTGGCCCCACCGGGCGCGGGTCGGCCGGCACCGGCCGGACGTCCGGCCCCCGCCGGAGGCCGAGCCCCCGGCCCGCGGCCGGGCGGCGGCGGGATGGGCTTGCCCGACTGGGATACGGGAGGGCGACGAGCGCCGGGCGGCGGCGGGATGGGCTTGCCCGACTGGGACACCATCGACCCACCCGCGCCCGGTGCACCAGGCGCGCTGACGGCGGGGGGAGCGGGCTGGGCGCTGGCGGCTGCGGGCGGTGCCGGGCGGCGAGCGCCACTCGGGGGCACCGGACCGGGACGGGCGCCGCCGGCTGCTGGTGGCGCCACCGGGTGCGTGCCGGGGTCGGAACGTGCGGCGGGCGCGTCGGAACGGGATGCGAGGTCGGGGCGAACCGGTGCAGGCGCGGTGGCCGCAGCCGGTGCCATCGGCGGTGCCGGTTCGCTCGCCGGACGGGTCGGGGCCATCGCCGGAGCACTGCGGGCTGGAGCATCACTGCGGGCCGGAGCATCACTGCGGGCCGGAGCATCACTGCGGGCCGGAGCATCACTGCGGGCCGGCGGCGTCGAGCGGTCGGTGCTGCGCACGAGCGGGCGCCCGGGCCCCCCGGTCGAGCCGGGCGTGGCCACCGGGGCGGGAGCTGTCGCCGCCGGCGCGCTCGGCACCGGGGCGGCCGCCGGCAGGTCCGGCTCGGTGACCGGGGGCGGGGACGCGGGCGGAACGGGGGACGCCGGCGGGGCTACGACCTCGAGGGGGGCCGGCACGGGCGGGGGCGGGGCCGGCACGGGCGCCGGCTCCACCTCGGTGGCGGGCGCTTCGGCCGGCGGGGCCACCGCTTTGCCCGCAGGAGCCGTGGCTGCTGGCGCCTTGGCCGGAACAACCTTCGCCGGTGCCTCCTCCTCGGGCTGCACGTCGCGACGAAGACCCTCGCGGTCGGCCTTGCGGCGGACGCGGTCGGCTTGCTGGTCCTCGATGCTCGAGGAGTGACTCTTCACGCCGATCCCCAGCGAGATGCAGAGATCGAGCGCTTCCTTGTTCGTGAGGCCGAGCTCGCGTGCCAGCTCGTAGACCCGGATCTTCTTGGGCAAGTGCTAGGTCAGTCCCTTCTCCGGACCCCGCACAGTGGGCGGGGTCTCATCTATCCTCTCACGTTCTCCAGCAGTCGCCCACCAGAGTCTGTCGGCGACCACCGATCGGCGCAGCGCCCGCCCGAAGGCTTGCTTGCGCTGGGCTGCTGTTACGCAGGCCAGCGCCGGACCCTCGGTTGCGACATCCCGGCAAAGCCAGGCGCCACGACCGGGGGCCAACCGGTCGACGACCAGCCTACCGTCCGGACGGGCTGCGACACGCACCAGGTCGTCGGTGCCCTGCCGGGCTCGGCAACCGATGCAGGTCCGCAGGGGACCGCGCCGTCCTACGGCTCGACCTCTGCGGTCGGCGCCTCGGCCGGGACGGCGGCGTCGGCACCGTTCGGGTGGGCCGCCGGAGCGTCCCCGGCTGCGAGCCCGTCGGCGGGTGCGGCGGTGACCCTGGCGTCCGCCTCGGTCCGGCCCGGCGCACCAGCCTCACCGGATGCACCAGCCTGGCGGGATGAAGCATCGGCAGTGTCCGACGGCGATCCTTCGTCGTCAGGCGATCCCTGCTGCCAGGCCTCGGCGGACACGGTGTCGCCCCCCTCGGCGGGCTGCCAGATCATCTCGCCAGCCTCGTTCTCGACCCATTCACCCTCGGCCCAGTCCTGGTTGGCGTAGGCCTCTTCCTCCGCCATCTGGGTCTCGCTCTTGATGTCGATCCGCCAACCGGTCAGCCTGGCCGCCAGCCGGGCGTTCTGACCCTCCTTGCCGATGGCCAGGGAGAGCTGGAAGTCGTGCACCACCACCGTGGCCGTGCCGTCGAGATCGTTGAGGTGCACCTCCTTGACCTTCGCCGGCTGGAGGGCCCGCATGACGAACTCGCGCGAGTCGTCGGAGAACGGCACGATGTCGACCTTCTCGCCGCGCAGCTCGTTGGTCACCATCCGGACCCGGGCCCCGCGGGCACCGACGCAGGCGCCGACGGGATCGACGTTCGAATCGTTGGACCACACGGCGATCTTGGTGCGATGGCCCGGCTCACGCGCCGCCGCCTTGATCTCGACCACGCCGCTGGAGATCTCGGGTACCTCCAGCTCGAAGAGGCGCTTGATCAGCCCGGGGTGGGTGCGGCTGACCACGATCTGCGGTCCCTTGGTCGTCTTGCGGACCTCGACGATGTACGCCTTCAGACGAGCGCCGTGCTCGTAGCGTTCGTAGGGCACCTGCTCGGCCTGGGGCAGCAGGGCCTCCACCTTGCCCAGGTCGAGGAGGGTATAGCGGTTGTCGCTCTGCTGGATGATGCCGGTGACGATGTCGCCCTCCCGGCCGGCGTACTCCTCGTACTTGAGGTCCCGCTCGGCTTCGCGGATCCGCTGCAGGATGACCTGCTTGGCCGTCTGGGCCGCGATGCGGCCGAAGTCCTTCGGCGTGTCGTCCCATTCGCGCACAACGGTGCCGTCCTCGTCGAGCTCCTGGCCGTACACCCGGATCTCACCCGTCTCGGGATCGACGGTGACGACGGCCTCCTCGGCCGAGTCGGGCATCCGCTTGTAGGCGGCGACCAGTGCGTTGGCCAGCGCGTCGAGCAACACCTCCACGCTGATCCCCTTGTCCTTGGCGATCTGCTGGAGCGCGTCGAGGAAGGCGAATTGGTCTTTCATGGAGCGTCCTTCGGGTCTGGGCCGGTTGATGATGGGCCGCTCGCGGGCCAGCCGACGGCGGGCGTGCCGGCCGCGTCGGAGCGGCGCGCCCGGGCCGGCTTGGCACCGGTGGGCTTCGGTGTCGGACCCCACACCAACACGGTGCGGGCCCGCTGGATCTGCTCGTGGGCGATGACGACGGGTGGGCTCCCCGGTGGGGCGCCGTCGAGGGCCAGGGTGATCCCGGCCGCATCGGCGTCGACGAGCGTGCCCCGCAGACGACGATCACCGCCGATCGGCGCCGTGGTCTTCACCGACACCGCTTGGCCGATGTAGCGACGGTACTGGTCGACGGTCCGGAGGTTCCGCTCGATGCCGGGGCTCGACACCTCGAACTGGTACCGATCGGCGGGCATCAGATGGCTGTGCTCGTCGAGCAGTGGAGAAATGACCGCGGACGCGGCCGAGAGGGCTTCGAGGTCCACCCCCCCGGGACGGTCGACCAGCACCCGGACGGTGTGGGCGCTGACCTCCACGTCCCACAGCTCGAGCCCGGCAGCGGCGAGCAGCGGTTCGGCCAGGTCGCGCATTGCGTCACTCGGGCCCATCACCACCTCCTCCGTCGTCAAGGTTCGCAAACAAAAACGTGGGTCCGCTCCCCCAACCGGCATTCGCCGGCAACGGGACTGGCCCACGCTTCGGGGTGCTTCATGCAACATCCGACCACGCCCAGGCGTTGCCGAGATGGCCAGTATAGCCCCCGAGGCCGGCGGATGGCCGGGCGGACCCGGGCTGCGGCGACCGGGTGTCAATAGGCCTTGGCGACCAGGGCGAGGAGCTCGGGATCGTCCTCCACGTGGGTCAGGATCCCGTCCGGGCGGCGCAGGCAACGCACCGTCAGCCCAGCGCGGGCCAGCTCGTCCTCGCCCCGAGCGCCGACCTCCGACCACGGGAGGGAGGCGAAGCCGCCCTCCGCCGCCTCCACCGCCTCGGCCACCGAACCGACCGAGACAGTGCGGCGATCCCGCTCGTAGCGGGCCCCGGCGAGCAGGTCGCCCTGAGTCGCCTGCAGGTCGGCGGCCACCTCCGCCGCCACGCCGGCGAGCGGAACCGGCCGCTTCGACGCGGTGTCCCGACGCACGACGGTGACCGTGCCCGCCGCCAGATCGCGAGGCCCCACCTCCACCCGGACAGGCACGCCCTTCAACTCCCAACCGATGCTCCGTCGACCGAAGGACACGTCGACCCGGTCGTCGAGGCGCACCCGGTGGCCGGATCGACGGAGGTCGGCGGCCAGCGCGGCCGCCGCCGACGCGGTCTCGGCGTCGTCGCGCACGACGACGACCACCACCTCCACCGGGGCCAGCGCCGGTGGGAGCCGCAGCCCGGCGTCGTCTCCGTGGGCCATGATCAGGGCCCCGACGAGCCGGGTGGAGACACCCCACGAGGTCTGCCACACGTAATCCTGGCCCCCCGACTCGGTGGCGTACCGGGTGCCGAACGCCTGGGCGAAGTTCTGGCCCAGCTCGTGGCTGGTCCCCATCTGCAGGGCCTTCCCGTCGCCCATCATCCCCTCGCAAGTCCACGATCGCAGGGCACCGGCGAAGCGCTCCCGTGCCGTCTTCAAACCCGTCCACACCGGCACGGCGATGACGTCGGTCATGGTGGCCGCGTACACGTCGGTGAGGATCCGCAGGGCGTAGGCACGCGCGTCGTCGTGGGCGGCATGGGCGGTGTGGCCCTCTTGCCAGAGGAACTCCGTGGTCCGCAGGAACAGGCGGGGGCGCAGCTCCCAGCGCACCACGTTCGCCCACTGGTTCACGAGCAGGGGCAGATCGCGATAGCTCTGCACCCATTTGGCGAAGAAGCTGTTGATGATGGTCTCGGACGTGGGGCGGACCACGACGGGCTCCTCCAGCTGCCGACCGCCGCCGTGGGTGACCACCGCCAGCTCCGGGCTGAATCCCTCCACGTGCTCGGCTTCCTTGTGGAGGTACGACTCGGGGATGAACAGGGGGAAGTAGGCGTTCTCTGCGCCTGCCTCCTTGATGCGCCGGTCGAGCTCAGCCTGCATCCTCTCCCAGATGGCATAGCCCCACGGACGGATGACCATGGTGCCGCGCACCGGCCCGTTCTCGGCCAGCTCGGCCTGGGCGATGACATCCTGGTACCAGCGGGGGAAGTCCTTTGCGCGCGGGGTCAGCGGAGATGCCATAGCCGACGACGCTACCGGTCGCGGCGACAGCCACTCAGAAGGCGGTGGCCGTGAACGGTGCCACGGTCGTGGCGAGCAGCTGGTCGGCGCGTCGGAGGCCGCCGGGGCGCTCTTCCGCGATCCTCCCGGCCGCGGCCAGGGTCGACGCGGTCACGCCGCCCAGGTACAGGGCACCCAGGTCGGAGAGATCCACGGCCACGTCAACCGCGTCGGCGGGAGCGGCCCGCCGGCAGTCCCCGACGCCATCGCCGCCGACCTCGAGCACCCAGGCCCCGACGGCGGCGTCGTTCGCCGCAGCCTGGTCGGCGCGAGGCGGGGGGCCGAGCGGCGGTACCACCCGGAGCACCAGCCGGCCCTCCTGCGCGTAGCCGCGGGACCGGAGCGCAGCCGCAGTGTCGAGCACGCCCAACCACAGGAAGTCGGCCACCGCCAGGGTGCGCAACCGGCGCGGATCGGCCAGGCGCCAGGCGATGGGATCGTCGACGGGACGGGGCCAGGCCCACACCTCGTCGGCCAGGTCCAGGTCGAGCACGAACCGCCAGAGGGCCGACTCGATGTCGGCGGTGGCACCGTACAGCTCGCGCACCTCGACGCGCGTGGTCTCCCCGCGGCCGGCATCGGGCAGGGCGCGGGCCCGGTAGCAGACGAAGCCGTCGTCGCACACCGCGTACATGCGCCCGCCTGCCCCACGACGGTTCTCGGGACGGTCAACGAAGACGGTGTGCCAGGTCGCTTCGTCGCGGCTCACCTCGCCGGCGCGGCGGCGCCGCAGCCGGTCGAAGCGGCCAGGGAGGTCAAGGGCTGCCTCGGCGGGGTCGAGCAGCCGGATGGCGACGTCCGGACCGGGCCGTTCGAACGCCGAGCGGTCGGTGTCGAGAGCCAGGCGGACGGCCCGGGTGGCCAGGCCGTACCCGAACCGACCGTAGATGCCCGACTCCGAGGCGAGCAGCCCGGTGACGGCTTCGCCGCGCCGATAGGCGTCGTCGAACATGGCTCCCATCATTCGCCGCAAGAGGCCGCGGCGCCGGTGGGTGGGGTGGACGCCGACGCCGCTCACCGCGGCGAGGGGGATCGTCGACGCCGGCTGCTCGGGCCGAACGGGCACGGTGACATCGCGGCTGAACACGCAGCAGTTGCCGACGATGCGATCGCCGTCCACCGCGACCCAGGTCCGATCGGGCTCAAGGTACGCGGTCCAGTAGTCGATGGCGTGGTTGTCGGCCACCGCCAGGAACGGCACCTGCAGTGAGCGCACGAAGGCAGGGACCTCGTCGGGTTCGATCAGCCGGATGATGACGGGCACGGACCCAGTCTCGGCGCGACAGGCGCTGCTCGCACCCGAGTTTCGCGCCGGCGGTCAGGCGTCCCCGGCGGCCAGGCGCTTGTCGATGAGCTCGACGAGGGCCTCGCTGTGGTTCGCGTCGTCGCCCTTGGCATCGAGCAAGTCCCGCCGATCCTTCTCCGCCTCGCCCTCGGCCGACGAGTCAGCGGCGGCCAGGCGGGCGTCGAAGCCCTCTTTCACCAGCTTCTCGGCTTCCTCCACCAGGGCGGCGACCATCTCGTCCTCGGGGACGACGCGCACGATCTTGCCGCGGATGAACAGATGGCCGCGATGCTTCCCGGCGGCGATGCCAAGATCGGCCGACCCGGCCTCGCCCGGGCCGTTCACCACGCAGCCCATCACGGCCACCTGGAGCGGGATGTCGCGGCCTTCGAGCGCGGCCTGCGCCTCCTGGGCCACCTTGTAGACGTCGATCTCGGCCCGGCCGCAGGCCGGGCAGGCGATGAGGTCGATGCCCTTGCGCTCGCGGAGGCCAAGCGCCTCCAGCAGGACCCGGCCGGCTTTGGCCTCCTCCACAGGGTCGGCGGTCAGGGAGTAGCGGATGGTGTCGCCGATGCCCTCCGACAGCAGGGTGGCGATGCCCGCGGTTCCCTTGATGGTGCCCGCCGGTGGCGGCCCCGCCTCGGTGACGCCCAGGTGCAGGGGGTGATCGGTGACCTCCGAGAGCTGCCGGTAGGCCTCGACCATCAGCGGCACGTTCGAGGCCTTCACGGAGATCTTGACGTCGTCGAAGCCGACCTCGTCGAAGTAGGCCAGCTCTATCTGGGCCGACTCGACCAGGGCCTCGGGGGTGGCGCCGCCGTGCTTCTCCTTCACGTCCTTGTGCAGTGACCCGGCGTTGACCCCGATGCGGATCGGGACACCCCGATCCTTGCACTCTCGGGCCACCAGCTTGATCTCCTCCGGCTTGCGCAGGTTCCCGGGGTTGAGCCGCAGGCAGTCGACGCCGGCGTCGAGCGCAGCCAGCGCCATCTCCACGTGGAAGTGGATGTCTGCGACGATCGGGACGGGGCTACGGGGCACGATGCGGGCCAGGCCCTCGGCCGCCTCCCGCTCGTTGCAGGTGCAGCGCACGATGTCCGCTCCCGCCGCGCTGAGCGCGTAGATCTGGGCCAGGGTGCCGTCGACGTCTGCGGTCTTGGTGATGGTCATTGACTGCACGGTCACGGGGGCGCCCCCACCCACGGGAACCGTGCCGACCATAAGCTGGCGGGTGGGACGACGGGGAAATCGGGAGGTCACCATCTCATCCCGAATGGTACCGCCGCCCCGCCACTCACTCAGGTGGCCAGATCGCGAATGTCGAGGAACAGGGAGGTGGCCCCCAGGAAGACGATGGCGGCGATGGCTACATAGAACAGCGGCAGCAGCTTGGCCAGGTCGACGCGGTACCGGCGGCGCCGGGAGCGGACACCCTCGTAGGCGGCGATGGCCACGTGCCCTCCGTCGAGGGGCAGGAGGGGCCCGAGGTTGAAGATGCCGAGGGAGATGTTGACGACGGCGAGCAGGTACAGCACGGTCGACAGGCCGTCCTGGCCGGCCTGGTGGAACAGCTGCACGACCTTCACTGGCGACGAGAAGCGAACCGAGTTGTTCGGGTTGTCGGCCGCCTGCTTGCTGCTCAACATGTGGATGTAGCTGTGGGCACCGCTCAGCGTGAACAGGTGGCCGAGGGCATGCAGGGTGCGCGCCGACACGCTGACCCAGGCGCCGCCGGCGTCGCTGATGGAAGCGGTGAGACCGGGCCGGCTGAGAGCGGACGTCTGGATGCCGAGGAACCCGGTGGGGGCGCGGGGACGGACCAGCCCCTGGCCGGCCGGCCCGGCGATGGTCACCTTCGACAGGTCGACGGGCACCGGGTAGAGCGCCACCAGGTGGCCGGACCGCCGCACGGTCACGTCCAGGCGGGTGCCGGGATGGGCCTGGATATACGCGGTCAGCGCCGACCAGGTCGGGAAGCGATGCCCGTCGATGGCCTCGATGCGGTCACCGGGACGGAAGCCGGCGTCCTCCGCCGGGCTGGGCCCGTTGGCCAGGCCGTCGATCGCCGCGATGGGCGCATCTGCGGCGGGGGCCAGGTAGTTGCCCTGGTCGCCGGTCCAGAAGAACATGGCGAACAGCACCACGATGGCGATCAGGAAGTGCATGGCCGATCCGGCGGACACGATGCTCAGCCGGCGCCAGGTGGACGCCTGCCGGTAGGTGCGTGGCTCGTCGATCGGGTCGACCTCTTCGAGGTTCGACATGCCGACGATCCGGCAGTAGCCACCGAGGGGGATGCTCTTGACCCCGTACTCCGTCTCCCCGCGACGCACCGACCACAGGCGGGGGCCGAAGCCCACGAAGAACTCGGTGACCTTGACCCCCGCCCATTTGGCCATGATGTAGTGGCCGAGCTCGTGGGCCACGATGCACACGATGAGGGCGAGGACCAAGAGGAGGGTCTCGCCCACCCCGGCGGCATAGCCGGCACCCAGGATCAACGCCACCACCAGCACCAGGCGCACCAGCGCCCAGGCGGGGTGCTTGGGGGGCGCGACCGGCTCGCCGGCGTCCTCGAACGGGTGGCTGGCCAGCCCGAACGGGTCGGCCTGCAGCGTCTCCCGGAGGGTCTGGTATTCCCCTTCGCTCGGCCCGCGCGACGGCCGGACGGGGTCCTGCGTGCTCACGGTGTGATCGCAGCCCGCTGGTCCACCGCCCGCTGGGCGAGGTCCCGTCCAGCAGCATCGGCGTCGAGCACGTCGTTCACGCTAGTGGGCGACATCGGAATGTAGGCATCGAGGGCCGTGGCGATCACGACCGGTATGTCGACCCATCTGATGCGTTGGTTGAGGAACGCGTCGACGGCCACCTCGTTGGCCCCATTGAGGAACGCCGGCGCGGTACCGCCCGCCCGGCCGGCTGCGTAGGCGAGGTCCAGGCAGGGGAAACCCTCCCGATCCGGCGGCTCGAAGTCCAGGCGGCCGAGCGTGGCCCAGTCGATGGCGCCGAACGGCACGGCGGCGCGATCGGGATAGGCCAGGGCGTAGCCGATCGGCAGCCGCATGTCCGGCTGCGACAACTGGGCCAGGGTGGCCCCGTCAGAGGTCTCGATCATGGAATGCACGATCGACTGCGGGTGCACCACCACGTCGATGGCGTCGTAGTCGGCGCCGAACAGCTCGTGGGCCTCGATCACCTCCAGGCCCTTGTTCATCAAGGTGGAGGAGTCGACGGTGATCTTCGGGCCCATCTTCCACGTGGGGTGGGCAAGGGCATCGTCGATGGTGACCTCGGCCAGCGAGCGGGCCTGGCGCCCCCGGAACGGCCCGCCGCTGGCGGTCAGCACCACCCGGGCCAGGCGGTCGCCGCCGCGGCGCGGGAGGGCCGCCATCTGCTCCGGGCTCAGGATGGCTCGCAGGCACTGGTGGATGGCGCAGTGCTCGGAGTCCACCGGGATGATCTCGGCGCCCGGCGTGGCCCGGGCCAGCTGCACGATGGGGCCGCCGGCGATCAACGACTCCTTGTTGGCCAGGGCCAGGCGGGTCCCGGCGGCCAGGGCGGCGAGGGTCACGGGGAGGCCGGCGAAGCCGACCACGCCGTTGACGATCACGTCGGCACCCGACGCCACCTCGACCAGCGAGTCGGGACCGGCCAGCACCTCGACCCCCGCCGGGACCCGCTCCCGGACCTCGGCCGCCCGGGTGGCATCGGCGATGGCGACACGATCGGGCCGCAGGCTGACGGCCTGGGCGACGAGGCGATCGACCGAGCGGATGGCCGCCAGGGCGACGACGCGGTAGCGGTCGGGCTCGGCCGCCACCACCTCGATGGCCTGGGTGCCGATGGAGCCGGTCGATCCGACCAGGCTGACCGTCTTCATCCCCGCACCGTCGCTTCGGGTCGGGGCCGTGGCCCGGTCAGTGGACCAGGTTGAAGAACGAGGCCAGGTAGTAGACGGCCGGGAGGACGAGGAGGATGGAGTCGAAGCGGTCGAGCACTCCGCCGTGACCGGGCAGGATGGTGCCGGAGTCCTTGACGCTCAGGTCACGCTTGATCATCGACTCCAACAGGTCGCCGATGGGCGCGATCACGGCCACGACGATGCCGAGCAACAGACCGTGCTTCAACCCGCCCCACGGCGACACGACGTGGCCGACGATGAGGGCGACCACGATGGCGACGACGCCGCCACCGATGACGCCCTCGACCGTCTTGCCCGGGCTTATCTTGGGGGCGATGGGCCGGCTGCCCATCTGGCTGCCGACGAAGTAGGCGGCGATGTCCGCCCCCACCGCCGGGAGGACGGCGCCGAGGAACAGCCCCTTGCCGTCGTGGGCGCGCAGCAGCAGCCCGGCGTAGGAGCCGAGCAGGCCGATCCACACGAACGTGCTGGTCGTCACGGCCACGTTGGCGAGGGGCCGCGCCTCGACGATGCCGAGCAGGTACCAGAGCATGCCCACCACGAACACCAACGCGGTGATCAGCGGCAGGGCGGCGGGCCCTCGCCAGTACCCGGCGAACATGACGCCGGCGGTGGCGACCAACCCGAGGAGCGTGGCCGGCCGGAACCCGGAGCGCTGCAGCATGCCGTAGGCCTCGACTGCGCACGCCACCACCAAGGCGGTGGCCAGGACGAGCAGGGCCTTGGGCCCGATGACATAGAAGACGATGAGGACGACGACCAGGCCGATGCCGACGACCAGGCGCGAGCCCAGGTTCTCGTTGCCACCGCCCGGCCCGTTGCTGTAGCCGGGCACCTGGCCGGTGGTCGGCCGGCGCGGCGGGCGGACCCCGGCACGCACGCGGCCGACCTCGGCGACCGGCGCCGCCGGCTCGAGGTCCTCATCGGTGAACTGGTCGAAACCGTCGAGGTCGTCGTCGACTGCCACCACGGGCTGGCTGCCGGAGATCGCCCGGTGACTCCCTGAGCGCTCCTCCTCCAGGCGCTCGAACTCGGCGTCGAAGGAGTACAGGTCGGAGTGGTCGGTGCGTGACTGGTCCAGGGCGCCGACGCGGGTCTCGTCGCTGCCGAGCTCGCCGAGCTCGTCGACGTCGTCCCAGTCGCTGGCGCCGTCACGCCACCTCGTTCCTCGTGACCCGAGAGCCTGCCAGGCAGCCAGGTCGTCAGGATCGGGGTCCGGTTGATCGGGCAGGATGCGGGGGACCTCGCCCGTGGGCGGGTCGGTCCAGTGCGGGAGCTCAGTCCCGAAGCCTCCAGTCACAGTGATCCCTTCGTCGGGTCGGAATGGCACGGGTGCATCGGTCGGAGCGGATGACGAGCCGGGCGCGCCGGCGTGGCCGGCCCCGTAGGCGTCGTGGGGTCCGGGTTGGTGGGGTCCCGCGTCTTGGGCCGGGCCGGCGTCTTGGGCCGGGCCGGCGTCCTGGGCCGGGCCGGCGTCCTGGGCCGAGTCGGCCGGGCCGGCTGGGCTGGGCGCCTGCGGATCGATGCCCGCAACGGCATCGACGACGGCAGCCGGGGCGACGCGCTCGTCGGCGGCCAGGTCCTCCACGTGCCATGGCGACTGCTGATCGCCGGCTGGCATGGGATCCCAGCGCTTCGGCGGCGGCAGCGAGGCCCAGGGGTCGTCCACCGGCGCGAGGGGCGGTTCGGGGCCCGGGTCAGGTGTGGCCAGGGTCGGATCGCCGTCGTCGTGGCCGACGGCGGCTGGGGCCGGCCAGGCCAGAGCGCCGGCGGCGGGGGGGCCATTGGCGCCGGGGGCGCCGGCGGCGCCGGGGGCGGACGGATCCCAGGCGCGAGCGGGAGGGCTGGTGGCGGACGGATCCCAGCCAGGGGCGCCCGGCAGGACCGTTTCACCCCCGGCCGGCGGGGGGCCACCGGGCAGATCCGTGGGTGCAACCGACGACCCCGCCCACTCGGGCGAGCCGGCCGCGGCGGGACCCTCGCCATACCAGTCGCCGTCACCGTACGAGGGCTCGTCGCCACGCGCCGGGTGGTCGGGCAAGGCATCGCTGGGGCCGGACCCCTCCTCCGCGGTGGGAACCCGCTCGCCGGCGGCCGACGCCGCACTCGCCGCGCCGCGCTCGTTCCACGGGCGGGCGTCGTGGGCCTGCTCGGGGCGAACCGCCCGGCCGCGGGCGCCGACCTGCCGCTCTTCGCGCGGCAACGGGGCAAGGGGTGGACGCGGCACCGCGACGGCCGGATCCACCGAATGCGGCAGCGGGAACCGGTGCGGGGGGCGCGGCCCGGACGGTGCCGGCGGCACGTCGCCGAAGCGCAACTCGTCCTCTGACCGGCGCCCGGCGGCCTGCCCGGCGTTCAGTGCGGCCTCAGCTTCCTCAGGCCCGATGATCCGCACGCCCTCGGGGGGCCGACGGTCGCTGCGGTCTCGCTCGTTTCGTTCGTTCGTCACGAATCCTCCTCGCTCAGCCGCCGACCGAGCGGTGCGCAATGGCACATCAAACTGCGAGCAACTCGCCTTCTTTGTGATCGAGCACCCGGTCGACGTCCGCCACGTAGTGCTGCGTCAGCTGATCCAGCTCCTTCTCGGCCCGCTCCAGGTCGTCAGATGAGATATCGCCGTCCTTCTCCAGCGCCTCCACATCCTTGCGCGCCGAGCGGCGCAGGTTGCGGATGGCCACCCGTCCCTCCTCGGCCTTGCCATGCGCCACCTTCACCATCGCCCGCCGGCGTTCCTCGGTCAGCGGCGGGAAGGTGAGGCGGATCACGGTGCCGTCGTTGCTGGGGTTCACACCCAGGTCGGAGTTGGCGATGGCCTTCTCGATGCTCTTGAGCGAACCCTTGTCGTAGGGGACGATGACGAGCAGCTTGGCCTCGGGCGCCTGGATCCCGGCCAGCTGCTGAAGGGGAACGTCGCTACCGTAGTAGTCCACCCGCAGCTTCTCGACCAGGGCGGGAGCCGCCCGGCCGGTCCGGATCGCGGCGAGCTCCGACTGGGTGTGCTCCAGGGCCTTGGCCATCTTCTCACGGGTGTCGTCGAGCACTGCTTCGACGTAGCTATCCTCCATTACCGGATAAGCGTACCGATCTGCTCCCCCTGGAGGGCGAGTCGGAGGTTCCCGGGCTCCATGATGGAGAAGTAGACGACCGGCAGATCGTACTCCTTGCAGAGTGTGATGGCGGTGAGGTCCATGGCCCGGAGGTCGTCGGCGATGACCTGCCCGTAGCCGATCTCGTCGATCCGCACGGCTTTGGGATGGGTGCGCGGATCGGCGTCGTAGATGCCGTCCACCCCACTGTGCGTGCCCTTGAACAGCACGTCGGCCTCGATCTCCACCGCCCGCAACGCCCCCGCGGTGTCAGTGGTGAAGAACGGGTTCCCCGTCCCGGCGGCGAAGATGACGACCCGCCCCTTCTCCAGGTGCCGGATGGCCCGGAGACGGATGTACGGCTCGGCGATCTGCGACATGCCGATGGCCGTCTGGACTCGGGTGGGTTGGCCGAGACGCTCGAGAGCGTCCTGCAACGCCAGGGCGTTGATGACCGTGGCCAGCATCCCCATGTAGTCGGCGGTGGCCCGGTCCATGCCCGTGGCCGACCCCGTGGCGCCCCGCCAGATGTTGCCTCCGCCCACCACGATGGCCACCTCGATGCCGGTGGCCAGCCGGTCTTCGGCGATCTCCCTGGCGATACGCTCTACCACCGCTCCGTCGATGGTCTCGTCCGCCGCATCGCTGGCGAACGCCTCGCCCGACAGCTTCAGGACGACCCGTTTCCAAGACCTCGGCGCGTGACCCACGAGACGGCGATGCTAGCCCAGACCCACGACCCCCAGCCGGGGGTCGGCACGCTCTCCGGCCGGCACGGCTGCTCGCCGGTGCCCTCCTCGGTGGCGTCTGCTCACCGGCGGCGGACCGACCGGCCCGCTGCGCACTCGCCGGCAACGTTCGCGCCTTCGCCCAGGAACGTTCCTGGGCGAACGCGCCAACGATTGGCGGGGTCGGGCGGTCAGCCCTCGATGGTGACCTGGGCGAAGCGGACGATGGTCGCATCGCCGATGACCTGCGCCACCGTCTGCTTGTCGTCCTTGGCGTAGGGCTGGTCTAGGAGCACGCCACCGGGGACCCGCTTGAACCAGCCGTTCAGCTTGCCGTCGATGATCTTCGGCCAGGCCTTCTCCGGCTTGCCCTCGTTGCGTGTCTCTGCTTCGAGGACGCTGCGCTCGGCGCCGATCTGGTCGGCGGGAACCTCATCCCGGCTCAGATAGGCGGGGCGACCGAAAGCGATGTGGACGGCGATGTCGTGTGCCAACTCGACCGAGCCGCCTGCCAGCTCGACCAGGATCCCGTTCACGCCGCGCTCGTTCTGCACGTGGAGATAGGTATCGAGCACGTTCCCGGGCGCGGCTTCGAAGCGTGCCACCTGACCGACCTCGATGTTCTCCTTCAGCGAGACCTTGAGGTCGTCGACCGCGTCCTTGTCGGCCGCGATCGCGCTCTCCCCGTTGTCGGCAACAGCCTGCGCCAGGGTGTCGAGGAATCCCGTGAACTGCGGCGACTTGGCCACGAAGTCGGTCTCCGACTTCAACTCGACAAGCGCAGCCACGTCGCCCGACGCAGCTCGGGCCACGGCGATGGCCCCCTGCGCGTTCTCACGATCGGATCGCTCGGCTGCCTTGCCCAGGCCGCGCTCACGTAACCACTTCGACGCCTCACCCATGTCTCCGTCATTCTCGGTCAGGGCGCGCTTGGCGTCCATCATCCCCGCTCCGGTGGCGTCCCGGAGCGCTTTGACGTCCTTGGCCGTGAACTCTGCCATGACGGTGCTTCTCCCTTTCATCGTGTGCTGGTTGATTCGTGCGGCTGATTGCGGCGTGTCAAACCCGAGTCGACGGGCTCTCCCGTCGCTCCCGGGCTCCGGTCAGGCGTTCGGAACGGCCGGTGTCTCGGCGGCGGCTGCCGGGTTGGCCGCGGCCTCCGGAGCAGCCGCGGCCTCGGTCGGGACCGCACCGGTGCTGGCGGTCGGCAGCGCCTCCGTCGAAGGCGCCTCGGTCGAAGGCGCCTCGGTCGAAGGCGCCGGGCTTGTCGGAGCGGTGGGCTCGGCGGTGGGCTCGGCGCCGGCCTCGGCGTTCGCCGGTGGTGCGTCGACGGCCGCCGAGGTGGATCCGGAGGCCAGGCGAGCTTCGCGCTCGGCCTGCTTCGCCGCCGCCTGCCGGCGGGCCTCCGCCTGCTGCTCCATCCAGCGGCCCTCTTCCTCGGGGTCCACAACGGCAGGAGCGGCTGCCTCGGGGTTGTTGCGGGCCGCCTTGCGGTTGGCGATGAACCGACCCTCTTCGACGGCGTCGGCGATGACCCGGCACATCAGGGTGCCCGCCCGGATGGCATCGTCGTTCCCCGGGATCACGTATTGGATCAGGTCCGGATCGCAGTTGGTGTCGACCACGGCCACGATCGGCAGGCCGAGCTTGTTCGCCTCGGTGACGGCGATGTGCTCCTTCTTGGTGTCGATCACGAACACCGCCTGAGGCAGCTTGGCCATATCTCGGATCCCACCCAGGTTCCGCTGGAGCTTGTCGAGCTCCCGGGAAAGGATCAGAGCCTCCTTCTTGGGCATGGCGTCGAAGTCGCCGGCGGACCGCATCCGCTCGTACTCCTGCATCTTCTTGACACGCCCGGCGATGGTGTTGAAGTTGGTGAGCATCCCACCGAGCCAGCGCTCGTTGATGTACGGCATGCCACAGCGGGCGGCGTAGTCCGCCACCGGATCCTGGGTCTGCTTCTTGGTCCCCACGAACAGGACCGACCCGCCGCCGGCGACCAGATCACGCACGTAGCTGTAGGCGGTCTCGATCCGTTCCAGCGTCTGGTTCAGGTCGATGATGTAGATACCGTTGCGCTCACCGAAGATGAACCGTCGCATCTTCGGGTTCCAGCGCCGGGTCTGATGGCCGAAGTGCACTCCGGCCTCGAGCAGTTGTCTCATCGTGACGACAGCCACGTGGTTGCCTCCCATCGGTTGATGTCACCTGTCCGACGCGTTGCGCCGACACCGTGGGGCAGCAGCGACCGTGGGTGCGTCGGGGGATCTCGGCCTCGCCAGTCGAGGGCCGGTGGATTATCCTAGCGCACCGCGCCCATCTCGAACCCCGGCCGGTGGCGAGCACAGCGGGCCGCCCGGCTGCCTGATCGGCCTTCCGGCCTCCGGGCCGAGCACTGGTCAGTGTGTTCGAGCAATTCGAACAAATTGACCACTGGCGCGGGGGCTGACGTGGAGGCAACGACAGCGACGGGCTCGAACGGTCGAGTCAGGGCCGCACGCCGGCGGCAGTCGCGGCCGGGCGCGGGCGTCCGGTCTCGACGAGCGCCGCCAGGTCGCTGTCAGGCGGACTCTCGGTCGTTCAACATGCGACCTCGCAGGTGGAGAACAGCCTTGGTATGGATCTGACAGACCCGGCTCTCGGTCACTCCGAGGACCTGGCCGATCTCGGCCAGGGTGAGACTTTCGTAGTAATAGAGGCTCAGGACCATCTTCTCGCGGTCTCCGAGCCGGTTGATGGCCCCGGCCAGGATCTGCTTCATCTCCTCCACCTCGTACGCCGCGACCGGTCCCGGTCCCCGATCGGCCAAGGTGTCACCAACAGTGGCCGAGTCGCCGCGCTCGGCTTGGCCTCCCGAGACGACCTCGTCAAGGGCCACGATGCCGACGAAGGAGATCTGGCTGAACACGGCCTGCAGCTCGGCGTCCGAGACACCCATCTCCCTGGCGACCTCGGCGTCGGTCGGGGTGCGCATCAGGCGAGCTTCCAGCTTGGCGTAGGCGCGTTCGACCGACCGGGCCTTGGCCCGCACCGAGCGGGGCACCCAATCGATGGAGCGCAGCTCGTCGATGATCGCTCCCCTTATCCGGGTGATGGCGTAGGTCTCGAACTTGATCTTGCGGTCGGTGTCGAACTTCTCGATGGCATCGATCAGCCCGAACATGCCGTAGCTGACGAGGTCGCCCTGCTCGATGCTATGGGGGAGGCCGGCCGACACCCGGCCGGCCACGTACTTGACCAGCGGTGAGTAGGTGACGATCAGCTCGTCGCGGATCCGACGGTCACCGCCGCGCTTGTACTCCAACCAAAGACGGGCGACGCGAAGCTTCTCAGGGTCGAGTTCGGGATCACGCCGTGCGGCATCGGCGCTGGCCTCCACGGATTCAACCAATCCGGACACACCACCCGAGATGAGCATGTTCAGCAATCCACGCCGGTATCACCGCAGAGGAGGCTAATCACTCCACGGCAGGTTCGCACCAGACCCTCGATCAGCCGGACCGCCGACACCACCATCCTACGTCGCATCTGACCAGCCCGGCGTCCTCCAGGGCGGCGAGCGCAGCGCTGACGGCAGCCACGGTGAATCCAGTCCTGGCCACGACGGCAGACAGCGTGACCGGTCGCCAGCCGACTGCTTCCAGGACGCCACCATCGAGGGCGCCCCCGCTCGCGGGATCGAGCGGTCCGAGCTCGCGAGCCCCGGGCGGCACGGCGCGGTCGGCGAGGGCATGCGTCTGCCCTGGTGGCCATCCAGGTCCGCCGGAACGGCGCGGGCGGCCGCCCTGGTGGCCACCGGCGGCCGGCGGCCGGGGCGGTAAGGACTGCGCCCGGCTGTGGCGGCGGGCATGGTGGCCGGTACCGGGCCGCGATCGTTCCAGGAGGCCCAACGCGTCGAGGACGTCTTGGGCCCCGCGCACGGGACCGGCACCGTCGTAAAGGAGCTGGTTGGTCCCGGCGGAGGCCGGGCTGTGCACCGGCCCCGGCACGGCTCGCACGTCTCGACCCCGGGCCAGGGCTGCCTCGACCGTGATCATCGACCCGCCCCGGGCGTGCGACTCGACCACCACGACCAGGTCGGCCAGGCCGGCGATGATGCGGTTCCGGCTCGGGAACCGCCAGGCTTGCGCGGCCGATCCCGGTGGTGCTTCCGAGACCACGGCACCGGCGGCGGCCACCTCCTCCCAGAGGTCGGCGTGACGGCGGGGGTACGGCACGTCGACGCCGCTGGCGACCACCGCCACCGCCAGCCCGGACCCGCCCCCGGGCCGTCTCGGCATGGGCGCGCCGGCCTGGTCGCCACCCGTCGCTTCCCTACGCTCACCACCCTGCAGGGCGCCCAGGTGAGCCGCACCGTCGATGCCGAGGGCCAGCCCCGACACCACACCCACACCGGCGGCGACGAGGTCACGGCCCAGCTCGAAGGCGCAGGCCCGACCATCGGGCGAGCACCGCCGCGTCCCGATGAGTGCCACACAGGACCCGGCCAGTCCGTCCAGGCGTCCTCGCCAGAACAGCACCCCCGGCGGCTGTGGATCGTCGACCAGGCTGGCCGGGTAGTCCCAGGCTCCCCGCCACGTGACCCGGATGCCCTGACTCCCCCAGCGGCGCCACCGGGTATCGAGGTCCGCCCGGCGCGCCGCGGTCGTCCAGCGTTCGAGGCGCCTCGCGAGGGACCGACCGGCACCGGACTCCGACGGCCCCGCCGCCGATCCCGGGTCGCCGGCGTCGCTCGACACCGCCCACGGGAGCTCCAGCGGGGCCCGGTCCGGCGACGGGCGGTCCAGGCCGAGGATCCGGCGGACTGCGGACGGACCCTCCACGATCGCCGACCAGGCGGCGGTCGGCTCGCCGACGTCGAGAAGGCGACAGAGGGCGGCGGGACCCATCCCAGGAAGCGCGGCCAAGCCGGCCGCGGCGGCCTCCTCGTTCATGGTGCGCCCCGTTCGGGGGCGAACGGCTCGACGCGCAAGGCCAACGCCGTCTGCACGTCCTCCACGGTGACGGGACCGTCGCGACCGGCCAGGTCGGCCAGCGTGCGCGCCACCCGCCGGATCCGGTGGAGGCCCCTGGCCGAGAGACGACCCTGACGGAGGCGCACCTCGAGGAGGCGTCGAGCATCGACGGTGAGCGGCGCCCGGGCGTCCAGCTCCGAGCTAGGCAACTCGGCGTTGCACCGCAACCCCCGCTGCGCCGCTCGCTGGCGGGCCGCCACCACCCGGGCGGCCACCGCCGCGGTCGATTCCGCGGCTGCCGCGTGGGCCGTCGCCAGGACCGGGAGCAGCTCACTCACGTCGGGTGGATCGACCAGCACACGCAGGTCGAAACGGTCCAGGAGCGGGCCCGAGAGGCGGGTGGCGTACCTGGCCCTGGCGGTCTCCGTGCACCGGCAGCCGCCCGGGCTGCCCGATCCCCCACACGGACAGGGGTTCGTCGCGGCCACCAGCAGCACGGACGCCGGGAAGGTGACGCTCGCTCGGGCTCGACACACCAGGACCTGTCCCTCCTCGAGGGGCTGGCGCAGGGTGTCGAGCACGTCGAGGGGGAACTCGCCCAACTCGTCGAGGAACAACACCCCGTGATGAGCGCAACTGAGCTCGCCCGGACGCATCCTGGTCGTTCCCCCTCCGATCAGCGACACCGAGGATGCGCTGTGGTGAGGGGCCCGGAACGGCGGCCGACGCACCAACACCCCGCTCGGCAACGGCAGTCCCGCCGCCGAGTGCACCCGGGTCACTTCCAGCGCATCGCGGTCGTCGAGCGGAGGCAGGATCCCCGGTAGACGCTGCGCCAGCATGGTCTTACCGGCTCCGGGCGGCCCGACGAGCAGAAGGTGGTGGCCACCCGCCGCGGCCACCTCGACGGCCAGACGGCCGACGGCCTGGCCCCGCACGTCGGCCAACTCGGGCGCCGAGCCCGTGTCGACCTGCAACTCCGCCGGCTGGGCCGAGGGCCAGCTGTCCTCCCCACGGAGCACCGAGGTCAGCTGGTGGAGGGTATCCACCGGCTGGATCCGGTGGCGGCCGACCAGGGTGGCCTCGGTGGCGCTGGCCGCCGGTACCACCACGGTCCGCACGGTTATGGCGTCGACCAGGGCGATCACACCCGGCACGGCCCGCACCGAGCCGTCCAGACCGAGCTCCCCGAGGAGGGCCAGTTCGCAGACGGAATCCGCGGGCAGCTGCCCGTCGGCAGCCAGCAGCGCGACGGCGATCGGAAGATCCAGCCCGGATCCGGCCTTGCGCACCGATGACGGGGCCAGGTTCACCGTGATCCGCCGGGTCGGCCAGCGATGCCCACTGGAGGTGATCGCCGCCCGTACCCGGTCGCGCGCCTCGCGACAGGACGCATCGGGCAGTCCGACGATCGAGAACATGGGCAGACCGTTCGCCACGTGGACCTCGACGGAGATGGACCGTCCCTCGACGCCCTGCAACGTCGCTGATGTGACCTGGGCGACCATGTCGCCTCCCTCCGGACCGAGTCTGCGGAGGGCCCTCGAAGCGGGCGCCGAGCTGTTGCTCACCATACCGGCGCGGTGTGACCGCCAGCGCCCTGTTGCCCGCCAGACCGGAGACAGGAACGAGCGCGTGCTCCTACCCGCCGACGAAGCGGGCCGGCCGCTTCTCCTTGAACGCCAGCATGGCCTCCTTGGTGTCCTCGCTGACGAAGTTGATGGACTGAGCGAGGGCCTCGGATTCCACGGCCTTCTCGAAGGATGTCTCCAGGCTCTGGTTGAGCAGGATCTTCGTGGCCGACAGCGCCAGGGTGGGACCCTGGGCCAACCGAGCCGCCCACTCGTCGACCACTTTGTCCAGGTCGGCGGCGGGCACCACTCGATTGACCAGGCCCATCTGGTCCGCCTCGGCCGCGGTAAGGATGTCGCCGAACAGCGCGAGCTCCTTAGCCTTATGGAGGCCGACGAGGCGGGGCAACAGGTAGGAGCCGCCGAAGTCCACGCTTAGACCTCGCTGGGCGAAGATCTGCGAGAAGCGGGCCTCCTCGGAGGCCACGATCAGGTCACAGCCCAATGCCAGGTTGCACCCGGCTCCCACGGCGGCACCGTTCACCTTGGCGATGGTGGGCTTGGGCATGAGGTGCAGGCGGTTGGCTGCGTCGGAGACCAGTCGCATCATGGGCAGGTAGGGCCGGTCCCCCGTCACACCGGCGAGGTCGGCGCCCGCGCAGAATGCCTTGCCGGCGCCGGTGACGACGAGGACACGGTCCTCGGCCCGCTCGGCGACCTCTTGCAACGCCTTGCGCAGGTCGCCCCACATGGGGAAGGGCACAGCGTTCATGCGATCCGGGCGATTGAGGGTGATGGTGGCCACGCCGTCAGCCCGTTCGAGGAGCAGGTCGTTCATCTCGCCACGGTAGCGATCTGGCCGAGAGGGCACGCGTCGGCCAGCCCGCTAGCCCGGGTCGAGCGCCCGGTCCAAGTCGTCCCAGAGGTCGTCTACCGCCTCCAGCCCGACGGACATGCGGATGAGACCGGGCGGGAGCCCTTGCTCGCCGGCCCATCGACCCCGCCGCTCGACGAGCGTCTCGACGCCACCGAGGCTGGTGCCGGCGGTGGCGAGGCACATGCGCGCCACCGCCGCTTCGGCCCGCTCGGCGCCGCCGGCGACGTCAAAGGAGACGACCGCGCCGAATCCTCGCATCTGACTGCTCGCCCGCTTGTGGCCGGGGTCGTCGGGCAGGCCTGGGTAACGGACCCGCTCCACGGCTCGATGGTCACCCAGCCGGCGCGCCAGTACCGCGGCGGTGGCCTGCGACCGATCCATGCGCACGGCCAACGTCCGGATGCCGCGCAGGACCAGCCACGCCTCCCACGGTCCCGGGATGGCCCCGTGCAGGGAACGGCGGGTGCGGAGAGCGGTGACGACCTCGGCGCGGCGACTGACCGCCGCGCCGAGCACCACGTCGGAGTGGCCGCCGAGAAACTTGGTAGCGCTGTGCACGACGATGTCGGCCCCCAGATCGAGGGGACGCTGGACCAGTGGGGTGGAGAAGGTGTTGTCCACCACCACATCCATCCCCAGCGCGTGGGCGCCGTCGGCCAGCGCCGGCAGATCGGCCACCGCCAGCAACGGATTCGTCGGCGACTCCAACCACAGGAGCCCACCAGAACCGACCGGTTCGCGGCCGCCGGCCTGCCGGGTGGGACCGTCCAGGACCTCCTCGCAGGCCGCCAGGGTGGCGGCGGTGTCGGCGATGTCGACGGTGCGGAACCGCAAACGGCCCCGCCCGGCGACATCGGCGAGGAACCGGCGCGTGCCGTTGTATGCGTCGGCGGCCACCACGACCCGTCCGGGGGTGGGAAGCAGCTCCAGGACGGCGGAGATGGCACCCAGGCCTGACCCAAACGCCAGCGCCGTCCCACCCTCCAGGCCGCCGACGGCGGCCTCGAGCGCCTCCCAGGTCGGGTTCCCATCCCGTCCGTAGACCAGCTCGCCACCTTGGTGATAGGTGGAGCTGAGCACGACCGACGGGTTGACCGGCCCCCCGGGCACGACGGGCGGACGGCCGAGGTGCACCACGAGAGTAGCGGGATCCAATCCGCTGGTCTCGTGATCTGTACCGATCTGGTAGTCGCCATCGTCCTGATCGCCAGCACCGGCGCGGTTCCCTGCGACGGAGCGGTCGCCGTCGGAGGGCCCGATCAGAAGGCCTCCTCGATGACCTGCAGCTGGCCGGCGAGAATGGCGGCCACATCGAAGCGCAACTGGGACGGTCGCCCGGATCGGTGCTCGCGCAGCCATTGGGCGGCCAGCCTCCGGATGCGACGCTGCTTGGCGGGCGTCACCGCCTCGGCGGGTACTCCGAAGGCGTCGCTGCGCCGGGTCTTCACCTCGCAGAACACGACCAGATCACCTCGTCGGGCCACCAGGTCGAGCTCACCGTCCCGGCACCGCCAGTTCCGGGACACCACCTGGTAGCCGTGCTCGCCGTACCAGGCGGCAGCGATGTCCTCGCCTCGGGCGCCGAGGGCCACGCGCCCCTGGGCCGCGACACGACCCTCCTCGGTGGGAAGCGCTCGCACGTCAGCGCCCGCCGCCGGACTGCGCCCCGCACCCATCACCGGCCCCCCGGGCTAGCGCCCGACCGACCGGGCTGACGCACTCGCTGCGCTCGCACGTCAGAGCTCCTTTTCCGGGAGCTCCTCGACGTTCACGTCCTTGAAGGTCACGACGCGCACCGATGACACGAACCGGGCCGGCCGGTACATGTCCCACACCCAGGCGTCGCCCAGCTCGATCTCGAAGAAGGTCCGTGCTCCTTCCCCGTGCGCCTCCATCTTGACGTCGTTGGCCAGGTAGAAGCGGCGCTCGGTCTCCACCACGTACTTGAACATGGGGAGCACCGCCCGGTACTCCTGGTACAGCTGGAGCTCGATCTCGGTCTCGTAGCGCTCCAGGTCCTCGGCGCTCATGAGCGACCGCTCATCGCTGGTCACATCCCATCCCAGGACATCCGGGCGTCCAACGCGTCATGCGCCCATGGTAGGACGTGACAGCGACCCTCGGGCGAAGGGTCGTGCGCATCAGCCACTCCCATCGCCGCACCAAGCGGCGCTGGAACCCAAACATCCAACGCGTGCGCGCCCTCGTCGGTGGCAGCACCAAACGACTGGACGTGTGCACCTCCTGCCTGCGGGCCGGGAAGGTCACCAAGGTGGTCCGCTAGCCCGAGCACTTCCGCCCGAGCCCGGGCCCAGGCCAGCGGGTTCCCACACCATCCTCACCCAACCCGGCACCCAGGCCAGCGGGTTCCCACACCATCCTCACCCAACCCGGCACCCAGGCCAGCGGGTTCCCACACCATCCTCACCCAACCCGGCACCCAGGCCAGCGGGTTCCCACGCATTCTGGGGTCAAGAAAACAGCGTCGGTGCTGTTTTCTTGACCCCAGAACGCGGATAGCGGATGGCGGATGGCCGGTGATCGATCGCCCCCGGCCAACCGTCCCCACAGCCGTGATCCCGACGACCACCCGTCCCGACAGCCGTGATCCCAACGGCCAACCGAACGACGTCCGCCCGACGGCCAACCACGCAAAGACGCCGACAGCTACGAGGCCGCCGGCCGCCCGTCGAGCAGGCGGTAGACATCGTCACTGCGGAAGCGGAGGTGGCCGCCGATGGTCCGCAGGCTGGGGAGCTTGCCGGACGCCGCCCAGTTGATGACGGTGCGCTCGGTGACGTCGAACAAGACAGCCACCTCGTGACTACGCAACAAGGGCTGCACGTCGCCGCCGGGATGCGCCCGGCGAAGCCCGACGACCGGACGTTGCGGCTCCGCCGACATCGCCGTCGACGAGGTCATCGCCGTCCCGTCGGCGCCTGGCATCGGACGCAGGCCGAGAAGAAGCTCCGTCAGCTGCCGGGCGGCGGCGCCCAGGGCACGCTGCTCGCGGCGGGCCGCCGTCCGCAACCAGCGGTCGAGGACACACAGCACCCCAACAGTGACGCCATCGGCGTCGCGAAGAGCGACGCCGAACGCCCATCGCATCTCGTGGGGAGCGGCTGCCAGGGGACTTTGCGAGACCTCCGGATGGGCGGTCAGGTCGTGCGATCGGCACCACGCGTGCTCAGAGGAACGTGGCGTGGTCCAAGGGCCACACCTTCCAGATGGCACGGCCGGTGATCCGGCGCTCGTCGATGGCGCCGAACGTCCGGCTGTCGTCGGAGACGCCCCGGTTGTCCCCCATCACCCAGACGTCGTGGGCGCCGAGGCGAAACGGGCCGAAGCCTGAGGTGACGGTCCCGGATCGGAGGTAGGGCTCCACCAGGATGCGGCCGTCGACCAGGACGTGCCCGGATCGGCCCTCCACCGTCTCCCCCGGCAACCCGATCACCCGCTTGATCAACACGTTCGGCCGGTCCACCAGGCCGAACGCCGCCCCCATGGCGGTGAGCGCCCGCCCGACCACGCCCGACGATGTCCGGCCGGCGGGCAGCACACCCAGGGGGGCGGGGAACACGACGATGTCACCTCGGTGTGGCGCATGGAGGTGGTAGGCGAGGCGGGAGACCACCACCCGGTCGTGCACCGCCAGGGTCGGCGCCATCGACGCCGACGGGATGTAGTATCCCTCGGCCACGAACGTGCGCACCCCGACGGCGACCGCCACCGCGACTGCGACGAGGACCAGCAGCTCGAGGGTCCGGTGGTGGCGACGGATGCCCCGTCTGTCCTCGGTGCGTGGCGACGCCCCGGTCGTGGTCACCGGCAGGCCGATCCCGAGGAGATCAGCGGCTGAGGCGCTTCTCCTTGATCTTGGCGGCCTTGCCGGTGCGATCCCGCAGGTAGTACAGCTTCGCCCGCCGGACGTCGCCCTTGGTGACCACCTCGATCTTGGCGATGACCGGCGAGTGCACCGGGAACGTGCGCTCCACGCCGACCCCGAAGCTGAGCTTGCGGACGGTGAAGGTCTCCCGGAGCCCGCCACCCTGGCGGCGGATGACCGCGCCCTGGAAGACCTGGACCCGCTCCCGGCTGCCCTCGACCACGCGGACGTGCACCTTCAGGGTGTCGCCAGGCACGAAGTCGGGGACGTCGGTCCTGAGGCTGTCGCGGTCGACCAGATCAGTCGGGTTCATGGTGTGTTGCTCCGTGGGGCAGGGGACGTCTCAGCGTAGTGGATCGTTGCCCCCACGGTTCACAGCCCGAACTCGTCGAGCAGGGCACGGTCGACGGCCCCGAGACCGCCGCGAGCGGCGAGCAGGTCTGGCCGGCGGTCCCGGGTCCGGGCCAGGGCCTGCGCCCGCCGCCACCGTTCGACCTTGTCGTGGTCGCCCGAGCGCAGGACGTCAGGGACGGCCCAGCCCCGGAACTCGGCCGGCCGGGTGTAGTGCGGGTACTCGAGCAGACCGTCGGCGAAGCTCTCCTCCTCGGCCGACCTGGCGTTCCCCATGACTCCGGGGACCAGGCGGCCGACGGCCTCGACCACCGCCAGTGCGGCCACCTCGCCGCCGGCCAGCACGAAGTCGCCGAGCGACAGCTCCCCATCGACCAGGTGATCGGCGATCCGCTGGTCGACACCCTCGTACCGACCACAGAGGAGGCCGAACCCGCCGCCATCGGCCAGCTGGGCCGCCCAGCGCTGATCGAAGCGGCGGCCTCCAGGCCCGAGGAGGAGCAGCGGTCGCGCCGGAGCGGCTGCTTCCACGGCAGCGAAGACGGGCTCGGGCGCGAGGACCATGCCCGCGCCGCCACCGAACGGGCTGTCGTCGACGGAGCGGTGGGCATCGGTGGTCGCTGACCGCAGGTCGTGGACCTGGAGGTCCAGCGATCCGGCTCGCCGAGCCCGGCCGATCAGGCTGCCGTCCAGCCAGGGGGCCACCAGGGCAGGGAAGAGGGTGAACAGGTCCACGCGCAACGCAGCCGGTCCCACCCTGGTGGCCTCCGGGTCGGTGGTCCGGTCGGTCGCGTCCGTCGGATCGGTCACAGGTCGAGCAGGCCGGCGGGAAGGTCGACAACGATCCGTCCGGGAGCATGGTCGGTCACGAAGCGAAGGGGTATGAGGGTGCCGTCGGCCAGCACCAGCAGGTCGCTGGCCGGGTTCGCCTCGACGTCCGCCACCCGACCGATGACCCGGCCCGTCGGCTCGGAAACCTCCGACCCGATCAGGTCGTGGACCCAGAGGGCATCGGGGTCGACGATGGCCTCGGCGCGCAACACGGCGCCGCGCAGGCCGTCGGCCGCCTCTCGGCTGGACACGTCCCGGAAGGTGACCAGCCAACGGTCGGTGCCCGGGGCCGGCCCCGTTGCCACCACCTCGAGTGGACCGTCGGGCCCGCTCAGCACCGACCCGGGCGCCAGTCGCTCCGTGCGGTTGGTGATCAGCTCCACCACCACCTGGCCGCGCAGGCCGTGTGGCTTGCGGACGACACCAACCTCGAGCAAGGTGCGGTCGGGGTCCCCGCCGGACACCAAACCCAATCGGGCGGGGCTGGGGTCCCCAGCTCGACGATCCGGCGCGTCGGGGTGGCCGCCTCGACGATCCGGCGGGTCGGGGTGCCCGCCGGACACCAAGCTCAGTCGACGATGTCGACGATCACGTCGACGCCGTCGCGGGCGGCGGCGGCGCGAACGACGCCGCGGATGGCCTGGGCTACGTGGCCGCGGCGCCCGATGACCTTGCCCATGTCGCCCTGCGCTACCGAGAGCGAGAGCTTGACGCCTTGGCGGGCGGGGCTGGACTCCACCGACACGCCGTCGACGTCGTCGACGATCTCGCGAGCCAGATAGCCGAGGACGGCTTCGGCGCGCGGGGCGACGACGGCGCCGTTCTGCTCACTCACGACGCGGCAACGGGAACGGCGGTGGGCTCGGTCGCGGTGGGCTCGGTGGGCGCCGGGGCGGGCTTGCCGGTCTTCCACTCCTCGATGGCCCCGGACTGCTTCAACAGTCGGGCCACCGTCTCGGTCGGTTGGGCACCGACACGTAACCAACGGATCGCCTTCTCGTTGTCGATCTTCACCCGACTGGGCTCGTGGCGGGGCTCGTAGGTGCCGAGGATCTCGATGAACCGGCCGTCGCGCGGGGACCGGCTGTCGGCGGCGACGACCCGGTAGACCGGCTGCTTCTTCTTGCCCATCCGCATGAGGCGGAGCTTCACTGCCATAAGTACGTGACTTCCCTGTTCGTCGATCGGCGGTTCGCGACTGACCATGGAGTTGGTCGGCTGATCATGCTAGCGCCCCCGCCTGGCCTTTTTCCTGTTGGCCTTCTTGTTCCGCTTGGTGCCGGCTCGCGCCATCCGGCCGCCGAGGCCGGGCATGCCCGCCATCTGCTTCATGTAGGACTGCATCTGCTTGAAGCGGTCGAGCAGCCCGTTCACGTCGGTTGTGGTGGTGCCGCTGCCCTTGGCGATGCGTAGGCGGCGGGACCCGTTGATGAGCGAGGGGTCTCGGCGCTCTTCGGGGGTCATGGAGTGGATGATGGCCTCGATGGGGCGGAGCATGCCGTCGTCGATCTCGGCGTTGCGGACCTCTTTCGGCAGGCCGGGGATCATGCCGACCAGGCCCGAGAGGGGCCCCATGGTCTTCAGCTGCTGCATCTGGGCCAGGAAGTCCTCGAGGGTGAACGAGCCCTCCTGCAGCCGGGCCATGGCCTGCTCGGCCTCGGCCTGGTCGACGTTCGCCTCCGCCTTCTCGATCAAGGTGAGGATGTCGCCCATGCCGAGGATGCGGTCGGCCATGCGGTCGGGGTGGAACGGCTCGAAGTCGTCCTGCTTCTCGCCGGTCGAGGCGAACACGATGGGCCGGCCGACAACCTCCTTGACCGACAGGGCCGCGCCGCCTCGCGCGTCGCCGTCGACCTTGGTGAGGATCACGCCGTCGAGCTCGAGGGTCTGGTGGAAGGCCTCGGCCGTGGCCACCGCGTCCTGGCCGGTCATGGCGTCGATGACGAGGAAGGTGTAGTCGGGCTCGACGGTGCTGGAGATGCGGCGGACCTCGTCCATCAACTCGGCATCGATCGACAACCGGCCGGCCGTGTCGACGATGAGCACGTCGCGACCGAGGCGAACGGCTTCCTCCAGGCCCTTCTTGGCCACGGTGACCGGGTCGGACGGCTCGCTGTAGACGGGAACGCCGGCCTGCCCACCGAGCACCCGCAACTGCTCGACGGCTGCCGGACGCTGGAGGTCGGCGCCGACGAGCAGCGGGTTGCGTCCCTCCTTGCGCTTGTACCAGGCGGCCAGCTTCCCCGCTGCGGTGGTCTTGCCGGAGCCCTGGAGGCCGGCCAGGAGAATGACCGTCGGCGGCTTGGAGGCGTAGGTGAGGCGCAGCGTCTCGCCGCCGAGGATGGTGCGCAGCTCGGCGTGGACGACCTTGACGACCTGCTCCCCCGGCGTGAGGCTGGTCGACAGGTCGGCGCCGACCAGCTGGTCCCTGACCCGGGCCACGAAGTCGCGCACGACCCGGAGGTTGACGTCGGCCTGGAGGAGGGCGAGGCGGATCTCCCGCATGGCCTCGTCGACGTCGGCCTCGCTCAGCCGCCCCTTGCCTCGCAGCCGGGTGAAGATGGTGTCGAAGCGATCGGTGAGCGAGTCGAACATGCGACCGATCAGGCTAGACCACGGTTCGGGCAAAGACGGCCGGGTCGACAGCCGCCCGCCGCCCGGGGCTCGGGCCGGTCAGGCTCCGGGTTCGACCAGTGCGTCGACGAACGCCTGGGGATCGAAGTCGACCAGGTCCTCGGCGCCCTCGCCCAGACCGACCAGCTTCACGGGGATGGCGAGCTCGGACTGGATGGCCAGGGCGATGCCACCCTTGGCGGTGCCGTCCAGCTTGGTGAGCACCACGCCGGTGACGGCGACGGCGTCGGCGAACTGCTTGGCCTGAATGAGCCCGTTCTGGCCGGTGGTGGCGTCGATCACCAGGAGCACCTCGGTGACGATCCCCGGAGGCCGTTCGGCCACCCGCCGCACCTTTTTCAACTCCTCCATGAGGTTGACCTTGGTGTGGAGGCGCCCGGCGGTGTCGGCCAGGACCACATCGACGTGGCGAGCGGCGGCGTGGGCTACTGCGTCGAAGATGACGGCGCCGGGGTCGCCCCCTTCGTTGCCGCGCACCACCTCGGCATCCACGCGCTCGGCCCACACGGCCAGCTGGTCGGCGGCCGCGGCCCGGAACGTGTCGCCGGCCGCCATCACCACCGAGCGGCCTTCGGCCCGGTGACGCAGGCCCAGCTTGCCGATGGTGGTGGTCTTGCCCACGCCGTTGACGCCCACGAAAAGCCACACGTTGGTGGCATCGGGGAGGACGTGGAGGCTGCGGTCGCCGTCGAAGCGGGCGACCAGGTCGGCCTTCAGGGCCTCGATGAGGGCGTCGGGGCTCGTCATCTTCTCCGCTTTGACCTGGCGGCGCAGGGACTCGATCAGCGCCGTGGTCGTCTCCACCCCGACGTCGGCCAGGATCAGCGCCTCTTCCAGCTCGTCGAAGGACTCGTCGTCGATGTGGTCGCGTGACCGCACCGAGATGAGGTAGCCGGAGAACAGAGTCCGGGCCTTGCCGAGGCGGTCCCGGATGCGGGGCCGTTCGGCGATCTCGGGCTCGGCGGGGGCCGCGACCGCTGGCGCTTCGGGGGCCGGCGGTGCTTCCGCCGTGGGCGCCTCGGCCGGGGCGGCGACCGGCGGAGGCGCGGCGGTCTCGGGTGGCGGTACGGGCGGCGCCGCCGGAGGAGCGGGGGGCGCGGCCAGCCCACTGCGCCGGCGGCGGCCGGTGACGACGAAGGCGGTCGACCCGGCCACGAGGACCACGACGGCAGCGATGATGATGATCAGTGCGATCAGCATGAGCGGGCCAGCCTACGTGGCCGGGTCAGACAGCAGCAGGGACGGCGGCGGTGACCCGCTCGCTGACCACCCGGGACGACCCGCCAGGAGCCATGGTGACCCCGTACAGGCAATCGGCCGCCTCCATGGTCCGCTTCTGGTGGCTGACGACGACCAGCTGCGCCTCGTCCCGGAACTCGTGCAGCAGGTCCAAGAATCGGTGGAGGTTGACGTCGTCGAGCGCGGCTTCGACCTCGTCCATGAGGTAGAACGGCGACGGGCGGCTGCGGAACACCGCGAAGAGGAAGGCCATCGCGGTGAGGCTGCGCTCGCCTCCCGACAGCAGCGAGAGGCGGCGCACGTTCTTGCCGGACGGTCGGGCCTCGACCTCGATGCCGGTGTCGAGGAGATGGTCGGGATCGGTCAGGCGCAGCCGACCCTGACCGCCCGGGAACAGGGTGGCGAACAGCTGGGCGAAGTTGTCGGCCACATCGGTGTAGGCGGCGCGGAACACATCGACGATCTCGGTGTCGATCGCCTTGATCACCTTCGTCAGCTCACGTCGGGCGGCCCGCACGTCGTCGAGCTGGGCTTCCAGGAACTGGTGGCGCTCGGCCAGCGCGGTGTGCTCCTCCAGGGCAAGGGGGTTGATGGGGCCCATGAGGCGGAGCTCGCGCTCCAGCTCGGCCCGCCGGCTGGTGGCGCTGGTCCCGGCCGGCAGCGCCGGGCAGGTGGCGTCACGGGTCGCTTCAGGCTCGCAATCGAGGTCGCGGCGAACGGACTCGACCAGGTTCTCCAGGCGCACGCGAGCCTCGGTCTCCTCCATCTCCGCCCGGCTCTGCCGCTCCCGGAGCTCGGCCAGCTGTCGTTCGGCGGTCCCTCGCTCACGGCGCAAGTGCTCCAGGCGGTCGGTGACGGCGCGGGTGGCCTCGGCCTCGGCGCCGCGGGCCGTCCGCAACCGCTCGACGAGCCCCTGCAGGTCGGCCTCGCCGGCCCCGGCCACGGTGGCCAGGCGTTCGGTGGCCGCCGCTTCCCGGTCGAGCGCCTCGCGGCGCAAGGCCGCCTCGGCCCGCTCGGCCACGTTCCGGCGCAGGCGCACCTCCACCTCGTCCAGGCGACGAGCGAGCATGGTGCGTCGCTCGGAGAGACCGGCGACGCGCACCTCGAACTCTCGGCGCTCGGCCGCCACGGCTTCGGCCTGCTCGGCCAGCCGGGAACGATCGGCCCGTTCGGCCAGCGCCTGCTCCGCCTCGGCCGCCGCCGCCTCCTCCAACGCAGGGAGCAGTACCTCCAGCTCAGCCACTCGGTCGAGCTCGCGAGCCACCCGGGCCTCGATCTCGATCCGCTGTGCCTCGATGGCGCCGTGCTCGGAGACGACGTCGGCCTGCTCGGCCTCCATCCGCCGCAGTGCCTCCTCGGCCACCCGGCGCCGGTTCGTATTGGCCTCGTCACGCCGCCGCAGCTCGCCGAGCTCGCTGCGGGCCGCCTCGACGGCCCGGGCCGCCTCGGCCGCCTCGGTGGTGACCTCGGTGGCGATCGCGGTCGCCTGCTCCTGGCGGGTCGCGGCTTCCTCCAACGCCGCGCCGGTGGCACCGATCCGGCCGGTGCCGACCCGCCACACCCCGCCGGCGCAGCAGTCACCGGCCCGGGTCACCACGGTCAGGTCTGGGTGGGCGACGGCGACGTCCAGCGCATCCTGCCACCCTCCTTCCACCGCCACCGCTGCGGCCAGCCTCCGCTCCAGGAGCGCAGAGACGGCGGGCAGCCGGGCCCGCACGTGGCGAGAAACCGGTTCGAGACCTCCGGCGATCAGCCCGGCCATCGCCGGCACCGTCTCGCGCCGCGCCGCGCCGGGATCAGGCAGCGCCACGACCGCGCCGGCATGATCGGCCCTTCGCAGCGCGCTGAGGGAGCGGCGAGCGGCGTTGTGGTCTTCCACCACGACTGCGGCGAGTGTCTCGCCGGCCGCCGCCTCGAACGCCGCCTCCCAGCCCTCGTCGACCTCCACCAGCTCTAGCAGGCTGCCGACAACTCCCTCGACGCCGGCCAGCCGTTCGGCGCCTGCTCTGGCCCGCGCCTCGTCGAGCGCCTGGGTCAGCGCCTCCAGGCGGGCGCCCCACCGGTGCCGCTCCGCGTCGGCGCGACGACGCGCTGCCTCCGCGGCCTCCGCCGCTTCGGTGGCGGAGGCCAGGTCGGCGTCAGCCGCGGCGATGCGGTCGGCGTCCGGGTCGGCCTCCTGCTCGCACTCGCTGACGACCTGACCGAGCCGGCGACGCTCGCCGTCGAGCCGATCGGCGCGCTGGGCCACAGCGTCGCCTCGCGATGCCAGCCGGCGCAGCTCACCCCGGGCCCGCTCGGCCGCCTGCCGCAGGGCGGACAGCTCGCCCCGCACCTCGATCGCCGGGTCGCCGGCCGGCGCACCGGCGCCGCTCCAGCGAGCCGTGACCTGCTGGCGGGCCGCCGCCAGGTCGGCGTCGGCCTGGCGGATCCGCTCGGCCTCGGGACCGTGCTCCTCTCCCTGCTGCTCGGCGTCGCGCAGCTGCTGGCCGAGCGCGGCGGCCTCGGCCTCCAGGCTGGCTACCAGGTCGGCGTCGACGGCCACCGACACGTCCCTGGCGATGCGCCGGCGGCGCTCGGCGATCAGCGCTACCACCCCCCGGGCTTGGGCGCGTAGCGCCTCGGCGGTGGACACCGCCTCGGACAGGTCGGTGCGCTCGCCGCGAGAGCGGGCCTCGTCGGCTTCGGCCTCGGCGGTCAGCACGTCGGCATCCAACCCGGCCAGGGCGGTGCGCAGCTGCGTCTCCGATGCCGCCAGCTCCTGACGGATGCGTCCCGCGGCCGTCGACCGGCTCTCGATGACGGCCAGCTCCCGTCCGGCCAGGAACCGCCGGAGGGCGGTCAGCTCTTCGACCAGAGCGCCGTGGCGGCGCGCCGCGTCCGCCTGCTTCTCCAAAGGACGCAGCTGGCGACGAACCTCACGCAGGAGGTCCTGGAGGCGCACCAGGGAGCTCTCGGTCGACTCGAGGCGACGCTCGGAGCGCTCCTTGCGGCGCCGGTACTTCAAGACGCCGGCGGCCTCCTCGATCACCAGGCGCCGCTCCTCCGCTCGAGAGCTCAAGATGGCGTCGAGGTTCCCCTGCGAGACGATGACGTGCTGCTGGCGCCCCACCCCGGTGTCGGAGAGCAGCTCCTGGATGTCGAGGAGCCGGCACGGCACGCGATTGATCGCGTACTCCGACTCCCCGGTACGGAACAGGGTCCGGGTGATCGTCACCTCGGAGAACTCGATCGGCAGGAGGCCGGCGGCGTTGTCGATGGTGAGCGACACCTCGGCCCGGCCGAGAGCGGGACGCTTCGGCGTACCGGCGAAGATGACGTCCTCCATCTTGGCCGATCGCAGGGTACGGGGCCCCTGGGCGCCGAGGACCCATGCCACGGCATCGACCACGTTCGACTTCCCGCTGCCGTTGGGCCCGACCACCACCGTCACCCCGGGCTCGAACTCCAGGGTGGTGGCGTCGGCGAACGACTTGAAGCCCTTCAGGGTCAGTGACTTCAGGAACACTAGGAACGTGAACCTAGTGGCCCGCCACGGCGCAACGGGGGACGCTGGGAGGTTCGGTGATCGGCTCAGATCTGGCACTGGGCGCAGAGGAAGTTGCTGCGGCCAGCCGACCGGGTGCGCACGATCGTGCTTCGACAGCGCAGGCACGCCAGGCCCTCGCGGTCGTAGACCTGGTGGCTTTGCTGGTACTCCCCCAGACGCCCGTACAGGTCTCGGTACTGCTCGTCGGCCAGCGACGAGCCGCGATGCTTGATCGCCTCGTGGAGGACCTCGACCATGCTTCGGGAGAGGCGACGCACCTCCTGGGGCGTCAGCTCCGCCGAGCTGCGGTCGTAGCGGAGGCCGGCGGCGAAGAGGATCTCGTCGGCGTAAATGTTCCCGATGCCGGCGATGAACCGCTGATCGGTGAGGAGGGTCTTCAGCTTGGCCCGCCGGGCAGCCAGGAGCTGAGCGAACCGGGTCCAGGCCATAGGCTCGTCGATGGGATCGAAGCCGAGGTGGGCCAGCTCGGGGATCTCCGCCGCCATGTCGTCGGGAGCGGTGACGAAGACCTCGCCGAAGGTGCGGGGGTCGACGAAGCGCAGCTGGGGAGCGCCGGCGAAGTCGAACACCAGGTGGGTGTGGGCGGCGACCGGCGCCTTGGCGTCGGCACGCAACAGCTGCCCGCTCATCCCCAGGTGCACCACGAGGACATCGTCGTGCTCCAGCCGAAGCAGCAGGTACTTGCCGCGCCGCTGCACCCCGACCACCCGTCGACCCTCGACCCGCCCGGCCAGCTCCTTCGGCGTCGGGTGGCGGCGTACCGATCGCGTGCCGGTGATCTCCACGCGCGTGATGCGCTTGCCGGCGAACTCCTTCTCCACATCTCGCCTGATGGTCTCGACTTCGGGAAGCTCCGGCACCGGGCCCTAGTGCTCGCGTCCGCCGGGCGCGCACCTTGCGCCCGGCGGGCAGGCGTCGGCCAGCGATTCCCATGCCATGCGAGCCGCGGCCTGCTCCGCCTGCTTCTTGGAGCGACCCCAGCCGTCACCCGACTGGCGACCGGCGACGCGTACGGTCGCCTCGAACTCCTTGGCGTGATCCGGACCGCGGTCGGTCACCTCGTAGGCGGGCAGCTCCTCGAACGCCCGGGCGCACAGCTCCTGGAGGCGCGTCTTGTAGTCCTGGCCTCCGGGGCCGTCCGCCGCCTCCTCCATGCGCTCGCCGAGCAGCCCGATCACCAGCGTGGCCGCCGCCTGCCACCCGCGGTCGAGGTAGACGGCTCCGATGAGCGCCTCCATGGCGTCGGCCAGGATCGACGGCTTCTCCCGGCCGCCCGACTGTCCCTCCCCCTTGCCGAGCAGAATGGCATCGCCGACGCCCATCTCGACCGCTACCTCGGCCAGCGCCGCCGAGTTGATCACCGACGCCCGCACCTTGGTCAGGCCTCCCTCGGGTAGCTCGGGATAGGACCGGTAGAGGTGGTCGGTCACCACCAGACCGAGAACCGAGTCACCGAGGAACTCCAGCCGCTCGTTGGAGCCGCCGGGGTGCTCGGCGCACCAGGACCGGTGCGACAGTGCCTGCACGAGCAGCTCCGGTCGGCCCACATCCCAGCCGAGCCGGACCACCAGCTCGCGCATGGCATCCGGGTCCGGCGCTGAGCTCGACGGCCAGTCGCTCCCCGGCGACGCCTCCCCCGCGACATCCACGTCCGGGTCAGCTGGTGGCCAGCTTGGCCACCACGTAGTCGACCGCGTCACGCACCGTCTTCAGGTCCTCGAGATCCTCATCGTCGATGCGAAACCCGACGGTGCGCTCACCGAGCTCCTCTTCGAGCGCCTCCACCAGCTCGATCAGCGCCAGGGAGTCCGCCCCTAGGTCGTCCCCGAAGGACGCGCTCTCGGCGATGTCGGTCGGGCTGATCTCCAAGATGTCGGCCAGGCAGCCCCGGACCAGCTCGAGCACCTGCTGGCGGTCCATGGGTGAGCGTTCGACATGGGTCTCGGCGGGCACGCTGTCTCCTCGTCGCCTGGGTTCGTACCGGCCCGAACGGACCAGACGAGCGGAATCTACTCGGCCGCCCCGTCTTCGGCCCAGCCGATCCGGCTCATCACCAAACCCGATCGGTTCGGTCAGTGCCCGACGGATGCCTGCAGGCGTCCGACCAGATCGTCGGCGACCGCCTGGTGGGCGACCTTCACTGCGTTCACCACCGCCCGGGCCGATGACGACCCGTGGCTGATGATGCAGACGCCCTGCACACCGAGCAGCTCCGCTCCTCCGTAGGTCTCGGGATCGACCTCGGCGGCGAGTGGCGCCAGAGCCTCGAGCAGCGCAGGAGCGGCGGCACGGGTCGCCGCCGTGGCTTCCATGGCGGCAACGACTGCGCCCATGGCGAAGCGGAGCGAGCCCTCGAGGGTCTTGAGCACCACATTGCCCGTGAAACCGTCCGTGACGACCACGTCGACGGCGTCGGACATGACGTCACGCCCCTCGACGTTCCCGATGAAGTCGATGTCGCCGGCCGAGCCGGCGGAAAGGGCTGCGTGTGTCTCCTTCACCAGGGAGCTGCCTTTGGACTCCTCCTCGCCGATGGAAAGGAGCCCCACCCGGGGGCGGACGATGCCGAAGCGCTGCTCAGCGAAGATGGCACCCATCTGGGCGAACTGCACCAGCCAGGCGCTGGCGCACTCGGCGTTGGCCCCGGCGTCGAGCAGGACGGTCGGCGTCGATCCCGGCACCGGGATGGGGGTGGCGATGGCCGGCCGGGCCACACCACGCAACCGGCCCATCCGGAACAGGGCGCTGGCCATGGTGGCCCCGGTGTTCCCGGCGCTGATCATCGCCGACGCCCGGCCGTCGCGGACCGCCTCGGCCGCCCGCACGAGTGACGAGTCCTTCTTGGTCCGGACCCCGCGTGCGGCGTCGTCATGCATCTCGATGACCTCGCGGGCGGCGATGACCTCGAGGCCGCCGGTGTCGCCTAGGCGATCGGGATCGCCGACGAGCACGACCGCGAAGCCCTCGTCAACCGCCTGGCAGGCGCCGGCCACGATCGCGGCCGGGGCATTGTCGCCGCCCATGGCGTCGACGGCGACCGGGAGCACGGTCACAGTGGAGGGAGGGATCAGCTGACGTCGAGAGCCTGGCGGCCCTTGTACCACCCGCAGGCGGGGCAGACCACGTGAGGCAGCTTGGCCTGGTGGCACTGTGGGCAGACGCTGCGGGCAGGCGCGGCCAGGGACCAGGCGCTGGCCCGGCGGCTGCGGCTCTTGGCCTTGGAGGTCTTCTTCTTGGGGACGGCCATCGTCAGGCAGGCTTTCTGTCACTCGTCGTAGAGGCACGCACCGTCTGGGTACGCATGGGCCCGTGCACTCTATGGGCTGGCGGCGCCGTGCGCACCTCCCGGGGAGCCGAGCGGTCGGCCGGGGTGCAGCTCGTCGAGCGCCGCCCAACGCGGATCGATGGCATCCGCCGTGCACGTGCAGAGCGCATCGGTCCGGTCGGCACCGCAAAGAGGGCAGAGACCGGCGCAGTCGTCCCGGCACAGCGGCGCCAGCGGGAGGGCGAGGAGCAGGGCGTCGCGCACCAAGGGCGCGAGGTCGAGGAAGTCGCCGTCCAGCGGGTAGGTCTCCTCCTCGTCAGCGGAGCCAGGGCGCCCGGCCGGCTGGTACAGCTCCCGGACGTCGACGTCGAGGAGGCCCGTGACGGGACGCAGGCAGCGCCGGCACGAACCGGACCACGGTGCTCGCACCCGACCGCTCACCTCCACCCCGCCGGTCACCACATCGAGCACCACATCCGCCTCGGCCTCCTGGTCTGCACCGACCCGACTGCCCGCCACCACCAGCTCCCCGACCGGCCCGTGCCGCACCTCGTGACGTCGAGCGGTCCCCACCCGGCGAAGTGCGGTGACCGGCACGGCCCAAGGCGAGGCCACCGGCTTCAGGTCCGGTCCTGGTCGAAGAAGGCGTCCTCCCCGCCGAGGGTGTCCTCTCCCAGCTCGACCCCGGCGATGCCGTCGCCGGTCGCCGCCGACGGCATCGGCTGCAACGACAGCTTCTGGCGACCGGCGGCCACCGTCTTGATGGTGCGCTCCAGGACGATCTCGAACGACGCCAGCTTCTGGTCGCAATAGTCCTCGGCCTCCAGCCGGAGCTGGCGGGCCTCGTCGTTGGCCTCCTCGACCGCCTTGCGCGCCGTGTGCTGCGCCTCGCGCACGATCTCGGTGCGCTGGACCATGCGCTCGGCCCGCAAGCGCGCCGATTCCAGGATCTCCTCGGCCTCCCGGTGTGTCTTGCTGACGTACTCCTCGCGCTCCTTGAGCATCCACCGGGCGTTGCGGAGCTCGTCGGGGAGGCGGGTGATGGCCTCGTCGAGCAGCTCGAGCACCTCTTCCTTGTTGTCCAGCTTGACCGACGAGGACAGGGGGAGGGCTCGGGTGGCGTCGATGATCTCGATGACCCTTCGCACCAGGGCCTCCGAGTCGGGAGCGGGTCGGGGGTTGACGGCGCTCATGCCGGGAACTTCTCCTTCAGCCGGGTGAAGACCGGGCCGGGCACCATGTCGCCTATCCGGTCGGCGCCCCCGAAACGAGCGAAGTCACGCACGTACTTGGAGGCAATGAAGGAGTACGCCGTCGAGCACGGCACGAAGAGGGTCTCGACGCCGCTCGTCGCCTTGTTCATCTGGGCCTGGAGCAGCTCGGCCTCGGCGTCGGAGGCCACCCGCAGGCCCTTGACGATGACGTCGGCGCCGATGCGGCGCGCCAGGTCGACGACCAGGGCGCTGAACGTGTCGAAGCCGATGTTCGGCAGGTGACTGACGGAGTCGGCGATCATCTGCTGCCGCTCCTCGATCGTGAAGAGCGGCTCACCCTTCTGCGGGTTGCGCATCGGGGCCACAACCACCCGGTCGAACAGTCGCGACGCCGTCTCGACGATCTCCAAGTGGCCATTGTGGAACGGATCAAAGGACCCGGGGAAGAGGGCAGTCCTCAACGTGAACCTTTCGACCGAGACCTGTGTCTAGCTGACCGGCGGCCGGTGAGCCTCGGCACTCAACGGCTGCGCGACGTGCACCACGGTACCGCCGTAGCGCCGGGCGCGGCGGGCCAGCCACCCAGAACCGAGGTCGATCTCCGCCCCCGCCTCCAGCACGGCGATCCCGGTGAAGCCGGACGAAGCCAACCGTTCGAGCAGCGCCGGCCAGGCGGTGAACGAGTAGGGCGGGTCGGCGAAGCAGATGTCGGCGTCTCCCGCCGACGCCGCGTAGGCCAGCGCGTCGGCACGCACGACCGTGGCCTGCCGATCGCCGGCGCCGACGGTCTCCAGGTTGGCTCGGACGACCTCGAGGGCCGCCCGGTCGTTGTCCACGAACGTGACGTGGGCGGCACCCCGCGACAGGGCCTCGACGCCGAGCGCCCCACTGCCCGCGAACAGGTCGAGCACGTGGCCCTCCTCGACCGCTCCCATGCTGGTGAGCATGGAGAACATGGCCTCACGCACCCGATCGCTCGTCGGCCTGGTGGCCCGCCCCGCCGGGGCCCGCAGCAGCCGGCCCCGCGCGCTCCCGGCCACGACCCGCATCACCCTCAGGCTACCGGCGGCCAGACTGCCCGGATGCGACCCGATCCGACCATCGTCTGCGTGGACTGTGGAGGCACCGCCCACCTGCTCACCACCTGGGACGAGGAGGACCCGCCCCGCTCGGGGGACTTGATGGTGTACCGGTGCGCCGACTGCCTCGACCGATGGGACACCATCTTCGAGGACCCCGACGACCCTTCGACCGGCGACCCATCCTGAGTCTGAGCGGCTGTCGCGTCGTTCGCTGCGCATCCGACCGACGGGTTCGTCCAGCGGGGTCAGGCGACCACGACGTCTGCGGAGGGCTCGGCGTACAGTCGCCGGTCGGTGGTGACCAGCGGCACATCCCGTGATACGGCCAGCTGCACGTACAGCCCGTCGACCAGCCGTAGCTGCTGGCGTCGGGCCCAGGTGCCGAGGAGAAGGTCGGCCACTGGGTGGTGCTGGATCGGCGCGGCGGCGAGCTCGTGAAGCTTGGACTCGACATCGTCAGTCTCGAGGTCGCCGGCGCGGTGCAGTCGTCCCAACGCCGAAAGGACTTCGGCATCGATGTGCGCCGGTGCGTGCAGGACGTGACCTGCGATCCGCCGGCGAACGGCGCTGCCCACCTCGTTGCCCAACAGAAGATCCACCAGCGCGGATGCATCGACTACCGCCTCAGCCATGACGCGTAGGGGCCTCGTCCCGCGCCGCGTCGAGCGCTTCCAGCGCACGATCATGGGGCACTCGCTCAGCCGGTGTTGTCGTCGCGAGTGCGGCCAACCAGGCATCGGTCGAGCGTGAGGCGAGGGTTCGTCTGACGGCTTCCTGCGTCACCGCCGAGAGGTTCACGCCCGCCTTCTTGGCCTCCGCCGCGAGTTCGTCAGGAAGATACACGTTCAACCGAGCCACACCACACAATATACACACTGACTACGCCGAGCCCGTCGAGTTCTTCCGCCGCACGTTCGTGACCGCCGGGCTGGTGGTGCCCGGAATAGTGGCTATGGCCACTATTCCGGGCACCAAGCCTTCCCGAAGTGTCCCAAGTGTCTCAGTGAGGATCCCCCCGCCGGCGCATTGGCGGGACAACGAGGCCGCCTCGGTCTCGTTCGTCGACCTTCCCCCACACGTGCTCTTGACGAGCACTCTCTGACCGGGCAGACTTACCGTTCGTGGGCACTTACCGAGAGGACGTCTTAGGGGTCCTGGCTGATCAGACCAGGCGCGCCATCGTCACTTGCCTGGCCGAGCAGCCGCGTGCCGTCGGCGACCTAGCCGACGAGCTGCCGGTCAGCAGACCCGCGGTGTCCCAGCATTTGAAGGTCCTCAAGGACGCCGGCCTGGTCATCGAACGCTCGGCCGGCACCCGCAGGATCTACCGGCTCAACCCAGCCGGCGTCGCTGCGCTGCGCGACCAGCTCGACACCTTCTGGAACCGGGCGCTGGCTGGCTACCAGGACGTCATCGAACAACCGACACAGGAGAGCAGATGACCCAGACCGACGCTGCGGTGGTCCGCCATCAGATCGTTGTCGACGCGCCGATCGCGCGGGCCTTCGCCATGTTCACCGAGCACTTCGGCGACTTCAAACCACCCGAGCACAACCTGCTCGGCGCGCCGATCGCCGAGACCGTGTTCGAGCCAGGTGTCGGCGGCCACATCTACGACCGCGGCGTCGACGGCACCGAATGCCGGTGGGCTCGGGTCCTGGCCTACGACCCACCGGATCGGGTCGTGTTCAGCTGGGACATCGGCCCGCAGTGGCAGATCGAATCGGACCCGGGCCAGACCAGCGAGGTCGAGGTCCGGTTCATCGCCGAGACCCCCCAGCGCACCCACCTGGAGCTGGAACATCGCCACATCGACCGGCACGGACCCGGCTGGCCGGCCGTCCGCGAGGGTATCGGCGGCGACGCCGGTTGGCCGCTGTACCTGTCCCGTTACGCAGCCCTCTTCACCGAGGAGAGCTGAATGCCGCCGATCACCGCCCGCACCGAGGTCAACCGTCCGGCCGGGGACGTCTTCGCCTACGCCACCGACCCGACTCGCTTCTCGCAATGGCAGAAAGGTGTCGTCGACGGCCACCTCGACGAACCCACCACCCCGCGCATCGGCACGAGGTGCATCACCACCCGGCGCATCGGCTTGGCCGACCGGCCGACCACCGCCGAGCTCACGGAGCTCGACCCACCCAGGACCTGGAGGATGCGCGGTATCGACGGACCCATCCGCGCCAGCGTCGACGTCACCGTCGAGCCCCTCACCGACAGTCGTTCACGGCTGACCATCGCCGTCGACTTCGAAGGCCACGGCATCGGCAAGCTCCTGGTCCCGCTGGTCGTCCGGCGCCAGGCGAGCAAGGAGATGCCGGACAACCTCGCAGCCCTCAAACGATGCCTCGAAGCCCCGGCGTAGGTCAAAGCAAGCTCGAATCGAGGGCCTCGTCAGAGACGGACTGGCGTCCAGGACCCTGATCTCATCACCTCCGCTGCCAATCACCTTGCGTCAAGGAAGCATCGGATCAGCTCCATGACATCGCCGACGACCTCGTCGAGGGGTTGGTCCGATCGGGCCAGGCCGTCGCGGGGTCAGACACCGACAGCACGAGTTGACGCCCTGGCTCGCGACAGCCCGGTCTCCTCCATCATGGCTGCCCAGCGGGCCATGGGTCGCAGCTCGGCGGCTATCACGCCCATCACGCTGGGGATCTACGGCCATCTGATGCCGCACGGGTTCTTGGGCTGCGATCAGCTCTTGAAGAGGAACTCCCGCTCCTCGGGATCGACCAGGAAGGCGATCTCGGCCGCCAGGTCGGGGTGGGAGACCAGCTGCGGGTCGTCGCCGACCAGCTCGAAGGCAACCTCCCGAGCCTGGGCGACCGTACGGCGGTGACGGCGCAGTGATGCCAGCTTCAGATCGGTGGCCCCCTTCTGGCGCACCCCCAGGATGGTGCCCTCGCCCCGCAGGTCGAGGTCCACCTCGGCCAGCTCGAAGCCGTCGGTGCTGGCTACCAGGGCCTCCAGCCGGGCCGCACCGTCGGGCGTCGCCCCTTCACCGAGCAGCCAGCAGCGGGACTGGTCGCTCCCCCGGCCAACCCGACCGCGGAGCTGGTGGAGCTGGGCGATGCCGAAGCGGTCGGCGTCCTCGATGACCATGACCGTGGCGTTCGGCACATCGACACCCACCTCGACCACCGTGGTGGCGACCAGCACGTCGACCTCGCCCCGACGGAAGGCGCCCATCACCTCCTCCTTCTCGGCGGCGGGCAGCTGGCCGTGCAGCAACCCCAATCGCAGGCCGGCGAGCACCTCCGCGTCCAGCCGCTGGCGCTCCTCGGTGGCCGAGCGGGCCTGCACCCGCTCGGAGCCGTCCACCAGCGGGCAGACCACGTACGCCTGGTGGCCGGAGGCCACCTCAGCCCGCACCGAGTCCCAGGCCGCCGCCTCCTCCAACGGGCCACGAGCCCACGTGGTCCAGATGGGGCTGCGCCCCGGCGGCAGCTCGTCGAGCACGGTCGTGTCCAGGTCACCGAACACCGTCATGGCCGCCGTCCGGGGGATCGGCGTCGCCGTCATGACGAGCACGTCGGGCACGGCGCTGCCGTCGGCCTTGTCGCGCAGGGCGGCCCGCTGCTCGACGCCGAAACGGTGCTGCTCGTCGATCACGACCACGCCCAGGTCGGCGAAGGCGACCGCCTCGGTCAGCAGCGCATGGGTGCCGATCAGGATGTCGATGTCACCCGCCGCCAGGCGGGCATGCATGCGACGGCGCTCGGCGGCGGGCGTGCGGCTGGTCAGCAAGGACACCACGAGTGGTCGATCGGCGAACAACGACCCGGCGGCGGGAACCTCCAGCCCGGCGAGCAAAGCCGACACCGAGGCGTGATGCTGCTCCGCCAACACCTCGGTGGGCGCCATCAGCGCGCCCTGGTGGCCACCATCCACGCCCGTCAGGAGGGCGGCCACGGCCACGACCGTCTTGCCGGAACCGACGTCGCCCTGCAGGAGGCGGTGCATGGGCTGCGACCCCCCCAGGTCGGCGCTGATCTCGCTGATGGCGTGCGCCTGGGCCCGGGTGAGCGGGAACGGCAGGTGGGCCCGGAAGCGCTCGACGAGGGGCCCGTCGACCCGATGTCGGATACCGATGCTGTCGCGCTCGATCGTCCGCTTCCGCATCACGAGGACCAGCTGCAGGCGCAGCAGCTCGTCGAAGCCCAGCCGGCGCCGACCCCGGTTGGCGTCCTCCACTGTCTCGGGGAGGTGGGTCTGGCGCAGCGACCAGCTCCGCTCGGCCAGGCCCAGCCGGAGGCGCAGCTCGTCGGGCAGTGGGTCGACCAGCGCACCGACCACGTCGGCGAGCGCCTCCTCCTCCAGGGCGCCGATGTCGGAGCTGGTCAACCCGGCCTTCTCCGACTGCGGGTAGACCGGAACCACCTTCCCGGTGCGATCGCCGATCAGGTCGACCAGCGGGTTGGTCATCTGCAGGCGACCGCGATAGCGCTCCACCTTGCCGAAGAGGATTGCCTCCAGGCCCTCGTGGAGCTGCTTGGCCCGCCACGGCTGGTTGAAGAACACCGCCCGCAGGTAATTGCTGCCGTCGAAGAGGTCGATCTCGACCATGGTCCGCCGGGCCCGGGTCCGTCGGGTCGACGTGCGCCGGACGGTGGCCAGGATGGTCACCTCCTCTCCCTCCACCAGATCGGCGATCTCCACCCGCTTGGTGCGGTCCACGTAACGCCGCGGGTAGTGCGTTACCAGGTCGAGCACCGAGCGGATGCCGACCTCCTCGAGGGCGTCGGCCCGCCGGGCGGTGACCCCAGACAGCTCCCAGACGGGGATCTCGGCCAGCCCGGCATACGTCGTGCCCCGCTCCCTTTGCCCTGGCCGAGCCGTGCGGAGGACGGGCGGTGCGGTCCCCGGCGGTCTCACTCGATGCTGAAAAGGTAGGGGTACAGCGGTTGGCCGCCGTGGTGCACCTCGGCCACCATCTCCGGGTGCTCGACGTCGAGCCACTCGGTGATCTGGCGGGTGGCCGCGGTGGTGGCCCCCTCACCAGTGATGACAGTGGCGATCTCGTGGTGGTCGTCGTCGATCAGGGTGCCCAGCAGCCGGGTGGCCGCCACCGCCATCTCCGGTGCCACCACGGCGATGCCGGCGCGGGTCAGGCCCAGGTAGTCGCCCGCCGCGATGGGTCCGGCGTCACTCGACGCGTCCCACACCGCCCGGGTGATCTCGCCGGCTACCACACGCGCCGCGTTGGCCGCCATGGTCGTGGCATTGGCGGCGGCGTCGGCCTCGGGGTCGTACTCCAGCAGCGCGGCGAAGCCCTCGGGTATCCCACGCGTCGCCACCACGTGGACGACCTTGGTCGCCTGGCGGGCGGCCTGCTCGGCGACGGGGACGATGTTCTTGTTGTTCGACAGGAGCACCACCTCGGAAGCAGGGGCCGCGTCGATGGCATCGAGCAGCTCGGACGTCGACGGGTTCATGCTCTGACCCCCCGTCACCGTCTGGCTCACGCCGAGCGAGTGGAAGATGCGCCGGACGCCATCGCCCGTGCAGACCGCCACCACTGCGCACGCCACCGGCTCGATAGTTGCTACCGGTTGCTCACCCGCGGCCGCCTCGCGTACCCAGCGCTCCTCCTCCACCTGGTCCCACAGGTCGCTGACCCGGATCTGTCGCGGCCGGCCCACGTCGAGCGCGGCTTCCACGGCAGCCCCGACGTCGTCGGTGTGGATGTGGCAGTTGTACAGGCCCTCACCGCCGACCACCACGATGGAATCGCCAATGCCGGCCCACACCTGACGGAAGGACCCGACCGCGGCATCGGCCGCCTCCAGCAGGTACATGACCTCGTAGCGCAGGCCGCTGCCCGCTCCGTCGCCGGGCGCGGCCCGGTCCGACCCGACCGCAGCATCGGGCGCATCGGACGTCTTGGGCGCATCCGGGAGCGCCCGGCCCGCGGTCACGTGGAGGAACGCGTCGAGCAGCAGCACGAACCCGCTCCCACCCGAATCGACCACGCCGGCGGCCGCCAGCACCGGGAGCTGCTCTGGGGTGCGGGCCAGCGCCTCGTAGGCGGCTGCACGGGTGGCATCGAGAAAGGTACCCAGAACGGCGTCGTCGGGCTGGGCCTCCCCCGCCTCGGCGGCAGCGCGCACCACGCTCAGGATGGTGCCCTCCACCGGATCCTGGACGGCCCGGTAGGCGCCGTCGCGCGCCGCTAGCAGGCCCTCGCGGAGCACGGCGACATCGACGGCCTCATGACCGGCGAAGGCCCCGGCCAGGCCTCGGAGTATCTGCGACAGGATCACGCCGGAGTTCCCCCTGGCCCCCATCAACGACCCATGACTGAGCGCCCTGGACACCGCGGCCAGGTCACCGTCGGCATGATCGGCCATCTCGGTGACCACCGACTCCAGGGTGAGCGCCATGTTCGTCCCGGTGTCGCCGTCGGGTACGGGGTAGACGTTGAGCCGGTTGATCGCCGCCTGGTGAATTCGCAGGGCATCCCGATACGCCATCACCACGGCCACCAGGTCGGCGGCCGCCAGGCGCTCGAGCGTCTCCATGAGCGGATGCTAACCTGGCCGACTGGTCCGAAGGCTCGTCGCCGCGTCGTCGCGCCCGCGTCGGATCCGACGTCGGTTCTCCCACAACGAGAGGTTCTTCGAGCAATGGCATCGGTCTGTGAGGTCTGCGGGAAGCGACCCTCGTTCGGCATGAGCATCAGCCACTCCCATCGCCGCACCAAGCGGCGCTGGAACCCAAACATCCAACGCGTGCGCGCCCTCGTCGGTGGCAGCACCAAACGACTGGACGTGTGCACCTCCTGCCTGCGGGCCGGGAAGGTCACCAAGGTGGTCCGCTAGCCCGAGCACTTCCGCCGGAGCCCGGGCCCAGGCCGGCGGGTTCCCACACCATCCTCACCCAACCCGGCACCCAGGCCAGCGGGTTCCCACACCATCCTCACCCAACCCGGCACCCAGGCCAGCGGGTTCCCACGCGTTCTGGGGTCAAGAAAACAGCGTCGGTGCTGTTTTCTTGACCCCAGAACGCGGATAGCGGATGGCGGATGGCCGGTGATCGATCGCCCCCGGCCAACCGTCCCCACAGCCGTGATCCCGACGACCACCCGTCCCGATAGCCGTGATCCCAACGGCCAACCGAACGACGTCCGCCCGACGGCCAACCACGCAAAGACGCCGACAGCTACGAGGCCGCCGGCCGCCCGTCGAGCAGGCGGTAGACATCGTCACTGCGGAAGCGGAGGTGGCCGCCGATGGTCCGCAGGCTGGGGAGCTTGCCGGACGCCGCCCAGTTGATGACGGTGCGCTCGGTGACGTCGAACAAGACAGCCACCTCGTGACTACGCAACAAGGGCTGCACGTCGCCGCCGGGATGCGCCCGGCGAAGCCCGACGACCGGACGTTGCGGCTCCGCCGACATCGCCGTCGACGAGGTCATCGCCGTCCCGTCGGCGCCTGGCATCGGACGCAGGCCGAGAAGAAGCTCCGTCAGCTGCCGGGCGGCGGCGCCCAGGGCACGCTGCTCGCGGCGGGCCGCCGTCCGCAACCAGCGATCGAGGACACACAGCACCCCAACAGTGACGCCATCGGCGTCGCGAAGAGCGACGCCGAACGCCCATCGCATCTCGTGGGGAGCGGCTGCCAGGGGACTTTGCGAGACCTCCGGATGGGCGGTCAGGTCGGCCAGCTCCACCGGCTCGGTGCGGGCTGCGATCACTCGGTAGAGGATGGGATCGGCGAGGCCCTGGCGATGCTCCAGGCCGTGGGTGAGGGGGCTCCAGCTCCCGTCGGGCTGGGGCACGGAGAGCACAGCACCGGCCGACTGGCACGCCATGCTGACCAGGAGCAGCACGTCCGCGAACCCCTGACCGGGCGACGGACGGGCCCCGCATGCCGGCGCGTCCCCGTCCCGGTGGCGGCCTCCGCGCCGGGAACCGGCCGCCGACGGGCCATCCGTCGACGCCAGCCCGGATCGGCCGACGGTTGCCCGGGACGTGGCGGACGGATCGCACCCGTCGCCAGTCGAAGGGTTGCCGTCGCTGACCGGTCGGGCCTGCGTCGTCTGGGACCCGGCCCGCTGTCGCAGGCGGTCCCGGACGTCGCCCAGGATCCCGGTCGCGGTGATCGCATCGCTCGGGAGCACGGCAGAGACGGCGTCGATGAGGCCGACCAGCTGCTCACCGCCGACGGGGGCAGACTGGTTCCCGGTGATCTGGCGGTCCAGCCACGCGCTCATCACGGCCGGCTCGTCGAGAAGCACAGCCGCCATCAGGTGGTCACCGACCTCCCGCAGGACGTCTCGGACCCGGGCGTCGTCGGCGCCGTCGGAGGTGGAAGCCGATGCCAGCACGCGTGACCACGCCTGGTCCAGCGCGTTACCTGCGAACCCCGGAGCGGGCGCGGCGCCAGCAGGCGGCGCGGACGTCGCCCACCGATCGAGGACAGGCCAGGCCTGCGCCAGGGACGGGACCCACGCCTGGGCGCCGAGCCGCAGGGCCCGACGTCCAGCGTCACCGAATCCGATACCGACGGCCAGCACCGGCGTCCCGGCGGTCTGCGAGCCGCTGATGGCGCGGGCGCAGGCCGGGATGTCACCGACGCGCTCGGCGGAGACCAAGGTCACCCAAGGGCTGGCGGCGGCATCCCCGCCGTCCCATCCACACGCCTGCACAGCTGCGACCACGACCTCCTGGTATCCCGGACCGGGACCCGAGGTGAGCGCCAGCTCCACGCGCCGGTCGCCGGGCGTCGTCGGCTCCAGATCCGCCAAGATCCGGCCGACCAGGGCGGCCGCCGCCACTGCGGCACGATGTCCGCTGCGCTGTGAGGCCACCCGGCGGACGAAGGTCTCGTAGGCCGGCAGCACGAACCCGCCGACCACCTGGGCGACCGTCCGGCCGTCGGATGAGACCCTGGTCACCAACGCTCGCGCCGTCGGCTCGTCCGCAGCCGAGAGGCTATCGATCAGGCGTTCGGTCACCGAGGGGCTCAGAGTCTCCATACCGTCCCTGGTCGGCGAGATTGTTGCCCGACTTGAGCGAAAATGACGAAAGTGCCGTGGTGGCCATGATCACCAATCGTGCTCGTAACCGGTCGCAGGAAGCGACCCATTCCTGAATGTGCGCCGGCCCGCATCCGCGGTACAGGTCCCGATACGCCGCGGGGGCTCCAGGTGGGCGAATGAAGCCCGGACCGCCTCGTCGTCGGGTGCGGTGAAGACCAGCCGGTAGTCCTCGCCTCCGCCGAGAGCCTCGACCTCCGTGGCACCCTTCGCCACCGGCACGTCGTCGACCACGACGCCGACGCCGGACGCCTCGGCCAAGTGGCCGAGGTCGGCGCCGAAGCCGTCGGAGACATCGACCATCGCCGTGGCCCCGGCCTGCCGGGCGGCGCGACCCGCAGCCAGGTCGGGGCGAGGCCGGGCGTGAGCCCGGATCAGGAAAGCGCGCTCGGCCTCAGAGAGACGATCCCTCATACCACCATGACCCGCCCCACCACCATCAATCGCCCCACCACCATCAATCGCCCCACCACCATCAATCGCCCCACCACCATCAATCACCCCACCACGATCAATCGCCCCACCACCATCAGGGGCCCCACCGGCATCACCGGCGCCACCACCACCTCTGGACACACCCGAACGCAACAGTCGCAAGCCGGCCGCGGCGGCCCCCAGTTCGCCGGTCACCCAGATCCCGTCACCAGGGGCGGCACCACTGCGGAGCACCGGTCGTCCGTCCACCGTCCCGGTGACGGCCACCGTCACCACCAGAACGGGGCTGCTGGTCAGGTCGCCCCCGACGACGGGGCAGCCGTACGCAGCGGAGGCCTCGGCGATCCCTTGGTAGAGCAGGTCGAGGTCGATGTCCCGCGACCCCGAGATGGCAACGAGAGCATGAGCCGGCTCACCACCCATGGCCGCGATGTCACTGAGGTTGGCGACCATCACCTTCCAGCCCAGATCGTCAAGGCCGGTCAGACCGAGGTCGGCATGCACCCCCTCGACGACGGTGTCGGCGGCGAGGAGCAGGCAGCCTCCCTCCGGTCCGGCGACGACGGCGGCATCGTCGCCGATCCACACCTCACCAGGGGGTCCGGCGGGCAGCGTGGCGGCCAGCCGCCGGAGGAAGGCGAACTCGCCGCTCACCGCAGGCATCCGTTATCGTGACTCATGCGGGGGGAGCGTAGGCAGGACCGAGTTGGCCGAAGCAGCGAGGAGGAAGCCGGGAACCGATGGCAAGCGTCGAACACCCCATCGACGGGGCTCCCGACGCCGGACATCTTCCGGCCATGCAGCGCGGCTACTCCTGCAGCGAGCGCAGCCCGATCGCCGCATCCGAGCGGATGCGCGCGGGTGCGCGCTCGTGCCACTCTTCACAAACCTCAAGGAGATGTGTACAGCCGTGACCTCTGCGACGCCCTTAACCGATCACGCCCGCCTCCAGACGTGGGTGGACGAGTGGGCGGCGATCCTGCAGCCGGACCACATTGAGTGGTGCGACGGCTCCGCAGAGGAGTATGACGCCCTGTGCCAGCAGCTGGTCGACGCCGGCACCTTCACCCGGCTGGCCGACGCCAAGCGACCCAACAGCTACTGGGCCCGATCCGATCCGGGCGACGTGGCCCGAGTGGAGGACCGCACCTTCATCTGCTCCGAGCAGCAGATCGACGCCGGTCCGACGAACAACTGGCGGGACCCGGCCGAGATGCGCCAGACCATGACCGACCTCTATCGGGGTGCGATGCACGGCCGAACGCTCTACGTGGTGCCCTTCTCCATGGGTCCGCTCGGCTCGCCGATCGCCCACATCGGCGTCGAGCTCACGGACTCGGCCTATGTGGCGGTGAGCATGCGGATCATGACGCGGATGGGCCGCGGCGCCCTCGAGGTGCTCGGCAACGACGGTGCGTTCGTACCGTGCGTGCACTCCGTCGGCGCGCCCCTGGTCGACGGTCAGGCCGACGAGCCGTGGCCATGCAACCCTGACAACAAGTACATCGTGCACTTCCCTGAGACTCGCGAGATCTGGTCGTTCGGCTCCGGCTACGGCGGCAACGCCCTCCTCGGGAAGAAGTGCTTCGCGCTGCGCATCGCTTCGGCCATGGCCCGCGACGACGGCTGGCTGGCGGAGCACATGCTGATCGTCAAGCTCACCTCACCCCAGGGCGAGGTGCGTTACGTGACGGGCGCCTTCCCCTCGGCGTGCGGCAAGACGAACCTGGCCATGCTGATCCCCACCCTCCCCGACTGGAAGGTCGAGACGGTGGGCGACGACATCTGCTGGATGAAGTACGGCTCCGACGGACGCCTCTGGGCCATCAACCCGGAAGCCGGCTTCTTCGGGGTCGCTCCCGGCACGAACAACCAGACGAACCTGAACGCCATGCTCACCCTGTCAGGCAACTGCATCTTCACCAACACCGCCCTGACCGACGACGGTGACGTCTGGTGGGAGGGGATGACCGACGAAAAGCCGGCCCACCTGACGGATTGGAAGGGTCAGGACTGGTCGCCGGAATCCACCACTCCCGCCGCGCACCCCAATGCCCGGTTCACCACGCCGGCCACCCAGGACCCCGCGATCGCCGGGGAATGGGAGGACCCGCAGGGGGTGCCCATCTCAGCGATCCTCTTCGGGGGCCGTCGATCCAGCGTCGTGCCCCTCATCAGCGAGGCGTTCGACTGGCGCCACGGCGTGTTCCTGGGCTCCATCATGGCGTCGGAGACGACGGCGGCGGCGGCCGGGGCGGTCGGCAAGCTGCGTCGTGACCCCTTCGCCATGCTTCCCTTCTGCGGCTACAACATGGCCGACTACTTCAGCCACTGGCTCGAGGTCGGGCGGGCCACCGCCCCCGAGAAGCTGCCGAAGCTCTTCTACGTGAACTGGTTCCGCAAGGACGATGAGGGCTCGTTCCTCTGGCCCGGTTTCGGGGAGAACAGCCGGGTCCTGGAATGGGTCTTCGAGCGCTGCGCCGGCCGCGGCGCGGCGGTGGAGACACCGATCGGCTACGTGCCCACAACCGGCGCACTGCCGACCGAGGGACTCGATGTCACCCCCGACCAGCTCGATGCGCTGCTCACCGTCGACATCGAGGGCTGGCGGGCCGAGGTTCCCCTCATCGCCGAGCATTTCGACAGCTTCGGCGACCGGCTCCCGGCCGAGCTGCGCGAGGAGCTCGACGCCCTCGACAAGCGCCTGGCCTGATCGGGTCGGTCGACGCCTGGGGCGTCGATCCCCGGCCAGCAGTAGCATCAGCCCGGCCAGGGAGACGACCATGACTGCGACACCGACGCCAGCCCCACCGACGCCAGCCACACCGACGCCGCCACACCGACGCCAGCCACACCGACGCCAGCCACACCATGACGGTCAGCGCCTACGTGCTGATCCAGACGGAGGTGGGCCACGCGGCCTCCGTCGCCCGAACGGTTCGTGAGATCGCCGGGGTGGTGGCCGCCGACGACGTCACCGGGAACTACGACGTGATCGTACGGGCCGAGGCCGACTCCCTCGACGAGCTGGCTCAGATGGTGCTGAGCCGGGTGCAGCTCCTGGAGGGGATCACCCGCACCCTGACCTGCCCGGTCGTCCGCCTCACCTGACGGCACCGGCGTCGCGCAATCGGGCGATCTCGTCGTCGCCGTAGCCAAGTGACGCCAGCACGGCGTCGGTGTGCTCGCCGGGGAGGGCTGGTGGACGCTCCACCGCGCCGGGGGTCCGGCTGAAGCGGGGTGCGGGTGCCGGCTGGGTGACGCCGTCGAGGTCCAGGAAGGTCCCTCGCGCCGCCATGTGCGGGTGGCCTGGCACCTCGTCCATCCCGAGCACCGGGGCGAAGCAGGCGTCGCTGCCCTCCAGGAGGGCGCACCACTCGTCACGGGTCTTGGTCCGGATCAGGGCGACCATCCGGTCCTTCATCGCCGGCCAGGTGGACTGGTCCATCTGGGCGGGGAGCGGTCCGCCGCCGTCGACGTCGTCGTCCAGCCCGGTGCGGGCGGTCATCTCGGCCAGGAACTGCGTCTCGATGGCGCCAACGGCCACATATCGCCCGTCGGCGGTCTCGTAGGCGTCGTAGAACCAGGCCCCGGTGTCGAGCAGGTTCGTGCCCGGCGCCCCCCACCCGCCGGAGGATCTCAGCCCCCAGATCATGCTGGCCAGCACCGCCGAGCCGTCCACCATCGCCGCGTCGACGATCTGGCCCTGGCCGGAGCGAGCGGCCTCCAGGATCCCGCAGACCACGCCGAAGGCCAGGAACATCCCGCCGCCTCCGAAGTCGCCGATCAGGTTCACCGGCGGGACGGGGCGCTCGCCTTTCCTGGCCACCATCGCCAGGGCGCCCGAGAGGGCGATGTAGTTGATGTCGTGACCGGCCGCCCGGGCATAGGGGCCCTCCTGGCCCCACCCCGTCATGCGTCCGTAGACCAGCCGGGGGTTACGGGCCATGCAATCGTCAGGACCGATACCGAGACGCTCGGTGACGCCGGGCCGGAAGCCCTCGATGAGCGCGTCGGCCGACTCCACCAGACGCAAGACGGCGTCGCGACCATCGGGGTGCTTGAGATCGACGGCGATGGACTGGCGGTTGCGGGCCAGGACGTCTGTGCGGGGACGCTCGGCGCCGGCCCGCACGTTCCCTGCCCGATCGACGCGGATGACCTCGGCACCCATGTCGGCGAACATCATGCCGGCGAACGGGGCCGGTCCCAGACCCACCAGCTCGACGATCCGGTACCCGTGCAGCGGTCCAGCCATGGAACAATCCCTCCCGAAGACCTGTCCGTCCGGGGAGTCTCCGTGGCCGCGGGCGGCACCGCAAATCCACCCGGCTCCGAGTCACGCCAGCTGGCGGCCGAGCACCCCGAGGCGTCGGAGGGCACCAGGGGTGCGCGCCCCCCACCAGAACAGGTCCTTGCCGTCGACGAAGGTGACTGGTGCGACCTGCTCGAGCTCCCGGCGGTGCCGCTCGACGAAGGCATAGGGCTCCGAGGGAGCCAGCACCCGTTGGGGGCGACGGGCGATGACGTCGGCCAGCTCCACGGTCGGATAGGGATCGGACGCATCGTCGAAGACGTTGGCAAAGTGGGCAGTGGCGAGGATCGACGCCCCGTAGGTCTCGGCGTTGATCGTCATCCACGGTCGACGCCAGATCGGCACCCAGACCCGCAAGGGAAGCTCGGGTGGCGGCACACCGTCCCGAAGCCCCTCGGATGGCGACGCCGCCTCCACGCCGATGGCGGCGGCCAGGCCAGCGAGCGCCGGCCCGACGTCGGCCACGGAGCGAACGTGGAGCACATGGACGGCGACCCCGGCCGCAGCGAGCGCCTCGGCGTCCTCACGGCGGTTCTCCTCGCGATCGACGACCACCAGGTCGGGCGCCAGGGCGACGATGGCCGCCAGATCAGGGTTCTTGGTCCCGCCGACGGCGGGGAGCTCCGGCTGCTCGCAGAAGCGGGTCACGGCGACGGGTCGGACGTCCCAGGCCAGGAGCGTCTCGGTGACGGAGGGGACCAGGCTGACCACTCTCGGCGTGTTGGCCACGACCCGGGCCCTGGCGGCAGGCTCAGGGCCAGCCAAGCAGCCGGGCCTTCTGTGCGTCGAACTCGTCGGGGGTCAGCACGCCACGACGGCGTAGCTCGTCCAGCTTCTCCAACTGCTCGGCGAGCGACAGGCCGGGCCCGGCTCCGAACCGGCTGCGGTCGGCTTCGATCTGCCGATAGATCTCGTTCTGCAACAAGCCCGGGTGCGGCAGCCAGCTGAAGACCTCGGCGCTGTCCCGGCCTGCCGACTCCAGGCGCAGATCACCTGCGCCCAGGACGCGCTGGATCACGCTCTGGCGGTAGCTCACATCGCTCAGCTGCTCCAGGGGTATCTCCCGACCCGTCCGCGACACCAGGCCCCGCCGGTGGATCAGGCGGGTCGTGGTCACGAGCAGCCGGGTCGTGGACCACCGTAGGTAGCGGGCGACAAGCCACAGCAGCGAGACGGCCAGCACCGCCACCACGATCCAATCCAGCGCGGCTGCGGCGCGCAGGATCCCCGCAGTCGCCGCCCCGGCCAGCACCAGGACCGAGATCACCACCGGGCCGGCCAGGTACCACCAGTGGGGGCGGACGTCGAGGATCACCTCTTCACCGGGGTTCAACAGCCTCGACGGAAACGCCATGATGCCCGAGCACGCTAATTCGGCGACCACCGCTGAGCAGGCCGACAGGGCTGTCGGAGCCGGCGTCCACATCAGCCTTGACTCCGGGCCAGGGAAGGAGCACACTCTGGCTCGTTGAAGGTACCCGGTTGCTGCGCCGCCTGGCGCGGTTCGGGGGGATCGCCCGCTGGCGCGCAACCGGTGCCTTCGTCTCTGGAACGTCCGTCTCTGGAACGTCCGTCTCTGGAACATCGGTCCCTAGGCACCGGCATCCACCACCGCTGTCACACCTCGTTCCTAACGTGGTGCCGGTGCCTCCCGCTGCCGATGCGACCGACGAGGGGCACCGTCTGCTCGCAGATCTCTCCGCCGCCCAGCGCCGGGCGGTCACCACAGAGGCCGCGCCCCTGTGCGTGCTCGCCGCGGCCGGGGCCGGCAAGACCCGGGTCCTGACCCGGCGAGTGGCGTACCGGGCGCACACGGGCAGCGCCGCCCCCGGCCACACGCTGGTGCTCACGTTCACGCGCAAGGCCGCCGGTGAGCTGCGCGACCGGCTGCAGGGCGTCGGAGTCCGCGACCACGCGGCCGCGGGGACCTTCCACGCCATCGCCGCCGCCCAGCTGCGCCGGTGGTGGGCGGACCGGGGCCGCACCGCCCCGGTGCTGCTCCACCGCAGGCTGCGGCTCCTCGGACCGCTCGCCGCAGCCCGCCCGGCCACGGCCGGGGTGCCCGTCAGCGAGCTGGCCGGACACATCGAGTGGGCCAAGGCCCGCGACGTGGTGCCCGATCAGTTCGAGGCGGTCACCACCCCGACCGGACGCCGCCTGCCGGTGCCGGCCGCGGAGCTGGCCGCGCTCTACCAGCGCTACGAGCACGAGAAGCGACGCCGGGGCGTGGTGGACTTCGACGACCTGCTGGCGGCCATGGCCGACGCCCTCGAGTCGGACCCGGAGCTCGCTGCCGCCCAGCGGTGGCGGTGGCGGCACATCTACGTCGACGAGTTCCAGGATGTCAACCCCCTCCAGCACCGCCTCCTGCGCGGCTGGCTGGGGGATGGCGCCGACCTGTGCGTGGTGGGCGACCCGAACCAGGCCATCTACGGTTGGAACGGCGCAGACCCCACCCTGCTCGATCACTTCGGCGACCACTGGCCCGGCGCCACGGTCGTCCGCCTGGACGACAACCACCGGTGCAGCCCCGAGATCGTGGCCGCCGCCGACGCCGTCATCGGGGGCGGCGGGCGGCTGCGTTCGGCGCGGCCACCGGGGCCGGCGCCCATTGTCCGCCCGTTCCCCTCGGAGGCGGGCGAGGCGGCCGCCGTGGCCCTGGGACTGCGCGACGCGCACGAGCGCGGCATCCCATGGAGCCGGATGGCCGTCCTGGTCAGGACGAACGCTCAGGTGCCCGTGATCATCGGGTCGTTGCAGTGTGCGGGCGTTCCCTTCCGGGCCCCGGGCGCCGGGGCCGTCGTCGACCACCCCACCGTCAAGGCCGCGCTGGATGCCCTCGGCCGCGACGGTGCCCGGGCCGCGCAGGTGGCTGCGGTGGATCTCGAGCAGGCCGCCGCCCAGGCCGTCGAAGCCGCAGGACCGGCCGACGACGGCGGCCGGGCGGCGGCGTTGACCGCGGTCGCTCGCCTGAGCCGCACGTACGTGGAGCTGGAGCCGACCGGCCGGGTCGACGGGCTGCTGGCGTGGCTGCCGACGGCCGGTGGCCTGGAGCCGGTGGGCGCCGCCACCGTCGACAGCGTGACCGTCTGCAGCTTCCATCGGGCCAAGGGGCTGGAGTGGACCGCGGTCTGGTTGTGTGGTCTGGAGCAGGGCCTGGTGCCCATCGGCCACGCCACCACGGCGGACGCCGAGGCAGAGGAGCGGCGGCTCCTCTACGTGGCGATGACCCGAGCAGAACGCGAGCTGCGCTGCTCGTGGTCCCAGACCCGCACCTTCGGCGCTCGTGCCGTCGTGCGGGAGCCCTCCCCGTGGCTGGCCGCCATCCCCGGGGTCCCGCCGATCGAGGACGAACTGCGCATCGATGCCGAAGCATGGCGCGCCCGCTTGGCCGAGCAGCGCCGGCGCCTGCGGGAGGGCGCCCCCCGGCACCGCCAAGGCAGCCGGGCCGGGGACGGCCGGTCGGGTGGCAGCCGGTCGGGTGGCAGCCGATTGGCCGTGGCGGACGGCGCCACGGTGGCGTCGCTCACCAGCTGGCGGGCGGGCGTGGCCCGGGGATCCGGGGTCCCGGCCCACGTCATCCTGCACGACCGCAGCCTCGAAGCGCTGGCCTCACTGCACCCCACCACCATCGACGAGCTGCTGGCGGTTCCCGGCCTGGGACCGGTGAAGGTGGCTCGCTACGGGACGACGTTGCTGTCGCTGGTCGCGGCTCGTTCCGCGATTGCGTGACGGAAGGCCTGGCTATGTACTGTCCGTCGCGCCTATGATTCGCAGCGTGAGCATGTGGTACTCGATCGAGGTCTTCGACGGCAGCTCGGCCGCGCTGCTGTGGTCGGAGGCCCATGGTGATTCGCTGGTCGAGCATGCCCTCGGAACCGGCGCCACCGACTGGTCGTGGCACCAGCACAGCTGGGGCATCGTCTTCGAGGTGGCGTTCGAACAGGAGTCCGACTGGGAGCGCTTCCACCAGCTCGCTGCCGTCCTGGCTGCGCTCGACGCCGTACCCGACCCGCTCACCGGCCTCATCATGTACCGAGGCCGCGGTGGAAGTGCCGGGGCATCGATGCCGCGGCCCCGCCGGCCGTTGATCGGCGCCGGCTCGGCTGCGCTGCCCCTCCCCATCGAGTGGGTGCCGGACACGACCGAGGTGTGGTCACTGCTGGGTGACGCCATCGTCCGGCCGCTGATCACCGTCGGCCGCCGGGCCTGACGTACCAGGCCGTCGGTCGGGCGGTTCCCTCGTAGCGTCCCGAACCGCCCGGGACGGACGGATCAGGCCACGTCCACGATGAGCGGTGCATGATCCGACGGCTGCTTGCCCTTGCGGGCGTTGCGGTCAACGACCGCCCACGACAACCCGGCCGCTAACGACTCGGTCATCAGCACCAGATCGATGCGCATCCCCCGGTGCTGATGGAAGTCACCCGCCCGGTAGTCCCAGTAGGTGTAGAGACCATCGGCCGGGTACCGACGGCGGAAGGCGTCGACCAACCCCCATGCCTCCAGGTCCCGGAGCGCCTGGCGCTCGGGGTCGCTCACATGCGTGCTCCCGGCGAACGCCTGCGGATCCCACACGTCACGGTCATCGGGGGCGATGTTGAAGTCGCCGCACACCGCGGCCGCCTCCGCCGGGTCGGTCACCCGCTCCAGATGGTCCCGGAGCCGGCCCAACCATTCCAGCTTGTACTGGTAGTGCGGGTCGTCGAGGCTGCGGCCGTTCGGCACGTAGACGCTCGTCACCGAGACACCGCCACAGCGGGCCGTGATCAGCCGGGTGTCACGATCAGGCTCCAGACCCTCGGCGAAGCCGTTCACCACGCTGTCGATGCCCACCCGCGACACCACGGCCACCCCGTTCCAGCGCCCGTCGCCATGATGCGCCGTCTCGTAGCCCAACGCCGAGAAGGCCATGTGGGGGAAGGCGGCATCAGCCAGCTTCGTCTCCTGCAGGCAGAGCACGTCCGGCCGGGCGTAAGCCAGCCACTCCTCGACACGTGAGAGGCGGGCCTTCAGCGAGTTCACGTTCCAGGTAGCGATCCGCATGCGGCCGACATGGTACCGACCACGGTCGGCGACGTACCCGGACGAGGCCTCGATCTAGGTGGTCCGCCGGGCGGCCGCCTTCTTGGCCGGAGCCTGCTTGGCCGGTGGCTTCGGTGTTGCCGCTTTCTGTGTTGCCTTCTTGGCCGGTGGCTTCACGGCGGCCGCCTTCTGTCCCGATGCCTTCTGTCCCGAGGCGCTTGGGGCGGACACCTTCTTCGCCGACGGCTCCGCAGCCGGTGCCTTCTTGGCCGGTGCCTTCTTGGCCGGTGCCTTCGTGGCCGGCGACCGCTCGGTCGCCGCGTTCTCCCCCGCCGTGGCCTTCGCGGACGCCGCCTTGGTGGACGCCGCCTTGGCGGACGCCGCCTTGGTGGACGCCGCCTTGGCGGACGCCGCCTTCTTGGCCACGGCTCTCCCGACCACGGCTCTCCCGGCCACCGCCTTGGCGGACGCCGCCTTGGCGGACGCCGCCTTGGCGGACGCCGCCCTCGCCGGCACCTGCTTAGCCGTGACCTGCTTGGCTGCTGCCTGCTTGGCGGGCGCCTTCCTGGGCGGCGCCTTCTTGGCTGCCGACCCCGGCGCGGGCGGTTGCTCCGGCGCCGGCACCGACGGGCCCGGGCCGGCGGGGTCGGCGGACCTGCTCTCGACGAGCGCCTTCCTCGGCCTCGGGGTTGGCCGGTCCCCCGCCGTCGCCGGCGCGTCCTCCGAATTGGGCGGGCTGGCGGCCGGCCGGCCGGTGGCCGCCTTCCTGGCCGGCGCCTTCCCGGCCCGAGCTCGCCGTACCACCGCCGGAGCATCCGGATCGGGCTCCTGCACCCGACGCGGTTCGATCTCGGCCTCCACCGTCTCGTCGGTCGGGCGACCGGCCACCCGGGCGAAGCCGGGCAACGCCAGTTCGACCCCTCGCCGCAACGGGTCCAGCGCCTGCACCACGAAGGTGTGCTCGTCGCTCTTCTTGCCCAGCACCTCGCGCGCGCTGCGCGGGGGCGGCTCACCCATGCCCGACAGCGGCACGTAGCAACGGGCCCCGTCGGCATCGATGAACGCCCCGTGCGACGCGAACGAGTCGACGGTGCCGACGACCTCGCTCCCCAGGGGATGGTTGGCGATGAAGGTGATGAACGCCAGCGGCTCGTTCACCGGCTCCGCCGGGGGCTCACCCGACCGTCGCCGCCGGCGACGGCGGTTGTCGTCGGGCGCCACCGCCTCCTCGGTCGCGGTGGCGATGGCCCGCTCCACCTTCTTGCCGCGACCGTGTCCTCGTTTGGCCGCCAGGTCCAGCCCGGTCGCTCCCGCATCGGGGGCCGGCTTGTCCTGGCGCTGGCGCTTGGCCTCCTTGACGGCCTCACGGCTCTTCGGACCCCGCACCGGCGTGCGCGGCGTGAAGATCCAGCCCACATCGGGGACCGGCTTCCCTCCGATCAACCGCCCCTTTTCGAACAGCCAGTCGTGCTCGCCGTGGAACTCCTGGAACGAGTCGTTCGACAGCACGGTCGCACCGATCCGATCGGCGATGCGGAGCAGGAACGCGTCACCCCGCCCGATGGCTCCGGCCGGCGGTGACACCACCTCCCCCGCCTCCTCGGCCTCCTCGAAGGTGTCCACCTCCGAAGGATCGATGCGATGGGAGAACGACGCGTCGACCACCACGGTGACGGTGTCATCTGGGTTCTCGCCGAGGAACTCGCGCACCGCCTGATCGAGCTGGGCCAAGCTCGGCAGGCTGCGACCTTCCGTAGCGATGTTGGAACCGTCGACGACGACGTGGCGGATAGGCATGACGCTACAGAGTCAAGCATCCCTGCGGCCACCGCCAAGGGACCCCCGCCGAGCGCCCCACCACCGGTGCTACGCCGCCCCCAGGGCCCGCTCGAGCAGGTCGGCCTGCTCCAGCTCGTGCATGGCGTGGCTCCCGGTCGCCGGTGACCCCGACGCCACCCGGCTGACGTTCTGCACGACCAGATCGCTGCCCACCAGGCCAGCCAGACGGTCCCGCACGAAACCCCAGGCACCCATGTTGGCGGGCTCCTCCTGGAGCCAGACGACGTCCTCGGCCCCCTCGTAGCGCTCGATGGCCGCCCGGATCTGCTCCGCCGGCCACGGGTGCAGCTGCTCCACCCGGACGACGGCCACGTCGACGACGTCGGCCTTGTCCCTCGCCACCAAGGCGTCGAGCGCCACCTTCCCGGTGGCCAGGACCACTCGACGGACCGCCGATGGGTCGCGCCCACCGGAGTCGTCGAGCACCTCGCGGAAGTGCCCGCTGGCCAGCTCCTCCGCCGAACTGTAGGCCTCCCTACCGCGGAGGTAGCGCTTCGGGGTGAACAGCACCAGGGGCTTGGGGGCGCTGCGCTGCACCTGGCGGCGCAGCAGATGGAACAGCTGGGCGGCCGTGGTCACGTCGGCCACCTGCATGTTGTCCTCCGCGCACAGGTCCAAGAAGCGCTCGATGCGAGCCGACGAGTGCTCGGCACCCTGGCCCTCGTAGCCGTGGGGCAGCAGCAGCGTGAGCCCGGACCGCTGCGACCACTTGATCTCGGCCGCGGCCAGGAACTGGTCGATGATGATCTGCGCCCCGTTGACGAAGTCGCCGAACTGGGCTTCCCACGCGACCAGGGCATCGGGCGCGTCGAGCGAGTACCCGTACTCGAACCCCAGCGCCGCGTACTCCGACAGCAGCGAGTCGTAGATGAAGAACCGCCCGGCGCGAGCCTGGCCGGGCTCGGCCTCGAGGTGCTGGAGGGGGATGTGCTCGCGTCCCGTGCGGTAGTCGACGAGGGCGGCGTTGCGATGGCCGAAGGTCCCCCGCCGGGTGTCCTGGCCCGAGAGACGGACGTCGTGACCCTCGGCCACCAGTGTCCCGTAGGCCAGAGCCTCGCCGAGCGCCCAGTCCACCTCGCCACCCGCCCAGAGCTTCCGGCGGTTCTCGAAGATGCGCAGCAGCTTGGGATGGACCGTGAACCCGTCCGGGTAGCTGTGGAGGGCCTGGACGACGCGCTCGAGGGTCTCCATCGACACACCGGTCGGCACCGGCGGCAGCACGGGCGCCGGCTCCGGCCACGGCGGCAGCCGGGTCGGCTGGGGTGGTGCCGACGCCCGGGTCTCGTCCAACGCGGACTGGAGCCGGCGGGCGAAGTCGGCCAGCGCGTCCTCCGCCTCGTCGAGGGTGATGTCGTCGCGGCGGACGAGGGCCTCGGTGTAGAGCTTGCGGACGGAGCGGTGCTCCTTGATCAGCTGGTACAACAAGGGCTGGGTCAGGCTGGGGTCGTCCTGCTCGTTGTGCCCGAAACGCCGGTAGCACACCATGTCGATCACCACGTCCTTGTGGAACGCCTGGCGGAACCCGAACGCCAGCCTCCCGACCCGGACGCACGCCTCGGGGTCATCGCCGTTCACGTGAAAGATCGGCGCCTGGACCATCTTGGCCACGTCCGTCGCGTAGATCGACGAGCGAGCCGATTCGGGGTTGGTGGTGAAGCCGAGCTGGTTGTTGATCACCAGGTGGACCGTGCCGCCGGTCTCGTAGCCGGGGAGGGCGGACATGTTCAGCGTCTCGGCCACCACACCCTGGCCGGCGAAGGCGGCGTCACCGTGGATGAGGAAGGGCAGGATGGGATGGTCGACGCTGGCGCCGTCCAGATTGGCCTGGTCCTGGCGGGCTCGGGCCATGCCCTCGACCACCGGGTCGACCGCCTCCAGGTGCGACGGGTTGGAAGCCAGCACCACCTCGATGTTCCGCCCCGACCGACCGGTGAACTTGCCCTTGAACCCCTTGTGGTACTTGACGTCGCCCGACCCCTGCACGGTGCCCGGGTCGATGTTCCCCTCGAACTCCTCGAACAGCTCCCCGTACCTTTTGCCCACGATGTTGATGAGCACGTTCAAGCGGCCGCGGTGCGCCATGCCGATCACCGCCGACGACACGCCCGCCAGCGCGGCGTCGTCGAGCACGGCGTCGATCAACGGGATGGCCGATTCGCCGCCTTCCAGCCCGAAGCGCTTCTGCCCGATGTATTTGGTGTTGAGGAACTGCTCGAGGGCCTCCGCCGCGTTGAGGCGCCCGAGTATCCACTTGTGCTCGTCGGACTCCAGCTGGGTCGACACCCCTTCGGTGTGCTCCTGGATCCACCGCTTCTGGGCGGGCTCCTGTATGTGCATGTACTCGACACCGACAGTCCTGCAGTAGGCGTCGCGCAGCACGCCGAGGACGTCGCCCAGCTTCATGCGGTCCGCCCCGGCCAGGCCGTGGGTGAGGAACTCCCGCTCCAGGTCCCACACCGTCAACCCATAGGTGGCCGGGTCCAGCTCCGGGTGCATGTGCGGGGACTTCCAGTCCAGCGGGTCGAGGTGGGCGATGAGATGGCCCCGCACTCGGTAGATGTTGATCAGCGAGTCGACCTCGATCTGCTTGCGCAGGTGCCCGCTGTCGCGATCGACCGGGTCGTTCGTGTCGGTGTGGAGCTCGACGGGCTCGTAGGGCACCCCCATCGCTCGAAAGACACGCTCGTAGAAGCCGTCGGCGCCGGTGAGCAGCCGGTGAATGCGCTGCAGGAACAGACCGGACTCCGCTCCCTGGATGATGCGGTGGTCGTAGGTCGAGGTGATGGTGACCACCTTGGCCACCCCCAGCTCAGCCAGCACACGGGGGTCGGCCGCCTGCCACTCCGCCGGGTAGTCGATGGTGCCGACCCCGACGATGACACCCTGGCCGGGCATCAGGCGGGGCACCGACTGCACCGTCCCGATCGTCCCGGGATTGGTGAGGCTGACCGTGGCCCCCGCCAGGTCGTCGGCACCGACCTTCCCCAAGCGGACCTTGCGGATCAGCTCTTCGTAGGCCTGCCAGAAGCCCCGGAAGTCGTAGGTGTCCGCCGCCTTGATCACGGGCACGAGCAGCGTCCTGCTCCCGTCGGACTTCTCCTGGTCGACGGCGATGCCGAGACCCACGTGCTCGTGGCGGATGACGCTCCCCGCCGCCTTGGCGTCACCCGGGTCGGGGGCGACGAAGGTCGAGTTCAGGACCGGCACGTCGCGGAGCGCCTCGGTGACGGCAAAGCCGATGAGATGGGTGAAGCTGACCTTGCCCGCGGCGCGTGTGCGACCCAGCTGGTTGTTCAGGATGCGTCGGTTGACCTCGAGCAGGCGGGCCGGCACCACTCGGAACGAGGTGGCGGTGGGTACCTCCAGGCTGGCGCGCATGTTGGCGACGATCCGCGCCGCCGCGCCCCGGATGGGCCGGCCTTCCCGAGCGACCGCAAGCGGGCTGGCAACTCCGGCGGCCACGCCGTTCGTGGGCGCGACCGGCAGAGCCGGGCCGCCCGCGGTGGCGGGTACCGAGGCCTGCATCTGGGCCTCGGCCTCGGCGGGCTCCCCCGCCGTCGGAGACCCCAACGACGGCCGAGCCAGATTGGCGCCGCCGGGGCGGTAGCCGGCGAAGAACTCGCGCCACCCATCGCTCACCGCATCGGGATCCTGCCGGTACTGCTCGTACATGTCGTCGACCAACCAGGCGTTAGGGCCGAACGCGTCTGTCGCTTGCACATCTGGGGCTTGCACATCTTCGGGCATCGTCCGCCCAGGTTAGGGACTGCATCGCCGTAGCTGGCGCAGCCCCCGGTCCTGCGCCACCACCCCGGCCGGGCACACTGGACACCATGGCAGCCCAGTACATCTTCACCATGCGCGACCTGCGCCGCTTCTATCCGCCCGACCGGGAGGTCCTCCGGGGCATAAACCTGTCGTTCTATCCAGGCGCCAAGATCGGGGTGATCGGCTCCAACGGCTCGGGGAAGTCGTCGCTGCTGCGCATCATGGCCGGCCTCGACGACGGGTTCACCGGCGAGGCGCGCCTGACCGCCGGGTTCAGCGTCGGGTTCCTCTCCCAGGAGCCCGACCTCGACGCCGCCAAGGACGTCACCGGGAACGTGGCCGACGGTATCGGGGAGCTGAAGGGCCTGGTCGACCGGTTCAACGAGGTCTGCAACGCCATGGCCGATCCCGACGCCGACTTCGACAAACTCCTCGCCGAGCAGTCGTCCCTGCAGGACCGCATCGACGCGGCCGGGGCCTGGGACCTCGAGCGGACACTGGAGATCGCCATGGACGCGCTGCGCCTGCCCCCGGGCGACGCCGACGTGACGACCCTCTCGGGCGGCGAGCGCCGGCGTGTCGCCCTCTGCCGGCTCCTCCTGGCCAAACCGGACCTGCTGCTGCTCGACGAACCGACCAACCACCTCGACGCCGAGTCTGTGGCCTGGTTAGAGCGCACCCTGCAGGACTATCCAGGGACGGTGGTGGCCGTCACCCACGATCGCTACTTCCTCGACAACGTGGCGGGCTGGATCCTCGAGCTGGACCGGGGCTCGGGCATCCCCTGGGAAGGCAACTACTCGTCCTGGCTGGAGCAGAAGCAGGACCGGCTCGCCCGCGAGGAGCGGGCCGACAAGAGCCGGCAGCAGACCCTGCAGCGCGAGCTGGAATGGATCCGCATGTCGCCGAGAGCCCGTCAGAGCAAGGGCAAGGCGCGCATCACGTCCTACAATGAGCTGGTCGCCGAGGCCGAGGCCGTCGAGCGGCGGGCCGACAAGCTGGAAATCACCATCCCACCGGGGCCGCGCCTCGGTGACCGGGTGGTGGACGCCACCGCCGTCTCCAAGGGCTTCGGGGACCGATTGCTCGTCGACGACCTGTCGTTCCTCCTGCCCCCCGGGGGGATCGTCGGCGTGATCGGCCCCAACGGCGCCGGCAAGACCACGCTGTTCCGGATGATCGTCGGCACCGAGGTGCCCGACGGGGGGGACCTGGAGGTGGGCTCGACCGTAACCCTGGCCTATGTCGACCAGTCCCGCGAGGACCTGGTCTCGGACGCCACCGTCTTCGACGAGATCACCGGTGGCATGGACCGCATCGTGGTGGGAAACCGGGAGCTGCACGGGCGGGCGTACGTGGCCAGCTTCGGCTTCAAGGGCAGCGATCAGCAGAAGCGGGTCGGCGAGCTCTCCGGCGGCGAGCGCAACCGGGTGCAGCTGGCCAAGGTCCTCAAGAGCGGCGGCAACGTGCTGCTGCTCGACGAGCCCACCAACGACCTCGACGTCGACACCCTCCGCGCCCTGGAGGAGGCGTTGATCACCTTCCCGGGCTGCGCGGTGGTCATCAGCCACGACCGCTGGTTCCTCGATCGGGTCGCCACCCACGTCCTCGCCTTCGAGGGCGGCTCTGAAGCTCGATGGTTCGAGGGAAACTTCAGCGACTACGAGGCCGATCGACACAAGCGCCTCGGCGCCGAGGCCGACCAGCCCCATCGCATCAAGTACAAGCCGCTCGTCCGGGATTGACGAACGGTCCGCACGATCCGTTCAGGTCCCGAGCGGATCTGACGATGAGATCCTCGTGCGTTCGACCCTCGCTCCTCCCGGCCCCGTGGCGCTCGTCAGTCGCGCCGTCAGCCGGAGCATCGACCCCGGCAACGACGCGTCCTGCAGCCACTGCGGGCACCCCGTCAAGTTCATGGCGCGCAATCCCCAGCGCCAGGTGATCGCCAACGTGTACGTGGACGAGGTGTGGAACCGTGTCGAGCACTTCCACGCCCCGTGCTACGACGAGGCGGGCCAGCCGTTCGGCGTCGCCGATTGAGGCTTGGCGGCACTGGTCCGCCGAGCCGCCGCCGACGCCTGAGGGATTGACGTCGGCGAAGGAGGGAAAGGTGTGCGGGTATGCGTATCGTCGTCACCGGGACCCACGGGCTCATCGCCGGCCACCTGATCCCCGAGTTGGAACGAGCCGGTCACCAGGTCGTGCGCCTGGTCCGCGGGCAGCCGGGGCCGCTGGCGGTGCGTTGGGACCCGGCGCGCGGCCAGCTCGATCCGGCCGACCTGCAGGGCGTCGATGCGGCGGTCCATTTGGCCGGGGTGGGACTGTTCGGCCGATGGAACGACGCCAAGAAGCGGGCGATCCACGACAGCCGCGTGCAGGGGACCAGGCTCCTGGCCGAGCGGCTGGCCCAGCTCCATCCTCGTCCGCAGGTGCTGGTGAGCGGTTCCGCGGTCGGCTGGTACGGCGACCGCGGCGACGAGGTGCTCACCGAGCAGAGCGAGCCGGGCGCGGGGTTCCTGGCCGATCTCTGCCGGGCATGGGAGGCGGCGGCGCAGCCGGCTGTCGATGCCGGGATCCGCACCGTCTTCGCCCGAACCGGCATCGTCCAGTCCCCCGACGGGGGTGCCCTGCGTCCCCAGCTGCCGATCTTCCGGTTGGGCCTCGGCGGCCGGCTCGGCCGCGGCCGCCAGTGGACGAGCTGGATCAGCATCCGTGACCAAGTGGGCGCCCTCGTGCATGCCTTGGAGCGCGCCTCCCTCATCGGCCCGGTGAACCTGACCGCGCCGAACCCAGTGACGAACGCCGAGTACACCCGCCAGCTCGGCGCCGTCCTGCACCGCCCGGCGGTGCTCGTCGTGCCCGCCCCGGCCATCGAGATGGTCCTCGGCCACGAGATGGCGCAGGAGATGCTCCTCGGTGGTCAGCGAGTCCGGCCCGCTGCGCTCGAGGCCAGCGGGTACCGCTTCCACGACCCCGACCTGCGCGGTGCCCTGGCCCATCTGCTGACCTGAGCGGTCGCCAGTGGCGCAGCCGAGCGCGGCCGGAGCAGACTTCCCGCCCGTGCCGAACACCCCGCTACCGGTGATCATCGTGCACCACGACCAGCCCGAGCGCTGCGTGGCCACCGTGGCTGCCTTTCGGACCGCCGGCCCCGCTGTCACCGTGTCGGTGGTCGACAACAGCTCGTCGCCTGGTGCCACCGCCGAGCTGCGCGCCCGCCTCCCTGGCACCGACGTGCTGGCCACGGGCTCCAACGCCGGCTTCGGGCCCGGCGCCAACGCCGGCCTGCGCCGCTGGCTGGCCCACGGTGAGGGCGACTGGGTCGCGCTGGCACCCCATGACGCTCTGCCTGCCGACGGGTGCCTCGAGCTGCTGCTGGCCGAGGCCCACGGTCGGGTCGACGCTGGTCTCATCTGCGCCGAGTTCGGGACGATGTTCGACTACGTCCCCGCCGTTGATTGGGTCATCGGTGGCTTCTACCGACCTGCGCCACGCAGCACCGGGTGGCAGGACGTCGACTACCCGCACGGCACGCTGGTGTTGCTGCGCCGCCAGATGTTGCAGGAGATCGGCCTCTTCGACGAGCGCTACTTCGCCTACTGCGAGGAGGTCGACCTGGCGCTGCGCGCCCGGGCGGCCGGATGGCGGGTCGGCCTGGTGTGGGGTGCCCTGGTCACCAACGGCCGCCTCCCCGCCCAGCTGATCGCCGACTACCTCCAGGTCCGCAACACCCTCCTGCTCGTCCGGGAGCACTTCGGTCGGTACCCGGCGGCCCTGCGCTGCGGCCTCGTCGCGCTCGGGCTCGCCGGCAAGGTCAGGCGGGATCCCGGGCAGGCCCGGCTGCATGTACAGCTCGAGGTTTGGGCCGTGGTCGACTTCGTCCGGCGCCGATTCGGGCCGCCGCCGCCCGCGGTGTGGGCAGCGGTCGGCGCGTCCAAGCCCGAACCCAGGCCCGGCCAACACCTCTAGGTTGGTCGCGGTGGACGACCGGACGATGGCAGTCGACGTGACCGTGGTGGGCGCCGGGCCCGCGGGCGCGGCAGCTGCCATCACGTTGGCTCGCCTGGGCCGGCGCGTCGTGCTGGTCGACAAGGCGACGTTCCCGCGCGACAAGTGCTGCGGCGACGGGCTCACCACGGGCGCGCTGCGGCTCCTGGAGGGCCTGGGCCTCCAGCCCGGCAACGTGGCCTCCTTCACGCCCATCGACGACGTCATGATCCGGGTCCCCGACGGCACCGAGACCTGCTTCACCCTGCCCGTCGACAGCGGGGTGCACGCCGCCGCCGCCCGGCGGACCGACCTCGACGCCGCCCTGGTCGGCCTGGCCCGGCGGTCCGGCGTCGAGGTGATCGAGGCCGACGCCATGACGGAGACCACCATCGACTCGGGACGGTCGGTGCGGATCGAGCTGGCCAGCGGCCGCACCATCCGATCGTGGTACGCGATCGGCGCCGACGGCATGTGGTCGCCACTGCGCAAGGCGGTCGGTGCCGACCGGGCCGGGTATCTCGGTGACTGGCATGCCGTCCGCCAGTACTTCACCGGCACGGGGCCCGAGGCTCGGCACATGTGGGTGTGGTTCGAGCCGGACCTGCTCCCCGGCTATGCCTGGTCCTTCCCCCTCCCGGACGGGACGGTCAACGTCGGGTACGGCATCCACCGCCGGCCCGACCAGCCGACCGGTTCGATGAAGCAGCAGTGGCGCGACGTGCTCGACCGGCCCCACATCCGCCGGGTGCTCGGTCCGACCGCCGCCACCGAGGCGCCGTGGAAGGCATGGCCGATCCCGACGCGTGTCGGCGAGGCGACCCTTGCCGCCCACGAGGGGCGCGTCCTGTTCGTCGGCGACGCCGCCCAGGCCTGCGACACCATGACCGGTGAGGGCATCGCCCAGGCGCTGGAGACGGCGATCATGGCCGCCGAAGCCGTGCACGCGGCCGGGCCGGACCACCCGGTCCAGGCCGCCCGCAGCTACCAGCGGCGGATCACGTACGGGATGGCCATCGACGACCGCCTAGCCGTCCGGTTCTCCGGTGTGCTGGCCCGCAACCGCGGCGCCAACGGCTGGCTGCGGGTCGCCACCGCCAGCAGCCTGGCTCGGGGCCACTTCGCCCGCTGGATGTTCGAGGACTATCCACGGGCGCTCCCACTCACCCCGTGGCGATGGCGCCCGGGCGCCCTCAGCAGCCCGGGGGCCTGGTCGGCCGCATCGGAGGCCGCCAGCCCATGAGCCCCGACGACGAGGGCCGGCCCCCGTCGATCCTGTCGCCCGCGGCTCTGACTCGCCTGTCGCGACGGAGGTCGTCGAGTGGCCCGGTCTCCATGACCGGGTCGCCAGCCGAGCTGCGCGCCATGACCGCGACCGGCCTCCGCCCCGTCGGCGTGGTCGGCGGGAGCTCGGTGTTCCACGTCGGCCCGCCCGGGGAGCGCGGGGGCACCAACCTCGAGCTCACGGCCTGCACCCAGGCATTGCACTCGGCGCGCGGGTTCGCGCTGGCGCGCCTGGTCGCCCAGGCCGAGGCGCTGGGCGCGACCGGGGTGCTCGACGTGTCGTTTTGGGCGCGCACCTACGACTGGGCTGATGAGCTCCTCGAGGTGGCGACGACCGGGACGGCGGTAGCCCCCGGTCCCGGGCAGCCCGAGGGCGGCGACGATGGCGCCCACCCGGACGGGGGCACCGTCCACGGCGTGGCCGCCGCGCCCTGGACCACCCGCCTGGACGCCAGCGAGGTGGGTGCGCTCCGGCGGGACGGGTGGGCCCCCGCCTCCATCCTGCTCGGCACGTGTGTCCACCACATCGAGCACCGAAGCCTACGGCGCCGGTGGCCCGACGACGGTCGCCTCGGCGAGCTACCGACGCTCACCCAGGGCCTGGCCGACGGCCGGGAGATCGCCCTGGCCCGCCTCCATGCCCACGGCGAACAGGCCGCGGTCGACGTCGTGGTGGCCGTCGAGATCACCCAGGAGACCGGAGGGTGGGCGGACCAGGCGGTGGCCTCCCTGGCCATAGGCGACGGCCTCCGCCACGCGAGCGGCCCCGGTACCGTCGGCGGGTAGGCCGCAGCGAGCGGGTTGGTTCGAGGTCGCAGGGGCCGGGTACCGTCGGGGTCATGGCAGATCTGGGCTTCGACGGCAAGGTTGCGATCATCACCGGGGCGGGAGGCGGCATCGGCCGACACCACGCCCTGATGCTCGCCGGGCGGGGGGCGCGCCTGGTGGTCAACGACCTCGGCGGCTCCGTCCACGGCGACGGCTCCGACCTCGGTCCGGCCGAGACGGTCGTCAAGGAGATCATCGATGCGGGCGGCGAAGCGGTAGCCGACGGCAACAGCGTCGCCACCCCGGAAGGCGGCGAGGCGCTGGTGCGCACGGCCATGGACACCTTCGGCCGGGTCGACATCGTGGTGAACAACGCCGGCATCCTGCGCGACAAGACGTTCCACAACATGACCGCCGACCTGCTCGACCCGGTCATCGACGTCCACTTGAAGGGCGCGTTCAACGTGACCCGCCCGGCGTGGATCACCATGCGGGAGCAGGGGTACGGCCGGGTGGTCAACACCTCGTCGAACTCGGGGATCCTCGGCAACTTCGGGCAGTCGAACTACGGGGCGGCCAAGATGGGCCTGGTGGGCTTCACCCACGTGCTGGCGGCCGAGGGCGCCAAGTACAACATCAAGGTGAACGCCATCGCCCCCTTGGCCCGCACCCGGATGACCGAGGAGGTGCTCGGCAAGGCCGTGGCCCGGCTCGATCCCGAGCTGGTCTCGCCGGTCGTGACCTACCTCGCCCACGAGGACGTCCCCGTCTCCGGCGAGATCTTCAGCGTCGGCGGGGGCCGGGTGGCCCGGTTCTTCATCGGCATGACGGAGGGGTACTTCAACCCCAAGCTCAGCACCGAGGACGTGCGCGACCACTTCGAGCAGATCCGGGACCAGTCCGGCTACACGGTGCCCCGCGGCCCGACCGACGAGTTCGCCGTCCTGGCCAAGCTGTTCGCGCAGGCCTGAGCGCAGCTGCTCGCGGCGGTCGTGCGTCAGCCGAGCGAGGCCCGGCTGTGGACCTGCCAGCGGTGCCCGTCGCCGACCATCACCCATGCCTCCTCCGCCCGGCAGCGGACCGGGAGGGCAGCCGTCACGTTGGCGGCGACGGGGGTCAGGTCCTCCCGGTCGGTGACCCGAGCCACCGTCAGGTGGGGCACCACGGTCTCGAACGTGCCACCCCACGGAGGCGTGGCGAACCGTCCGGCGATACGGGCGGTCAGGGCGACGAACGGCTCGGCCGGGTCGGGGGCCAACCACAGCACCCGGCGGTCGAACCAGCGCACCTGGGTCAACGAGAAGTCGAATGCCTTGGTCGCCCCCATCTCGTGGCGCAGCTCGGCAAGCTTCTCGTCGTCGACCCGGTCCCGGGCCAGCCACGGCACTATCAGGGTGATGTGGGCGGGGATGCCGGCCACGGCCCCCGGGTCGAAACGTCGGCGCCAGCGGTCGACGACGGGGTCGGCTTCGGGCACGGGGATGACGATGGCGCTGCCCGCCAGCGAGTCGAGGGTGCCGGGCACCGCTAGCCCACGGCCCCGAACACGTCGGCCAGCAGCGCGGGGACGGCCACGTCCAGCTGCTCGTAGGTGCAGCTGGACGGGTCGCGCTCCGGTCGCCACCGACGGAACTGGGCGGTGTGGCGCAGGCGGCCACCCTGCAGGTGCTCGAAGGCCGCTTCCACGACCAGCTCCGGCCGCAGCGGCTCGAAGCTGAGATCCTTGCTGGCGTTCCAACGGCTGGCGGCACCGGGGAGGCGGCGGCCGTCGCCGGGGGGCGGGGCAGCCCAGTCCGCCCAGGGATGCCCGGAGGGGTTGCGGTACGGCGCCAGCTCACCGACCAGCTCTCGGCGGCGGGCGGCAGAGAAGGCACCGATGACCCCGACGTGTTGGAGGCGGTCACCGTCGTAGATCCCGAGCATGAGCGAGCCCACCGCGTCCCGGTTGCCCTTGAACCAACGGAACCCGCCGACCACGAACTCCGCGGTGCGCTCGTGCTTGACCTTGACGAGCACCCGCTGGTTCTCCCGGTACGGCTCCGCGGTGCCCTTGGCCACCACCCCGTCGAGGCCGGCCCCTTCGAACCGCTCGAACCAGTCCTGCGCGGTGGCTGCGTCTGCCGTGATCGGCGTCAGGTGGACGGGAGGCGCCACCTCGCCGAGCGCGTCGGCCAGCACCCGGCGCCGGGTGGCGAACGGCTCGGGGCGCAGATCCCGGTCGCCGAGACCGAGCAGGTCGAAGGCGACGAAGGATGCCGGCGTGGCCTCGGCCAGCATGCGGACCCGGGAGTCGGCGGGGTGGATGCGCTTGCCGAGGGCGTCGAAGTCGAGGCCGTCGGCCGTGGCCACGACGATCTCCCCGTCGATCACGGAGCGGGGCGGCAGCAGCCGGCGCACGGCGTCGACGACATCGGGGAAGTATCGGGTGAGCGGGCGTTCGTTCCGGCTGCCGAGCTCGACGTCGGTGCCGTCCCAGTAGACGATGCAGCGAAACCCGTCCCACTTGGGCTCGTAGAGATACGCGCCCGACGGGATCTCCCGGGAAAGCTTGGCCAGCATCGGCGCCACCGGCGGGGCCACAGGTAGGTCCACGCGTGCAGAGCATACGGCGCCGCCGCTCCAAGAGCGGCCGCTGCTCAGGGGGCCGGGCGACCCCGCGCCAGGTGGTCGGCGATCCGCCGAGCGAGCGGTGACCGCTCGATCTCGTCGAGGGTCTGGGGGAGGGCGATCGACCAGTTCGGCCGTTCCGTGGTCGTCCCCGGCAGGTTGGGGCGCTCCTCCTCGAGGGTGGCGTCGTCGAGGGTGGCGGTGAGGATGGCGCAGGGAGCCTCGGCCAGGACGCGGTGGGCGCCATCGACGACCACGGCCGGCTCGGCACCGTCGGCCACCCCGGTCCAGTCGACGAGCCGATGGCGCATGGCCCGCGACCCGGCCTCGTTCGGGGACAGGTCGAGCGCTCGCTGGGTCTCCAGGTCGGAACCAGACCACACCCCAGGGATGGTCGGCAGGTCGTGGGTGGTGACCGCACCGAGCGCCTGGGTCGGCCACGCCGCCGGTCGCTCGGGCTCGAACCAGAGGAGACGGTAGGACAGGACGTTGCGGTCCTGCAGCTCGTTGCGCACCCGGTCCTCCACCGTGCCGAGGTCCTCGCCGACGACATAGGCGCCGGCCCGATGCGCCTCGAGTGCCAGGATGTTGAGCAGGTCCCAGTGCGGGTAGCGGACGTAGGTGCCCTCGGAGGCCGGCCGCCCCTCGGGGATCCAGTAGAGACGGAACAAACCCATCACGTGATCGAAGCGCAGGCCGCCGGCATGGCGAAAACCGGACCGGAGGGTCTCGATGAACGGGGCGTAGCCGGTGGCGCGCAGCCTCCACGGATCCCACGGGGGAAGGCCCCAGTCCTGGCCGACGGTGTTGAACTCGTCGGGCGGCGCGCCGACGCGCATGTCTGCGGCGAACGTGTCCTGCCACAACCATGAGTCGGCACCACCGGCGTTGACCCCGATGGCCAGGTCCTGGACCACCCCGACGGGTTCGGCGGCGGCCGTCAGCTGCCGGTCGACGTGCCACTGCAGCCACTGGTGGTAGCGCACCCGTCTCGGGCCCTCTCCGCCCGTGGCGAAGGTGGCCACGGCAGGGCCGTCGGGCCGCCGGAACTCTGCCGGCCAGTCCTGCCAGGGCAGGCCGAACACCTCGGCCAGGGCGTTGAACGTGGCGAAGCCGGCCAGCGCGCTGCCCCGGGCTGCCCGGTAGCGGTCGAACTCCGGATCGCCGCCAAAACGCCAGAAAAGCTGTTCCAGCGCCGCTGACTTCAGCGCCCAGACCCGATCACGATCGATCAGGCGGGAGTCGTTCAGGGCCCGACCGGCGCCGATCAGCTCGTCGAGGTCGTCGAGCTGCGCCGCACCCGGGACCTCCTCGACGCGCAGGTACAAGGGGCTGGCAAAGCAGCGGCTGCTGGCGAAGTACGGACTGGCTTCCTGACTGGGTCCCGGCAGGCGGGGCGTGGAGGGGGTTCACGAGCGCCATACCCGCTCCCAGCCCAGCCGACCAGGCGGCCAGCCGGCGGAGGTCAGCCAGGTCGCCGATCCCCCAGCTCTCCGACGACCGGGCGGCATAGAGCTGGGCCGCCCATCCCCACAGGGGACCGCCGCTCGGACCCTCGCCAGGGGGGAGCGGGCACCGACCGGGGCTCACCACCAAGGGCACCGGCGGCCGGTCGTAGCCCACCTGCAGGCGGTGATAGCCGAACGGGATCCCGTCGGGCAGATGTCCGTCGACCCGGACGGCCCCACCGTCCTCCAACAACAGGGTCCCGGCGGGCAACGCAGGCAGCGGATGGTCGGTCCGCACCGTCACCATCGGCACCGCAGCATACGGATCGGCACCGGCCACTGCCCCCATGCTGGCCAGGATGGTGTCGATCACCCCCGGAGGCGGCTCCCGCCACACGCCGAGGGCATCGTGGTAGCCCCGCTCGACGCCCCACGCCGACGGGTCAGCCACCGGCACGGGGACCCCTGGTCCTACGCTCTAGGGGATGGCGCGCGGAGGGACAGCAGGCGAGAGGCATCGGCGTGTGGCTGCGTACCCCCGCTGGACGTGACCGAAACGAGCCAGGCTGCCGCCGCCCCACCCCGGCGCCATTCGCACCGGGACGTCGTCATGGGCCGATCGCAGCCTGGTGCGCGACGGGGCGTTCTACCCGAAGAAGACCATGAGCGCCCGGGAGCGCCTGGACTTCTACTGCGCGCAGTTCCCGCTGGCCGAGATCGCCACCACCTACCGCTTCCCGCCCACCCCCGAGCTGGCGCGCCAGTGGGCCGAGCGAACCCCTGACGGCTTCACCTTCGATGTCCGAGCCTGGTCGTTGCTCACCGGGAACCCCACGTTCCCCGACTCGCTGTACGCCGACCTCCAGTCCGCCGTCCGGCCATCGAGCCGCGATTCACGGCGCCTCTACCCCGCTCACCTTTCCCCTACCTCCCTCGACGAGTGCTGGATGCGCTTCGCCCATGCCCTCCAGCCGCTGCACCAGGCCGGCCGGCTGGGCGTCGTGCTGCTCCGCTACCCCAGCTGGTTCCGGCCCCGACCGGAGACCTGGGCCGAGCTGAGCCGGATCCCGGCCCGGTTGCCGGGGCTGGACTGCGCCGTCGAGCTGGTCAGCCCGGCCTGGTTCGCCGGCGCCGGCTGCGACGAGACCCTGGAGTTCCTGGAGGAGCGGGGCCTGGGGTTCGTCTGCGTCGACGGCCCCGTCGGCGAGGGGCGCGGCGAACCGCCCGTGGTGGCCGCCACCTCCCAGACGGCCGTGGTCCGCTTCCGCGGACGCCGGGCGGTCGACGGCGAGCCGTGGGCGTCGCCGTACCGCTATTCGGCGGACGAGCTGTCGAGCTGGGTCGATCCCGTCGTCGACCTGGCCTCGACCACCCACGAGGTGCACCTGATCTTCGACAACTGCTGGCGCAGTGACGCCGTCGACAACGCCGGGGCGCTGGCCGAGCTGGTCGCAGCCCACGGGTGAGGCCGGTCGGTCATCCGTCGCCGACCGGCGGCGCCTGGACGACCGAGCCGTGATGGGCGACCATGCGCCAACCGCCGTCGACCAGCACGAAGAGGTTCAGGGCGGCAACGGTCACACCGGTATCGTCACCGAGGAGGTTCTCGTCCACCGACACCCAGCCGGTGTCGCCGACCACCGCGGCGTGCTCGTTGGTCAGGACGAACTGCAGCGCGCTGCCGTTGCCGAACAAGGCGAAGTACGAGGCGGCCACCGATCCCCAACCACGTAAGGTCTGCCAACCGGGATGGGTGCAGATCACCCGATCGGAGTGCTCCCACAGCGCGGACATGGCGTCCAGGTCGACCGCCTCGAAGGCATCGTAGTACCGACGGTTGGCCTGTCCGACGGCATGCGTTTCGTCCACCGCCCGACCGTAGCGGCCCGGCTCGGGGGCTCCGCTACGGTCGCTCGGGTGCGCACCCCACTCCATGCGCCGGCCGGCCCCGTGGTGCGGGCATCCGACGGGATCGACCTGGCCACCTGGGATCTCGGCGGCGATGGCCCACCGTTGCTGCTCACCCATGCCACCGGGTTCCACGGACGGTGCTGGCTGCCGCTCGGATCAACCTTCGCCTCGCGCTTCCACGTGTGGGCCTACGACCATCGCGGCCACGGGGCCTCGGGTCACAGCGCGAGCGGCGACTATCGGGACTGGTCGCGCTTCGTCGACGACTGCCTCGCGGTGGTCGACGCACTCGGCATCCACGGCGCGGTCGGCGCCGGCCACTCCCTCGGGGGGGCTGTGTTGCTCCTGGCCGAGCAGCGGCGCCCGGGGAGCTTCGGCCGCCTCTACTGCTACGAGCCGATCGTCGTCCCCGACCAGGGCGCAACCATCCACAGCTCCAACGCCGACCTGGCCGCCATGTCCCGCAAGCGCCGCACGGTGTTCACCGACCGGGACGCAGCCTGGGAGAACTACCGGGCCAAGCTCCCGTTCTCGCGCTTCACCGACGACGCCCTCGCCTGCTACGTCGCCTACGGGTTCGTCGACCAGCCCGACGGGACGGTGGCCCTGGCCTGTTCGGGCGACGAGGAGGCCACCGTCTACGAGGGAGCTCTCCATCACACCGCCTATCGCGACCTCCCCACGCTGCGCATCCCCGTCACGGTGGCCGCCGCCGGCGACGGGGGCACCCTCGGCGTCGACCTCCTCAGGGACCTGGTCGGCCGTACCGCCGGCAGTCGGCTGGAGCAGTACGACGGCCTCTCCCACTTCGGCCCCATGGAAGACCCCGATCGGGTGGCCGCCGCCGCCATCGCCGCGCTCGCCCCCTGAACGGTCCGGCGGCATGCCCCGGTTGCGTCGCACCCGGTCGTTAGCCTGGCCGCACCATGAGCTTTCCGTTGCCCGGCTCTCTGTCACCGTCGAAGGTTTCATCGTTCAAGGATTGCGCCCTGGCCTTCCGGCTCTCGGCCATCGACCGCCTGCCCGAGCCGTCGACCGTGCCGGCGGCCAAGGGCACCGCGGTCCACCGCGCCCTGCAGCTGCTCTTCTGGGAGGAGGAGCCGGGGCACCGGAGCCACGACGTCGCCCTGGCCAAGCTGGACCGAGCCGTTGCCGAGGTGCTGGGCGGCGAGGAGTACCGGGACCTCGCCCTCGACCTCGACGAGCGCCGCCAGTTCGCCGCCGACGCCCGCACCCTGGTCGACCGGTACTACGAGCTGGAGGACCCTGACTCCATTCGGGTGATCGGCACGGAGCTGCTGCTCTCGGTCCGCCTCGGCAGGCTGCACCTGCGCGGGATCATCGACCGCCTGGAGCTGGACGGCGACGGGCAGCTGGTCGTGACCGACTACAAGACGGGACGGGCTCCGGGCGTGGCCCACGAGCAGAACCGCCTCGGGGGTGTCCACTTCTACGCCTTCCTGTGCGAAGCGGTGCTGGGTCGGCGACCGGCTCGCGTCCAGTTGCTGCACCTGCGCGAGCCATTGGCCATCTCCACTGTCCCGTCCGACCAGTCGATCCGAGGGCTGCAGGTGCAGACCACGGCCATCTGGAGCGCGGTGGAGCGCGCCTGCGCCCAGGAAGACTTCCGACCCAAGCCCGGGCGCCTCTGCTCGTGGTGTGCCTACCAGGCATACTGCCCGGCAGTCGGCGGCGACCTGGCCGCCGTCCCGGCTCCGTCCCCCGTCCCGGCTCCGTCCCCCGTCCCGGCTCCGTCCCCCGTGCCCGGCCCCCCACCGGCCCGCCTCACCGCCGCGGCGGCCATCGCCACGGCGGCCACCCCGGTCTCGTGAAGCCCCTGAGCCAGCGCCGCCTTCCGTCGCCGATCGCCCTGCCCGCCGGTGGGCGACTCGACCGCTTCGACGGCATGGTGGACGAGGTGTTCGAAGCTCGGCTGCGCGGCCGCGGCCTGCCCGACACCGTGTTCTACGTGGCCAGCGCGGTGGGCGACCACGGCCTGCTGTGGCTGGCGATCGCCGGCATCCAGGCCGCCCGCTGGCGGGACCCGGCCTGGCGGCGGCGTCTCCGCCGGGCCGCGGCGGGGCTCGGCGTGGAGTCCGCGCTGGTGAACGGCCCGGTCAAGTGGATGTTCCGCAGGGAGCGCCCTGCGCTCCCCGGACCCCGCGACCACTACCTCCGCCAGCCGAGGACGAGCAGCTTCCCGTCGGGACATGCCACCGCAGCCTTCTTCGCCGCCGCGCTCCTCCGCGACGGCGACGGGGCGTGGCCGCTCTACTACGGCCTGGCCGTGATCGTGGCCGCCAGCCGGGTGCACGTGCGGATCCACCACGCCTCCGACGTGGTGGGCGGTGCCGTGCTCGGCGCCCTCCTCGGCGAGCTCACCCGGGCCCTCGTACCGGTCGATCCTCCGGCGGCCGACCCGCCCGTAGCCGGACCGCCCGTGGCCGTGGCGCCCGTGGCCGGGTCGCCCGTAGCCGGACCGCCCGTGGCCGTGGCGCCAATGGCCGGACCCCACCCGCCGGTGGCGGCGGAATCATCCCCGTCGCCTCAGGGTTGAACTCGACATGAGCGCATCGTTCGCCGTCACCTGGGACTACCGCTGCCCGTTCGCCCGGAACGCCCACGAGCATCTCGTCACCGCGTTGGAGGCAGGAGCGGGCTACGACGTGACATTCCAGTCGTTCTCACTCGACCAGTCGCACGTCGAGGAAGGCGAGACAGCCGTGTGGGACGAGCCGGATCGTCATCCCGGCCTGCTGGCCAACCAGGCCGGCATCGTGGTCCGCGACCGGCAGCCGGAGCAGTTCCTCGCCGTCCACCGGGCCCTGTTCGCCGCCCGTCACGATCGCGCCCTCGACACCAGGAAGCGAGACGTGGTCGCCGGCGTGCTGGCCGACGCCGGCGTGGACGCCGGGGGCGTGCTGGCCGAGATCGACGACGGATGGCCCCTCGAGACCTTCCGCAAGGAGCACACTTGCGCCGTCGAGGAGCACCACGTCTTCGGCGTTCCCACGTTCATCGCCGGCGATCGCGCCGTGTTCGTCCGGCTGCTGGACCGGCCCGGCACTGACGCCGCGCTCGCCCGGTCCACCATCGATCGGACCGTCGAACTGGCCACCGGATGGCCCGAGCTGAACGAGTTCAAGGCCACCGCCATCCCGCGCTGACCGACCGGGCGGGCTCTGCCGGCGGCCGCTGGGACCGGGCCATCCCGGCCGGTGGTCGGGCCGGCGGCCGGCGGGTCGGGCCTGCGGGTCGGGCCTGCGGGTCGGGCCTGCGGCCGGCGGCGGCGTGGCCGGCGCACCCGCAATTGTGTTCGATTTGGTATCTCCTGTTGACAACAATCGAACACAATTTGCGGCAGGACGGTGGGCGGCAGGGGCTGAGGCGGGGACGCGCAGACCGGACCGGGAATTGTGTGCGATTTGGGGTGAATTCCAACCACTCTTGAACACAATTCGGTGCGGGGTCTCCTCCAGCGGCCGGCCATCGTCCACCGCCCCTGCCGCTGAGAGGCGGGTGCCCGCCAACCGGCGCGGCGGCGGCGGTTGGCGGCCATAGGATCCAGGGATGACCTACCAGGTGGTCGGCCTGCTCGGTCGGGGGTCGATGGCGGTGGTGGAGCTGGCCGTCGACCCCGATGGCCGCCACGTCGCCCGCAAGCGTGTGCCACTGACCGGCTCGGCCGGGGAGATCGCCGCGGCCGGGCGCCGGCTGCGCCGTGAGGCCGAGATCCTGACCCGGCTCGACCATCCGAACATCGTACGGATCCTCGAGGTGGTGGACGACGGGACGGAGTTGGTCCTGGTCATGCCCGCCCTGGCCGGAAACCTGGCCGACCGGGTGGGCGACCATGGCGTCCTCTCCCCCGCCGAGATCGGTCCCATCGGTGCTGCCCTGCTGCGTGGTCTGGCCGCGGCCCACCGGGCGGGCGTCGTCCATCGCGACATCAAGCCGGGAAACGTCCTGTTCTCGCGAGACGGCCACCCGGCCCTGGCCGACTTCGGCGTCGCCGTCAGCCAGGAGCTGACTGCCGGGCTGACTGCCTACGGATCGGTCATCGGCACACCTGCGTACATGAGCCCCGAGCAAGCGCGAGGCGAGGGTGCCGGTCCGGCCAGCGACGTGTTCGCTCTGGGCGCGACGCTTCGCTATGCCCTCACGGGCGAGACGCCCTACGGCTCGGGGTCAGCCGCTGTCGTCCTGCGCCAAGCCGCGCTCGGCGCCGTCCGACCCCTCCCACGATCGCTGCCCGGCGACCTGCGCCGGTCGCTGGATGCCATGCTCGATCCCTATCCCGAACGCCGACCGAGCGCCGCCGCGCTGCTCGGCGGGGTCGACGGCACTTTCGGCCTCGAGGCCGCCGCCGTGGCCCGGGGATCGACGGGAGCTCGGCGCTGGGCCGAGCGGGCCCGACGGATCGCCATCGGACGAGCCCAGCCCGGTCTGGCGTGGTCGCGCCGGGGCCGGGCAACTGCGGGTCTGGCCGCCGTTGTCGCCCTGGCGCTGGTCGCGGTCGCCGCGGTCATGGCCTGGCCGGGCTCGGGGGCGGCGCGCTCGACGCGGTCCTCGGCGACGGCGGCGGCTCGGGCGTGCACGCCGCTGGCCTTCCAACCCTGTGGCGCTCCGGCCGATCCGCACACCGACGGCCGCGCCTGTCTGCCTGGCTGGTACGACCTGAACGGCGCAGCTGGCGATGGCTGCGAGGCCACCTCTGACTACCAGGCCGGCCAGACCCTGGGCGACGGGGCGACGCTGGCGGCCAACCTCGTTCCTGCGGGAGCGGTAGCCACGTTCACCACCCGGGTGTCGGGACACATCACGAACCTGTGCTGGGGGAGCATGGCGCTGTCGCTGACGGCCCCGGCGGCCGCCGCCGATCACCTGGCCGTCTGGCACGGCAACAGCCTGGTCGGTCAGCTCACCAGCAGCGACGGTCAGCCGGCCACGGTGACACTGCACAAGCCGTCGTGCCTCGGCGCAGACAACGAGACACTGACGCTCCGCGTGAGCGACGTGGCCGGTGCGTCCGCATCCGACTTCGTCCTGACCAGGAACGGCAGTTGGTGACGCCGAGAGCCGGCCGGAACGTCGGATCGGCCGACGGCGCTTTAGGTCGGGACCGCGACTCGGGATGGGACCGCGACTCGGGATGGGACCGCGACTCGAGATGGGACCGCGACTCGGGATGGGACGGCGGCCGGTGACCACTCGGGCATCCAACGCCGTCGAAGGCCTGGACGTGCTCGGGCTGCAGGTGGGCGAGGCAGTCAGGTGGCGCCCCCTGGGCGGCGGGCGCTGGCGGCAGGGGACGGTGACCCGCCGCGAGCGCGACGGCAGCATCGGCGTGACCGACGCAGGCGGTGCGACACGCAGCATCGCCGTCGAGCGGCTGGAGGTCCGTTCGAGGGGTCCGCGCCGGGCGGCGACCTGGGAACCACTCACGACCCGCGCCTCTCGATGCGAGCAGCTCACCCTGCTCTGATGCATCGGTCGCCGCCCACAGTGCGCGGCGCCCGGTGGGCAGCGATCAGGTTGTCGGCGCCAGGTCTCGAATGGCCTGACGGAGGTCGATGCCGATGGGGAAGACGGCCAGCGCGGGCGTCGTCACCCCGGCATCGACGTAGCGCTGCACCTTGGCCCGCACCTCGCTGGCGGAGCCGTGCAGGACCAGGGCATCGACCACCTCGTCGGGGATGGCGGCCAGTGCTCCGCTGCGGTCGCCCTCCTTCCACGCCCGCCACATCCCTTCGAGGAGCGGTCCCCGCCCCAGCCATTCGTGGAATGCGGCGTACACGGGGACGTTCAGGTAGCCAGCGATCATCCGCCGGGCCGCGGCGCGCACGGCGTTCGTGTCGGTGGACGGGCACACGAAGATCCTGGCCACGATCTCCTTGCCCGGACCGACCTCGGCCACCACCCGGGCCACGTCGTCGGCCCCGAGCCAGTTTATGATCGCTCCGTCGCCCTCGCGCCCGGCCAGCCGCAGCATCCCGGGCCGTAACGCAGCCACCAGGAGTGGAGGCACGACGGCAGGCGGCCGGGCCAGGCGGAAACCGCGCACCGCGAAGGTGTCATAGCTCTCGTCGACCTTCTCGCCGGCCAGCGCCCGGCGCAGGAACCGGACGGCGTCACGGGTCCGCTGGTAAGGCTCGGCGAAGGGGATGTCATTCCAGGCCTCGACGATCACGTTCGACGACGTCCCGATGCCGAATGCGAAACGCCCGGGAGCGGCCTCGGCCATGGCGGCAACGCTTTGGGCGAGCAAGGCCGGGCCGCGAGTGAACGCCGGGACGATGGCGGTACCCAGCCGCAGCGTCGGTGTCCACGCCGCAGCCAGCGCCAGGGGGGTGAAGGCGTCGGTGCCATCGGCCTCCGACGACCACAGATCGGTGTAGCCCAGATCGGCCAGCTCGGCGTACCACTGGCGGTGCTCGCTGAGCGGGATGCGGTCGAACGGGACGGTGATGCCGTAGGTCACGACCGGATGCTAAGGGCCGGCCGCGGTCGGCGTCGTCCGGTCGCGCCGCCAAGCCCGATCCGGCGCCTGGGATGCCCATAGACGATGCGAGCTTTCGCCGCCGTCACTGGGCTCGCAGCCCGCAGATCGACGGCCGGTGGACCACCTTACGCAGCCGTCCGGCGGACGGCGTCGGCCAGGGCCTGACGGGCGGCCGCGATGCCTGCCCGCCCCAGCTCACGGGTCCGCTGGTCCAGGCGCCAGTCCACGTCCTTGGTCTCGATGAGGATCAGCTGCGATGCCATGCCTCCATCATCCCCCCAGGGTGAGACATCGTCCCCGGGGTAGGCTCGGCGCCATGCCCGAGGTCGTGATCGTCGAAGCCGTCCGCTGCCCTGTCGGGCGCCGCCACAGGGGGCCGGCCACGATCCATCCCGTCGGCCTCCTCACCTCGTTGCACCAGGCGGTGGTGGCCCGAGCCGGTGACGGCCTGAGCACCGGAACCCTGATCGAGCGCTGACCGGCGACCAGGTCCCGGGCCTTCACCGCGACACCACGCATGCCTTCTCTCGTCGAGTCCCTGGGTTACCGTGCGGACGCGTCGCTGCTGATCGTCAGCTGTGACGAGCTGGGCACGACCTACGCCCACAACGCGGGCGTCTACGGCGCGCTGCGAGCCGGGATGGGGACCACCGCCGGGTTGGTCGTCCCCGGACCGTGGGCGAGGGAGGCAGCAGCCCGGTACCGGGGCGAGGACGTCGGCATCCACCTCACGGTGAACGCCGAGTACGACCTGTACCGGTGGGGTCCGGTGACCCATGCCCCATCGCTGCTCGACGGCGACGGCGGCTTCCCCCGCACCCTCCAGGACCTGTGGGACCATGCCGACACGGAGGAGGTCGGCCGTGAGTGCCGGGCCCAGGTGGAGCGGGCCATCTACTGGGGCTTCGACGTCAGCCATCTCAGCGCCCATCTCGACGCCCTCAGCCTGCGGCCGGAGTTCTTCGACGTCATGCTCGAGCTGGCCGTGGAGTTCCGGTTGCCGCTGCGCCTCCCTCCCGCGTCCACCGAGCGGCAGGCCGGCTTCCCGTTCCGGGCTCTGGCCGCCGACGAGGGGGTGCTCACCCCCGACCACGTCGTCCGGGTCGCCCGGACGGGTGGCTCCCGCCGGGCGGTCGATGCCCTGCTGAACGACCTGCGCCCCGGCGTGACTGAGCTGGTCCTCCGCCCGGCTGCCGACAGCCCCGAGCTGCGTGCCGTAGCTCCGGACTGGGCGGCTCGCGTCGACGACGAGGACGTAGCCATCCGAGACGACGGTCTGCGCGCCCTGGCCCAGCGCGTCGGCGTCACCCTGATCGGCTACCGGGGTCTGCGCGACCTCCAACGAGCCCGTTGATGGTGGGGCTCGCCCGACGCGGCCCAGCGGACGAGGTGGCCGCCGTCCCGGCGACGCAGCCAGTCGACCCGATCACCATCCCCTTCCTCGTCACCGTGGAGCTGGCCGCCTCCGCCGTGCAACGCCTCATCGTGGCCACCGGGCGGCTCACCCAACCGACGGCCACCGCGGTGCTCGGCGCTTTCGCTGCCCACCATGACGCCCATGCGCAGCAGCTGACCGCCGGTGCTGGCGTCACCACCCCGACCACCACCACCCCGGCCGCCACCACGCCGGCCACCACCACCACGCCGGCCACCACCGCCGCACCGTCCACCACCACCGCCGCACCGTCCGGCACCGCCGCACCGTCCGGCACCGCCGCACCGTCCGGCACCGCCCCCACCACCCCTGTGCCCACGACCGGCCCGCCGGCCACCACCGGTACCGCCAACGCGGCTTTGGCCGCCCAACTGACCGCCGAGGTCCTGGCCGCCCCCGACCAGCCTTCGCTCCTGCGCGTGGCGTACGGCCTGGAACAGGCCATGGCTGCCACCCATCTGGCCGCCGTGGGCGATCTGGCCCGGCCGGCGACCCTACGGCTCCTGGCGTCCATCCTCCCCGTGGAGTCACAACACGCGGCGTTGATCATCAACCTGCTCGGCGTGGCGCCCGGGACAGGCGGCCCCGACGACGACCCGGTGTCGCTCAGCCCCGCCACGGCCTTCCGGCCTGCGCAGTACCCGGTACCGGCTACGCCATGACGTTCGACCGCCGGCGGTTCCTCGTCGTAGGGGCCGGGGGCCTGGGTGTGGCGCTGCTCGGCGGCTGCGGCAAAGGAGCCAAGAGCGTCGCGCCCTCCGGCCCACGGTCCGCGACCACCGTGCCCGGCCAGGGCGACGTGGTCATCCTGCGAACGCTCTCGTCGGTGGAGGCCCTGGCCGCCGCCACCTACAACCACATCCTGGCCCGGGGCCTGGTCACCGTGGCCGTGCAGGTCACACTGCTGCGCGATCTGGCTGCCCATCACCGGGCCCACATGGGCGCCGTGGCGGCGGCCACCACCGACGCAGGCGGGAGCCCGATGACCGATCCTAACCCGGTGATCGACGCCCAGGTGGTCCGTCCTGCGCTCGGCCGGATCCGATCCCAGGCCGACGCCTTGGCGCTGGCCTACGCCATCGAGTCGTTGCTAGCCCAGACCTACCAAGCCACCATCGGTACCTTCGGGCAGCCGGCGCACACTGCCGTTGCCGGGGCTATCGGCGGCGTCGAAGCCCGCCACGTCACCGCCGTGGGCATCGCCCTCTCCGACGCCCCCTATCCGACCTTCCCGAGCGAGGGGTTCCAGTCCGCCAACGCCGCCGTCCCGGCGGGCACCGGGGTGTGAGCACGCCCGGCGCGCCAACCGACAGCCGAGCACGCCCGGCCGCGTCGGTTCTGGTGTCGGAAAACTTGCACCAGTGCTGGTTTCTTGACCCCAGAATCAGTCGATCGAGGCCGAGTCGTCGGCCGAGCCGGTCGGGTGCGTCAGTCCCCAGGGCAGTCGCGCACGTGTTCCTGGGTCTGCTCCAGGAGGGGACGGCGCGCCTCGGGGCCGAGACTTCAGGGGCGCACGCCGTCCGGCGGGGCGAGCAGGTCGGCCAGGACCTCCAGGCCGGCCACCCGACTGCCCTTGACCAGCACCGCGTCACCGTCGCCGAGCGGTCCGACTGCAGCCGCGGCCTCACGGGGGCCAGCGACGGGCGGACATCCGTAGAGCGGGGTGCCGACGGCCACCACCTCGATGCCCAGCGCACGAGCCAGCTCGGCGACCCCACGGTGCTCGTTGGGCGCGATGGGTCCCAGCTCGGCCATCTCCGCCAGCACCGCCACCCGCCGGCGGGCGTCGAGGGCGGCCAGCGATCGCAGGGCGGCAGCCACGGACACGGGATTGGCGTTGTAGGCGTCGTTGAGGACAACAGCACCGCCCGCGGTCCGGCGCAGCTCCATTCGCCACGGGCTGAGGCGGGCTGCGCCCAGCCCGGCAACCACACCGGCGAGGTCCACGTCGTGGTGCAGGGCGACGGCGGCCGCCGCCAGGGCGTTGCCGACGTGGTGCTCGCCACGGACGGACAGCTGCACCTCGGTCGAACCCCACGGTGAGCGCAGGACGAACGTCGGTCGTAGATCAGCGTCGAGGCGCACATCCGTGGCCGTCACGTCGGCGCCCGGACCCAGGCCATAGCGCAGGACGCGAGCCGCGGTGGCCACCGCCATCGCGGCCACCGCGCGGTCGTCGACGTTCAGCACTGCCGTCCCGCTCGGAGGCAGGGCCTCGACCAGCTCTCGCTTGGCCCGAGCCACGCCGTCGAGATTGCCGAACCGCTCGGTGTGGACGGCCGCCACGGCGGTGACCACTGCCACCGTCGGCGCGGCCACGCTGCAGAGCAGAGTGATGTGACCGGGGCCCCGGGCCCCCATCTCCACCACGGTGATCTCGGTGTCGTCGGGTGCATTGGCCAGCGTGAGCGGCACCCCGATCTCATTGTTGAAGCTCCGCTCGCTGGCGGCCACCCGCCAGCGAGCGCCGAGGGCGGCAGCGGTCAGATCTTTGGCCGACGTCTTGCCCACCGAGCCGGTAATGCCGACCACCCGGTCGGGAAGGTGCCGACGGGCCGCCCGTCCCAGGTCGAGGAGAGCGACCGCCGGGTCGGCGACCTCGCAGGCCCACCCGGAGCCGCCGGCACCCCGATCCCACCCGGCTTGGCAGAGATATCCAGCCGCGCCCGCCGCCAGCGCGGCCGGAATGAAGGCGTGGCCGTCCCGCTCGGCCCGCAAGGCCACGAACAGGCACCCGGGCGACGCGACCCGAGAGTCGGTCACGACCGGGCTCAGGACGGCCGGCACCGGCTCGTCGCCCGGACGGGACCGGCCTCCCGTCGCCGCCTCGATCTGGCCTGGCGTCCACCGCATCCCCGGGAGTCTGCCCCATGCCGGCGCCGGTCCGGTGCGACAGCCAGTAGCTGCCGCACAACCCGCGTAGGGGAGATTCGGCCGTTCGTAAGCTATTGACACAGCCTCACTTGCCGAGCCACGAACACAAGAATAGGCTGAAATTCATAGCCGCTTGGCCGAGGGGATAAGAGGTGATATTTTGCATCGCTCGGTTCGCCCCGTATCGTGTGCTTGCGAAGGTCGCCCTTTTGGTTTGCCCGTTATTGTTGGTGATCCCGCAGGCCCGAGCCATGGCGTCTTCGAGCGGACCGACAGCCACGACGGTGAGCAAGCCCACGACGTCGCCGCCAACAACGCAGCCTGCCACGTGCACACCGCTTGCTGTCGTCTCGTCCCAGTCGGACCAGTACGGCGGCACCTTGACTGTGTACCGGGCACCGAGTGGCAGTCCCGTGACCGTTCGGCAACGCCCGTCGTCGTTCGACGCACGCTCGGTGCCTGACAGCGAGATCGCATTCTACGGCCTCCCACCTCGCCCGACTACACCCCGCGACGCGACTAGCCCCGCCCAGCTACTACAGCAATGGCTCGCTGCTGTTTCTGGAAGATCAATGCCGCTCGCGCCGTGCGAGTCTTCCGCAGTCGCCGGTGCGGCACTACGAGGGCCGAGCGAGCTCATAGCGCCGACGCCGCCCCGCAACCCTGGAGGCCAGACGTCTCCGGCCCCTGCATATCCAACTGGTCCGTACCACAACACCAACTGGGGCGGTATTCTGGGCCAAGCGGGTGGGTGAGCCCTGTCAACTGCCCTCGATGGACGACGTGACGGGATATCACTCCGGCTGCCCGACCAATGTGATCGGCGACGCAGAGTGGGGCGGGATCGGCGGGTACAACCGCGACTCGAACGGTGATACACACGTGGTGGAGGCGGGCATGTCAACGCTTTCGAATTCCTCGACCAACAATTTCCCGTGGGCCGAGTGGATCGACCAGGACAGCAGCGGGCGTAAAATCGCGGGCGTGGGCCAGATGTTCTTTGAGAAGTCCTCGCCCATCCCCACAGGGGACCAAGTGGAGACGTACGCGGCGGTCGACCCAGCCTCCGGTAACGTCGACTTCGCCGTGTTCGACCTCACGAACGGATCCGACTATTCCGGCATGACTACCCCGGTCATAGACCCGCAGACAAAGCTGAGCTTCTGGGATCCCACCTCCGGTGAGTTCATCGACGAGCGGCTCGCAAATCTCGATAGCAACGGTAATCCGTCCTTCGACAACCTGTACACCTGGTACAACTCCAATGTGGCCTGGCAGCAGGGCAACAGATGGGAAGACACGAGCGGCAACTCCTACACAGCCAACCCCTTCCCGAACGACGGGCCCTCCGGGGTGGACAACCCGAACTGGGTCGAGATGTTCGGTGCGGGGTCGCTCAACGGAAGCAACCTCTCACCGGCTACCTGACGAACCAAACGACCTCTTCGTGGTACGACACCTGGCTGCACTGCAACTGAGGACCCAGTTGAATGGGACACGTGACGGTCGCTGCGAGTCGTCAGAGAGGTTCACGCCACCATTCACCGCGTCACGCTTGCTCGGGCGGAGCTGGCGTTCTTGGCAGGCGAGAGCGGTCGTGGTGGTCAGGGCTCGCTATCGGCACACTGGCGGCCGTTTTGGCGGGATGCGGGGGAGGAAGTTCTCGTCCGACGACGACTTCGCGTCCAATCTCGGGATCGTTCGGCGTCCCCCTGAAAATGTGTGGCGAGCCGTTGGTAGATGAGACCAAGAATCCGCAGGTCATAATGGTACGGCCGGGGACGTCGGTGGTCGCCCACTCCCTCCACACGTCGACGGCGGAGATGCTGTTCCTGCCGTTCCTGGCGATCGAGGCTCCCGGCTACTGCCGCGACGGTGTCGGGATCTCCGTGGGGCCGCCGGGAACACTGAAGGTGCTGAGTGAGACCAAGGCTGCCGACGGGAGGCCGACCGCAATCTCACTGGCAGGTGGGCCAGTCGCCGGCGAAGGGCGGGTCGTGGTCACGTTCCGGGGCGGCCAGCCGCCCGCTACAGTTACCGTAGCGGTCGTCTGATCTACCTGCCATTGATAGCCATGACGGCGGACCGTCGAGCGGCCGGAATCTCCCCTTTTCGACGGTAGTTTTGCCCAGCTGCTCAGGTCCCCGTGGGCGAGGCTGGGGGCCGGTAGCGTTGCCAGCGAGATGGCTGCCACCGCCGACGACCGTCAGCCCCTGGTGATCCTCTACGGTGGCCAGTCGCCGGAGCACGAGGTCTCGTGCATCTCGGCCCGCCACGTGTTGGCTGCAGCCGATCCGTCGCGGTACGCCGTCCGAGTGGTGGGCATAACCAGCGACGGCCGGTGGGTCGATGCCGGCGAGGCCGTGGCCAACCTGGATCCCGGCGACGCCGCCCTGCCCTCTCCAGACACGCTCCGACCGGTGCTGGCTCCCTCACCCCCGGCCCCGAGGCGATCCGCCCTGGTTCCCCTGCTCGACACCGATGCCGGCACAACGGCCGCAGAGAGGCCGCGGCCGGTCGTGTTCCCCGTCCTCCACGGTCCCCTGGGAGAGGACGGGACGGTGCAGGGCCTGTTGGAGCTGGCCGGGCTGGCCTATGTGGGTGCCGGTCACCTGGGGTCGGCGGCGGCCATGGACAAGGGCATCACCAAGGCGCTGCTCGCCCAGGCCGGGATCCCCCAAGTCCGGTCCCTGTGCGTGCGCGATCACCAGGTCGACCAGTTGCTGGCCAAGCACGTCGAGGTCGAGCTGGGTTGGCCGGTCTTCGTCAAGCCGGCGAACCTGGGCTCGTCGATCGGCGTGTCCCGGGCCGCCGATACGGCCTCCCTCGACGCGGCCGTGGAGCTGGCGTGCCACTACGACGAGTACGTGATCATCGAGGAGGCGATCGACGGGCGGGAGATCGAGGTTGCCGTCCTGGGCTGGCCCGAGCTGGAGGTGTCGGTGCCGGGCGAGATCCGGCCCACCCACGGCGTGTACGACTTCGCCGACAAGTACCACGACGGCACGGCCCGACTGGTGGTGCCCGCCGACGTCGCGGACCACGTGGTGGCTGCCATCGGGGACATGGCCCGACGGGCGTGCGCTGCACTTCGCGTGGATGCCATGGCGCGCGTGGACTTCTTCTACGACGAGGCCAGCCAGCGGCTGCTCCTGAACGAGGTCAACACCATCCCCGGCTTCACGCCCATCTCCATGTACCCGCGCCTGTGGGCGGCGTCGGGATTGCCCTACGCCGCCCTCATCGACCGCCTGGTCGCCCTGGCGGTGCGCCGGCGGGACCGACGGGACCGCATCGCCACCACCCGCCGGTGAGCCCACCGTCCGGCCGCGGACGGGAGAAGACGGGAGCGCAAGGCCTAGGCGACCGACCCGACGGCCACCAGCGGCTGGGTCGAGCTCTCCACCCCACCGGCCACCTCGGAGGTGACGGCCATGGCCTGGACGTTGGTGCCAGCGCGGAAGGCGACCACGCCGGCGGGGTCGTTGCCCAGCAACCCGTAGGAGATGCGGTCGCCGCCGACGATGCCCCACAGCTGGTAGGTGCGGTCGCCGGGAAGCGGCGACAGCTTCGAGGCGTAGACGTAGCCGAACCCGTCGGGGCTGATGACGGCGGTCAGCTCGGGCCGGTTGTTGCCGAGGGACGCCAGCCGCACCTGCCGGGTACCGGGCTGCTTCAGGGCCCGCTGTACGTCGGCCAGGCCGGGCGTCCCGGACGTTGCCGAGATGACACCGATCTGGCGGTTCATCTGGCTGGTGCGATCGTCGAGACGCACCACCTGGACGCCCAGGACGGCCACGACAGCCGCGGCGGCGGCGCCGAGCACGGCAACGGTCCTGGCCTTGATCCGCCGTCCTCCATGGCCGGTCGCCGGCCGCGTGCCGGCCCTGGGGGTCCCGCCGATCACGTGCAGATGATCCACCCGCATGGCGGGTGGCGTCTCCTCGGTGGAGGCGACGATGCGATCCCAGAGACCGACCGGTGCCTCCTGGCCGGCGTGGCCGAGCAGGCCCGCCACCTCTCGGTGGCCGCGCAGCTCCGCCCGGCAGCGCGGGCAGATCTGCAGGTGGCGCTCGATGACGCCCACCTCGTCGACATCGACCGCATCGAGGGCGTACGCTCCCAGCAGCTCGGCCAGCTCATCGTGGCTCATGATTCCACCCCCGACGGGGTGACGGACGCATCCGCCAGCACGCCGCGCATCCGTTTGAGACCGGCCCGGATGCGGCTCTTCACTGTTCCCTCCGGGGCGCCGATCATGGTGGCCACCTCCCGGTAGGTGTGGCCGCCGAAGTAGGCGAGCTGGATGGCGCGACGCTCGTCGCTCGGCAGCTCGGCCAAGGCGTCGCGCACGTGGTCGGTGACCGCCATGTCCCACACCTCGCGCTCCAGGTCGTAGCCTGCCTCGGCGGTGGCGCGGGCGTCGCGCGTCTCACGCTGGCGGCGGGACGTGTCGGAGCGCAGCATGTCGACGGCCCGACCGTGGGACTGGGCCAGGAGGAACGAGCGCAACGACCCCCGATCGGGATCGAATCGTTCCGGCTCGTTCCACAACCGCAGGAACACCTCTTGAACGATCTCCTCGGCCCGGCTGGTGTCGGCCAGCACCCGCCGGGCCAGGCCGTACACCGAGCCGGCATGGCGTCGGTAGGCCTCGGCCAGGGCATCCTGGTGCCAGCGCCCGATGGCCACGACCAGGGCGCCGTCGCTCGCGGCTGCATAGGAGAGGCCCATTTCCCGGTCTACGGCACCGACCGGCAGCCTGGATGACGCGGATGTCACGGCGGGCAGACCCGAAGCCGGTTCCTCCCTGTCCCGGCCACCTTTCACGATCGTTCAGCCAGCTTCCGCCGGCTGGTCTGGTACGAGTCCGACGCGGTCGAGGCCAGGACGGCGAGGACCAGGCGCATCGCCCTGCTGTCGTCACCACCGAGCGCCACCTTGAGGCGACCGCGCATGAACGCCACGCTCGGCGCCACCGTGCCGTCGAGCAGCTGGCGGGCCTCGACAACGGGCACGGTGAGCACCACGTCCGCCGCGCCCGTCGGGCCTGGCTCCCACGCCGTGACCGTGCCGCCATCGACCACCAGCACGCCACCCACGTCGCCGGAGGGCGTGGCGCCGACCACCAGGCCGATGCGACCGGACACATCGTCGCCGAGGGGCGCGCCCACGACGGCCTCCGCCCACGAGGCCAGCCAGTCGCCTTCCGGCCAGGCATCCATTTAGCCCCGCACCGAGGCTCGGATGCCGGAGAACAGGTCGGGATCGGTGGCGTCGGCGTCGGTGAGGTTCCGGGCCAGCTGGTAGTCGTCGTAGGGGTAGACCTGGTCGGCCACGTCCTCGGGGAGGCCGAACCACTGCGGCGACGTGGGGTCGATCTGCGTCTCGTGGGCCAGGAGGGCGTGGCGGCCAACTCGGGCGTAGCCGGCGATGTCGACCGCCGTCGTCGGTAGCCGGTCGCCACCGCCGGCCGCCTCCTCCTCGGCGCCCTGCTCGGCCTGGGCCAGGCGCTCGGGGGGGTACGGAGACTCCATCCCGAGCTCGAGGAACTTGGCATGGGTGGCCAGGACCCGCTTGACCGACCAGTTGACGTAGTACATCTTCAGCGGTTGCCACACCGGCCCGGCGGCGGCGAAGCGATCGGGGTCGCCGGCCGCATCGAAGGCCAGCTCCGAGATGTCGTTGACGCGCAGGTGGTCGGGGTGCGGGTAGCCGGCCTGCTCGCGGGGATAGGTGACGATGACCTGCGGGCGCAGGTCTCGGATGATGGCGACCAGCCGCCCGACCGCCTCGTCCTCGGGCGCCCGGGCGAAGCTGGCGGGGTCGGCGTTGGCGTCGGTGCCGGGCATGCCGGAGTCCCGGTAGCCGAGCCACACCACCCGGTCGTAGCCGATGATGCCGGCCGCCCGCTCCAGCTCGCGGCGACGAACCTCGGGCAGGCGGTCACGCACGCCGGGGCGGTCCATGGCCGGGTTGAGGATGTCGCCCTGCTCGCCGCCGGTGCAGGTGACGAGCACGGTGCGCACACCCTGGTCGTGGTACTTGGCGACGGTCCCTGCCCCCTTGGACGCCTCGTCGTCGGGATGGGCGTGGACGGTGAGGAGGCACAGCGGCGGCATCCCCCCACGATACGGGGATATCAACGTCGATCGAAGCGACTCACGGTCTCGACGTGCACGGTGTGGGGGAACAGGTCCACCAACCGGACGCTGGACAGCCGGTAGCCGGCGCCGACCAGCAGGCCGGTGTCGCGGGCGAACGACGCCGGATCGCAGCTGACGAGCACGATGCGGGCCGCGCCGGTCGCGGCCAGCGCCGCCGCGCCGGGGCGGCCCAACCCGGAGCGAGCCGGATCGGCGATGACCACGTCAGCGGACGGTGGCCGCCACGCGCCGACCTCGGCACAGGTGACGGTGGCGTCGAGGTCGGACAAATTGTGCCGCGCATCGGCAACCGCAGCGGCCAAGGACTCCACGCTGTGCAGGCGAGCCGAGCGTGCTGCGGCGACGGCTCCACCCAGGAGACCGACCCCGGCGTAGGCATCGACCAGGGTCCCGCCGGGTGGGAGCGCATCGGCCACCGCGTCGTCGACCGCGGCGACCAGGGCCTCGGCGCCGACGGGACCGGCCTGGAAGAACGATCGGGCCGACACCCGCCAGGTGCGGCCGGCCACATCCTCGGTGATCCACCCGCCGTCCCCGTCCACCACGTGGAGGTCAGCCGGTCCGCGCACCAGGCGCGGGCCGCGACGGACGGCGCGGGCGGGAACAGCCAGCCGCTGTCCGCCCGACACACCGACCCGGAGGGTCACCTCTCGCCATCCTCGGACCTCGACGGTGGCGATCAGCTCGGCCAGGCGGGCATGGGCCACGTCGCAGCTGTCCACGACCAACAGGTCCTGGGTGCGGCGCCGGCGGTAGGCGAGGCGGCCGGCACCGACCCCAGGGATCGCGGCCAGGCGCACGGTCGTGCGGTACCCCACGGCCGGCAACGCCACCGCGGGCAGGTGCTCGGCCCCGGCCGCGGCGTCCCCGGCGATGCGTCGCAGCGCATCGCTGACGATCCTCTCCTTCAGGTGGAGCTGGGTGACGACGTCGATGTGCTGCCACTGGCAGCCACCGCATCCGGCCCGAGCGTGCGGGCAGGGCGGGATCACCCGCTCGGGGGACGGGTCGAGGACCGAGCGCACCTCGCCCCGGGCGAAGTCCCGGCGTTCGGAGACCAGGCGGACCTCGACCGTCTCGCCGGGCAGGGCACCGTCCACGAACAGCACCCGACCGTCCGGCCCCCTGGCCAACACTGCGCCGCCGCTGACCACCTGGTCGCCGACGGTGACGTTCACCGGCGGGCGTGCTCGACCAACGCCGCGAACAGGGCCTGCTGGTGGGCGTCGACCGACGCCGTCCGCTCGGGGTGCCACTGCACGGCCAGGCACCAGCCCGGACGATCGGGCGGTGTCTCCACCGCCTCGACCAGCCCGTCGACGGACCGCGCCGTCACCACCAACCCAGAGGCCACCCGGTCGATGGCCTGATGGTGGATGGACACGCACGCATCGAGCCGTCCCGAGCGGCCGACCGCGTCGGCCAAGCGGCTGACCGGCTCGATGTCCACCGGGTGGGTCACCGGCTCCCCGACCCCGACGGGCACGCCGTGGGCCACGCCCAGGCCGAGGTCCGGGACGTGCTGATGCAGGCTGCCCCCGAAAGCCACGTTCAGCAGCTGGGCGCCCCGGCAGACGCCGAAGACGGGCAGGCGGGCGTCGATCGCGGCACAGGCCAGCCCCACCTCGAAGTCGTCACGCGTGCGGTCGGTGCCGTAGTTGGCGGGATGGGGAGCGGCCCCGTACGTGGTCGCATCCAGGTCGGCCCCGCCGAGCAGGAGCAGGCCGTCGAAGCGCGCGAGCAGCTCGGCCGGGTCGACGTCGTCGGGTCCTCCGACGGCGGCCGGGATGCCGCCCGCCCGACGCAATGCCCCCAGGTAGGCGCTGGGCGCGGCCTCCCCCGAGTCTGTCCAACTCCCGATCGCCCCCGGACCGAACCGGTAGGGGGCGACGGCGATGAGCGGCCGCGGGCTGATTGGCGAAGGGTAACGGCTAGGCGGCGCGAGCCGTGACGACGCCACGGAGCAGGTGCAGGCCTTCCTGGCCGGGCAGGCGGTCGACCTGGCGGTCGATGCGCTCGGCCGCCGCCGCACCCGCCTCGCCGGCAAAGAGATACCCGGTCAGGTGGTCCAGCTCGGGCTTCGGCATGACCCCGGCGCCGACCGGCGACCACAAGCGCTTCAGGGTGAAACGCACCAGCTTCTGGGCCCGGGTGCTCCGCCCCAAGGCATCGCGAGCGTGGGTGGCGTAGAAGTCGATGTGGCGACCCTCCTGGCGCATGATGCGCTTGAGCAGCTCGGTGAGGACGGGATGGCCCGCGCAAGCGGACAGTCGGGCGTAGCCGGCCTGCGTCGTCCACTCGTTCACCGCGCCCCACGTCATGTGCACGGCCAGCCACTCGCGGCCGGCGAAGAGCGAGCCCAGGCCGTGCAGGAGGGGCTTCAGCGCCTCATGACGCGACAGACGAGCACGCATCGGGCCGATGCGGTCGGCGTCTGCGGCTTCACCGTGCGCAGCCAGAACCTGGCCGAGGGCCTCGCCGTGCCAGTACTCCTCGAATGCCCAGAAGGTGAGGAACGACGTGATCTCGTGGTCGGCGTGCGCCCGGGTGACGAGGAGGTCGCGCAGGTAGCACACGGTGTGGAACTCGACGTCGTGCATGTACTGCAGGCAGCGCAGCGCCGCCGGGTCCAGGGGATGGTCGCGGAAGACACCGAAGTCGATGTCGTCGACCTCGAGCCTGGCCGTGTTCTTCTTCAGTGCAGAAAGGTCGAAAAGCACAGGACCACCTCGACGACGCTGGCGGGCGAACGACCGGACCACATCCGGCTTACCTCATCTTCGGAGGAACCAGGCCATTCGGATGGTCCCACTCGGGTAATTTTCGCACATGGAAGACACCGACGAGCTCCTCGAGGAATGGTTCCGGGCCGAGCTCGAACGCGATCCGGTGCACGGCACCGGATTGGGCCTCGACGGCTACGACGACCGCTTCGGCGATCTCTCCGCCGCCGCTTTCGAGCGTCAGCCCCTCGACGACCGTCGCTGGGCGGGACGATTGGGTCGGCTCGACGTCGAGGGGATGTCGCTCGACCAGCGCATCGACGTGACCCTCGTCCTCTCGGACCTGGCCGGGCGCGCCGCCATGGCCGACTGGCAGGCATGGCGACGGGACCCGAGCCTGTACATCGGACCCATGCTGAACGGCGTCTTCAGCCTGTTCCTGCACCGGATCCGGCCCGAGGCCGAGCTGGCCGCCGCCGCCGTGGCCCGGCTGCGCCAGGTGCCGGCCGTGGTGGCCGCCGCTCGGGCGAACCTCGACCCCGAGCTGGCCCCCCGCCTGCTCGTCGAGCGCGGCTTGCGCTCCTGCCAGGGCGGAATCACCTACTTCCGCGAGCTGCTGGCCGGCGAGGTCGGCGACGACCGGCTGCGGCCGGAGGTAGCCCAGGCGGGCGCCGATGCCGCCGTGGCGCTCGAGGACCTGGCCGCCCACCTGGGCGCGCTGGCCGAGCGGGCACGGGGCGACTGGGCGCTCGGAGAGGCTCGCTACAGCGCCCTGCTCCACGACCGCGAGCTGCTCGGCTACGGCGCCGCCGAGATGCACGCCGCCGGCCTGGTGGCCTGGTCCGACCTCGACCGGGAGATGGCTGCCTTGGCTGGTCGGATCAAGCCCGAGGGCGGTGGTTGGCGGGCCGTGGTGGCCGGTCTGGCACGCGACCACCCGGCCTCCCCCGAGGCCATGCGGGACGCCTACGAGCGGGTCTGCGTCGCGGCGCGCCAGTTCCTCCGCGACCGCAAGCTGGTCACACTGCCCGAGGGCGAGCAGTGCCTCGTCATTCCCTCACCGGTGTTTCAGCGACCGGTGCTGGCCGTGGCCTCCTACATGCTGCCTCCGCCCTTCTCCGGCTCGCGAACGGGGCACTTCTTCGTTCCGTTCCCGCCCGCAGGGACCACCCCCGAGCAGCTGGTGCAGCGGCTGTCGGACAACAGCTTCCACTCCATCCCCACCGTCGCAGTGCACGAGGCCTACCCCGGCCACCATTGGCAGCTGACCTGGGCGAACCGGACCACGCGGCCGGTGCGGCACCTGGTGACGTCGTCGTACTTCGTGGAGGGCTGGGCGCTCTACGCGGAGACCATGATGCGCGAGCAGGGCTTCTTCGCCGACCCCCGCCAGGAGCTCAGCCATCTCGACGCGCGGATCTTCCGGGCGGCGCGCGTGGTGGTCGACACCGCCCTGCACACCGGTGAGATGACCGTGGAGGAGGCCGTCACCCATATGTCCACGCGAGCCAGCTTGACCGAGGCGGTGGCGCGGGCGGAGGTCGACCGGTACTGCGCCTGGCCGACGCAGGCGCCCTCGTATCTGACCGGGTCGTTGGAGATCGAGCGCATCCGCCGCCGCTGGGACGACGAGTGCCGTGGTGACCTGCGGACCTTCCACGACACCATCGCCGCGTCGCCCGGGCTGCCCATCGCCCTGGCCGAGCTGGCGGTGTTCGACCCGGGCGCCGCCGTCCCCGACGCCGGCTGATCGCCGGGGCGTGACGGGCTCGGCCGCCACCTGGATCCTGCAGCTGGCCGAGGGCACCGGTGGGTTGCGGGTCGCGATCAAGGATCTCATCGATGTGGCCGGGGTCCCGACCACGGCCGGGTCGCGAGCGGTGGCGAGCACCGCGGTCCCGGCTGCGACCGACGCGACCTGCCTGGCCGGGATCCGCGCCGACGTGTCGAGCGGGCGCGCTCGCCTGGTCGGCAAGGCGAACCTGCACGAGCTGGCCGACGGCATCACCGGGATGAACCCCTGGTTCGGGACGCCCGTCAACCCGCTCGATCCGACTCGGGTGCCGGGCGGCTCCTCCAGCGGGTCGGCGGTCGCCGTCGGCCGCGACGACGCCGACGTGGCGCTGGGGACCGACACGGGCGGCTCGGTGCGGATCCCGGCGGCGTGCTGCGGCGTGGCGGGCATGAAGACCAGCGCCGGGCGTGTGCCCCTCGGCGGCGTCTGGCCACTCGCCGCCAGTCTGGACACGGTCGGGCCCATCGCCAGGGACATGGCCGGGATCGTGGACGGACTCCGGTTCCTGTTGCCCGGTTTCACCCCCGCCGGCCGCTTCGCCGGCCCCGTCGGTCGGGTCCGCCCGGCCGGCCTGGACGTGCACCCGCTCGTCGATGCTGCCGTCGACCGCCTCCTGGCGGTCGCCGGAGTCGAGGTGCTCGAGGTGGACCTGCCGGGCTGGCTCGACGCATCCCGGTACGGGCTGCAGGTGCTCGGGGCCGAAGCCTTCGCCGCTCACGGCCAGCTGGTGCGGGGCGCGCCGGGCACCGTCGGCGCCGACGTGGTCGCCGGCTTCGCGCTGGGCGCACGGGTCGGCCGCCAGCAGCTCCGCCAGGCCCGAGCCGCCTGTGCCACCTGGGCCCGACGGATGGGCGGCGTGTTCGACCGGGTGGCCGTCCTCGCCCTTCCCACCATCGGCAGCTTCGCCCCCGCCGTCGGCCCCCACGCCGGCGCGGCCATGACCGTGGCCTGGACCCTGCCCGTCAACGTGGCCGGTCTCCCTGCCCTCGCCCTGCCGATCCCGCCGGCCTGGCCCGCATCCGCTCGCGTCCGGCTTCCCGCCAGCCTGCAGCTCGTCGGCCCGCCGGCAGGCGAGGAGCTGCTCTGCGCCGCCGGGCGCCTCTACCAGGCGGCCGCCGGCGCCGACCTCCGGTAGCATGGGCGCCGGCTTCCCCGCCACGGAACGACGAGCACCCGAGGAGGGCCCGTTGCCGAGCGCGGAACGCCCCGTTGACGTGTTGCGCCGCCGCCTGGGCGCGCATGGCTCCTGCCTCTACGTGGGCGCGACCGCCGAGGGGCCCGTCTTCGCCCGCCCCGAGCAGGCCGCCTTGATCCTGGGGCCGCCCCGGTCCGGCAAGACGCGCGGCCTGGTCATCCCCAACGTGGTGGCCCAGCCCGGTCCGGTCGTGTCTGCTTCCACCAAGACCGACGTCTTGGAGGCAACAGCCGCCTCGCGCTCGGCCCTCGGGCGGTGCTGGCTGTTCGACCCGACCGGTACGATCCCGGTACCGAGCGGAGTCCGCATGGCCCGTTGGTCACCGGTCGCCGGCGCCCATGACTGGGACGACGCGCTGGTGGCCGCCAGGGCCATGGTGCGATCGGCCCGGCCCGGTGGGGCCGCCGGCGAGGGCCGGCACTGGACCGAGCGGGCCGAGGCGCTCCTCGCACCTCTCCTGCACGCCGCCGCCCGCGACGGGGCCGACATGGGAACGGTCGTGCAGTGGACACTGCGACAGGAGCTGGAGCAGCCCGCCGCGATCCTGCGAGCGACAGGCACCGACCTGGCCGTCGACGTTCTCGCCGGCCTGGCTGCCACCGACCACCGGGAGATGTCGGGGATCTGGTCGACGGCGGCCAGTGCCCTCGGCGCCTACCGGTCGGCCCACGCCGTCGACAGCGCCCGGGACCCGAACATCGACCCGCGCCGGCTGATCGACACCACCGACACCGTCTACCTGTGCGCCCCGGCCGACCGCCAGGAGCTGGTGGCCCCGATCTTGGTGTCGTTCATCGACGCCGTCCGGGCCGGCGCCTACCAGGCCTCGCTCGCCCGGGACGCCCGACGGCCGGCGGTCACCCTGGCCCTCGACGAGGTGGCGAACATCGCGCCCCTCCCCGACCTGCCGGCGCTCGTCGCCGAGGGCGGCAGCCAGGGGGTGCTCACCCTGGCCTGCCTGCAGGACCTGGCCCAGGCCCGGCAGCGGTGGGGAGCGGTTGCCGACGGCTTCGGGTCGCTCTTCGGCGTCAAGGTGGTGTTGCCCGGGATCGCCGACGCCGCCACCCTGGAGCTGATCTCACGCCTGTGTGGCGAGGTGGACGAGCCGGTCCGTTCGGTCAGCCGGGCTCCCTGGTGGGCGCCCGGGCGGGGGGCGCCGACCGTGAGCTGGACGACGCGGCGCCAGCGGGTGGTCTCCTTCGACCAGGTCAGCCAGCAGCCGCCGGGGACGGCCCTGCTGCTGGCCGGCGGGGCCACCCCAGGCCGGGTGATGCTCCCCGCCTGGTCGGAGGGGCCGGCCCTGGCAGACGGTCCGGCACCGTCTGTGTGGCCACCACCGACCGGGCTGCCCCGGGGAAGAGACCGCCCGTCACGGGGGTTGGACTGGGGGTGACCGCTGCCCACGACCTACCCCTGTCGGTGCTCGACCTGGCCCCCGTACCGGCTGGGTCGGATGCGTCCACAGCCCTGCGCGGCTCGCTGGACCTGGCCCGGCGGGCCGAGCAGCTGGGCTACCGGCGCTACTGGGTGGCCGAGCACCACAACATGCCCGGGATCGCCAGCTCGGCGCCGGCGGTGCTGATCGGGCACCTGGCGGACGTCACCTCGACCATGCGGATCGGCTCCGGCGGCGTCATGCTGCCGAACCACACCCCCCTCGTGGTGGCCGAGCAGTTCGGCATGCTCGAGGCCTTGCACCCCGGGCGCATCGACCTGGGCATCGGCCGCGCCCCGGGCACCGACCCGGCCACCGCCCGAGCGCTGCGGCGCAGCGAGGCCGGCCTGTCGGTCGACGACTTCCCCGAGCAGCTGGGCGAGCTCCTGGGTTTCTTCCAGGGCTCGTTCCCCCCGGAGCACCCGTACCATCGCATCACAGCCGTACCCGGCCGTGGGTTCATGCCTGCCCTGTGGCTGTTGGGATCGAGCGGGTACAGCGCTCAGGTAGCCGGCCTGTTGGGACTGCCCTTCGCCTTCGCCCACCATTTCATGCCCGCGAACACGCTGCCCGCCATCGAGCTGTACCGATCGCGGTTCCAGCCGTCGGACGTGCTGGCCGAGCCGTACGTCATGGTGGGTGCCGCCGTGGTGTGCGCCGATGACACCGAGCGGGCGACGTGGCTGCACGGTTCGACACGGCTGTCGATGCTCCGGCTGCGCAGCGGGCGCCCCGGACCCCTCCCCGATCCCCAGGAAGCGGCTACCTACCGCTTCACGTCCGGTGAGTCCGAGGTGGTCGAGGCGGCCACCGGCTCCCACATCGTCGGCGACGTCGAGAGCGTCGGCCATGCCATCCGGGACCTGGCGGCCCGGACCGGTGCCGACGAGATCATGGTCACCACCAGCGTGTTCGACCCGGCCGAGCGGCTCCACTCCTACGAGCTGGTCGCCGACGCCGTCGACACCCGGTCCCGCACGGCCGTCTGAGCTGGGTCTGAGGCTTGCCGGGTCTGAGGCTTGCCGGGTCTGAGGGCTAGAGACCGACAGCGACCACACTGGCGCACGCCGCGACCACCACGGCGCCGGCGACCAAGTCCCGGCGATGCGGGCGGGTGCCATCGTCGCGGAGCTCGGCCCCGCCGCGAGCGGTGATGGCCTCGCCCAGCTCGCCGGCCCGGCGGATGGAGACGGCGAGGGCGGCGGTGAGCAGGTCGATGAGGTCGTCGAGCAGCAGAACGAGGTCTCGGCGGCGGTGCCCCTGCCGCGGCCGCAACCGTCGCGCTGCCGACAGGGTCCGCATCTCCTCGCCCAGCAGCGGGAGGCTGCGGACGCAGAGGGCGATGGTGACCGCCCACTCGTCGACCGGGAGCCGGAGACGGCGGAACGGGGCGCCAAGGCGGGCCACGGCCGGGGCGATCTCGCCGAGCGCGGTCGTCCAGCCGACGAGGGCGGAACAGCCGAGCAGGACGGCGCTCAGCGCGGTAAAGCGGAGGTATAGGACGAAGTTCCCCAGGCCGACGTGGCTGCCGCCGATGGCCACCTCCGGCTTCCCGCCCGACAGCAGGGTCAACAGAGCGCCGGCCAGGACGGACAGCCAGAACCACAGCGGCAGCCTGGGTAGGGCATTGCGGGGGATCCGGGCGCCGCGGGCCGCGACCACGAGGACGGCAGCGACGATGCCGACGGCCGGCCAGCTGGGGACGAACGACACCGTGATCCCGAGGGCGGCGACGGACAGCAGCTTGGTACCTGCCCACAAGCGGTGGACTGCGGTGTCTCCCGGGACCTGGCGGAGCAGCACGAACGCCGGCCGGCGCCGCCGGCTCTCGGCCCGGCGGCCGCCCGACCGCTCTCCATCGGCGCGCTCACCGTCGGCGCGCCCATCGCCGGCACCAGCACCCCGACGGGACCATCTCGATCGGGCCGCCGCCGGTGCCAGGTCTGTCACGCCGGCCACCCGTCGGTGACGGTCGGACCGACGGCGGCTCCCACCCCGGCGAAGGCCGCCGACGGGTCGGCTCGTAGCCGGCCGGCCTCCAGGAGGACCCGCCGGTCGCAGACGGCGGCCATGCCGTGGAGGTCGTGGGAGATGACCACGAGGGTCAGGCCGCGGTCGCGCCGGAGGTCACCGAGGAGGCGCAGCAACGACCGGCGCGTCTCGGTGTCGAGCCCGGCCATGGGCTCGTCGAGGATCAGCACACGCGGCTGGCGGGCCAGAAGACCGGCCAGCGCCACGCGTCGCAGCTGGCCGCCGCTGAGCTGGTCGATAGGCCGTTCGGCCAAGGCTTCGGGGTCCAGGCCCACCGATGCCAGCGCCTGGTCGGCCTCCTCGGCACCGACGCCGCCGGCCGCCTTCACGTCCGAGCGGACCGTCGGCCGCTGCACCTGCAACCGGGCATGCTGGAACGCCAGGGCCACCCGGCCGACCTGTTCGTCGACCGGTCGGCCGTCGAGCAGGCAGCGGCCGTCCGTCGGGTGCAACAGCCCGCTGAGCACCCACGCCAGGGTGGATTTCCCCGAGCCGTTGCCGCCGACCACCAGCAGCCCGTCACCCTCATCCACCCGCAGGTCGACGCCGGCCAAGGCGGGGTGGGCCCACGGTGTCCCGAACGCGTAGGTGTGGCCCACACCGACCACCTCGAGCAGCGCCGGACCGGCGGGTGTGGTTCGAGCGGGGCGATCGATCGCACTCGTGGCGGGCGGCTCGCTCGAGAGATCGGCAGCCGGGATCGACCGGGAAGGCACCCCCGCCTCGTCGGCCGGGAGCAACCGGCCGGCCTCCAGGCGAAGCACCCGATCCGCCGCCGCGGCCTCCTCGTCGTGGTGCGTGACGTGCAGCACCGTCATCGGGTAGCGGCGGGGCAGCTCGGCCAGCAGCTCGACCAGCATCCTCCGGCCCTCGGCGTCGACCATGGCGGTCGACTCGTCGGAGACGAGCAGCGCCGGCCGGCGGGCCAGCGCTCCGGCGATCGCCAGGCGTTGGAGCTCGCCACCCGACAGGGTCGAGGTGTCCCGCTCCTCCATGCCGGCCAGCCCCACGCTGGCCAACAGGGCAACCACGTCGACGTCCACGTCCCGGGCCAGACCCCAGATCACGTCGTCGGCGACTCGCACCCCGAGAATCTGGGTCTCCGGCCGCTGCAGGATCATCGCCGTCCCGCCGACACGACCCAGGCCCGCACCGCCAGGGCGCTCGACGGTCCCCGACGACGGGGCCCGACCGGCCAGGATCCGGGCCAGGGTGGACTTGCCCGAGCCGTTCGGGCCGGCCACCGCCACCATCTCCCCAAGACCGAGCTGCAGGCTGACGCCGACCAGGGCCTCGTCCTCCGAGCCCGGGTAGCGGAACCCGACATCGACCAGACGCATCGGGAGCGGCTCCGGTGGCCCCCCGGTGTCGCGGTGGTCGAGCTGGTCGACGGTGGGGACCCAGGCCAGCCGGTCGAGGATGGCGCCCAGCACCTGCCAGGCCATGAACGTGGACCCGTACACGGCGAGCGCCGTGAGCACGACGACGGTGAGCCACCAGTCGCGCACGGCGACGTCGACGACATGGCGCACCGGAGTCCCGACCGCGCCCAGGCCCAGGCGGGCGAGGAAACCGGTGAGACCGTGGCCGACGTTGCGGACCTGGTCGAGTATCAGCTTGCGGGACGAGGAGAACAGCAGCAACAGGACATCGCCGGCCGCCCCCAGCACCGGGCCGAGGAGGCCCGCGGCCGCGGTGATGGCCAGCGCACCGTAGCGGCGGCGGCGGAAGGTGCCGACCAGGACCCCGACGATGGCGCAGAGGAGCACGCCGGAGACTGGTCCGGTCCCCGCCACGAGGAACGAGACAATGGAGGCGGCGACGGTGGACGCCATGACCGCACGTACCCGGAAGCGGTGGGCGACCACGCCGAGCGGGACCGCACCGAGCGCGCTGACGGCACTGGCGTGGGGGAAGAACCAGCCGACCAGGGTGAGGATCACCGTGACCGCGCCCATGACCGCCGACGTGGCCAGCTCGACCGGCCGCAGGGGGCCGTGGATCCGCAGCCGGGGCTCGACGACCGCCTGGGTGGTGCTGCGCTGGGGGGCGTCCTCCACCGATCCAGACTGCCACCGAACGGGCAGCTGGTTCCTTCAGGCCGCCAGCTGGTCCCACCGGAAGCAGCTGGTGAGGTGGTCCATCACCAGGCCCGCCGACTGCAGGTAGGCGTAGACGATGGTCGGCCCCACGAAGCGGAAGCCCCGCCGGCCCAGGTCCCGGCTCACGGCGGTGGACAGGTCCGTGGCCGCCGGGACCTGGGCCGCCGACCTCCACCTGTTCACGATCGGCTGACCATCCACCCACGCCCACAGGTACGCCGAGAACGTGCCGTGGGTGGCAGCCAGATCGATGAAGGCGGCGGCGTTGCTCACCGCGCTGGCCACCTTGGCCCGGTTGCGGATGATGCCGGGATCGGCCAGCAGCACCTGCTGCTCGGCCTCGGTCATGGCCGCCACCCGCTCGGGGTCGAAGTGGTGGAACGCCCGCCGGTAGCCCTCGCGACGGTCGAGGACGGTCCGCCACGACAGGCCGGCCTGGGCGCCCTCGAGAACCAGCAGCTCGAACAGGTCGCGGTCGTCGCGGGTCGGGGCACCCCACTCGTCGTCGTGGTAGGCGATCATCGGCGGCCAATCACCCGCCCAGCCGCACCGCACCACGGGGGAACCGTAGCCCGCCGACCAGGCCGGTGCCGGAGCCAGCGTGGCCAGCCGGCCGGGCGGGGGGCCCCGGCCCCGGACCGGGCAGCCCCGGACCGGGAGCGGTGGTCAGTATGTTCGCCCCAGCCGAACATAGTGACCACTGGTCCCGAGATCGACCCGAGCAGCAGGGCGGCATCAACGGAAGTCACGGGAGTGCAGGGCGGTGGGCGGCAGGGACAGGACCCGGATGCGCTCGGCCACGATGTTGATCACCGTCTCCACCCGCTCCAGGCGGCCGTCGACGATCAGGGCCGGCGCCGAGCGGGCCACCCGACGGTGGCGGTCCCACACCCCCCGGGCGCACACCACGTTCACCAGGCCGGTCTCGTCCTCCAGGTTGAGGAACGTCACCCCCTGCGCCGTCGCCGGCCGCTGGCGATGGGTGACCACCCCGGCGACGGTCACCCGGGCCCCGCCGGGCACATCCACCAGGCCCGCCGCGGTCACCACCCCGCCGGCAGCCAGGTCGGCGCGGACGAACTCGGTGGGATAGCTATCGGGAGACAGGCCGGTGGCCCACAGGTCGGCCCGGTTCACCTCGACGGGATCCATGGTCGGCAGCGGTGGCGGCGTCACCCCGGTGACCACGCCGGGCAGCCGGCGCGGGCGCCCACCGTCCCCCCCGTCGCGGTAGGCGGTCACCGCCCCGGCAGCCCACAGCGCCTCTCGCCGCGACAGGCCCTGCTTCCCGCTCGACGGGCCGCTCCGGCCCAGCCCCCCGCTCGACGGGCCGCTCGGGCCCAGCCCCCCGCTCGACGGGCCGCTCCGGCCCTGCCCCCCGCTCGGGCCCAGCGACCCCAGCGCCCCGGCGGTGGCCAGGGCTTCGGCCTGCGGTCCGGTGAGGCCACCGCGGCGCACCAGGTCCTCCACGTCCCCGTACGGAGCCCCCGCCGCCAGCCGGGCGGCGACCTCGGGCCCGATGTGGCGCACCGACCCCAGTCCCAGTCGCACTGCCGCCCCGCCGCAGCTCGACGGGCATGCTTCCAAGCGCGCCGTGGCCCGGCTCACGTTGACGTCGGGACCCCGGACGACGACCCCGTGGCGGCGGGCGTCGGCCACCAGGGTCTGCGGCGACCAGAACCCCATGGGCTGGCCGTCGAGCAGGCCGGCGCAGAACGCAGCCGGGTACCGCAGCTTCATCCAGGCCGACGAGTACACCAGGTGGGCGAAGCTGACCGAGTGGCTCTCGGGGAAGCCGAAGTTGGCGAAGGCCACCAGCTTGTCGTAGATCTGGTCGGCCACGTCGCCGACGATTCCCCGCTCGGCCATCCCCTCGTACAGCCGGGCGCGCAGCTCCTGCATCTTCTCCACGCTGCGCTTGGAGCCCATGGCCCGGCGCAGCTGGTCGGAGTCGGCCGGGCTGAAGCCGGCCACGTCGATGGCCATCTGCATGAGCTGCTCCTGGAACAGCGGCACCCCGAGCGTCTTGGCCAGACTGCGCTCCAGCAACGGATGCAGATAGGTGACGCGCTCGGCGCCGTTCCGCCGGCGGATGTAGGGGTGGACCGAACCGCCCTGGATGGGGCCGGGGCGGATGAGGGCGACCTCCACCACCAGGTCGTAGAACGTCCGGGGCTTGAGCCGGGGCAGGGTGGCCATCTGGGCCCGGCTCTCCACCTGGAACACCCCGACCGAGTCGGCCCGGCTCAGCATCTCGTACACCTCGGGGTCCTCCCTCGGCAGATCGGCCAGGTCCACCGAGACGCCGTGGAAGTCTCGTACGTGGTCGACGGTGGCGTGCAGGACCGTCAGCATGCCCAGGCCGAGCATGTCGAACTTGACCAGGCCGGCGCGGGCGCAGTCGTCCTTGTCCCACTGCAGGACGCTGCGGTCGGCCATGCGGGCCCACTCCACCGGGCACACCTCCGACACCGGTCGGTCGCAGATAACCATCCCGCCGGAGTGGATGCCCAGGTGGCGGGGGAAGTGCTCTACCTCCCGGGCCAGGGCCATGACCGGCGCCGGGATGTCTGAGCTGTCTGCCCGACCGGAGGTCGGCGAATCCTGCGACGCGGTGACCGCCAGGGGCCCCCAGGCGTCGACCTGCTTGGACCAGGCGTCGAGCTGGCCGGGGGCTGCCCCCAGTGCCTTGCCCATGTCGCGGACGGCGGACTTGGGCCGGTAGGTGACGACGTTGGCCACCTGCGCGGCGCAGCCCCGCCCGTAGCGGCCGTACACGTACTGGATGGCCTCCTCCCGCCGCCCGCTCTCGATGTCGATGTCGATGTCGGGCGGCCCGTCTCGCTCAGGGGAGAGGAAGCGCTCGAAGAGCAGGCCCAGGGCGACGGCATCGACGTTGGTGATCCCCAGCGCGTAGCAAACGGCGGAGTTGGCGGCCGAACCCCGACCCTGGCAGTAGATGTCGTGGCGGCGGCAGAACTCCACGATGTCCCAGACGATCAGGAAGTAGCCGGGGAACTCCAAGCGCTCGATCATGTCCAGCTCGTGATCGATCTGGGCCCACGCCCCGGGATGGTTGGGCGCGGCGCGGGGGCCGTAGCGGCGCCGGCCGCCCTCCTCGGTCAGGTGCCGCAACCAGCTCATCTCGCTGTGCCCCTCCGGTGTCGGCCACGGCGGCAGGCGGGGGGCGACGAGGGCCAGATCGAAGGCGCAGGCCCGACCCAACTCCGCAGCTCGCTCGACGACTCCCGGATAGCGCCTGAACCACACAGACTGCTCGTCACCGCTACGCAGGTGGGCTGACGGTCCCGGCGGCAGCCATCCGTCCATGTCGTCCAGGCTGCGCCGGGCCCGCACGGCGGCCAACGCTCCGGCCAGGCGCTGGCGGCCCGGGACGTGGTAGTGCACGTTGTTGGTGGCCACCACCTCGGCGCCGGCCCGGTAGGCCAGGTCGGCCAGGGCGTCGTTGCGCGCCGAGTCGATCGGGTCGCCGTGGGCCCACAGCTCCACCACCACGTTGGCGGCACCGAACCGCTCCTGCATGCCGGCCAGGGCCACGGCTGCCCGCGCCGGTCCGGCCTCGAGCAGGGCACGGGGCACGGCGCCCTTGCGGCACCCGGTGAGGACCAGCCAGTGGTCCGTGCCGCTGGCCCCGCCCCCTTTGCCCACTGCACCTCCACCGATGGTGGCGAGCGTGTCCAGGTCGATCACCGGCCGGCCCTTCTCTCGCCCCTCCAAGTGGGAGTGAGACAGGGCCTGGCAAAGGCGCGTGTAGCCAGTGGCGTCGCGGGCCAGGATCAGCACGTGGTCGCCCTCGGGATCGGCCACCCCGTTCTGCGGCCTGGTCAACCCGAGTGACAGCTCGGCGCCGAACACGGTCGGCAGGCCCACTGCGGCTGCCGCCTCGGCGAAGCGCACCACGCCGTACAGGCCGTCGTGGTCGGTCAACGCCAACGCCTCCAGCCCCAGGCGGACGGCCTCCTCGGCCAGCTCCTCAGGGTGCGACGCCCCGTCGAGGAAGCTGAAGTTCGAGTGGCAGTGCAGCTCGGCGTAGGGGGTCCGGCTCGGGCGGCGCCGGGGCGGGTCCACCGGCACCTGGTAGGACGGCCGCTTGTAGGACCACGCCGGGCTGTCCCCACCATCGCCCTGCGACGGGAACGGCCGGGTCCGGTCGGACAGCGTCGCTTCGAGCTCGGACCACGGGACCGGCGGATTCTTCCACCCCATGCTCTCAGTGTACCGAACATATGTTCGATACACCACTGGTATCGTCTGGCATCCCGAGTTCAAGGTGGAGCAGCTGGCCCGCGACGCAAGGTGCTGCAGATCGACGCTGGCACGGAGGACATCCAGGGTCCGCATGCGAGGGAGCCGGGCTACCGTCGTGGGCCATGGCCGAGGCGTGGACGCCGTCCGATACCAGCACGTTCATCGTGCGGTTCGGGGAGGATGGACCTGCCGTCGGGGTGCCTGGCCTCCGGGTGCCTGGCCTCCCGATAGCGGTGAAGGACCTGATCGACATGGCCGGCGTGGTGACCACGGCCGGCAGCCGGGCGGTAGCGGAGAAGGCCGCTCCGGCGATGGTCGACGCCGCGTGCCTCTCCGGCATACGCGCCGCCGAGGCCGCCGGCCGGGTTCGCATCGTGGGCAAGACCAACCTCAACGAGCTGGCCTACGGCGTCACCGGCTCGAACCCGTGGTTCGGCGACCCGACGAACCCGATCGACCCCGGCCGGGTGGTGGGCGGTTCGTCGAGTGGGTCTGCGGTGGCGGTGGCCACGGGGGCGGCGCACGTGGCGCTGGGCAGTGACACGGGGGGATCGATCCGCATACCGGCGGCGTGTTGCGGCGTGGCCGGCCTCAAGACGACCCGGGACCGGGTGCCGTCGGCGGGCGTGTGGGCGCTCGCCCCGTCCCTGGACACGATCGGGCCGATGGCAGCCGACGTGGCGGGGGTCGTGGTGGGCATGCGCCTGCTCGAGCCGGGCTTCGCGCCGGGCGGGTCGCCGGCGCCGCAGATCGGCCGGGTGGTGCTGCCCGCCGACGTCGCGGTTGACGCCGCCGTCGACGACGCCGTGGACCGGGCGCTGGCCGAGTCCGGCATCGCAGTGGTCCCGAGGCCGCTCCCTGGGTGGTCACGGGTCACCGATGCCGGGATGGTGCTGCTCGCCTACGAGGCGTGGGAGGTGGACGGCGCCCTGGCCCGCGCCGGCGGACTGAGCGCGCAGGTGGCCGCCCGGCTCGAGGCGGGAGCCCGGCTGCAGCCGGCGCAGGCGGAGGAGGCCGGCCAGGTCGGCCGGCGCTGGGCGGACGGCGAGCTGCGGGCCGCCCTGGCCGGCGGCGCAGTGCTGGCCCTGCCGACGCTGCGCACGCTCCCGCCGCGCCTCGATGATGCGGCATCGATGACGCACCGGCGCCTGACCATGCCCGCCAACCTGGCCGGTGTCCCCGCACTGGCCCTGCCGATCCCGACCACGGGCGGGTTCCCGGCCAGCCTGCAACTCATCGGACCGCCTGGCGGCGAGGAGCTGCTGGTGGCCACGGCGGCAGTGATCGAAGCCGCTATCGGCGATTGACACCTCCTAGAATGCTCGTTTCATGTCTGTTGCGACCCATTCCGGGGCGGCCGAGTGCGCTGCGCCGCTGATCGACGACGCGCTCGGCGAAGGACCGAAGCGATCCCGTTGGTGGATCGAGGTCCTGGTCGTGGTGTGGCTGTGCTGGGTGTACGACGCCATCAACAACCTGGCGCCCGTCCGCCAGATTCAGGCGGTCGCCCACGCTCACGGCCTCTACCACCTCGAGCAGGTGCTGCACCTCGACCCCGAGCGGCCCATGGATCACTGGCTGGCCGGTCACCACACCCTGGCCCTGTGGGTCTCCGACTACTACGACAACGCCCACTTCGTCGTGACCTTCGCCGTGGTGGCCTGGCTGTGGTGGCACCGGCAAGATCTGTACCGCCCCCTGCGCAACAGCCTGATCCTGGTGAACATCATCGGCTTCGTGGTGTTCTGGCTCTATCCGCTCGCCCCGCCACGCCTGTTGCCCGGCGCCGGCTTCGTCGACGTGGTCTCGGTATCGGACGCCTTCGGGGCGGGCAGCTCCCTGGCCAGCTCGGCCAACGAGCTGGCCGCCATGCCGTCGCTGCACATGGCGTGGGCGGCATGGAGTGGGCTGGCCATGTGGCGTCTGTGGCGGGGCCACCGCTGGGCTTGGCTGGTGTGGGCCTACCCACTGGCCACCGGCGTGGCCGTGCTCTCCACCGGGAACCACTTCGTCGCCGACGTGATCGCCGGCCTCCTCACCACCGCGATGGCCACGCTGGCCGCCGAGCGGTTGGTGCCCCGGGCGCGGCGCTGGTGGCGTGCGAACCAGGTAGGATCACCCGCCAGCTCGCGGTAGCGCCCGAAGCCAGAAGTAAGAAGTAATCAGTCGTAGGTGGCCGTCATCCACCATCGCCCGGCGTCTCGGACGATCAGGTGGGCGCGGCCGTCGGGGAGGACGACCTGGAACCGAGCCTGGCGCTGCCGGGCGGCGCCGGCCCACCACCGCTCGTCCACCGGCCACGGCCCAGCCCATGCCTGCAGCTTCTCCCAGGCCGCGCCCGCCACCGAGATAGCCGCCGGGTCACCGCTCACCACACCCCGCCCGGTGACGGTCACCGGCGAACCGCGCTCGTCGCGTAGCTCGACAGGTCGGGGCGCGACATGCACCAGTGCGGGAGCCGGTCCGGGAAGACGACCGGGCCACGGCGCCGGCCCGTCTGCGTTCTTGGTGACCGGACCAGGTTGGTGCGCTCGAGCGCCACGCCGATCGGCCGTGGGCGACGAGGAAGGTGACGAGGAAGGCGACGATGACCGCGGCGTTGGTACAGCGTGCGGATCAGCGTGCCCCCAGGGGACCAGTCGGACCTGGCGGAGTGGGTCCCGGCCGCCTCCGATAAGGGCGGTGGCCACTGCGTCGGGGCCGAGCATCCCCTGAACACGGGCCAGGGCTCGCGCCACTCGATGGTCGGTCATGGTGGACCCACCCCAGAAACGCAGCTGCTGGCCATGGTCGGGGCGCACCTCGTCGGGACGGAGCCGCAGCAGGGTCAGGCCCCCCGAGATGTGGGCGCGCTCGTGCAACCACCCGTCCAGCTGCCAGCGCACCCGCTCGGCGATCTCGGCCGCGCCGAGCGCTCCGTCGTGGCGCCACAGCCGGCTGAGCTGCTCGCCGTGCTCGGTCTCGGCTTCGACCGCGACGCGAGTGCATGCCAGGCCCAGGGCTTCCAGCCGATCGTGCAGCTCGGCAGCCAGGCCCTTGGCCACGAAGGCAGCGGTGTCCACCCGATCCGTCGGCGGATCGATCTCGGTGGACACGGTCAGGTCGGGAGGCGGGGTGCGCGCCATCAAAGGTCGCTCGTCGTGACCCTGGGCCAAACGATGGGCAACGACCCCGGTCGGGCCGAACCGGGCCAGAACATCCGGCAGGGGGAGCTGGGCCAGGTCCTCGAGGGTCCGGATACCCAGACGGGCGAGGAGGTCCACCAGATCCCTGAAGACCGGGTCGTGGTACGTCAACGTCGTCAGGGAGATGGGCGCCAGCCACTGCCGGCTCGCTCCTGGCGGCAGGACGGTGACCGCAAAACCCTGCTCCCGGGAACGGTGCCCCCTGACACGGTGCTCCCTGTCGTGCCGGGACGCCAGGAACGCGGCGAAGCGTCCGTCCGCCACACCGACGCACACCGCCGGGAAGGCAGGCGGCACTGCGGGGGCTGCCATTCCGGCGGTGACGACAGCATCGACTGCCGCGGCGATCCGGTCGGCCAGCGGCCGGTCACCCCCGAAATAGCGCGACGGCCCCCTCGTCGGCAGGGCGATCGCACCAGCCACCTCCACCTCCACCGTCGGGGCCAACGCTTCGACGGCCGCGACGGCGGGTTCCCACGCACGAAGATCGCGCACCGGATCGGCCCCCACCACGTGCACAGACGGGCAACGGGCCTGGGCCTCCCGGCCGCGTATGCCCCGGACCACACCCTCCGCCCGTGCTGCCTCCGAGCAGGCCACGACCTCACCTCGCTGGACCACCACCACCGGGTCCGACGCGGCCCACCCGGCGGCGATCACGGCCCAATCGGGGTAGCGGACCACCAGGGTCCGCTCCCCCGCCGCCGCAGCGCGCACCCTACCTCGTTCCCGTCGCGACCGAGCGCTGCTCGGCCACCCCTCTGCCGGCCGCCCCTCTGTCGGCCGCCCCGGTTTCGGTTCCCGGGACGGCCAGGACCGGCTCGACTCCACCGCTGGGCCCCGGAAGCCACACCCGACCTAGCCGCCCCTGCCCACCGGTGCGCCGGCCACTGACCACCACGTCCACCAGCCGGGTCAGGAGATGGCCGTGACCACGGTCCAGGCCGGACCAGGTCGACCCAGTCACCGCCAGGCGCAGATCCGCCCCGGGCGGCCAGACAACCGCCGGGTGCGGCCCCTCGAGCACCACCAACAGGCCACCTCGCTCCCGTGTCCGGGCCGACAGCGTGCGGGCATCCGCCGGCCGTACCCGCCCCGGTGGGCACATCACCACGATCTCGACGCTCTCGAGCAGGGCCGCCACCACGACCGGCCACCGCGCTCCCGGGTGCGGCACCAGCGCCAAGCGAGTCAGGTCCACGCCGAGCTGGGCGGCCGCCACCACACCCAGGTCCGTGACGCCCACCGCCGCCCCCCATGCCCCGGTCTGGGATGCCGTCGCCACCAATGACAGGGCCAGTGCGGTAGCCCCACCGGTCGGGCCGGCGCCGACGACGAGCGTGCTCCCCCGCCGCACACCTCGTTCCGGCAGCAGATCGGCCCAAGCAGGGGCGACCTCGATCAGCCGCTCGTGGGCCAGGGCTGCACCTCGACCTCCCGGCCGCGCAGTCGTGTGCACCGAACCCACACCGATGACAGTAGTGAGACCGACAACCGAAAGTCGAACACGTGTTCGGTGCGTCCGGCCCGACGTACATGCCAACTGGTGGTCGAGTACGCCTTGAATATCAGGCCGAACTCGACCACCAGTTGCACCCGGCCGGTCGCTCGGGCGGTGGAGGTCCTCGCTCCCGCCCGGCTCCGGCAGGCGACCGCACCAGTAGATTGCGGTCATGGCGTGGGAGCTCACACCAGTGGACCTGACGTTCCTCGAGCAGGCTCACCACCGGTGGACCTCCACCGCCCACATCGCGGCGCCGATCGGCCGGGTCTTCGCTGCCATCAGCCAGGATCCTGCGGGGTGGGGCGCCTGGTTCCCTGGCTTCTCCGAGACCGGCCGCTACCTCGATACGCCACCCCACGAGGTCGGTTCCACCCGCGAGGTGTCCATGCTGGGTGTGCGGTACCGCGAGACCGTCCTGGCTTGGGACGAGCCGGGACGGTGGGCCTTCCGCGTCGATCGCGCCAGCCTGCCGGTGGCGCGCGCCCTCGCCGAGGACTATCGCCTCGAGCCCAACGGCGCCGGCACCCGCCTGCACTGGACGTTCGCCATCGAGCCTCGAGGGGTGCTGCGCGCCGCGACCGGCGGGATGGGCCCGGCATTGGCTCGGATCTGCACCCAGGCCGCCACCAACCTGAGCCGGCGGCTGACTGTCTGACCCAACCAGACGATCAGCGACGTGATCGACCGCTACCTCTGGGAGCGCACCACACCCTCGGCCAGCGCCGCGGCGGCGACGGCGTCGGCCACGTTGGCACCCACGCCAGGGACGAACACGCTCGGCACCACCTCTTCGGCCGTGAGCTCGGAGGAAGGCACCGCGGCGGCGATGGCCTCCGCCGCCGCCAGCTTCATCCCTTCGGTGATCCGGGTGGCGCCGGCATCGAGCGCGCCGCGGAAGATCCCGGGGAAGCACAGCACGTTGTTGATCTGGTTCGGATAGTCGCTGCGCCCGGTAGCCATCACTGCGACGATGCCCTCCGCTTCCTCCGGCAGCACCTCGGGCACCGGGTTCGCCAGCGCGAACACGATGGGACCCTCGGCCATGGTCTCCAGCTCCGCCCGGCCGAGCAGACCCGGGGCGCTCACCCCGATGAACACGTCTGCGCCGCTCAACAGGTCTGCCAACGTTCCCGTGCGACCCTCGGGATTGGCGTGGTCGGCCAACCACTGCTTGGACGGGTCCAGACCTTCTCGGCCGCCATGGATGGCGCCCTTGCGGTCAGCGGCGGCCACGTCGCCGATCCCGGCGCTCATCAGGATCTTGGCGATGGCGACACCGGCTGCGCCCGCGCCGGACAGGATCACCCGAAGTCCGGCCATGTCTCGGCCGACCACCTTGGCGGCATTGCGCAGGGCGGCCAGCACGACCACTGCGGTGCCGTGCTGATCGTCGTGGAACACCGGGATCGACAGGCTCTCGGTCAGCCGTCGCTCGATCTCGAAGCACTGGGGCGCGGCGATGTCCTCCAGATTGATGCCCCCGAAGTTGGGTTCGAGGCGCTGCACGGTCTCGACCAGCTCGTCGGGGCTGGAGACCCGCAGGCAGACCGGCATGGCGTCCACGCCGGCGAACGCCTTGAACAGCACCGCCTTGCCCTCCATGACCGGCAGGGCGGCCTCCGGGCCGATGTTGCCAAGTCCCAACACCGCCGTGCCATCGGTGACCACCGCGACGGTGTTCGACTTCATGGTGTAGCGATGAGCCAGCGCCACGTCGTCGGCGATCGCCGTGCACACCCGGGCCACCCCAGGCGTGTAGGCCATGGCGAGATCGTCACGGTCCCGCAGCGGGAGCTTGCCGTCGATGCGCAACTTGCCACCCTCGTGGAGGGCCAGAGTCCGGTCCTCCACCTCGACGACGTCCACCCCTTCCACCCCGTCGGCTGCCTCCGCCACCCGTGCGGCGTGTCCCTCCGATGCGCAGAACACCACCAGGTCGCGGGTGACGCTCGCCCCGTCCATCTCCACGATCTCGATCCCTACCAGGCTGCCGCCGGCCGCACCCAGAGCACTGGCCAACGTCCCGAGGACACCGGGGTGGTTCCGCAGGCGGGCGCGGATGCGGAGGGAGAACGCGGCGAGCGCAGGAGGCATGTCCCGGAGGCTAATGCTGCAGGCTCGGGTCAGACCCTTGTCCACTGTGGCCGACGACACGTAAGGTGATCCCCTGGGGGGTCGGGCCGAAGGCGGTCCTGGCCCATCGGGGGAAGGGCCGGACCGCCTCGGCCTGATCGCGTTCTCCCGGTGACCACGATCCGCTGGCGTCAGGCCAGCACACCGCGACGACAAGCCGCCACTGGCACGGGCGGCGCCGGCCACGATGCCGCACTTGCATGTTGCCGCCCGGACGAAACGAAGGACCGACCTGGGGGGAGGCCGGTCCTTCGTGAAGCTCGAGGGGCGAGGGGGGGATTCGCCCCGAGCACCTCCATTGTGCCCAACATCGCGATATCAATGCAAGAGACTTCAGTCACAAGCGCTATCGTCCAAAGCGATGGAGACGCCGTCGGCGTCGCCCGGCCGGCGGGACGCCGATCGACCAGTCCGGGCGGATCAGCCCGGGTGATCTTCGGAGAGCCGCTCGAGGAGGGGGAGCGCCCGGGCCAGTGCCGAGCGGTCCTCGTCGGTGAAGTCGGCCAGACGCGCCGCCAAGAAGGCATCACGTCTGGTGCGCGTCTGGTCCAGGAGCGCCGCGCCGGCGTCGGTGATCCCCACACGGGCGACCCGACGGTCGCTGGCGTCGCTGCGCCGGGTGACCAGACCCATGTCCTCCAGGCGCGACGCGATGCGAGTCATCGACGGGGGCGCCACACGCTCGGTGGCCGCCAACTCGCCCAGGGAGATCGCCCCCACCTTGTTGATCGACGCCAGGGCGGAGAGCTGCGAGGCGGTGATCTCGCCGAGGGCTTGCTGACGCAGGCGCCGGGAGAGGCGGAGCACAGCCAAGCGCAGCTGGCTGGGGAGGGCGGTCGTGGCCTCCATAGCCTCCATGGCCTCATGGTAGTCGTGGTTAGCACTGCGAACTATCATGCGCCCAACAGCCAGGAGGGGACGGATGCAACCAGTGCGGGTCGGCGTGATCGGGACGGGGTTCGGGTTACGAGTGGTGGCACCAGCGTTCCAGCGGGTCGGTTGCGAGGTGGTCGACGTCGTAGCGGCACGCGACGCCCCGGCTGTCGCTGCCCTGTGCCGGTCGAACATCGACCTGGTCTCGGTCCATGCCCCACCGTTCCTGCATGCCGCCTATGTGCGCATGGCGATCGAGGCCGGGCGGGCCGTGCACTGCGACAAGCCCTTCGGGCTCGACGCCATCGAGGCGGAGGCGCTGACCGCCGAGGCCACCGCCGCCGGGGTGGTGCACCTGACCAACTTCGAGTTCCGCCACCAGCCAGCCCGGCGGACCATGCACGAGCTGGTGTCGTCGGGAGCGATCGGCCATCCCGAGCACCTCCACTACACCGCATTCACCTCTGGGTCACGAGTCCCCATGCGGAAGCACGGCTGGCTGTTCGACCGGGCCCGGGGCGGAGGATGGATCGGCGCGTTCGGGTCGCACGCCATCGACATGGTCCGCTGGCTGATGGGCGACGTGGTGGATGCCGGTGCCGCAGCCTGGGTGCGGGTCCCGGAGCGACCTGACGCCGAGGGCACGCCGCAGCACTGCGATGCCGAGGACGCCTTCGTCGGTTGGCTGCGGTTGGCGTCGGGCGCCACGGCCACCATCGACACGTCGTTCGCGGCCGCACGGACACTGGCACCTCGGATCACGCTCATCGGCTCAGAGGGCGCCATCGAGAACACGGCCGACCGGCAGGTGGTGCTCCGCGGCGCCGACGGCACGCGCCAGACGTTCGAGTTCCCACCCGTCCCCGGTGATCCCCACGACGCGGCCATGGTGGGGTGGGCGTCGGCCGTTGCCGAGGCCGTGGCTGGCCACCAGCAGATCACCCCGTCGTTCGAGGACGGCCTGGCCTGTGCTCGGGTCATGGACATGATGCGAGCAAGGCCCCCGACCGTCGCCTCCGTCGGTACCAATCATCCGTGACGACTCATCCGTGACCGCGCCGCCCGGCCCGCTGCCGGGCGCAGCGCGAACCTCCATGTCAGGATGGAGCGTGGCCATGCGTGAGGACTGCCGACACTTCCAGAGCCGAACCTATGACACCGGCGAGACGGCGCGCTTCTGCGTGTTGAACCTGGCCCCCGAGGCACCCTGGCGATGCCCGGCGGAGTGCGCCCGCTACCAGCCCGACATCATCGATGCCTCGTTCGTGGTCGGCTCCCTGCGTCGGCCGGAGGTAGAGACGGAGCCCGACGACTCGCCGGAGGACGTCGCCGGCGTCCTCGACCAGGCGGACGCCATCGTCACCGCCGTCGGGCCGGAGGTGCTGGCCAAGATCGAGGCCGAGCGCCGTCAGGGGAAGTGGTGGCAGGTGTGGAAGCGCCGGGGAGGAGGCAATGGGGGCTTCCGGCTGAGCAACCGGTAGCGTCCTCGGACGCATGCCGAGATGCTCGTTGCCGCGGTCGCCCTCGCTCCTCTCACTGCGACGCCCTGCGGCGGTCGCCCTGGCGGCGATGGTGGCCGCCGGTTGCGGAGGCGGAAGCGACTCGGCCGTGCCCGCCCCGACGACCGGATCCGCGCCGGCCGCCTCGACCGCCGGGGCCACGTCGACCACGGCTCCGAGCACGGCAGCCGCCGGCTATCTCTGGTCGCGGGCCACTGCGCCCGCGCTAACCGTCGGCGGCGGCGCCACCACCACCCTCGGCGCCGTGCTGGCCCCGGCGTTGGGGCCGCTCAGCACCGGCCAGGGCTCGGCGGCGGGCATCACCGGCGGCACCCCCATTCCCGGTTCGACCTGGCTGGTCGCCGGCACCACCACCACTGCGGAGGGTCGGACCACCGCCACGCTCTGGACGTCTACGGACGCCACGACGTGGACGTCGACGCCACTCACCGGCCCGGGAGTGGACTCACAGGCTCACGCGGCGACGCGCTGGGGTGACCGTACGGTCGTCGTGGGGTCGATCGGATCCGGCAGCGCCCGGCGCGCTGCCGTCTGGCTCTCGGCGGAATCGGGGGGCCCGTTCGTGGCCGTGGCCGCTCAAGCTACGCTCGCCGCCCCCGTCGGCCAGGCGGGCGACGCCGAGATGGACGTGGTGGCGGCGGGCGCCCTCGGGGTGTTCGCGGCCGGGACCACAGCCGGGCGGGAGACGATGTGGTACTCGACGGACGGCCGCCACTGGACGCGCCTGGCCGGTGCCGACCGGATCCTCGCCGGGTCGGCAGACGCCCGCGTACGCTCCCTTCTCGTTGCGCCCACCGGTGTCTTCGCCGCAGGTGATCTTCGTAACGGCGCCGGGACCGATGGCGCCATCTGGACCTCGACCGACGGAGTGGGCTGGCAGCCGGTGCACGCCACCCAGGGCGTCTTCAGCGGTGGCGGCGATCACACGGTTGCCGACCTGGTCCAGTTCGGGACCAGCTTCGTGGCGGTCGGCGCCGTCCGAGCCGGGGCGTCGTGGTCGCCGGCGTCGTGGATCTCCCCCGACGGCATGAGCTGGGACCAGCCCTCGGAGTCGTTCCCCCTCGCCACCATGGCCGACCCCGACCCGGCCGGCACACAGGTCGCGGCCGTGAGCGTCACCGACACCGGTTTGGTGGCCGTCGGCGGGAGCCGCACCAACCAGCGGGTCTGGGCGTCGTCGGACGGCACCAGCTGGTCGGAGGTCGCGCTGCCGACCAACGCGGCGGGCGCCACCAACTGGCATGCCGGTCTGGTCGCCACCAACGGCGACCGGACCGTGGTGGTCGACAATCTGGCCGGACAGCCCTACGTACTGACCGCGACGGCTTCGGGATGGGTCGAGGTGTCCGCCGACCCGTCCGTGTTCGGCCCGGTGCGCGCCACCGCATCGCCGGGCCGACTGGTGTCCACCACCCACGGCCTGATCCTGGTGGTGAACGTGTCGGAGCCGAGCCAGGCCCTCGGCGCCGAGCACCACTCCGCCGTGGTCCTCACCTCGACCGACGGGACGGCGTGGACACAGACCACGAGCGGGGGCGTCTTCGCCGGCCGGTCCGTGAGCGACGTCGCCACCACGACGACCGGGCTGATCGCCGCTGGCACCACAGATCCCACTCCGGCCGGCGATCGCAGCGCGGCGTTCTGGACATCCGCCGATGCCACCACCTGGTCGGCCACACCGAGCGACGCTGCCGTGCTCGGCGGATCGCCAGGCGTCCCGGGCAGCGCCGCCGCCGCCATGCAGGTGGGCTCCACCGACATCGCCATCGGTCACGGCCCGGTCGGCGCTACGGCCACTACCGGCGGGACCGCCGTCGGATGGTCGAGCATCGACGGGGTGCACTGGTCGTCGAGCGGAACACTGGACCCCCAACCAGGGTTGGGGCTGGAGACACCGGAAGGTCTCTGCCCGGTGGGTGCGGGAGTGGCCGCCGTCGGGACCACCGCGGGCGACCAACCGGGACGGCATGCGGCGGCGTGGTGGACGACCCGCACCGGCGCCTGGCGCAGGGGGACGGTCGCACCGGTGCCCGACACCGGTGCGTCCGAGGCCATGCTCGGCTGCGCGCAGGCGGGCGGACAGCTGACCGCCTATGGAGAAGCGGCAGCCGGCGACGGCACACTCGAAGGTGCGCTGTGGCATTCCTCCGACGGGCGCAACTGGACCAGGCGATCCGTGTCCGGATTGGCTGGTGAGGCGCCCGTCACCGACCTGGCGACCACTGGAGCCACCTGGCTGGCGACCGCCGGCCAGGCAACCGGGACGAACGCGGCGTCGCTCGCTGACGGTCCCCCGGCCCCGACGTCGCTCTCCACGGCCGGGCCCGGCGCGATCGGGCTGTGGCGGTCGACCGACGGCGGATCGACCTGGCAGCGCCTGGACACCAGCGGCTCGGTGTTCGGCGCCCAGACCGATGCCGAGGCCAACCAGGTCGTGTTCCTGGCCGGCCAACCGGTGGTCGCTGGGTCCGTGGACGGCCAGTTGGCCGTCTGGGTCGGGGCCACCTCGGCCGATCCGACCGGCTGAGCGCACCAGCCGAGCCCGACCGCCCGGCGAACCCTGGCGCGGCAGGCACCGGACCTGCGCCGGGCTGTCAACTGGCAGTCCGGGCCCGGACCGTCTCCGTCACCCCCGAGACTCTGCCCCCGCTATCGTCACCGCCTGCGGCCCACAGCCGGGCGTAGGTGCCGCCCGCTCGCAACAGGTCCTGATGGGTGCCGTCCTCCACCACCCGGCCACGGTCCATGACCACGATCCGATCGGCCCGGCGGGCGGTCTGCAGGCGGTGGGCGATGAGGACCGTGGTCCGACCTTCGGCCACCACCCCCATGGCCCGGGTCACACGAGCCTCGGTGGCCAGGTCCAGGTTCGAGGTGGCCTCGTCGAGCAGGAGGATGGCCGGGTCGACCAGCTGGGCGCGGGCCAAGGCGATGAGCTGGCGCTGCCCGGCGGACAGCGAGCGGCCCCGCTCGCTGACCGGGTGGAGGTAACCGCCTCGCAGCCCAGCGATGAACTCGTGGGCACCGACGGCACGGGCAGCGGCCTCCACCTCGGCGTCGGAGGCATCGGGGCGCCCGTAGGCGATGTTGTCGCTGATCGTGCCCGAGAAGAGGAACGCCTCCTGGGGCACGTACCCCAACCGCTGCCGGAAAGCTGCGAGGTCCAAGTCTCGCAGGTCCATGCCGTCGACTCGGACAGTGCCGGCCGTGGGATCGTAGAAACGGGTGACGAGCTTGATCACGGTAGATTTGCCCGCGCCGGTCTCGCCCACGAGTGCCACCGTCTGCCCCGGCGGCACCATCAGGTCCAGCCCACGCAGCGCCTGAGCCTCCGGTCCGGCGTTCGGATAGGCGAACCGCACCCCGGCGAAGTCGATGCGCCCGGCCAGTTGGTCGACCACGACGGGATGCTCGGCCGTCGGCACCAGTGGCGTGATGGCCATCAGCGCGTTGATCTGGGCGGTGGATGCGCCCGCCTGCTGGTAGGAATCGAAGGTCTGCGACAACTGCTGGATCGGCGCGAACAGCAGTCCGAGATAGAGGAGGAAACCCACCAACTCGCCCGAGGTGAGCCGGTGATCGGCGATCAGGACCGAACCGACACCGAGCACCATGAGGGTCGCCACCGAGGAGAGCATCTGCACGAGCGGGAAGTACAGCGCCACGAGGCGCTGGGTCGTCACGCGGGCGTCGAGATAGCTGCCGGCCAGGTCCCGGAAGTGCAGCCGGTTCCGGCCCTGCCGGACGTAAGCCTGCGACTCGCGCACCCCTGACAGGCTCTCCTGCATGTTGGCGTTCACCAAGGCGATGCGCTCCCTGGCGTTTCGGTACGCCCGGCCCGACAAGCGGCGATAGACCACCGTGGCCGCGGCCAGCGGCACCATCACCGACAGCGCGACCAGCGCCAGCTCCCAGTTCCATGCGAAGAGCGCCGCTCCCACCCCGAGGAACGTGAAGAGGGCGACCAAAGCACTGATCAAGCCGCTCTGCAGGAGGTTCGACAGGGCGTCGACGTCGGTGGTCATCCGCGTCATGATCCGCCCGCCCATCTCCCGCTCGTAGAAGTCGATGGACAGCCGCTGGAGGTGGGACCAGATGCGGACGCGAAGCGAGAACAGCAACCGTTCTGCTGTCCGCCCGGTGACGAACACCTGGAGGACGGAGTCGACCAGGTCTCCGAGCGCCACACCGAGGAACGCCAGGGACAGCCACCACAGGACCGCCACCGAATGCCGGGCGACGCCGTCGTCGAGACCGGCCCGGATCAGGATGGGCCCGGCCAGGGTGGCGGCCGCGTCCACCAGCACGAGCGTCAGTCCCAGCGCCAGCTGCCAGCGGTAGGGCTGCAGGAAGCGTCGCAGGGTGAAGCGCGAATCGTAGGCGCTCTCCCGCTCCTCGTCGACGCCGGGTTGGTCGACCGCTGGCGGCAGGGCGGCGACCTGGGCCAGCAGCTCCTGTGTGGGGGCGAGGGCACCCATCCAGTTCCCGCCACCGCCACCACCACCGCCGCCGCCACCCATCCGCCCGGTGCCGGCCGCCGCAGCCGGCACCGGGCGCAGGCCGGCGAGGGCCAGCGTTGCCCCGCTGGTGCCGGGCTGGCGTCCCGGCCATAGGCGCGGGGTGACACCGTCGACGACCCGGTCTGCTCCCACCGCCACGTCCGCCGCTGATCCCGACTCGTCGAACGCGTCGCCGGGCCCGGCCAGCAGCATCCGGTAGGTGACCGAACGGTCGAGCAGCTCGGCGTGGCTGCCCTGGTCCACCACCCGGCCGCCGTCGACGACGACGATGCGATCGGCCAAGCCCAAGGTGGATCGCCTGTGGGCCACCAGCAGGGTCGTGCGGTCCTGCATGATCCGGTTCAGGGTGGCGTGGATCTCTTCCTCGACGCTGGCGTCGATGGCACTGGTGGCGTCATCCAGGATCAGGATGCGGGGATCGGTGATGAGGGCCCGGGCCAGCGAGATGCGCTGGCGTTGGCCGCCCGAGAGGCTCAAGCCCCGCTCTCCGACCACGGTGTCGTAGCCATCGGCCAGCTCGAGGATGAACTCGTGTGCCTCCGCGGCCCGGGCCGCAGCCTCCACAGCAGCGTCGCTGGCATCGGGGACGCCGTAGGCGATGTTGGCCCGGATGGAGTCGGAGAACAAGAAGCTCTCCTCGAAGACCACCCCGATCTGGGCGCGCAGCGAATCCAGGGTCACGTCGCGCACGTCGGTACCGTCCACCCGGACCGCGCCGGACCGCACGTCGTAGAAGCGGGGCAGGAGCAGGGCCACGGTGGACTTGCCCGAGCCGGAGGTGCCGACGAGCGCGACGCGCTCCCCGGCTGACAGGTGCAGGTCGAAGCCGTGCAACACCGGCTCGGCGGCCAGGTACCCGAAGCCGACGTCGTCGAAGCTGATCTCGCCGCGCGCGACCGGGAGCTCGTCGGCGCCAAGGCGCTCCTGCACGACGGGGTTCGACGCCAACAGGTCCAGGACGCGCTCGGCTCCGGCCCGAGCCTGCTGGGCCACGAGCAGCACCGCGGCCAGCATCCGGGCCGGTGCGGCCAGCTGCACCAGATAGGTGGAGAAGGCCAGGAAGGTCCCGATGCTGATGCGGTGGTGCAGGGCCAGCCAGCCCCCGAAAGCCAGGACACCCACCTGGCCAAAGACGGGGATGGACTGCAGCATGGGCTGGTACCGGGCCTGGAGGCGTACGGCCCGCAGGCGCGAGGCGTAGAGGACGCGTGCGCGCTCCGTGAGGTGCCGCAGCTCACGCTGCTCCTGGCCGAAGCCCTTCACGACCCGGACCCCGGAGACTGCCTCCTCGACCACCACGGCCACTTCGCCTTCGCGCTGCTGGGCGTCCCAGGCCGCCGGGAAGGTACGGATGCGCATCCGGTACGCGGCGAAGAATAACGCGGGCACGACCAGGAGGCTGATCAGGGCCAGCAGCGGGGACAGGACGAACATGATCGCCACCGAGGCGACCAGCAGCAGGATGTTGCCGCTCATCAGCGGCAGGAACGACAGGAGCCCCTGCAACAAGCCGACATCGGAGTTCGCCCGTGACACCAGCTGCCCGGTCTGCAGCTGGTCGTGGCGAGCCGAGTCGAGCCGTTGGAGCTGGTCGAAGATGGCGTTCCGCAGGTCGAACTGCACGTCCAGGCTCACTCGGCCCCCGACGAAACGGCGGACATATCCCGCGCCGAAGCCCAGGACGGCGGTGGTCACCAGAATGGCCAGCCAGGGGGCCAGCGACGAGCGACGAGCGATGATGACGTTGTCGATGATCTGGCGGGCCACGACCGGCTCGATGGCCGTGAGGGCGCTGCCGAAGAGGGCGCCCCCGAAGGCCAGGATGACCTTGCGGCGATGCGGGCGCAGCCACGGCGCCAAGCGTCGGATCCAGCCGAGCTTCCGGGTGGGGAGGGCCTCGGGCGCAGGCGCGTCGGCGGGGTGCACTGGAGGGGAGGCTAGGGACATCTGCTGAGCCATGCTAACGATCTGCGGCGCCATCGACGGCGCCAGACTCCTCGTCACCGCCAGACTCGTCGTCTCCGCCAAAGGCGGCAACGACGGCGAGGATCTCCTCGCCGTACAGCTCCAGCTTGGTCGGGCCGATCCCTTCCACCTGCCGGAGGGCCACCAGCGTGATCGGGCGGGCCGCCGCCACCGCACGCAGCGTGCGGTCCGACGACACGATGAAGGCCGACACCTTGTCGCGCCGGCAGCGCTCCCGCCGCCACGCCCGGAGGGCATCCTCCAGCGGGCCGCTGGGGGAGACGGGTTGTCGCCGACCTCCCCCAAGGGCGTCGCTCCCCCGTCCCCCGGCACGGCCGCTCGCAGCACCGCCGCTCCCGGCACCGCCGCTCGAGCGGCCGGCGGGTGGCGACCGGCGCTCGTGCGTCGCCGTGCCCTCCAGCTCGCCGAGGAACGGCGACGGCCGGCTCTGGTCGGCCAGCACAGTGAGGGCCTGGCGGGCCCGGGTGACCGCCACGTGGAGGACCCGTCGCTCCTCCTCTTCGTCGGCGGCCAGCCGGTGCGGCAGGACCCCGGCATTGACCGCCACCACCGCCACCGCGTCCCACTCCATGCCTTTCACGCGGTGCACCGTGGAGAGCACCACGCCCCCCGGGTCCGACTGGCGGGCGAAGCCGGCCCGTAGCCACGACTCGAAGGTGGTCGGGTCGGGGTGCAGCGCCGCGACCTGCTCGAGGGCGTCCAGGTCGTCGAGATGGCTGGCACCCTCACCACCGCGAGACCGATCGAGCAAGGTCATGGCCCCGCCGAGGCCGATCTCCTCGCGCACCGCCCGCAACAACGACTGGGTGGTGGCGACCGGCCCGGCGGCCACGCCGCCGGGAGTCCCGGCCGATGCCCCGGCCGCGCTGCGCACCGCAGCCACGTCGGCGACGAACTGCTCGACCTTGCCGGCGTCCCGGTCCGCCAACGACGCACCGATCGCCGACAGCGCGGGCAGACCCCACGTCGAGCGCCGGCGGAGCCGGTCGGCGAACCACGGAGGCAGGCCCCGGCTCGGTCGTCGCAGGACCTCGACCAGGTCGCGGGCGGCGATGGCCCCGTCGGCCGCGGTGGCGATGCGCAGATAGGCCAACGCCGCCCGCAGCCCAGTGCGCTCCAAGACGTCGGGGCGGAGGGTGGACGAGACCGGCACCCCCGCTGAGACCAGGGCCACGTGGGGGGCGAGCAACAGCGAGTTCACCCGCGACAGCACCGCGATCCCGTCGGCGGGCACACCCGCGTCGCGCCAGGCGCCGACCTGGTCGACGAGGGCGTCGGCGCCGGCTGCCGGGGGGTGGCGGAGGAGGACGGGCGCCACTGCGTCCTCGCCGCCTTCGGCCCGCCCCGAGCGGATGACCTTGGCCACCCGGCGGTCGTTGTACGACAGCAGGGTGGCGGCCACCTCCACCACGCCAGGCGGGCAGCGGTAGTTGACCTCCAGCGGGTGGCTGGCCGCTGCCGGGAACAGCTCGTCGAAGGCGATCAGGAACGCCGGGTCCGCACCGGCGTGCCCGTAGATGACCTGGTCGTCGTCGCCGACGCCGAACACGTCGAGGGCAGGGGCGGCCAGCAGGCGCACCAGCAGGACGTGGGCCGGGGTGAGATCCTGGAACTCGTCGACGAGCAGGTGACGGTGCTCGATCTGGGCGGCGAGGCGCATGGCGCCATCGGCGAGGAGCAGCTCGATGGCGGCGTAGATCTGCTCGTCGAAGTCGACCGCCCGCTGGTCGGCCAGCGCCGCCCGGTAGGCGGGGAACATCCGGGCCAGGCCCGGGACGTCGTCTCGAGACGCCTCGACCGCTTCGGGGTCGACCAGTCCCATCCGGATGAGCGAGAGCCCCTCCAGGTAGGGGCTGACAGGGTCGGTGTTCGCCCGCCACCGTCGCGACGGCATGAGGGTCTCCACCACCTGCCTGGCCTCGCGTTCGTCGAGCACCTTCGGAGGCGCGGCGCTCGCCTGCCGGAGGAGGGCCAGCCCCAGGGCGTTTAGTGTCCGGGTGCGAGGCCCGAAGTCCCGGCAGCGTTCGTCCAGCTCCTCCTGGGCCTTCTTGTTGTAGGCGACCGCGAGCACCGCGTCGCGCTCCCAGCCCCGGTCGACCACCAGATGGCGGAGCCGCTCGGTGAGCACCCGCGTCTTGCCCGACCCGGCGGGGGCGATGATCCGGGCGGGCCCCGAGCCGTGGGCCACGGCCGCCAGCTGGTCGGCTGCTAGGGCAGCCACCGGCGGCGCCACCGGCGACGCCACCGAGAGCCGGCCCCGCTCGACGCTCTCGCGGTGCACCACACCGACGCCGCCCAGCGCCCCGGCCGGCCATGCGGTCCGAGGGCCGCCGTCGATCCACACCGCGCCGGCGCCGGCCACGACGACGTCGCCAGGGCCGGCAGCGTCGGGTGGGAGGGACGCGCCAAGCCGGGCGGCCTTCCGGCCCCACCACCACACCGGCGGTTGGTCGGCCCGACGGGCGTCGTAGCTGTTCGCCCACACCACGAACTGCAGGCGATCCTGCCACAGCTCGAAGCCGGGTTCCAGCGTCCACGGCTCAGCCCGCAGCGATTGCGGGTCGCGAAACGCGGCCGGGTCGACCGACAGCGAGATGACCATCGGCTCGCGAGCGGCCCAGGCTCGATGGAGGCGGCGTACCACCTCCGCCGGCCCGATCAGGGTGCGGTCATCGATCTCCACTCGCAACGCGCCGGACCACGGCGCCGGCGCATCCTGGGTGGCGGCCACCACCACGCTGCGCCCCAGCTCACACGGTCCCGGGCAACCCACGGGCGGCAGGCTACCGATGGGCGGGGTCCGGTCGGCCTACCTACGGCTTGGCCTCGAACTCCAACGACAGTGAGTTCATGCAGTAGCGCTGCCCGGCGGGTTGCGGACCGTCGTCGAAGACATGGCCCAGATGGCTCCCGCAGCGCCGGCACGTCACCTCGGTTCGGAGCATCCCGTGGCTGCGGTCCTTGTGCAGCTCCACCGCTTCGGCCACGGCCGGCTCGGTGAAGCTCGGCCACCCGCTGCCGGACTCGAACTTGGTGTGCGAGTCGAAAAGGGCGGCACCGCATGCCGCGCAGCGGTAGGTGCCGTCGTCGTGGTTGTTCACGTACTTGCCGGACCAGGGGCGCTCGGTGCCCTTCTTGCGGAGCACGTCGAACTGCTCCGGGCTCAGCTGGGCGCGCCACTCGTCGTCGGAACGTTCGACCTCGGGTGCCATCCCCCTAGCCTACGGCCGTCAGCTCGCGATCAGGCGACGGTCCGGCGGATCAACGGCTCGATGAGCCGGCCCGCCGTCGTCGCCGCCCGGCCCAACCGCTCGTAGGAGCGCCCCACGATCGCCATCTGCAGGGCCACCGGCAAGTCCAGGCTCCCGGTCGCCAGCTCGGCCGCCAACGCCGAGTGGACGTCGGCCAGGGCGTCGTCGCGGTCACGCACCGCCTGGGCCCGCACGACGTCACGACGGTCCCAGAGGTCACCGACTGCAGTCCAGGCCGAGGCCGCCGCCCCGCCGATGTCACGGGTCAGCACCGCCACCCGGCCCGACAGCTGACCTTCCAACATCCCCATCGCCGGCGACGCCAGGTCGGCAACCAAGTCGACCGCGTCGGCCACGATCGGCACCAGGCGGACACACGTCAGGAGGAACCGCAGATCGCCGGCGACCGGGGCCTGGCGGGCTACGATGCGCTCCGCGGTCGCCTCCACCTCGTCGTAAAGGTCGCCGATCAGCGAGCGCCAGTGGACCACCTCGTGGGCTGCGACCCGATCCGGCGACGCCAGCGCGGCGGTGACGTTGGTGACGACATCGGGTACCAGGGTGATCAGGGCACCCAGGGCGATGTCCAGATTGTCCAGGTCCCGATGGAACTCACCACGCAGCTCAGCGGGCACGCCCCGAGGCTAGTGGCCGGGACCCGGCCGGCGTCGGTGGCCACGTTGACGTCGACCGTAGCGGGGACGGGAGCCGGATGACGGGTGACGAGCGCTCGGGCCCGGTCCCACGCGCTCCCGGCCAGACGGGCTCGAACCAGGCGAACCTGGCGGCCACCACCGACCTCCGTGCATGGCCAGCGGTTCGCATGCATCGCGCAACCGGCGGGCCGGGTAGCGTCGGGGACCGCAGGCGGAAGTCCGGACGGCGCTGGTTAACCCGTCGGCGGCTCGATCTCCCCCACGGTGCGGGAACCTACACCGCCGGCGGCGGGCGGCTCCGAGCGGCGGCGAGCGGCGACGAGCGGCGGACGTCCGTATCCCGGCCACATCGTTCGCGCGTTACCCCAGCTACGTGTCTGGGTGAACGCGCGAACGATGGGCCCCGGCGGCGAGCGACCGGCGGGCAGTAGCCCGAGCTAGGGCCGCCGCCGGCCGGTCAGCCCAGCGCGACGTGCACGGCGTCGACCAGGTCGGCGGCCCGGGTGTCTTTGGGATCGAAGCGCATCAGGTTCGGGCGTCGATGAAGCCGATACCGGCATCGGGATCGGCGAAGGCGCCGGACCCAGCCCGCTCCGGGATGCCCGAACGCGTGCGGCCCGGCGGCGACATGGGTCCGACGGCGTAGCCGCGGCCGCAGGCGGTCGGCACCATCGACACCGCGTCGGGCCTTTCCGCCTGGGTGACGGCCGCGACGGCAACAGTGGGCGCATCGAGGAGTCGGGTCCCGCCCACTTCGACAGTCCGTCGTGGATCACATGTTCACCAAAATGTGGCCATCAATCCCTTTGGTTCAGCTGAAGACGGTGGCCACGGTGTCCTCCGCCCACGGCCGGCCGGTGGCCGCGACCGCGGTGCCGGCCCACAGGTCGACGACCGGGCGCCCTTCCCGGTAGAGGGCCATATGGGCGCCGACTCCCCGCGTGGGAGAAGTTGCGGGCGAAGGCGTCGGCGACGGCGCCGAACCCGTTGCCCACCAGACCGGTCATCTGCATGGCTGCCATCAGAGCGGATGCCAGGTCGCTCTGCCACACTCGTGCGGTGGGCGGAGTGGCGGAGGATGACAAATGAGCGGGTCGTGGGCGCCACCCGGGTGGTACCAGGATCCGACCGACGATCGGTCGTGGCGCTGGTGGGACGGCAGCCGCTGGAGCGAGGATCGGGAACCGAAGTATCTCCCTGCGGGTCCAGGGAGCGGTCGCTCGCTGGCGGAGCTACTGGAGGCCGAGGAGCGGGCCGCGCGGTGGGCGCTGTACGGGGTCGTGGTCTACGGGTTCGGCATCGTGCTGGTGGCGCTCATCGAGCTCGCGCAAGCCGCGGCATGGCAGCGGAACTTCCACCACCTCAACGTCGTCCTCGATCAGGCCGGCACACCCGCCTACTCCTCCCAGAAGCTGCCGTCCGCCCCCCGAGCAGGCTACGCGGGTGACGTGTTCCTCGCCGGCGGGATCCCGTTCCTGGTCTGGCAGTTCCGGGCGGCCGAGCTGGCCGGCGCGCTTCGCTACCCCTCCGCCCAGACACCAGGCTGGGGTATCGGCGCCTGGTTCGTACCCATCGTCAACTTCTTCATCCCGTAGCGAGCCATGCGCGACCTCCTGCCGTCCGATCATCCCGTCCGTCGGCGCGGCATGTTCCCATGGGTCCTCTACCTGGTCGTCGGCCTGCTCCAGATCGGCGTGCTCGTGGCCCTGGCCGAGGCCCGTCCGCTCGGCGCCGTCCTGGTGGCGCTCACCGCGGTGGCCTACCTGTACATCGTGATCAGCGTCATCGGTCTCGTCCGCGCCGTGGGCGTGAACCACCGGGCCGCAGTGGCCCTGACCAGACCGCCCGGATAGACGAGGTCGCCCCGCCGCCTCATGGCGCCTTCGTCCAGACGAGGGAGTAGCGCCACAGCAGATGTTGGCGATAGCGGCAACCGGGAAGCACCCGAGAGGCCAGCGCTCGCATCCCTCTGTAGGTCTCGGGCGGGGGCCAGACCGTCGGAGACGGCTGCGCCCAGACCGCCTTGGTCAGTCGGTGGATCCGCGAGCCGACGACGGCGGCCAGATCGAGGGCAAAGTCCGCTGGGTGGCGACTTCGCGCCAGCCCGAGGATCGCCAGCAGCCCGCCGGGACGGAGGAGGCTGGCCATCCGTTCGAGCCCGGCGGTGGCGTCCATGTGATGGAGTGACGCTACTGCCGTGACCAGGTCGAAGCTGGCCGGCTCGAAGGGGTGGGTGAGCACGTCACCGACGACGTAGTCGATGCCGGCAGAGTCCTGTGAACGGGCGAGGTCGATGCTCGCTTCGTCCGAATCGATACCGACGACGTGTGGTACGAGTGGATGGAGTGCGCGGGTGAGGTGGCCCTCACCGCACCCGACGTCGAGGGCATGGGTGCAGCCATCGGGCACGGCGCCGAGGATGACCGAGTGGTACTGGATGTTGTGGTTCCAACGTTCGGCGGGGCCTGGCACGCGGCCTACCCTTCCCGCGCCGCGAGGAACCGAACATCAGACGATCGGGCGGTCCCGGTCAGGTCGCGGCGCGCTTCGACGATGCCGTCATGTCATCACGAGCAGCCGCTGGTCGTCCCACAGGAGGGGCAGGCGTGGCAGCTGCCTGCACGCTGCATCTGCACCCCGCACTGGTAGCAGTAGGGGGCATCGCCGGCCTCGGGCATGCGCACGGCCGCCGGTCGGGGCGCGGCCAGCTGCTCGGGATCGGACCGTGCCGGCGGCTCCGAGATGATGGAGGAGCCGTCGACCAGCGATGAGTTCGGGGTCACCGCCTCGTCGACGCCGGGAAGGGTGAGCTGGGTGCGCTCACGGGAGGTGAGCACGCCGAGCTCGGCCCGCTCCGACGCCGGCAGGTAGTCGACGGCCAACCGGCGGAAGATGTAGTCCACCAGTGACTGGGCGATACGCAGGTCCGGGTCGTCGGTCATGCCCGCCGGCTCGAAGCGCATGTTCGTGTACTTGCGCACGTAGGTGGCCAACGGCACCCCGTGCTGCAGGCCGAGGCTGACCGAGATGGAGAAGGCGTCCATGATGCCGGCCAGGGTGGATCCCTGCTTCGACACCTTCATGAACACCTCGCCCGGGCGCCCGTCGTCGTACTCGCCGACAGTGACGTAGCCCTCGCAGTCGGCCACCCGGAAGGCGAACGTCTGCGATGTGCGCCGCCGGGGCAGGCGCTCGCGGATGGGTTGCTTGACCACCACAGTCTGGCGGGCCAGCGCCGTCTCCAGCTCGGCCACCTTCACCGCCAGCTCCGCGTCGTGTGCCTCGGCCTCCGAGACGGTCGGGTCGGCGGCCGTCTTGCGGGCGGTGGCCAGCGGCTGCGCCACCTTGCAGTTGTCCCGGTAGATGGCGACCGCCTTGAGGCCCAGCTCCCACGCTTCGATGTGGAGCTGCTCGACGTCTTCGACGGTGGCCTCCTGCGGGAGGTTCACGGTCTTGGAGATGGCCCCGCTGATGAACGGCTGGACGGCCGCCATCATCCGTACGTGGCCCCGGTAGTGGATGGTGTTCTCGCCCATGGAGCAGGCGAACACCGGGAGGTGCTCGGCGCGCAACGGGGACCCGACGATGGAGTGATGCTCGTCGATGTAGGCGATGATCTCGGTGATCTGCTCGTCGGTGTACCCCATCTGGCGCAGGGCTCGCGGGATCGTCTGGTTGACGATGGACATGGTGCCCCCGCCGACCAGCTTCTTCATCTTCACCAGGCCGAGGTCGGGCTCGATGCCGGTGGTGTCGCAATCCATCAGCAGGCCGATGGTGCCGGTCGGGGCCAGCACGCTGGCCTGGGCGTTGCGCACGCCGTGGTGCTCGGCGATGTCGACGGCGGTGTCCCACGCCTCCTGGGCGGCGGAGAGCAGCTCCGGCGGCACCAGCTCCTCGTCGACCGTTGCCGCCGCGTCGCGGTGCATTCGCAGCACAGCAAGCATGGCGTCGCGGTTCTCGGTGAAACCGGCGAAGGGCCCCATCCGAGCGGCGGTGCGCGCCGACGTGGCGTAGGCCTGCCCGGTGAGCAGCGCGGTGATGGCCGCAGCCCACGCCCGACCCGGGTCGGAGTCGTAGGGCTGGCCCTGGGCCATCAGCAGGGCGCCGAGGTTGGCGTAGCCGATGCCCAGCTGGCGGAACCGCCGGGAGTTCTCGGCGATCTTCTCCGTCGGGTAGTCGGCGTTCCCCACGATGATCTCCTGGGCGGTGAACATCACCGAGGTGGCGGCCTTGAAGCCGTCCACGTCGAACGTGCCGTCGGTGGCGAGGAACGTCAAGAGGTTCAGGCTGGCCAGGTTGCACGCCGAGTTGTCCACATGCATGTACTCCGAACAGTTCCGAACGACCAGGCCGTTGACCACGTAGGAGTGGTTGCGCGGCTCGCTCAGGTTGTAGGTGAGCTCGTAGCCGTCGTCGGTGCGCTCGACCAGGTGCGCTGGGGTGTCGGTCCGATAGAAGCCGCGTACACGATCGCCGATCAGCCCCTCCAGACGGTCGGCCTTGGCTGGCAGCCGGAAGCCGACGGAGGAAGCGAACGTCGCCATCGACATCGACGAGATGCGCAGATCCCACATCTGGCTGCCTGCGTACGTCGCCTCGCTACCGTCCCGGCGGGTGTACGACATACCGGTGTGCGGCGCTCGACCGCGATAGATCGCCGAAGCGATACCGAAGGTGGTCAGCAGGCGCTGCACATCGACGAGCAATGCACGAGACACCGAGCCCAGGCCAATATAGCTCCCCTTCTGGTCGTCACGCCGGACGCAGCCATCTGCGTCGTACAGGCCTTGCAGGAACGAGGCGACGATGTCGCTCGGCGCCTGCATCACCGACGTCGGCACCCGCTTCGCGGCGCCGCGCACGGCGTCAACACCCATGGCAGAGAAGAACTTCGTCAGCACCCGCCGGCTCAACCGCTGCTGGATGGTGCCGTTGGCCTGCAGGCTGGGCTTGGGGGTGACGCCGCCGTTGAGCCAGGTGGCCAGCTCGCTGTGGCGGGGCAGCACGACGGTCTGGTCCTCTGGGGACCCGTACACGGTGCTGATCGTCCCGTCCGCCCCCACCGAGCCATCACCGACCAGCCAACCGAGGTAGTGACCGAGGTCGGGGGTCCACTTCTCGGGTAGCTGCACCGGTCGGCGATGGTCGCCGATCTGGCGGTAGCTGTCGACGTCGGTCGAAACCGGGAGGTGGTAATCGGCACCGACCGAGGGCGCAGGGAGGTCGAGCACCTTGACCTGGTCCTCCGGAGTGAGTGCCGCAGCCTCGACGTAGCCACGGTTGGTGGTGAAGATGCGATGACCTGGTGTGCAGCGGACCTCCATGCCGTTGTCGAAGCGCAAGCGCACCACATCGTTGAAACCGGTGATCATGAACGCGTCCGGCCGGGTCAGCTCCACCCGCTCGGCCGGCTGGTCGGGGCTAGTCGCATCGTGGGTCCAGACGCCGAACGTCTCCCCTTGGTTGGCCCGGTCGAACAGCTCCTTGAAGGCGATGAGGCCCTTGTCGGTGTGCACCAGCGCATCCCCCGTGAAGCAAGGATTGCTGCCGTTGATCCGCCCCGAGTTCGGGGCGGTATGCCAACGATTGATGGTGGTGTCGAACTGCATGCCGGGATCGGCGCACTCCCATGCCGCCTTGGAGATCTGGCGGAACAGGTCCCGGGCGCGCACCGTCTCGACGACCTCGCCGGTGGTGACCGCGGTCAGGTCCCAGTCGGCGTCGTCCACCACGGCCGCCATGAACTCGTCGGTGACCCGGACCGAGTTGTTGGCGTTCTGGTACTGGACGGAGTGGCTGTCCTTGCCGTCCAGGTCCATGTCGAAGCCGGCGTCACGCAGGGCTCGGGCCTTGCGCTCCTCCACCGCCTTGCACCAGACGAAGTCGGTGATGTCGGGATGGTCGACGTCGAGGATCACCATCTTGGCCGCCCGGCGGGTCTTGCCACCCGACTTGATGGTGCCGGCCGAGGCATCGGCGCCGCGCATGAAGCTGACCGGCCCCGACGCGGTGCCGCCGCCGCGCAGGCCCTCCTTGGAGGAGCGGATCTTCGACAGGTTCACACCCGCCCCGGAACCGCCCTTGAAGATGATCCCCTCCTCCTTGTACCACTCGAGGATGGAGTCCATGGCGTCCTCCACCGAGAGGATGAAGCAGGCAGAACCCTGCTGGGGGACGCCCTGCACCCCGATGTTGAACCACACCGGCGAGTTGAACGCCGCCTTCTGGTGGACGATGAGGTACTTGACCTCGTCGGAGAAGGCATCGGCCTCGGCGTCGTCGACGAAATACCCGTCCTTGCGGGCCCAGGCGGTGATGGTGTCGACGACCCGGTCGGTCACCTGCCGGAGCGAGTGCTCGCGCTCGGGGGTGCCGAGGGTCCCGCGGAAGTATTTCTGGGCCAGGATGTTCGTGGCGTTCACGCTCCAGCCGGCCGGGACCTCCACCCCGAGCTGCTCGAACGCCACCGCGCCGGTCTGCCAGTGGGTGATGCGAGCGTCGCGCCGCTCCCACTCCACCGTGTCGTAGGGGTGCTGGTCTGCCGTCGTGAAGTGCCGGCCGATGCCGATCCCCATCTGCTCCGCAGCGATTGCCATGCCGGGTTCTCCTTGCCGTCGTCTCGATGCCGTCGTCTCGATCTCGTGGCCCCGCCCCTCCGGGAGCCGCCTGCACTGCCACTGCTACCTACGAACCACTACCTACCACCACAACCTCTTGTGGTCCAATGTCGCCAGGGCCACCCCGACCACAAGATGCAGGGTGAATTACATCACCGTAATCACACGCCTGTCAATGCATGAGGGCCAGAAAATCTGCCCGTCGACCGCCGTTCGCGAAGGTTTGCATGACGGCCCTGTGGATCACCAGGGCCTGGGGGTTGTGCATTTCCGGGGGAAACGGCCTCCGGGCCTGGGGGCGACCGATGTGGCGGTCACAGCTGCGCCGTACCATCGGCTCATGACTGCATTCGCCCAACACGAGCGAGCCGAGCTGGCGGACCTCTTCGACCGTCTCGGACCGGATGCGCCCACGCTCTGCGAAGGCTGGCGCACGGCCGATCTGGCCGCCCACCTGGTGATCCGGGAGCGGCGCCCCGACGCCGCGCCCGGCGTCCTCCTCCCGGTCAAGGCACTGGTGACGCACACCGAGACCGTGCAGCGGGGCGTGCGTGACGGGAAGCCGTGGCCGGAGCTGGTGGCCACCGTCCGCGGTGGCCCGCCGCTGCCGCTGCGCATCGGCCCGCTCGATGAGGCCATGAACACCGTCGAGTACTTCGTGCACCTCGAGGACGTGCGCCGGGCGCAGCCCGATTGGACACCACGGCCCCTCGATGCGGACTTCGCGGCGTCGCTGTGGTCCCGACTGCGGATGGCGGGCCGCATCATGGCCCGCCGGGCTCCCGTCGGCGTCACCTTCCAGAGCCCGGGGCACGGGCAGGCCGTGGCCAAGAGCGGCCAGCCGAGCGTGGTGGTGCGAGGAGACCCGGGCGAGCTGACCCTGTTCGCCTTCGGCCGCCGCGCCGTCGCCCTCGTGGACCTGGACGGCGACGAGGTCTCCGTCGAGCGACTGCGCCAGGCGTCGTTCGGCCTCTGAGCACTGAGCGGACCCGAACCGAGCGCCCTGCGCACCCGAGACCGATCACCGAACCGTGAGCACCGAACCGTGAGCACCGAACCGTGAGCACCGAACCGTGGGCACCGAACCGGGCGCACTGAGCCGCCGGGCCGTCCTCGGCCTGGCGGCCGGCGGGGCGGCATTCCTGGCCGGCTGCGGCACCGACCGCCGCGGGAGCGCCCCCGGCCGGGCGACGACCGGCACCCCGCCGTCCCGCGCCCCGAACAACGGCCCGACGACGACCGAGGCCCTCGACCCCGCCGCCTGGGCCGGCCTGGCTGGCACCCTCACCGGACACCTGGTCCGCCCCGACGACCCGTCCTATCCGACCGCCGTGGCCCTCTACGACTCCCGCTTCGACGGGCTGCGGCCCCAGGGGATCGCCTTCTGCGCCGACGCCACCGACGTGCAGCGCTGCGTCGGCTTCGCTCGCGCCCATGGGCTGGCGTTGTCGGTGCGCAGTGGCGGCCACAGCTACGGCGGCTACTCCAGCGGCCCGGGCCTGATCGTCGACGTGACCGCCATGCATGCGGTGGCCACCGGGGCCGCCACCGCGACCATCGGTGCCGGTGCCCGCCTGATCGACGTGTACAGCACCCTGAACGCGGCCGGCGTCTCCATCCCGGGCGGCAGCTGCCCCACGGTGGGGATCGCCGGCCTGACCCTCGGCGGCGGCGCCGGCGTGGTCGATCGTCGCTACGGGCTGGCCTGCGATCGCATCGTGCAAGTGCAGCTGGTCACCGCCGACGCCCGCCTGGTGACCGCCGACGCCGGCACCAACGACGGCCTGTTCTGGGCGTGCCGGGGAGGCGGAGGCGGCAACTTCGGGGTGGCCACCTCGTTCCAGTTCGCCACCTTTCCCACCACCGGCGTCACCGTCTTCACCGTCACCTGGCCCTGGGCGGCCGCCGATCAGCTGCTCCCCGCCTACCTGAGCTGGGCTCCGACCGCTCCCGACGCCCTATGGGCCAACTGCCTGCTGCAGACCGACCCGGCCCGGGCAGCGCCGACGGCCCAGGTCGGCGGTGTCTGGCTGGGCACTCCTGTCACCCTGGCCCCGGTCCTCGACCAGCTGGTGACCGCCGTGGGGGCCACGCCGGCCAGCCGGTTCAGCCAGGCCACCTCCTTCGCTCACGCCATGTACGTGGAGGCGGGCTGCGCCGGGCTCAGCCAGGCCGCCTGCCACCTACCCACCCAGGCGGCCGGCGGCCAGCTCACCCGCCAGCCCAGCCTGGCCAAGTCCGATTATCTGAACCAGCCGCTCACCGACGCCGGCGTCGCCGCGGTGGTGGCCGGCATCGACCAGCGCCGGCAGGAGGGAGGGATGGGCGCCGTGGGCTACGACAGCTACGGCGGGGCCGTCAACCGGGTGGCCGCCGCCGACACCGCCTTCGTCCACCGCGACGCCATCGCCTCAGCCCAGTACAACGTTTCTTTCACCCCTGGGACCAGTGTCGCCTCGCTGGCCCAGGCCCAGACCTGGCTGGACGGCTGGTACGCCACCTTGCGCCCCTATGTGAGCGGCTACGCCTACCAGAACTACATCGATCCCCGTCTGGCCGACTGGGCTCACGCCTACTACGGCACCAACCTGGCCCGGCTCCGAGCCGTCAAGCGCATGTGGGACCCCGACGACGTCTGGCACTTCGCCCAATCCATCCCGCCGGCATGACCGGGCCACGACGGCCCGGGCGTCGACCAGATCAGTGCAATCGACCAGATCAGTGCAATGGTTCGAGCGGCAATCGACGCGGCTGGGAGCGGGACGCGGCTGGGGTGGAGCAGTCGGGCTGACCGGGTGACCAGCTCCACCCAGCGCTGGTCCACGATGCGGGAGAGGGCGGACAGCTGGCGGCGCTCCCGGGACCGCAGGGGACGGCCCCGCCGGCCGGTGACGATGACCAGGTCGGCCGCGACCAGCTCGGCCCACGCCACATCGTCGGGGCCGCCGGTGTCGGTCCTCGGCGTCACTGACGCCCGGCTGCCTGCCACGAACGCCTCGATCCAGGCGGCTGGCGGGGCGGCGCCGACCGACGCCACGGGCGACGGCGCACTGAGGTCCACCACCACCGTCCAGTCCGCCTGGAAGTCGTGGTTCACCCGGCGGGCCAACGAGCCCAGCAGGTCGGGGACCGTGATCTGGTCGATGAGGTACGCCGCCGTCTCCAGGGCGTCGAGGCGGGGATCGACGACCTGGTCGGGAACCGCTCTGATGTCCTCCACGTCGACACCGTCGACCTGGGACACCTCGGCGATCAACAGCGGGACGAGCGCCTCGGCCGGGAGCTCGACGATGAGCTCGTCGATGGCCCGGCCGGCACCTCGCTCGAGGATGTCGATGCCGACGAGGTCGCCCTTGACCGCGCCGATGCGGCTGGCCACGGCGCCCAGCGCACCGGGTCGGTCGGGCACCCACACGCGCAGATGGAAGGTCGGCATGTCCCAGACGGTAGGAGGTCATTGTGAACCCCCGGTTTCCGGGACCGAACGCGACCGTTACGAATCGACGACCGTCACGAATCGACGACCGTCACGAATCGACGACCGTCACGAATCGACGACCGTCACGAATCGACGACCAGGGCGAGCGACATCACTCGGGCGGAGCCAGGGCCCCGGCCTCGACCAAGCTGCGGGCCGAGGCAGCCGCAGGCCGGGCAACGGGAGCCGGGCGCTCCGCCCGGCGGGGACTTCGCGGCGCGTAGGAGGGGGCCCGCTCCTGGCCGGACAGCTGGCCGATGGCGCTCACCACCTCGTCGGTGACCTGGCGCAACACGGCACGCTCCGCGCTGCGCCCCACCAGCTCCGGCCACGACAACGCCTCGCCCACACGCACCTGCACCGTCCGGAACAGCTTGGGGCGCATCACGTCAATGGGCTGGATCTCCCGGGTGCCGGTGAGGGCGAAGGGGATGACCGGCACCCCGCCGCCGGCGAGGGCGATGCGCGCCACGCCCGTGTGCCCTTTGTACAGCCGGCCGTCGGGCGAGCGCGTCCCCTCCGGGTAGATGGCGAGCACCCCGCCGGCGTCGAGGACCTCCTGGGCCACCGCCAGCGCCCGGTCCGTCTCGCTGCCCCCGCCCCGCGTGATCGGGATCTGGCCCATGGCCCGAAAGAACCAGGCCGTGCGCGGGTTGTCGAAGTACTCGGCCTTGGCCAGGAACGTCACCCGGCGCCGCAGCACCAACGGGATGAAGAGGGAGTCGATGAACGACTGGTGGTTCGACGCCAGCACCACCGGCCCGGAGGCCGGCATCTGGCCGAGGTCACGGCAGCGGATGCGGTAGGCGAAGCGCATCAACGGGGTCAGCACCGCCTTGAGCACCCAGTAGCCCATGTGACCAACGTTACGCCGCAGACGTCCGGTCGGGGCGCGGCGCGGTCAGCCCAGCTTGGTGAGCACCCGGCGCAGGTTCCTGATGCCCTGCTGGATGCGCTGCTCGTTCTCGATGAGCGCGAAGCGCACGAAGCCCTCGCCGCCGCGCCCGAACCCGACACCAGGAGAGGTGGCCACCTCGGCCTCGGTCACCAGGTGCTTGGAGAACTCCAGCGACCCCATCTCCAGGTACGGCTCCGGGATGGGCGCCCACACGAACATGGTCCCCCTCGGCTTCTCCAGCTGCCACCCGATCCGGGCCAACCCGTCGCAGAGGGCGTCGCGCCGGGACTGGTAGATGCGGTTGACCTCCTTGGGGTACTCGGGTGCCTCGTTCAGCGTGACGATGGCCGCGATCTGGATGGGCTGGAAGGTTCCGTAGTCGAGGTAGCTCTTCAGCTTGGTCAGCGCCGCCACGATCTCGGCGTTGCCCACCATGAACGCCACCCGCCACCCGGCCATCGAGAAGCTCTTGGTCATGGTGTACAGCTCGACGGCGACATCCTTGGCCCCCGGCACCTGCAGGATCGACGGCGGCTCGAAGCCGTCGAACGCGGTATCGGAGTAGGCGAAGTCGTGGACCAGGATCACGTCGTGCTCGCGGGCGAAGTCGACCAGGCGTTGCATCCAGGCCAGGTCGACGCATTCGGTGGTCGGGTTGTGCGGGAAGCTGAACACGATCACCCGCGGCCGCGGCCATGTCGACTCCCAGCTCTCCATCAGGTTGGCGAAGAAGTCCTGGTCGGGCCCGAGGCGCACCTGCTGGACGTCGGCGCCGGCGAACAGCGGTGCGTAGATGTGGATCGGGTAGCTGGGGGTGGGCACCAGGGCGGTGTCGCCGGGGCCCACCAGGGTCCACATCAGGTGGGACAGGCCCTCCTTGGCTCCGATGGTGGTGACCACCTCGCGATCGGGGTCGAGCTCGACCCCGAAGCGGCGCTGGTACAGGTTGGCCACGGCCAGGCGCAGCTTGGGGATGCCCCGCGACGCCGAATAGCGGTGGTTGCGCGGGTTGCGGGCTGCCTCCGCCAGCTTCTCGACGGCCAGGTCGGGGCTGGGGATGTCGGGGTTCCCGAAACCCATGTCGACCACGTCCCGACCGGCCTGGCGGGCGTCGTCGCGCAGCTCGTTGATGATGGCGAAGACGTAGGGCGGCAGGCCATTGATGCGACGGAACTCCACCGGGCCAGGCTAGTGGTCGGGCCCCCGCTCGCTGTGCGCATTACCCGGCCTGTCCCCCGGTGGCATCACTGGCGCGCCGCCAGCAGGGCCGCGCCGATGGCGCCCGCCCGCTCTCCCAGCGCGGCCGCCTCGATGGTGACACCCCGCTCGTCGGCTGCCTCCACCAAGTCGGCGAACGCGGCACGCACCGGCTCCACCAGGACGTCGCCGGCCGCGATGAGGCCGCCGCCGAGCACGATCACGGCCGGGTCGAAGGCGTTGGCCAGGTTGGCCAGCCCGAGGGCCAGCCACCACACGAATTGGTTCATGATGGCGATGGCCGCCTCGTCACCGTGGCGCGCCGCGATGGTGACATGCTCGCCGCGCACCGCTTCGGGGTCGCCTCCGGCCAGCTCCCGGACCCGAGGAGCCAGGCCGGCCAGGGCTGCCTCGCGGGCCAGCTGGCCCAGACCATTCCCAGAGGCGTACCGCTCCCAACACCCGCGCTTGCCGCACGGGCACGGCGGCCCGTTGGGGTCGACGACGAGGTGGCCGAACTCGCCGGCGAAGCGGTTGGCGCCCTCGAGCAGCCGGCCGTCGCTGATGATGCCCCCGCCGATGCCGGTGCCGAGGGTGACCATCACCACGTCGCCGTGCTCGCGGGCGGCGCCCAACCGGTGTTCGGCCCATCCGGCCGCGGTGGCGTCGTTGCCGACCCACACCGCCTCGACGGGCACTCGCCGCTGCAGCTCCTCGGCCACGGGTAGGCCGACCAGGCCGGGCAAATGTGGGGAGAACCGCAGCACCCCGTGTCGGTCGACCAGGCCCGGGGTGCCGACCCCGACGGCGGACGGCGGCACCGCAGTCAACGAGGCGACCACCTCCACCAGTCGCTCGACCACCTCTCGCCCGTCGCGGGGAGTCGGCACCTTGGTCTCCGCCTCCACCCGTCCGGCGACGTCGAGGCGGACACCGAGGATCTTGGTGCCGCCGATGTCAAGGCCGACGACAGGGGCGGTCACGAGCCGGCCAGGCGGCCCTTCAGCCGGTGCATGACCGCCAACCAACGATCCCGGTCGGCCACCTTCCCCACCTCGTAGTCGTGCACCTCCGGGTGGGGCAGGATCAGGAACGTCCCGGCCCGCACCGCGTCGACGACGGCGTCGGCCACCTCGGCCGGCTCCAGGATGCGGCCACTGGCACCGACCTCCGCCTCCCCGGCGGGGTCGGCACTCACCATCGGGGTCCGGACCCCCTGTGGGCACAGGCAGTGGAGGGACACACCTGACTCGGCGTACTCGATGGCCAACCATTCGGCCAGGGCCACCGAGGCATGCTTGGTCACCGTGTAGGGCGCCGACTGCATCATGGCCAGCAGCCCGGCCGCCGAGGCGGTGATGACCATGGCGCCCCGACCGCGGGCCGCCATGTCGGGCAACACGGCCCGCGCTGCGTGGACGTGGGCCATGCCGTGCACCGCCCAGCTCCGCGCCCAGGCGTCGTCGTCACCCAACCCGTGGCCGCTGCCCACCCCGGCGTTCGAGCAGTACAGGTCGATGGGGCCGAGCTGCCCGGTGACCTGGGCGACCATGGCGGTGACGGCCAACCCGTCGGTCACGTCCACCCCGATGCCGACCGCGCCGGGAAGCTCGGCGGCGGCCGCCGCCGCTCCGCCGGCGTCGATATCGACCACCGCCACCCGGGCGCCCTCGGCGTGCAGGCGCTGGGCCAGGGCCCGGCCGATGCCGCCCGCGCCGCCGGTCACCACGGCCACCGCGTCGGCCATCTCGAAGGTTCGGTCTGTCACGAGCCCACAGTAGGACGGGCCAGTCGCTGCAGGCCGATGGCCGCCGCGGTGGCCACGTTCAGCGAGTCCACCCCCGCCGCCATGGGTATGCGCACCCGCCGATCGGCGCCGGCCAGGGCCGCAGCCGACAAGCCAGGCCCTTCGGCGCCCACCAGCAGCGCCGTGCGGGACGGGTCGCCGGCGCCGAGGGTCTCCACGTCCTCGGCGCCTGGTGCCGGGGTCAGGGCGACGACCTGGTAGCCGCGCCCCCGGATCTCCTCCAGCCCGCCGGGCCAGGTCGCGGTGCGCGCCCAGGGCACGCGCAGCACGTGGCCGAGCGAGACGCGCACGGCGCGGCGGTAGAGCGGATCGGCGCACGACGGGTCGAGCAGGACGGCTCCGACGCCGAAGGCGGCGGCGTTGCGGAACAGGGCGCCCAGGTTCTCATGGTCGCCGATCCCCTCGGCCACCAGGACGGGTCCCCCGGCGGCCAGCAGATCCACCGGGTCAGCCGGCGGCCGGCGCCGGCCCAGGCCGAGGACCCCGCGGTGCACCGGGTAGCCGGCGGTGGCCGCCAGGTCGTCGCCTGCGACCACGTACACGTCCGTGTCGACGCCAGCCAGAGCGGTACGCACCCGGTCCAGCTGGGCGGGTGTGACGGCCACGGCCACCAACGGGTAGGCCGAGCGAGCCAGGGCCACCAAGGCCAGGTGCCCCTCGGCGATGAAGACGCCGAGGCGTTGCTCGGTGCGCTGGCGGTCCCCCTTGGCGGTCAGGGCCAGGAACGGGGCCAGCCGCTCGTCACCCACGGCGACGGAGGCCACCCGGGGCGCCCCCACCCCGGCCCTTTGCCCTCGGTGCCTCGACTCAGCGCGGGAGCGCGCCCTCGATGGCTTCGGTCACCGTCTCGGACTCCGGCTCGGTCTGCGGGCGGAAGCGGGCCACCACCGCGCCGTCCGCGCCCACCAGGAACTTCTCGAAGTTCCACTGGATGTCGCCGGCCTCACCCTCGCCGTCGGGCGTGGCGGTCAGGCGCTGGTAGAGCGGATGGCGGTCGGAGCCGTTCACGTCCACCTTCTCCGTGAGCGGGAAGGTGACGCCGTAGGTGGTCGAGCAGAACGTCTTGATCTCCTCGGCTGACCCGGGCTCCTGGCCGGCGAACTGGTTGCACGGCACGCCGAGCACGGTGAAGCCTCGCGCCGCATAGCGCTCCTGCAGGTGCTCCAGCCCGGTGTACTGCGGGGTGAGCCCGCACTTGGAGGCCACGTTGACGACCAGCACGGCCTTGCCCGACAGGGCTTCGGGGTCGAGCGGGGTGCCCTCGAGGGTGGACATGTCGGATGCGAAGACGGCCATGTCCGGACCCTACCGGCTGGGTGCTCCTCAGCGATGGCGAGAGAGCTACGTGGCCCGACGGACGCCGGCGCCGCCGCCCTCGACCCGGGCCTTGAGCTCCCGCAGGGCGGCGCCCATGATCCGTCCCTCGGCCCGGCGCTTCACGAACCCGGGGAGGGGCACCTTGAGGTCGACCGTGAGGCGATAGGCGATCTCGGTGCCGTCGTCGCCGGTGGCCGTGAGCTGGTAGGAACCGTCGAGGCGGCGGGTCATGTCGCCCTCGACCTGGATCCACGACAGCTCGGCGGGCGCCTCGGAGTAGTCGTAGAGCAGGGTGTAGGACGTCGATCGGCCGAAGGCCGCCGCTCGGAAGGTGACGCGGACGGCGTTGCCGTCGGCGTCCCGGTCGTCGACGTGGACGGACTTGATGTCCGCGGCCCACTGCGGGTACGTCTCGAACGAGGTCAGCACCTCGAAGCAATGCGCCGGGGAGCTGCGGATGATGACCTGTTCGACGACCTGTTCTTCCACCCTGACCTCCTGTCGGTTGCCTCGGGTACGCGAGACCGTACTCCGTCGCTCCGGTCCGGTCAGATTGAGCGGACCGCTGCCCGCCCGATCGGCGTGATCACGAGGGCTCGGGATGGGCCAGCTGGTCGATGGCCCGGCCCAGGCGAGCGGCGAGCAGGTCGTAGCCGAACTCGGTCTCCGCCCGCAGGCGTGCGGCCTGTCCCTGCTGACTGGCCCGCTCGGGGTGGTCGAGCAGGTCGGCGAGGGCAGCGGCCACGGCGTCGGGCTCATCGGGATGGCCTACGACGATCCCGGTGCGACCGTCGACCACCGCCTCGGCGGCGCCGCCGCTGTCACCGGCCACCGACGGGATCCCCGACGCCGCCGCCTCCAGGAACACGATGCCGAAGCCCTCCTGCTCCAGGCCGCCCCACCGGGTCCGACAGCACAGGCTGAACACGTCGGCGCAGGCGTACAGGTCGGGGAGGTCGACCTCGGCGACCCGCCCCAGCAGCCGGACCGGTGCCTCCCGGCGCGCCACGCGCCGCTCCAGGCGGGCTCGATCCCGGCCGGCCCCGGCGATGGCGACGGTCAGGTCGGGGTGACCGGACCGGAGGGCGGCGGCCGCGTCGATGAGGGTGTCCATGCCCTTGCGGGGCACCAGTCGGCTGACGCTCACGACCAGCTGGCCGCGTCGGGGCAGCCCGAACCGGGCGCGGGTCGCCGCCCGGTCGATGGCGGCCAGGGGCCGGAACCGCTGGGTGTCGACGCCAGGCGGGACCGACACCACGGGAGGCATGACGGCCGACCGCAGCGCTCGGCGAGCCTCGGCCTCGGGGTAGCTGCCGGCGGCGATGGCCATCGATGCGTGGCGCAGGACGCGAGCCAGGGCTCGGCGGGTGCCGGGGAGCCGCCCCGGGACGGTCACCTCGGCGCCGTGGAGGACCACGGCGTACGGCAGACCGAGGCTGGGGCCGAGCAGGCCGAGGGGCAGGGCGGGGTCGAGCACCACCGCGGCGGCGTCGACCTCGGCGGCCAGCCGGCGGATGCGGCCGATCAGGAGCGGGTTGGGCAGCAGCACCGGTTCGCGAGTCCGCTCGATGCGGAACGGCTGACGGGCGTCGAAGGCCTCGGCGTCGCGATAGGGGCTGGTGAGGACGCTGACGTCCCCGGGTGGGAGCCGTCGCCACAGCTCCCACAGGTAGGACTGGATGCCTCCGACCTTCGGCGGGAAGTCGTTGGTGACGAGGAGGTGGCGCACGGTGAGCACGGCGGTCTGGATGACCGACCCCGACGGTACTGCGCACCAGGCGCCCGGGTGTCGGCGGCGGGCTGCGCCCCATCACCGATTGCCCACCCGGGCCAGCTCGACCTGGACGTCGGGGTCGGTATCGCCGGCCAGCGCGCCGAGCAGCGCACCGTGGCCGAGGCGGTCGGCGGCCCATACGGCGTGGGCCCGGAGCAACGGATCGTCGTCGGCCAGCGCCCTGGCTACGGCAACCCGGGCCACCGGGTCGTCGGAACGACCGACGTTGCCCAAGACGACCAAGGCGTTGCGCCGCAGGTAGCGAGGCTGGCGCCGGGGGATGTACCAGCGCCCGAACGCCCCGAGCAGTTCCTCGTCGCTGGCGGCCAGGATGGCCAGCACGTCCACCCGGGCCTGGGCGCCGGCCTCGGCCGGCGGTGGCGGCCGGCGGCGCAACGCCACCCGGTTCACCGGGCACACCTCCTGGCACTCGTCGCAGCCGTAGAGCCGGTCCCCCAGCGCGACGCGGTGCTCGGCGGGGAACATCCCCTCGGCCTGCACCAGCCAGGCCAGGCACCGACGAGCGTCGAGCGAACCGCCGGGTCCGGCGTCGGCGGCCAGCGCGCCGGTCGGGCAGGCCGGCACGCAGCGCCGGCACGTCCCGCAGCCGTCGGCTACCGGCCCGGGATCGGGATCGAGCGGCGCGTCGGTCAGCACCGAGCCGAGGACGAACCACGACCCGGCGCCCGGCAGCAGCAGCGTGGTGTTCGTCCCGTACCAGCCCAGACCGGCCCGGTAGGCGGCGGCCCGGTCGACGAGAGCGTTGTCGTCCACCAGCACCCGGGCCTGCCAACCCTCGACGCGCAGCTGGTCGGCGATCTGCTCCAGCCCGGCCCGCAGCGGCTCGTAGTGGTCGATCCACGAGTAGCGCGCCACCCGGGCCGTCGGGGCCGTGACGCCAGCGGCGACGGGATCGGCAGCCGGGCCGGCGGGCGCGGCCGGGTCGGTGCGAACGTAGCGGCGCGCCCCCACCACCACGGCCTGCGCCCCGGGCAACGTCGCTCGCGGGTCGGTCGAGCGGGCCGGGTTCCGGAACACGAACTGCATGCCGGCGGCGCGGCCATCCGATCGGCGGGCCTCGATGGCGTCCCGGGCCGCGGTGAACGGATCGGCGCCGGCGATCCCAACGGCATCCAGGCCGGCGTCGCGACCGATGGCCCGCACACGGGCTCCCAACCCGGTGGCGTCAGCCGCCAACGCCGCTCAACCTCCCCGGGGGGCGGCCCACGGGTATCACGCCCCGAGGGCCTGATGGCGCAGGGGCGGCACCAGGCCGCCCCGGCTGAGCAGGCGGACCGCTCGGGCCTCGGCCACGTCGATGACCACGGCCTCGTCGGGCTCGCGGTCGCAGAGGAAGGTCACCAGACACCCGTCGCACGCCGCCGTGTGGCGCATCGAGCAGTCGTCGCAGCTGATGGTCATCGTGGTCATCGTGGTCATCGTGGTCATGGCTCCATCATCCCCCGGGGGTGTGACATCGCCAGCCGACCGCCACCGAGGACGGTGCCGGCGATACCCGTGGCCGGGGCCTCCGGGGCCCGACGGTACCCTCTCGACCATGGTCCACGCCTTCGTCCTGATCGACGCCGTGCCTGCCCGCGTGGCGACCCTGGCGGCGGAGCTGGCCGATGTGGTCGGGGTCAGCGAGGTGTACTCCGTGGCCGGCGAGGCCGACCTGGTCGCCGTGGTCCGTGTCCGCCATCACGACGACCTGGCCGAGGTGGTCACGCAACGCATCTCCGAGCTGGAGGGGATCACCAACACGCGGACCCTCATCGCCTTCCAGGCCTTCAGCCGCCACGACCTGGAGGCCATCTGGGACCTGGGCGCCGAGTAGCTACCGGGCCGTCCCTGCTCACGCCGTCGCCCGCGAGGCGACGATCAGCCGTTCGAGGGCCGCCAGCGCCCGGCCGTCGTCGAGCGCGGCGCCGGCGATCACCAGGCCCTCGGCCAGTCGAGCGGCCACGCCGCCGGCCACCAGGGCGGCGGCCGCGTTCAGGACCACGATGTCACGGTGAGGTCCAGGCTCGCCATCGAGGACCCGCCGAGCCAGGCGGGCATTGGTGGCCGCGTCGCCGCCGCGGAGGTCCTCGAGACGGGCGGGCGCCAAGCCCAGGTCGGCCGGGTCCACGACCGAGCTGCGCATCTCGGGGTCGGCGGCGTCCCATTCGACGACGGTGGAAGGGCCGGTCGTGGTCAGCTCGTCGAGGCCGTCCGAGCCGTAGACGACGAGGACGTGGGTGGCGCCGTTGGCGGCCAGCACGCCGCACATCTTGGTGGCCATGCGCCCGTCGCCGACCCCGACCACCTGGCGACCGACCCGGGCCGGGTTGGCCAGGGGACCCAGGAAGTTGAAGGCGGTGGGCACCCCCAGCTCCCGGCGGATCGGGATGGCGTACCGCATCGCCGGGTGGTAGCGGGGCGCGAAGCAGAACCCGATCCCCGCCTCCTCGATGCAGCGCACGACCCCGGCCGGGGGCAGCTCGATCCCCACCCCAAGTGCCTCCAGGACATCGGCCGATCCGGCCTGCGACGACGCCGCCCGGCCTCCGTGCTTGCAGACCGGCACGCCGGCGCCGGCCACCACCAGCGAGGCGATGGTCGAGATGTTGATGGTGCCGCTGCGGTCGCCGCCCGTCCCGCACGTGTCGACCAGTCGAGGAGCCAGCGCCGGCGCCACCACGACCGGTTCGGCGGCGGCGACCATGGCCTGCACCAGGCCCGTCATCTCCTCGACCGTCTCCCCCTTGCACCGCAGGCCGAACACGAACGCGGCGATCTGAGCGGCGGTGGCGTTCCCCTCGAACACGTCGGCCATCGCCGCCCCGGCCACCTCGGCCGGCAGGTGCTCGCCGGCCGACAGCCGCCCGAGCACGCCCGGCCAGCCGCCGAGGCTGTCGAGCGTAGGGGTGCCGGACACGCCGGGCAAGATACCCGAGCGAAGCCGACCTCCCCCCGGAAAGCTCAGGCGGAGCGGCGTCGCTGGCGGATGATCCGCCGGCGTTCCCGCTCGGTCGCCCCGCCCCACACGCCATCACGCTCCCGGCTGCGCAACGCCCAGTCCAGGCAGGCCTCCCGCACGTGGCACCCGCCGCAGATGGCCTTGGCTTCTTCTGCGTCCTCGTCGGTCACCGGATAGAAGATGTCCGGATCGACACCGCGGCATGCGGCTTGCTGCCGCCAGACCAAGGGTTTTGTCGCGTTCAACGTCTGTCCTCGAGGGGTTGGCTGCCGTTCGGGAGCTGTTCCCGACCGCGCCACGAACACGAGGTTCCGGTCCGGTCGGGGGAAATTCCCGGGCTTCGTATTCTGGCGGACTGGCGGCAGCGGTGTCTAGCCCCGCAGGTCCGCCAGCAGGCTCACCCTGGCCTCCTCGCTCAGATGGGTGCCCTCGGCGTAGGACGGATGGTTCACGGCCAACACCACTGGTTCGGCGGCGAAACGCTCGACCTGCTCGGGCGTCAACCGGAAGCGCATGTAGTGCACCGACGCGGTGACCTCGGAGCGGGTGAGCTGGGCGGCATGGTCCTCCTCCACCTCGCAGCGCACCACCACGGCGCCGTCCCCCGAGCCGATCAGCAGCTCGACGGACCGCTCGACCCCGAACAGCTTCGGCAGCCACTCGATCAGCTGCTCCTGGCTGGTCAGCTCTACGAACAGGGTGGCGGACAGCTCGCCCGGTTCGGGGATGAGCGGGTTGTAGGTGTCGAGCTCGACTTGGATGGAAGCGTCGGAGAGCATCCGTTCGGCCCTGGCCATCTCCTGGACCTGGAAACGGATGGTGTCACGGTTCTCGAACACCATCGTCACCACCGGCCCCACCCCGATGCGGCGGACCCGCTTGATGGCGATGATGTGGTCACGGAACTCCTCCCGCTCGCGCTCGTAGGCTCGCTGGTCGGCGATGTCGTCGATCGTCAGCTTGGCATTGCCGGTCACGACCGCTCCTCCGGCGGGATGCCATACGCCCGGGCCAGGACCTGCAGCGGGTGTTGGGGCGTCCGCCCCGTCTCTTGGCGGATGGCACCGTTGGCCAGGTGGCAGTCGCCGGCGATCACCTCGGCGTCGGCCTTCTCCAGCCCCTCCTTCAGGGGCTGGGCGACCTTGCGGGCCAGGTCGTAGTTCTCGGCCCGCAGGCCCCACATGCCGTCGATGCCCGAGCACTTGCTCACCACCGAGACGGCGGCGCCGGTCAGCTTGATGAGGTCCCGGCTGCGCAGCCCGATGTTCTGAGCCTGCAGGTGGCACGGCACGTGGTAGGCCACCGTGGCGGGCACGTCACCGTCGAAGGTGGTGTCGAGCTCGGTGGAGGCGCCCTCGACCAGCGTGCCCTTGTGCAGGCGCCACAGGTACTCGGCGGCGTCGTAGGTGTGTGAACCGACCAGCTCGGCGTCGGCCGACTTCAGGTAATCGGGGTAGTCGCGCTTGAGGACGTAGCCGCACGTAGGCTGCGGCACCACGATGTCGCGTCCGGCCCGGACCGCCTCGGCCAGAGCAGGCAGGTTGCGCGCTGCCTGCTTGGTGAACCCGTCGAAGTCCCCGCTGTGCAGCCACGGCGCTCCGCAACAGCCGGCGCCGTCGGCCAGCGAGCAATCGATGCCGTTGCGCTCGTACACCTTCACCAGGTCCTGGCCGATGGCGGGGTCTTGGTACTCCACCAGGCACGTCGGGAACACCGCTACTTTGCCCTGCTCCGCCCGCTCCAGACAGGGCGTCCGCCGCTTGAACCAGGTGGAGAAGCGGGTTCGGGCGTACGGGGGCAGGACCCGCTCGGAGGCCACCCCGACGGTCTTGTCCATCAACCGGCGGACCAGCGAGCCGGGCTGGGCCAGCGCCGCGTTGGTGAGCGGCGCAGTGGCGGTGGCGATCTTGCCGAGCAGGTCCGTGCGAGCCAGGGCCTGGGTCGTCACCTTGCCCCGCAGGCTGCCGTGGTGGCGGTTCTGCACCGCCTCGGCCCGCAGCATGAGGCGGGGGAAGTCCAGCTCCCACTCGTGCGGGGGAATGTAGGGGCACTTCACGTAGCAGAGCTTGCACTGGTAGCACTCGTCGACCACCTGGTCCTGCTCGGTGGCGGTGAGCTGCTCAACGGCACCGTCACGATCATCGATCAGGTTGAACAACGTCGGGAACGATGGGCACAGCGACACGCACAGCCGACAGCCGTGACAGAGGTCATAGACCCGCGTCAGCTCGGCCCGCAGGTCGCGCTCGTCGTAGTACGCAGGGTTCGTCGGGTCGTAGGTGATGGTCACGGCAGCTCCGGGTGGCAGGACATCGGGGCAGCAGGGCGTCGGGGGCACGGCGGGACCGGGCCGGCCACCCGGCGCCAGGCCGCTGGTGACCGGCCCGCGGACCGCAGTCGTCGCCAGGAGCTGGCTAGGAGACGCTCTCCAGGCCGCTGGTGAAACGCCCGGCATGGCTCTTCTCGGCCTTGGCCAGCGTCTCGAACCACTCGGCGATGGAGTCGAACTTCTCGTCGCGGGCGGTCTTGGCGAAGCCCGGGTACATCTCGGTGTACTCGTAGGTCTCGCCCTCGATGGCGGAGCGCAGGTTGTCCTCGGTGTCGCCGACGGCCACGCCGGTGACCGGGTCGCCGATCTCGGCGAGGAAGTCGAAGTGCCCGAACGCATGGCCGGTCTCGCCCTCGGCGACGCTGCGGAACAGGGCGGCCACGTCCGGGTAGCCCTCCACGTCCGCCTTCTGGGCGAAGTACAGGTACCGCCGGTTGGCCTGGCTCTCGCCGGCGAAGGCTTCCTTCAGGTTCTCGTGGGTCTTGGAGGCGTTGAGATCAGGCACGGTTCTCCTCGGGTGTCTGGTAGTGGTTGGGGGTAGGCAGTCGGCACATCGGCCGCGGAAGACGACGTCGGGGCCGTCGACGGTGAAGCCCTGCTCCTGGTCGGTGGGGACGGCGACGTCGGCAAAATGGACGTGGAGGTCCCTGACCTTGCCGCAGACCACGCACACCAGGTGGTGATGAGGATCGACGTTGGGGTCGAACCGGCTGGAACCGGTCCCCAGGTCCAGCTGCTGCAGCTCGCCCATATGAGCCAGGTCGTGCAGCGTCTGGTAGACCGTCTTCAGAGACATGGTCGGCATCCGCTGCCGGGCCTCGGCGAACACCGCCTCGGCGGTGGGGTGCACGTCGGTGCCGTGGAGGAGACCGAAGATGCACTCCCGTTGCGGCGTCACCTTGAGCCCGCGCGCCCGGAAGGCGTCGATGAGCTCGGCAGGTGGCTTCACCCGCCATACGTTACCAGGTAACAATGATTGTCGATGACTGCCGTGACCGCCGGCCGACACCGTGGTCTCGTAGTGGTGGTCTCGTCGTGGCTACGGTGGCGAGGTGCCCCGGCCCACGGCGTTCGACCGCCAGGCGGCCCTGCGTCGCCTGGGTCGCGACACCTTCGACGTCGTCGTCGTCGGGGGCGGGATCACCGGGTGCGGGGTTGCCCTCGACGCCGCTGCCCGCGGGCTGCGCACCGGGCTGGTAGAGGCGGCGGATTTCGCCTCCGGCACCTCGTCGGCCTCGTCCAAGCTGGTGCACGGCGGTCTGCGTTATCTCCAGCACGGGGAGATCCGGCTGGTGTACGAGGCGTTGGCCGAACGGCAGCGACTGCTGGCGAACGCGCCGCACCTGGTGCACCCACTCCCCTTCCTGATCCCGTTGTTCGCCCGGGATGGCGAACGCCGCTCGCGCGCCGCGGTCAGGGGGCTGGCCAAGGCGTACTCGTCGGCGCTGACGCTCTACGACCTGACGGGCGGCCTGCGCATCGGGCACCGGCACCGGCGCGTCACCGCCATGGTCGCCCGCGCCCACCTCCCGGCCCTGCGGGCCGATCGCCTGGTGGACAGCTTCGTCTACTGGGACGCCCAGGCGGACGACGCCCGCCTCACCCTGGCCGTGGCTCGCACCGCCGTCTCCCACGGGGCGGCAGCCGCCAACCACGCCCCGGTCGACGAGCTCATCGAACGCGACGGACGGGTGGCAGGGGTCCGCCTGACCGACGGCACCGAGATCCGCGCCGGCGTGGTCGTCAACGCCGGCGGGGTCTGGAGCGAGCGCATCGCCGGCCTCGGTCCCACCCCCGTCGACCATCCGCCCATCCGGCCGGCCAAGGGCGTCCACGTCACCGTGCGCGCCGACCGGCTGCCGTGCGACTGGGGCGCCGTGCTCGCCGTGCCCGGTGACCGGCGCTCGATCTTCGTCGTCCCCTGGGACGCGGCGGGGAGTGCATCGGCCGACGGGGGCGCCGGCCGGTTCACCTACATCGGGACCACGGACACCGACCACGATGGGCCGCTCGAGGGGCCCGCGGCCACCCCCGACGACGTCGCCTACCTTCTCGGCGCGGTGAACGCCTGGACGGGCGCAAGCCTGTCCGCGGCCGACGTCACCGGGACCTGGGCCGGTCTCCGGCCACTCATCCGGGAAGAGGCGGACGCCGCCACCGCGGACCTCTCGCGCCGCCACCAGGTGGTGGCTTCGCCGCACGGCCTGGTCACCGTGACCGGCGGCAAGCTGACCACCTATCGGCTGATGGCGGCCGACACCGTCGACGCCGTCATGCGCCTTCTCGGGCGCCGATTGACCTACGCCCCGACCCGGCACCTGCACCTGTGGGGCGCCGACGGCAGCGAGACCGCAGCCGAGCCCGGGCGGGCCGAGCGGCTCGGCATCGACGCCGCGCTCCTCGCTCATCTGGCCCGACGCTACGGCGGCGAAGCCGGCGCACTGGCGGCCATGATCGCCGCCGACCCCACCCTCGGCGACCCGCTTGTGCCCGGCCTGCCGTACGTGGGCGCCGAGGCCGTCTTTGCCGCCCGCTACGAGATGGCCGGCACCCTCGCCGACGTGTTGCTGCGCCGAACCCGGGCGTGGATCCTGGACCAGGAGGCGACGCGTGCCGCGGCCCCCGACGTCGCCGCGCTCCTCGCCGGCGAGCTGGGCTGGGATGCAGAGCGGGCCGCGGCCGAGGTGACCACCCTGGCCGCGCCTGACCGGGCGGCGGCATGAACCCGCACTTCGCCCCGACCGTCCCCGTGAGCGATGCCGTGCTCGCCCGCCTGCGGTCGGTGTGCGCCGACGTCGACGTCGACGAGGCTCCCCGGGACACCGCCGGCCGCGACTGGTGGCCGATCAGCGCCACGTGGGCAACGGATGGCGAGGTACCGGGGCGCCCCGCCGTCGTGGTGCGCCCCACGTCGACCGACGAGGTGTCGGCGGTGCTGGCGTCGGCAAACGCGGCCGGGGTGGCCGTGACACCCTTCGCCGGTCGCAGCGGGGTGTGCGGCGGCAGCGTGCCCGTCTTCGGTGGCATCTCCATGGACCTCCGGGGCCTGGCCGGCATCGAGGCGGTCGACGACACCAGCCTGCTCGCCGCCGTCCGGCCCGGCACCTACGGCGATCGCTACGAACAGGAGCTGCGCGATGTCTACGGGGTCACCTGCGGCCATTGGCCGCAGTCCATGGCCATCTCCACCGTCGGGGGGTGGCTGGCGTGCCGGGGCGCCGGCCAGTACTCGACCCGCTACGGGAAGATCGAGGACATGGTCACCGGGTTGGAGGTGGTCCTGGCCGACGGCCGGGTCGTGCGCACCGGCCACCACGGGCCGCGCGCCGCCACCGGCCCCGACCTGACCCAGCTGTTCGTCGGCAGCGAGGGCACCCTCGGCGTCATCACCTCGGCCCAGCTGCGTGTGTGGCCCCTTCCGCCGGCCGAACGGCGCAGCGCCTGGGGCTTCGACGACTTCGCCGCCGGCCTGGATGCCTGCCGGCGCATCCTGCGCAGAGGCGCGACCCCGGCGGTGCTACGGCTCTACGACGAGGTCGAGTCCGGCCGGCACTTCGACATAGACGGCCGTTGCGTCCTGGTCGTCGTCGACGAGGGAGATCCCGTCCTGGTCGACGCCGTCGAGACGGCGGTGCGCACCGAGTGCCACGGAAGCGCGATCCTCTCCCTCGACCTGTGCGAGCGTTGGCTCGCCCACCGCAACGAGGTGCCCTCCCTCGACGGCCTGGCCGCGGCCGGCATCGTCGCCGACACCGTGGAGGTCGCCGCCCCCTGGGCGGCCCTCCCGGGCATCTACGACCGCGCCCTGGACGCGCTGCGGGCCATCGACGCCACGCTCGCCGCCAGCGCCCACCAGTCCCACGCCTACCCCGACGGCGCCTGCCTCTACTTCACCTTCGCCGGCCAACCGCCGGGCGAGGATCGCGACGGCTACTACGCCCAGGCCTGGGACGCGGTCATCGCCACCACCCTGGCCGGGGGGGGCGCCCTGTCGCACCACCATGGCGTCGGGCTGAACCGGGCGCGGCACATGGCCGCCGCCCTGGGCTCGGGCTTCGCCGTGCTGCAGTCGGTCAAGGACGCCCTCGACCCACAGGGCATCCTCAACCCCGGGAAGCTGGGGCTGCGGTCCCCGTTCGGTGCCGCGCCCTGGCCGCCACCCCCGGGAGCGCACCGTTGAGCATCCTCGTCATCGATGTCGGCAGCAGCAGCGTTCGGGCCGCGGTGGTGCGCCCCGACGGCGCGGTCGTCGCCGGGCACCGCCAGGCCACCCCGCCGGTGGTCCCCATGGCCGGCCTGATGGAGTTCGACCCGCAGGCCATGGCCGACGCCGCCATGGGGGCGGCGGCCGCCGCCCTGGCCGAGGCCGGGCCCGTGGAGGCGGTCGGGGTCACCGCCCAGCGGGCATCGACCGTCGTGTGGGACGCCGGCTCGGGGGCGCCGATCGGACCGGGCCTGGGCTGGCAGGACCTGCGCACTGCCGGGACCTGCCTGGAGCTGCAGGGCGAAGGGCTGCGCCTCTCCCCCAACGAATCGGCCACCAAGGCGGCCTGGCTGCTCGACACCTATGCCCCCGACCGGGCCGGCGACCTGCGCGTCGGCACCGTCGACAGCTGGATCACCTGGCACCTGACCGGTGGGCGCGACCACGTCACCGACCCGTCGAACGCGGCCGTCACCGGACTGCTCTCCTTCGCCTCGCTCGCCTGGAACGCCGACCTCCTCGATCGGCTCCGCATCCCGGCCGCCGCCCTGCCCGCCGTGGGCGACTCGTCGGGAACCCTGACCGGCCCGACCGTCCTCGACGGGGGGCCGCCCGTGTGCGGCATCGCCGGCGACCAGCAGGCGTCGCTCGTCGGCCAGGGATGCACCCGCCCGGGCCTGGCCAAGGCCACCTTCGGAACCGGCGCCATGCTCGACGTGTGCGTGGGCAGACGTCGGCCGGGGTTCTCCCAGTGCGGTGACGGCGGCTGCTTCCCGATCGTGGCCTGGCGGCGCCACGGCCAGGTCACCTGGGGCGTCGAGGCCATCATGCTGGCCGCCGGTAGTGCCATCGACTGGCTGGTCGAGGACCTGGGGATGCTCGCCTCGGCGGCCGACAGCGAGGCGGTGGCCGGGGCGTGTGACTCGTCGGAGGGCGTGGTGGCCGTGCCCGCCCTGCTCGGCCTCGGCACCCCGGCGTGGGACTTCGGCGCCCGCGGTGCGCTCCTCGGCCTGACGCGGGGCAGCACCCGGTCGCACGTGGTGCGCGCCGTGCTCGAGGGTGTCGCCCATTCCGGCGCCGACCTGCTCGCCGCCGCCGAGATCGACGCCGGTGTCCACGTCGAGGCTCTGCGCGTCGACGGCGGCATGAGCGCCAACCGGGTGTTCACCCAGGCGCTGGCCGACGCTACCGGCCGGCGCGTCGAGGTGTCCCCGCAGCTGGAGGCCACCACCCTGGGCGCCGGCTACCTGGCCGGCCTGGCCGTCGGCACCTGGGCCGACGAGGACGAGGTGGCCGAGGCGTGGAAACCTCGCGTGGTCGTCGAACCCGCCGCCACGCCCGACCGCGACCGGTGGGCGGCCGCCGTCGAGCGAGCCAAGGCGTGGTACCCGGAGCTGACAGCCGTCCGCTTCTGAGCGTGTCTACGCCAGGTCCGGAAGGTCCTGGTGGAGCGACAGGACCGGCGCCATCAGGTCACCGTGCTGGTCCACCCGGTCGAGGACGGCGGCCGCGTCGAAGGACAACCGCTCTGCGTTGCCCGCCTCGGAAGCCTCGGCGACCTCGTCCCACGTCACCGGCGTCGACGCGCTCGGGGTGTCCCTGGCCCGCAGGGAGTACACGGCAACCGTCGTCTTCGACTGCACGTTCTGGCTCCAGTCGATCAGCACCTTGCCGCTGCGCACCGCCTTCTCCTGGGTGGTCACCACCAGGTCCGGGTGGCCCTTCTCCATGATGCGGGCCAAGGCCAGGCTGAAGTCCCGGGTCCGGTCGTAGCCGGCGTCGCCGTTGAGCGGCACGTACAGCTGGAGGCCCTTGCTCCCCGACGTCTTCACCCACGACTGGAGATCCAGGCGGTCGAGCACCTCCCGGATGAGCATCGCCACGCGCCCGCAGGTCACCACATCGGCGGGCGCACCCGGGTCGAGATCGAACACCACCGCCGTGGGCCGCTCCAGGTCCGGGGCGGCGGCGAGGGTCGGATGCAGCTCGATGGCCGCCAGGTTCGCCGTCCACACCAGGGCCGCGGGCTCGTCCAAGCGGCAGTACCCGACTCCGCCCATCGACGCGGTGGCCAACCAGTCCGGCCGGTGCGACGGGCAGTTCTTCTCGAAGAAGGAGGCGGCGTCGACGCCGCTGGGGTAGCGCCGCAGGGTGATGGCCCGACCGGTCAGGTGCGGCACCATCACCGGGGCGATGCGGGCGTAGTAGTCGATCATCTGGCCCTTGGTGAAGCCGGTCGCCGGCCACAGCACCTTGTCCAGGTTCGTCAGCCGGAGCGGGCGCCCGTCGATCTCCACCTCGACGGGCTGGGAGGCGGCCACGGTCACCCGATCAGGCCGACGCCTTCTCGTCGTGGCCGGCCTTCTCGTCGTCGGCATGGTTCTTGTCGGCCGCCTTCTTGCCTCCCCGCCCCCGGCCACCGCCGTCCTTGGCCGCCGCCAGGCTGGCCTCCAGGGCGGCCATGAGGTCGACGACCGGCGCCTTGCGCTCCGGCTCGTCGGGCATGGTCACCACCTCCCCCTCCGCCTTGGCCTCGATGAGGGCGAGCACCTTCTCGCGGTGCTCGTCGGCGTACTTCGACAGGTCGAAGTCGGCGGCCAGCGACTCGACCAGGCGCTCGGCCATGTCCAGCTCCTTCTTGGTCGGCTTGGTCGCCTCGGTGGTCGGGACCTCCAGATCGGCCGGGTCGATCACCTCGTCGGCGTAGAGCATGGTGGCGAGCACCAGCACCCCGTCGTGGACCCGCAGCGTGGCCAGGTACTGCTTGGTACGCAGCACGAAGCGGCCGAGCGCCACCTTGCCCGACCGCTCCATGGCCTCGACCAGCAGCGCATACGGCTTCTCGGCCTTCCCATCGGGCACCAGGTAGTAGCTGTGGCCGTAGTAGAGCGGGTCGATCTCGGCCAGGTCGACGAACTCCTCGATGTCGATGCTGCGGCTGGCCTCGGGGTCGACGCTCGCCAGCTCCTCGGGCTCGACGACCACGTACCGGCCCCCGCCCAGGTCGTAGCCCTTGACGATCTCGCTGTAGTCGACCTCCTCGCCGTCGACCGAACAGACCCGCTTCTGGTTCACCCGCCCGCCGTCGGGTCCGTGCAGCTGATGGAAGCGCACGTCCTTGGGCGACGTGGCCGTCACCAGCTTCACCGGGACGTTCACCAACCCGAAACTGACCGATCCACTCCAGATAGCGCGCGGCATGTGCCCATTCTTCCCGACGCGGCCCGTCACTGCCGGCTGCCATGCTCGGACCATGCCCAGCAGCGATCCGCCGGCGCCGGAACCGCAGCAACCAGACGCCCAGCAGCCGGACCCGCAGCGGCTGGACACGCGACGGGTGGACCCGCAGCCGCTGGATCCGACCGCGCTCACCGCCGACCGCCTGGCGCAGCTGTTGACCGGGGACGGCGACGGCCTGAGCGATCCTCGCGCTCGCGACCTGTGTTTCGAGGCCGAGCCCACCGTCCGTCGGCTGGACCGCCTGCCGGCCCCCCACGACACCTGGGCGGTCGACGGCGGCCAGGCGCTGGTCGCCGATGCCCGCTGCCTGCAGGTCTACGCCACCCGGACGTCACGAGTGCACTGGCAGGACAGCCGCAGCGTGATGGAGGAGGAAGGCGAGCTGCGCGTCCACCTGCTCGGCTGCGGGGAGGAGCGCCGCGCCCTGGCCGCGCTGGGCGCGCCGGTCGACCCCCGGGCGCCGGTCGACGTGAACCTGCTGCGCGACTGGGGTGAATGGGAGGCCATCGCCGCCGCCGTAGCCGCCGCCGAGCCCGACAGCATGGTCCTGGTCGACGGCGACCTGCAGCCCGACTGGCGGATATCCGCCGCCTGGCTGGCCGATGTCCTGACCACCGCCGTCGACCGCCACATCCACCTGGTGGGCGTCACCAAGCACTCCTCGCTGGCCCGAGGCGGGGCGCCGTTGCTCGCCCACCTCGAGCGCCAGGCCGAGATGGCCCTCGGCGCCCGGGCGACGTGGTGGTCACCGGTGGCCACCACCCGGCCCGACGCCGGACCCGGGCTCCAGGTCACCGTGGCCCGGCTGGACCCCGACGCCCGGTTCTCCTTCCGCGTCGACCTCCCGGGGCCGCTCGACGCGGCCACGGTCTTGGGCCGGCTCTCGGCCATCACCGACGACGCTGCCTTCCCCGGGTACCCGTACCCGCTGTCCGTTGCCGACCGCCTGGCCGCCTGCCCCGGATGGGTCCGCAACGATCTCTGGGACCGCATCAGCGACCGTTTCGACCGCCTCGGGGTCCCCCTCGACGTCCGCGACCGGGCGTTCGCCGACCGCCACCGGCTGATGGAGCGGGCCTGACCGGTGGCCGGGTCCGCTGGCGCGGTGGGCGGGCGGCGGGTGCCGGTGGGCGGGCGGCGGGTGCCGGTGGGCGGGCGGCGGGTGCCGGTGGGCGGGCGGCAACCCCGGGCGGCGGGTGCCGGTGGGCAGCCACGCCAGAGGAGTGTGCAGTTTGTTCGACGGGGTCGAACAAACTGACCACTGGTCCCGGGATCGGCACCCGGTAGCGCCTCCCGGTCGCCCGTCACCGGGGCCTGCCAAGCTGGCTCACGTGACGGATCCCTCGATGGCCCACGGCGCGACCGGGCCGGCGGCAACCGGCCCCACCGCGACCGGGCCGGCGGCAACCGGCCCCACCGCGACCGGCCCCACCGCGACCGGCCCCACCGCGACCGGCCCCACCGCGACCGGCCCGGGCAACCCGTGCGCCCCTGGCGGGAGCGCACCGGCGGGCGCCCGGCGCCCGCCGGGGACGCAGATACGGGGGCGCCTCTTCGGCCGCAACGTGCTCGAGGCCGCGTTCCGAGCCGCACCCGACGAGGACCTCTTCCTCGGCGAGCTCCTGGTGGGCGTGGACGAGCGGGCGGACCGGCGCTACCTGTTCCGCATCGTCGACGTCACCTACGGCTCGGAGCACCGCGAGCCGGGCTGGGCGGAGCGGGTCGCCGGCACCCTCCTGGCGGACGACGAGCGGGGCGAGGCGGGCGTCCACCCGCTCCACGAGCAGGCGCGCCGGACCTACCGGGTCGCCACGTGCCGGTGCCTCGGCTACCTGGCGCCCCCCGACGCCGCCGGGCTGGCCCGCAGCCAGTTCCGCAAGCCGAAGAGCCTGCCGACCCAGTTCTCGGCGGTGGTGGCCCCGGAACGGGAGGACTTCGCGTTCCTGGCCGAGCGCATGGGCGACCTGCCGATAGGTCGGTTGCGCAGCGGCGAGACCGTGGTGGAGTTCCCGGTTGGGATACCCGGCTCGACCCTGTCGAGCCATATCGGCATCTTTGCCACCACCGGCATGGGGAAGTCGAACCTGATGCAGGTCCTGGCTGCCGACGTGATGGCCGCCAACGGGCGCTACGGGCTGCTCGTCATCGACCCGCATGGCGAGTATCGCGCCGCGCTGGGCCGACACCCCTGGGCGGCGGTGGGGCTGCGGACCTACGCCAACCGGGCCCTCCCCGGCTCCACATCCCTGCGGATCAGCCTGGCCGAGCTCACCGTCGACGACCTGCGCACCGCCTACGAGTGGAGCCGGCCGCAGGAGGAGGCCCTCTACGAGCTGGAACGCCACTACGGCACCGACGGCCTGGGGTGGCTGGCCGAGTTCGCCCGGGTGGACGACCTGCCCGGTTTCCGCGACGTCGAGCTGTCGGCTCGGGTGGCGCTCAACACGCTGCAGGTCGTGCACCGGCGGGCCCGGCGCATCGTCGACCTGCGTTGCGTGTCCACCGACCCTGCCCTCTCCGCCGGCGGCCGGGTGCTGTCCGACCTCCTGGCCGGCCGCGTGGTGCTGATCGACGTGAGCGGCCTGGGCAGCACCGAGGAGGTGCTGGTCGCCTCCTTCCTCACCCGCAAGGTGCTCGACGAGTGGCAGGGCGCCTACCTGGACGACCCCGACCGCCACGAGCGCATGCCGGTGGTGGCCATCGCGCTGGAGGAGGCCCAGCGGGTGCTGGCCGGCAACAAGGATCGGGAGTCGAACGTCTTCCCCCGCCTGGCCCGGGAGGGTCGGAAGTTCAACGTCGGGCTGTGTGCGGTCACCCAGCAACCCAAGTTGCTCGACGACGAGCTGTTGAGCCAGTTCAACACCTTCTTCGTGCTGGGCCTGGCCGACGAGAAGGATCGGAACATCCTGCGGTCGGCGGCCAAGCAGGACATCAGCGCCCAAGGGGCGGAGATCCAGACCCTGATGCCGGGCGAGTGCCTGATGGTGAACCTGACGGCGCCATTCGCGGTCCCGGCCATGGTCGATCTGTACCGGGACGTGCTGCGTGCCGCGCCGCCACCGCCCGTCGAGCGGCCAACCGCCGCGGCCAACGTCGCCGCGCTGGTCGATTGATGACCACCGCGGTGACGTGCTCAGTCCAGCCGCTCAGTCGGCGAAGTCGCCGACGGTCTGGCGCAGGGCGCGCAGCAGGTCCACGAGCGAGCGGGCCCGGGCGCCGTCCAGGCGGGGCTCGACGAACACGGCGGCGTTGACAGCGGCGGTGGCCCGCTCGGCCAGGGCCCGGCCCTCGGGGAGCAGCTCCGCGAGAGTGGTGCGCCGGTCGGTGGGGTGGGGCGTGCGCCGGACCAGGCCTTGGGCCTCCAGCCGGTCGATGGCGTTGGTGACGCTGGTGGGGTGGACCTGGAGACGGGCCCCGACCTTGTTGAGGGGAAGCGACCCCCGTCGGCTGAACAGCAGCAGCATCAGGACCTCGTAGCGGGCGAAGGTCAGCCCCAGCGGCCGGAGCTCGGCGTCGATCAGCGCCAGATAGATCTGCTGGGCCCGGAAGATCGACGTCACCGCGGCCATCCCGTCGGCGGCATCTCCCCAGCCGTGCTCGGCCCAGTGGCGGTGGGCCTCGGCCACCGGGTCGAAGGGCAACGGCTTCGCCGGCGAGCTCATGACATCTCTACCCGCCACTCGGGTTCGACGAGCATCAGGCGGCGTCGGGGCCCGGGTCGCTCGAGGTCGCCGTCGTCGTATGCCGCGTCGCCGGCCCAGACGGTGGCGACGGGCTGGCCGGCGTCGTCGCTCACCAACCGGGTCAGGAACGATGGCGGGTCGCTGGCCGAGGCCGCCGCCAGCGCGGCCGCCGTGTCGGGGAACCGGGACAGCTGCCAGAGGCTGGTGAAGGTCGGGGGGGCGAGGGTGATCTCGCCGGCGTTGCGCCGGGCCATGGCGTCGGCGGGGCGGATCCACTGGTGCTCGTGGACCTCGACCTGGCTGAGGGTGAGGCTCGCCGGACCCACCACCGGAGCGAGGAAGAACCAGGTGGAGAAGCGGCGGGGAGATTCGGGAGGAGGCAACCAGTAGGCAAAGGTGACCGGTGCGTCATGGGCCCAGCCGCAGGCCTGCCTCCTCTTCGGCCTCACGCACGGCGGCGCGACGGGCCGCGCTCCGCTCGTCGTCGCCCGGGCGCCCGTCGCCTGGATCGACCTTGCCGCCGGGGAATACCCACATGCCGCCGAACATGCCTCTGCTGTTGCGGCGCAGCATCAGCACCTCGATCCCGCGACCAGCCCGGTCCCGCATCGGGATCACCGTGGCCGCCGGCTCGATCGGCGCGCTCATGGGCCGGCCGGGGCGCTGAAGGTAGCCGTGAACCGGTCGGCCAGCTCGGCCACGTCCTGGCGGCGCAGTCGCGGGTCGCAGCCACTGGCCGCGGCGCAGGCACCCGAGGAGGCGGTCGGCCGGCACCACGACCACGCCGTGACGGCGCCGCAGGAGCGACCCGGGCCTACCGAGGCACGGACCGCGACCGGGGCATGGATGGCAACCGCCGGGCGGACGTCGGTGTCCAGCCGGTCGGCGACGACTTCGGCTTCCCACCGCACGGCATCGACAGGCAGCCGCCGCGGCCCTGCGCGCGCGCGCGCTGCGTCTTGGTGTCGATGACCCAGACGCCGGTCGGCCCGATGACCACGTGGTCGAGGTTCGCCCGGCTGCCGGGGATCCTCCGGTCGTGGAACACCACCCAGCGGCGGGCGGGCAGCGCGCCCAGGATCCGGGCCGTCACCTCCTCTCCCGCCGCGCCCCGGAGCCACCGCTCCGGGTCGGGTCGGGGCCGAGACCACCAGGCGGCGATCAGCGCCGCCGCCACGACAGCCAGCGCAACCGTCCTGGCCGACCCGTGGGCGGCCCAGGCCACGAGCGCGGCGACCACCACGACGAGCAGCCAGGCCCGCATCCGGCGCCTCCCGCGACGGCGGCAGGCGACGGCGTCGACGTAACCGGCCACGGCCGAGCGGCCGGCGCGGGTCGGGGCGTCGGAGCGGTCCCGTTGCGTCTGAGCAGAGGACGCCGATGGCACCGCTCGACGATACCTGCTTCACACGGTCGTCGAACTACATCCCTGGCATTCGTCCCACCCGTCTGGTTTCCTGGAGCCATGCGGATCGCAGCCGTCGGCGACGCCCACCTCGGGCGGAGCTACTACCCCTTCACCACCGCCGGTGGGGTGAACCAGCGAGAGTCGGACTTCGAGCGCTCGTTCGAGGCGGCGGTGGACCTGGCGTTGGCCCAGGAGCCGGACCTGGTGGTTGTGGCTGGGTGACATCTTCGACCACCCCGCGGCCCACCTACCGGTCGTTCCGGGTGGCCCAGCGGGCGTTGGCGAAGGTCCGCGAGCACGGGGTGGATGCGGTGATGATCAGCGGGAACCACGACACGCCCCGGCTGCCCGGCACAGGAAGCCCGTACTCCGCACTGGCGGACAGCTTCCCCGGCTTCCACTTTGCCCACCGCCTGGCCTACGAGCGCTTCGAGCTTCCTGGCCTGGTGGTCCATGCCGTCCCGCAGATGTTGACGGTCGAGGCCGCCCTGGAGGCGATTGGACGAGGCCGCCCGCCAGCGCAGCGGGGACCGCACGAACCTGCTGTTGACCCATCCCCGCCTCACCCAGCTGCAGCCCCGGCACGCCGACATCAACGAGATCGAGGTCGACGCTGGCCGGCTGCGATCAGATCTCGTGCTCCTCGGCCACTACCACTCCTTCGCCCGGGTATCGGAGACCATGTGGTACGCCGGGTCGACCGACACCTTCAGCTTCGCCGACGACCCCGACCAGGCCAAGGGGATCGTGGTGCTCGACACCGACACGGGGGTGTGCCGGCACCTCCCGGTGGCGGGGCGGACGCCAGCTGGTGACCTTGGAGTCGGTCTACGCCCTCGGCCTGTCGCCCAGCGAGCTGCAGGCCCACGTCCTGGAGCGAGCGGCCGCCGTCCCCGACGGGGCCGTCGCCCGCCTCTACCTCGATGGGGTGGACCCCGAGGCGTACCGGATGTTGGACCTGGCCACCGTGCGAGACGTGGCGACAGCCGGCTTGTACCTGAAGATCGAGCCGCAGTTCGCGTCGACGACGCTGGCCGCCGAGCTGCCGTCGGTCGACACCATCGGCGGCCAGTGGGACGACTACGTGAAGGGCCAGGATCTGACCGGCCTGGACCGCCCGCGCCTGGGGCGGCTCGGTCACGAGTACATCCAGGCAGCCGTCGAAGCCGCCGGCTGACCGGTGCTGCTCACCCGCCTGTACCTGCGGAACTTCCGGGTCTACGAGGACGAGCTCGACCTGGAGCTGCCGCCCGGCCTGGTCGGCATCTACGGCCCCGAACGGCGCCGGCAAGTCCACCCTGCTCGAGGCCATCCTCTTCACCCTGTGGGGTCGGGCCCGCACCTCGAAGGAGGACATCCCGCTCGGCCGGTGTCGGCGGCGACTGCGTCACCGAGGTGGAGTTCGAGCACGAGGGGCACCTCTACGTGGTGCGTCGCCGGCTGTCGGGCATCAACGCCACCCCACGGGCCCAGGCCTCCTGCGACGGTCTCGGCATGTCCGAGGGCGTCCGCGACACCGCTCGGTACGTGCACTCGGTTGCTCGGCATGGACGACGCCGCCTTCCGGGCATCGGTGTTCGCCGAGCAGAAGCAGCTGGCCGCCTTCTCCGGCCAGACACCGCCGAGCGCCGGCGGCTGGTGCTGCAGCTGCTCGGCATCACCCCCCTCGACGGGGCGCGCGACACGGCGCGGCGAGACGCCAGGATGTTGAGCGAGCAGCACCGCCAGCTGCGCCAGATGCTGCCCGACGTGGACGCAGTCACGGTGGCCGCCGCCGACGCCGACGCCCGGGCCGGTGCCGCCGAGGCGCAGGCTGCCGACGAGGAGCAGGCCGCGACCGTGATGGCGGCGCGGGCGGGCACTGCCGCGGCCCCTCTTCGACCGCCTCGACGAGGTGCGTCAGACCTACGACGGCCTGGTCATCGAGGGGCGGGCGGCCCGCGCCGACGCCGCCGCAGCCGTCGAGCTGGTCGAGCGGCTCCGACGCGAGCTCGACGCCCTCGACCTGGCCGCCGCCGAGCTGGGTGCCCTGGAAGTCCGAGCCGCGAGCGCGGAGGAGGACGAGGAGGAGCTGCGGCGCCTCTCGACGCTGGCCGACGCGGCGGTGGCGCTGGACGGTTGCCGGTAGCCTCCGAGCCGGCGCCGGTGGACGAGAGTCGCACAGCAGGGCGGTGGCTGCGGCCGAGGAGGCCAGGACCGCGCTATCCACCGTGGAGGGGACCTGCGCGCTGTGACGGGTGAGCTGGAACGCGCCCAGGTCCAGGCCGAGCGTTCGGCCGCCTCTCGGGGACGGGCGCCTGCCCGCTCTGTGGGCAGGCGCTGGGCGACGCCTTCGCGCAGGTACAGGCCCATCGGGCGGCAGAGGTGGCCGACGCCGAGGCGCGCCTGGCCGTCTCGGGCCGCGAGCGGGACAGGCGGCAGGCGGTCGCAGCCACCGCGGTCGCCGCCCTGGAGGCCGCCACCCGGGCGCGGCTGGAGGCCCAGGAGGCCCAGCGGATCTGGGCCCAGGTCGCCGCCCGCCGCGCCGACGCCGCGGCCACGGTGTCGGCCGCCCCGGGGCCGCCCTCGGGGCCGTGGCGCCGAGCCTGGTCGGGACCGGCGGCGCGGCCGCGCCCGGCGCGCCGGGGGGCGCCCTGCGCCAGGTTGTCGCAGATCGCGGGACGGCGCTGCGGGCGAAGCGGGGATGCCGCGACGGCAGCCGAGCGGATCCGCGGCCGCCTCGACCAGCGCCC
>CBDIBC010000003.1:0-517113 GCA_965276635.1 Acidimicrobiales bacterium | reverse complement strand
ACTCGGCTTCCTGCCCCATAGATACCCAGGTGTCGGTGAAGACGGCATCGGCGCCGGCCACCGCGTCACCGGGCGCGGTCACCTGGCGGACGTGGTCACCGAAGCGGAGGGCGCGCTCGAGCGCCTGCTCCGGTAGCTGGTGGCCGGGCGGGGACGCGAGAACCACGTCGACCCCGCTCATGGCGCAGCCGATGGCCAGGCTGCGCGCCACGTTGTTGCCGTCGCCGACCCACGCCACGCGCCGGCCAGCCAATGCGCCCCAGTGCTGGCGCAGCGTCAGGAGGTCGGCCAAGGTCTGGCAGGGGTGGGCGACGTCCGAGAGCAGGTTCACCACGGGCACGACCTGCAAGGCGGCCATGGTCTCGAGGACGGTGTGGTCAAACACCCGGGCGGCGAGCACGGCGTGGTACTGGGCGAGGACCCGGGCGACGTCCTCCAGGCTCTCCCGCTCGCCGATACCGATCTCGTCGGCGCGGATGGTGACTGGATGGCCCCCGAGGCCCACCACGGCCATCTCCGAGGAGTTCCGGGTGCGAGCCGATGGCTTCTCGAAGACGAGCGCCACCCCGCGACCGGCCAACGCCTTCGGCGGGTCGGCCACCTCGGCCAGGTCCAGGATGGCCACCAGGTCCTCGGGCGAGACGTCGTCGATGTCGAGCAGGTGCCTCATGCCCGTGCCGCAGCGATGGCCTGGCCGAGCAACGCCACGCCGCGGTCGATGTCGTCGTCGTCGATCAACAGTGATGGGGCCAGGCGGATGGCCGTGGCGGTGACGGGGTTCACGACCACGCCGGCGTCCAGCCCGGCGGCGAACACGTCGCTGGCGGCGATGCCCGCCTCCAGCTCGGCCGCGAGGAGCAGGCCCATCCCCCGCACGGTGGCCACGCCGGCCAGCGCGGCCACCCGCTCCTGCATGCGGGCCCCGGCCCGGCTGGCGCGCCCCGGCACGTCCTCGGCCATCATCACCGCGAGGGTGGCGCGAGCGGCCGACGCGGCCAGCGGCTGGCCGCCGAAGGTGGTGGCGTGGTCGCCGGCCACGAAGGCGTCGGCCACCTCCCGGCGGGCCCAGCAGGCGCCGATAGGCATGCCGTTTCCGAGCGCCTTGGCGATGGTCACCACGTCGGGCTCGATGCCGTAGTGCTGGAAGCCGAACCAGCGGCCGGTGCGGCCTAGCCCCGTCTGAATCTCGTCCACCATGAACAGGATTCCTCGCTCGTCACACAGCCGGCGCACCCCGGCGAAGTACTCGACGCCGGCGGGATTGACGCCACCCTCGCCCTGGATCGGCTCGAGCAGCACTGCGGCCACGGTCGGGTCGATGGCCGCCTCCAGGGCGTCGAGATCCTGCCAGGCCACGTGCCGGAACCCCTCGGGCATGGGTTGGAACGTCTCGTGCTTGCTCGGCTGCCCGGTGGCATGCAGCGTAGCGAGCGTCCGCCCGTGGAACGACCCGTAGGCGCTGACCACGTTGAACCGACCGTGACCGCCCCACTTGCGGGCCAGCTTGATGGCGCACTCGTTCGCCTCCGCACCGCTGTTGGCGAAGAAGACGCGCCCGGGGGGCCCACCGATCAGCCCGTCGATGGTCGCCGCCACCTCCGGCCCGACGGTGGTGCCGAACAGGTTGCACACATGCAAGAGCGTGTGGGCCTGGGCGGCGACGGCATCCGCCACCTGGGGGTGGGCATGGCCGAGGGAGGTCACGGCCAGCCCCGACAGGAGATCGATGTACTCCCGGCCGGAGTCGTCCCACAGGCGGCTCCCGGCGCCGCGCACGAACGTGACCGGTGGTGGCGGGTAGGTGGGCATCAGGTAGGTCATGCGGCAGCTCCGGGCTGGTCGGAGGTGACCATGGTCCCGATCCCCTCGTTGGTGAAGATCTCGAGCAGCAGAGCGTGCGGGTCGCGCCCGTCGAGGATGTGGGCCTGGGAGACCCCGGCACGCACGGCGCCCAGGCACGAGCGCACCTTGGGGACCATCCCGTCGGCCACCGTGCCGTCGCGCAGCAGCCCGGCCAGCTCGTCGGGCCCGAGGGCCGAGATCCGCGTGGCCGGGTCGTGGCGGTCCCTGCGGATGCCGTCGACGTCGGTGAGGTAGACGAGCTTGGTCGCCCCCACTGCGGTGGCGATCGCTCCGGCGGCCGTGTCAGCGTTGATGTTGTACGCCTGCCCGCTGGCATCGGCGCCGATGGTGGCCAGGACGGGGATGAGGTCCTCGGCCAGCAGCCGATCGAGCAGCTCGGGGTTCACCGAGGCCACGTCGCCGACGAAGCCGAGCGCAGGGTCCCGGACCTCGGCGGTGATGAGGCCGGCATCCTCACCGGAGACGCCCACCGCGAGGGGAGCCAGCACGTTGATGGCGGCCACGATGTCCCGGTTCACTTTGCCGACCAGGACCATGCGGACGATCTCCAGCGTCTCCGCATCGGTGACGCGCAATCCGTCGCGGAACTCGGGCACCTTCCCCAAGCGGGCCATGAGCTCGCCGATCTGCGGTCCGCCGCCGTGCACGACGAGCGGGCGCATGCCGACCGAGCGCATCAGCATGATGTCGCCGGCGAAGGAGGCCAGTGCGTCCTGGCCCGAGGCGCCGTCGGGGCCGGCGCCGCCCATGGCGTTGCCGCCGTACTTGACCACCACCACGTGGCCCCAGAAGCGCCGGATGTAGGGCAGCGCCTCGATCAGCACACCGGCCTTGGTCGCCGCGTCGGCGGCGGTCGTGCCCGACGCGCTCATGACCGGTCCCCCTGGTCGCAACTGGTGGTCGACCTCACCGCGATATTCGAGGTCCACTCGACCACCAGTTCGGTGCGTCCGCCAGTTCGGGGCGTCTGCCTGACGACACGGCGATCACGGGTAGACCCCGACCATCGGCAGGCCCGTCGTCTCGGGCAGGCCGAGGGCGATGTTGGCGCACTGCACGGCCTGGCCCGCCGCCCCCTTGGTGAGATTGTCCAGCGCGGCGAGCACCATCACCCACCCGGTGCGCGGGTCCCGCCGGGCGGTGATGAGCACACTGTTGGACCCGAGCGTGGCCTTGGTGGACGGTGGCCGCTCGGAGACGGAGACGAACGGTTCGTCTCCATAGGCGGCGCAGAGCACTGCGAGGGGGTCCGGCGCCGCGGCCGTCGGGCGGGCGTAGCAGGTGGCCAGGATCCCCCGGTTCATCGGCGCCAGGTGCGGCGTGAAGAGCACCTGTGCGCCCGTGGCCTGCTCGATCTCGGGCGTATGGCGATGGCTCAGGAGCCCGTAGGCGCTGAAATCCTCGTCGATGGCGTTGAAGTGGCTGTCGGGCCTAGGTGCCCGGCCCTTGCCCGAGACGCCGCTCGCCGCGTCCACGATGATCCCGCTCCGCTCGACGGCCCCGGCTCGCACGAGGGGGGCCAGCGCAAGGGCCGCGGCGGTCACGTAGCAACCAGCCGCCGCGACCAGCCGCGCCCCCACCAGCTGGTCCCGGAACAGCTCGGGGAGGCCGTAGGCGGCCGCGGCGAGCAGCTCGGGGCAGTGGTGTTCCTCGCCGTACCAGGCCGGGTACAGCTGCGGGTCCCTGAGGCGGAAGTCGGCGGCCAGGTCCACGATCAGCCCGACCCGGCCCGACAGCTCGGGGACCAGGTGCTGCGAGGCACCGTGCGGAAGGGCCAGGAAGACCACGTCCACCCCGTCGACGGCGTCGGCGTGGTTGGCCCGGTACACCATCCCCGGGTAGGCCAGGGTCAGGCTCGGGTACAGCTCGGCGACCGCCACCCCCGCCTGCGACTCGGCTCCGGCCACGACCACCTCCATGCCCGGATGGCCGGCCAGGATGCGCAGCACCTCGGCTCCGGCGAAGCCGGACGCACCCAGCACCGCGACCCGTTGCCCATCCATCCAATGATCATACACATAGTTGCATATTCATGCAAACAGTGGCGCCCGGGGTCGGCGGGTCCCGCAGCCCTAAGCAGCGCGTCGAGCCGCCGCAACAGGCCTCATGTCCGAAGCTCGCCACCGTGGGCGCCGGCCACCGCGGCTACCAGGCGAAGGCGCGTATCGGCCACCTCGGCATCGGTAAGCGTGCGGTCGGCGGCCCGCAGCCGCACCCGGAACGCCAGGCTCCTCCGCCCATCCCCGACGCCGCGGTAGACGTCGAAGAGGCGGACGTCCTCGACCACCTCGTTCGCCTGGCCCAGGAGCGTGCGCTGCACGGCGAGGGCCGGGACGTCGTCACCCACCACGAAGGCCAGATCGATGTCGCTCGCCGGGAATCGGCTGACGACGCGTGCCTGGCGGCTGCGGCGGGGTTGGGCCAGCAGCTTCGGCAGGTCGACGGTGGCGAACCCCACCCGGCCAGGGAGCCCGTAGGCGCTGGTCACATCGGGATCCAGCTCCCCGACTGCACCAAGCACCTCGCCGGCCGATCCCAGCACCCGTGCCCCGCGAGCCGGATGGAAACCGGGCACGGCAGCGGACTCGATGGCGGCGCCGTGCTCGAGGCGCAGCGCCTCGCAGAGAACGGCCCACACCGCAGCCACCAATCGACCGTCGACGTCGGCGCCCGCCACCACCATGGCCAGCAGCTCGTCCTCCTGCGGCGTGACCCGATCGCCGGCAGGGACGGTGAAGATGTGCCCGATCTCGAAGAGTCGGACCTCACCCTGCTGGCGATCGACGTTGAACCGCACGGCCTTCAGCAGGCCGGGCAACAGCGACGTCCGTAGGATGGACTCCGACTGGTCGAGCGGGTTCTCCACCTCGACGGCCCGGGCGTCCAGGCCGGCGCGCTCGAGATCGCCGGGCGCCAGGAAGGTGGTCGTCCACGCCTCTTCCAGCCCCAGACCGATCACGACATCGCGCACCCGCCGGCGGTCGCGCTGGTAGGCGGTGAGGCCGCTGGTGGCCCGTCCGGTCGGCAGGCGGGGGGCGATGTTGTGGTAGCCGTAGAGCCGGCCGACCTCCTCGATCACGTCGATCTCGCGCTCGGTGTCCGGCCGCCAGGACGGCACGCCGACGGAGTGCACGCCGGTGCCCGTGTCGCTGGTGGCGAACCCGAGAGGTTCGAGCAGCCCGGGGATCTGTTCGTGGGCCAGGGTCGTACCGAGGATGGCGTTCACCCGCTCGGTTCGCAGGAGGACGACGGGCGGCGCACCCAGGTCCCCTGCCGAACGGCGATCGACGATCGGCCCCCGACGCACCACACCGCCGTGGGCGACATCGGGCCGTTCGAGCAGTTCGACGAAGCGGGCGGCGGCCCGCTCGCCCAGCTCGGGGTCGATGCCCCGCTCGAACCGGGTCCGGGCCTCACTGTGCAGGGCCAGGCGCTTGCCGGTGCGCGCCACTGCGGTCGGGGTGAAGTACGCCGCTTCGAGCAGAACGGTGGTGGTGGCCGGCGAGACCTCCGCGATGGCCCCTCCCATGATCCCGGCCACGCCGACCGGCATGGAGGTGGCGTCGCAGATCACGCAGTCGTCGGCGTCGAGCGTGCGTTCGACACCGTCGAGGGTGGTGATGGTCTCTCCGGGCCGGGCTCGGCGGACGCGGAGTCCGCCGCCGCCGAGCCGATCGAGGTCGTAGGCGTGATTCGGTTGACCGGTGTCGAGCATCACGTAGTTGGAAACGTCCACCACGTTGTTGATCGGTCGCATGCCGGCCAGGGTCAGGCGTTGGGCCATCCACGCCGGTGACGGGCCCACCCGCACTCCGTCGATGACGGTCCCGGTAAACCGGGGGCAGAGCTCGGGGCTGTCCACCTCGATGTCTGCCGCCGCCACGGCGCCGTCGACCGCGGATGGGGCAGGGGCAGCCGGCCATGCCCACGGCAGGCCGAGGCCAGCCGCCAGGTCTCTCGCCACCCCGGCGATGCAGAGGGCGTCGGGCCGGTTGGGGGTGACGTCGATGTCGAAGACCACGTCGGGTCGCAGGTCCAAGGCGGCGGCGAGCGGTGTCCCCAGGGGGGCGAGGTCGGCGGGCAGGATCATGAGCCCGTCCGAGCTGTCGGGCGCCGGCAGGTCGAGCTCGTCGGGCGCGCAGAGCATCCCGTTCGACCACTGGCCGCGCATCTTGCGGCGAGCGATCTCCGTGCCGCCGGGAAGCACGGTGCCGAGGGTGGCCAACGGCACCAGGTCGCCGACCGCCATGTTGGTGGCCCCGCAGGCAATCTGCAGGGGCTCGCCGTCACCGTGGTCGACGTCGACCAGGCGGATGCGGTCGGCGTCGGGATGCGGCCGGATGGCCAGGATGCGGACCACGTCGACGCCTGGCAGCTCCGAGCCGACGCGGGTGACGCCATCGACGACGAGACCGAGGCTGGAGAGGGTCGACGCCAGCGCGTCGATGTCATTACCGAACGTCGCGTAGTCACGAAGCCAGGAGAGGGGGGCGCGCATGGGTCGGTCCTAGAATTGGGTGAGGAAGCGCAGGTCGTTGTCGAGCAGGGTGCGCATGTCGGGCAGCTCCGCCCGCATCTGGGCCAGGCGGTCGATCCCGAAGCCGAACGCAAAGCCGCTGTAGGCCTCGGCGTCGATGCCGACGGCGGCGAAGACGTTCGGGTCGACCATCCCGCACCCGCCCAGCTCGACCCAACCCGAACCGGAGCAGGTCCTACAGCCCGTCCCCCCGCAGATCGGGCAGGTGATGTCGAACTCGGCGGACGGCTCGGTGAAGGGGAAGTAGCTGGGGCGAAACCGGGTGCGGATGCTGGGGCCGAAGAACGCCGAGGTGAACGCCTCGATGGTGCCGGCCAGGTGGGCCAGGCTGATGCCGCGGTCGATCACCAGGCCCTCGATCTGGTGGAACACCGGCAGGTGCCGCGCGTCGGGGGTGTCGCGGCGGTAGCAGCGGCCGGGCATCACCGCGTAGATCGGGGGCGGGCGCGACTCCATGAGCCGGATCTGGACCGGCGAGGTGTGGGTGCGCAGCAGCACCGTCTCTGGGCGCCCGAGGCGCAGGTAGAGCGTGTCCCACATGCCCCGGGCCGGATGGTCCGGGGGCATGTTCAGCGCCTCGAAGTTGTACCAGTCCGTCTCGGCCTCCGGCCCCTCGGCCACCTCGAATCCCAGGGCCACGAATGTGTCCTCCAGCTCGTCGCGGGTCTGGGTCACCAGGTTCAGGTGGCCGCGTCGCAAAGGTGTCGCAGCGGGGGACGGCCCGGTGGTGGGGAGCAGGATGGTTGTCTCGGTGAGGTCCAGCCGTTCGGCCTCGATCCGTTCGAGGCGCTCGGCGGCGGCCAGGCCAGCGCGCCGCTCGTCGGCGAGCTCGGTGATCCGACGGCGCGCCGCGTTGAGCTGCTGGCCGACCTCTTTGCGTTCGTCAGGATCGATGTCGGCCAGGCGGGTGTTCAGGCCGGCCAACGCCGATCGCTTGCCCAGCATGTCCCCCTGAGCTCGTCGCAGCGCGGCGGCGTCGGCGGCGGCGGCCAGCGCGGCCAGGGCTGCCGCCTCGACGTGCGCCAGCTCGTTCAGGAGCTCGTGGTGACTGTGAGTCATGGGGAGAGCGGCTCGTCCAGGTCGATCAGGGGGAGGGTGAAGGAGAAGGTCGATCCGATGCCCGGCTGTGAGGTGGCGACCAGCGATCCCCCATGAGCTTCGACCAAGCCTCGGCTGATCCACAAACCCAATCCGGATCCGGTGGGCTTGCCCTCGGAGCGGCGGAAGAACTTGTCGAACACCTGCGGAAGGTCGGATGCGGGGATCCCCGCCCCGCGGTCGGTCACCCCGACCGTGACCTCGTCGGTGCCGCGAGCCCCGATGATCCGCAGGCCCAGCGGCGACGCGTACTTGCAGGCGTTCTCGACCAGGTTGGTCAATACCTGCTCCAGCTTGTCGGGATCGGCGTAGACCCGCGGGAAGGCATCGGGGAACGAGACCTCGGCTTCCAGGTCGGCGTACTCCAGGTGTACCTTGCCGACCACCGACGCGGCGAGGACGGACAGGTCGACCAGCTGGCGGCGGAGGACCAGGCGCCCGGTCTCCAGCCTCGAGATGTCGAGCAGCTCGGTGATCAGCCGGGTGACCCGGTCGGCGTCGTGGTTGACTTGCTCGAGCATCATGCGCTTCTGCTCGTCGGTGAGGCGGTCCCAGCGGTTGAGCATGAGGCTAGTGAAACCCTTGACCGAGGTCAGCGGTGATCGCAGCTCGTGACTGACCGTGGACACGATCTCGATGGCTCCGGTCCCGTCCGCCCTCTTGCGGCCGGCATCGTTGCGCACGGCGAGAACCGCCCCCAGGACCGACCCGTCGGGGTGGCGGGTGAACGAGGCCGTCGCGGTCACCGGCAACCTTCGGCCATCAGGCCGGTGCAGGACGAGTCGCTGCTCGGGGACCCTGCGCACACTGCGGAACCGGCTGGCCGGCGGCCATCCCTCGACCCACACGGGTGCCCCGGCGCCGTCCTCCAGCAGCTCCCCGCAAGCCTGTCCTGTCAGCTGTGCGGGCGGGCGGCCGATCAGTCGCGCTGCCCAGTCGTTGACGGCCACCACCCGCCGGTCGGGGCCCAGCTCGATCAGCGCGTCGGGCGACACGACGCCACCAGCACCCGCGTCGGGCGACACAACGCCATCAGCGTCCGCCTCGGGCCACACGACGCCGGGGCCGGGCGCGGCCCGGGTCACGGCCGCACTGCAAGGTGGCGCTGACGGGCGGCCTCGAAGCAGAGCACGGCGGCGGCCATGCCGACGTTGAGCGACTCGGCCCGACCGTCCATGGGGATGGTCACCAGGCCGTCGAGGCGCGACGTCGCCGCGTCGGTGAGCCCGTGAGCCTCGTTGCCGAGCACCAGCGCGGTGGGTCGGCAGAGATCGACTGCGGTGTAGGGCCGGCCGCCGGTGGCGGCGGTGCCGAGCAGCTGCAATCCCCAGGCCCTCACCTCGTCGAGCACCTCTGCCATCGGGCCTCCGGACACGACCGGCACCTGGAACACCGCGCCGGCGGACGCTCGTACCGTCTTCGGGTTCCACACATCGACCGATCCGTCTCCGAAGACTACCCCGGAGGCCCCGGACGCCTCCGCCGACCGCAGGACGTTTCCGGCGTTTCCTGGGTCCCGCACATCGGCGCAGATCAAGACCAGGTGGGGTGACTGCCGGCCCAGCTGGGCGAGGGCGATGCCGACGTCCGCCACCACGGCCAGGACCGGTTGGGGCGTGACCGTGTCGGCCACTCGGGCCAGCACCCCGACATCCAGCTCGAACGCCCGGCCGCCACGGGCGACGACGCGGTCCACCAGCTCGTCGACCTCAGGGCCGGCCCCGGACGGATCGATGTAGACGGACTCGATGGCGACGCCAGCATCCAGCGCGGCGCGCAGCACGTTGACGCCCTCCACCACGAAGCAGCCTTCCGCTCGACGCGTGCTGCGGCGCCCCAGGAGGCGCCGCAGTCGCTGCACTCGTTGATGCCGGTAGGCCAGGGGGGACAGAACGCCCTCCGCGTCAGGCTGGAGCGGACCCTGCGTCGCCGCTCGCGGCCGCCGGGGCGCGGCGCGCCAGGTCGACGAGGGCGGCGAAGGCGGCCTGGTCACGAACCGCGAGATCGGCGAGGACCTTACGGTCCACCTCGACCTCGGCGGCTCGCAGGCCAGCGACGAAGCGGCTGTAGCTGAGCCCGTGGACCCGGGTGGCGGCGTTGATGCGCTGGATCCACAACTGGCGGAAGTCGCCCTTGCGGGCGCGCCGGTCGCGGAAGGCGTACTGCAGCGAGTGCTGAACCTGCTCGTTGGCGGCCCGATAGCTGCGGCTCTTGTTGCCGTAGTAGCCCTGGGCCTGTTCGAGAACGGCCCGACGGTGCTTCTTGCTATGGACGGCGCGCTTGACCCGAGCCATCGGAAGCTCCTTTCGTGTGGCGAACAGTGGTGTCGCGAGTGGGGTGGGAAGGTGAGAGTGTGTGACAGGGGGGCCGGGTGCGGGCCCGGACGATCAGAGGCCCAGGAGCCGCTTGATCGCCTTGGTATCGCTTGCCGACACTGAGGCCTCGCGACCGAGACGGCGCGTGCGGGTCGAGGACTTCTTCTCCAGGATGTGGGAGCGGAAAGCCCGGCGCCGACGGAGCTTGCCGCTCCCGGTCACCTTTATCCGCTTTGCCGCTCCTCGATCGGTCTTCATCTTCGGCATGGGTGTTGCTCCTCTGGTCCTGACCCGAACGGGTCGGGGTTTCGGATGCGAATGGTGTGCGTCAGCGCCGGACTAGGCGTCGCCGGCCGGCGGGGCGGCTGGCGCATGTACCTCCACCGCGCTGGTGGATACCGGGGCCGCCGCCGCCGGGGCCGCCGCCGCGCCGTTCCCCGAGGGGGCGGGAGCAACAGCGGGGTCGGCGCCCACCGGGGCGGCCTTGGCCGCTTGCTGGGCCCGGCGATCGGGGGCCAGGACCATGATCATGTTGCGACCGTCGAGCTTGGGAGCGGCCTCCACCTTGGCCACGTCACCGACGGTGTCGGCCACGTGGTCCAGGATCTTCTTGCCCAGCTCGGGATGGCTCATTTCACGGCCTCGGAACATGATGGTGATCTTGACCTTGTGCCCTTCGCCGAGGAAGCGAGCCACCTGGCGCGTCTTGGTGTCGAAGTCACCGGTCCCGATCTTGGGCCGGTACTTCATCTCCTTGATGCTGGTGCTGGTGGTCTTCCTCCGCGATTCCTTGGCCCGCTGCGCCGCCTCGTACTTGAAGCGGTTGAAGTCCATGATCCGACAGACCGGCGGGTTGGCCTGTGCGCCCACCTCCACCAGATCGAGATCCATCTGGCGGGCGATGTTCAGCGCCTCGGGCAGGGCCTTGACGCCGAGCTTCTCGCCGTCGGGGTCGATGAGCAAAACTTCGCGAGCCCGGATCCGGTCGTTGACCCGGTGGTCGCTCTGGTCAGGTGCAGCGGGTATGCGACATCACTCCTCGATCGTCATGCCGCCCCCGGCGCCTCACTGGCGTGACGCGAAGAAGGCAGGCGTCGGGAAGCAACGCCCACCAACACGGTGGTCGAACGACCCGGCACAGCCATGCCCGAGAGCCTGCCTGGCGCGGGTGGAGACCGAAGCCCCGCTTCCCTGTATTCGGTTTCCCCATAGGGTAGCGCAATGAGCACGCTTTGGACGCCAGACGGCGAGCGACCGATCCGGCGGACACCGACGGCGCCGGCCGAGCCACCTCCGGGACAGGGGTCCCCCTCCGGCCCGACGAGCACCGATGCACCCGCAGGTCCCCCACCCGCCGGCACCCCCTCCGCACCCGAGCCGAGTGCCGAGCTGACTCCCGACGAGATGCAGGCCCAGATGGCAGACCTGCGCGACGAGCTGGCCCAGGCCCCGGCCGAGATGGTCGTGGCCAACCATGCCTTCGGCCTCTTCGAGCTGGCCGCCATCCACCTGTCGCTCCAGCCACCGCAGCTGGAGCAGGCCCGCCTGGCGATCGACGCGCTGGCGGGCGTGGTCGACGCGGTCGGCAGTCGCCTCGGCGAGACAGAGAGCCAGCTGACCGACGGACTGAACCAGCTGCGGATGGCGTTCGTCCAGATCCGCACGGCAGCAGGCGAGGCGCCCCCGACGGAGCCGTGAGTCCCTCGATGATCGGCGGGCTGCTCCAGCTCAAGGCGCAGGGCGGGCCCTACCCCCCGGGGCGCAGGGCGGCGGCCTCCCACCGCCCGCGATGGCCGGCGACGACGTCGAACGCCACCGCCGTGCCCGTGGCGATGCTGCGGCTGCCGTCTGCGATCTGGGTGCAGTGGAAGAGGAAGGTCGCGCCCCCGTCGGCCTCGACCTCACCCAGGCCGCGGTGCTCGTCGAAGGCGGTGACGGTCCCGGTCACGGTCACGGTCACGGTCACGGTCACGGCACGATCTTGGCGATCGGCAGCTCGATGATGTCGCTGGCGCCGCTGTCCTTCAGCGCCGGGATCAACGTGTTGATGGCCTCCTTCGGCACCACCGCCTCCACCGCGAAGTCGTCTGCCCCAAAGAGCTGGGAGACGGTGGGCGACTTCATGGCCGGCAGCAGGGCGATCACCCGGTCCAGGTCAGCCCGGCCGACGTTCACCTTCACCAACACCCGGCTGCGGGCGACGAGCGTGCCCTGCAGCAGGGAGAGCAGCTGCTGCATGGCATGGCGCTTGTCATCGTCGGCAAACGCGGCCGGGTAGGCGATCAGCTCGGTGTGCGAGACAAGCACCGTGTCGATGATCCGCAGCCCCGCCGCGCGCAGGGCCCGGCCGGTCTCGGTGATCTCCACCACCGCGTCGGCGATCTCGGGAATCTTGGCCTCGGTCGCTCCGTAGGACATGCGAACCTCGGCCGGTATGCCGTGGGTCGCGAAGAACCGCTCGGTCAGGCCGACGTACTCAGTGCTCACGCGCACCCCGGGCGGCAGGTCGGCGACCGACTGCGCCGGCGAGTCGGCGGCCACGGCCACCACCACCCGGATGGGCCGCGACGTGGCTTTGCTGTAGTGCAGCTCACCCAGCGACTCGACCGCGCTGCCGGTCTCCTCCACCCAGTCGCGCCCGGTGATGCCCAGGTCGAACATGCCCTCGGCCACGTAGCGGGGGATCTCCTGTGGGCGCAGGATGCGAACGTCGGCGACGCGGGGATCGTCGATGCTGGCCCGGTAGTCGACCTCCGAGCTGCGCTGCACGGCCAGATCGGCGGCGGCGAACAGGTCGAGGGTCGCCTTCTCGAGCGAGCCCTTCGGCAGGACGAGTCGCAGCACGGCCTCGAACCCTACCGGGTCGGACCGCCAGTCATTCCTGGTGGTCGGGTCGTTCCCGGTCCTCGGCCGAGCGGTCACGCTCGGGCGGCAGGCGTCGGAGCAGGTCAGCCATCTCCACCGCGGTGGCGGCCGCCTCGGCGCCCTTGTTGCCGGCCTTGGTGCCGGCCCGTTCGATGGCCTGCTCGATGGTCTCGGTGGTGAGGACGCCGAACACGACCGGCAGGCCGTGGTCGATGGCGACCCGGGCCACGCCGGCCGCGCACTGCCCGGCCACCAGGTCGTAGTGCGACGTGGCGCCGCGGATCACCGCACCGAGGGTCACGACCGCGTCGTAGTGCCCGCTCGCCGCCAGGCGGTCGGCGACCAGAGGGAGCTCGAACGCACCTGGCGCCCAGGCCACGTCCACGTCGATGTCAGCCACACCGAGGCGACGCAACGTGTCGGTGGCGCCGGCCAGCAACCGATCGGTGATGAGGTCGTTGAACCGGCTGCAGGCCAGGGCGATGCGCATGCCGGTCCCGGCCAGGTGCCCTTCGAACACGGCGCCACCTCGGTAGGGCGCGCCGGCGTCAGTGGCGTCGCCCTCTTCGGGTCCGTCAATCTCTTCGGGTCCGTCAATCTCTTCGGGTCCGTCAATGTCAGACCGCGCCATCGATGCCCTCCACGCCGCTCATGAGATGGCCCATCCGCTCGGCCTTGGTCCGCAGGTAGTGGATGTTCTCCGGGTTCGGTTCGGAGGTGATGGGGATCTGCTCGACGATCTCCAGGCCGAAGCCGTCGAGGCCACCGCGCTTGGCCGGGTTGTTCGTCAGGATGCGCATGGTCGTGATGCCGAGGTCCACCAGGATCTGGGCGCCGATGCCGTACTCGCGACTGTCGACGGGCAGACCCAGCTCGATGTTGGCGTCGACCGTGTCGAGGCCCCCATCCTGCAGCTGGTAGGCGTGAAGCTTGTTGGTGATCCCGATGCCGCGACCCTCGTGACCCCGGAGGTACACGATCACGCCACGCCCCTCTGCGGCGATCACCTCCATGGCCCGCTGCAGCTGCTCGCCGCAGTCGCAGCGCCGGCTGCCGAACACGTCGCCGGTGAGGCACTCGCTGTGCACGCGCACGAGCACGTTCTCCTGACCCTCGGGCTCGCCCCGCACGAACGCCAGGTGCGTCTCGCCGTCGAGCACGCTCTCGTAGGCCACGCAGGTGAACTCGCCGTGGTCGGTTGGCACCCGTGCGGTGGCCGTGCGCCGGATCAGGCGCTCGCTGTGCCGGCGGTAGCGAACGAGGTCGGCGATGGTGACGAACAGCAGGCCGTGCTCTTCAGCGAAGGCCTCCAGCTCGTCGCGCCGGGCCATGCCCAGGCCGTCGGCGGTAACCACCTCGCAGAGGATGCCGGCGGGCGTCAGCCCGGCCATGCGGGCCAGGTCGACGGCGGCCTCGGTGTGGCCGGCCCGCTTGAGGACGCCGCCGTTGCGTGCTCGCAGGACGTGGACGTGGCCGGGCCGGGCCAGGTCGTCGGGCCTGGTGGCCGGATCGACCAACGCCCGGACGGTCGCCGCCCTGTCCGACGCCGAGATCCCCGTCGTCGTGCCGTAGCGGTAGTCCACCGTCACGGTGAACGCCGTCCGCTGGATCTCGGTGTTCCGGTTGACCATGAGCGGCAGGTCGAGCTCGTCGGCCCGTTCGTTGGTGATCGGCGCGCAGATCAGGCCTGAGGTGTAGCGAACGAAGAAGGCCAGGCGCTCGGGCGTAACGAACTCGGCCGCCATGATGAGGTCGCCCTCGTTCTCGCGATCCTCGTCGTCGACCACGACCACGATCTCGCCGCGGCCGATGGCCGCCACCGCGTCCTCGATGCGGGCCAGGGTCATGTCAGCTGCCTCCGTGGGCGTAGGGCGACGCGGCACCGGTCTGCAGGAGTCGCTGGACGTACTTGGCGATCACGTCGACCTCCAGGTTCACCGCCGCCCCGGGGCCCTTCGTCCCGAGGGTCGTGACCGCTGACGTGTGCGGGATGATCGCCACGGTGAAACCGTCTTCGAGGACATCGACGACGGTGAGGCTGCAGCCATCGACGGTGATCGAGCCCTTGGTGACGATGAACGGCGCCAGGGCATCCGGTGCGGCGATCCGCAGCGCCGGGGCGGCGTCGACCACCTGGCCGACGGCGTCGACGTGGCCCTGCACCAGGTGCCCCCCGAGGCGGTCGTCGACCCGCACCGGTCGCTCCAGGTTCACGGCATCGCCAACTGCGAGGTCGCTGAGGCTCGTGCGATCCAGGGTCTCCCCCACCGCGTCGACGGACCACCAGCCGTCGCCGAGCTCCACGACGGTGAGGCAACAGCCGTTCACGGCGATCGAGTCGCCAAGCCCGGCACCCGTCCGCACGAGCGGTGCATCGAAGGCCAGGCGCCGGCCGTCGCCTCGTCGTTCGACGTGGCGCACCCGGCCCAGCTCCTCGACGATCCCGGTGAACACAGCACCAGGATATGCCACGGAGAGCGATCGGCCAACCCGTCAGACCGCTCACCGGTCCAGATATTGCCGCCCGCAGGAGCTTCTGTCCGGAACATTCCGTCGACTTCCCACTCAACGGGACAGATCGAGGCGAAGATCGGGTCCGAGCTGGCGCACCCCGAGGATCCGGCCCCGCCATACGGCGTCCATGGTGGGGGCGCCGGGACCGGCGAACATCCCCAGCCCGTCGTCGCCGCCAGCCAGGGCCGGCGCCAGGTAGAGCACGTAGCGGTCGACCAGCCCGAGGCGGTGGAGTTGACCAGCCACCCCGGCACCGCCCTCCACCAGCAATTGCAGGATGCCCCGCCGGCCGAGGTCGTCGAGGATCGCCTCGAGGTTGCCGGTGACCGACTCCGCCGGCTGGACCCGGGCGTCGGGCGCCACCGCTCCCAGGACCAGGCGGAGAGGATCGGGCCCGTCGGCCGAACGGGTCGTCAAAGCCGGGTCATCGGCCCGCACGGTGCCGGCACCTACCAGGACCGCTCCGCTCTCGGCCCGCAGACGGTGGGCGTCGGCTCGCGCCACGGGACCGGTGATCCACCGGCTGGAGCCGTCGGGCGCGGCGATGCGGCCGTCAATGGTGGCCGCCAGCTTGAGGACCACCAAGGGTCGCCCCGTGCGCCGCTGACGCAGGTACGGGGCCAGGATCTCCTCGGCCTCCGCCGCCGCCACGCCGACGGTGACGTCGACTCCGGCCGCCTGTAGGGCGGCTGCGCCCAGGCCGGCCACCCGGGGGTCGGGGTCGAGGACGGCGATCACGACCCGGGCAACGCCGGCGGCCACCAAGGCGTCGGCGCACGGCGGTGTTCGCCCCTGGTGGCTACAGGGCTCCAGGGTGACGTAGGCCGTAGCACCCCGGGCCGCGTCGCCGGCCAGCGCCAGGGCAACGGCCTCGGCGTGGCGTTGCCCCGGCGGCTCGGTGGCCCCCAGGACGACGGGGTCGTCGCCGGCCGGGACGATCGCGCACCCCACCCACGGGTTCGGTGCCGTCCGGGTGCGGGCCTCCAGGCTGGCGGTGAGGGCTTCACCCATCCAGATCTCGTCGGCAGTCACCGGATGCTCAGGGGTGATCGGTCGGCTGCTGGCTCAACAGCTCCAGGGCGTGAGGGAGCACATCGATCACGGCACCGAGGCACTCGGCCGCGCCCTTCGGTGACCCTGGGGTGTTCAGGATGATGGCGTGACCCCGGATGCCGGCCACGCCCCGAGAGAGCCGACCGAGCGGGCTCACCAGGCGCATGGCCTCGGCCAGGCCGGGAGCGCTGCGCTCCAGGATCTCGCTCGTCCCCTCGGGGGTCTGGTCGCGCGGCGCGAAGCCGGTGCCTCCGGTGGTCACGATCACGCCGACGAAGCCGGCTGCCACCCTGGCCAGCTCGCCGGCGACCGCAGCCACGCCGTCGGCGATCACGCTGCGCCCGACCACCTCGAAGCCGGCCATCCCGAGGGCATCGGCCAGGACCTGGCCGGAGCGGTCCTCTCGCGTGCCGGCCATGACGCCATCGGAGACGGTGACGACCTTGGCCTGGCGCGCTGGGCGGGCGCCGTTGTCGCTCACGGCCATTGCCGCGTCGAGCCGGCCGGCCCTATCCGCAGCCTGGCGGCCTCTGGTGCAGCCGCCTGCGGCCCAGCGGCCCGTGACGCGGCGGCCTGTGATGCGGGGGCCTGTGATGCGGCGGCCGCCGTTCGGATGGCACGGGCGGCGGCGGGCGGGTCGTCGGCGCCGAAGATGGCACTGCCGGAGACCAGCATCTCGGCCCCGGCGCCGGCAACCAGCGAAGCCGTCTCCACGTCGATACCCCCGTCGACCTCCAGGATCACGTCGAGACCGGCGGCGTCGATGGCCTGCCGGGCGGCGGCGATCTTCGGTATCACCTCGGTCATGAACTCCTGGCCGCCGAAGCCGGGGTGCACGGTCATCACAAGCAGGAGGTCGATCTGGTCGAGCCATGGCAGGCACGCCGACAGGTCCGTCTCCGGGTTGATGGCCAGGCCCACCTGCAATCCCAATCCCCGCATCTGGTCGACGAGGTCCTGGGTGCCCCCGACCTCGACGTGGACGCTGCAGCTCGCCGCGCCGGCGCGGCGGAACGCTTCCAGGTACCGCCCGGGCTCGCTCATCATGAGGTGGCAGTCGAGGTAGAGGTCCGTGTGGGCGTGGATGGCGGACACCACCGGCGGCCCGATGGTCAGGTTGGGCACGAAGTGCCCGTCCATGACGTCCACGTGCAGCCAATCCGTCTCCGGCGCCATCCGGTTGATGTCGTCACCGAGCGCGGCGAAGTCCGCCGACAGGATCGAGGTCGCGATGCGGGTCATCGCCGCCCAATCTAGGGTGCGCCCGGGAATCCCGGGTCCGACCGGAATCTCCGTGGCGCCGCGCCGGCCCGGAGCCGGTGCCGGCAGGCCATTCGCATCGTTTGCGCGATAACCCAGGAACGTTCCTGGGTTATCGCGCGAACGATGCATCACCCCGGGCGGCGACCGCCCTCCTGCACCCAGGCGGCGACCGCCCTCCTGCGCCCCGGGCGGCGACCGCCCTCCTGCGCCCCGGGGGCGATGGCTACTCAGACCGGGCGGCGCACCCGCAGGAGGTACATGCCGTCGGTGTCGGCCGCCTGTGGAAGCAGGAGGGCGCCCCTTCCCAACGGTTGCCACGGCGCCGCCGGCGGCGCCAGGGGCACGCACTCGGGGTAGGCCTGGGCCAGCCAGTGGTCGACGCCGGCCGTCTCCGCCCGGGTCAGGGTGCACACGCTGTAGGTCACGATCCCGCCCGGCCCGACCAGCCGCAGGGCTGCCGACACCAGGTTGGCCTGCAGCCGGGTGAGTCGTTCGACGTCGCCTGGCTGCACCCGCCAACGGGCATCCGGGCGCCGGCGCAGGACTCCTAGTCCGGAGCACGGCGCGTCGACGAGCACCTGGTCGAACGAGTCGGGTCGCCAGGGCGGCCGCAGGCCATCGGCCACTACGGCGACGACGTTGGCCAGGCCGAGGTCGTCGGCGTTGCCTGCGATGACCCGAGTGCGGGCCATCGCTAGGTCGCCGGCGACGACGATCGCCGGCCTCGCCGACGCCGACGCGCCCTCCGCGGGGGCCGATGTCCCGGAGGCGGGCGGCAGCGGGCCGCTGTCTGCACCATGGCCGGGGCTGGGAGGCCCGTAGGCCAGAGCCGTTGCCTTGCCCCCGGGCGCGGCACACAGGTCGAGGAGACGATCGCCGCCTTCTCCTGCGACGATCGCGGCGACCCACTGGCTGGCCCGGTCCTGGACGTACCCGTCGGCGCGGGTGGTTACTTGGGCCGCCTGGTTCATGGTCGACATGGCGTCGCGGGCCGGGCCGGTGCCGAGGTCGTGGGCCAGGCGGCCGACGATCCAGTCCGGGTACGACAGCTCGGTCGCCGGGTCCGGCCACCGCACGGGCCCGCGCTCGACCTCTTCGGACAACCGGCGCAGCACGGCGTTGACGACGGTGCGACCCGGCCCGCCGACCTCGGCCACCGTGGCCGACACTGCGGCGTGCGGCGGGACCCGCAGGAACGTCAGCTGGTAGGCGCCCATGCGGAGGGCGGCTTGCACAGTGGCGTCGGTCGCGGTCCGGAGGTACCGGGCCGCCAGCCAGTCGAGCGCCCGGCGCATACGGGTGGTGCCGTAGACCAGCTCGGTGACCAGGCCGCGATCGCGACCGTCCAGGTCGCTGGCTCCGAGGAGGTCAGGGACGACCAGGTTCGCCCGGGCGCCCCCCTCGATGGCTACCAGCGCCTCCAGGGCGACGCCACGCGCCGTGTGCCGACCGGAGGCCGGTCCGCGCCTGCGAGGCGCACGGCTTCCGGCGGTGCTCACCGGCCCAGCCGGGTGTCCGGCGCCAGGCGGGCACCGCGCCACCAGGCCGCCGCGTCGATTGGTCCGCGCCCCTCGGGTTGGACACGCACCAGCCGTAGTCCGCCTACGCCGGTGCGCACCACCCCGTCGGCGAGCGTCCCGGTGGGCGCTGGCGCCGCCGGAGCAGCAGCCACCTCAGCCGGCCCGGTGATCGCCGGCCCGGCCGGAGCGGGCGCCCCCTCGGCCGGAGCGGGCACCACCTCGGCGTCCAGGACCAGGAGCCGCCGGCCCTGGAGCGTCGTCCAGGCCCGGCCGGCGCGCACGACACGGTCCAGCTCGGCGGCCGGGCGGCTCCAATCCAGATGGAGGTCCTCGGGCTCGATCTTGGCGGCATAGGTCGCCTCACCGACCTGGGGCTCGGGCACCCGTAGGCCCTCCGCCAGCGCAGCGGTGAGCAGATCGGCGCCCAGGTCGGCCAACCGGGCCCGCAGCGCGCTGGCCGTCTCCCGCGCCCCGATGGCCACTGCTCTCCGGCGGTAGACCGGCCCGGTGTCGAGACCCTCCTCCAAGGCCATCAGGCAGACGCCCGTCTCACGGTCGCCGGCCAGGATGGCCCGCTCGACGGGAGCGGCGCCGCGCCAACGGGGCAGGAGAGAGAAATGCACGTTCACCATCGAGAGCCGGGCGAGCACGTCCGGCCTGATGATCCGGCCGTACGCCACAACCACGCCTAGCTCGGCGCCGGCGGTGGTTACGTCGGCTACCTGGTCGGTGACGGGCAGTCCCAGCTCGAGAGCGGCCGCCTTGACCGGACTGGGCGTCGGTGGTGCGCCCCGCCCTCGCCGTCGATCGGGACGGCTGACGACGACGGCCACGTCGTGGCCGGCGCCGACCAGCGCTCGGAGGCTGACGGCCGCCGCATCGGGCGTGCCCAGGAAGCAGAGGCGCAGCGGAGGCCCTCAGCGAACGGTGCGGTCGGCGCGCTCCGCCTGCCGGCGCAGCACCCGGAGCGCCTTCTTGCGCTGGTCGGCATCGAGCAGCTCGAGCAACAGCCGCCCGTCGAGATGATCCATCTCGTGCTGGAGGCAACGGGCCTCGTACTCGTCGGCCTCGATGGATACCTCGTTGCCATCGAGGTCCCAACCGGTCAGGTGGATCTCCTTGGGGCGGACGATGTCGAAGTACTGCTCGGGGATCGACAGGCAGCCCTCTTCGTGGGACCACTCGCCCCGTCGCTCGGCGATGACCGGGTTCACGACCGTCCGGGGCGCGGCGTCGCCGAGCTGGTAGACGAAGAGCCGCCGCTGGACGCCGATCTGCGGCGCGGCCAGCCCGGCGCCCTGGGCCACGTGCATGCTCTCGACCATGTCGGCGGCCAGGCGGGCCAGGCGCCCGTCGATGTCGGCGACCTCAGTGGCGCGCTGGGTGAGCACCGGATCGCCGTACATGCGAATCGGGAAGGCAGTCACGGCGTATCAGCGTAGCGGCCAGGGGGCCGGTACCCTCCCGGCGATGGGCGCCGGCCAGTACTTCACCACCGACCCCGCGGTCGGCTCCCGACCCGGCCACGTGGGCCTGCGGCTGCCCGACCTCGACGTCGAGCTGCAGGTCGATCGGGGCGTCTTCAGTGTCACCCGGGTCGATCCCGGGACCATCGCTCTCCTGCGCGCCGACGGCGATCCACCGGCCGGCGGCGATGTGCTCGACCTGGGCTGCGGGTACGGCCCCATCGCCGTCGCCCTGGCCACCCGGGCATCGGGGGTGACCGTGTGGGCGGTGGACGTCAACCAGCGGGCAGTGGCCCTGGCCCGGGCAAACGCGGCCGACCTGCGCCTGACCAACGTGCGGGCCTGCACCCCCGATGGCGTGCCGCCCGATGTCCGGTTCGCGGCCCTGTGGTCCAACCCGCCGATCCGCATCGGCAAGGACGCCCTGCACGCCCTGCTCGAGACATGGCTCGGCCGCCTCGCCGATGGAGGGACCGCCCACCTGGTGGTGCACAAGCACCTGGGTGGCGATTCGCTCGGCACCTGGTTGCGTGGCGAGGGCTGGACGGTGGTGCGCACCGGCTCCAAGCAGGGGTACCGGCTTCTCCGGGTGACCAGGGCAGGAGGGGCGGGATGAGGCAGCTGGGCCCCACCGACCTCAAGCGCCTCCACCGGGACTGGCACCGCCGCACGGATGGTCGGGTGGCGCTGCTCCTTGACGGAGTGGCCTCGCCGTGGAACGTTGGGGCCATCGCCAGGACCGCAGCCGCCTTCCGGGTCGACCACCTCTACCTGGGGGCGGGCAGCATCTCGCCCGGGCACAGCAAGGCCGGCAAGACCTCGATGGGAACGGAGCGATACCTGTCGTGGTCGGTGTTCGAGCGCTCCCCCGACGCGGCCGACGCCGCCCGGGAGGACGGCTACAGCGTGGTCGGCCTGGAGCTGGCCGACGACGCCGTCCCGCTGCACCTGCTCGATGTCGGCGCCGACGTGTGCCTCGCGGTCGGCCACGAGGATCGTGGGCTGTCGCCCGCCACCCTGGCCGCCTGCGACGCCGTCGGCTTCATACCCCAGCTCGGCCGGGTCGGTTCCTTGAACGTGGCCACCGCCACGGCCGTGGCGCTCTACGAGCTGCGCCGCAAAGCCTGGACCTGAGTCGCTGTCGCACCGGTCCCGGACCAGTGGTCAGTATGTTCGACCCATTCGAACATACTGACCACTCCTCCACCGGCGTGGCCCGGAGCGGTCGGCGCCGCTCACACCCGACGGGGGTCCACCTCGACCCGCAGCCGCCCGGGCGGGCGCCGGACCGACGCCAGGGCGTCGGCCATGACCGCCACGGTCGGCGCCCGCACCACCCAACGACCCGCCTCGGGACCGAGCACGGTGACCGCACCACTGACCGCACCACCACCGACCGCACCACCACCGACCGCACCACCACCGACCGCACCACCACCGACCGCACCACCACCGACCGCACCACCGCCGACCGCACCGCCAGCCCCGCCGGCGACGGCCACCAGGCCCTCGATGTAGCGGGCCGCAGCCGGGCCCGACACCACGGCGAGCGCCCCGTAGGGCGGCAGCTGCAGCTCCCGGCGGACCAGGCTGCTGACGGCCACCAGGCGGGCGGGGTCGGCCACCGTGGCGGCGAGGAGCACGGGATGCCCCGGCAGCCGGGTCTGCACCACGACTCGTCCGGGAGGCCGACCGCCGCCGGGATGGCGGCCGCCGACGAGGCGCGAGGCCCGGGCCAGCATGGCCAGGGCCTCCTCGTCGGCGCGGTAGCGGGGCGCCAACAGCTCCTGGTCGAAGTCCAAGAAGACCACGCCGGCAGCCCGGGCCACGCGGTGCAGCACCGCCTCGGTGCCCACCACCACGGCGGCTGACGGTCCGCTCGAACCCTTGCCGGACGCCGACACCTCGGCGACCGGGCAGCCGACCAGCGCCTCCAGCTCCTCGCGAGCCCGGCTGACTCCGACCCGCAGGTGTCTCAGGGCGATGGAGCCGCAGTGGAGGCAGAGTCCTGGGCGTGACGCGCCGCATCGCCCGCAGACCAGCGGGTACGGCGGCTCGGATGCCGCCGCCTGCCCGACCAGGCCGCCGCAGCGCTCGCAGCGAGCGAGCTCGCCACACGCGCCGCAGGCGAGCAGCCGGGCCCGACCGGTCCGGTTCAGGACGCACACCAACGGCGAGTCGCTGGTGGAGTCGCCAACAGCCGCCCGCAGGGCGGCGACGACTCGCGAAGAGTACAGACCGGAGCGCGGATCGTCGGACCGCCGGTCAACCACCTCGATGGCGGACCAGCCGTCCCGCTCGGCCTGCGGGGCGACGGTGAGCAGGGCGGCATCGACAAGCAGCTCGAGGGTCGGGCAGGCGCTGGTGACCACGCAGGGGATCCCGGCCCGCCGGGCCCGTTCCCTGGCTACGGCCGTGGCGTTCCACGTGGGGGCCTGCTCCTGGGTGAGCGCCTCGTCGTGGCCGTCGACCACCACGATCGCGGACAGGTCCGGGCAGGGCGCCCACGCCCCCGCCCGGGCGCCGATCACCACGCCCGCCCCGGCCCGGGCCTGCGCCCAGTCGTCGGGCAGGACGGCGACGTCGGCGCCGGCCCGGCGCAGACGCCGGCCCAGGATGGCAGCCCGGGCGAGGGATGGTACGACGACCAGGGTGGATCCTCGTTGGGCCACCGCCGCCACCAGGGGCGTCGGGTCGGCGGCGGGCGGCAGGCGGGCGATCACTGTCCCGCCGGCGGCCAGGGCCGTCGACAGGGCGGCGGGATCCAGACCCGGGTTGGTGGGCATCGCCGGGGGCCGCAGGGCGGGCGCGGGCAGGTGGCGGATGGCGGTCGGGGCCGACGCGGTGGCCAGGAGCGCGGCTCGCCGCCCGGCCCACCGCCACGCCGCCCAACCGGCCAGGTCGACCACGGCCGGCGGCGGACCCCAGCCGCGGATCTTGGCGAGCGGCCGCACCACCACGCCGGCGGGCGGCGATACCGTGCCGTCGAGGACCCAACCCCCCACGCGACGGGCCCCGAGGGCGATGCGCACCTCGGTGCCGACGCCCACCGAGCCGGCCAGGCCCACCGAGCCGGCCAGGCCCACCGAGCCGGCCAGGTCGGGGGGGACGGTGTAGTCGAACTCCTTGTCGATGGCGGCGACGTCGGGCAGGACCCGCACCACTGCCGGTTGCGCCGGCCCGGTCGAGTCCGGCGGCGGGATGCGGGATCCCTAGATGCCGACGGCGGAGCGGAAGTCGTCCAACCGGGTGGTGTGCTCCCAGGTGAACTCCTTGTCGTTCCGGCCGAAGTGCCCGTATGCCGCGGTCTTGCGGTAGATGGGCCGGCGCAGGTCGAGCTGGCGGATGATGGCGGCCGGCCGCAGGTCGAACACCTCGCGCACCGCGGCGGAGATGCGGTCGGGGTCCACGGTCTCGGTGCCGAAGCTGTCGACCATGATCGACACCGGCTGGGCCACGCCGATGGCGTAGGCCACCTGGATCTCGCAGCGCCGGGCCGCACCGGACGCCACCACGTGCTTGGCCACCCAACGGGCGGCGTAGGCGGCGGACCGGTCGACCTTCGAGGGATCCTTGCCGGAGAAGGCACCGCCGCCGTGGCGGGCGGCGCCGCCGTAGGTGTCGACGATGATCTTGCGCCCGGTGAGGCCGGCGTCGGCGTGGGGGCCGCCAAGCTCGAACTTCCCGGTGGGGTTGGTCAGCACGGCGTAGCCATCGTCGGCGAAGTCGGCGGGGATCAGCGGGGCAATGACGTGCTCGCGCAGGTCGGCGGGCAGCTGCTCGGCCAGGTCGACCGCCGGGCTGTGCTGGGTGGAGATGAGCACAGTCCGCAGCCGTACCGGCCGCCCGTCCTCGTAGTCGAGGGTGACCTGGGTCTTGCCGTCGGGCCGGAGGTAGGGCAACGTGCCCGCCTTGCGCACCTCGCTCAGCCGCTGCGACAGGCGGTGAGCCAACCAGATCGGCATCGGCATGAGATCGTCGGTCTCGTCGCACGCGTAGCCGAACATCATCCCCTGGTCGCCGGCGCCCTGGGCGTTCAAGATGTCCTCGCCGCTGGTGCCGGACCGGACCTCGAACGCGGTGTCGACGCCCTGGGCGATGTCGGGCGACTGGGCACCCACGGCCACCGACACCCCGCAGGTGCGGGCGTCGAAGCCCATGTCGGAGCTGGTGTAGCCGATGGAGCTGACCACGTCGCGCACGAGAGCGGGGATCTCCACGTAGGCGGTGGTGGTGATCTCGCCGGCCACCACGACCAGCCCGGTGGTGAGGAGCGTCTCGCACGCCACCCGGCCCCTGGGGTCTTCGGCGATGATGGCATCGAGCACCGCGTCGGAGATCTGGTCGGCCATCTTGTCGGGGTGACCCTCGGTCACCGATTCTGAGGTGAACGTCCAACGATTCACGGGTGCTCCTCGGCAGTCTCTGGGGAAGGGGACGGAACGGCGGCGGCCCGGTAGGCCACCACAGCATCCACGATGGCGGCAGCCACCCGCACCTTGTCGGCCAGCTCGACGTCCACGGCGCTTCCGTCGGCGCCGACGATCAACACCGCGTTGGTGTCGTGGGCGAAGCCCACACCGGGAGCGGAGACGTCGTTGGCCACGATCAGGTCGACGCGCTTGGCCGCCAGCTTGCTCTCCGCCGCCCGGCGGAGCGCATCGGGTGCCCCGGCTGTCTCGGCGGCGAAGCCGACGAGGACCTGGCCCGGCCGGCGCCGGGCCCCCAGCCCGGCCAGCAGGTCCGGCGTCGGCTCGAGGATCATCTGGGGGACGCCGTCGGCCTTCTTCAGCTTGGTGGCGGCGATCGCCTTCGGACGGAAGTCGGCGACGGCGGCGGCCATGACGATCACATCGGCGGTGGCGGCGTGATCGTCGAGCGCCGCCTGCATCTCGGCGGCCGTCTCGACGCGGATCACGTCCGCGCCCGGCGGGCCGCCGAGAGCGGCGGTGGTGATCAGGGTGACTGTCGCGCCCCGGCGGCCCAGCTCGGCGGCCACCGCATGGCCCTGCTTGCCCGATGAGCGGTTCCCGACGAAGCGCACGGGGTCGATGGGCTCGCGGGTGCCACCGGCGGTGACCACGGCCCGGGTGCCGGCCAGCGCACCGCCGCCGAGCACGCCGGTCGCCGCCGCCACGATGTCGACGGGGTCGGCCAGGCGGCCTGCGCCAGCATCGCCGCCGGCCAGGCGGCCCACTGCAGGCTCGACGACGTGCACGCCCCGGCGGCGCAGCACCGCCAGGTTCTCCGTCACGGCCGGGTGCTCCCACATCTCGGTGTGCATCGCCGGGCAGATGACGACCGGAGCCCGGGTGGCCAGCAGGGTGGCGGTGATCAGGTCCGACGAGAGGCCGGCGGCGTAGGCGCCGATCAGCCGGGCGGTGGCTGGTACCACCAGGATCAGATCGGCGCGCTGGCCCAGCACGGTGTGGGGGATGGGCTCGGCCTCGTTCCACAGCGACAACCGGGCCGGCTCGGATGCCAATGCCGAGAAGGTCTGGGCGCCGACGAAGTGGGTGGCCGCCGTGGTCAGCACCGGGCTCACGAACGCGCCGGCATCCATCAGCCGCCGGCAGACGTCGATGGCCTTGTAGGCCGCGATGCCGCCGGTCACGCCGAGAACGACTCGCCGACCCCGCAGGATCGGCGCGTCGAGTGCTATTTGCCGGCCCCCTCGGTGCCCTCGGCGAGCTCCTCCTCGGTGGGACGGTGATAGGTGATCTTGCCCACCGCCACCTCTTCGAGGGCGATCGACAGCGGCTTGCGTGACACCGACGCCACCTGGGGCGGGACGATCGTGCCCAGGCCCTCACCGAGCTGGTTGAAGTAGGAGTTGATCTGGCGGCCGCGCATGGCCGCCAACGTGACCAGGGTGAACTTGGAGTCCACCCGGTCCAGCAGGTGCTCCACGGGGGGTTCCATCATGGTGGGTCGGCGCTCGGCCATGGCAGTCGCTACTCCTCGCTGCGGTACCGGGCGAGTATACCTGCCACCTCTGCGGCGGCCCGTTCGACGTCGTCGTTGACGACGACGTCGTCGGCCATGGCCCGGCCGACGGCCTCCTCCTCGGCCCCGAGGACCACACGACTGGTCACCGACTCGGCGTCGTCGCCTCGCGCTCTGAGCCGGTCGGCCTGGACCTCTGCCGACGGCGCCACCATGAGGATCATCCGGGCGTCGGGGAAGCGGACCTTGACCTGCCGGGCGCCGTTGACCTCGATCTCCAGGAGGACGTCGCGGTCGGCCGGCGGGTCGGGGATCGGTGTGCCGTAGAGCTGGCCGTTGGTCGACAGCTCGTTGTGCTCGAGGAACCCGTCGCGCTCGAGGTGGCGGAGGAACGTGGCTCGGTCCACGAACACATAGCTGTCCTCGTCCTCCCCCGGACGGCGCGGCCGGGTGGTCCAGCTGCGCGACAGCCACAAGCGCGGGTCGCGGCTACGGACCCGTTCGAGGACCGTGCCCTTGCCGACCCCGCCGGGGCCGGACACCACGACGAGCAACGCTCAGGAGAGCTTGTCGAACAGCTTCTTGCGCTGCTGCTCACCGAGGCCCTGCACCCGCCGGGTCTCGCTGATGCCGACCTCCTCCATCAGGCGTCGGGCCTTGACCTTGCCTAGGCCGGGGAGCGACTCGAGCACCGCCAGGACCTTCATCTTGCCGACGATCTCGTCGGACGCGCCCTGGGCGAGCAGCTCACGCAGCGTCAGGGAGCCCATCTTCAGCTTCTCCTTCAGCTCCGCCCGCTGACGGCGGGCGGCGGCCGCTTTCTCGAGGGCGGCCTGTCGTTGGTCCGGTGACAGGGCGGGCGGCAACGGCATGGCGCGAACCATAGCGCGCCGAAACCAGCCCGGGTCGGCCGCCTCAGCCGGCCGCCAGCTCGGCGACGAGGGCCTCGGCTGCGGCGACGCGATCGGCGGCAGCGGTGACGGCGCGACCGATCACCAGGAGGTCGGCGCCGGCATCGAGCGCCTCGGCCGGCGTCGCCGTTCGGGACTGGTCACCGGCGGGCACACCGAGCGGCCGGATGCCCGGCACCACCGTCATCAGGTTCGGGGCCAGTGACTTGGCCTCGCGCACGTCGCTGGCTGCGCAGACCACACCCTGGCAGCGCGCCGCCACCGCGGTCGACACCCGCTTGCCGAGGATGTGCGGCGGCGCGTCGCCATCGCTGGTGAGGATGGTCACGGCCAGGGCAGCTGGCGTGTCGAGCCCGGCGCGGGCGGCGCCGTCGGCCAGGCCCTCCACGCCGGCGCGCAGCATGCTGGCGCCGGGGAACGCGTGCATGGTGAGGTACGAGACGCCCAGCGCGCCGAGCACGCGGGCCGCCTTCGACACCGTGGTGGGAATGTCCGCCAGCTTGAGGTCGAGGAACACCTTGTAGCCGGCGTCGATCATCACGGGGACCACGCCCGGCCCGGTGGCGCTGAACAGCTCCAGGCCGACCTTGACCACGCCGAAGTACGGCTGTAGCTGCGACGCCATCCGCTGGGCGGCCACCACGTCGTCCACGTCGAGGGCCAGGGCCAGCCGGTCCCGGAAGTCGCTGATGTCAGCTGCCATGCGCTCTTCCTACCAGCTCGTCGAGGCGGCGCACTCCATGCCGGCGGCACCACGTCGCCAGCTCGGCCAGCACCCGGGCCGGGGCGCGGGGCTCGGCGAAGGTGGCGGTGCCCACCTGCACGGCGTCGGCGCCGGCAGCGAGGAGCTCGGCGGCATCCGATCCGGTGGAGATCCCACCGACGCCGACGATGGGGGCCGAGGGGAAGGCGGCCCGGCACTCGTAGACGGCTCGGACTGCGACCGGGTGCAGCGCTGGGCCCGAGAGGCCGCCGCCGCCACCGCCCAGGCGCGGGCGACCTGTGGTCGGGTCGAGCGCCAGGCCCATGAGCGTGTTGACGAGGGTGAGGGCGGCGGCACCGGCGTCGAGCACTGCGCCGGCGATGGCCGGGAGATCGGTGACGTTCGGGCTGAGCTTGACCCACAGCGGCAGCCGGCCGGCCAGGGCGGCCGCCACCGCGGCGACGACCTGCCCCGCCGCGTCGGCGTCGTGGGCGAACATGCGCCTGCGGTCCTCGATGTTCGGGCACGAGATGTTGGCCTCGAGGGCCACCACCCCGGCCGGGGCGGCGTCGGCGACGATGGCCGCGACCCGGGCGAAATCGTCCACGGTGAAACCCCAGATGCTAGCCACCACGGTGGCGCCGGTGGCCTCCAGGGCCGGCAGCTCGTCGGTCAGCCACGCCGGAGCCCCGGGGTTCTGCAGGCCGACGCTGTTGAGCATCCCGGCGACGGTGGGATGGATGCGTGGGGCCGGGTTCCCCGCCCACGGGCCGGCCGACACCGACTTCACCACCATCGCGCCGAGACGGGAGAGGTCCATGTGCCCGGCCAGCTCGGCGCCGTGGCCGGCCGTCCCCGACGCGGTCATGACCGGGTTGGCCAGGCCCACGTCGCCCACCCGGGCTCGGAGGTCTACGGTCCGCCGCACGCTCTGCCGCTCAGGAGCCGAGCGGCAGCTGATCGGCGGCGTGGTACTCCTGCAGGCTGCGCACCGCCAGCGGGGCGCGGGCCCGCTCGGCGATCCCGGCGGCGGCGGCACGCGCTGCGGCCAGGGTGGTCACACAGGCCACCCCGTGCTGGTTGGCGGCCCGCCGGATGTAGGCGCCGTCGGCGCGTGGGCCGCGCCCGCGCGGCGTGTTCACCACCAGGTTCACCCCGCCGGTGCGGATCAGCTCGAGCGCGTCGGCCCCGTCGCCGGGCGCCGAGCCCTCGACGCTCACCTTGGCCACCACGATCTCGACCGGCACACCCGCGGCGATGAACGAAGCCGCTGTCCCCGACGTGGCCGCCAGGCGGAAGCCCAGCTGCACGAAGCGGCGGGCCACGGCCAGGCCGGCGGCCTTGTCGCGATCGGCCAGGCTCAAGAACACGGTGCCGGTGTCGGGCAGGCTGTTGCCGGCAGCGGCCTGGCTCTTGGCGAACGCCCAACCGAACGTGGAGTCGATGCCCATGACCTCACCGGTCGAGCGCATCTCCGGTCCGAGCAGCGTGTCGGCATCGGGGAACCGATCGAACGGCAACACCGCCTCTTTGACAGAGACATGGCCACCGGCGGCCGGCGGGCACAGGAGACCCTCGTCGCGCAGGGAGGCCAGGGTGGCGCCGGCCATGACTCGCGCCGCAACGGCAGCCAACGGCACGCCCGTGGCCTTGGACACGAACGGCACGGTGCGACTGGCTCGCGGGTTCGCCTCGATCACGTAGATCTCGTCGGCCTTCACCGCGTACTGCACGTTCACCGGGCCGCGCACGTCGAGCGCCTCGGCGATGGCCCGGGTGTGGGCCTCGATGCGGGCCACGATCTCGGCGACCAGCGTCGGCGGTGGGATCACACAGGCGCTGTCGCCCGAGTGGACCCCGGCCTCCTCCACGTGCTCCATGACCGCGCCGATCACCACCTCGCCGGTGTGGTCGCGCACGGCGTCCACATCCACCTCGATGGCATCCTCCAAGAAGCGGTCGACGAGCACGGGGCGCTCGGCCGACAAGCCGCCCTCCCGGCCCAGCGTCCCGGCTCCCGCCAGCTCGGCCATGGCCCGGCGCAGGTCGCCGTCGCCGTAGACGATCTCCATGGCCCGGCCGCCGAGCACATAGCTGGGCCGGACCAGGGCGGGATAGCCGATCCGCCGGGCCACGGCGATGGCCTCGTCCACCGTGGCGGCGGTGCCCCCCGGGGGCTGGGGGATGTCCAGCTTGGCGCACAGGGCGCTCCACCGCTCGCGGTCCTCGGCCAGGTCGATCGACTCCGGTGCAGTGCCGAGGATGAGCTCGGCGGGCAGGACGCCCGCCAGCTTCAACGGTGTCTGACCGCCGAGGGACACGATCACCCCAGCCAGCGGACCGCTGCGGGTCTCCGCCTCGATGATGTCGGTGACGGCCTCGTTGGTGAGCGGCTCGAAGTACAAGCGGTCGCTGGTGTCGTAGTCGGTGGAGACGGTCTCGGGGTTGCAGTTCACCATCACCGTCTCGAATCCGGCGTCGTGGAGGGCGAAGCTGGCCTGCACGCAGCAGTAGTCGAACTCGACGCCCTGGCCGATGCGATTGGGTCCCGAGCCCAGGATGATCACCTTGGGGCGCTCCCCGACGCGGACCTCGTCCTCGTCCTCGTAGGTGGCGTAGTGATACGGCGTCCGAGCGTCGAACTCGGCGGCGCAGGTGTCCACCGTCTTCATGGTCGCCCGCACCCCGCACCCCAGCCGGGCGGCCCGGACGTCGGCCTCGGCCACCGACCAGAGATAGGCGAGCTGCGCGTCGGCGAAGCCCAGCCGCTTGGCCTGCCGCCAGGTGCGCCGGTCCATACCACCCGGTCCGCCGATCCTGGCCAGCTCCTGGCGGCCCTCCACGATCAGGCCGATCTGGTCGAGGAACCAGGGGTCCACACCGGTGGCCTGGTGCACCCGGTCGACCCCGACCCCCCGCCGCAGGGCCGCCTCCAGGTGGAACGGCCGGTCGGGGGTGGCCACCGCCGCCCGGCGCACCAGCTCGTCGTCGCTCCAGCCGTCGGTCAGGACCTCCGCCGGGTCGCAGTTCAGGCCGTGGCGACCGCGTTCGAGGGACCGTAGGCCCTTCTGCAGCGATTCGGGGAAGGTACGGCCGATGGCCATGGCCTCACCCACCGACTGCATGCGGGTGCCGAGGATCTCGGGGACCCCGGGGAACTTCTCGAAGGCCCAGCGGGGCACCTTGGTGACCACGTAGTCGATGGTCGGCTCGAAGCTGGCGGGGGTCTCGCCGGTGATGTCGTTGCGGACCTCGTCGAGGGTGTAGCCCACCGCGAGCCGCGCCGCGATCTTGGCGATCGGGAAGCCCGTCGCCTTCGATGCCAGCGCGCTGGAGCGGCTCACTCGCGGGTTCATCTCGATGACGACCACCGTGCCGTCGGCCGGGTCGACCGCGAACTGGATGTTCGACCCGCCGGTCTCCACGCCGATGCGGCGGATGCACGCGAAGGCGGCGTCACGCATGGCCTGGTACTCGACGTCGGACAGGGTCTGGGCCGGGGCGACGGTGACCGAGTCGCCGGTGTGCACCCCCATGGGGTCGACGTTCTCGATGGAGCAGATGACCACGCAGTTGTCGTCCCGGTCGCGCATGACCTCCAGCTCGTACTCCTTCCACCCGGCGATCGACCGCTCGACGAGGATCTCGGAGATGGGGCTGGCCGCCAGCCCGGTCGCGGCGATCGCCTCCAGCTCCTCGGAGGAGCCGGCGATGCCCGTCCCCGCCCCACCGAGGATGTACGAAGGGCGGACGATGAGCGGGAAGCCGATGCGCTCCCCCACCTCCATGGCGTCGGCCAGGTTGTAGGCAAAGCCGGAGTCGGGGACGGCCAAGCCGATCTCGGTCATGGCCGCCTTGAACCGCTCGCGGTCCTCGGCGGTGGCGATGGCCTCGGCGTCGGCGCCGATCATCTCCACGCCGTAGGTGTCGAGCACCCCGCTCTCATGGAGGGCCATGGCCAGGTTCAGGGCCGTCTGGCCGCCGAGTGTCGGCAGGACGGCGTCGGGGCGCTCCCGCTCGATGATGGCGGTCAGCACCTCCGCGGTCAGCGGCTCGACGTAGGTGCGGTCGGCGAACTGTGGGTCGGTCATGATCGTGGCCGGGTTCGAGTTGGCCAGGATCACCCGGTAGCCCTCCTCGCCGAGTATCCGGCACGCCTGCGTCCCGGAGTAGTCGAACTCGCAGGCCTGGCCGATCACGATGGGACCCGAGCCGATGACCAGGATGCTGTGGAGGTCGTCGCGACGGCCCATCAGCGGGTTCGCTCCATGAGCGCGGCGAACTCGGCGAAGAGGTAGCGGGCGTCGTGGGGCCCCGGCCCGGCCTCCGGGTGGTACTGGACGCTGAAGGCCGGGACGTCCCGGCAGGCCAGGCCCTCGACCACGCCGTCGTTGAGGTTCACGTGGCTGACGTCGGCGCCGGGCACGCTGCCCTCGGCCACCGCGTAGCTGTGGTTCTGGCTGGTGATCTCCACTGGTCCCCCGGCCAGGCGGCGCACCGGGTGGTTGCCGCCGTGATGGCCGAAGGGCAGCTTGTAGGTGCGCCCGCCCAGGGCGGCGGCGAGCAGCTGGTGGCCGAGGCAGATGCCGAACACCGGCACCTCGCCGAGCAGCCCGGCGATGGCCCGGGTGGCGTAGTCGAGGGGCGCCGGGTCACCGGGCCCGTTCGACAGGAACACCCCGTCGGGGCGGCGGGCCAGCACCTCCTCGGCCGGGGTGGTGGCCGGGACCACGTCGACGGTGGCGATCGTGCCGAGGTGGCGCAGGATGGTCGCCTTGATGCCGAAGTCGTAGGCCACCACCCGCAGGGGGCCGTCACCGCGCCGGTAGCCGGCCGCCGTCGTCACCTGGGCGACCAGGTCGTGGCCCTCGGTGGACGGCTCCGCCGCCGCCCGGGCGGTGATGGTGGCCTCGTCGGTCGACCCCGGCCCCTCCAGGGGACCGAACGCCGCAGGCATGGCTCCGTCGACCCGGAGGTGCCGAGTGAGCCGGCGGGTGTCGATGCCGGTGATGGCCGCCACCCCATGGCGGCGGAGGAACCCTTCCAGGTCCTCGGTGGCCCGCCAGCTGCTCGGCCGGGCGATGAGGTCACGGACGATGACACCGCGACAGAACGGTCGCCGGCTCTCGTCGTCGGCCGCGGTCACCCCGTAGTTGCCGATGTGGGGATAGGTGAAGCAGATCATCTGACCGGCGTAGGAGGGATCGGTGATGACCTCCTGGTAGCCGGACAGGACGGTGTTGAACACGGCCTCTCCGGTGGCCACGCCGCCGTCGGGCACCGCCCCGGCCCCCTCTCCCTCGAAGGTCGTGCCGTCGGCCAGCACGAGCAGCGCGGCGGCGCGCCGTATGCCGGTGGTCCCGGAGGCCGTGGAGGTCGCGGTCATCGCTGAGCCTCACCATCGACGACGACGGGCTCGCCGCGCAACACGGTGTGCCGGACCCGACCCCGCAGCTGCCTCCCGGCGTAGGGCGTGTTCCGGCTGCGGCTGGCCAGGCGCCCGGCGTCGACGGTCCAGGTGATGTCGGGGTCGATGACGCAGATGTTGGCCAGCGCCCCATCGACCAGCGGCCCCCCGTGCCCGGCGGTCAACCCGGCGATGCGAGCGGGCTGCCACGACATGAGCGCCAGGACCGCCTCCACGGGCAGGTCCAGCTCGGTCAGGGCCAGGCCGACGGCCGTCTCCAGGCCCAGCATCCCAGGGGGTGCCTCGTCGAACGGGGCCTCCTTGGCCTCGGCCGCATGCGGGGCGTGATCGGTGGCTATGGCATCGATGGTCCCGTCGGCCAGCCCGGCCCGCACCGCCGCCACGTCCTCGTCGGTGCGCAACGGCGGGTTCACCTTGAAGACGGTGTCGTAGTCCCTGACCTCGGCATGGGTGAGGGTGAAGTGGTGCGGTGCCGCCTCGGCGGTGACCGGGAGGCCCGACGCCTTCGCGCCCCGCACCATGGCGATGGACCCGGCGGTGGACAGGTGCAGGAAGTGCACCGCCGAACCCGTCAGGCGGCACAGGGCGAGGTCCCGCATCACCATCAGCTCCTCGGCCTCCGCCGGCTGGCCGGGGATCCCCAGGCGGCTGGACCACTCCCCCTCGTGCATGTGGCCGCCAGCCGCCAGCGACTTGTCCTCGCAGTGCTGGGCCAGGGTGACACCGAGCGCCGACGCGTACTCGAGGGCCCGGCGCATGAGCCGAGCGTCCTGCACGCCGCTGCCGTCGTCGGTGAACAGCCGGACCCCGAGAGCGGCCATCTCGGCGAGCGGTGCCAGCGTGGTCCCCTGCCGCCCCACGGTGATGGCTCCCGCCACTCGCACGTCGCAGATGCTGGCCCGGCCCAGCTCCAGGACCTGGCGGACGACAGCTGCGCTGTCGATGGTGGGGTCGGTGTTCGGCATGGCGACGATGGCGGTGTAGCCGCCGAGGGCGGCGGCGCGGGCGCCGCTGTCCACCGTCTCGGCCTCCTCCCGCCCTGGCTCGCGCAGGTGGGTGTGCAGGTCGACCAGGCCAGGCGCCACCACGCAGCCCTCGGCGTCGAGGACCTTGGTGCCGGCGGGCACGCTGGACACCCGGGTGGCCGCCGACACGATGCGGTCGCCCTGGACGAGCAGATCGGCCCGCCGGGAGCCGTCACCGTCGACCAGCGTGCCGCCCCGGACGATCAGGTAGGCGCCGCCGGTCGGGGCGTCGGCGGTGGCAACGTCAGGCGGCGGCAAGGTCCACTCCCGATCCGAGCAAGAGGTAGAGGACGGCCATGCGGACGGCGACGCCGTTGGCCACCTGGCGTGTGATGACCGACCGGGGCCCTTCGGCCACCTCGGAGGCGATCTCCACCCCTCGGTTCACCGGGCCCGGGTGCATGATGAGGGCGTCGTCGCCGAGCAGCCGGGCCCGTTGGCGGGTCAGCCCGTACGTGGCTGTGTACTCACGCAGGGAAGGCAGCAGGGCCTCGCCCATGCGCTCGGTCTGGAGGCGGAGCAGGTAGACGACGTCCAGCTTGGCCAGGACCGTGTCGAGGTCATGAGCCACCTCCACCGGCCATCCGGCCAGCGACGGCGGCAACAGGGTCGGCGGCCCCACGAGGGTGATGTGGGCACCCAGCGCCGAGAAGGCGGCCACGTCGGAGCGAGCCACCCGGCTGTGGCGGACATCGCCCACGATGCCCACGTGCAGCCCCTCCAACGAACGGCCCCGGTGCTCGTGGGTGATGGTGTAGCAGTCGAGTAGCGCCTGGGTCGGGTGCTCGTGCCAGCCGTCGCCGGCGTTGATCACCGCCGGTCCGTGCACCCACGAGGCCACCTGCCCGGGCACACCCGACGACTTGTGGCGGACGACCAGGGCGTCGACACCCATGGCCTCGATGGTCTCGACCGTGTCGCGCAGCGACTCCCCCTTGTTCACCGACGACGACGAGGCGGAGAAGCCCATGACGTCCGCCGACAGCCGTCGCGCCGCCGTCTCGAAGCTGAGCCGCGTGCGGGTGGAGTCCTCGAAGAACAGCGACACCACCGTCTTGCCTCGCAGCGCCGGCACCTTGGGAATGGCCCGGCGGCTCACCTCCACGAAGCTGTCCGTCAGCCGCAGCACCTCCTGGATGCCGTCGCCCCCCAGGTCGTCGACCGCCAGCAGGTGGCGGATGCGATGCCGCGGCGCCACCACCGCGGCACTCTGCTCACCCGGCACCCCGCTCACCGGGGCACTCTGCTCATGGGGCACCCCGCTCACCGGGGCACTCTGCTCATGGGGCACCCCGCTCACCGGGGCACTCTGCTCATGGGGCACCCCGCTCACCGGGGCACTCTGCTCATGGGGCACCCCGCTCACCGGGGCACTCTGCTCATGGGGCACCCCGCTCACCGGGGCACCATGTCCCCGAGGACGACCCCGGCCTCGCTCACGTCGACCATCTCGTCTCGGCGCGTGGGCAGGTTCTTGCCGACGTAGTCGGGCCGGATGGGCAGCTCCCGGTGGCCGCGATCGACCATGACGGCCAGCTGCACCGACCGGGCCCGCCCGTAGTCGGCCAGTGCGTTCAGTGCCGCTCGCACCGTCCGCCCCGTGAACAACACGTCGTCGACCAGCACCACCGTCTGGCCCGACAGATCCACGGGGATGTCCGTCGCCGCCTCCGGCAGGACGGGCCGCAGGCCGATGTCGTCGCGGTAGAAGGCCACGTCGAGGGTGCCCTGCGGCACCCCGACACCCGAGACGGTCTCGATCGTCTCGGCCAGCCGACCACCGATCTGCACCCCGCCGGTCTGGAGGGCGACCAGCACCACGTCGTCGGTCCCCTGGTTCCGCTCGATGATCTCGTGGGCCATCCGCCACACGGCCCGGCGGACGTCCTCCGGCTCCATGACCGTCGTACGGGCAAGGAAAACGCCCCCGTACGGGGGCGTCAGCGCACGTTCTCGTTCAGCCAAGCCAGACCTCCTCGTCCGTGCGGGCCTCACCGGACCCGCTTCACGGTCGAGACCAGATGGTAGCCGAATCCGAGCCGCGGCCCAGAACCATTTGTCCTGTGCCACACTGCCCAACGTGCTGAGGGACGCATGGCGGAACAAGAACCGCATCGCGCCCGTCGTCGCAGTCGCCGGGCTCCTGACTGCCGCCCTCTCCGCAGGCTGGCTGGGCGCCGGATCGACAGCGGACGCGGCCACCGCTCCCGCCGTCGCCCCGGCCGCGGTCGCGGCTCCGGCCCCGCTGGTCGGCCTGCCGCCCATCCCCGCCGTGCCAACCGCCGTCACCAACGGCTCCGATCCCGCCGCGCTCTTGGCCAGGGCCATCGCCCTGGCCACCGCCGGCACCCAGACCTCACCGCTGCAGGCCAGCCTGGCCGCCGCCACCGGCCAGCTCGACCGGGCGTCGGTGGCTGCCACCCAGGCCGACGCCGCTCTGGCCGCGGCCACCACCCAGGCCGACACGGCCCACACCCGGGCCCAGGCGGCCGACGCCGACGCCCGGAACCTCAAGAGCGCGCTCACCGACGCCGCCCTCCAGCTGTACATGATCGGCCCGCAGCGACTCCCGATCCCCCAGGACCGCAGCGCCCAAGAGCTGGCCGCCGGCGCCCTCTACGAGCAGACGATCCTCTCCCCCGACGGGATCCTGTCGAAGCGCCGGACCGACGCAGCCACCGCCACCACTGCCGCTCGCGCCGTGGAGGCCGCCCAGCGCCAGGCTGTCACCGCGGCGCGAGCGGCCGACGCAGCCAAGGCGGCGGCCGCCGCCGCCCAGACCCAGATACAGGCCCAGCTGGCCGGGCTCACCGCCTCCACCGCCACCCTGATCAGCACCGAGCGCACGGACGTCTCCCATCAGGCCGGTGCGTCGCTGGCCAGCCCGGCGGCGCTGGACTGGGCCCCGACGACGCCGCTCCCCGCCCCGGTCGCCACCACCGACGTGGCGCTGACCTGGATCTTCTCCGAGCTCGGGAAGCCGTACACGTGGGGTGCCACCGGCCCCGACACCTTCGACTGCTCCGGGCTGACGCAGTTCGTGTGGCGGGCGGCCGGGGTGAGCACCCCCCGGGTGGCCCAGGACCAGGAGGCATGGGCGGTCCCGGTACCCCTCTCGCAGCTTCTTCCCGGTGACCTGGTCTTCTACGGGACGGCCACCGACATCCACCACGTCGGCATGTACATCGGCGACGGGCTGATGGTGAACGCTCCCCACACCGGCGACGTCGTCCGCGTCAGCCCGATGTGGTGGAGCGACCTCTACGGGTTCGGTCGCGTCCACACCGCCGGCACCCCGGTGCCCACCCGGCCGACGGCCTCGGGCACGCAGGTGGTGGCTGCCGCCGGTGTCGTCCCGTCCCAGACGGCGCCGCCGGCCGGGTGGGCACCGACCCCGGGGGGCTCGGCCCCCCTCCCCGGCTACTACCCGCCCACGTCGACCCCGGATGCCACCACGACCACCGCCGCGCCGACCACCACCACGCCGACCACCACCACGCCGACGACCACTGCGCCGGCCACGGGCGCCTCCACCACGACCACGGTCCCGGCCACCACCACGACGCCGGGCGCCACGACCACCACCACGACCGCCCGCCCTCTCGGGCTGTAGCCGCCCCGGCGGACCGGCGAGCGGGTCATCCGGGGAAGGGCCTCGGCCGTCGAGCGGCGCGGCCACCCCGCTTCTTTGCCCGACCCGACGGGCCCGCACGCGACCGCCTACGGCGAGCAACTGCACACGAATCTTCGGCGCACCCTGACTTCTGTGCACATGATCGTCCCCAGGCGAGAGATTGCTGTGCACCTGGTCCGGGACCGCCGCCCAGAGCGGCGTTCAGCTCGCGGCCGGGGGGTCCGGCGGGCGGATGGCGGCGGCGATGGAGGCCAGGACGCCGTTGACGAAGCGACCGGATTCGTCGGTCGAGTACTGCTTGGCCAGCTCCACCGCCTCGGAGATGACCACGCCGGTCGGGATGTCGGGCCGGCCGAGCAGCTCGTAGGTGGCCATGCGCAGCAAGGTGCGGTCGACGACGGGCATCCGGTCGACGGTCCAGTCGATGGCGTGGCGGGTGAGGAGCTCGTCGATCTCCTCGGCGCGCCGCTCGATGCCGTGCATGACGTCGACGACGAAGGGGTCGGGTGCCACGGGCAGCTCGGCCAGGACCAGGGCCGGGGTGGCGGCCTTGGCGTCGGCCTCGTAGAGCAGCCCCAGGGTCCGCTCCCGCGCTTCGCGCCGGGTGCCGGTCGTCACGATCGGGGGCCGGGTCAGGCCCGCGTCAGGTACCCGCCGGAGCGGGTGTCGACCTTGACCCGGTCGCCGGTGTTGACGAACAGGGGAACCTGGACGAGCAGGCCGGTCTCCAAGGTGGCGGGCTTGCGGGCACCGGACACCCGGTCACCCTGCACGCCGGGCTCGGTCACGGTCACGGTCAGCTCGACCGAGGCGGGCAGGTCGACACCGACGATCTCGCCGTCGTACATCTGCAGGACGGCGGAGTCTCCCTCCTTGAGGTAGTTGGCGGCGGTGCCCAGGCTGCGGCGGGGAGCGTGCAGCTGCTCGTAGTCGGTGTTGTCCATGAACACGAAGGCGTCGCCGTCGAGGTAGAGGTACTGCATCTCCCGCTTGTCGATCAGGGCCTGGTCGAGCTTCTCGTCGGCCCGGTAGGTGCGCTCGATGACCGCGCCGCTGCGGACGTTCTTGAGCTTGGTGCGGACGAACGCCCCGCCTTTGCCCGGCTTGACGTGCTGGAACTCGACGACGGAGAAGAGCCCTTCCGACAGGTTGAGGCTCATACCGTTCTTGAGGTCGTTGGTGGACACAGCGGGCATCAGACAAGGTCCTTTGGGGTGCTGGTCAAGGGTCGGCAGCCGTCGTCGGTCACCACCACGGTGTCCTCGATCCTGACCCCACCGCGTCCGGGGAGGTACACGCCGGGCTCGACGGTGACGACGTGGCCGGCCGCGAGTGTATCGGTCGACGGGGCGGACACCGACGGCGCCTCGTGGATGTCGAGCCCGACACCGTGGCCGGTGCCGTGCACGAACCGGTCGGCCCATCCGGCGGCGGCGATGACCTCCCGGCAGGCGGCGTCCACGGCGGCGGCGCCGACGCCGGCGCGCACGGCGGCCACGCCGGCGGACTGGCTGGCCAGGACCACCTCGACGGCGCGCCGGACGTCGGGGTCGGCGACGCCGTCCACCCACACGGTGCGAGTCATGTCCGAGCAGTAGCCGTCGTAGCGGGCCCCGAAGTCGATGACGACCGCCTCGCCCGGTCCGATGGGCCGATCGGACGGCCGGTGATGGGGCTTGGCGCCGTTCGGACCGGACGCCACGATGGTCTCGAAGGAGGGGGCGGAGGCGCCCAGGCGCCGCATCTCGGCGTCGAGCTCCCGGCCGAGCTCGGCCTCGGTCGGGCCGTCGGCCAGCCCGGCCCGGACGCCGGCCAGGGCGGCATCGGCGATAGCGGCGGCGTGGGCCAGGCGGTCCAGCTCGCCGGCGTCCTTGGCCAGGCGCAGGGCCTCGACCAGACCGACGGTCGGGACCAGCTCGGCGGTGGGGAACCAGTCGGCGGCGAAGGCCCGTTGGCGCAACCAGGTGACGTGGGCGGCTTCCAGACCGAGGCGGACGGCGGCGTCGGCCAGGCTACGGACGAGCGCCCGCTGGTCGGCGGCGCCGGCGATCTCCACATCCGCCCCCACGCCGGCGGCTGCCACCTGCTCGCTGGCCTGGGTGGCGTAGCGGCCGTCGCTGACGAGGACGGTCCGGTCGGCGAGGACGAGGAGCAGGCCGGCCGATCCGGTGAACCCGGTGAGATAGCGGATGTTGGTGAGGCTGGTCACCACCAGCGCATCGGCCTCGGCGCCGGGGAGGAGGGCGCGGAGGCGGGGCAACCGCCCGGCGACGTCCATGGGCCGGAGATGCTCGGGGGCGGCGGGGGCGAAGGCCATGCCCCTGTGTACCAGCGCCGCCGGACTGGCGTCGCTGCTCGTATGTTGGTCGGATGCGCCTCCGACGCTCACTCGCCCGCTCGACGTTGGGGGCGGTCGCCGTGCTTGCGGTCGCGTGCGGCTCCTCCGGGTCCTCGGCGGTCTCGGCCGGCAACGGCTCCCCTGGTGCCGCCGCCGTCGGCTTCCTCAGCAACTTCACCACGCGCAGCGCGGCAGCATGCCGCTACGTCACCCCCGCCGAGCAGACCGTCTGCAACCAGGCGATCGCCCAGGCGGTGAAGCTCACCGTGACCAACCTCAAGGTCGGTCACACGTCGGTGTCGGGGAACCAGGCGCTCGTCACCGTGCTCGGCACCTTGTGCGGCGCCGGTACCGGCACCGCTCGCCGATGCTTCACGAGCAGCCAGCCTGCGGGTGGTCAGCCGGCGTCGCCGGCCGACTTCGCCAAGACCTTCGCCGCCGTCCAGGCGGGCACGGCCGGCACCCAGAATCCCGCCATCCCGTGCGTACGCACCGCCGGCAAGTGGTTCGTGGAGCTGGGCAGCACCTGAGGTGCACATCAGTCTTCGGCGCGGGTGATGCGCAGGCCGATGGCGGCCAGCACGAGGAGCTGGATGATGCCGGCCAGGGCAAAGGTGGCCCGAACGCCGACCAGCGCGGCGGCGATGCCTCCGAGCAGTGCGCCGAGGGGCATGGCGCCGTAGATGAACATCCGGAAGGCGCTCGTGACCCGACCGAGCAGATGGTTGGGGACCTCTCGCTGGCGGAGCGAGAGGGTGGCCACGTTGCCGATGGCGATGGCGACCGCCTCGACACCCAGGGCGACGGCGGCGGCGACGACGTCGGCCTCCGAGGCCAGCAGCACGTAGGCGGCGCCGGCGGCCAGGCCGGAGAAGGCCACCGATCGGGCCGTGCCCAGGCGCCGGACGACGGGTGAGGCGGCGACGGCCCCGATGAGGGTGCCGAGGGCACCGACGGCCAGGAGCAGGCCGTAGCCGGCTCTCGACAGGTGGAGGTCCCGGGTGCCGTAGACCACGAGGATGGCCAACATCACCGACTGGCAGAAGGCGAACGAGGCCACCAGGACGACGAGCCGGCGCAGGACACGATGCTGGTTGAACCATCGCAGGCCGAAGCGGATGTCAGCCCAGATGGTCGTCGTCGGCCGCACGGGCGCCACCTTGGGGAGCGCCCGGCGCAACAGGATGGCGGAGGCGGCGAAGGAGAGCGCGTCGAAGACGAAGGGCGCGGCGGTGGCCAGGGCGACCAGCGCGCCCCCGACCGCCTGACCGCCGACCTCCTCGGTGGCGATGTCGGCGACGGTCAGCCAGCCGTTGGCCCGCTCGAGGTCGCCGTCCGCCACGATGGCCGGGAGGCTCGAGATGGTGGCCGCCTCGAAGACGGTCTGGAAGCTGCTGAGCAGGAAGGCCGTCACGTAGATGGCGGCCAGGCCGTCGTGGCCCGACGCCACCACCCCGGCAAAGACGGCCAGGACGACGAGGCGGGCGACGTCGACGGTGATGGCCAGCGCCCGGCGGTCCATGCGGTCGGCGAAGGCGCCGGCGGCCAGGCCGAAGAGCAGTACGGGTAGTCGGTCCACGACCACCACGGCAGCCACCGCGATGGTGCTCGAGGTCAGGCTGACGGCGAGCAGGGGGAACGCCACCAGGACCAGGCCGTCGCCGAGCGACGACACCCCGGCGGCGGCGAACAGCTGCCAGAACCGGGTCCCCAGCTGCCGCGAGCGCATGTGGGCTGGCGGTCGAGATTTCGAGATCGGGCACCCCCCACAAAATCGACCCGCCGGCCTCGTTCGGTTCAGAACGAGGCCGGCGGTGCCGATGACTTCTTCATGGAGCGTAGACCGTCACTTCGACATGCTCGGTCTGCACTCTGCCAAAGGTGAGCGGTGCCCACCTCGTGCCTTAACGCCAGCCGTTGCGACGCATGGGGTGTCTCCTTTCCTGGCTATGCACCAGCGAGGGGGCGGTTGTGCGAGCAACGCAGCCGCCCTCTCCAGGTGCTGGGAGCACGACGCTCAGCATTTTTCCCGTTTTTCGCCTTCCGCGCCTCGTTTCTTCGTCGCAAATTCGGGAATGCGCAGAAAATGACCCATCTGGGCTACTCTCCGAGGGGTTCGCGGATAGCCCATTCGGGTCCGACGGCCGCAGCCCGACCGGTTGGCAATCTGCCGAGGTGGGCGGTTGAGGGGCGTAGCCACCGAAATGTCCACCACCCTTCGCGGTTGGTAGTGAGCGGACAGTTGCCGGAGATGCGCTCGTCGTGACCCAACGCGAACGTCCGGGACTGGCCTGGGTCGTCACTGCCATCCAGCTGGTCGGCGCCGCCGCGGCGTGGCGGGCCTGCATCCTGCTCTGGCCTCACGCGCCGTCCAGCCGAGGGCTGCCATGGGTGGTCATCGCCGTCGGTCTGGCCACGTCCCTGCTTCTCTACGTGGACTTCATCGTCCGCCGGCATGCCATCGCCGCCGACTTTCGCGCCGTCGCGCTCGTGGCCGGGATGGCCTACCTCAGCCCGCAGGCGCTCCTGGTCGCGGTGCTGGTGGCGTCACCGGCGTTCGTGTACTACAACCGCGGGAACCTCATCAAGGTGGCGTTCAACGCATCCAATGCCGCCCTGGCCAGCGCCGTCTTCGAGCTCGTCTACCGGACAGCCCTCGGATCAGCCAGCCCATCGAACCTCCGCGGCTGGCTGGCGATCGTCATCGCCATGGTCGTCTGGGAGCTGATGACGACCGGCCCGGTCGTGGTGGTCGTCGGCCTCACGAGCGGGGAGGTCACGTCCACCACCCTCGTCGGCTCGGCCCTGCACGTCGTGTTGAACACACCCCTCCACGTGGTCCTGTCCATAACCGCGGTCTCGATGATCTGGCTGGAGCCCCTCGCCGGCAGCCTCCTGGTCTCGGTCCTCGCCGGATCGGCCGTGCTGGCCTACCGGGCGTATCAGGCCCTCCGGGCTCGTCACAACCGGCTGGACACGCTCTACGACTACACGCGGGGCCTGAGCGAGATGTCGGAGCGGACGGCCGTCATGGTCGCCACCCTGAGCCAGGCTGCGGAGCTCCTGAAGGCGACCAGGGCGGAGCTGGTGGTGGTCGAGCCGAACAACACCGTGCGCTATCGCCTGGATGCCGACGGCGAGCTGGTGGAGGAGCGACGGTCGAAGCTGGGCGCCCTGGAGACGCTGGCCCTGACCTCGGGGCCGGTGCTGGCCAATCGCCAGAACAAGTCGAACCAGGTGATCGCCGGGCTGGTGGAGCGATCGTCGGCCGACGCCGTCGCCGTCGCCCTGCCGAGCGGCAGTGGGCACGAGGTGCTCGTGGTCTCCGACCGCCCGGGCGATCGAGACACCTTCGACGATGCCGACCTCGACCTCCTGCGCACGCTGGCGGCCCACAGCGGCGTGGCCATTCGCAACTCCCGGCTGGTCGAGCAGCTGAAAGGCGAGGTGGTGGCGCGCGAGCACGAGTCCCTGCACGACAGCCTGACCGGGCTGGCCAACCGGGTGCTGTTCCTGCGCTGGACGGCGTCGGCCCTGGCCGCCCGCCCGGCCGATTCGCTGCTGGCCACCATGATCATCGACCTGGACGGCTTCAAGGAGATCAACGACACCCTTGGTCACCTCACCGGCGACTCCATACTGACCGAGGTGGCCCACCGGCTGGCCGACGAGGTGAAGGGCGAGGCGTTCGCCGCCCGTCTCGGCGGTGACGAGTTCGCCATCGTGGTGCCGGCCGCCTCGGACGTCAACGTCGTGGTCGACCTGGCCGAGCGGATCCTGGGACGGATCGCCGAGCCGGTCTCGAGCGATGGCCTGGCGCTCAGCACCCGGGCCAGCATCGGCGTCGCCCTGGCCCCCGACCACGGCACGGAGACGTCGACGCTGCTCAAGTGCGCGGACGTGGCCATGTACCAGGCGAAGGCCGACGGTGGCGGTGTGGTCGTCTACGAGCGGGCCTCCGACCCGCACACCACCCGGCGGCTCAGCCTGGCCAGCGAGCTGCGCCAGGCCCTGATCGACGAGTCCCTCGCCATCCACTTCCAGCCCAAGGCGGACATGCTGACGGGTCGCATCGTCGGCTTCGAGGCGCTCCTCCGTTGGCAGCACCCCGAGTACGGGAACGTGACACCCGAGGAGTTCGTGCCCGTGGCCGAGCACGCCGGGCTCATCGGGCCGTTGACGAGCTGGGTGCTGCAGGGCTCGCTGCGCCAGCTGCGGCACTGGCACGACCTGGGCTTCTGCATCGACATCGCGGTGAATCTCTCCGCCCGGAACCTGATCGACTCCAGCCTGGTCAGCGATCTGGCCGAGACTCTGCGCCGGACGGGCGTCGACGCCCAGCACCTGACGCTGGAGCTGACGGAATCGTCGATCATGGCCGACCCCGACCGCTCGGAGCGGGCGCTGGCCGCCATCACCTCGCTCGGTGTCCGCATGGCCATGGACGACTTCGGCACCGGCTACTCCTCGCTCTCCCGGCTGGTGCGCCTGCCGATGAGTGAGATCAAGATCGACAAGTCGTTCGTGCTCCAGCTGGCCGACAGCAAGGTGGCCCAGACGATCGTGCGCACCACGATCGACATGGCCACCAGCCTCGGCTACCTGGTGACAGCGGAGGGCGTGGAGGATGTCGCCACCTGGGACGTGCTGGCCCGCCTGGGCGCGCACTGCGCGCAGGGGTACCTGTTGGCCCGCCCCATGAGCGGGCCCGACAGCGAGCGGTGGCTGGCCGAGTACCGGCCGGCCCAGCCGGTCATCGCGGTGGCCGCCGCGGCCGCCGCCCCGATCCCCCACCCCACCCCGTAGGTTTCGATCGGCCACACCGTGACCTCGGGTGTGAACGCCAGCCGCCACCGGCCCCGTCGAGGCTCGGCGAGAAGAGGAACTTGATGCACGGCCCGACTTGATGTGTCATGGGGGCCATGAGCAAACCGAGCTCTGTCGATCCTGTTGCGCTGCCGATCGCCTGCACCCTCGGAGCCGACGACGGCGCCGAGCGGATGGGCCGATGGCGAGCCCTGGTCGGTACGGCTGATCCGATTGCCTCTCGCCACGGTCGGCTCCTCGAGGTTCGCTTCCAGCCCGGCCCGGGCGTTGTCGACGAGTTGGTCGCCCTCGCGGCCGCCGAGCAGGAATGCTGCTCGTTCGTCACATGGACGGTGGACGAAGACGCCGACAATCCCATGTTGCATGTCCTAGCCAAGCCCGAGAGCCCGGACGACGTTGCGTCCATCGCGGCACTGTTTGGCGCCACCTGACGGCATCGAGACGGCGCAACCGGGGGGGCTCCTTGCCCCCAAGGCAACATCTCCGGTGTCGTCAAGACACCGACGGGACGCAGGAGCCCATACGTCAGTGAGACGCGGCTGCGTGCGCTGTGGCGCTGTGCGTGCGCTGTAGCGCTATGCTTGCGCTATGGCGACTATCCAGATTCGAGAGATCCCTGAGGACGCCTATGAGGTGATCCGCAAGCGCGCTCGGACTGCCGGCCGATCGATTCAGTCCTACATGCGTGACTGGGTGGTCGACTTCGCCGGCCATCCCACCACCGAGGAACTGCTGGTGGCGCTGGAAGCCACCCTGGCCGGCCACGACACTCCCGGTGCAACTCGTGAGTCCGTCCTGGCCGACCTCGCCGCTGATCGGCGGTGACGGCGTGCGTGCTCGATGCCTCGGCGCTGATCCTGGCGCTGGCGGGCAAGACTGACGGTGCGTCAGCCCTGCGTAGGCGCTTGGTGGAAGTCCGCCGGCATGCTCCCCACCTGATCGATGCAGAAGTCGGCAACGTGCTCCGTCGTCATGAGCGAGACGACCGTTTGAGCGCGCCCGAGGCCCTACAGGTCTTGCGGGCCGCACGCGTGTTCATCGACCACCGCTACCCTCACGTCGGTCCCCTGGAGGAGCTGGCCTGGACGTGGCGGCACAACCTGAGCTTCTACGACGCACTGTACGTGGCCCTGGCGACCCTCTTGGACGTACCGCTAATCACGGGAGATGCCCGCTTGAGTCGGGCACCCGCCTTGCCCTGCACGATTGAGCTCGTCTGATCGATGGCCCGCCGCTGGGGTCCCCCGGCGAAGAGATCCCACGTTTGATGCCACACCGGCTCCGGTGGCGACCGCCTCGCCGAGTAACGGACAGAGCTTCGGCCGATCCGGTGCCGGCGTCAGGATGGGCGGAGGAGGTGGGTGAACGACTCGCCCAGGAACACCGAGGCAACGGAGCCGAGGGCCAGGAAGACGCCGTAGGGGATCTGGGTCTTGCGGGTGGCTCGGCCGGTGGCCATGAGGGCGGCGATGACGAGCAGCCCGGCGACGTTCGCCAGCAGCAGTCCGAGGACGACGTAGGTGGCACCCAGCCAGCCGAGGACGGCGCCGATGACCGCGGCGAGACGGACGTCGCCGAACCCCAGCCATCGAGGGTTGACCCAGTTGAGGACGTAGAAGAGCCCGAAGGCTACCGCCGCGCTGGCGCCGGCCACGCCGAGGCGGCTCCACTGGCCCTCGACGGCGGCGGCCACCACGAGCAGCCCGGTGGCGGCCAGCCCGGTCGGGTAGACGATCCGCTTGGGCAGGACGTAGCGCTCCAGATCGACGGCGGCCAGGGCGACCAGCCCGGCGAAGAAGACGACCACGGCAAGCAGCGTCCACGACCACCCGAAGCGAAGGGCGGCGCCGGCGAAGAGCAGTCCCGTGAGCGCCTCGACGGCTGGGTAGCGGACGGAGATCCCGGTGCCACAGTCCCGGCACCGGCCGCGCAGGAGCACCCAGGAGACCAGCGGCACGTTGTCGCGAGGGCGGATCGCCTGGCGGCAGCCCGGACAGGCCGACCGGGGTCGGGAGACAGACAGGCCGGCGGGCACCCGGTAGACGACCACGTTCAGGAACGATCCCACCGCGATGCCGAAGGCCACGCTGACGACGAGCAGGAAGGTGGTCACGGCGATCACTTCCTTCCCGATCGGCTGCTTCAGGCGGGAGTTGAGGCTCCGGACCCGTCGGCCAGGAGCGCCACCATGGCCTCGACGGCCAGACGGTAGCCGTCGGCGCCGAAACCGGCGATGGTGCCGGTCGCCACCGGCGCCACCACCGACGTGTGGCGCCACTGCTCCCTGGTCGCCGGGTTGCTCAGATGTAGCTCGACGACTGGACCCCCGAAGGCGGCCAGGGCGTCGTGGAGGGACCACGAGTAGTGGGTCAGGGCGCCGGGGTTGATGATGATGCCGTCCACCTCGTGGCGAGCCCGGTGGATGGCATCGACGATGGCACCCTCGTCGTTCGACTGCCAGTGCTCGACGGTCATGCCCAGCTTCCCGCCCCGCTCCGTGGCGCGCGCTACGTGCTCCTCCAGACGGGCCCAACCATAGACCTCAGGTTGACGTTCACCCAGGAGGTCGAGGTTCGGGCCGGAGACGAGCAGGACCCGGGTCATGCCGGTGTCTCGGTGGGGCTGATCTCGCCCAGGGTGGCGGCCACCATCGCCGCGTCGACTCCGGCCACCACCTCCAGGCCTCGGGGGCCGTCGAGGACGAACGTCAGGCCGTCGGTCGCCTTCTTGTCGCGTGCCATGAGGTCGACCAGCTGGGCCGGTGGCAGCCCGGGCGGCAGTCGCAGGGGCAGGTCATAGCCGGCCACCACCCGCTCGTGGTCGGCGACGCGCTCGTCGTCGATGCGACCGAGGCGGCGGGCCAGGCGGGCGGCGAAGCCCAGGCCGACGGCGACCGCTTCGCCGTGGCGGAGGTCGTAGGCGCCGGCGGTCTCGACGGCGTGGGCCAGGGTGTGGCCGTAGTTCAGCAGCGCCCGCCGGCCCCCCTCGCGCTCGTCGGCGCCGACGAAGCCGGCCTTGCACGCCACGCAGGCCGCCACCGCCTCGTCGAGCGGCAGGTCCCGGAGCCGGTCCACGCCGAGGAACGCATATTTGGCCATCTCCCCCAGCCCGCTGCGGTACTCACGAGGCGGGAGCGTCGTCAGAGTGTCGGTGTCGCACAGGACGGCGGCCGGCTGCCAGAACGCCCCGACCAGGTTCTTGCCCTCCGGGAGGTTGACACCCGTCTTGCCGCCGATGGCGGCGTCGACCTGTCCCAGCAACGTGGTGGAGACGTGGACGACGCTCACCCCCCGGTGGTAGACGGCGGCGGCGAAGCCGGCCGTGTCGGTGACCACCCCCCCGCCGACGGCGACGACCACGTCGGCCCGGGTGAGGCCCCAGCGGGCGAAGGCCCGGCACAGCTCCTCCACCGTCTCCATGCACTTGGCGTCCTCGCCGTCGTCCATGACAAAGGTGCGCTGCTCGATGCCGGCGTCGACCGGGACTCCAACCGCGTCCTGGGTAACGATGGCGGCCCGCCGGGCTCCCACCGGGAGGACCTCCAGGAGCCGATGACGCGCCCCGGCACCGACCAGCACCCGGTACGACCGGTCGCCAAGCGGTACTTCGACCTCATGCACCGTCGACTGGCTCCCTCGTCACCTCCAGAATGGTAGTGGCGCGACCGCCATGTGCCCGGATGGCCCGAGGTTGGGTGCGGTCGTGACCGGCCGAGCCGTGGTTTGGGCGAGGTCGGGTGCGGTCGCGGTCGCCGGGAACCCAATACTGCGCCCGACCTCGCCGACGCCCTGTCAAAACCGCACCGAACCTCGCCGGCGCTCGCCGGCGAGGGCCGGCGCCGACCGGGCAGCCCGTCGCCCGGATCGACGGCTCGGGCGCTGGCCACGAATGCCTCGAACCTCGGCCAGGGCGGGCGCCCACCGAGAAGCTGTCCGTCAGGTGGACGTCGACGGCACCCGCTCCCACGCGGCCACGATGGCGTCCACCACCTCGGTGGGCGTGCGTCGGTCCACGTCGATCACCGTGTCGGCCAGGTCCCCGTAGACGGGGTTGCGGTCGCCGCTCAACCGGGTCAGCGCCGCCGCCGGGCCGCCGTCAAGGAGCGGCCGGCCGTGCCCGTCACCCACCCGGCCGGCGAGCGTGGCCGGGTCGGCCCGCAGCCACACCACGTGCCCGGCGGCCCGTACCCGCTCCCGGTTCACCGGGTCGAGCACGGCGCCGCCGGCGACGGAGACGACGACGGGCTCGCCGCCGCTGACGGCATCGGCCAGGACGGCGGCCTCCTGGACGCGGAAGGCGGCTTCGCCGTCGGCCCGCCAGATCTCGGGGACCGTCCGACCGGTGCGGCGCAGGATCTCCTCGTCGCTGTCGAGGTAGGTCCAACCCAGCCGCGCCCCCAGCAGACGCCCAACCGTCGTTTTGCCCGCCCCCATCATCCCCACCAGAAGGATCCGCGAGGTCATGCCAGGGTGGCCAGGTAGGCGTCGCGGTTGCGGACCACCTCGGCCACCGAGTCGCCGCCGAACTTGCGGAGCGCCTCGCCGGCGACGACGAGCGCCATCATGGTCTCGGCCACCACGCCCATTGCGGGCACGGCCGTGACGTCTGTGCGCTCCTTGAACGACACGGTCTGCTCCTTGGTGACGGTGTCGACGGTCTTCAGCACGGGACGGTTGAGGGTGGCGAGCGGCTTCATCGACACCCGGGCCACGAGGGGCTCGCCGTTCGACATCCCGCCCTCCACGCCGCCGCTCCAGTTCGACTCCCGCCCGTAGGTCCGGGCGTCGCCGTCCCAGGTGATGGGGTCGTGGGCGTCGGAGCCGCGCCGGCCGGCCACGTCCACCCCGTCACCGATCTCCACGGCCTTGACGGCCTGGATGCTCATGAGGGCCCCGGCGAGCAGGCTGTCGAGCTTGCGATCCCAGTGGACGTGGCTGCCGAGGCCGACGGGGACGCCGTAGCCGAGCACCTCCACCACGCCGCCGAGGGAGTCACCGGCCTTGGCCGCCGCCTTGATCTCGGCGACCATCGCCTCCTCGGCCACCGGGTCGAAGCAACGCACCTGCGATCCGTCCACCGCGTCGAGGTCGGCCGGCGCCGGCCGCCGGGACGCCTTGGAGCTCACCGGACCCATCTGCACCACGTGGCTGAGGATGGCGATGTCCAGCTCGGCCAGCAACGCCTTGGCCACCGCACCGGCCGCCACCCGGGCGGCCGTCTCCCGGGCCGACGCCCGCTCGAGCACGTCACGAGCGTCGGTGAAGCCGTACTTCTGCATGCCGGGCAGGTCGGCGTGGCCGGGGCGGGGCTTGGTGAGCGGCTTCTCGGTGCGCCCGGGCCCGGGGGACATCTCCTCCCGCCACTTGGGCCATTCGGTGTTGGCGATCTCGATGGCCACCGGCGAGCCCAGGGTGCGGCCGTGGCGGATCCCGCCGATGAGGGTCAGCTCGTCGGTCTCGAAGCGCATGCGCGGCCCGCGCCCGTACCCGAGCCGCCGGCGGCCCAACTCCTCCTGGATGGCCTCCACCGTGACCTCCAGGCCGGCCGGCAGTCCCTCCACGATCACCACCAGCCCCTGGCCGTGAGATTCGCCGGCGGTGAGGTAGCGCAGCACGGGACCAATGGTAGTTCGCTCAGGAATCGGCCCTGATGTGTCGATAGAGGGCGCGGAGGTATTTGTCGACATGAACCTGAGACCTTTGGGGCTGATCGCTCGCGGCGTGCTCGCCACGGGCGGCCTCACGGCGACGATGGGCGCCAGCGCCGTGGCGTTCGCCGATTCCCCGACCACGGCCTCCACCGCGGTGCTGACGCTCACGGACACGAGCGGGACAGCCCTGTACGGCAACGCCATACCCTGGCATCTCGCCATCGGCAACACCGGGACGGCCCCCTCCACCGCACTGACGGTCACCGAAGAGCTCCCTGCCGGTGTCACCTACGTACCGGGTTCCACCCAGCCGCCGGCGCTCGGAGACCCGGTGATCACCTCGACCCCAGGCGGCGCCACCACGCTGGTGTGGACCCTCCCCGATGGTGTGGCCGCCGGCCAGAGCACGGCCGTGGACTTCTCGGCGCAGCCGGCCACCTCGCCGGCGCCCGGCGCCTACCCTGTCGGCAGCGCGGTGACCGATGCCGCCACGGCCACCTGGCGACGCACGGAACGCAGGCACAGCTCCCTCGACACTGTCGTCGCCTCGAGCACGGCGACCATCGAGGCCGTCACCCTCGCCCAGTCGGCCACCCCACTCGCTCAACCGACAGCAACCGGCACGGTCGTCGACACCATCACCGCGACCGCAGGCACCGGCATCCCCGTGGTCGGTCTCGGCCTCGACCTGTACCTGCCGCCCGGCGTGAGCCTGGCCGCCTGCCCCACTCCCCCACCGACCCCGCCCGGAGCTCCCGTCGCGCCGGTCACCCCCTGCACCCAGCCCACGGAAACGGCGACCGCACAACTCGGCGCCAACGCCGACGGCACGCCCATCGTCCCCACGACTGCGGGCCAGACGGGCTACACCGACGCCCACTGGACCCTGGCCGACCTCACCGGCGGGGGCTCGGTGACCTTCCAGCTACCGCTCGCAGTCACCAACCCGGCCATAGTTGGCGCCGTGGCGCCGGCCATCGCTGCCCTTCTCTCGGGCGCGGCCACCGTTACCACCAACCAGACGCAGCCCGTCTCGTTCACCAGCCTCCAGACGGTCGGGACCATCGTGGCGCCACCGGTCGCGATCGCTCCCCCTCCGCTGACCTGGCCGGGCCTGCCGACGGCAGCGAAGACGGTCCATACTGCTCTGGCCCCTGTCGCCTCGACGCAGACGACCTCGCCGGCGACCGCGGCCGCGTCTGTGCATACCGCTGCGCAAAGTGCCGGCGCGGCGACCAGCCCGGCGACAACGCCGAGCGGGTGGGGGCCGGACCCCTTCCAGCGGGTCCAGAGCGCGGCGACGCCGACCAGCACACCGACAACCGGCACCACCGGCCCGGCGGCCTCGTCGCCGGCGGCGGTGACCACGGCCGCCACGCTGCCGACCACGGGGGCCCCCGTCACCCAGTCGCTCGAGGTGGGCGGCATCCTGGTGGGCCTCGGCGGCATCCTGGTGGCGGCCAGCCGCCGCCTGCGCCGCCCCGCCACCCACTCCTGATCGCTTGCTGGCTCCAGAAGGAGCTGCGCAACCAGGGGGGTGAGGTGCTGCGACGGGTCGAGACCGTCCAGGCGCTCACCGTGACTGTTGCCGGCCGTCCCGTGGCCGAGCTCCACCTGGCCCACCGCCGGTGCTGGGTCAGCGGAGCCGCGCTCGCTCGGTCTGGCTCGGTCCGACGCCACTGGGCTCGATGACGATCTGACCCGGTTGGCGGCCGGCCTGGTTGAGCCGTTCGGCCCATGCGAGGGGTATTCCTCGCCAACGGGCACGCCGTACCGATCGTCTCGCCGCAGTGGAGGCGACTTTCGACCCGCTCCCCGTCACCGCCGAGGTGGCACGGGCGTCTGGCGGCCGCCGTCGTCCGACGGAGAGTCAGCCCTCGCCGCCGTCATATCGGCCTGGTCGCCGCGACCGCGGAGCAGGTGCCGCTGCTCACTCACGACCTCGCCGACTCCAGATCGTCGAGGACCTGGTCGACGGCCACCGGCCCTGAGCACCGGTAGTCGGGCGTTCAGGAGTTGCGAACCCACTCGACGTTCAGGGCACCCGGGGTACTGCTGCCATTCCCGCCGCCGCCCGAGGTCTGGCCGAAGGGATCGATGTCGTAGAACGTCTGTGCATACGTAGTGCCGAGGTTGATGCCTTGGTCAGCATAGATCTTCCCGGTCAGTCCGGCAGACCCCGAGTTGCAGATGCTCCCAGGCGTGTACAAGAAATCGTGCACGTTGCCGTCGGAGAGCTGTGACCCGAACGAGATGTCGTGACCCCCAGCCACAGCAGCTCCCCCAGACGCACAGGACGCTCCGCTCGAGGACCGACCGGCATAGTCGGAGGGCACCATCAGGTACAGGTTGGGGGTACCCGACGCCGCCGTGAACCCATTGAAGTCAGTCCCGAATGCAATCCCCCCATCTGCGAAGATAGCCAGGTTGTTGTACAGGTTGATCGTGCCCGTCTCAGGCCACATCGACGTTCCCCAGGTGACCCGACAGGAGGTGACGATGACTGTTGGTGGAGCCCCAGTCATCGTCATCGAATGCAGGTAGTCGGCAACGCTGTTCGACACGAACGTCCCGTTGCTGGGAGGAGAGCAGTTGTTCGTCGTCACCACTCTGTACCCGGCGCCCTGCCAAGCCGGCTGACTGAAGGTGAGGCTCGGGAATCCCGGTGCCGCCGGAAGCGTCGACGCCGTCGGGAACGTTGAGCTCGGCGGATAGTCGCCGGGCATGCTTCCCACAGAGCACGAGGTGGCGCCGGCCGTACAGGAGTGCCCGGCGCTGACGTACGCCCTTCCCGACTGGCTGCCCTGCTCGTAGGTGACATTCCCGCCGGTGCTCTCGATGGTGCCGTTGACGTGGCCATTGTTGATATCGACGTTGCCAGTAGCATAGATGTTTCCGTACACCGTCTGACCCCCGCCGATGGTGACGTCTCCGTTCACATAGACGTTGGCCGAAGACGAGGACGACCCGATGCCGTTACCCACAAGGCTGGCATTGCCGGTCACGTACACGTTCTTGCCTATGGTCGTCCCACCCTGCGTGGTCACATCACCTACAGACGTGAGATTTCCCGAATATGTGCCGTCGGTGAGGGACAGGGATCCATGGTTGTAGAAGTTTCCCGAGATGCTGCATGCACCGGTGCCGGATGTCAATCCGCCGTAGGCGAAGACATTTCCCGAGAATATCGTGGTGTTCGTACAGGCGAGCGGTCCGGCTGAGTAGACGTTTGCACTGTTGTTCGTGCTGCTCACCGTGGTGTTTCCCGAACCGCTGACACCGGTGGCCCCGAAGATGGCCTGACTGAACGCTGTCATCGGGCCATACGTGGTCCCGGCGGCGACGTAGACGAGGCCCAGCACGGAACGTGTGGCCAGACCGGTGGCGGAGGCGCTGGCCGCCCCCAGCGACTGGAGCCAGTAGTAGGTGCCGCCGGTCAGGGCGACACCACCGCCCGTGCACGACTGGAGGGCGGGCATGGCCGGCACCGACCCGGGGGTACCAGTGGCGGAGGAATAGCGAACGGTGTAGGTGGCGGTGGTCGACGACGACACGGCGGTAGCGCCGGAGGGACACGCGAAGCTGTACGGCCCGGCCGAGCTGGCGGCGGCAGCTACCTGGGCGTTGATCTGGCTTACCTCGTACTGGATCCCGGCCTCGGCCGCGTCTGTGCTGGTCACCTGCTTGTTGGCGATCCCGGATTGCATCACGCCGTTGATGGTCTGAGTGATCGCTGCTGTCGTCAGGAGTAGGACGACAGTCGCGACCGTCAGTGCGACGACCATGAGGACACCGCGCTCGTCGTCCCGCCGCCTCGCTTGCCGCGTTCTCGTGACCGGTTGACGCCCCCCTAGCTGCATGATGCTCCTGTCGTGGTGGCGGCATAGGTGCCGGCATTGTTCGGTGCCACCAGGTCGTGGACCGTCACTGAGTCGGCCGCCTTGTAGGACGCATGGCTGTCCGCGTTCACCGTTAGGTCGATCTGCACCAGGCGTTGGTTGCTGAGTGGCAGCGTAAAGCCGCTGGTCGGTCCGTTGTGAAGGTCCGTGCCCGCGGCGACGCTCGGCACGATAAGCCCGAGGGCCCCTGACACTCCCCTCGCAGCCACGGCACGAGCAAGCCCGGCGCCCGTGAGGGACCAGAGGCTCTCGGTACACCCAACTGCTTGCGGGTTGCTGCCGTTCACGGTGATCACCTGGATGGCGGAGGAGGTGGTAGGGCTGGCCGGGGCGCTGCAGCTCGTCGCGGTCGAGCCAGATCCGCACAGATTCACCGCTGATGCGTTCCGGAGGCTGGACTCGAGGAAGTCCACGGCCTGGCGGGCATCGGCTGCGTTCGCAGCGCGATTCGTCGTCGTTCGGGTGGTCTGGGTCGTCGTTTGGAGGATGTGATACGCCATCGTCAAGATGACCAAGGTGACGATCGAGACGACGAGCACCTCGACCAGGGTCGTTCCGAAATCCTCGCGAGCCGGCGAAGTGGTGCTGTGCTTGCTCATGACGTCGTTGCGCCAGCGGTCGTTTGTGGTCCAACATCCGAAGATGTGATGTAAGTCCGGGTACCCCAGGTCACGGTCACCGTGACTCGCGCCGGCGTTCCGCCTGTCACCGTGGGCAGGACGTTGAAGGTCGTCCCGTCCATCGTCACGACGTACCGGCAGGTTCCGTACTGCGATGACGTCTGGGCACCCGTGAACGCCGTGCACGTCCCTGGCGTCGCAGGTGACGAGCTAAGCCCGGTCATGCCAATGGCCTTGGCGTTCTCGATGGAGGCGCTGGCCAGCGATGCCGCCCCTTCTCGTTGGCGGGTGAGGACGGCACTGGTCAGGGAACTGGTCAGAGCGGTCGTGATGGCGATGACCACGACCATGAGAATCGTGGTGGCGACCAGGACCTCGACGATGCTGAACCCCTCGTCGTCCGCTCGCAGCGGCTGAGCGCATGGGCTCATCAGGACTTGGCGCTGGCAGCCGGGGCGGCCGCCGGCTGGTAGAAGGCTCGCACTCCGATCGCGGTGTTGACGGACGTGCCGACCGCGGAGAAGGAGAGTGAGTCGATCACCATCAGTCGGGACTGCAGCTGGATCATGTTGACGAAGTCCTCGACCTGCTGATAGCTACCCGACACCTGCAACTGCATAGTCAGGGTCGACACGCCGTTTCCGGCCGTCGACGTGCTGCCGGCTGACGCCACGGACTGACTCTCGTTCGTCCACGCTACGCCGCTCGCCGCAACGGCGATCTGGATTTCATCCAGCGCCGCAGCAGGACTCGCGGTGCTCGGGACGGCTACCGAGGAAGCCTCGACGGCTGATCGTAGACCGGGGATCTTGGCCTGTAGCGCCCGCAATCCACCTACTTCGGCCTCCAACTGGAGGCGGGTCGACCGGCTAGCAGCCGTCGCGGCGTGGGCTTTCGTGACGTCTCGAGCTTGCGGTCGCCAGACCCCGACGTACCAGACCAAGACGACGAGCACACCGACTACGACTACTAGGACCCGGTTACGCGTCATGACTTCGCTCCCGTTGACGTGCCGATGCGATGGACGATTGGGGCGGCATCAGACAGTTCCGCCGTCGAAGAGAACGACAGGACGCCGTTGCCTACGGAGGCCGATGGCACCCAGACACTTTCCAAGCCCCGAACCTGCGAGATGGAACGGAGCCAATTCGCCACGCTGGCCTCGTTCCCGCTGCCGGTGACGGCCATGTTGACGCTGCCCTGCGTTCTCGTGGCACTCTGCCCGCTACCCGAGGACGCAGCCGACGGCGCGGTCGCACCCGAGGTGGGACCGCTCGACGCGCTCGCCGATCCGTCCGATAGCTGAAGGCTGGTTAGGTGCATGGCACTCGGCATGGCTGTGGAGATTTCCGCCACAAGGGTCGACCAGGCGATGTCATGAGAGGACAGGCTCGCCACCGCTGCTTGGCGGGAGGCCGCGTCGGTGGTGTAAGCCCGGACGGGAGCGAGGTCGGTGATCTGTGCCTGCAATGCGGCGTTCTGGGCCTTGGTGCGGGCCGCCTCGACCTTGCTCGTGTGGACTTGGTGTGCGTGCACGACCGTCGCCCCCATCAAACCTGCGCCGAGAACCACCGCGCCAGCTGTCACCGCGACCAGCTGTCGCTGGCGAAGCCGGGCCCCGTCCGCTTCCGTGGGGACCAACGAGACGACATGACCCGGGCCACTGCTGGCCAGGGCTGCGCCGATCGGCATGGCTGCCACCGAGGCGACAAGGCGTTGATCGAACTCCTCGAGGTCCACGATGGCGCTCATGCCATTCGGTCCCGCCATGTCGGAGAGGGCATCGAGGAGGATGACCTCCGCAGGCAACCGTTCGCCGAGGGCCTGGACGAACTCGTCGCTCCGCGACGACCCACCGCACAAGTAGACGCTGTCCAAACTCTCGCCTTCGAGCTGTGATTCGAAGAAGCCGAGGGAGCTGTCGATCTCCGAGAGAAGCGAATCGAACTCACCTCGCGTCGCGACCGGTACGCCTGGTATCGATGAGCGCTTCATCGATTCGGCGATGCCATCTGGCACGTGCCTCGCCTGAGCCATGCGGGTTGTGATGCCCCGGCCGCCAGTGTGGATGATCCGACTGAATCGGAGTCCGTATCTGTCCCATATTGCGATCACGGTAAGGTCTGCTCCGACATCAACGACTGCCGAGGCGCCCTCAGTCGTTCTCTTCGGGCAGCCCCGGATGGCCGCAACGGGAGAGGGGATGACGGCCGCCACTTTGAGAGCCGCCTGCGCGACAACAGAGAGTCGATTCTCGACTACCCCGCGATGAGCAGCGGCCAGGAGGATGCTCATCTGGCCTGGAGATGAAGGCCCCGATGGTTCCATGAGCTGGAAATCCAGGATGGCATCGTCAATGTTCATCGGGATCAGGTCCATGGCCTGGAACCGCAACGCTGAGCGGAGATCGCTCTCCGACATCACGGGAACGCTCGCTCGACGGACGATCAACCGTTGACTCGATAGTGCCAGGGCGACCTTTCGCGAGCTGAAATCCCCGCCCGCCCACAGCCGTCGGAGCGCATCGACCACCGGCCGAGGATCGAGGATCTCACCAGCGACAACCGCTCCTTCGGGAAGGCCCACCTGACCGAAGTGCCGCAGGGTACGGCCTGATCTGCTTACGCCGATCTCCGCTGCTCGCACCGAGCCGGAGCCGATATCGACCCCGATGCTTGAGCGATTCAGGATACTGTCTTTCGGCGAGACTCTCACGTCTTCTCCTTCGGCCTGCGGCACTTCGACCTGAGCCACATAAGGCGATGGTGTTGCGATCCATTCGGTCAGATCCGCCGGGCATTCCCCATTGAGACCGATTGCGACTTCTGCCATGACGACGACTTGACCGAGAGGCGATCCGCCCCTCGGCCAAGTCGTAGCAATCCAATCAGTTGATGGGAACCAGATGGCTCCTCGTAGGACTACGCAGTGCCGGCGGTACCCCAGGAGGAATGGCCAGTGAAGGGAGCGGTCGGCATTGTTCCGCTCGTGTTGATGTCGTAGGTCGCCGCGCCACCGGTGATGTCGGTCCAGTAGTACTTGTTGTCGCCCCCGATGGTCTCCAGGTCGATCTGGTTCGCCGCGCCACTCGTGATGAGGATCTGACCGTTTTTCGGGTCGTTGGTTCCCGTGACGATGGGCGGGACAAGGAGGACTGTTCCGGTATCGACCCCGGCGAGGGCGGCCTTCACGGCGGCGATCGTGGTAGCGGAGCTCGTGGTGGTGGCCGTTCCGTAATTTCCGTTCTGGGTGAAGTACGTGGATGCATCCTGAACCGCCGTGGTGAGACTGGCTTCCGCGGCGTTGGTTTTCGCGTTCGACGTTAGGTTCAGGAACGTCGGGATGGCGATGGCCATCAGGATGCCGATGATGAGGACGACGACCAGGAGCTCGATGAGGGTGAAGCCCTCGTCGTCGGCCTGATCGATCATCTCGTGTCGATGCTTGATGCGGGTGATCATGGGAGCAACTTCCTTTTCTCTGCGGGTCAGGGAGGGTGTGGGTACTGTTAGGTACGAGTCAGCGACGACACGTCGCGCCGCCGGCAAGCCAGCCGGCCCTCGGTTTCCCTGCCACGTCAGCTCGACAAAGCTTCGGCTTCGGGGGATCACCGCTCGCAGGTATTTCTTCGGCAGTCGCTTCGAGAAGTTGAGCGGTTTCCTGTCGGATGGAGGGCTGTCAGCCGTTTTTCGAGACCAGCTTGTAGATGTCGAACATAGGCAAGTAGAGCGATACGACCACGAAGCCGACGGCAGAGCCCAGGACCAGGATCATGAGCGGCTCCAGCAGTGCAGTGAGGGCACCCACGGTGGCTTCGATCTCTTGTTGGAGGAAGGTGGCGACCTTGGCCAGGAGGCTGTCGAGTGCGCCGGTCTCCTCCCCGATGGCCATCATCTGCGTGACCATGGGCGGAAAGACGGGAAAGTCCTCGAGGGCCTGGTGCATCGGTTCGCCTCGCCGAGCGCCGTCGGCGATGGCGTCGATCCCGTCGCTCACCAGCGTGTTGCCGGCCGTCTCCCGCGTGATCTCAAGCGCCTCCAGGACCGAGACGCCAGAACTGAGGAGCGTTGAGAGTGTCGAGGAGAACCGGGCCAGGGCGGTCTTGCGCATCAGTCCGCCGAACACGGGTACGCGCAGGACAGCGGTGTCCCAGATCCGTCGACCCGAGGGGGTCTTCAGCCACCGGCGGAACAGGATCGCGGCCACCACGACCCCAATGATGACGAACGGGAGTGAGGTGGCGAGGAGGTTCGACAGCCCGACGAGCAGCCGCGTCGGGGCGGGCAGGGTGCCCCCCAGCTGCTTGTACATCTTCTTGAAGATGGGAACGACATACAGGAGCATGATGGCCATGATCAACCCGACGATGCCGAGGACGGCGACCGGGTACGTCATGGCCGTCTTGATCTTTCGACGCAGCTCGACCTGCTTCTCGAGAGTCTCGGAAAGATCGCGAAGCGTTCGATCCAAGTTTCCCCCAGTCTCGCCGGCCCGCACCATGGCGACGTAGAGTCGGCCGAAGCAGCGCGGGTGACGGACCAGCGCTTCGGACAGCGACGATCCGTTCTCAACGTCGCTGCGAACCTGGTCGATCACGGTCGCCAGCTGCTTATTGTCCGTCTGACCACCGAGGATCGACAACGCCCGGGTCAGACTGATCCCGGCATCGATCAGGGTGGCGAACTCTCGGCTGAAGAGCGCGATCTCCTTGGCCTTCACCCGTCCGGACAGGCCGGGGATGTTGATGTCGCTGTTCATGGCTGCCGACTTCTTGTCGACACTGATGGGCAGGTAGCCCATCTCCTTCAGGCGGGACACGACGAGAGCCGTGTTCTCGGCTTCCAGTGAACCTGAGATCAGCTTCCCAGAGCCGTCTCGGACTTTGTAGGCGAATGTCGAGGGCATGGTTCGGCTCCTGATCAGTCGGGGACGGTCACGAGCCGTCGGACATCTTCGATGTCGTGGCAGGCGTCAGCTGCCACGTCCATGGTGATCTCGTGGCGATTGACCAGTTCGGCCAGCGACGCGTCCATGGTCTGCATGCCGTACTTCGCCCCCCCCTGCATGACGCTGTAGAGCTGGAAAATCTTTCCCTCTCTGATGAGGTTCCGCACCGCCGGTGTGGCAATGAGCACCTCAGCGGCCACCACGCGGCCTGAGCCAGATCGTCTGCGCAGGAGCTGTTGGCACACGACGCCTTGGAGGGCTGTGGCCAGCTGCACTCGGATCTGCTGTTGCTGGTGAGCGGGGAACACGTCGATGATGCGGTCGATGGACTGCGGCGCGTCCTGGGTATGCAGGGTGGCGAGGACGAGGTGTCCGGTCTCGGCGGCGGTCAGAGCCGTCGAGATCGTTTCCAGGTCGCGCATCTCGCCGACCAGGATCACGTCGGGGTCCTGGCGCAGAACGTGACGGAGGGCCTCCTGGAACGACGACGTGTCCTCCCCCACCTCGCGCTGGTTCACGACCGAGCGCTTGTGGGTGTGCAAGAACTCGATCGGGTCCTCCACCGTCATGATGTGTGCAGCTCGATGGGTGTTCACCAGGTCGAGGACCGACGCCAGCGTCGTCGACTTGCCTGAGCCGGTCGGGCCGGTCACGAGGACCAGTCCGCGTGGGAGCTCGGCGAAGGTGGCGACCGCCGGAGGCACGCCCAGGTCGGCCAGTGGAGTGATCTGGTACGGGATGGCTCGAAGCACGGCCCCAACCTGATCCCGCTGCAGGAAGACATTGAGCCGGAAGCGACCCACGTGCGGAACCGCGTGGGAAGCGTCGAGCTCGTGTACCTCCTCGAACTGCTCCCGCTGCCGTTGGCTGAGGATGCCGTAGATCATCTGACGGATTTCCGAACCGTTGAGGATCTCGTAGTCGTCCAGCCTGCGGATGGCACCGTCGACCCGGACGCACGGGGCAAGTCCGCCACTCAGGTGCAGGTCGGATGCACCGAGGCGCACCATCTCGGTCAGTAGCTCGTTTATGTGCAGCTCACGCGCTGACTCGCCGGGTCTCGCTGACGCCTCCCCGTCGTCGTCGTGTTCGATGCTGCCGTACATGGCATCGACTGCCGCGACGATGTCGCTCCGGCAGGCGAGCGCCGGTCGGATGACCCAGCCTGTCTTGGCCCGGAGCTCCTCGACCGCAGCCTCGTCGTTCGGGTCGACCATGGCCACGAGCAGATGCTCGTCGTCGATGTCGTAGGCGATCGCCAGCAGGCGCCGGGCCAGCCCGTCGCCCAGCATGCCGCCTACCAATGCGGCGATGGGATGGGTCGCCGGATCCCAGAACGGGATCCGCAGCTGATCGGCGATGGCGGCCGTCACATCACGCTCGCCGACCAGCCCCTCGCTCACGAGGAGCTTCCCCATCGGTATGCCGGTCGCTGCCTCCTGGCTCAGAACCTGCTCGAGCGAGTCACGGTCGAGGACCTTCCGGGCGACGAGAAACTCTCCCACATGTCGCGATGAGGACGCCATGACGTCCTATCGGTTGTCAGGACTCCGACCTGAAGGCGTCAGGCGACGACTCGGAGAATCTCCTGGAGAGAGGTGGACCCAGAACGGACCTCGATCATGCCCGCACTCCGGAGCGACAACATTCCACCGCCAGCCGCGGCCTTACGGATCTCGTCGGAATGTCCGCGCTCGACGATGATCCGCTCGATTTCCTCGGTGACCTGCATCACCTCGTGGATGGCGAAGCGACCGTAGTACCCGGTGCCCCCACACGCCCCGCACCCGATGGGTCGAAAGACGGTTATCGGATCGTCGTACCCACCGAGTCGCTCGAAATCCCAGTCCATGGCCACCAGCTCGCGACGTTCGGGCTCGTAGGGCTGCTTGCACTTCTCGCACAGCCGACGGGCGAGTCGCTGAGCGACCACGCAGTCCATGGAACTACCCACCAAGAAGGGCTCCACCCCCATCTCGATGAGACGGCTCGGCGTACTGGCGGCGTCGTTCGTGTGAAGTGTCGACAGGACCAGATGGCCGGTGAGGGCCGCCTCGACGGCGATGACAGCCGTCTCACGGTCACGAATCTCCCCGACCAGGACAATGTCGGGATCCGAGCGGAGAATCGACCGCAAGGCGGCGGCGAACGTCAGCCCGGCCTTGGCGTTCACCTGGACCTGGTTGATGCCCAGGAGCTGGTACTCGACCGGATCCTCGACCGTGATGACGTTCTTGCTCTCGTCGTTGAGGATGTTGAGGGTGGCGTAGAGCGTGGTCGACTTCCCAGAGCCGGTCGGACCGGTGACGAGGATCGTGCCATAGGGCTTGCGATACGACTGCTCGTAGCGCTCCATGTTCTCGGGGAGGAAGCCGAGATCAGTCAGCCGGAGCAACGCCGTCGACTTGTCGAGAACCCGCATCACAATCTTCTCGCCGAACACGGTCGGAAGCGTCGCCACCCGCAAGTCGACTCGCCGCCCATCGATGACCTTTGTCACCCGACCGTCTTGCGGCACACGGCGTTCGGCGATGTTCATGTCGGCCATGACCTTCAGGCGGGAGATGATGCCGCTCTGGATGTTCTTCGGCGGGCGCATCACCTCGTGAAGGACGCCGTCGATGCGGTAGCGGACTCGCAGGTCGTGCTCACCGGGCTCGATGTGGATGTCTGAAGCGCGATCGGCGATCGCTTGCGTGATGAGGAGGTTCACGAGTTTGACCAGGGGTGCGTCCTCGTTGACCTCCCGCATGTTCGAGAGCGTCGATTCCGCCTCGGAGTTGAACGAATTCGATGCCTCGACGCTCATGTGCTCGGCTTCGGAGTCGAGGCGGTGGTATCGACCGATAGCGTCGATGATGGTGCGCCCGACGGCCACGGCGGGTCGCACGTCCGCGCCAGTCACCGTGCGGACGTCGTCGATGGCGAAGACGTTCAAGGGGTCCGCCATGGCGACCACGAGCTGCCCGCTGACCCATCCGATGGGGATCATGACGTGCTTGCGGGCCAGCGCGTCGCTGACCAAACGCGCCGCAGCCGCATCCACCGGGTAGTCCGCCAGGTCGACGTACTCGACGCCGAGGTGGGTGGCCAGCGCCGCGCAGAATGCAGTGGGGGCCACTAAGCCATCATCAAGGATCACCTTGCTGAGACCGACGCGGCGTGCTGCGGCCGTGGCCATGGCCTCTCCGAGGACATCTCGCGTCAGCAAGCCTCGTTCGACCAGGAGCGCGCCGAAGCGCTCGTCGTCGGAGGCCACGGTCACATGGCCGGCCAGATCGCTCACGACGGGTCCCGTTCCACTCCTGGTTCCATCGGCAGAATCCCCGCTGGACCTGAGCCGAAAGGAACGAAGAGCCCTTGTACTCAGAGCGCTTCAGCGCGACCCTGCGCCCGCTCGACGCCCCGCCGGACGGCGCCCACCAGGTAGGGGCGCAGCTGTCCGGGCTGGGCGATGGTATGGATGGATCCGACGTCCCGGGCCCGTTACACCAGGTCGTACCGGTATTTTTCGCCGTCGATCTCTGCTTCGATGCTTAGGTGGCCGCCAAGGGCACGCACGTAGTCGGTGAGGGTGGCCACCTCGGCGCGCTGCGGGTCGGCTTCGAGGCGGGAGACCTTCGGTTGGGGCCGTCCCCACGCTTCGGCTACCTCGATTTGGGTGCGGCCCACCGCGCGGCGCAGCTCGGCGAGCGTGGTGACAACGTGGTGGGCGACCACTCGGCGGTCGTAGGCGTCCATGACCGCCTCGTGGAAACCGGGGTTGTCGGGTTCGTAGCGATCTTCGGGCCTACGCTCGACGGGTTGGACCGTGGCGGCTTCGTCGATCCCGGCAAGCCAATCCTCAGGTGTCCAGTCCTCGGCGGCCTTGTCCGGTCCCACCGGGTACGTCTTGGCTGTCCTGGCCTTCTTTGGGGCGGAGCTCATGTTGTCCATCTTTCCTGGATGTGGAGGCGTCGAAAGATCTGGTCGGCGACGGGCACGAACGCGTCGTACCAATCGGGGCCGTCAGGGTGGGTCAGCTCCCACTGGGCTTTGTCACCGCCGACGCAGCAGGCGATAGCCCGGTCGTGGTCGGCATGCACGACGAGGCAGCGGACAACCCAGCGACGCTGAGGTGTCGTCACTTCGGTACGGGTCTCGGCCATGTTCGGGTACTCGGCGCTCGTCTGGATCCTGTGCCGGACTATGGGAAGTGCGGCACCCCGGCCGAACTCTTGCAGGTAGCGAAAATCGGCATTGTCCTCTCTTCGCACCTCCTCGGGGAGTCGTCCGAGCCAGGTGGTGAACATCGGCCAGTCGATCCGCCGAAGCATCACCCCCAATATACCATCGTCGGGCTATGCCGTCAAGGGTATACGAAGGCCGGGGGTAGATGCACCGGCTCGCCCAAGGGACCCCGTACCGGCCGACACAACCGACAGAATGAGGCTATGGAGAAGTGGCGTCAGCAGCTCGAGCGGCTGTCTATCAAGGTGACGGTGCTGCGGTGGCGGCCGCGGTGAGGGATGACCGGCTTGCCGGTGACGCTCTCCAACTGGTCGGTGACGGGCTTCTTGCCGCACTGGACCAGGATGTTGGCGGCGTCGAAGGGCGGGCCGCGGGCTGTGTGGCCGAGCTCCAAGAGCGGGGCTGGGACGGCGACGACGACCTCGCAGACCGGTTGGCGGCGGCGCTCGGCCAGATCCCCACTCCGATGCTCCGCCAGTTGCCTGTCGATCTCGAGGAGCTGGCCGGGATCCTCGAAGGCGACCCTGTGCACGGCGGGGGGCGGATCGATCTGGTGACTGGGGAGGTATGGCCGAACAGCGCCATCGAGTACGCGCGGGAGGTCGGCGAAAAGCCCGATTCCGGCGACGAAGAGCCCGGCCGGTGGTTATGGGTGGAGTGCAAAGGGTCCCGTGACGGCTACCGGGATATGGAGTGGTTCACCGCCACAGTTACCGACCCTGCGCTCGTCGACCGCCTCGAGATCGCCCTGGACGGTCGTGGTGCCTTCCGTCGCTTCAAAGATTTGCTGGGCGCCGCTGAAGGCGAGCTCGAACGCTGGTATGGGTTCTCCGAAGAATGTCAGCGAGGCCGGGCCCGCAGCTGGCTCGACCATGCCGGCTACACGCTGCCTGGCGTACCACCGAAGGCGCCCAGTTCATCGTCAGCGTAGCGTGATTGCATGTGACCCCATGCCCGAGCGTGGCGCGAAGTCGGCGCCAGGGGGCTCGCCGTCGTCTGGCTGGACTTCCTGGAAGGGGGTCTCTTGTCGTCAGGGGTAGAACCGATCTACCGCCTCATCCGCCTCGCGGGCGAAGCGGGCATGGCGCTCGGCGGCCGTGCAGAAGGCGATGCTCACCACCCGGCCGCCCCCGGCGCTACCCATTCACGGGTCGCGGTGACGAACCGCACCGCCGCCTCCCCCGGGTTCACGACCGCCACCGGCTCGAATATCGTTGCCCCCGCTCCCCGATGGAAGCGAGGCTACTCATCCGTGCCGGCCGCCAGAGCGTTCGTCGCAGCCGCCAGCATGACGTCGACCGGCGGTGCCGCACCGGTCCACGTCGCCCACTGGCTGGCAGCCTGGTGCACGAGCATGCCGAGCCCGTTCACCGTCGCTGCGCCGCGCCGATCGGCCTCGGCCAGCAGCGGTGTGACGGCGGGGACGTAGATCAGATCGCTGACCAGCTGGCCCGGTCCCAACACCCCCGGGTCCAGCGCCATCGGGAGGGTCGACGCCGCCGGGCTCATGCCGACGGGGGTGGCGTTCACCACCAGCTCCGCGTCCGCCGCCTGGGCTGCAGTGCCCACCTCGCCCACCGATCCGGCCAGCGCTGCGCACGCCGCCGCCGCGTCGGGGCGGCGGGCTACCACCACGACCGCCGCCGCGCCGGCCTCGGCCAACGCCAGAGTCACCGCTCGCGCCGCTCCCCCGGCGCCCAGCACCACGCACCGTCGACCGTCGGGATCCCAGCCCTGCTCGTGGCGCAGCGCCTCAACGAAGCCAGCCCCGTCGGTGCTGTCGGCCACCACCTCGCCGTCCACCAGGGTGAGCGTGTTCGCCACCTCCAGCCGGGCCACCGTCGGGGTGCAGCGGTCGGCGTGGCGGGCCGCGGCCGCCTTGTGGGGCATGGTGACCGACAGGCCGGCCACCCCGAGGGTGCGCATGGCGTCGACCGCCGCCGCGCCCGCGGTGTGTGGCACCGGGAAGGCCACGTAGACCCAGTCGAGGCCCCGGGCCGCAAAGGCGGCATTGTGCAGGATGGGCGACAGGGACTGGCGGATCGGGTCACCGATGACGCCGGCGACTCGGGTGCGCGCGCTCAGCAGAGGTGGCTGGCCCGGCACTGCGTCTCGAGCTGGGAGAAGCCGGCGTTAGTTGAGGCGAAGCCGAGCTGGCCGCTCGGGTTGACCTCTACGAAGTAGAGGTAGCTGGTCTGCGGCGGGTTGATGGCCGCCGTCAGGGAAGGGACGCCGGGGTTGGCGATCGGCGTCGGCGGCAGGCCCTTGTTCAACCTGGTGTTGTACGGGTTGGCCTGGTTGTAGTCGATGGCGTTGATGCTCAGGTTCGGGTTGGTCTTGCGCAGCTCGTACACCAGGGTCGAGTCGGCCCCCAGAGACATGTGGGCCTTGAGCCGGTTGTAGATGGAGCTGGCCACGTTCCCCCGGTCGCCGTCCAGCTTGGCTTCGCGCTCCACGATCGAGGCCACGGTCACCAGCTGGTACGGGGTCATCCCCAGCGTGGCCGCCCCCTTGGCCAGGCCGAGCGTCGTCGCCTCCTGGTCGAAGGCGTCCACCAGCATCTGCAGGACGTCGGTCTCGTTGGCCCCCTGCTTGATGGTGTAGGTGGCCGGGAACAGCAGGCCCTCCAGGTCGTTCACACCGGCCGGCTCGTACGGTGAGCGCACCTGACCGGCGTTGGCCGCGGCCAGGAACTTCTCCGCCGAGAGGTGGAGCTTGGGGATGGTCGCCAGGCGCGCCGCGACCTGCGCCATGGTGAAGCCCTCGGGGATGGTCAGCTTCTCCAGCACCTGCACGGGACCGGCCTCCAGCGCGCTGACGACCGCGCCATACTTCTCGTTGGTCGCCAGCTGATAGCTGCCGGGCAGCAGCGGCCCGGCCCCCTGCAGCTTGACGTAGTAGCGGAACAACGACGGCCCGTGGATCACCCCAGCCTTGGCCAGGATGGACCCGATCTGCGCGCTCGACGAGCCGGACGGGACGGTCACGCTGACGGTCCGGCCCGGCCGGCCGCCGGGGTTGATCTCGTGGCTGAGGTGCACCCCTTCGAGCAGGGCCACCACGATCAGGACGGCCATGGCCACCACCACGACGCTCAGCACCGGCCGCCGCCGGCGCTCGCCGGTCCGGCGCTGGTGCTCGATGGCCCGGCGCCGGTGCTCGGCCCGGCTTTGAGGCCCGCCCCTGGCCGAGATGTCGTCGAGGTAGATGTCGTCGCCGTCCGCCGGCACGACGGGGTCGACGACCACGTTGCCGTGATCGTCGAGATGCTGGCCCTGCTCGTCGACGTAGTAGCCGTCGACGAGGTAGTTGCCGTCCTGGTCCACGTAGTAGCCGTGCTGATCGACGTAGTAGCCGTGCTCGTCGACGTAGCGGCCGTCGGCGTCGATGTAGATGACCTCGGCGGCCTCCCCGAGGCCGCGCCCCTCGGGGGTGCCGGTCATCTCCTCCTGGTTCATCGGTCGCCGCCGCTCGCCTGGCGCATCCGAGCCTGGTCGATCCAGCCCTGGAGCAGGAGCGCTGCCGCCACCTGGTCCACCACCGGCCGCTGCTGCCTGGCCGTCCGGCCGCCGCGGCGCAGTGCGGCCGCCGCACCCACGGTGGTCAGGCGCTCGTCGATCGTCTCCACCGGGACGTCGAGCACCAGCCTGAGCTCGCCAACCTCGACGCCGGCCGCCTGCGCCGCCGGGCCCTGGCCGCCTGACAGCGACAGCGGCAGGCCGACGACGACGCCGACCGCGTCGTACTCCTCCACCAGCTGTCGCAACGCGTCGTGCTCACGGGTCCGGTCCCCCACCCGGGCCACCGTCGCCGCCGCTGTCGCCACCAGCCGACCGGCGTCGCACACCGCCACCCCGACCCGCCGGGAGCCCAGGTCGACGCCGACCACCCGGCCCCGATCGGGGATGCGATCGAGCGATTTCGGTTCGGGCGATCCTGGATCGACCAAGCCGGGATCGAGACCGGGCGGGACCCCACAGGCAGGCATATCCGCGAGAGGCTACCGCCGCGGCCGACGCGCCTGGTGGCTCGACGCCTGGCGGTGCTCCAGCTGCTCCCGTTCGGCCGGCTCGGCCGCCTGGCGCTCGGTCTCACGGACCAGCTGGCGGGCTGGCGTGCGGTCCGGTGGCTGGCGGTCCGCTCGGAGGAGCTGGCGGTCGGCTCGGGGGAGCTGGCGGGCTCGTTGCCCCCGGCCGGCTCGGGGCAGCCGGCGGCCGGGCGGCAGCTCGGCGGCCGCGGCGTCGATGACCGAGCGATGCGACGCCGAGCGGCGAGGGCCACGGGCGCGGTCGCCTCGGGCCTCCAACTGGGCGCGCAGCTCGGCCTCGCGCTCAGCCATGGCCTGCCGTCCCTCGACGACGGCGGCACGCACGTCGGCGCCGATCTGGCGGGCCTGGTCCCCGACCTGGCGGCTCACCTGCTCGGGCAGGTAGCGCTCGACGGTCCGGCGTACCTTCCGCTGCGCCCACACCGACCCGCCGGCGCCCACCACCATGCCCAGCGTCGTCCAACGGGCTCGCTTGAACACGGCTAGCGGCCCACCGGGCGGGAGCGGGCCGGGCGGGAACGGGCCGGTCGCCGACGGGCCCGCAGCCGGGCCGATGCCCGGCTGGTCCCCCGACCGATGGCCAGGACCTTGATCAGCGGGTTGGCCACGGTCAGGTAGGCCAGCCGGGACGCCGAGTCCACCGTGTTGCTGATCGCCTCTGCCGAGCCGATGAGATCGTCGACCCGCTCCAGCTCGGCGGTGGCGTGGGCCAACGTCCCGCCCATCTCCTCGACCAGCATGACGGTCTCCCGGCGCAGGTCGTCCGCCGCCCGTCGGAGCTGACCGGCCGTCCGGACCGCCACCACCAGCGACACCAGCAGCGCCAGCACCACGACCGTTGCCACCACGGTGACGGCCACCACCACACCCTCGTCGGTGGCCGTCGCCAGCAAGGGTCGGGCCGGCGGCAGCATCAGCCATCGAGCCTATCGGCCCCGCTGCCCCCCTCTTGGCCGCGCGCGGCACGCGACGCCCGGCGGGGTGCCGGGTAGCTGGCGGCGTGGCGGGCAGAAGGGAGAGCTGACGGGCGGGGTGGCGGCTGGCGGGGTGGCGGCTGGCGGGGTGGCGGCTGGCGGGGTGGCGGCTGGCGGGGTGGCGGCTGGCGGGGTGGCGGCTGGCGGGGTGGCGGCTGGCGGGCAGACCAGGGCGGGCGGCCAGGCAGACGAGGGCGGGGGGCCCGAGCTTGGGCGTACTTTGTGTCGTGGGGAACCCAACACTGCGCCCGACCTCCGCCGGCGCTCTGCGACTGCACGAGCTTGGGCGCACTTTGTGTCGTGGGGAACCCACTATTGCGCCCGACCCCCGGTTACGGGCCGACCCCACCCCGCAATCCACGACCGCTCCCGCAATTCACGACCCCGCTCCCCGGGCGGAGCAAGTGACAGGCTCGCCGGGCTCCGCCCGCCGCTACCGCACCGCCCAGAGCTCCGCTCCCGGCGGATTGGTGTCCAAGCAGCGCAGGAACGACTCACGGATACAGCAAAGAGCCAGTCTGAGTGGTGAGCGCCCCCGACGTCCTCGTCACGGGCGGCAGCCAGGAAGCCCGGCCGAGCCACCCGACCTCTTCCACCGCACCGGCCCCACCCCGCACCCGCCCACCAGCGCACCCGACCCACCACCCCAACCGACCTCCGCCCAACGGCCCCGAACCAGCGAACGGAGACCGACGTCAGCCATCCCCAGCCCCACCATCAGCCACCCCACCATCAGCCACCCCGCCATCAGCCACCCCGGGAAGGGGCGCGGGTGCTTCTCCCCGCCGGCGCCGCCAACGGTCGGCCAGCCCGGCCTCCGCCCCGTGCTGGGAGGGCTGGTAGTACCGGCGGCCCTCCAGGTGCTCGGGCCGGTAGGGCTGGTCGACCCAACCGGTGGGGTCGTCGTGGGGGTAGCGGTAGCCGGCGCCGTGGCCGATCCGGGCCGCGCCCTGGTAGTGGGCGTCGCGGAGGTGGCCGGGGACCTGCCCGGTGGCCTGGCCGGCCACGTCGGCCTGGGCGGCACCGAGCGCGGTGGTGACGGCGTTCGACTTGGGGGCCACGGCCAGGTGGACGACGGCCTGGGCCAGGTTCAACTGCGCCTCGGGCAGGCCGACGAACTCGACGGCGCGAGCTGCAGCGTCGGCGACGACCAGGGCGAGGGGGTCGGCCAGCCCGACGTCCTCGCTGGCCAGGATGACGAGGCGGCGGGCGATGAATCGGGCGTCCTCGCCGGCGGCGAGCATGCGGGCCAACCAGTACAGCCCGGCATCGGGGTCGGATCCCCGTATGGACTTGATGAACGCGCTGACCACATCGTAGTGGTCGTCCTCCTCGTAGCGGAGAGCCCGGCTGCTGCGCGCCGCCTCGATGTCGGCCACCGACACCTGTCCCTCGGTGGCCAGGGCCAGTGCCACCTCCAGGCTGGTCAGCGCGGCCCGGGCGTCCCCGTCGACCAGGTTCACGAGCAGCTCGACCGCGTCGGGATCGGCGGCTGCGTCCTCGTGCCGCAATGCCCGATCGATGAGGGTCGTCAGGGCCTGGTCGTCGAGGGGTTCCAGCCGGAAAAGGGTCGACCGGCTGAGGAGGGGGGCGTTGACCGAGAAATAGGGGTTCTCGGTGGTGGCGCCAACGAGGGTCAGGGTGCCGTCCTCGACGGATGGGAGGAGCGCGTCCTGTTGAGTGCGGTTGAAACGGTGGACCTCGTCGAGGAAGAGGATCGTTCCCCGTCCCTGCTCGGCCAGGACCTGGCGGGCCCGGGCGACGGACTCGCGCACGTCCTTCACCCCGGCGGTCACCGCCGACATGGGCACGAACTCCTTGCTGGTGGCGCCGGCGATGAGCCGGGCCAGGGTGGTCTTGCCGGTTCCCGGCGGCCCCCACAACACGACCGACGACAGGCGGTCGGCGTCGATGAGCGCGCGCAGCGGTCGTCCCTTCCCGAGCAGGTGGTCCTGGCCGACCACCTCGTCCAGGGTGGTCGGCCGCATCCGCGCCGCCAGGGGGGCCTGCGCGGCCAGTCGGTCGTCCAGGGCGGACGAGAAGAGGTCGCCGCTGCCGCTCACCCCCGGCTGCGTTCCACCCGGCCGGCGCCACCGGCCGGTGACCCCTGCGCCAGGGCGTCCCGCACGGCGGCGGACATCCCGGCACGCGGCACGGTCTGCTGGTCACCGCCGCTGCGCAGGGGGCGGATCCCAACCGTCCCGGCGGCGGCCTCGTCGGGGCCGATGACCAGGGCCACCCTGGCACCGGAGCGGTCGGCCGCCTTGAACTGCGACTTCGGGGATCGGCCGTCGAACGCCCGGTCAGCGCGGATGGACTGGCGGCGCAGCTCCGCCGTCAGGTCCCGGGCGGCGTCGCCGCCGGCGAAGTCGACGACGAACACGTCGACACCCGCCGGGGGGGTCGACAGCACCCCTTCGGCGTCGCACGCCAGGAGGATCCGCTCGATGCCGAGGGCGAACCCGCTGCCCGGGGTGGCCGGGCCGCCCATCTCGCCGACCAGCCCGTCGTAGCGGCCGCCGCCACCCAACGCGTTCTGGGCCGATTCCAGGCTGCGGCCGGCGTACTCGAAGGTGGTGCGCGTGTAGTAGTCCAGCCCCCTGACCAACGTGGTGTCAATGGTGTGGGGGATGCCGAGGGAATCCAGGCCGGCCCGCACCCGGGCGAAGTGGGCGGCGCACGGGTCGCAGAGGTGGTCGAGCTGGCGGGGGGCGCCGGCGACGACCGCTCGGCAGGCGTCGCGCTTGCAGTCGAGGACCCGGAGCGGGTTCTCGCTCAGCCGGTCCCGGTGCTCGTCGCACAGCTCGTCACGGTGCGCTTCCAGGTAGGCGACGAGCGTCGCCCGGTACGCAGGTCGGCACGTCTCGTCGCCGAGGGAGTTCACCAGCAGCTCGATCCGGGTCAACCCGAGGGCCCGGTAGTAGTCCCAGCCCAGGGCGATGATCTCGACGTCGACATCGGCGTCGGCCACCCCGAAGACCTCCACGCCGATCTGGTGGAACTCGCGGTAGCGGCCGGCCTGCTGGCGCTCGTAGCGGAAGTTCGACCCGCCGTACCAGACCTTCCACGGGGTGGTCGGATGGTGCTGGATGAACGCCCGGGTCACCGAGGCGGTCACCTCAGGGCGCAACGCCACGTGGCGGTCGCCCTTGTCGTGGAAGTCGTACATCTCCTTGCGGACGATGTCGGTGGACGCGCCGACCCGCTGGAACACCTGGAGATCCTCGAACGTCGGCGTGATGACCAGCCCGTAGCCGGCCGCCTCCACCGTGCGGACGAAGGTGGCCACCACTGCCTCCCACCGGCTGGACTCGGGCGCGAGGACATCGAAGGTCCCGGGTGGGTGGCGCAGGTCGGACACCGCTACAGCGTAGGCGGCGCGCCCCGCCGACCCGCTGGCTGTCAGGCGTGCGCGCTGGCGGCCAGAAAGGCCTCGATGTCGGCGATCAGGCCTTGCGCCTGGCGGGCCGCGGCCCGGCGTTGCTTGCGCCAGCGCAACAGCTCGACCACCGCCTCGGACCACAGCACCACCGGGTCCCCCCACACGATCATGGCGACCACTCTAGCGCAGGGGTGCCACCCGTCACAGCCGTCGAGGGAGCGGCGCGACGGCCGCCGCCGTCACCCTCCTTTGCCCGGCAGGACCCGGTACGCGTCATAGACGCTGTCGACCCGCTTGACCGACGTCAGCAACGAGTCCAGGTGGGCCGGGTCGGCCAGCTCGAACTCGAAGCGCATGCGGCTCACCCGGTCGGCGCTGGTGATGGTCTCGCTGCGCAGGATGTTCAGGTGGAGGTCGGAGATGATCTTCCAGATGTCGACGCCGAGGCGGGTGCGGTCGAGGGCCTTGAGCTCGATGGCCGCGGTGAAGCTGCCCGTGTGCTCCCGGTCCCACTCCACCTCGATGAGCCGGCCCACCTCGCCGGCGGAGAGCGCGGCGGCGTTGGAGCAGTCGCTGCGGTGCACGGTGACGCCACGCCCGCGGGTGACGAAGCCGATGATCTCGTCGCCGGGCACCGGGGTGCAGCAGCGCGACAGGCGGACCATGAGATCGTCGAGGCCTTCGACGTGCACGCCGACGTGGCCGCCCCCGGTCTGGCGCCGAGGGCGGCGAGCCGTGGTCGGCAGCTGCATCTCGCTGTCTCCGCCACGCAGCTCGCGGGCCAGGCGCTGGGCGATGGACTGCGCGGAGACGTGACTCTCGCCGATGGCCGCGTGGAGGGCATCGACGTCGGTGTAGTTCATGGACTCAGCCACGGTGACGAGCAACGCCGAGCTGGTCAGCTTCTGGACGGGCAGGCCTTCCTTGCGCAGGGCCTTGGCCAGATCGTCTCGGCCGGACTCCATGGCGTCCTCGCGCCGTTCCCGGCTGAACCACTGCCGGATCTTGTTGCGGGCCCTGGGGGTCTGGACGATCTTGAGCCAGTCCTGGCTCGGACCTGCGGAGGGAACTTTGGACGTGAAGATCTCCACGCTGTCGCCGGATGCCAGCTCGGAGTCGAGGGGGACCAGCCGGCCGTTGAGCCGGGCGCCGATGCAGCGGTGGCCGACCTCAGTGTGGATGGAGTAGGCAAAGTCGACCGGTGTGGCATGCACGGGCAGCGCCATGACGTCGCCCTTGGGTGTGAACACGAAGACCTCGTCGGTGTCGAGATCCAACTTCAAGGTCTCGAGGAACTCGGCGGGATCGGTGCTCTCTGCCGACCAGTCGACGATGCGCTGCAGCCAGGCGATGTCCGACGAGCTGGCCTGCTCCTTGTAGCCCCAGTGGGCGGCAATGCCGCGCTCGGCCCGATTGTGCATCTCGTAGGTGCGGATCTGGGCCTCGAGGGCCTTGCCCTGCGGCCCGACGACGGTGGTGTGCAACGACTGGTACAGGTTGAACTTCGGCGTGTTGACGTAGTCCTTGAAGCGTCCCTGCAGCGGCGCCCACGCGCCATGGATCGCCCCCAGCGAGGCCCAGCAGTCCTTGACGGACTCAACAAGCACGCGGACGCCGACCAGGTCGTAGATCTCGTCGAACTCCTTGCCCTTGATGACCATCTTCTCGTAGATGGAGTACAGGTGCTTGGGCCGGCCCGTGACCTGGCCGACGATGCGCGCCGCGTCGAGGCGCTCGTTCACCTGGTCGATCACCTGGGCTACATAGATCTCGCGCTCGGGGGCCCGGGTGGCGACCATCTGCTCGATCTCCGCATAGCGGCGGGGGTGGATGGCGGCGAACGCCAGATCCTCCAGCTGCCACTTGATGTCCTGGATGCCGAAGCGATGGGCCAGCGGCGCGTAGATGTCGAGGGTCTCACGGGCCGTGCGTTGCTGCTTCCATTCCGGCATGGCGGCGATGGTCCGCATGTTGTGCAGCCGGTCGGCCAGCTTGATCAGTAGCACGCGCGGGTCCTTGGCCATGGCCACCAGCATCTTGCGCATGGTGGCGGCCTGCTGGGCCTGCTTGGAGTCGAAGCGGACCCGGTCGAGCTTGGTGACACCGTCGACGATGTCGGCCACGATCGAGCCGAAGTCGCGCTCGAGGTCCGCCAGCGTGAGGCGGGTGTCCTCCACCGCGTCGTGGAGGAGGGCGGCGGCCACGGTGATGTCGTCGAGACCGAGGCCGGCCAGGATGGTGGCCACCGCCAGGGGGTGGGAGATGTAGGCCTCGCCCGACTGTCGGAGCTGGCCCTCGTGGACCCGGTCGGCCACCTCGTAGGCCCGCACGAACAGCGATACGTCGCCCTTCGGGTGCCGGGCCCGGTAGGCGTCGAGGAGGGGGGTGAGCGCGTCGGCGGTCTGGACCTGGCGGCGCCAGGGCAGCACACGCTCGACGGTGCCCACGGCTCGGCCTCGGCTGACGCTCTCGACCCGGCTCACGGCCTGTCCGACCTCACCCTCTCGTCGTCACGGATATCTGACCAGGGAAACCGCATCGACGCCCGGGAGCTTCCCGCGACCGCCGAGGGCCTCCAGCTCGATGATGCATCCGAAGCCGACGGTGACGGCCCCCAGCTCCGAGACCAACTTGACCGCCGCCGACGCCGTGCCCCCGGTGGCCAGGACGTCGTCGACGACGAGCACCCGTTCACCGGGGACCAGGGCGTCGGCGTGGATCTCCAGGGCGTCGGCGCCGTACTCCAGCGAGTAGGCCACTCGCCGTACGGCGGCCGGCAGCTTTCCCGGCTTGCGGACGGGGACGAAACCGGCGCCGAGGGCCAGGGCCACCGGCGCGGCCACGATGAACCCCCGGGCTTCGATGCCGATCACCTTGTCGACCGGCTGGTCGCGAAAGCTCGCCGCCAGCGACTGCACGCATCCGTCGAACACGTCCTGATCGGCGAGCAGAGGGGTGATGTCCTTGAACACCACACCCGGCAACGGGAAGTCGGCGATGTCGCGTATGCGACCCTTGATCCAGTCGACGCGCGCCACGTCGTCCGCGGTGGCGGGCGTGGTAGGCGACGGCGACATCACCTCACGCTACCGGCTTTCCCCTCATCCCCCGGTGCAACCGAGGCGGGGTCCCCATCCGCGCCCGGCTAGCGGCGGCGGCCCTTCTTCCGTGGTCGCGGCGGCGGTCGGTTGGCCCGAGGCGGGATGCCCGGTCGGGCGGGGGCCGGGGGGCTGGTGGCACCGTTGGTGCCGTTGGTCGTCCCGTCGGGACCTGACCCGTTCGGCGTCCTCGGGCCTGGCGTTCCAGCCGGTGTGTCACCCAGCCCCGACGGGCCCGACGTCGGCGCCGCGTCGGCGACCATCCCGGCGTCGTCGGTGGTCTCGACCCTGGGAGCGTCGTCGCTCCCGGCGGGGGCCTCGTCGCTCCCGGCGGGGGCCTCGTCGTGCCCAGCGGGGGCCTCGTCGTGCCCAGCGGGGGCTCGCGGATGCGACCCGGTCGACTCCTCCAACCAGTCCTGACGCCGACGGGCCCACCCGCGCGTCGAGGTGGCTCCGCTCGTCGCGGTGGCTCGGCGCGTCGAGGTGGCGGCGGCGATCGGGTCACCTTCCAGTCGACCCCGCGCCGCGGCCGCCGGTGTGAGCCGACCGGCAACCCGGCCGGTCAGCCGCTCGCGGATCTGCGCGTAGCGCCGCTCGCGCTCCTTCAACAGGGCCAGCAGCGGCGACGCTATGAAGATCGACGAGTAGGCACCGGTGGTGAGTCCGATGAACAGGGCCAGGCCGAAGTCCTCGAGCGCCGAGGCGCCGAGCACCCAGGCGCCGATCACCAGGATGGAGAGGATGGGGATGATGGCCACGAAGGAGGTGTTCAGCGACCGGGCCAGCACCTGGTTCATGGACAGGTTGACCGTGTCGGTGTAGGTCATCCGTCCGGTGGAGGCCAGGCCCTTGGTGTTCTCCTGCACCTTGTCGAACACCACGATGGTGTCGTACAGCGAGTAGCCGAGGATGGTGAGGAAGGCGATGACCGTGTCCGGGCTGACCTGGAAGCCCGAGAGCGAGTAGATGCCGACGGTCACCAGGATGTCGTGGATGAGGGCGACCAGCGCGGCCAGAGCCATCTTGGCTTCGAAGCGCAACCAGATGTAGGCGGAAACGACGACCAGGAAGATGATGACGGCCCGGATCGCCTTGTCGGTGATGTCGGATCCCCACGACGGTCCTACGTCGTTGAGCTGGACCTGGTCGGGCGTGACGTTGGCCAGCTTGGCCAGGGCGGTGGTGACCTGGCCGACCTCGGCGCTGTTCGCCGTCTCCTTGGCCGCCGCCTCCACCTTGATCGTCTGCTGGTGGGTCTGCGGGTTCGTCAGCGTCTGGATCTGGGCCTGGCTGAGGATGGGCGAGATGGTCCCGAGGACGGCGCGGGTCTGGCTCACCGAGGCCCGGGTGGCCACCTGCCACTGGGTGCCGCCGCGGAAGTCGATGGAGAAGTTCAAGCCCTGGATTCCGAGGGAGAGGAAGCCGACGACGATGACGGCCCCGGAGACGATGAACCACCGCCGCCACCGCCCGGCGAAGTCGAATGCCGTCTCGCCCCGGAAGAGGCGCTGGTAGACGTTGGGGCCGGCCATCTACACCGCTCCCCCCGCCGAGGCACCGAGGCCCCGGGCCACACCGAGGATCCGTGCCTCGGTGAACGTCCGGCGCCGACCGACCAGGATGACCATCGGCCGGATGAAGAAGTAGGCCGTGAAGACGTCGAGCAGGGTCGACAGGCCGAGGGTGAAGGCGAAGCCGCGGACGTCGCCGACCGTGAGGATGTAGAGGATGAACGCGGCCAGGAACGAGACGAAGTCGGCGGTGAGCACGGTGCGGAAGGCGCGGGCGAAGCTGCGCTCCACGGACTGGCGGATGGTGCGGCCGGCGCGGACCTCGTCCTTGAGCCGCTCGAAGTACACGACGTAGGAGTCCACGGTGATGCCGACCGAGACGATGATGCCGGTCACCCCGGAGAGGGTCAGGGCCAGGCTGCTGGTCTGGCTGAGCAGGGCCAGGATGGCGTAGAGGAGCGCGCCGCCGACGAGCAAGCCCAGCATGACGACCAGGCCCAGCGCCCGGTAGTAGAGGATCATGTAGAGCAGGACGACGACGATGCCGCCGAGGCCGGCCAGCAGCCCGGCTCGCAACGAGTCCTTGCCGATGGTCGCCGAGACGGTCTGGACCGACTGGGGCGTGAAGCGGACCGGGAGGGAGCCGTACTTCAGCTCCAGGGCCAGGGAGTTGGCCTGGCTGCTGCTGAAGTTCCCGGTGATCTGCACCTGCCCGTTGAACGAGGACTGCTCGATGGTCGGGGCCGACTCCACCTGCCCGTCGAGCTCGATGGCCTCCAGGCTGCGCGGGTCGGGGCTGGTCGCCGCCTTGTTGAAGTACTTGTTACGGGCCGCGGCGATCTGATCGAACGTGTTGGAGCCACTGCCGGTGAAGTTCACGTTGACGGCGTAGCTGCCGGTCTGGGTGACCGAGACGAACGCCGTCTTCACCCCTCGCCCGGTGAGGTCGGCCGGACCCAGGGCGAAGCGGATGTTGCCGTAGCCAGAGCTGGTGCTGGCGGGGAGGATGACGCTCGCCGTGGACACGTTGCCGGCGGGCGTGGTGCTGGGAATGGACGATCCCACCGTGCTGCTGCACGCCGCCTGCACCAGGGTCGAGCCGCTGGTCGTCGGCGTGGCAGGTGGGGTCGCTGGCGTGGCTGGCACCGCCGGCGTCGTCACTGCGGTACCTGCGGCGAGGGGGGTGAACGAAGCGGTGAGGTGGGCTGCGCTCGCGGCGGGCAGCCCGGCGCCCTGCTTGGCCGGCCCGGTGGTCGGCGTCGAGGCGCCGGGCGTGGTGGTGGAGGGCGACGACTTGGTGGGTGCGTAGGGCGCCACCTCGCAGAGCACCGGTCGGAAGTGGAGCTCAGCGGTGGTGCCCAGGGTGCGCAGCGCGGCCTGGGAGTCCTTGATCCCCGGGAGGTTGATGACCACGTCGCGTCCCTGACGCTGGATGCTCGAGTCGGCCACGCCCAGGCCGTTGACCCGGTTCTCGATGATGCTGACCGCCTGCTGCAGGGTGGCGTTGTCGACGGTTCCCTGCGGCTGGAGGACGACCGAGACGCCGCCGCGCAGGTCGAGGCCGAGGAGGATGTGCGTGCTGGTGGCAATGGTCGCTCCCAACGCGGCGACCGCCACCGCGATGATGCCGACCAGTGACCAGATCAGGCCCCGGCGCACCTAGCGGTCCTCCGACCCTGTTCCTCCGCCTGGGTGCTTGGGGGTCGGGCCCCCATCGGGCGCGGCGGGGTCGGGGTTCTCGTCCTCGGGCCCATCGACGTGATCGAGGCGGCCGACCTCGTGGTCGGTGGTTTCGTGGTCGGTGGTGTCGTGGTCGGCGGTTTCGTGGTCGGTGGTCTCGTGGTCGGCGGGATAGGCGTCCTCGTCATGGTCGCCGGTCTCGTCGTCTCCCTCACGCCCCCAGTCGTCGTTCGGGTCGTCCTGGACCCGGGATGACGCGGCGCGGGCGATGTCGGCCGCCGGTCGGGGGTTCACCGCTCGGCGCACGAAGGTCATGGTGACGCCCGGGGAGACCTCGACTCGGACCTGCTGGTCGTCGATCTCGACGACGTAGCCGATGATGCCGCCGACCGTCATGACCTCCGTGCCGATCTCCAGGGGCTGCGCCGTGTTCCGCTGGGCGCGAGCACGCTGCTGGCGCGGTCGTAGGTAGAGGAAGTAGATGGCGACGAAGGCGACCAGGATGACGATGAAGATCAACGAGCTCGACGAGCTCTTGGACTTTGCCGTCGTCGTGCTGGTCGTGGCCGCGAGGAGGAGGTGGAGGTGGGTCATAGCAGGATGAAAGAGCGCTCCGCCGGAGCGACCGGTGGACCTTAGCGCACCACCCCCGTCGCCCAGTGGACAGCGACCTGCCGACGGAGGGCGTCGAGGCGCCCGGCGAGGATCGCCGAGCGGATAGATCGGACGAGCTCGAGCAGCCAGGCCAGGTTGTGGAGGGTCAGCAGCCGGCCGGCGGTCGGCTCGCCCACGACAAAGAGGTGGCGCAGGTAGCCCCGACTGTACCGGGCACAGACCGGACAGGGGCAGGAGGCGTCGAGGGGCTGGTCGTCACGGGCGTGACGGGCCGCCTTGACCTGGAACCGACCGGTGCTGGTGAGCGCGGTTCCGTGGCGAGCCAGGCGGGTGGGCAGGACACAGTCGAACATGTCCACACCCAGGGCGACCGCCTCCACCATGGCGCAGGGATCGCCCACACCCATGAGGTAGCGGGGCCGGTCCGCCGGCAGGGCGACCAGAGCGCCGGCCAGGGCTGGGAGCATGTCGGCGAGTGGTTCGCCGACCGACAACCCGCCGATCCCGTACCCGTCGAAGTCGAGGTCTGCGGTGCGGCTGGCGCTCTCGTGGCGCCAGTCCGGGTTCACCCCGCCCTGCACGATGCCGAACAGGCACTGATCGGACCGGGTATGGCCCGGTCGGGCGCGGGCAGCCCATCGGAGCGTCCGGTCCATGGCGGCCCGCACCACCTCGTCGGGCGCGGGCAGCCCCGGGCAGATGTCGAGCGTCATCTGGATGTCCGCCCCCAGGCGCTCCTGGATCGCCACCGCCTGTTCCGGTGTCAGCCGATGCGACGAGCCGTCGTAGGTCGAACGGAAGGTGACGCCCTCCTCGTCGACCCTGGGCGACAGGGAGAAGACCTGGTAGCCGCCGGAATCGGTGAGCACGTGGCCACCCCACCCGCTGAAGCGGTGCACGCCACCCAGCTCGGCGACCGTCTCCACCCCAGGTCGCAGCATGAGGTGGTAGGTGTTGGCCAGCACCACCTGCGGGCCGAGCGCGTCGAGGTCGCCGGCGTCGAGGAGGCGGACAGCGCCGCGGGTGCCGACGGGCATGAAGCAAGGGGTCTCGAAGCTGCCCCGGGGTGTGATGACGGTGCCCGCCCGGGCTGCGCCGTCGGTGGCCGCGGCCTGGAAGCGGGCGACGGTCATGGCGCCGGGCGGCGAGCCACGAGCATGGCGTCGCCGAAGGACAGGAAGCGGTACCCGTGGTCGAGGGCGGTCCGGTACAGGTCCCGCCAGGCCGGGCCGTAGAAGGCCTCCAGTAGGAGCAGGAGCGTGCTGCGCGGCTGGTGGAAGTTGGTGAGGAGCACGTCGACCAGGCGGAACGGGTAGTCGCCGCGGATGAACAGGTCGCTGCGCCCCTCCAGGGCGCTGGTGGCCGCGGCCGTCTCCAGCGCCCGCACGGAGGTGGTGCCGACGGCGATCACCCGCCGGGCCTCGCGGCAGCGGGCCATGGCCTCGGCACCCACCCGGTAGCGCTCGACATGCATCACGTGGTCCTCGGCTCGCGCCGCAGTGACGGGCTGGAAGGTGCCCAGACCGATGGCCAGGTCGACGTCGATCACCGTCGCACCCGATGCCCGGCACCGGTCCAGCACGTGGTGGGTGAGGTGCAGGCCGGCGGTGGGCGCGGCCACCGACCCGGGGGTCTCGGCGTACACGGTCTGGTAGCGCGCCGGGTCGTCGAGGGGCTGGCGGATATACGGCGGGAGGGGGATGGTCCCGGCGGCCATCACCTCGTCGGTGCCGGCGAGGAGGCGTACCCGGCGGCGACCGTCTCCGAGCCGCTCCCCCACCTCGACCAGGTCACGGCGGTCGTCGGCCAGCACGGTGCCGGGAGGAAGGCGCCGCCCGGGCCGGACCAGCGCCGACCAGCACCCCGGCCGGTCCTGGTCCGGCTCCAGCAGCATGACCTCGGCTGCCCCACCGCTCCGCTTGTGCAGCTGGAGGCGTGCCGGCAGGACCCGCGAGGTGTTGACCACGATGACGTCGCCGTCGCCAACCAGCGCCGGCAGGTCGGCAACCGTGCGGTGGACCGGTGCGGCGCCGGGGTCCACGGCGACCAGCAGGCGCGCCGAGTCCCGGGGCGCCGCCGGCGTCTGGGCGATGGCGGCCGCCGGCAGGTCGTAGTCGGGGACCTCCATGCCGGGAGGTCTAGCCCAGCCCGTGGGCCACGACCACCCGGGGGCACCGTCCACCCGGGGGCACCGTCCACCCGGGGGCACCGTCCACCCGGGGGCACCGTCCACCCGGGGGCACCGTCCACGACACGCGGTCGGTTGGGCCACAGCCGCCGCGGTGGCAACTGGTGGTCGACTACGCCCTGATATTCGAGGTGCAGTCGACCACCAGTTGGAACGGCCCCCGCCGCGGTGGCGGTCAGGAGAAGAGCGGCGGGGCACCGGGCTCGCTCCCCGGCGAACCGGCGGCCGCGGTCAGCCCCAGGTGCTGCCAGGCCGCAGGGGTGGCCACCCGACCTCGCGGCGTCCGCATCAGCAGGCCCAGCTGCAGCAGGAACGGCTCGTACACGTCCTCGACCGTTTCCGTCTCCTCACCGACGCTCACCGCCAGGGTGGACAGGCCGACCGGGCCACCACCAAAGCGGCTGCACACCGCGGTGAGGATGGCCCGGTCCACCTTGTCCAGGCCCTTGTCGTCCACGCCGAAGAGGGCGAGGCCCTCCCGGGCCGCCTGCTCGGTGACGATCCCGTTGCCGCGGACCTCGGCGAAGTCCCGCACCCGCTTCAGCAGGCGGTTGGCGATACGGGGCGTGCCCCGCGACCGCCGGGCGATCTCCACCGCGCCGCCGCCGTCGAGCGATACGTCGAGGATCGTCGCCGAGCGCTGCACGATGGCGTCGAGGTCGCTGGCCTCGTAGTAGTCGAGGCGGGCCACGAAGCCGAACCGGTCGCGCAGCGGGCTGGTGATCAGCCCGGTACGGGTGGTGGCGCCGACCAGGGTGAATCGCGGGAGGTCGAGGCGGATGGAGCGCGCCGTCGGCCCCTTCCCCAGCACGATGTCGAGCTGGAAGTCCTCCATGGCCGGGTAGAGGATCTCCTCGACCGCCCGACCCAGCCGGTGGATCTCGTCGACGAAGAGGACGTCGCCTTCCACCAGGTTCGTCAGCACCGCGGCCAGGTCACCGGCCCGCACCAGGGCCGGTCCCGAGGTGATGCGCAGCCCGGCGGACATCTCGTTGGCCACGATGCCGGCCAGCGTGGTCTTGCCCAGGCCCGGCGGGCCGGCGAACAGCAGGTGGTCGGCCGGCTGCTCGCGGCGTCGGGCCGCCTCCAGCACGATCTCCATGTGCTCCTTGAGCTGGGCCTGGCCCACGAAGTCGGCCAGCCGGCGCGGGCGGAGGGTGACCTCCTCGGCCATCTCGACCGGCGGCGCGCCCGGGTCCACCACCCGCTCGAGGCCCTCCTCCCTCATCGGCTGGCGGCCAGCTCGCGCAGGGCCATCCGCAGCAGATCCTCGACGGTGCCCGCATCCGGAAGCTGGCCGACGGCGTGGCGGACCTCGTCGGGGCCGTAGCCCAACCCAGACAGCGCGGCCCGCACCTCCCGGCGGGCCGAGGCGGTGAGGTCCGCCACCCCGCCCCCACCACCGACCACGGCCAGCTCCGGTGCGTCGAGGTCGACGTCGAGGCGCGACTTCAGCTCGACGAGCAACCGGGCGGCCGTCTTGCGGCCGATGCCGGGCACCAACATCAGGGCTTCGACGTCGTCGCTGGCCAACGCCCGGCGCAGGGCCACCGGCGAGTGAACCGACAGCAGGGCCAGCGCCACCGACGGGCCCACCCCATGGGCCCCGATGAGCGCCTCGAAGCAGACCCGCTCGTCGCGTGACACGAACCCGTAGAGGATGAAGGCGTCTTCGCGCACGTGGGTGTGGACGTGCAGGAACGTCCCCGACCCCAGCTCACCCACCTGGCTCAGCGTCCCCGCCGGCACCACCACCCGATAGCCGACGCCGCCGACCTCGACGAGCACCTCGCCGGCATGGTCGCCGCGCGGCCGCCGATCGAGCACCACCCCCCGCAAGGACCCGATCATCGCCCCACCGCCGCGGCCCGCTCGCTGCCGGCCGGGTCGCCCGCCGAGGCGCCCTCGCTGCCGGCCGGGTCGCCCGATGACGCTAGCGCGGCGGCCTGGCGCAGCCGGGCGCCGGTGAGGTGGCAGATGGCCAACGCCAAAGCGTCGGCCCGGTCGGCCGGCTTGGGCCGCTCCTCCAGGCCCAACAGGACCTGGACCATGCGCTGCACCTGGTCCTTGGTGGCCGAGCCATAGCCGGCCACCGCCTGCTTCACCTCGTTCGGGCTGTACTGGACGACGGGGCACCCGGCCTGGGCGGCGGTGGCCAGGGCCAGGCCGCTGGCCTGGCCGACCGACATCGCAGTGCGGGCGTTGACCTGGAACAGCACGCGCTCGACGACCACCACGTCGGGGCGGATGTCGGCGACGAGCTGGCGGAGGTCACCGAGGAGCATGCCCAACCGCTCGGAGAGCGCCAGGTCCACGGGCGTGGTCAGGTGGCCGATGGCCTCGGCCCGCAGATCCTCCTTGCGCCCGTTCGGCCCCCTGCGGCCGCCCGCCGTGAGCAGTCGCACCGCGCCGTAGCCGCAGCGGGACAGCCCCGGATCGATCCCGAGAGCGAACACCCGTTCGACGCTAGCCGGAGGCGAGCGACCGGTGGTGGACCACGGCCACGAGCCTCCGGCCGGTGGATGGCCCGCTCACTGCGTGGTCGACCGCACGGCGTCCACCAGGCGGTCGGCCGGGACGTACGTCATGCTCGACAGCGACCGGCGGGCGTAGCGGATGGTGCCGGTGCCGTCTACCACGAACACCGAACGGCGGTAGAAGCCCAGGGGGCCGAGAATGTCGTAGGCGGCCCCCACGGTGGCGTCGAGGTCCGCCAGCAGCGGGAGCCGGAGCCCCTGCTCGGCTGCGAAGTCCTCGTGGGTGGCCACGTCCTGGGGGCTGAGGCACCACACAGCCGCGCCGAGCTGCTCGAACCGGCTGAGATCCTCCGAGTAGGAGCGAAGCTGCTGGGTGCACACCGGCGAGTTGTCTGCCGGGTAGAAGACCAGCACGACGGGCTCGCCGGCGTGGTCGGCCAGGTGGTAGCGCCGGCCGCCGGTGCCCCCCAGCTCGAAGTCGGGGGCGGCGTCGCCGGTGCCCGGCCGCCGTCCTGGCCGTTCGAGGTCGGTGTCGATGGCGTCAGCCACTCACGCCTCCACCAGGTCGAGGATGGCGTCGGGGATGTCGAAGTTGGCGAAGACGTTCTGCACGTCGTCGTGCTCCTCCAGCAGGTCGATCAGCCGCAGCACCTTCCTGGCATCGGACTCGCTCGTCAACGCCACCGTGGTCGTGGCGAGCATGGTGGCCTCGGCCGAGTCCACCGACGTACCGGCCTCCTCCAGGGCGGCCCGCACGGCCAGGACATCACTTGGCGCAGTGGTGACCTGCCAGGTATCACCGGCGTCGCTGATGTCCTCGGCGCCAGCGTCGAGGGCGACGAGCATGAGGTCGTCCTCCGTCACATCGCCACCGCCGCCGGGGTGCTTGGGGACGAGGACGACCCCCTTGCGCTCGAACTGCCACGACACCGCGCCGGGCTCGGCCATGGAGCCGCCGTTCTTGGAGAAGGTGGCGCGGATGTCGGGGCCGGTGCGGTTGCGGTTGTCGGTGAGGCACTCGACGATGACGGCCACCCCGGACGGGGCGTACCCCTCGTAGGCCACCTGCTCGTAGTGGACGCCTTCCAGCTCGCCGGTGCCGCGCTTGATGGCCCGCTCGATGGTGTCCAGCGGCACCGAGCTCTCCCGGGCCTTGGCGAACATGCTCCGCAACGTGGGGTTGGCATCGGGGTCACCGCCACCCTCCCGGGCCGCCACCTCCACCTGGCGGATCAGCTTGGCGAACAGCTTTCCCCTGGCCTTGTCCGCCGCCCCCTTCTTGTGCTTGATCGTCGCCCACTTGGAATGTCCAGACATCGCAGCTCCTCTCGCCTTCTCTCTCCTTCAGGGCGCAGGGACGGGGTCGGCGTCCACCATGCGCAGGAACAACTGGTGCAGCCGAGGATCTCCTGACAGCTCCGGATGGAACGCGGCCACGAGCACTGGGCCCTGGGCACAGACCACGGGCCCGCGCTGCCCATCGACCCCGGTGACAGCGGCCAGGACCTCCACGCCTGGTCCGACGCGCTCCACGACAGGCGCCCGGATGAAGACGGCGGGCAACGCCCCGCCCTCCAGGCCGTCGATCTCCAGGTCAGTCTCGAACGAATCGACCTGCCGCCCGAACGCGTTGCGCCGCACCCCGATGTCGATCGCCCCCAGGCGCACCTGGTCGGGGCGCCCATCGGCGACGTCCGCGGCCAGCAGGATCATCCCTGCGCAGGTCCCGAAGGCCGGCATGCCGCCCGCCAGCCGGTCACGGAGCGGTTCCAGCAGATCCGACGAGCGCAGCAGCAACGACATCGTCGTGGACTCCCCCCCGGGCATGATGAGGGCGACGACCGCATCGAGGTCACGAGGACCGCGCACGAGCCGGCCGGTGACGCCGAGATCAGCGAGCGATCGGAGATGCCCTCCGACCTCGCCCTGCAGCGCCAGCACGCCGATGTCCTGGGTGTCGGCGGGCACCTGGCGGGATCCTTTCCACGACCTCAGCAGCCTACTGGGTGCGACCAGCGCAGGTCGGGCTCACCAGCCCCGGTCGGAGAGGCGGGTCTCCACCGAGCTCGACTCCTCGCCGCGCATGGCGTCGCCCAGCCCGCGGCTGACCTTGGCCACGATGGCGGCATCACGGAAGTGCGTGGTGGCCTCCACGATGGCCCGGGCGAAGCGGGCCGGGTCCGAGCTCTTGAATATCCCCGACCCGACGAAGCAGGCCTCGGCACCGAGCTGCATGACGAGGGAAGCGTCCGCCGGGGTGGCGATCCCGCCGGCGCAGAACAGGGGGACGGGGAGGCGCCCCGTCTCCGCCACCTCGGCCACCAGGGTCACGGGCGCCTGCAGCGACTTGGCCCAACCGTAGACCTCGGCCGAATCGGCCTGGGTCAGGCGACGGATGTCGCCGAGGATGGAACGCAGGTGCCGGACCGCCTCCTTGACGTCACCGGTCCCGGCCTCCCCCTTCGAGCGGATCATGGCCGCCCCCTCCGAGATGCGCCGGAGCGCTTCGCCCAGGTTCGTGGCACCACACACGAACGGGGCGGTGAACGCCCACTTGTCGATGTGGTTGGCCTCGTCGGCCGGAGTCAGCACCTCGCTCTCGTCGACGTAGTCGACGCCCAGCGACTGCAGGACCTGCGCCTCGGCGAAGTGGCCGATCCTGGCCTTGGCCATGACCGGGATGGTGACGGCGCCCGTGATGGCCTCGATCAGCGCCGGATCGCTCATGCGGGCCACGCCGCCGTCGCGACGGATGTCGGCCGGGACCCGCTCCAGAGCCATGACGGCAACCGCGCCGGCGTCCTCGGCCACCTTGGCCTGCTCCGCGGTCACCACGTCCATGATGACGCCGCCGCGCAGCATCTCGGCCAAGCCCCGCTTGACCAGGTCGGTGCCGGTGCGTCGGGAGATCTCAGGAGCGGCCATAGCTCGATTGTACGGCGCCGGAGTGGCGGGCCCGCCAGGGATTACAGCTCGCTCCATTACAGCTCGCGCAGCGCCTCGACCCGGGTGTGCAGCGCGGTGCGACCGCTCTCGGCCGTCCCGCCGGGGTCGGCGCACCACAGCAACGCCGAACGCCCGGGATGGGTGCGCAGGGTCGTGCCCTTGGCGTCCATCTTGTCCAGGGCGGCAGCCAGCCCCGGCGGGTACCGGGTGAGGCCCACTGCGGCCAGATCGCGGTCGGCGTCCGATCCGGCCGGTCCGGACGGCACCGGCCACGGCGTGCGGACGCTCGCCGCCAGCGTGGCCGCACCGACCGTGCCCTGGCGGATGGCAACCATGGCGGTGGCCAAGATCCCCTCCAGCTCGATGCGCGACAGCTCGGTCAGCAGTCCGGTTGTGGCCACCACCGTGGCCTCGTGGGGGCGGCGGCCGTAGACGGCGACGTTCAGCGCCGGATCGTCGAGCACACGGAGGTCGGGCGGGTGGATGCCGGCTCCGACGGCGAGGCTGTCGACCAGGTTGACGAGGCGGGCGTCGCCCACCGCGTCGGCCGGCCGGCCACCCACCGCGGTCCGCACGCGCGTGTCGGCGCCGCGAAGCAGGACGCCGGCGAGCAGGGCGGCCACCACCACACCGACGACCGCACCGATCACCACACCGACGACGAGGCCGACGATGACACCGAGGACGACCGCCGGTACCCCGGCCAACGCCCCGATGGTCAGCCAGACGCGCTGTTCGACGGTCATCGGCGGGCTGCCGCCCTGGGGAAGCAGCGCGGCGGCGCCCCGGGGAGGCAGTCGAGTCGGTCGGGGCCCATGAGCACCCGGATGCTATCGCCGCGGCGCACGCCGCTCAGGCGTTCGGGGCCAGGCGACGGTACATCTCCAGGTAGCGCCGGGCCAGGTTGTCCATCGAGTAGCCGGCCGCCCGCTCGAGCCCCGACCGGACCATGGCCTCCACGTGGGGCCCACCGGCCAGGCCGTGGCGAACGGCGGCGGCCAGGGCGACGACATCGCCGGGCGGGACAAGGTCGGCATCGAGACCGGGGCGGGCCACCTGCCGGTAGCCCGGCAGGTCGCTGGCCACCACCACGCAACCGGCCGCCATGCCCTCGAGCAGCACCACGCCGAAGCTCTCGCCGGCGAGGGAGGGCGCACAGAAGACGTCGGCGACGAGCATCCGGGCCACCTTCTCGTCCTCGCCCACCGGCCCCAACCACTCGACCCGCGAGTCGCCGGCCGACGCGGCACGCAGGTTTGCGGTCTCCGGCCCCTCCCCCACGACCCAGCAGCGGATGTCGGCATCGAGGTGCCCCATGGCCGCCAACAGGACGGCAAGACCCTTTCGCTCCTCGTGCCGGCCGACGAACATCACTGTCGGCCGGTGGCGGCCCGCCGGCTCCGCCCACGGGGCGGTCGTGGCGAAGCGTTGGGCGTCGAGGCCGTTCCACACCAGCTCGTAGGTGCCTCCGAAGGCCGAGCGCACGGTGGCCTCGGCCTCCTCCGAGACAACCGCCCGGATCCCCAGTCGCCGGCTGGCCCACACCCCCGCCCCTTTGAAACGCCGATACCACGCGTCGTCACCCGAGCGGTGGAAGGTGCCCACCATCGGCGACTCGCAGAACACCAGGCCGATCAGCGGCGGCCCGGGCACGAACGGCTCGTGGATGTGGACGACGTCGAACGCCTCATCCCGCAGCGCTCGGATCGTACGCAGGGTCGCCGGCAGGTCCGGGGCGATGGCAGCCATCGAACCGTTAGAGGCCATGGGGATCGACTTCCCCAAGGGCGTGACCGCAGTGTCCGGTGGGGGCCCGTCGCACGGGCCGAGGATGCGCGCCTCGACGCCGAGCCCCCGCAACGATCGAGCCAGGCCGAGCACCTGTCCCTGCACCCCGCCCGGAAGGCTCAGGCTGTACGGGCACACCAGGCCGACTCGCACCGCCGAAGGCTAACCGGGGCCGTCGCTGGGCCAGTTGGGCTGCATCAGATGCCACTGGGTGGGTGCCCGCCGCACCAGCGCCTCCAGCTCGCCGGCGAGCAGCTGCGTTCCCCGGGCCACGTCGTCTCGGAGGCGCCCGGCGCGCATCAGCTCCAGGCGAGGTCGGACCACGACGAGATGACCGTCGGTGACGTCGGCGAAGTAGGCGGCGGTCGGCACGAGCGGTGCACCGGTGCGCAGGGCCAGGGTGACCGGTCCGGCGGGCAGGCCCGTTCGCTCCCCGAACAGCTCGACGTCGACGGCCGGGGTGGCGCCCACCACCCGGTCGCAGAGCAGGCAGAGCACCCGGTTGGCCCGCAGGGCCCGCAGGCAGGCCGTCCCCGCGCCCGGCCCGGCGGCGATGACCTCCATGCCGAGGCGGCGGCGGAAGGCGGCGAACCACTCGAACACCTCGGGGGGCTCCAGCGCCTCCACCACCACGCTGACGGGGACGCCGCTGCGGGCCAACCACATCCCGGCCCACTCCCAGCCACCGAGGTGGGGCAGGGCGAGGATCACCCCGTTGCCCTCGTCGCGGGCGCGGTGGATCTCGTCCATGCCCTCCGACGCCATCCCGGCCTCCAGCGCGGCCAACGACAGCCCAGGCAGCCGGAGGCTCTCGGCCCAGTAGCGGGCGTAGGAGGCGAAGGCGGCGTCCACGTCGGGTCCGGCGTCGTGGCCCGTGACGCGGCGGAGGTGGCGGGCCACCATCGCCCGACGTCGGTGCAACCGTGCGGTGGGCAAATGGGCGGCGGTGCGCCCGATCCCCTCGGCCATCCTCCTGGCCAGTGCCGCCGGCAACGCCGACGCCAACGTGGCCCCCGCCCGGTAGGCCGCCACCTGCACCGTGGGCCTCATCGAAGTCCCCCGGGCCCGGTCGGGCTGGGCGGGCGCAGACTGTCAGGGACGGCGACGCGGGCCGCTCGAGCGATGGGCCTGCCGGCGAGCCACGCGCGCTTGGCGGCGCTCCTCGCGGTAGGCCGCGCTCCCGGCCCGGCGGGTGCCCTGGGTGTAGCGACCGGTCTTCGGCGTCCAGCCGTTGGCTTCCCGCCATGCTCGCCACCGCTCACCGACGGCGACCACGGTCGCCCCCGTCATCCCGTCGACGTCGGTGGCGCCGGTCACCGACACGGGCGATCCGGCGCGGGCGTCTGCCTCGACCGGGGTGCGCACCGGCGGCCGGACGGCGTCGGTCGCCTGGGGCGACGCCACGGTGGCCTGCACCCAGACCTTGCGGAACCGCTGGAGCGCGGTGATGACGGTGAGTCCGAGCATCACCCACAGCAACGGCACGAGCAGGAAGCTGAGCGCCAGGCCCACGCACAGCACCACCACCCGCTCGGCTCGCTCCATGAGGCCGCCCTTGGCGTCGAAGCCCAGGGACTCCGCCTTCGCCCGCTCGTAGGAGATCAGCAGCGAGGCACCGAGGATGGCCATGGGCAGCATGAACGCGTGGCCGTGATGGTGATCCTGCAGGTACCAGGCCAGGCCGCCGAGGACGAAGGTGTCAGTCACCCGATCGCACACCGAGTCGAAGAACGCTCCCCGCACCGAGCTGCGGCCCGACGCCTTCGCCAGCGCCCCGTCCAGCAGATCGGGCACCGCGGCGGCGATCAGCAGCACCAGGCCCAAACCCAGACGACCGGTGCCGATCGCCCATGCGGTCGGCACCGACAGGAGCAGGCCCAGGGCTGTCAGGTGGTCGGGCCGCACCGGGGTGCGCCGCAGGCCCTCACCGAGCGGCTTGACCGCCGCGTCCACCCCGGACCGAAAGCGTCCGTCGAACAATTGAGGCGTCTCCTCGAGATGAGACCGCGAGCCAGGGAGGTCCCGGCGATGGCCTCCCACGGTACCACCGGCACCCGATACGCTCGCGCACGGTCATGTGACCACGGGCCGGGGGCCCGGACAATCGGGGGAGCCTCGCATCGGCGGGGCCAGTCTGGAAGGTGAGGTGGTGCCCGGTGCAGGGTTACCCTCCGGCCAAGATCCGCAACGTCGCCCTGGTCGGACACGGGGGCGCCGGCAAGACGACCCTCACCGAGGCGCTGCTGCACGCCGCGGGCGTTGTCGGCCGTCCGGGCCGGGTCGAGGATGGCTCCACCGTTGCCGACGCCGACCCCGAGGAGCACGCTCGCGGCCTGTCGCTGTCCGTCGCCCTGGTTCCCTTCGAGTGGGACGGCCACAAGGTCAACCTGCTCGACTGCCCCGGCTACGCCGACTTTGCGACCGAGACGCTCGCAGCGCTGCAGATCGCCGATCTCGCCGTGTTCGTGGTCAGCGCGGTCGACGGCGTCGAGGTCGAGACCGAAGCCATGTGGCGCGCCGCGGCAAACCGGGGCCTGCCCCGCATGGTCTTCGTGAACAAGCTGGACCGGGAGCGGGCCAGCTTCCCTCGCACCCTCGAGCAGTTGCAGGCCGTCTTCGGCGCCGGCATCGCCCCCCTGGAGCTACCGATCGGCGAGGAGCGCGACTTTCGCGGCGTCGCCGATCTCCTGTCGGACACCGCCATCACCTATGCCGACGGTCAGCCCACGACCGGGCCGATCCCCGACGACATGGAGACGCGCGAGCACGCCGTGCACGACTCTCTCGTCGAGGGCATCGTGGTGGCCGACGACGAGCTGATGGAGCGCTACCTCGATGGCGACGTCCCGAGCGTCGAGCAGCTGGAGAAGACTCTCGCGGCCGGCGTGGCGGCCGGGGTCGTGTTCCCGGTGGTATGCGGCTCCGCCACTCGGGAGATCGGCGTCGACCGCCTCGCCGACTTCGTCTGCGAGATCGGCCCGTCCCCCCTCGACCGGCCATCGGTCCCCGTCCGGGCCGGCAGCACCGTCGCCGACGTGGCGCCCGACCCCCACGGGCCGGCGCTCGCCTCCGTGTGGAAGACGGTGGCCGACCGCCACGTCGGACGCATCTCCCTCCTGAAGGTCCTCTCGGGCACCGTGACGCCCGACCTCACGCTGGTGGACACCAGGACTCACGCCGACGAGCGGCTCCACGCCCTCTTCACCCTCCGCGGCCACGAGCAGATCCCCGTGGACCGCCTGAGCTGCGGCGACATCGGCGCGGTGGCCAAGCTGGCCGACGTCGTGACCGGCGACACCCTCGCCCCCAAGGGGACACCCGTCTCCGTGATCGCCCCCGACCTGCCGCAACCCTCGCTGACCATCGGGATCCGGCCCCGGGCCAAGGGCGACGAGGACAAGCTGATGGTCTCGCTCCACCGCCTGCAAGACGAGGACCCGGCCCTGGCCCTCCGTCGCGACGACGAGACGCACCAGACCCTCCTCTCCGGGATGGGCGAGATGCACCTCCTCGTCACCGCCGACCGGCTGGCCCGCAGGTACGGCGTCGACATCGAGACCGAGGAGGTCGTCGTCGCCTACCGGGAGACGGTGAGCGGCCACGCCGAGGCCGAGGGGCGCTACAAGAAGCAGAGCGGAGGCCACGGCCAGTTCGGCGTGGCGACCGTCAGGATCGCTCCGCTCGAGCGAGGCGGCGGCTTCCGCTTCGCCGACCACATCGTCGGCGGGGCCATCCCCAGACAGTTCATTCCCGCGGTCGAGAAGGGCATCGTCGAGGCCATGGCATCGGGCGGCCCCCACGGCTACCCGGTCGTCGACGTGGAGGTCACCTGCACCGACGGGAAGTACCACAGCGTCGACTCGTCGGAGATGAGCTTCAAGATGGCCGGTGCCGTGGCCTTCCGGACTGCGATGGACGCCGCCTCGCCGGTGCTCCTCGAGCCCGTCTCGCTGGTCGAGGTGACCGTCCCCGACGCCTACCAGGGCGACGCCATGGGCGATCTCAACAGCCGCCGCGGCCGGGTGCACGGCACCACCGTCGACGGGTCCGGCACCTGCACCATCGAGGCCCTCGTCCCCACCTCCGAGATCCTGCGCTACGCCGTGGACCTGCGGTCCATGACCGCCGGCCGCGGCCGCTTCCACGCCACCCACGACCACTACGACCTGCTTCCCGCCCACCTGGCGGACAAGGCCAGCCGCAGCCCCGCCGGCTAGCAGCCTGCCGGCCGGTCGGCGGGGGGTGGCGGGGGGTGGCGGTCGTCGCTCGTTGCCATCGTTCGCGCGATAGCCCAGCGACCTTGCCGGGCTATCGCGCGAACGATGAGGGCCAGGGACGTCTCACGACGGTGAGAAGCTCAACGTATGGCGTCGCAAGACCGTGATAGTGCACGAAATCATGCCATGTACGCCCGAAGCGCCTCGCAGCACGGACTGGTGACGACCGACCAGCTGCAGCGCGCCCGGCTGACCGAGCACGACCGCTACCGGGCTCGCCTCGACGGCCGACTGGTGGTCGTCCGGCGTGGCGTCGGCCGAGTCGGGGGTATCGTGGTGACCTGGGAATCTGAGGTCCTGGCGGCGGTGCTGGCCGCCGGACCCGGCGCAGTGGCGTCATACCGCACTGCGGCCCTGCTCTGGGGGCTCGTCGCCGACCGGCGGGCCGGCGCCGGGCCCGAGCCGGTGCACGTGTCGTCGGCCCGAGCGCTGCGCCTGTCAGGGGTGCGCGCCCATCGCCAGGGGGTTCCACGCGCCCAGCGATCGGTCACCAAGGGCATTCCCGTGACCACCCCGGAACGGACGATCCTCGACCTGGCGGCCAAGACGGATCCGGACCAGCTGGCCAGGCTGGTCGACGTCGGCCTCCGCCATCAGGTGCTGACACTGGCCCGGTTGTGGCTGGTGTACGGCCAGGCCAGCCGGAGCCGCACCGGCGGCGTGCGGACGCTGCGACTCGTCCTGGCTGACCGGCTCCCGGGCTTCGATCCGGGTGCCAACGAGTGGGAGCGGCACATGGACCGGCTCTGGGACCGGCTCGGCCTGCCACCGGCGCAGCGGCAGTTCCGAATCCGGCTGGGCAGCAAGGTGTACCGGCCGGACCGAGCCATCGTCGAGCTGCGGATCGCGGTGGATTGGAACGGCTACCGGCCCCACGGCGAGCGGGCCCTCACCGACTACGACAGCGACCGCCGCGGCGACCTGGCCGCCGCCGGCTGGTTCCCGCTCGACTTCACTTCGAAGTCGACGCCCGGCCAGATCTGTCGGGTGGTGCACGCCGTGGTCGCCCAGCGCCGAGCCGAGCTCGGGGCCGCGCTGGAGGCCGGGCCCCGTGTGAGCGACCCGGGGCCGGCATCGTTCGAGCAGTAGCCCAGAGACGTGCCTGGGTCAACGCGCGAACGATGAGGGCCCTACGGCTGGACGCGGCCGAACATCGCCCGCCAGAAGCCGGGCCGCCCGCTCAACCGGTCCAGGCGGCGCGGAGCTTGGCGTCGGTAGTGTCGAGGGACTCGGGCAGGACGCGAGCGTTGGCCACGGTGGTCATGAAGTTGGTGTCACCGCTCCAACGGGGCAGGACGTGGAGGTGCAGGTGGCCGGGGACACCGGCGCCCGACGCCTGGCCGAGGTTGGCGCCGACGTTGACGCCGTCGGGTCGGTAGGCCGCCTTGACCGCGGTGACGGCGGCCACGACGCCTCCCCATACGTCGCCGGACTCGTCGGGATCGAGCACCTCCAGGTCGGAGACGTGGCGGGTCGGCATGACCATCAGGTGGCCGCTGCCGTAGGGGTAGGCGTTCAGGATGGCGGCAGCCCGGCCGGAGGCGTGACGCCACAGGACGTGGGTCTCGGTGTCCGGTTCGCTGGACGCCAGGATGCGGCAGAACACGCAGGCGGACTGCTCGGCGGACCGGGGCGCCGACGAGGCCGATGCGATGTACTCGGTCCGCCAACCGGCCCACAGGTGGTCAAGGCCGCTCACGACCCGCCCAGGCCGCTCACGACTCGCCCGGTACCGGCTGCAGGTGGGCGACCACGTCGGCCTGCAGGCGCCCCTCGAAGTCGGCGACGGGCACGCCGCGCTCGGCCTGCTTGGAGCCTCGGGCGTTGACGCCGACGGTGCCGGCGGCCACGTCGTCGTCGCCGACCACCAGCACGTAGGGGATCTTCTCCAGCTTCCCTCGCCGGACGCGGCCCCCGAGGGGCTCGTCGGCGGCCACCAGGTCGGCGCGGAACCCCGATGCCCGCAGCCGGTCGACCACACCGGCGGCATAGTCGTGGTGGTCGTCGCGCACGGGCAGGACCCGGGCCTGGATCGGTGACAGCCAAGCGGGGAAGGCGCCGGCATAGTGCTCGACCAGGATCCCGAAGAACCGCTCGATGGACCCGAAGAGGGCCCGGTGGATCATGCAGGGGCGGTGCCGGTCGTTGTCGGCGCCGATGTAGGCCAGGTCGAAGCGTTGCGGCATCTGCAGGTCCACCTGCAGGGTCGACACCTGCCAGCGACGACCGATGGCGTCGCGAACGTGGACGTCGACCTTCGGCGCGTAGAAGGCGCCCTCTCCCTCGGCAACCACATAGGGGAGCCCGGCGCTGTCCATCGCCGCCCGCAGCGCGTCGGTCGCCGACTCCCACTCCTCGATCGAGCCGACAAACTTCTCGGGGCGGGTGGCCAGCTCGGCCTCGAACTCGGTCAGCCCGAAGGTCCGCAACAGTCGGAGCACGAAGGCCAGCAGGCTGGCCAGCTCGGAGGCCATCTGGTCCTCGGTGCAGAAGATGTGGGAGTCGTCCTGGGTGATGCCCCGCACGCGCAGCAGCCCGTTCAGGACCCCCGAGCGCTCGAAGCGATAGACGGTGCCGAACTCGAACAGCCGAATCGGCAGCTCCCGGTAGGAGTGCTGACGATCTTTGAAGATCAGGATGTGCATCGGGCAGTTCATGGGTTTGGGGTAGTACGTCGCCCCTTCCATCTCCATGGCCGGGTACATGCCGTCCCGGTACCAGTCCAAGTGCCCCGATATCTCGAACAGCGTCGACTTGGCCAGGTGGGGCGTGAAGACGAACTGGTAGCCGGCCCGCTCGTGCTCAGCGCGGGCGTGGTCCTCCATCAGCTTGCGGATGAGGCCACCTTTGGGGTGGAACACAGGGAGGCCGCCGCCGATCTCCGGCGGGAAGTGGAACAGGTCGAGCTCGGCGCCCAGGCGACGGTGGTCGCGCTTCTCCGCCTCCTCGAGGCGCTGGAGGTGGGCCGTCAGGGCCGCGGCCGACTCCCACGCCGTGCCGTAGATGCGCTGGAGCTGGGGGCGGTGCTCGTCGCCGCGCCAGTAGGCGGCGGCCACCTTCTGCAGCGTGAAGTTCCCCAACCGGGAGGTAGACGGTACGTGCGGACCGCGACAGAGGTCCACGAACTCCGAGCCCGAGTTGCGGTAGGAGCTGACCACACCGTCGCCAAGCGCGCCCTCGGAGGTGTCGACGCCGTCGATGATCTCCAGCTTGTACGGCTGGTCGGCGAACAGGGCCCGCCCCTCGTCCACGGAATGCGACTCCCGGACGAAGGGCTGGTCGGCGGCCACGATGTCGCGCATCCTGGCTTCGATGCGGCCCAGGTCGTCGTCGCTGAAGTGGGCGCCACCGGGCAGCTCGAAGTCGTAGTAGAAACCGCTGTCGATCGGCGGCCCGATGGCGTACTTGGCGCCGGGCCACAGGTCGGTGACCGCCTGGGCCAGGACGTGGGCGGTGGAGTGGCGCAGGATGTGCCGGCCGGCCTCGGTGTCATCGGTCACCACCGCGACCGACGCGCCGGCTGGCAACGGTGCGCTCAGGTCCACCTCCGTACCGTCGACGACCACGGCGACCGCAGCCCGGGCCAGGCGCCGGCCGATGGACGCCGCCAGCTCGGCGCCCGTAGCGCCGGCGGGCAGCTCTCGCGGCGAACCGTCGGGGAGTGAGACAGAGATCGGTGCGGCGGCCATGGCGGTCGAGACTACGGGAGCGGCTCCGCTGTCCTCACGCATATCGGCGGGTGCCTCCACCGTCCGAGACCGGGCGGTGTCCTCCCGGTAGCATCTGGCCCACGAGCGACAGGATCCGGCGGCAGTGACGGCGAGCGAGAAGACGGCCGCGGACTCCCCTCCCGCGCCCAAGGCGACGGTCGGGCGCATGCCCGGTCTTGACGGCCTGCGGGCCCTGGCGGTCGCCGCGGTTGTCGTCTACCACTTCGATCCGTCGTGGCTCCCTGGCGGCTTCTTCGGGGTCGACGTCTTCTTCGTGATCTCGGGCTTCCTCATCACCGGGATCGTGGTTCGGGAATGGCAGCGCACCGGGCGCATCGGGCTCCAGGCCTTCTGGGGACGGCGAGCCCGCCGGCTGCTGCCCGCCGTCGTGACCGTGCTGGGCGTGGTGGTCCTCGTCAGCGCGGTGTTCGCCCCCGATGCCCTGGTCCAGCTGCGCACCGACGTGCCCGCCGCGCTCTTCTACGTCACCAATTGGTGGTTCATCTTCCACCGGGTCAGCTACTTCGAGGCGTCGGGTCGACCTCCGTTGCTGCTCCACCTGTGGTCCCTGGCCATCGAGGAGCAGTTCTACGTCGTCTGGCCGCTGATCCTGGCCCTGGTCCTGCCGAGGGTCCGCCACCTTCGCCGTATCGCCATGGGCACGGCCGCCGCCGCCCTCGCCTCCACCGCGCTGATGGCGGCGCTCTATCAGCCCAACGGGACCGACCCGTCCCGCGTGTACTTCGGTACCGACACCCACGCCCAAGGCCTGCTCATCGGGTGCACCCTGGCGCTGGTCCTGCCGCGCCGCGGCCCGGCCGGGCTGCGGTCCCTGTCCTGGCCGCGCCGTCTGGACGGCCTGGGCGTGGCTGGCCTGGCCGCGTTGGGTTGGCTGGTGCTCCACCTCGACGATCACCAGTCCGCCACCTACCGGGGCGGCTTCCTCGTCGTCGACCTGGCCGCGGCCGCAGTGGTGGTCGCGGCCAGCTCCGGCACCCTCACGGGCCGGGGCCTTGCTTGCCGTCCGCTGCGTTGGGTCGGGACCCGCTCTTACGCCATCTACCTGTGGCACTGGCCGGTCCAGCAGCTCATGCGGGCCCGCACCGACGTGGCCCTCTCCGGGATCGGCCTGTTCGCGCTGCAGACGGCGCTGATCCTGTTGGCGGCAGAAGCGTCCTATCGCTGCGTGGAGGAGCCGTTCCGCAGCGGGCGAGCCCAGGTATGGCTCCGGGCTCGGTTTGAGCGGGCGCGATGGCCCGCGACCTGGGTTCTCGGGCCCGGCGTCTTCGTCATCGTCCTGACGATGATCACCCTCGATGCCCGGCCACCTCGCGTCACCGGCCTGCTGGCCCAGGGCTCGACCCGCGCCAGCCGCGTCCGCCTCGGCCGCACGGTCGCCCACCCGGTCCCGACCGCCACCCCGACGACGGCGCAGACAACGGCGCCGGCGACGGTCGTCCCGGCTGCCCCGACGACGGTCGTCCCGGCCGCTCCTCGACAACCGGTGCTCGCCATCGGCGACTCGGTGATGCTCGGATGCAGCGGCGCGCTGCAGGGCCGCCTGGGATCCCAGATCACGGTGGACGCCGCCGTCGACCGCCACGTGCTGCAGGGCGTCCTGCGCCTGGAGGCGTACCAGCAGAGTGGCCGCCTGGCCAGCTACCGGACGCTCGTGATCGGGCTGGGCACCAACGGACCCTTGACCGCCCCTGGGTTCGACCAGCTCGTCGGCCTGGCCGGCGGCATCCCCAACATCGTCTTCGTCAACACCTACGACGACCGCAGCTGGGAGTCCAGCACCAACGCGGTGATCGCCCAGGGGGCCGCCACCCATCCCGGGATCAGGGTCGTCGACTGGCATGCGGCGGTCGCTGCCAATCCGTCGCTGCTGGGCGCCGACGGCATCCATCCCGACCCCGCCGGCATCACCGCCTACGCCGGCCTGTTCGTCAGCGCCCTCGACACGCCAGCCCGGGGGTAGACGCCACTCAGGCGCCGGCCGTCCCGGCCACGGTCACCACATCGGGCGCGGCCGCCGATCCGGTGCCTGTATTCCATGTTCCCGACGACGCCGTCCACGTCCGGCCCCCGAACGAGACGGACTGGAGGTGGTAGCTGTAGGCATGGGCCACCGCCCAACAGGCCACCTGCCATCCGACCTTGGTGGCGACCGGTACCCCCAGCAGGTTGCTGCCCAGCTCCGTCGTCGCCGCCTGCGCCAAGCTCGAGGCCGGCGGTGTGGCGCCCCCGAAGCCGGCGAGACGGCACGAGAGGCCGGCGGCGGACTCCCCGGTGAGCGCGACAGCCATCGAGCGGGCCTCGCTCTCCCAGGCGGCATAGGCGTCAGGGGTGGCGCTGCGCTGGACGAGTTGGGCGACCTCGGTGACGGCCATCGTCTGCCATCCGCTCACCTGGACAACGTGGTCGTAGAAGGCGGATGCCGCGTAGTTGGGGTCCATGATCTCCGCCGCGGTCCCCCAACCCTGTGACGGTCGCTGCTGGAACAGGCCAACGGAGTCCCGGTCGCCATAGGGAAGGTTCCGCAGCTTCGTCTCCTGCAGGGACGTGGCCAGGGCGATGGTCACCGCGTGGTCGGGCATTCCCTTGCGCAGACCGACCGCGGTGATGATGGCGGCGTTCTGGGCCTGCTCCGGCGTGATCGAGTACCCCGCACCGATCGCGGCCGTGCCCGCCATGGCCGGCGACGCCACGCGGCAGCCGACCCGGATCGCCTGACGGTGCGAGCGGGTGCGCTCGACGACCACGACGACCGCCACCCCGACCACGCAGACCAGGCTGCCGATCACGACCGCCCGACGGATGCCCCGACGCGCCGCCGGCACCTCGTTCATCGTCGGACCACACCGTCTCTTCTACACCACGATCCCGCTCGGTTTACGGCAGCACGGTCGACGGCAGCCCGACGCCCGCCGGACAAAGAACTCAGTCGGGCGGGGCTGGGGTCCCCGCCTCGATGATCCGGCGGGTTGGGGTGCCCGCCGGACAAAGAACTCAGTCGGGCGGGGCTGGGGTCCCCGCCTCGATGATCCGGCGGGTTGGGGTGCCCGCCGGACAAAGAACTCAGTCGGGCGGGGCTGGGGTCCCCGCCTCGATGATCCGGCGGGTTGGGGTGCCCGCCGGACAAAGAACTCAGTCAGCGTCCTCGGCGAGCACCGGCGTGGCCCGGACCTGCGGGTCCCCGCTGATCGGCGACGTAGTCAGCGGGGGTCGTCTCGTCGCCCCCGACCGAAACGGGCACCAGCCGCAGCAACACCGTGCCAACGATCGCGATGACGATGTTCAGGACCAGGGCGGTCACGCCGATGTAGACGCTCTGGCCCAGCAGCGGCGCGGTGGACGACGACGCCGCGAAGTGGTGGACCGTAGCCGTGTGGGTGCCATAGGCGATGTAGGTGCCGTACACCATGGCCACCAGCCAGCCGGCGATCATGGCCCAGCGGTGCAGCCACCGGGTGAACAGGCCGAAGGCGACGGCCGGGAAGGTCTGCAGGATCCAGATGCCGCCGAGCAGCTGGAGGTTGATGGAGTTCTGCGTGTTCAGGCCGAGCACGAACGCCAGGGCACCGAACTTCACCACCAGCGAGGCGATCTTGGAGACCTGGGCCTGCTCCCGGTGGTCGGCCTGCGGCCGGAAGATGGGCTGATAGATGTTTCGGGTGAACAGGTTGGCGGCGGCGATCGACATGATCGCTGCCGGCACCAGCGCGCCGATGGCGACTGCGGCGAAGGCCACGCCGGCGAACCAGCTCGGGAACATCTTGTGGAACAGGAGCGGAGCGGCCAGCCGGGAGTTGGTCGTCTTGATGCCGGCGGCGATGGCCATGTACCCGAGCAGCGCGATTAGCGCCAGCGCCAGCGAGTACAGAGGCAGGGCGGCGGTGTTGCGGCGGATGGTGTTGCGCTCCCGAGTGGCCAGGACGCCGGTGATGGAGTGCGGGTACATGAACAGGGCCATCGCCGACCCGAGCGCCAACGTGGCGTAGGACCAGTACTGGCTGTGGCCCGGGATGTACACGAAGGTGGACTTCTTGTGGGCCGCGGCGGCGGTCTTGGCCACCGCATCGGAGTGGGCGTGCACGGCGGCGAAGATGTGGGCGAAGCCGTGCAGTCGGATGGGGATGTAGATGACGGCGACGATGACGACCAGGTAGATGAGGCCGTCCTTGACGAAGGCGATGAGCGCCGGTGCACGCAGACCCGACGTGTAGGTGTAGGCGGCCAAGATCACGAAGGCGATGATGAGAGGGAGGTCCTTGACGAACCCGGAGGCACCTGAGCCCACACCCATCACCTCCAGCACCGACTGGATGCCGACCAGCTGCAGGGCCACATATGGCATCAGGGCCAGGATGCCGGTGAAGGCGACCACGAGACCGAGCCCCGGAGAGCCGAAGCGCCCCTTGACGAAGTCGGCAACGGTCACGTACCCGTGCCGGTGGGCGACGGACCACAGGCGGGGCATGATGGCGAACACCAATGGCCACACCAGGATGGTGTAGGCCACCGCGAACCATCCCGAGACGGCGCCGGCGGCGTACATGGCGCCCGGAACGGCGATGAAGGTGTAGGCGGTGTAGAGGTCGCCGCCGAGCAGGAACCAGGTCACGAACCCGCCGAAGGAGCGGCCCCCGAGCCCCCATTCGTCGAGGGTGTCCATGCTCGCAGCCCGCCGCCAGCGGGCGGCGCCGAAGCCGATGACGGTCACGACCAGGAACAGCACGACGAACACGGCCAAGGCCGTCCCGTCCAGTGGGGTGGTGATGGCGGGCGTCACGAGATCGGTCGGCGGCGGGCCACGAGAACCTGGTAGGCAATGATCTGGCTGACGGCGTTGATAAGCAGCCAGAGCACCGAGTACCAGTAGAAGAAGGGGATCCCGTCCAGGGTCGGCGTCACGCGGGCGTAGCTCGGCACCCACAGCAGGGCCACGAATGTCAGGGCCAGCAAGACGACCACGAACCCGTACCGGACCGAGCCGGCTCCTCGCACCGCCGGGCGCCTCACTGCGCCTGAGGCATCTGTCACGTCCGGTCCCCCCGTCGTCGCGCCGCGAGCCCTGCTTACACCCCTGGTCGGCTTCTGACAACCCGAACTACGGTGGGTGCGGCCGGCACCCGGGCGCCGTCCGGGACGTCGGATCGATCATGCTCACCGCTTCCTTTGCCCATCGGGCCACCGCGACTCTTACCGCGGCCACGGTGACCGTGGCCGCGTTGGCGGCATGCGGGAGCGCCAGCACGGTCCGCACGGGAACGGCGCCGGCGTCGACCGCCGCACGGGAACGGGCGTTGCCTCGCTTGAGCGCGGCGCAGGCCAGCGGGTTGCACCCGATGGCGGGCACCCTGCTCGGGGTGGTCGACGGCGGAAGCCGCGCCGAGATCCGACTGGAGTATGGCGGCTGCTCCGGCCCGCCGCTGGGCGCGGTCGTCGCCGACGCGCCCTCGTCGGTGACAGTGACGCCCTACGACCAGGTCAGCGGGGGGCAGGTGTGCGCCGCCTTCGTCGCCAACGCCGATGTGATGGTCGATCTGCCGTCGCCGCTGGGCTCCCGCACCCTCAGCGTAGGGTGACGCCGAGCAGCGCGGCCGCAGCCGACACGCCGGTACCGCCAGCGGCGGCGCGGTCGACGGCCTCGATGGCCGCCGGGGTGTCGAGGTCACGGTCGAGAGCGGCGCGCGCCCCCTCGAGGCCGCCGTCGCCGGTGCCCACCGCCTGCCACTGCTTCAGGCGCGCTGCGGCCGCGGGCATGAGAGCGTCGGTCCACTCCCAGCTGGCCCGGTAGTGCTGCCCGAGCACGGCCAGGCGGATGGCCGCCGGGTCCCAGTCCTCCAGCAGATCGTGGACGAACACCAGGTTTCCCAGCGACTTGGACATCTTCGTCCCGCCCAGGCGGACCATGCCCACATGCATCCAGTGGCGCACGAATGGCGAGCCGGTCGCCGCTTCCGACTGCGCGGCCTCGCACTCGTGATGGGGGAAGACGAGGTCGGCGCCGCCGCCGTGGAGGTCGATGGTCTCGCCCAGCTCCCGCATGGCCAACGCCGAGCACTCGATGTGCCACCCGGGCCGGCCCGGCCCCCAGAGCGACTCCCATGCCGGCTCGTCGGGTGCCGAGGGCTGCCAGAGGACAAAGTCGAGCGGGTCGCGCTTGTAGGGGTCGTCGGGATTCCCGCCCCGCTCGCGGGCGAGGTCGAGCATCACGTCGCGCTCCAGGTGGCTCACGGCCCCGAAGCGGTCGAACGACGACACGTCGAAGTAGACGGCTCCGCCCGCCTGGTAGGCGTGGCCCGACTCGAGGACCATGCCGATGAAACCCAGGATGTCGGGGATGGCCGATGTGGCGCGCGGCTCGGAGTACGAGGGCAGCAGGCCCAACGCCGCCATGTCGGCGTCGAATCGCCGCATCTCCTCGGCGGCCAGATCCAGGTAGAAGACACCCAGCTGGCGCGCCTTCTTGAGCAGGTCGTCGTCGACGTCGGTCACGTTGCGCACGCACTGGGTGTCGTGGCCGCGGTCACGCAGCCGCCGCTGGAGGACGTCGTAGGTGAGATACGTGGCCGCGTGGCCGAGATGGGCCGAGTCGTAGGGGGTGATCCCGCACGTGTACATGGTGACCGTCGGTCCCGGCTCGAACGGCACCACCGCCTCGCGGGCCGTGTCGTAGAGGTGCAACGGGCGTGCGTTGCTCACCGAGGATCGAGCCCGGTCAGCTGGATGGCGGCGTGCGTCTTGTAGCGCCGGTTCACCTCGAGCAGGGCAGGGGTCAACGCCTCGATGGCCAGGGCGCTGGCCAGGCCACCGGCGTCGACGCCGCGCAGTCCGGGCAGGCGGTCGATCAGGGCGATGGCCTCGGTGATGGCGGCCCGGTCGTCGGAGCAGGCCAGCACGTCGGCGGTCAGGGGATGGTCGAGGTCGGCCCACGGTCCCGCCGGCAGGTGGTGGAACGCACCGACCACCCGTGACCCCGGGATGCCCAACGCCACCGCCGCCGTCACCGAACCGGTCGGCAGGATCAGGGGGACCATGGACTTCCCCCATCTGGTCAGGGCGTTCACCATGGAGATGACCACCTTCCCCTCCAGCCGGTCGGCCAGCGAGGCGATGGTCGCGGGCACGCCCTCCCAGGGGGTGGCCAGCACGACCAGGTCGGCCGCCGCGGCCTCGTCGTTGTCCCCGGCCACCAGCGCCAGGTGGCGATCGCCCCAGAGTCCGGTGATGGCGGCGACCGTGTCGGCCGCCCGATCCCGATCGCGCGACCCGACCACAACCTCGATCCCGATCGCCGCGCACTGCGTGGCCACCGCCTGGCCGGCCGGTCCCGTGGCTCCAATGACTCCGATTCGCACCCGTGCACCCTTGCATGTCCACCTGCGAGCGGTCGACCCGGTCGCCACCCGGCCTGCGGTCGCAGCCGGCCGCTCGTGCACGACGGGGCCGGCGAAGGGCCCACTGCTAGGTTGCGCCCGATGCAGGAGTGGTTGCCGCCGCCGGGGCGGCGATGACCGCGGTCATCGTCGTGCTCTCGGCGGCCGTAGTGCTCCTCGGGGTGCTGGTCATCGGGCTGCTCCGCAGCCAGGCCCAAGTGCTGCGCCTGTTGGAGGAGATCACCCGCCCCGGGGCGGGTGAGGGGGCGGCCGACGACGGAGCGGCAGACGACGGGGTGGCCGACGACGCCGGCCGGCCCGAGCCGGGAGCGCCCGGCCGGCTTCCGTCCCGCTCGCGTCGACCAGCGAGGTCGGCACCGTCGCGGCCCAGCCGGGTGGGCAGCGACGGGACCGACATCCGCGGCGAGTCGCCGGAGGGCAACCGCCTCCGCCTCGGCGTTGCCGAGGTCCCGCGGGTGCTGCTCGTCTTCCTGACTTCCAGCTGCCGCAGCTGCCGACCGCTCTGGGACGCGCTCAGCGCCGGGCAGGCGGCCACCCTGCCCTCCCGGCCGGTCGTGGCCGTGGTGACGCCGAGCCCCACCACCGAAGACCGCAGTCGGGTGGCCGACCTAGCCGGCGATGCTCCCGTGGTCATGAGCAGCGACGGCTGGCACGACTACGCGATCACCGGCTCCTCGTTCGTAGTCGTCGTGGACAGGGGAACGATCTCCGCCGAAGGGCCTGTCGGCTCATGGGACGAGCTGGAGGGGCTGGTGCGCAGGGAGCCCGCATCGTGAGCACGCATGCCATCCGGGCGGGACGCGACGACGACTGGTGGGAGCTGGTTGCCCTGATCGGCGCCTGCTGGGCGGAGTACCCCGGCTGCATCATGGACGTCCACGGCGAATGCCCCGAGCTGCTGGCGCCCGCCCGCTCCTACGCCGCGATAGGCGGGGCGTTCTGGGTCGCCACCGACGCGGCCGGGTTGGTGGTCGCCAGCGTCGCTGTCCGCCCCCTCCCCGACGGGGTCGTCGATCTGGAACGGCTGTACGTGGCGCCCCGGGCCCGTCGCCAGGGCCTGGCCGGGCGGCTGGTCGAGCAGGTGGAAGCGTGGGGTGGCGAGCGGGAGGCCGACCGGGTGGAGCTGTGGAGCGACAGCCGGTTCGTCGACGCCCACGGTCTCTACCGCAAGCAGGGCTACGCCGCCTCCGGCCGGACCCGGTCACTGCACGACCGCAGCCAGACCGTCGAGCATCACTTCGCCCGGGCGCTGCCTCAGGCGTGAACCGGCCGCCGGAGGGGTAGGCACGGACCATGGCGACACCGAGTGACGCTGACCACGCCCTGGGGCTGGAGCTGCAGATCGAGGAGCTGGTCGAGCAGCGGGCCCGCGCCGAGGTGCAGGGCCGCGACGACGACGCCAGGGCCATCCAGGTGGAGATCGCCGCGCTCACCGACGAGCTGGCGACCACCGCGGACCGGGCCGCTGACGCCAACCCGACCATCCATGCCGCCCATCCCGGCGACACCTGAGCGCGGCATCCCGCTCCCATCCCGCCATCCAGGCTCCCGGATCCGGGGGGGGCGGTCGCCTCAGTGGCGCCAGGGCTCTTTGTGCGCTTCCGGCTCGGGGACCGGGTCATGTCCGCCCGGCTCCCGCGTCCACCAGTCCGGGTCCGACGACTTGAACTTCCCGGCCATGCTGCGCACGAACGAGAAGCGAAACGCCCGGACGTGCTCCTCCATCGCCCGTTGCCCCGGGGTCGCCGTCTTCCCCAACCACCAGTAGCCGACCAAGCAGGCCCCGCACACCACGACCAGCACACCGAGCAGCACCCAGCCAGGATACCGAGCCGTGCGGTGCTGGCCAGGCGATCGATCAGTCCTCCCTCGGGCCGGTCGAGCCACCACCTGGTCACTGCCCTCCGAGCGCGCCGGCACCGGACACCGGGAGCGGCCGGCGGGCGGCCGGCGGCGGGCTGCGGGCCGCGGGCCGCGGGCGACAGCGGGCACCGGACGGGGGCAGCGGACGAGGGCAGCGGTGGGTGGGTGGGCACCGGACGGCGAGGTTGGGCGCACTTGTGTCGCGGTTTGGGCGTGCCCGGCCGAGGTCAGGCGCAGTTGTGGTCGCCGGGAACCCAAAACTGCGCCCGACCTCACGGGCCCTTGACCAGGACTGCGCCCGACCTCGCCACCCCGGCGGGCCCGACTGCCCAACGAGCCGACTGCGGTGACCTCACTCCCCTGGGCGGGACCAAATGCGCTCGGGCGCAGGCGGCCGCCCCTACCATGGCGATCATGCCCGGCACGCTCTTCTGCCCCGCCTGCTCCGCTGCTCTGCCCGACGCCGCCACCAGATGTGCGGCGTGCGGGACCCAGCTCCCGGCCGCCTCGTCCGACGATACCGCGGCCTTCCAACGCTTCTACACCACTCCTGACACTGGCGGGGGTGGCGTCGTTGGCTTCCTGAGACGACTGTTCGGCCGTCGCCCCACCAGTCGCTGAGCCGGAGCGTGCGGTTCGCCGACATGATGCGGCTCGAACCGCACGGTCCCGACACCTTCATCGGCACGGGGCCCAGCTATCCGTGGGGTGGGCTGTACGGCGGCCAGATCGTGGCCCAGGCGCTCAGGGCCGCCGCTGACACCGTCGATCCGGCATTCCAGGTCCACTCGCTCCACGCCTCGTTCATTCGCCCTGGCGACGCCGCCGAGCCCATCCGCCTAGAGGTCGATCGCCTGCGCGACGGGCGTTCGTTCCTCGCCAGATCGATCGTGGCCCGCCAGTCGAACGGCGCCATCCTCAACATGTTCGCCTCCTTCCAGCTCGTCCGCGCCGGATCGAGCGAGGCGCTCACACCGGGCCGGACAGTGCCTGCCGGACCGGAGGGTGTGGCCGACCACCCTTGGGGCCGACTGTTCGATCGACGTCCGCTCGACGAGGAACCCGGCCACTCCTGCGGGTGGCTGCGGGTCCCGGACCTGACCGACGACGACCCGGTGCTGGCCGCCTGTGCGATCGCGTTCCTGTCGGACGACCTAGCCGCCGACGCCGTGCGATCCCACCTGGTGGTGCGATCCTCGCCGACCGAAGAGCCAACCATCTTTGGCACCAGCCTCGACCACGCCATCTGGTACCGCCACCCGATCTCGGGCGGGGGGTGGCAGCTCTATGAGTACCGCTCGGACGGGCCGACACCACCTCGCGGGCTGGCGCTCGGGCACGTCTACAGCGTCGGCGGGCGGCACCTGGCGACCGTGGCCCAAGAGGTCCTGTTGCGGACTCCCCCATGGTGAGCGATCGACCGCCGGTCGACGCCGACGTGGCCGCCACCCGAGCGTTCTTCGGACCTCGCGCCGCCGGCTGGGAGGAGCGATTCCCCGATGACGGCCCCCGCTACGAGGGCGCCGTAGAGGAGATGACACTGTCTCGGGGGGCCGTCGTGGTCGACGCTGGGTGTGGCACCGGGCGAGCCCTGCCGGCACTGCGGCGAGCCGTCGGCCCCGAAGGCATGGTCGTGGGAGTGGATGTGACCGCAGAGATGCTGATCGAGGCGGTCGGCCGGGGCCGGGCCGCCGCCGGTGCGTTCGTGCTGGGCGACGCAAGACGCTTGCCGCTGCCGACCGCCGCGGTGGATGGGGTGTTCGCCGGAGGACTCGTGACCCACCTGGCCGATCCTGTTGCCGGCCTGGCCGAGCTGGCCCGGGTCTGCCGACCGGGCGCCATGTTGGCCCTGTTCCACCCCATCGGACGCCAAGCCTTGGCTCGCCGCCACGGCGGCCAGCCCGAACCGGGCGACGTCCGGCGCCAGCCGAACCTGCGACGCGCCCTCGACGCCAGCGGCTGGCAGCTCGACACCATCGACGACGGCGAGGACCGCTACCTGGCGCTGGCCCAACGACGATGAGTGCGCCCGACTGCAACCACCGTACTTTTGCCCGTCTACCTGCCGGGCTACAGTCGACGCCCCCAGACCATGGGGCGCTTAGCTCAGCTGGTTAGAGCGCTGCCTTCACACGGCAGAGGTCGTGGGTTCGAGTCCCGCAGCGCCCACCCTGGTACACGGTGCATGAACCGTGTCCTCAGGGGCGTTGGTCGTGCCCGCACGCGGAAATAGGGCTGGATCTTGCGTCGGCTGATGACGCGGGTCTCTGCGACGACGGAGTGTAGGAGTCGCTTGCGTACGGCATGGTCACCGTGCTCGAAGGCTTGCGCAGTTTGGCACGAACAGCCGCGATCGATTCCTCGGTCTGGCGGAATTCATCGGTTGGTGTCCGTGGTGATGTGGTCGAAGAGGCCAGGGCGGATACGAGTCCGCACGCCTTGTGCCCACGGCTCGTCCAGCTCGGCGATTTGGAGGGCGGCAACGTTGTTGAGCAGCATGCCGAAGGCCAGGAAGGTCTTGATCGTCACCGGCTCGAGTCCGGTGGTCTCGGCGACCGTCTGCCACATCCGCCCGAAGCCGCCGCGCACGGCGTCGCGAACCTCGGGATCACCGCATGCGGCGAAGCCTTGGAGCTGCAAGAGCAGCGAGGTACCGTCGGCCAGCATCTCGTTGTACTGGGCACCCATCCGGGTGAGCGCATCGAGGCCGGTCTCAGCACCGGCGGCATGGCGCATCCCCTCGGTCATGCGATCGAACGCCGCGGTCACCACTTCCAAGAACAGCGCTTTCTTGGTCCCGAACATCCGGAAGATGTACGGCTGGGTGATCTCGGCCCGCCGGGCGATCAGCTCGGTTGACGCACCATGAAGTCCATGATCCGCGAACTCACCAGCGGCGATCTCCAACACTTGGGATCGCCGTTGAAGTCCGCTCATACGCGCAGCCACGATGATTAGGTTATCAGTTACTAACTACTATCTACTAACTGGTACCTTGGTGTGGTGAGCGATGACACCTGGGCCAACTTGGCGGACAGATTTGCCGATGACGCGTACGCCTCCGTGAAGGGGTACGTGCGCACCCATGTGATGCACCAGCAGCTACTCGGGCATCTCCCGGAACCACCGGCCACGGTGTTAGACGTCGGCGGCGGCGCGGGTCATCAGTCCCTTCCGCTGGCCCAGGCCGGCTACGACGTGACGTTGCTCGACTCGTCGCCGGCGATGCTGGATAAAGCACAACAGCGACTACGGCGGCTGCCTGGTGAGGCCCAGCGACGGGTCACGCTGCTGCAGGACGACGGTTTGAACGCCGACGAGGCGGTGGGCGGCCGACACTTCGACGCCGTGTTGTGCCATGGGGTGCTCGGGTATTTTGAGCAGCCGGAACCGTTGGTCGACCAGCTGTGCCAGTGCGTCGCTGCCGGTGGCGTGGTCTCGATCATGACGGGCAACGCCAAGGCGATGGCGGTGCGCCCCGCCTTGGAACGGCGGTGGAACGACGCTCTGGCGTCGTTCGACGCCACCCACGAGGTTGGGGTGCTGGGAGTGGAGGGCCGAGCCGACACGGTGGAAGAGCTCAGCGAACTCATGCAGAGCCGGGGCGTGGAGCCACTGTGCTGGTACGGGGTGTGGCTGTTTGTTGACTGGCTCGAGTTCAGTGGAGCCGAGTTAGACCCCAGCGATTCACAGGAGGTAGCGGCGACGGCCGCAGTCGAACTCGAAGCCAGCCGACGAGACCCCTACCGCCAACTCAGTCGTGTCTTTCATCTCCTGGGGCGGAAAAGTCCGAGCTGACGGGGCAGCTCTGCGGGACTCGAACCCCCTTACCCGAGGTCGATGATCGGGCCAACGATGAAGGCGCCGCTGACGCGATCCGGGTCGCCCAACGAACGCGGTCGAGGGGCGCTCACGACGCGGGTCAACCGGGCCGCCCGGAGGTTGGTGAACATCGGGAAGTGCCTGATGTTGCGAGTCAACAGGCTGGTGCCCGTGCGTATCGCGGTAGCGGCGATGGCGAGGTCGGCCCGGCGCATGGATGCGAGGTCGTCCTCTGTGGAGCGCTCGGCGCCGTAAACCTGCTCGACCGCTTCTCGGATCAAGGAGGAGACCGATCGACCGGTCGGCGCCGCGGCGGCGTCGAGCGCACGTCGCTCCTCCTCGGTCAGAGAGATCTGGGTCCGCGGCCTGATGTAAATTCGATCATGCCGCAGGGAATGATAGGCCAACCGAAGGGGTCATAGGGCTGGGACGCTCGGCCCCCAAGTGTCGACTCTGGCGTCGATGGCCCCCGAGTCACTCTCGAAGGAGCAACTGGCGTTCCCGAACGCCGCGCTCGTCCTCTATCATGATGGTTTCTGGGTTAGGGCCACTGTCGTCCCTGCCAGCAGTGTTCCGCAGAGATCCCCGGACAAGGACGACTGAGATGGCTACTCCTCCTACGCGGCGCGGGTTGTACCGGCCGGAGTTCGAACACGACGCCTGCGGCGTGGCATTCGTGGTCGACATGTACGGGCGGCCCAGCCACCGGATGGTGCGCCTGGGCCTCGACAGCCTCTGCCACATGGAGCACCGGGGCGCATCGGGGGCGGAGACGAACACCGGCGACGGCGCCGGCATCCTGATCCAGGTCCCCGACCGCCTCCTGCGTGGCGTGGTGGACTTCGCCCTGCCGCCTGCCGGGCGCTATGCCACCGGCATCGCCTTCTTGCCCGCCGACCCGGCCGCCGCGAATCGGGCCAAGGACGAGATCGGCGCCCTGATCGCCGACGAGGCGATGGAGCTGCTCGGCTGGCGGGAGGTGCCGTGCGACGCCTCCATGCTCGGTTCGATCGCCGCGTCGGCCATGCCCTCCTTCCACCAGCTGTTCGTGGCCGGCCCCACCAGCGCCAGCCTCACCAGCACCGGCCCCGCCGGCACCAGATCGGACGGCGGCCCCACCGGTCTCGACCTCGAGCGGCGAGCCTATGCCCTGCGGAAGCGGATCGAGCACGGCGTGGAGGGCGTGTACTTCGCATCCCTGTCGGCGCGCACCATCGTGTACAAGGGCATGCTGACGGCTCCTCAGCTCCCCGACTTCTTTGCCGACCTCTCCGACGAGCGGATCGAGTCGGCGTTGGCCCTGGTGCACTCGCGGTTCTCGACCAACACCTTCCCGAGCTGGCCCCTCGCTCACCCCTACCGGTTCGTGGCCCACAACGGCGAGATCAACACGGTGCAGGGCAACCGGAACTGGATGCGGGCGCGCGAGAAGCTGTTGGAGAGCGACCTCCTGGAGGGGGACCTGGAGCGCATCTTCCCCATCGTCACGCCCGGTGCCAGCGATTCCGCCACCTTCGACGAGGTGCTCGAGCTGTTGCACCTCGGCGGCCGGTCGCTGCCCCACGCCGTGCTCATGATGATCCCCGAGGCGTGGGAGAACCACAAGCAGATGGATCCGGCCCGGCGGGCCTTCTACCAGTTCCACGCCGCGCTCATGGAGCCATGGGACGGCCCGGCGTCCATCGCGTTCACCGACGGGACCATCATCGGTGCCGTGCTCGACCGGAACGGGCTGCGCCCGTCGCGCTACTGGGTCACCGACGACGGCCTGGTCGTGATGGCCTCCGAGGTCGGTGTGCTCGACATCGACCCGGCGCACGTGGTGACCCGCGGCCGCCTGCAGCCGGGCCGGATGTTCCTCGTGGACACCGCCGCCGGGCGGATCGTCAGCGACGACGAGATCAAGTCGGAGCTGGCCGCCGAGCACCCCTACGCTGACTGGCTGGCGGCCCAGGAGATCAGCTTCGACGACCTGCCGCCCCGCTTCTCGTTGACGCCGCAGCACTCGTCCGTGGTCACCCACCAGCGGCTTTTCGGGTGGACCGTCGAGGACCTGAAGGTCCTGGTCGCCCCCATGGCCCGCACCGGCGCCGAGCCCGTCGGGTCCATGGGGACCGACACGCCGCTGGCCGTGCTGTCGGAGCGCCCCCGGCTCCTCTACGACTACTTCCAGCAGCTGTTCGCTCAGGTCACCAACCCGCCGCTGGACGCCATCCGGGAGGAGCTGGTCACCTCCCTGTCCGGCACCATCGGGCCCGAGGGGAACCTGCTCGCGCCCCGAGCCGAGAGCTGCGGGCAGATCGTCATGCCTCAGCCCATCCTCACCAACGAGGAGCTGGCCAAGCTGCTCTACATCAACGAGGACGGCACCCGGCCGGGCTGGCAGGCGTTCGCCATCGACGGCCTGTTCCCCGTCCGGGGCGGGCGTCCGCCCGGCGAGGAGCTGCGTCATGCCCTCACCGACATCTGCGCCCGGGTCGACCAGGCCATCGAGGACGGGGCCAAGCTCATCGTCCTGTCCGACCGCCACACGTCGGCCGAGCTGGCGCCCATCCCGGGGCTGCTCCTGGTCAGTGCCGTGCACCACCACCTGATCGAGGAGAAGACCAGGACCCGCGTGGGACTGGCCATCGAGACCGGCGAGGCGCGCGAGGTGCACCACATGGCGCTGCTGCTCGGCTACGGCGCCGCCGCCATCAACCCCTACCTGGCGCTGGAGACCATCCAGGACCTGATCAACGACCGGGTCCTATCGGGTATCACGTTGCGCCAGGCCGTCCGGAACTACGTGAAGGCATCGGGCAAGGGCGTCCTCAAGATCATGTCGAAGATGGGGATCTCGACCGTTGCGTCCTACACCGGCGCGCAGGTCTTCGAGGCCATCGGGCTGTCGAACGACGTGGTCGACGAGTACTTCGCCGGCACGGTCAGCCGCATCGGCGGCATCGGGTTGGCGGAGATCGCCGGCGAGGTGCTGGCCCGCCATGCCGTGGCCCACCCCGACCGGCCCACCGAGCTCGCCCACCGGGAGCTGCCCGTCGGCGGCGAGTACCAGTGGCGACGCGAGGGCGAGTTCCACCTGTTCAACCCCACCACGGTGCACAAGCTGCAGCACTCGACACGCACCAAGCGCTACGAGATCTTCAAGGAGTACACCAGCGCCGTCGACAAGCAGGCCGCCCAGCTGGCCACCCTGCGCGGCATGTTCCGCCTGCGCGACGCGGCCGAGACCGGCCGGCAGCCGGTCCCTATCGACGAGGTGGAGCCGGTGGCGGAGATCGTCAAGCGCTTCTCCACCGGTGCCATGTCCTACGGCTCCATCTCGGCCGAGGCCCACCAGACCCTCGCCATCGCCATGAACCGCATCGGCGCCCGCTCCAACACCGGGGAGGGCGGTGAGGACGTCGACCGCTACACCCCCGACCCCAACGGTGACCTGCGCCGCAGCGCCATCAAGCAGGTGGCCTCCGGTCGCTTCGGGGTGACCAGCGAGTACCTGGTGAACGCCGACGACCTCCAGATCAAGATGGCCCAGGGCGCCAAGCCGGGCGAGGGCGGCCAGCTGGCCGGCGTCAAGGTGTGGCCGTGGATCGCCAAGACCCGGTACTCCACGCCCGGGGTAGGGCTGATCTCTCCCCCGCCGCACCACGACATCTACTCCATCGAGGACCTGGCCCAGCTCATCTACGACCTGAAGAACGCCAACGACCGGGCCCGCGTGCACGTGAAGCTGGTAGCCGAGGTCGGCGTCGGGACGGTCGCCGCCGGGGTGTCGAAGGCCCACGCCGACGTGGTGCTCATCTCCGGCCACGACGGCGGGACCGGCGCCGCGCCGATGAACTCGTTGAAGCACGCCGGCGCGCCCTGGGAGCTGGGCCTGGCCGAGACGCAGCAGACGTTGATGCTCAACCAGCTCAGGGACCGGATCGTCGTCCAGGTGGACGGGCAGCTGAAGACCGGGCGCGACGTGATCGTCGCCGCCCTGCTCGGCGCCGAGGAGTACGGCTTCGCCAGCGCCCCGCTCGTGGTGAGCGGCTGCATCATGATGCGGGTCTGCCACCTGGACACCTGCCCGGTGGGCATCGCCACCCAGAACCCCGAGCTGCGAAAGCGCTTCAGCGGCCAACCCGAGTTCGTCGTCACCTTCTTCGAGTACGTGGCCGAGGAGATCCGCGAGCTGCTGGCCGAGTTGGGGTTCCGCCGCCTCGACGAGGTCATCGGCCATCCCGAGCTGCTCGACACCGACGCGGCCGTCGACCACTGGAAGGCCTCCGGGCTGGACCTGTCGCCCATCCTGGAGGCCGCCGACGCCGATGCCGACGCACCCCGTCGCTGCGTCACGACCCAGGACCACGGCCTGGAGCGCGCCCTCGACGTGGAGCTGATCGAAGCCGCTCGCCCGGCATTGGAGGACGCTCGACCGGTGCACGTCGAACGTCCCATCCGGAACGTCAACCGCACCGTCGGCACCCTGCTCGGCGCCGAGCTGACCCGTCGTTACGGCGGCGAGGGGCTCCCCGACGACACCATCCGGGTGGACCTGACCGGATCGGCCGGCCAGAGCCTCGGCGCCTTCCTGCCCCCCGGTATCACCCTGCGGTTGGAGGGCGACGCCAACGACTACGTCGGCAAGGGGCTCTCCGGTGGTCGCATCGTCGTCCGCCCGTCGCGTCACGCCCCGGCCGGCTTCCGGGCCGAGGAGCACATCATCGCCGGGAACGTCATCCTCTACGGGGCGACCGCGGGCGAGTTGTTCTTGCGGGGGGTGGTCGGTGAGCGGTTCTGTGTCCGCAACTCCGGCGCCCTGGCCGTGGTCGAGGGGGTCGGCGACCACGGGTGCGAGTACATGACCGGCGGGCGCGTCGTCGTGCTCGGGCCGACGGGACGGAACTTCGGCGCCGGCATGTCGGGCGGGATCGCCTTCGTGTGGGATCCCGACGAGTCCTTCGCGCCCATGCTGAACACCGAGATGGTCGATCTGACCGAGCCGTCCGCCGAGGACCACGACTGGCTGTTCGACGTGGTCACCCGCCACCGCGACGAGACGGGGTCGGCGGTGGCCGAACGGCTGCTGGCCGACTGGGGAGCGGCCCGCGCGCAGTTCGCCAAGATCATGCCCAGGGACTACCAGCGGGTGCTCGACGCCGCCCGCCGAGCCGAGGAGGAAGGACGTCCGGTGGACGACGCGATCATGGCGGCCGCTCATGGGTGACCCGAGCGGCTTCTTGAAGTACGAGCGGCGGCTGCCCACCCGCCGGCCCGTGCCCGTCCGGCTGCGGGACTGGAACGAGGTGTACGAGCCGTTCGCGCCCGACGATCTCAAGGACCAGGCGGCGCGGTGCATGGACTGCGGCATCCCGTTCTGCAACGACGGCTGCCCACTCGGCAACCTCATACCCGACTGGAACGACCTGGTGTACCGGGACCAGTGGCAGCCGGCCATCGAACGCCTCCACGCCACCAACAACTTTCCGGAGTTCACCGGCCGGCTGTGCCCGGCCCCGTGCGAGTCGGCGTGCGTGCTCGGCATCAACTCCGATCCGGTGACCATCAAGCAGGTCGAGGTGTCGATCATCGACCGGGCGTGGGACGAGGGGTGGGTGGAGCCGGTCCCGGCCGAGCAGTCCTCGGGTAAGCAGGTGGCCGTCATCGGCTCGGGGCCGGCCGGCCTGGCCGCCGCCCAACAGCTGACCCGAGCCGGTCACACCGTCGTCGTCTACGAGCGCGCCGACCGCCCCGGCGGTCTCCTGCGCTACGGGATCCCCGAGTTCAAGATGGAGAAGCGGTTCCTCGACCGCCGCCTGGCCCAGATGCGCGACGAGGGCACCCAGTTCGCCTGCAACGTAGACGTCGGTGTCGACCTCCAGGCCGACAAGCTGCGGGAGCGCTTCGACGCGGTGGTGGTGGCGGCCGGCGCCACCGTCGGGCGCGACCTGCAGATCCCCGGCCGGGAGCTGGCGGGCATCCACCAGGCCATGGAGTACCTCCCCTACGCCAACCATGTGCAGCAGAAGGACCTGGACGAGACACCGATCTCGGCCGCCGGGCGCCACGTGATCATCATCGGCGGGGGCGACACCGGCGCCGACTGCCTGGGGACCGCCCATCGGCAGGGGGCGGCATCCATCCACCAGTTCGAGATCATGCCCCGACCGCCCGACGAGCGGGCGGACAGCACGCCGTGGCCGCAGTGGCCGCTGATGTTGCGTACGTCCTCGGCCCACGAAGAGGGCGGCGAGCGGGTGTTCGCGGTGAACACCGAGGCCTTCCTCGGCGACGAGGACGGTCGGGTGCGGGCATTGCGGGCCCACGAGGTCGAGGTGACCATGGTCGACGGCCGACCTCGATTCGACCGCCGGGGGGGCACCGACTTCGAGCTGCCCTGCGAGCTGGTGCTGCTGGCACTGGGGTTCTCCGGCCCCGAACCGGAGCTGGCCGCGGCATTGGGCGCCTCGTTGACGCCTCGTGGCGTGATGCAGCGTGACGGGGACTGGCAGACCGACGTGGCCGACACCTTCGTCTGCGGCGATGCCGGCCGGGGCCAGAGCCTCATCGTGTGGGCGATCGCCGAGGGACGGGCGTGCGCCGCCGCGGTCGATCGGCACCTGAGCGGCTCGACCCTGCTGCCGGCGCCCATCCGCGCCACCTGACGGCGCGCTGCTCGCCCGATCGGCCCGTCGGCCCGTAGCGTGGGGCCATGCGCATCGGGGTCATCGCCCCGCCCTGGGCGCCGGTGCCGCCGGTGCTGTACGGCGGCACCGAAGCGGTCGTCGACCGCCTGGCCCGCGGCTACCGGGCGGCCGGCCACGACGTCCTCCTCTTCACCACGGGAGACGCCACCGCGGACGTCCGGCGGGCGTGGGCGCTGCCCGAGGCGGAGGGGACGAGGATGGGCATGACCGCCCCTGAGCTGCGCCACGTCATCGCCGCCTACGACGCCGTCGCCGACTGCGACGTGGTCCATGACCACACCCTGGCCGGACCGGTCTACGCCTCCCGGTTCCCCGACCGGCCGACGGTGACCACCGCGCACGGCCACTTCGACGCCGAGCTGGCCGCCATCTACCGGCGGGTGGCGCCCCAGGTGCCCCTCATCGCCATCTCCCACGCCCAGCGCCGGACGGTGCCCGACATTCCTGTGACGCGGGTCATCCACCACGGTGTGGACGTCACCGACTTCCCGGAAGGTGACGGTCAGGGCGGGTACGCCCTGTTCCTCGGTCGCATGTCCGAGGACAAAGGTGCGCATCGGGCCATCGACGTGGCGGCCAAGGCGGGAGTCGTGCTGAAGATGGCGGCCAAGATGCGCGACCCCTGGGAGTTCGACTACTTCGAGCGTATGGTCAGACCCCGGCTGGGGCCGGGCATCGAGTACCTGGGCGAGGTGCCCCACGCCGAGAAGCTGCAGCTCCTGGCCGGCGCTCAGGCGCTGGTGAACCCCATCCGCTGGCCGGAGCCGTTCGGGCTGGTCATGCTGGAGGCGCTGGCCTGCGGCACGCCGGTGCTCGCCTTCGCCGAGGGGGCGGCACCAGAGATCGTGGCGTCGGGCCGGACCGGCTTCCTCTGCGCCGACGAGGGGGAGATGGCCCTGCGACTGAGCAACGTGGGCGCCTTGTCGCGCACCGACTGCCGGGCGGCCGTTGCCGGCTACTTCTCCACCGCCCGGATGGTGGACGAGCACCTGCAGCTGTTCGAGCAGGTCATCGCCGGCTGGCCCCGAGCGCGGGGTGGTCCGGTACCGTTGCCTGGTGGCTGACGACCCTGTCCCCGGCGGCGATCCTCCCGGCGACGATCCTCCCGGCAGCGATCCGCAGGGCAGCGATCCGCAGGGCAGTGGTCCCGACGGCGCCGCTGGTTCGGACGAGGGCTCAGGCGAGGGCGACCCGCACACCGCGCTGCCGTCGAAGGTCGAGTCGTGGCGGCGGCGCAGCGCCACTGGTGCCATCCTGACCGGTTTCGCATTCGGCTTGCGGGAGGTGTTCGAGCCCGAGCGCAAGGACCCCGCCATCGTCATGGAGACGTCCGGCGATCCGCCCGGCGACCTCCCGGTCGAAGCCACCCTCGACCCCCTCCCGGCCCGCCACAGCGTCGTCCGGATCCGACCGTGGTTGCTGGCCAAGGAGGATCGGTCCGATCCGGGCGGCGCCGGGGACCCGGCCGAGCCGTCGGGCGCAGAGGAGCCGGCCGACCCAGAGGACCCGGCCGACCCGGCCGACCGTAGCGGGCCGTGATGGCGCGCCTCTCCCATCGCGGCGAGGAGGGCGGTGAGGGCCCGTCGGACCCCAACGCCATGACCAGGAACGAGTCCCTGTTCGGCTACTCCGCCGCCGCCCTGGTGGTGGCGGCCGCCATCTTCGTCCTCACCGTGACCACCGGCAAGGGGGCTCCGGCCCACCCCAGCAACCAGGCCTACCCCATCGGCGCGCTGGTGCTGGGCGTGGGGGCCCTGGCCTGCATGCGCCTCCGTAACCGCTTCATGGCGTGCATCGTCCTCATCCTGGGTGCGGCGGCGGCCAGCCTCCCGAAGACCCCGAACTCGCTCAGTGGGGTCAAGATCATCGCCCTGGTCGTCCCGTTCGCCTTCGTCCTGGTCGTCAGCCAGCGCCAGCGCAAGGCCCAACGGGCGCTCGGTCCCACGCCGCGGGCCCGGGGGGCACGCACCCGTGATGGGCCCGAGGCCCGGGGCCGTCGACGCCCGGCGCCGACGCGCACCCCGGCGCGGACGAGCGGCCGCTACACCCCGCCCAAGTCGAAGCGCCGCCGATAGCCGGGCGGCCCGGACCTGGGCGTCACTCCACACGCAGCGCAGAGTGGAGGAAGTCCAGCAGCTCGGCCCGACGGCGGACGAGCGAGCGGGCGGTGGGCTCCACCCCCAGGGCGCGGAGCACCTCCACCTCGGTAGCCACCCCGATGACGGTGGAGTAGGTGGCGAGCAGCAGCAGCCGGGCGTCCTGGCGGCGCACCTGCCCGGCCTCCATCTCCTCCTCGAGGAACGCCGTGGCCCGGGCGATGAAGGGGTCCAGTCGCTCCCGCAGTCGCGTGGCCGGTGGAGGGCCCAGCCGGCTCACCTCACGCAGGAAGCCGAGCAGCTCCGGGCGCCGGCCGGCCATCCGGAACACGGAGCGGATGATGGCGTCTACTCGGGCCCAGCCGTCGTCGGCCACGTCGAGCACTCTCTCGATCACCGAGACCAGCTCGGCGCCGGCATCGTCGATCACCGCCTCGAGGAGGACATCCTTGGACGCGAAGTGGTAGAGGATCGTCTGCTTGCGTATGCCCAGCTCGGACGCCAGGGCATCGAGCGAGGTGGCTTCGTACCCTCGGGTACCGTAGGCCCGCAGCGCGGCGTCGAGCACCCGGCGGCGGGTGTCGACGCGCGGCGCGGCAATGCCGGTTTCATCGAGCCCGTCGCCTTCGACCGGCAGGGCGCGATGGTGTCTCACCAGGCGATGTTGGCGGTGCGGGGGTAACGGGCGCAACACTACGGCCAGAGCCGAATCCGATCCTCTCCGGAGCCCGGGTTGTCGGTACTAGCGCCATGGCACTGACGACGCCCGGCATGGGGTAGCATGAAAACAGGTCCAACGCTCACGCGTGCAGCTCGACTTGTCGCTCCGGAAGCTTGGTGACGTTCTCACTAGGAGCGACCATGTGCATCGGTCAGCAACCACTTCGGCGACAGGCAAGCGACACGGGACCTCGGATGACGGTGGCGGCAACCAGCCGCCACCGGGCCGACGGAACCGGGTGCCGGTAATGAGCGCACGGCGACACCTGTCGAGGCACCTCGCCCGGCGGCGGGCCGGGCCGACGTCGCCGGAGGCACTCGGCCGCTGCCGCGTCCATCTCGATGCCCTGTGGATCCTGGCGCTCCTCTCGATCGAGGACCGCACCGCCGCCGAAGGCGCGGTCATCGAGGCAGTCGTGGCGTTCTGCACCGATCCGCCTGTCTCGGAGGCCGGGACAGGGCTGGACTGGGACACCCTGGCTCAGCACCTCGAGCGAACCTTGGTCCTCGGAACCGGTTCCCCGCAGGGGCTGATCTCTGGGGGAAAGAACCAGGCCATCGCTCTGACCCTTGCGGGCCACACGTCCCGCGAGGTCGCCGTTTTGCTGGGCGTGACCGTCGGGCAGGTTCGCGCGGATATCAGCACGGGAATGCGCGCCAGGGCCACGAGCTCGGCTGGCGCTGAGCGGGCCGACGCAGGCACCTTCGTCGCTCCGCTGGCCGCCCTGACCACCCGCAGCCGAAGGTAGTGTGCGGCGGCTACTCAAAGTGCCAACGGCGCCCGACGACATCCTCGGCGACAGAGATCAGCGGCGTGTCCGTGCCGAACGCCACGGCGCGCAGTCGGACCAGAGCCTCGCCGACGGAGACGCCGAGTTGCACGGCGACCATCCCCGACGCCTGGTGGACGACGTAACGGAACCCGTCACCGGAATCGAGCTCGCGAGCGATGCCCTCGACCGGGGCATTGGCTTGGAGGGCCAAGATGACGATCGCAGCGATCTCGGCGACGGCGACCGCCCCTGCGTGTTGATCGCCGTTGAGCGCGCCGGGCCGGTCTCGATAGAGGCTCAGGGCACCGAGGCGTGCGGCGCCCATGCGCACAGGGAAGCCGAAGACGGCCCCTGCGCCGGCCGCCAGAGCCGGAGGAGCGAACGCCGGCCACCGGTTGGTGGCTTCTGGTCTGGTCAGATCCGGCTCGAGGACGGGAACGCCGACGGAATGGGCGTCTATGGAGGGGCCCTCTCCGAACGTGAACTGCAGGTCATCTATCTCGAGCGCAGTGCTGTCCGTGGTGGACAACGACCGCTGCGGCACCTCGCCGGGAAAGAGGATGAGGCCGGCCCCGCTCGTCGCCGTCTCCTCGGCAACCGCTTCGCACAGCCACCTTGTCCCCCCGGGCGGAGACGCCTCCGCGGTCAACACGGCGAGGATGCGAGCCAAGCGCCCGTCCGTCACGACCGGCTCCTACCCACACTCAGGGGCGACGCTTCGTCAGGGTGTCGAGCGCGGTCGGACGGATCTGGCCGCCGGCCACCTGACGGGCAACATCGGAAAGGCGATGGTTGTGGTTGCGGGAGTGCATCCGCAAGCGTCGGAACGCGGTGTCCATGTCGACTCCGGTTGCCTGGCTGACCATGCCCTTCGCCTGCTCGATGGCGATGCGACTCTGCAACGCCTCGTTCAGCTGCGTCGTCAGGAGCTGCGCATCGACCGATGCCTGGTGCTGAAGGATGGTGATGGTCGCGACATCGGCCAGTGCCTGGGCCACGATCAGATCGGCCTCGGCGAGCGCGCCGGGCCGGCTGCGGAACAGGTTCAGCGCCCCGATCGGGGTGCCACGGAGCCGCATCGGCAGCGCGTGCACGGCACGGAAGCCGCGCTCGATGGCCGCAGGCGAGAAGCTTGGCCACCGTCCGTCCACGGCCGAGAGCTCGGCGTGCACGACGGGAGCACCGCGGTGGAAGGCGTCGACGCAGGGACCCTCACTCGCCTGCAGCTCTAGGAGCTCGAGGACACGCATGGCCTCGCTGGACGACGCCGCCACCCGTAGGTCACCGGTCGGCGATGCCAGCATCACCCCGGCGGCGGTCACGTCCAGCACGTCCACGCAGCGGTCGCTCAAGAGGCTCAGCAGGTCGATGACGTCGAAGTCGTCGACCAGGTTGTCCGCCAACTCCACCACCGTCCGGACCAGCACGTCTTCTCGTGGCACCTCAGAAACCTTTCGTCCGGCAGGTCAGAGGCGGGGGCCGAGCATGCTGACCTGGTGGCGACACAGTTCATCACATCTGCTGGATGCACACGCTACTCCCCACCACCTCTACCAGATGGTAGACAGAGGGATGCTCCGTGACGTGCTCGGGGGAACGCGGATCGGGTTGACGGGTGCCACCGGCTTCCTCGGGACCGCCGTGGCCGAACGCCTCCTGCGCTGCGTGCCCGACAGCGAGCTGGTGCTGCTCGTGCGGCCGGGACGGCGTGGCGCGGCCAACCGGGTCCGGCGTGAGCTGCTCCGGAACAACTGCTTCGACCGGCTGCGCCATGCGCTCGGCGACGATTTCGCCGGGGAGATGGAACGACGGGTCCAGGTCGTGGCCGGGGACGTCGGCACGGATGGGCTGGGCCTCGACGACGCCGGCCGGGCCCTGCTCGCCAGCTGTCGCACCGTCATCCACTCGGCGGCCACGGTCAGCTTCGACTCTCCACTCGACGCCGCCGTGGAGATCAACCTGCTGGGGCCGTCCCGGGTGGCCGCCACCCTCGGCGATCTCCATCCAACGGGCGATCTCCCCCACCTGATAGCCGTGTCCACCGCCTACGTGGCCGGCAGTCGGCGGGGGCCGGCACCGGAGGCGATCCTCCCCGAGACGCCATGGTCGACGGAGGTGGAGTGGCGCCCAGAGGTCGACGCCGCCCGCCGGGCGCGCGCCGACGCTGACGCCGACAGTCGCGATCCGACGATGCTCGGACGGTTCCAGGGCCACGCCCGCAGCGAGCTGGGCGCGGCCGGGACGCCGTTGCTCGCCGCTCGCGCCGAGCGGTTCCGCCAGGACTGGGTGGAGGAGCGGATGGTCACCCTGGGCAAGGCCCGAGCCCAGGGGCTGGGCTGGCCCGACGCCTACGCCTTCACCAAGGCCCTCGGCGAGCGCGCCCTGCTCGACACACGCGGCGACCTCCCGCTCACCATCGTCCGACCGTCGATCATCGAGGCCGCGCTGGCCGAGCCGCACCCGGGCTGGATCCGGGGCTTCCGGATGGCCGACCCGGTGATCATCGGCTACGCCCGCGGGCTCCTGCGAGAGTTCCCTGGCATCCCCGAGGGCGTCATCGACGTCATCCCCGTCGATTTGGTGGTAGCCACCATCCTGGCCGTGGCCGCACGCGGGCCGCAGGAGCAGCCCGACGTGTTCCACGCCGCGTCGGGAGCGCGGAACCCGCTGCGCTACCGGCAGCTGGTCGACCTAGTGCGGGAGTGGTTCACCGAGCACCCCCTGGCCGACAGCCGAGACCAGCCCATCACCGTTCCCGAGTGGTCGTTCCCCGGCCGCAACCGGGTGCAGCGGCAGCTGCGCCAGACGACCCGAGCCCTCAACGGTGCAGAGCGGGCCCTGCAGTCCCTCCCCCTGCGCGGCCAGCAGGCCGAGTTGGCTGCCCGCCTCGAGGAGCGTCGCGAGGAGGCGGAGCGGGCGCTCAGCTATGTGGAGCTGTATGGGGCGTACACCGAGACCGAGGCCATCTTCCGCGTGGATCGCCTCATCGAGCTGTGGGACACGCTCCCAGCCGAGGACCAGGGCGACTTCTGCTTCGACCCGGCGGTGCTGGACTGGCGCCAGTACTGCCACGACGTGTACCTCCCCTCCGTGGTGGCCCACGCCCGGGTCCGCCAGGCGCCGGCTGCCGGGAGCGCCGTCCGTCGGAGCACCAAGGGGGCCACGGGGCTGTCCCGGGAGGACCGGGGCCGGCGGGCGGTCCTGGCACCCGAGCGCCATCTGGCCGTGTTCGACCTGGAGAACACCCTTATCGCGTCGAACGTGGTGGACTCCTACTCGTGGCTGGCCACCCGCCACCAGGACGGGCCGGACCGGCTGCGCTTCGTGCTGCGCACCCTCAAGGAGGCACCCCGGCTGCTGGCCCTGGACCGGTCCGACCGGGGCGACTTCCTGCGGGCCTTCTACCGGCGGTACGAGGACGCCCCCGTCGACCGGCTGCGGGCCGACGGCTGGGAGCTGTTCGCCGACCTGGTCCTGACCAAGTCCTTCCCCGCCGGGATCCGGCGGGTGCGCGAGCATCGCCAGCGCGGCCACCGCACCCTGCTCATCACCGGCGCCCTCGACGTGGTTATCGACCCCATCCGGCCACTGTTCGACGATGTCGTCTGCGCATCGCTCGGCGAGCAGCGGGGTCGCTTCGACGGTGAGCTGGTGACGGCACCGCCGACAGGCGAGGCCCGGGCCCTGATCATGGCCGACTACGCCCGCACCCACGGCCTCGACCTGGAGCAGAGCGTCGCCTATGCCGACTCGGCGAGCGACCTCCCCATGCTCGAGGCCGTCGGCCACCCGGTCGCGGTAAACCCCGAGACCAAGCTGGCCGCCATCGCCCGCAAGCGGGGATGGCACGTCGAGCACTGGCCGAAGGCGCCCGGCGGCCCGCGGCCGTTGCTGCCGATCGGCCCCCGGACTCGGAGCCGGGCATGAGGGGTCTGCGGGTGGAGCGTTCCGCCCCACGCTTCGCCACCGCCCGGGTGGCGTCCACCCTCCGGGGCGGGGCCGGGGGCCGGTACGGGCCGCTGCGCCTAGTCGAGCTGGATACCCCGGCGAAGCCCGCCGACGACTGGGTGAGGGTGCGGCCACTGCTGTCGGGGATCTGCGGCAGCGACCTGGCCACCGTCGACGGGCGGTCGTCGCGATGGTTCGAGCCGGTCGTCTCCTTCCCGTTCGTCCCCGGCCACGAGGTGGTGGCGCGGACCGAGGACGACCGGCGGGTCGTGCTCCAACCGGCGCTGGCCTGCGCCGTGCGCGGCATCCGCCCCCCGTGCGGGCCCTGTGCCCGGGGCGCGACCCAGCGCTGCCACCACCTGGTCGGCGGCCATCTGGCCCCCGGTCTGCAGACCGGCTTCAACGCCGACGTCGGCGGCGGCTGGTCCGGGGCGCTGGTGGCCCACCCGACCCAGCTGCGACCGGTGCCCGAGTCGTTCAGCGACGAGGCGGCGGTGTTGATCGAGCCGACCGCCTGCGGTGTGCACGGTGCCCTCGCCGGGCCGGCGCCCGACGACGGCCTAGCCGTGGTGATCGGTGCGGGCACGCTCGGGCTGGTCACCATCGCCGCCCTGGCCCGGCTGCGCGACGACGTCGACCGGGTCCTGGCCGTGGCCAAGCATCCAGCGCAGCAGCACCTGGCGGCCAGGCTCGGCGCCACGACGATCGCCGAGCCCGATGAGCTGCGACGCGCCGTCCGGCGGGCCACCGGGAGCTGGATCCTCGACAACGGCCAGCTCACTGGCGGAGCCTCCCTGGTCGTCGACTGCGTCGGCTCGCCGGCATCCATCGCCGACGCCCTCGCCGTCGCCGCTCCCGGCGGCACCATCGTCTTGCTCGGCATGCCCGGGCACCTGTCGGTGGACCTCACCCCGCTGTGGCAGCGGGAGGTGCAGCTGACCGGCGCCTACACCTACGGTCCCGAAGCTCGGGCGGGGGGACGGCACAGCTTCGATCTCGCCACCGAGCTGGTCGACCACGTCGGCCTGCAGCAGCTCGTCACCGCCACCTACCCCCTCGACCGCTACGCCGAGGCCATCGAGCACGCGGCGGCCGCCGGTCGGCGCGGAGCGGTCAAGATCGCGTTCGACCTGCGCCACGAGAAGAAGAGATAGGGAGTACGTTCGCATGCCTCGCCCCGGCTTCGTCCTGGAGGTCGACCGCTCGACCCCGCCCATCCTCACCTGGCACGGTGAGGGCTTCCGGCTGGAACGACTCCCGGCCGAACGTTCGCGTGTCATCTACGCCCCCGAGGCCGTCGACGCGGCGCGCGACCCCGAGCAGGCCGTGGTCGACGCCCTCCTCCACCCGCGAGGGGACAGCGCTCCGCTGCCGGAGCTGCTGAACCCCGGTATGCGGCTCACCATCGCCTTCGACGACATCTCCCTCCCCTTACCGCCGATGCAGCAGCCGGACAACCGCCAGCGGGTCATCGAGGCCGTCCTCGACATGGCGGCCACGGCAGGCGTCGACGACGTCGTGCTCATCTGCGCCCTGGCCCTGCATCGTCGGATGACCGAGGCCGAGCTGCGCCATGCGCTCGGGGACCGCATCTACGACTCCTTCGCTCCCCACGGCCTCCTGCTCCAGCACGACGCCGAGGACCCCGACGGTCTCGTCCACCTGGGCCAGACCGATCAGGGCGAGGACGTGGAGATCAACAAGCGGGCGGCCGAGTCCGACCTGCTCGTCTACGTCAACATCAACCTGGTCGCCATGGACGGCGGCCACAAGAGCGTGGCCACCGGCCTGGCCAGCTACCGCAGCCTGCGCCATCACCACAACGTGCAGACCATGCGCGCCAGCACGTCGTTCATGGACCAGCACCACTCGGAGCTGCACTCGTCGAACTGGCGGATGGGCCGGCTCATCGCCGACGCCGGGATCACGGTGTTCCAGATCGAGACCACCTTGAACAACGACACCTTCCCCAAGCCGATGGCGTTCCTGCAGAAGCGGGAGTGGGAGTGGGGCGCCCGCGACCGGGCCGCCTACACCGGGGTGACGCGTGCCCTGGCGGTGACGCCGGCGCGCACCGCCAGGTCCATCTTCCAGAGCATCAAGGCACCCCACCAGCTGGTCAGCGTCCACGCTGGCGAGGTGGAAGCGGTGCACGCCGCCACCACCGAGGACGTCTACCGCCAGCAGCTGGTGCATGTCAAGGGGCAGACCGACGTGGCCCTGTTCGGCCTCCCGCACATCTGCCCCTACAACGTGAACTCGATCATGAACCCGATCCTCGTCATGTGCATGGGCCTCGGGTACCTGTTCAACCTGTACCGGGGGAAGCCGATCGTCCGCGAGGGAGGCGTGGCCATCCTCAGCCACCCCACCCCCTGGGCCTTCCACCCCGTGCACCATCCGTCCTACATCGACTTCTTCGAGGAGGTGCTGGCCGAGACCACCGATCCGGTAGAGATCGAGAAGACCTACGAGACCCGCTTCGCCACCGACGAATGGTACCGCCACCTGTACCGCACGACCCACGCCTACCATGGTGTCCACCCCTTCTACATGTGGTACTGGGGTGCCCACGCCCTGGAGCACCTGGGCAGTGTCATCATCGTCGGCGGCGACCCGAAGGCGGTGCGGCGCCTAGGGTTCAAGCCCGCGTCCACCCTGAGCGACGCCCTGGAGATGGCCAGTGACACCGTCGGTCCGCAGCCGACGATCTCGCACTTCCACTGCCCGCCGATCATGCTGGCGGACGTGCACTGATGCGCTCGAGCCTGCCGGGCGGCGCCACCCCGCAGCGCCGCCTTCCGGTCACCCCCGACCTGGTGCGGTCAACGATGCGGGGGCACCGGCCGCGTCTGCCGTCCGCCTTCCCGCTGGCCGCCCCCGACTGGCCCGACTCCGTGCCGCGCCCGGCGCCGAAGCGCACCCTGGGCGTGGACTACGACACCGACTGGGCCCGCCGCTATCCGGCGCGTGTAGCCCGGCTGCTCCTGCACGAAGCCGTCACCCGCCCGCTGATACGCGCCGTCGCCGCGCCGTCGGTGGGGGGCACGGACCGCCTGGCCCACCTCGACGAACCGGTCATTTTCGCGGCCAACCATGCCAGCCACCTCGACACCCCGCTGCTGCTGTCGGTGATCCCCGAGCCGTGGCGCCATCGCCTGGTGGTGGCTGGCGCCGCCGACTACTTCTTCGACACCCGGACCAAAGCCGCCACGTTCGCCCTGCTGCTCAACACGGTTCCCATCGAACGGACGCGAGTGCACCGCGCCTCCGCCAAGCGGCTGGCGGACCTGCTCGACGACGGCTGGAGCCTGCTGATCTTCCCCGAGGGCGGTCGCAGCCCGGACGGCTGGGGGCAGAACCACCGGGCCGGTGCCGCCTGGTTGGCCACCCGGACCGGGCGTCCCCTGGTCCCGGTCCACCTGGAGGGCACCCGGGTCATCCTCCCCCGCCGGGCCACCCGCCTGCGGCCCGGCACCACGCAGGTGACCTTCGGCTCTGCCATCCGGCCCCGGCCCGGCGACGACGCCCGCGCCCTGGCCGACCGCGTCGAGCAGGCCGTTGCCGCCCTGGCCGACGAGCAGACCACGGACTGGTGGACCGCCCGCCGGAGGGCCGCGGCTCGCACCACACCGTCGCTGACCGGCCCCGAGGCGGCGGGTGCGTGGCGGCGCACCTGGGCGCTCGGTCCCTCTCGTCGTGCTCGCCGGGACCGCGCCCACGAGCACCGGTGGCCGTCGCCCTAGCCACGACGCCAGGTGTCCTCAGTCACCCGGGTAGCGGACGTCGTACGCTCAGCGCGCCGGCTGCGTCAGGGCCAGCTCAGCTGGCGTCGGGATGCGTCGGATGTGTGCCGCCGCAGGCAGCAGGTCGCTGACGGCGCTCATGATCCGCTCGGTGTCCGTCCTGGCGTCGGCTCCCGTCAGTCCCCCGACCGGGGGGCCGATACGGACGCGGACTACGGGCGGGGACAGCACCTGGGTGACGTGGGGCCGCCGGGACGAGCGGGGCCACACCAGCTCGCTCCCCCAGATCCCGACGGGTATCACCGGCGCGCCGGTCGCCGCCGCCAGCCGGGCCGCGCCCGTCTTGCCGGTCAGGCGCGCTTCGAAGAAGGCCTGGCCTCGCGGGATCGTGCCCTGGGGGGTCATGGCGATGAGCTCGCCCGCACGAAGAGCGGCCTCGGCCTCGAACAGGGCGGCCGTCGGGTCCTCGTCCCGATCCACGCAGATGCCGCCGCTGGCCCGCAGGAGGGGACCGATGAGCGGAGCGTCGAACAGCTCCTTCTTGGCCATGGCCCGGGGACGCCGCCCGGCGTCGAAGATGGCGCGGCTGATGGGCACCGGATCGAAGTAGCTGCGGTGGTTGGCGGCCACGATGGCGGCGCCCCGGCGTGGGATGTGCTCACGTCCGACGATGTCGAAGCGGGCGTAAGGGAACACGGCGCAAGGGGTGAGGAGCTTCACCACGTCGATCAGCTCCGCGCCGAGCAGCTTGGGCACGCCCGGCGGGGCGTCGAGGTGGACAACGGGCCACCGCTGGAGGGCGGCGGCCGCCAGGAGGCGGGGGTCGGGGTTGATGGCCGTGGGATGGCCTACCGCCTCCAGGAGCGGCAGGTCGTAGACGCTGTCGGAGTACGCCCACGAATCGCCCAGGCTGACGTCTCGCGCCTCGGCCCATCGTCGGACAGCGACGAGCTTGCCGAGGGCCCACACGAACCCGCCCTCCACCCCGCCGGTGTAGCGCTCCACCCCGTGGCGGTCGACGGCGCGACCCCACCGGGTGGCCACCACGTCGTCGAAGCCCAGCCGCTCGGCCAGCGGGCGCACCAGGTCGGCGGGGGTCGTCGTGGCCAGCAGCAACAGGCGCCCGTGGTCGCGATGCCAGGCGAGGAGCGGGTAGGCGTAGGGCAGGATGTCGCGCACCAGCCGGTCGGCGGCGATGTCAGCGGCGCGCACCGCATCGGCCACCGGCTTGCCCCGCATCGTCAGAGCGGCGACCCGAGCCAGCGCCATGGAGGGCAGTGACTCGCCGGCCAGCCGGTACAGCTGCATCATCAGCCCCTGCCCGGGGATGCTACGGCGGCTGGTGAGGCCGACCTCGAAGAGGGCATCGTTGATCACCGGGGTGCTGGATCCGGCCAGGAGGGTGCGGTCCAGGTCGAACACGGCGGCGGATCGTCCCATGACACGACGCTACCTCCCGGCACGCGGGCCGCTCTGTCTGCCCCAGCCATGGTCGGAGGGTCTGCTATCTCTGTTGGTGATGGACTTCCGTCAGCTCCAGGCATTGGTCGCCATCGCCGACCACGGCAGCTTCTCGGCCGCCGCCACCTCGCTGCACACAGTGCAGTCAAACGTCTCCAGCCACGTGGCCCGCCTCGAGCGCGAGCTCGGGGTCCAGCTCGTCGACCGCCAGGCCGGCGAGCTGACCGAGGAGGGCGTCGCCGTGGTGGAGCGGGCCCGGCGGGTGTCGGCCGAGCTCGATGCCGTGGTAGCCGACGTGGCCGCGCTGCGCGACCACGTGGCGGGCACCGTGCGCGTCGGCATGATCGGCACCACGGCGCGCTGGTTGGCTCCCCTCCTCCTCGACGAGCTCGCCCTCGACCATCCTCAGGTGCAGCTGGTGATCAGTGACGGGACCTCGTCCACCCTCGAGCCGCAGGTGGTCAGCGGCGCGCTCGACGCGGCCGTGGTGAACCTGCCGCAGGCCAGCCCCGAGCTGGCCGAGCATCCGCTGTTCGACGAGGACCTGATGCTCGTCGTCCCCGCCGGCCACCCCCTCGCCGGTCGCCAGCACGCCGACCTGGCGGAGGTCGACGGGTTCAAGCTCCTCCTCCCGGCCCCCGGCAGCACCTTCCGGGCCGAGATCGACGAGGCCGCTCGCCTGGCCGGCGTGGTGCTGCAACCGAAGGCGGAGCTCGACGGGCTGCGCCTCATCGCCTCGCTGACCCGACGCGGCTACGGGCCGTCCATCCTGCCGGCCACCGGGGCGGCGGAGTTCGGAGAGCACTTCAGCTCGTTGACCCTCCGGGGCCTGCGCCGCCGGCGAGTCGGCGTGCTGGTGCGTCGCCGGGGGCGGCCGAGCGCCCCCGCCCGGGTCACCCTCGGCATCATGGAGCGGGTGGTGCGCGACCACCTCGATCCGCGTCTCGGCCTGCACCACCCGGCCACCTGACCCGGCGAGGAGCCCGCCGGGGGCGCACCCGAGGGGGATCGCCCATCGTTCGCGCACTTGCCCAGGAACGTCCCTGGGCAAACGCGCGAACGTTCCACGGGCGCCGCTAGCCGGGACACCCGCCCGGCTGTGTTGCCGGGCGGCGGGCACCCCAACCCACCGCCAGCCGAGGCGGGGTCCCCATCCCCGCCCGGCTGTGTTGCCGGGCGGCGGGCACCCCAACCCACCGCCAGCCGAGGCGGGTCCCCATCCCCGCCCGGCTGTGTTGCCGGGCGGCGGGCACCCCAACCCACCGCCAGCCGAGGCGGGGTCCCCATCCCCGCCCGGCTGTGTTGCCGGGCGGCGGGCACCCCAACCCACCGCCAGCCGAGGCGGGGTCCCCATCCCCGCCCGGCTAGGGCTGGGCCTTCAACTGCCGCAGGACGTAGGGCAGGATCCCGCCGTGGCGGTAGTAGTCCGCCTCCTTGGGCGTGTCGATGCGCAGGATCACCTCGAAGGACCGTCCGTCGGCGTCGACGCGCAGGGTGCGCGGCAGCGGGGCACCGGCGGCCAGGCCATCCAGCCCGGTGACGGAGAAGACCTCGTCACCAGTCAGCCCCAACGACGCCGCGCTGGCCCCGGCTCTGAACTGCAGAGGCAGGATGCCCATGCCGACCAGGTTCGAGCGGTGGATGCGCTCGAAGCTCTCGACCAGCACCGCCCGCACGCCGAGCAGGGCCGTGCCCTTGGCGGCCCAGTCGCGTGAGGAGCCCGAGCCGTACTCCTTGCCGGCCAGGATGACCAGCGGAACGCCGTCTGCGGCATAGCGCTGGGCGGCGTCGTAGATCGACATGGCGTCGCCGTCGGGGAGGTGACGGGTGACGCCACCCTCGGTGCCCGGGGCCAGCTGGTTCCGGAGGCGGATGTTGGCGAAGGTGCCGCGGATCATGATCTCGTGGTTCCCCCGGCGGCTTCCGTAGGAGTTGAAGTCCCGAGCCTGCACGCCGCCGTCCACCAGCCACCGACCGGCCGGCCCGTCGGCCCGGATGTTCCCCGCCGGCGAGATGTGGTCGGTGGTGACGCTGTCGCCCAGCTTGGCCAGCACCCGGGCGCCGACGACGTCACGCAGGGGCGCCGGCGCCGCGGGCATGTCGTCGAAGTAGGGCGGCTTGCGCACATAGGTCGACGTCGAGTCCCACTCGTAGGCGTCACTGGCCGGCACGTCCAGGCCGTTCCAGCGCTCGTCGCCCTCGTAGACCGAGGCGTACGAGGAACGGAACATCTCCGACTCCAGCGACGTGTTGATCACGTCCGCCACCTCGGCAGGGGTAGGCCAGATGTCGCGGAGGTAGACGGGAGCGCCGTCGGTACCGGTCCCGAGCGGCTCGTGCACGACGTCGTGGTCCATCGACCCGGCCAGGGCGTAGACCACGACGAGCGGCGGGGAGGCCAGGTAGTTCATGCGGACATCGGGGTTGATCCGGCCTTCGAAGTTGCGGTTCCCGGACAGGACCGACACCACCGCCAGGTCTCCCTGGTCGACCGCGGCAGAGACCGGCGCCGGCAGGGGCCCGCTGTTGCCGATGCACGTGGTGCACCCGAAGCCGACCAGGCCGAACCCCAGCTTCTCCAGGTACGGGATCAGCCCGGCGCGCTCGTAGTAGTCCATGACCACCTTGGAGCCCGGGGCCAAGGTGGTCTTGACCCACGGCTTGGAGGTCAGTCCCTTCTCCACCGCCTTCTTGGCCAGCAGGGCGGCGGCGACCATCACCGACGGGTTCGAGGTGTTGGTGCAGCTGGTGATAGCGGCGATGACGACGTGCCCGTGGTCGAGGTCGAAGGTCGTGCCGTCGTCCAGGGCAACGGGCACGGGATGGCTCGCCCGCCCACCCGTCGGCGTTTGCCCCGCCGGGGCCAACACCTTCGGCAACGCGGCCCGGAACCCCTCACGCGCCGCGTCCAGGCGGACCCGGTCCTGGGGTCGGGCCGGGCCGGCCAGGCTGGGCACCACCGTGGACAGGTCGAGCTCCAGGCGTTCGGAGAAGACCGGATCGTGGCCGGGCTCGTGCCACATCCCCTGGGCCTTGGCGTAGGCCTCGACCAGCGCGATGCGCTCCGGTGAGCGTCCCGTCAGCTCCAGGTAGCGCAGGGTCTCGGCATCGATCGGGAAGATGGCGCAGGTCGAGCCGTACTCAGGCGACATGTTGCCGATGGTGGCCCGGTTGGCCAGGGGGATACCGGCGACGCCGTCGCCGTAGAACTCCACGAACGAGCCCACCACCCCGTGGGCCCGCAGCTGCTCGGTGACCGTGAGCACCAAATCGGTGGCCGTGGTCCCTTCGGGGAGCTGGCCGGTCAGCTTGAAGCCGACCACGCGCGGGATCAGCATCGATACGGGTTGGCCGAGCATGGCCGCTTCCGCCTCGATGCCGCCGACGCCCCAGCCCAGCACCCCGAGGCCGTTCACCATGGTGGTGTGCGAGTCGGTGCCGACCAACGTGTCCGGGTAGGCCTGGCCGTCGTCGGTCGAGAACACCACCCGGGCCAGGTGCTCGAGGTTCACCTGGTGGCAGATACCGGTGTTGGGCGGGACCACTCGTAGCGTGTCGAAGGCGGTCTGGCCCCAACGCAGGAACCGGTAGCGCTCCTCGTTGCGAGCGAACTCCAGGGTCGCGTTCTGGGCGAACGCATCGGGCACGCCGTAGACGTCGGCGATGATCGAGTGGTCGATGACCAGCTCGGCGGGGATCAACGGGTTGACCCGGCCGGGGTCCCCGCCGATCGCCCGCATGGCATCGCGCATGGCGGCCAGGTCGACGACGGCAGGGACACCGGTGAAGTCCTGCATCAGGATGCGAGCCGGGGCGAAGGCGATCTCGGTGTCGGGCTCGGCGTCGGGGTCCCAGCTGGCCAGCGCGTCGATGTCGGCGGCCTCCACGGTGACGCCGTCCTCATGGCGCAGCAGGTTCTCGAGCAGCACCTTCAGCGCGAATGGCAGGCGCTGGACCCGGTCGCCCAGGACGTCCAGGCGGTTGATGCCGTACGCCGTGCCACCCACCTGGAGGACGGCTCGGGCGCCGAAGGTGTTGCCGCTGCCAGTCGCCATGGTTGGTGCTCCTCTCGTCGGTCCGGCTGACCATTCTGGTCGGCCGGGCTCCATTGCAGCCACCCGGTGGCATGGCCCCGTCGCCGGATGGGCCGCCGTAAGCTCGCCGGCGTGGACGTCCTCACGCCCGAACAGCTGCGCGTCCTCGGCGCGCTGATCGAGAAGGAGGCGACGACTCCCGAGCAGTACCCGTTGACCATGAACGCGCTGCTCCTGGCCTGCAACCAGGCCTCGAACCGCAACCCGGTGGTGTCCTACTCGACCTCGGACGTGGAGCCGATCCTGGCCTCGCTGCGCGAGCGCGGCCTGGCGCGCGTGGTGCACTCGGCCAGCAACCGGGCGGAGAAGTACCGCCATGTCGTCCACGAGGCGTGGGGCATGTCCCCGGGCGAGCTCGCCGTCCTGGCCGTCCTCGCCCTGCGCGGCCCCCAGACGGTGAGCGACCTGCGGACCCGCACCGAGCGCTACGCCGGGTTGGAGGACCTCGGCGGCGTGGACGGCGTCCTGCACCGGCTCAAGAACCGCTACGCCGAGCCGTACGTGACCCGGCTGGAGCGCCAGGCGGGGCAGCGGGAGGAGCGCTGGGCGCACCTCCTGGCCGGGGAGGTGTTGGAGGTTCCGCCGGCCCAGGCCGGGTCTGGGCAAAGGAGCGGTTCGTCCGATCGCATCGCGGCCCTGGAATCGCACGTGGCGACGTTGCAGGGCGAGGTGGACGCGCTGCGAGCGGACCTCGACGCGTTGCACGCGCTCCTGGCCTAGGGATCAGTGCCCTGCTGCCGGGCCGGCCGGGGGGCGGTGCCGGCGCCCGGTACTCTCCTGCACTGATATGGAGGACACCCGGCCGCTCGAACCCAACCGCTACCGAGACATCCGGGGGGGTGCCCTGCGCGTCGACGACGTCGGGCGCACCGTGCGCCTCGCCGGCTGGGTCGCGGCGGCGCGCGACCACGGGGGGCTGCTGTTCGTCGACCTGCGCGATGCCGGTGGCGCCGCCGGCGCCGGGACGGTGCAGCTCGTTTCCCACCCCGACCTGGCTGCGTTCGAGACTCTGGCGCGCCTTCGCCTGGAGAGCGTGGTCTCGGTGACCGGCACCGTGGTGGCCCGGACACCCGAGACCGTCAACCGTCGGCTGGCCACCGGCGAGGTCGAGGTCCACGTCGGCCAGGTCGAGGTGCTCTCCACCGCCGACGTCCTGCCGTTCCCAGTCGAGCGCGACACCGACGTCGGCGAGGAGGCCCGTCTGCGCCACCGGTACCTGGACCTGCGCCGCGGCCCGCTCGTCGAGCGCCTGGCGGCGCGCGCCCGATTCGCCCAGCTGGTGCGCGACCACCTGTCGGGCCGCGGCTTCCTGGAGGTGCAGACGCCCATCCTGACGGCCTCCTCACCGGAAGGGGCCCGCGACTTCCTGGTCCCCAGCCGTATGTACCCCGGTGAGTTCTACGCCCTACCCCAGGCGCCCCAGCAGTTCAAGCAGCTGCTCATGGCCGGCGGCGTCGAGCGGTACTTCCAGATCGCCCCGTGCTTTCGTGACGAGGCGTCCCGGGCCGACCGCAGCCCGGGCGAGTTTTACCAGATCGACCTGGAGATGGCCTTCGCCACCCAGGAGGACGTGTTCGGCGAGGTCGAGCTGCTCATGGCCCGGGTGGTGGCCGAGCTCTCCACCAAGCAGACCTCGAGGCCATTCCCTCGCCTCGTCTATGCCGATGCTCTGGACCGCTACGGGACCGACAAGCCGGACCTGCGCTTCGACCTGGAGATCGCCGACGTCACCGACGACCTCGGCGGCCGGACGGAGCTGCCGATGTTCACCGACGCCCCCGGGAAGGGCGATCGCATCCGGGCCCTCCGGGCGCCGGATGCCGCCGGGCGGGCGCGACGGTGGTTCGATACCTTCGGCGACGATGCCCGCCAGGGCGGGGCGATCGCCAGCTGGCTGCAGCTCGACCCGGCCGGCACCAAGGGACCACTGGCCCGCAAGCTCACCGAGGACGAGATGGCGATCCTGGTGTCGGCGGTCGGCGCGCAACCCGGGGATGCCGTGCTCACCTGTGTCGGCCCGGCCCGCTCGGCCAGCATGGCGCTGGGCCCGGTGCGCAGCACGCTCGGACGCGAGCTGGGCCTGGCCGATCCCGGCCAGCTGGCGTTCGCCTGGGTGGTGGACTTCCCCATGTACGAGCGCAACGCGGACTCGGGCGAGTGGGAGTTCTCCCACAATCCCTTCTCCATGCCCCAGGGGGGCCTGGAAGCCCTGCGGGCACAGGATCCCGGCCAGATCCTCGCCTACCAGTACGACCTGGTCTGCAACGGGCTGGAGCTGTCGTCGGGCGCAGTCCGCAACCATCTGCCTGACGTCATGGAGGCGGCGTTCGCCATCGCCGGGTACGGCGCCGAGCGCATCCAGGAATCCTTCCCGGCCCTGTGGAACGCCTTCCACTACGGCCCTCCGCCCCACGCGGGCATCGCTCCCGGCTTCGACCGGATCCTGATGATGCTCGAGGATCAGGCCAACCTGCGCGAGGTCATCGCTTTCCCGTTGAACCAGAGCGCGCGCGATCTCTTGATGGGCGCGCCCAGCCCGGTGACCGACACCCAGCTGCGCGAGCTGCGCCTGCAGGTGGTGGCGCCCGCCCGATGATCCCGGCTCTCGTCGTCGCCGCAGTGGCCGTGGTCATCATCGTCGTCCTGGCCGCCGAGCTGGCCAAGGCCATCCGCTGGGGGCGGGCCGTCGCCGCCCGATCGGAGAACCTGACGGCCGAGCTCGACGCGGCACGTGCAGCCGCGACGACACTCGGCGACGACCCCGGCGCATCGACGGGGGGGCCGCCGCCCGCCGTCGAGCCCGGGTTGCCCGGCGGACCGGCGGCGGGGGCCACCGATGCCGCCCTCGGTCCCCTGCTCAGCGCGGCCCGGGGCACCCTCGACGCCCTCTGGCAGCTGGCCCAGCTCGAGCTCGAACGCGACCGCCAGGTGGCCGACGCCATCTCCACCGCACCGGGCGCAGCAACCCCGGTCCGCGGCCTGTTGAGCAGCCTGGCCGAGGAGGTGGGCCGGGTGCGGGAGGAGACGGGCACGCCGGGCACGCTCCACACCGCGGTGGAGTTGGAGCCGTCCGCCGGGGTCGCGGTGGTGATGCTGCGGGGGGTCCAGGCCCTGCTCGCCGCCATCGGCCGGCACTGCCAGGCCTACGACCTTACGGTCTACCCCGTCGAAGGACGCCTGATCGCCCAGGTGGTCTGCGACGGGTTCGACGGGCCCGACTCGGTCGGCGCCGACGCCAGCGCCGTGCTCGCTGCCGTGCGGCCCGCTGGCGGGGAGGTGGCGCTCGACCGCGACGAGCAGGGCCGGCTCCGGGCCCACCTGAGCATCCCTACCGTCGTGGGCTGAGCGCTCGGCGCCCGGCCACTAGCCTGGGTGCCGGTTCCCTGATCGGGGTGTGTCGGACCTCCCCTTGCCGAGTACGAGCGAGGAGGCCCCGTGGGCGACGACGACCGTTTTTCATCTTCTGGCGCCGGCGGTGGGCCCGACGACGACATCCTCGACGCCATCGTCGACGCCCTCGCCGCGGCCACGACCGACGACGACACCGCCATGTGGGTGCGGGTCGACAGCTCGCCCCGGGGCCGCCGCGTCGTGCGCGTCGGGTCCGAGGTCGACGGGCTGCTCGGATGGCGGGCGCCGCCGGCGTGCGTGGCGGTGGGCACGGTCGCCGCGGGCTGGGCCACGCCAGTGGCGGTAGCCCCGGCCGACGGGGCCCCCGCCGTCGACCGCCGGATGCCCTGTCGGGTGGCATGCCTGCTCGACCGCTCCGGCCGGTTGCGTGGGCAGACCCGCTACGCCGACCACGTCTGCGCCGAACCGCCCGGTGGCGGCCGGCTGATCGATTGCCTGCATCGGGTCCTCGATCTGGCTACCCCGGCGCCGACGGCGCCGGCCGGACCGGTCGTGGCCCGACGCTGGTTGGCTGCCATCGTCCGGCGCGCCGAGGCGCAGGGCCGGCGCCTGGATTGGACCGAGGCAACTGCGCTCTACCCAGGCGGGATGGGAACGCCCGACGGACCCGAACAGCAGCGGGGCCACGATGTCGGCCTCGTCGAAGGCGGCCGTCGGCGGCCCTGGACGTGGGAGTCCATACGACTGGCCTGCGCCAATGGCTGCTGGGAGGAACCGTCCATCGATCCGGCGTTGGCCGCCTGGATGGATGCTGGGATGTTCTCCCGCTGGGTCGCAAGAGCCGGGACCTATCCGATGTCCGCCGGGGTAGAAGCCCTCGGGTGTCTCACCCCTGAAGCCGCGACCAGAACGATCCACCTCCTCGGAGTGCTCGGCGTGAGAATGCCGATGTCACCTCCAGCGCCGGGAGATTGATCGTCGTATCGTCAGCCGGCGGCGCGGCTCAAACCGGCGGAGCGCAACACACGGGCCGGGACACCGACCTCGCGCCAGGCGGCATAGCTGATGCGCTTGCGGTCGCTGTAGCCCGGCAGGGCGGCAACGAAGGCGGTCTCCAGCTCGACCAGATCCAGGTCGTTGTCGCGCTGCATCCGCTCGAACTCGTGCTCGAGGTCCAAACGACGCTGGAGGAGATGGACCCGCTCCAGCGCGGTTGCCCGGCTCAGCTGCTGGATGGTCTCACGCAGCTGACGATCGACGGTGTCGGCCGTTCGCTTCCGGCCCGGTCGGGGTCGATGCGCCTCCAGCGCCTCCAGATACCGACGAACGGCACGTCCCTCGTCTCTCCCCACGGCCAAGGCGGCCTTGTGGGAATCACTCATGGACTTCTTGGCCACCGGAGCAGCCTTCTTCGCAGCGGTTTTCCTGGGCACAGTGCTCTTACGATAGCGCGCCGGTCGGACATTCGCACGTATGAACTGATCACCTACTTGCCCTATTCGCTACGGCATGGACAGACCATCACCGAGGCGGCATCGACCTGTCGGATGAGGTTCGGGCCACGCCATTTTGGCCCCTCCATTCGGTCGCCCCATCTGGGTACGGCTGTTCAGCGACACCCGAACGGCGGCATCGCTCCTGCTGCCACCGCTGCCGGTGGCGTAGTGCGAATCGAGCTCCCGTCTCGAAGGCCTCGATAGGTTCCGCCTGGCGTGTCAGCGCAGCGGCCGGCCCGTTTCTTGCGGGTCTTGACCGGAGACTCCGCCACAAGACGTACCGCTGCGGTGAGGTCGTGTACGGCTGGCTGGTTCGGCCAGACGGGTCCCTATCGATCACCCGAGGCTTGGCCCGTCGCCACTTGCGCGTAGAAGTCGGCGGGGTCGGCGGAAAGAGTGCCTTTGATCATGGCGCTCCAGTCGTCGACCACGACCTCGAGCTTGCCGGCCTGAAGGCCGTCGAGCGCTATGCGTACGACCTCGGCCGGATCCATCATGGGACCTTCGTAGCCGACCATGAGGTCGGTGTCGACGGCGCCGACGTGGACGCCGGTCACCTGGGTGCCCTGAGGCGCCAGCTCGAGTCGGATGCCATTGGTCAAGCTCCACTCAGCGGCCTTAGCGGCGGCGTAACCGTTGACGCCGTCGAAGGAGAACCACGACAGAGCGGAGAGCATGTTGAGGATCGCTCCACCGCCACCGTGAGCGAGAATCCGGGCGAACGCCCGCACGACCGACAGGGTCCCGAAGTAGTGAGTGTCCATCTCGAGGCGGAGCTTGTCGAGATCTCCGAGCAGGTTGGTGCCGGTGCCGATGCCGGCGTTATTGACCAGCAGGGTCACGTCCCGGGCCGCAGCTGCGGCTTCGGTCACCGAGGCGGTGTCGGTGACATCGAGGCGGAGCGCCTCGACACCGTCGAGGTCGATTTGCTCGGGACGGCGGGCGGTGGCGTACACCTTGGTTGCCCCGCGCTCGAGCAGCTGGGCGGCGAAGTGCCGTCCGATACCGCGGTTGGCGCCGGTCACGAGCGCGATCGAGCCTTGAATCTCCATGAGGTTGCCTCCTATTCGTGGCGATTGGGCACCTGAGCGCCTAGTTGTTTTGAAGTCCGTGGTGATCTGTAGCGGTCGGTACAATACCACTGTTCTGTAGCAAGCGCTAGAGTTGCATGGTGGCTGGTCGCCCGCGGAGCTTCGACAGGGAGCGTGCGCTTGAGCTTGCCATGCTCGCGTTCTGGGAGCACGGCTACGAGGCGACATCGATCGCCCAGCTCACGGGGATCATGGGGATAGCTCCGCCCAGCCTGTACGCGGCGTTCGGCGACAAGCGACGACTGTTCGACGAAGCAGTAGAGCTGTACACTAAAAGCCTGGCCGGGGGAATGCGACGGAGCCTCGACGCACCCACGGCACGTGCCGCAGTTGAGGGTGTTCTACGCGACGCAGCAGCGCACTACACGACCTCCGATTGCCCACGCGGCTGTCTGGTGATGAACGAGCCTCTCCTCGCCGGTCAGCGAGCGAAGGTACGAAGGGCGATCGCCGGTCGCATCGAGCGCGGCTGCGAGGACGGTGACCTGCCCGTCGGCACGGACGTTGAGCGGCTGACCGAGTTCATCGACGTTGTGATGGCCGGCATGCAGACCAGGGCCAGGGACGGCGCCACCCGCCAGCAACTCGGTGCGTCGATCGACCAAGCGATGCAGGCGTGGCCCGACTTCGTCCCAACCGTGCGCAAGACGGCGTCGATGTCATCCGGGAGGAGCCAGCGACGTTCGCCTCCCTCTGATTCGGAGCGTGACACGGCAGGCCTTGTCGGTACGCAGGCCCCCCGTGCCATGATTGTCACTGACTGACCGGGGATCCCGGAAGGCTCCGACCCGCACCCGGCTCACGGCCCACCGGGAGCCCGTCCACGGTGTCAAGGTCCACGCAGGCCGCCCGGCGCTTTGCCGAGGACGCCGGCGAGGACCTGTCGCCGTCGGACACGAACCGGTCCACGATCTCGCAAGCGATGCCGCCGCCGGCGCCGGCGATCACGTGTTTCGCGTGGTGCTCATGTGCTGCTCCTGTCGGTCGTTGTTGGGACGGACGGGTCTCGAGACCGCAAGGACTCTCCCCTGGTGCGAGCGGCGCTCGGGTCGGGGCGGCCAGTGCCAGCCGCGCCGTCACGTCTTGAGGCTGCCGCCGAACTGCTCGGGGACGAGGTCGGCCTGTGCGGCGCCGCTCTCGACGAGGGCGAGAATGGCGTCGGCGACCCACTCTGGCGGCTGGAAGTCGAGCCCGGACGTCGACTCCTTGGCGGCTGCTTGGCCGGCTTGCAGCGAGTCGATGAATTCCGTTCCCGTGACGAAGGGGTACAACGTGGAGACCGCGATGCCGGCGTCGGCGAGCTCGGCTCGTGCCACGGCGGACAGCTTGGCGAGTCCGGCCTTAATGGCGGTGTAGGCGCCGGAGCCCGGGGTGGCCCCGAAGGTCGTGCCCGAGCTGACGTTGATGATGCTGCCGGCGCCCTGACGGCGCATGATGGGAACGACTGCCTTCATCAAGACCAGGGGCGCGACGAGGTTGACCTCGAGGATGGCGCGGAAGTCGTCTGGGTCGGTCTCGTCGAGGGTGGCCTGGATCCCCCGGCCGGCGTTGTTGACCAAGACGTCGATCCGCCCATAGGCGTCCGTGGCGGCGCGGGCGGCGGCTGCGACCTCCCCGGCGTCGGTCACATCGCAGCGAACCGGGATGGCATTGCCCAGTTCTTCGCTGAGCTGGCGGATCCGGTCCTCCCGGCGTGCGACGAGGACGACGTACGCGCCGGCCCGCGACGCCGCCCGTGCTGTGGCCGCTCCGATGCCCGACGACGCTCCGGTCACGAGCACCACGGCTCCATGGATGTCCATTGGATCTCTCTGTCTTGAGGCGAATAGGACCTGGCCGTGGCACAGTATCACAAGGTCCTTGCATAACAGGATCCTTGTTCTAAAAGGCTGGTGTATGGTTAGGGGGATGCCTGGTTCCGTCGACCGTGCCAACCGTGCTCGGGCGCGCACCGATCTCAACGATTTGGTCTGGGAGGTGTCCACCTACATCGAAGCGATGGGCGAGCGCGCCCTCCGGGATACTCCCCTCACGCTCGCCTCCGCCGGGATGCTCTCGTTGATCCGCGACGAGCCGGGGGTCACGCTCGCCGAGATATCGCGACGAGTCCCGAAATCCGCGCAGGCTCTCGGTCAGGTAGCTGGCCGCCTGCGCAAGCTCGGACTTATCGAGCGCCGGCTGGGCGATGGTCCCGGCGTCGGGTTACACGTGACTGATGCGGGCCGTGAGATGGCCGACGTCGCGTCTGCGTGCGAACGCGACGTCGCCGAGCGCCTACACGAGCTCCTCGGCAGCCGACGCCACGACCTGCTGCGCGATCTCCTGTCTCAAAGCCGCGACGTCCTCCACGCAACTCGATAGACCACAGGGATGAGCGCCGCGGACAGATCGGCGGCGACCAACGCGTGGCGAGCGTCCAAAGCCACGGTCACGCCCACCGCAGCGCTCGCGGATTCTTGCGGTGGTCGCAACGGGTGGTCGTGGGCGGGATAGTGGGGGTGGCTGTAGGAGCCGTCGGTGGGACCGAACGCCATATCCGGCTCTTGGTCGCCGAGCGGCGCATGCCATATCGATCGGCGTATCGGAATCGCTTCGGGCGTTCCCTTCCAAACCCTGCACCGGACGCACCGCCCCGACGAGTGTTGAACTAGTTCAAAGGTTGCCGTATCATGTTGACCATGAAGCCCGTCGCAGCGTTCTCCTTCTCCGATCTGCTCCAGCAACCCACCTCGGTGGCTGCCGCCGTGGAAGAGCGCGGTCGCGTCATCCTGCACCGGCGGAACGCGCCCGACTTGGTCCTCAGCCGAGCGAGCGATCTGTCGGAGCTCGCAGGATTCGCCCGCCTTCTGTCTCGCATGCTCACGCACGTCCCTGCCGACGAGGTGGCGGAGACGGTCACAGAGGCGCTGCCCTGGACCCGCTATCTCACCGAGACCGGCCGGGCGGACCTCGTGGGCGACCTGCCAGCCGTCATCGGGGACTGCGAAGACCTTGGCACCTTCGCCCCGCTGGAGGTCTACATGGCTGGCTGGCGCAATACCGCCGCCGTTCTGGCCGATCCCGAACTGGCGGACCGCCTCGCCAAGCCGATCGGCAACCCGCTCGGCCGGCGCGTCGACGCGCCGTGAGCCCACGGAAGCGGACACTCCAGCGGCGCGGCGAGCGGGTCGCTCCCCCAGCGGCAAGAGGCGAGTGGGACCTTGTCTTCGCCACCGGCGACGCTGTCGCGAGCTGGGAGCAGCTGGGCCGGCATGCGCCCGGGCCGGCCAAGGATTGCTGGCAACAGCTACGGAGCGATCCCCTCCGCCACGACAGGCGCCAACACCCCCTCCGGGACAAGCTCTCGCACCGTCAGATCGGCGAGAAGGAGCTCGAACAGTGGCAGTACGAGGTCACCGGCGTCGGCCGTGTCTGGTACTGCCCCGACCCTCAAGAGCGGACGGTTTGGCTGACCGACGCTTCGGTTGGTCACCCCAAGGCCACGGAGTAAGGAGGAAAATCGCGTGCCGACGACTCGCCGCCATTTGGCAACGTCAGAAGGCGGCCATCGAGGCGCTGGCAGGTCGACGCGGCAGCCGGCCTCATGCAAGACCTGTTCGGCGTCGCTGTTAGCACGTTTGGCTGCCTGGGCGAACTGTACAGCGGTAATCGCTGAGGAGTCCCCAAGGGTGCTCAGGTTGGCACTGAGTTGCTGGAGGCCGCTTCCGAGAGCCTGCTCGGCATATGCGACGGATTGGCGCAGGTCAGCAGCCGTAGCTGTGGCCGTAGTCGTACTGGCCGGCACGGGAGCCCGGGACGAGGATGAGCGGGGGGCGCCGCATTCGGCGACGAGCCCCGCAGCGACGACCACAGCGGCCGACCTGCTCATGCGGGAGGTCCTTGGCTCGGATGGGTCCCAGTTTGGGTCCGTGGTCGCTCGCGCCCTCACCAGGTCACCCTTCTTGGCGAGCATTCCCGCAGGTAAACGGCAGTGGGCGTAGAGGGAATCGAACCCCCGACCTCATGCGCGTCATGCATGCGCTCTAACCAACTGAGCTATACGCCCGGGAACGGCCGGAAACGCTAGCACGCACCTCAGCGCCCCCTCTCCGCCCGGGTCGGGCGCGTCGGGCGGCCGAGGTGAGTGATCGCCGGCGTTCGGGTAGATCCGTGCCATGCCAGATCACACGACCCCGAGCGACGCGACCCGTGACGAGGAGGCCAAGGAGGCCAAGGACCACGCCGACGGCGGGCGGACCCCCACCGCCGAGGAGGTCGCGGCGGCTGACCAGAACACGGTCCAGCCCGGCGTGGCCGAGGCCGAGAAGGACATGAACACCCGGGGCGCCAACGTGAAGGGCGAGGGCCAGGTGCCCTGAGCCCCTGGAGCGTCGGAGTCCTGGACGCATCGGGGCGGCGGTCAAGCGCCGTCGGTCCCGGCGCCCAGGGTCCGGGTGATGGCCACCGCGTCCGCGGCGACGATCACCGACGGCCCATCGAGGCGGATGGCAGGGTCGGACGCGGCCAGCAGCTCGGCGGGGCCGGGCAACGAGAGCTGGCAGTCCTCGCCGGCCAGGTTGATCGAGATCTGCACTGCGCCCCGACGAAGCTGGAGCCAGCCCTGGTGCTCGTCGAGGCGAACCCGGGAGTTCGGCGCGGAGGTGTCGGCCAGATCAGGCATGGCGCGGCGGAGCGCGATCAGTGACCGGTGCCACGCCAACATGTCCCGGTGGACGGGCTCGTCCAGCTCCGACCAGGCCAGGACGGAGCGGTCACGGGTCTCCGCCGCCTGCGGGTCGGGAACGTCGGCCGCCTGCCACCCAAATGCCGCGAACTCCCCCCGGCGCCCCTCGCTGACCGCTCGGCCCAGCGCCGGATCCTGATGGTCGGTGAAGTACTGGAACGGCGTGGATGCCGCCCACTCCTCGCCCTGGAAGAGCATGGGCACGCAGGGACCACAGAGCACCAGGGCGGCCCCGACCTTCAGCCGGCCAACACTCATGAGCGCGGCGGACCGCTCGCCCACGGCCCGATTGCCGATCTGGTCGTGGTTCTGCAGGTAGGCGAGGAAGCGGCCCCTCGGCAGGTCCCCGACGGGGCGACCGTGGTGACGGTCACGGAACGGCGAGAAGTGACGGCCGTAGACGTAGACGTCCTCCAGGGCCCGACCGACCTGGGCGAGTGCGCCGTAGTCCTCGTAGTAGCCCGTCCGCTCCCCGGTCAGGGCGGCATGCAGAGCGTGGTGGAAGTCGTCGTTCCAGGTGGCGTCCAGGCCGAAGCCCCCTGCCTCCCGAGCCGTCACCAGCCGTGGGTCGTTCCGGTCGCTCTCGGCGATGAGCCACAGAGGGCGACCGAGGCGGTCGGCCAGCCCTCCCACCGCTACGGCCAGCTCCTCCAGCACGGGGAGGGCACTGTCATCGTAGATGGCGTGCACGGCGTCGAGCCGGAGACCGTCGACGTGGTAGTTCTCGAACCACATGGACGCGTTGTCGATGACGAACCGGCGAACCTCGTCGGAGCCGGCGCCATCGAAGTTCACGGCGCTCCCCCACGGAGTCCGGTAGCGGTCGGTGAAGTAGGGCCCGTACTCCCCCAGGTAGTTGCCGGCCGGGCCGAGGTGGTTGTAGACGACGTCGAGGATCACGGCCAAGCCCCGCCGGTGGGCCTCGTCCACCAAGCCCTTGAAGCCGTCGGGACCGCCATATGCGTGGTGCGGCGCCCACAGCAGGACCCCGTCGTAGCCCCAGCCCCGTTCCCCGCTGAACTCCGCCACGGGGAGGACCTCGATGGCAGTGACGCCGAGGTCGACGAGGTGGTCGAGGTGCTCGATCACCCCGGCGAAGGTGCCCGCCGGGCTGAAGGTGCCGACGTGGAGCTCGTAGACGACCGCCGAGCCGAGCCGCGCCCCGTGCCACCCCCCGTCGTTCCACGCGAAGGCGCCGTCGTCCACGACGGACGAGGGGCCGTCGATGCCCTCGGGTTGCCAGCGAGCGCGAGGATCAGGACGGCGGGGGCCGCCGTCCACGGAGAACCCGTAGCGGGTGCCCGGTCCGGCCTCGACCACCTCCCCGTGCCACCAGCCACCCGACGGGCCGCGTAGTGGGTGGCGACGCCACGAACCCTCGACCGCGACTTCGACGTCGACGCTCCGGTGATCCGGGGCCCACACCGCGAACCGGCTCATCGTGCCTCCTCCTCGTCCCGCACAAGTAGGGCCACCGGCAGCCGGCCGAGCAGCACCGACGCCAGGACGCTTCCGCGATGGCGGCCGCTCCCCAGGCGGTCCACCCACGCGCCCGGGGGCAGGTCCACGGTCGTGTCGCCCCAGCCCCCGGCCCGATGCAGCCCGACAGGCAGCCGCACCACGACGGTGGCCACCCGACCCCCGCGGACGAAGCCCAGAAGATGCGCAGCGCGCTCCCCGCGCGCCTCGAGCGGCGCGTAGCCGCCGTCGGGACCGGCACCGAAGCACGCGCCGTGCGACCGGCGCACCGCCAACGCCCGGTGGACCACGGCCAGCTTGGTGCCACCGTCGCCGTCCTCCGCCGTCCAGATGTCGCCCGGGTCCAGGTCTGCCACCTGCGCCAGGAGCGCCCGCCGCTGCTCGTAGTCGACGGGCCGACGGTTGTCGGGGTCGACGAGCGACAGGTCCCAGCACTCGGTCCCCTGGTAGAGGTCGGGGACACCGGGGGCGGTAAGAGTCAGCAGCTTCTGGGCCAGCGACACCGACCAGCCGTCCCGGCGGACATCGGCGACGGTGGCGGCGACCGATCGGCAGAACTCCTCGTCCGCCATGGCCTCCTGGACCCAGATCTGCAACGACTCGTCGTAGACCGGCTCGGGATCGGTCCACGACGTGTGGACCTTGGCCTCCCGGGTGGCCTTGGCCAGGTACGCCGCCATCCGATCGGCGTCGATCGGCCACGCCCCGACCAGGGACTGGTAGAAGAGCCACTCGGTGTTCCGGTCGGGGGCGGGAGCCTGCCGTCGAGCCTCGTGATGGGCCCGCCAACCGTCGATGGTGGAGATCCAGGCCTCGGGCTGCTCGGCCAGCACGCTGAGGCGGGCGCGGACGTCCTCGCTCCGCTTGGTGTCGTGAGTGGAGGAAGACAGGAGCGCCTGCGGATGGCGGGCCTGGGCCTCGATGCCTCGGTGGTGGAACTCGCCGACCGACAAGCCCATCCGCCCGGGGTCGGCGCCGACCTCGTTCAGCCAGCTGCACGGCATGTAGCGGTAGAAGGCGGTGTCCTCCACCGCCTTGGCCATCACCGGCCCGCTCACCTGCTGGAACCGGAGCGCCAGCTCGGCTCCGTCGTCGGTGCCTCGCACCGGCGCGGCGCCGCGCCGGAGGAGGAGGACGTCACGGACGAACCCGAGGAGCTCGTCGTCGATGTCGGGCCGCCGAATCCCGGCGGCCATGACCGCCGACTCCACCGTGGCCCGGTCGACCGCCGACGCCTCCACCCCGGCCTGGACGTAGGTGCGGTAGACGCCGAAGGCCACCAGGATCTCGCCCAGGCAGTCACGCAGGTCCCGTCGGGTGTAGTCGCGATAGCGTCGATTGCCCTCGCAGATGCGCGCCAGCTGTGACACCAGACGGGTGAGGTCGGCAGCGAGCGTCCCGTCCAGCACGGCGCGCTTGCACTGCAAGGCCACGTCCTCGTAGCGGGCGCCCAGACCGGTCCATGTCGCGTAGGCGTCGGCCAGGCGGTCGGCCCCGTCGCCGTCGGTGAGCACGCCGGCGGTGACGTTCAGCCAGTCGTAGCCGGTCGTGCCGGCCACCGGCCACGAGGGGGGCAGCTGCTCGTCGCCCTCCAGGATCTTCTCGACCAGCACCCAGGCGCGGGGGGCGGCATGATGCAGCCGGTCCAGGTAGCGGCCTGGATCCTGCAGCCCGTCGACGTGATCGATGCGGATCCCGTCGATCACCCCCTCGGCCAGCCAGTGCAGGATCAGGCGGTGGCTGTCGGCGAAGACCTCCGGGTCCTCCACCCGGAGGCCCGCCAGGTCGTTGATGTCGAAGAACCGTCGGTAGTCCAGCTCCTCCCCGGCGATCCGCCACCACGCCAGGCGGTAGTTCTGGCGATCGAGGAGCAGGTCGAGGCGGTCGACGTCACCGTTGAGCACGTCGAGCTCGCGGTCCACCGCCGCCGCCGCCGCCGGGTTGCGGGCGCACAGATCCGCCAGGCGAGTCCGGAGGATCTCCTTGTCGCGATGGCGCTCCCTGACCGATCCGGGGTCGGTCAGGGTACTGAGCGGTAGGCGGCCGAACGCGGTGGCGATGCTCTCCAGCTCCTGACGCAGGGTGGCATCGGTGACGCCGGCGTCGGGTGCGGGAGTGGTCGGCAGCCGGGTGGCCGCCGCCGCCAGCACGTCGTCGAGAGCGCGCGGCGCCAGGGGGACCACGTGGTCGAAGTAGTGGAGGACGAACCCGCCCTCCTCGCGCGCCACCCGGAACCGACCGGCCTCCAGCTCCCGGCCGTAGTGGTCACCGAGGATGGGCAGCAACACCACGTTGCGCAGCTTGGACTGCGGCGGGTCCCAGTCGACGTCGAAGTAGGTGGCGTAGAGGCTGGACGGGCCGTTCTCCAGGACGTCCCACCACCAAGCGTTGTCGCGCCCGCCTATGGCCATGTGGTTCGGGACCACGTCGAGGAGCTGGCCCAGCCCGGCCGCAGCGGCGGCCGCCTGGAGCTGGCGGTGGCCGTCGTCGCCTCCGAGCTCCCGGTTCACCCGGGTGGGGTCCACCACGTCGTAGCCGTGGGTGCTGCCGGTCGCAGCCTGGAGTATCGGCGACAGGTAGAGGTGGCTGACGCCCAGCCGGCCCAGGTAGTCGGCGACGGCAGCGGCATCGGCGAAGGTAAATCCGGCGTGCATCTGCAGCCGGTAGGTCGCGCGCGGCTCAGCCACGGGCAGCCGCCGGGCGCCGCAGCACCACCACGCTGCGACCCTCGACCGACAGGAACCCGCCCGCCTGTACGCTGCGCTGCTGATCCTCGGCCGGGATGAGCGGTTCGTTGGTGTCGATCACCACGTCCCACGACCGGCCGAACTCGGCGGGGGGTACCACGAAGGCGATCTGTTCCCAGTGGGCGTTGAAGCAGAGCAGGAGCGAGTCGTCCACGATCCGGCGACCTTCGGGGTCGGGCGACGGGATGGCCTCGCCGTTCAAGAAGACCGACAGGGACCGAGCAAAGCTCTCGTCCCACTGCTCGTCGCTCATCTCCTCGCCGGCCGGGTCGAACCAGACACAGTCGGCCACACCCCGGCCGCGGATCGGACGGCCCCTGAACCAGCCGCGCCGGCGGAGGACGGGATGGGCCCGGCGCAGCTCCACCAGCTGCCGGGCGAAGCCCAGCTGGGCCAGGTTGGCGTCGCGCTGCTCCCAGTCCAGCCAGGCGATCTCGTTGTCCTGGCAGTAGACGTTGTTGTTGCCACCCTGGGTACGGCCCATCTCGTCGCCTGCCACCAGCATCGGGACACCTTGCGAGAGGAAGAGGGTGGCCAGGAAGTTCCGCTTCTGGCGGGCCCGGAGGGCGTTGATCTCGGGGTCGTCGGTCTCGCCTTCCGCCCCGCAGTTCCAGGACCGGTTGTCGTCGGCGCCGTCGCGCCCGTCCTCGCCGTTGGCCTCATTGTGCTTGTCGTTGTAGCTGACCAGGTCGTGAAGGGTGAAACCGTCGTGGGCGGTGATGAAGTTGACGCTGGCCCACGGTCGGCGGCCGTCGTCCTCGTAGAGGTCGGAGCTCCCCGTCAGTCGGGCGGCGAACTCGCCAACCGTCCCCGGCTCGCTGCGCCAGTAGTCGCGCACAGTGTCGCGGTACATGCCGTTCCACTCGGACCACACGGGCGGGAAGTTCCCCACCTGGTAGCCGCCGTCGCCGACGTCCCACGGCTCGGCGATCAGCTTCACCTGGCTGACGACGGGATCCTGCTGGATGACATCGAAGAACGACGACAGCCGATCCACGTCGTGCAACTCGCGGGCCAGGGTGGACGCCAGGTCGAAGCGAAAGCCGTCGACGTGCATCTCGGTCACCCAGTAGCGCAGGCTGTCCATGAGCAGCTGCAGGACGTACGGGTTGCGCATGTTCAGGCTGTTGCCGGTGCCCGTGTAGTCCATGTAGTAACGGGGATCGCCATCCACCAGGCGGTAGTACGCGGTGTTGTCGATCCCCCGGAACGACAGGGTCGGGCCCAGGTGGTTCCCCTCGGCCGTGTGGTTGTACACCACGTCGAGAATGACCTCGATCCCGGCCGAGTGCAGCGTCTTCACCATGGTCTTGAACTCGTCGACCTGGCCGCCTTCGTCGCCGGCGGCGGCATAGGCCCCGTGCGGCGCGAAGAAGCCGATGGTGTTGTAGCCCCAGTAGTTCGACAGGCCCTGGTCGACCAAGTGCTGATCGTGCACGAACTGATGGACGGGCAGCAGCTCGATGGCCGTGACCCCGAGCAGGGCGAGGTGCTCGATGACCTCCGGTCTCCCCAGACCGGCATAGGAGCCCCGGATGGCGGGATCGATCGTCGGGTGCATGGCCGTCATGCCCTTCACGTGCGCCTCGTAGATCATCGACTCGTGGAGCGGGATGTGGGGCGGGCGGTCGTCGCCCCAGTCGAAGGCCGGGTCCACCACGATGCAGCGGGGCATGGACGGGGCACTATCGGTTGGCTCGGGCGCCGACGGCTCGTTGAAGTCGTAGCCGTAGCACGCCGGCCCCCACTTCGGGGCGCCGCACACCGCCCGGGCATAGGGGTCGAGAAGCAGCTTGGCCGGATTGCCATAGAGGCCCCGCTCCGGAGCCCACGGACCGTGGACCCGATAGCCGTAGCGCTGCCCCGGTCTGACACCGGGAACGAAGCCGTGCCAGCAGTGGGCGGTGGCCTCGGGCAGGGTCAGGCGCGTCTCGCTGCCGTCGTCGGCGAAGAGGCAGAGCTCGACGCGGTCCGCCACCGGGCTGAACAGCGTGAAGTTCGTCCCCTGCTCCTCGGGGGTCGCTCCGAACGGGTACGGCCGTCCCGGCCAAATGTGCATCGGTGCTTCGTACCCCTCGGCGGCCGGACCCATCCGCCTATCCTGTTCCGGGCCGCACCGGGTCGGCAGCTGGCCCGCAGGGGCGCCCTACCCCCCGGTGCTCTCGGCGCTGCGGTCCGGGCGGGGACCGATATAGCTGGCTCGCGCCCGGAACCGGGTCCGGTCGACGTACTCCTCCCGGGCGTGGCCGATCCAGCCGGCGACGCGCGCCGGCGCGAAGATGGCCTCGCCGGCTCCGGTCACCATCTCGGCCACGAAAGCCAGAGCCCCCAGGCCGAAATCGACGTTCGGCGCGGGCAGTCCCCGGGCTGCAGACAGGGCCACGATCTCGTCCACCACGGCCAGGCGGTCGGCCCGGCCGGCCACCAGGCGCCCCCGCCGGAGCAGCTCGGCGCCCCGGGGGTCGCCGTCGGGATAGAGCATCATTCCCAGACCCGGCACCGAGCCCAGGCGACGGGCGACGTCACCCACGGCGCGAGCCGCACCGACCGCCTCGGCCCGTTCGAAGAGGGTGTGGACCTCCAGCGACGCCGCACCGTGCTCGACACCGCTGACCGCGCCCAGGCCGGTGCCGATCACCGCGTACGGATCGGCGCCGAACGCGGCCGCCACCCGGGCGGCCAGCGTGGAAGCGGCCAGCTCGTGGTCGGCCAGGAGCACCAGGGCGGCATCCAGAGCCGCCACCCGCTCCGGCGTGGCCTCCAGCCGACTGAGGCGCGGCCACAGCCGCTCCGCCACCGTCGGGGCGCCTCGACGGTCCGCAGGGATCATCGGGGCCGGTCCGATACCAGCGCGAGGCAGGGCTCCGACCATCACGGCGATCGCGGCGCGAGCTGCGGCGGACACCGATTCGAGGGAGCGGGCCTGGCGCAGCGGGTCGGCCGTGGCCGCCACGGCTACCGCGAGCGTGTAGCGGTCGATGGGCTCGACGCCGGGGTCGAGCAGCTCCTGGACGGCGGAGACGGCTCGGTGCTGGGCGGGGGTGGCCATCCACGGCACGGTCGACGAGTCCCACACCCCCTCCCACAGCCAGCTGGCCACCGCCTCGAACGACCGTTCCCGGCTGAGGAGCACGGCGTCGAGGCCGCGATAGCGCAGCTCGCCGTTCTCGATGAGGGTGAGCTCGGTCACGAACGCCATGGGGCGCGGGCCGCCAGCACCGCGCCGTCGGGTGGTGGCTGCCATCCGCTCCACGTCGGCCGCGTCGAAGGTGCTGCCCCGAGCGCTGCGCTGGCGGGCGAGCAGGCCCCGGCTGACGTAGGCGTAGAGGGTCTCCGGCTTCACCCCGAGGCGCGCCGCCGCCTCGGCGGTCGTCAGTCGTCTGGCCACCGGTCGCCGATTTTGTTGAGCATTGATCAATATTGATTCACTAGGAGCGTGCCGTCAAGATGGGCCCATGACGAGCACCCACACACCCGCCGCCTCCGACGTCCGACGCGCTCCACCTGGCCTGAAGGGCATGTCGGTCGCCGACACCGCCGTCGGCGACGTGCGCGGCCGCGAGGGCTTCTACCACTACCGCCAGCACTCCGCCGTCGAGCTGGCCGCCGTCCGCCCGGTCGAGGACGTGTGGCAGCTGCTGGTGGACGGTGCCCTGCCCGCCTCGGGCGCCGAGCGGGAAGGCTTCGCCGCCGAGGTCCGTCCCCTGCGCGCCCTGCCCGCCACCGTGGCTGGCGCCCTCGGCGAGGTGGCCGCGGCGGCGGCCGGTGCCGGTCCCCTCGGCGGCCTGCGCACCGCGATCTCCCTGCTCGGCTGCTCGCTCGGCCTGCAGCCCCTGTGGGACCTCTCGACCGCGGCGCGACGCCACGACCTCCTGCGCCTCGCCGCCGCCACCCCGACCCTCGCCGCCGCGCTCTGGCGCCTCGCCCACGGGCAGGACCTGGTCCCACCGGATCCCGACCTGGGTCATGCCGCCAACTACCTGTGGATGCTCACCGGGCAACCGCCGTCGCCTGAAGCTGCTCGGGCCCTCGAGCAGTACCTGATCCTGACCGTTGACCACGGCTTCAACGCCTCCACCTTCACCGCCCGGGTCATCGCCTCCACCGGGGCCGATGCCGCAGCTTGCGTCGCCGGCGCCATCGGCGCTTTGTCCGGTCCTCTCCATGGCAGTGCGCCAGGTCGGGCCCTGGAGGCCCTGGAAGCCATCGGCTCACCTGACCAAGCCGAGCCCTATGTGCGTGCCGCGCTGGAGCGGGGCGAACGGATCATGGGCTTCGGCCACGCCGTCTACACCACCACCGACCCGCGATCGGACATGCTGCGGTCAGTGGCGCTCCGCCAGGGGGGCGACCTGGTCGACCTGGCCGTGACCGTGGAGCGCACGGTCACCGAGGTGCTGGCCGAGCTGCGGCCGGGACGGTCGCTGTACGCCAACGTCGAGTATTACGCCGGGGTGGTCATGCGCGGCTGCGGGCTGCCGCCAGCGCTGTTCTCGCCCAGCTTCGCCGTCGCCCGGGTGATCGGTTGGTGCGCCAACATCGCCGAGCAGGCCGAGGACCGCAAGATCATCCGGCCGGTCGCCACCTACGTCGGTCCGCCGCCACCCCAGCCCGTCTCGCCGCTGTGACCGTCGGACCCTGGGCGCGTCCGACGAGCGGTCCAGCAGCGGCACCACGGCACAGACCACGATCAGGGCCACGAACGGAGCGGCCATGGAACCCCCCCGGCCACGGACACCTGGGTCAACCCCGCCACCACGACGGCGTAGGCCACCTGACCGCGCCCGTGCGCGGCGATGTCTTGGGGTCGGTCAGCATGAAGAAGGCGAAGATCAGGGTGGAGGCGCTGAAGGTCTGGCTCCACGACATCGAGGCACCCGGCGCGACGAGCCCAGCGCCGGCATGGGCCACGAGGAAGGCGGCCACCAGGGCGAGCCGCCTCACCCGGAACACGATGAGAGCGCCAGCGCCGCAGGCAGCCAGCACGATCACTGCGGACGATCCCCACTGCCCGGGCGTGACCTCCGTGAGACCCTGGGTGAGGCCAAGCACCACCACCAGCCCGAAGTTCGACGGGTTCCAGAGGTGACGGCCACCCGGCGCCAAGAGGTGCTTGGAGCCGATGGCCACCAGCGCGGCAACGACGAAGACGGCCGGGTAGGTCGACCGCAGCAGCAAGCCGATGCTCAAGCCGGTGATGACCGCGCTGAGCGGGACAGCCCACTCCGCGCGCCGACGCCGGTGGGCGACGAGCTCCAGGCCGCACGAGGAGCCCACGGCCAGGAGGACCTCGAGCATCGAGACACGGAAGTGCAGGACGGTCTGGCCGAGGACCGTGAACAGGAGCAGGACCCCGGCCTGACCCCATCGAGGGTCGCCACGTCCGGGTACCGACAGCCAACCGCGTCGCGGACCGGCGGAATTCGCGGTGGGGGTGACGCTAGGCACGAACAGCGGACCGGGCGGAGCCCAGGCCGGCGAGCGGTCCGACGCCGGATCCGGCACCGAGCGCCACCATGCCGCCCAGCACGACGAGCGCGCCCACAGCCCAGTGGCACACACCCATGGTGAAGGCACAGTTGGCCGTGGTCATCTTGGGCGCCACCCGCTCCAGCCCGCCGGTCAGGGGCATGATCATCCGAGCGATCCAGCTCATGCCCGCCATCGGGGCCATCGTCCCGGCCATCCCCCTGGTCCCGACGGCGTGGCCCGGCTCGACCAGGGACCATAGGTACGGCCGACGGCGAACCAGGCGCCCACTACGACGGTGAGGCGCGGGACCGATCGGGCTGCCCAGGCACCCATGGGCGCGACCGGACGCCGCCCCCAGGCCATCAGGTACGCACCCAGCCGTCGCGGCCGGATACGACCTCCTGCAACCTTATTCGGGTCTCGACCGCTTTGTCCTGCCGTGCCGGTTCGCGGCCGGTCAGCCTCGGCGCAGCGACCGGAAGGTGGCCGCCAGGCCGTGGCCGTCGAAGAGGGGCGGGTCGATGGTGCCGCCGGCCGCCAGATGCGCGTCGATGCGGCGGGCCTGGCGGGCGTCAGCCCGCGTCCACTGGGCGAAGACCGGGGCGATGGCGCCGATGGTGGCCAGCTCGGTGGCAGCCCACAACAGCCCTCCACCGGTCCGGGTGCTCGAGAGGCTGTACATGGATGCGACGGGCTTGGTCGCCATGAGCAGGGCCACTCCGAGGAACGACTCCACGGGCACCCCGATCATGAGGTTGAGCAACTTCAGGCCCGGGGTCATCTCCCAGCGCGGGATGGGGTCCAGACCGACCATCGGCCACCAGAACAACGTCGCCCCACCGAGGAACCCCAGGTTGACGACATCCATCAGCCACATGTGGGACATGGCGTAGCCCAGCGCGCCGGTGAGGAAGAAGGCGTACATCGACAGGTAGTAAAGGAAGAACACTGGCACCGGGTGGCTGATGACTGCGAACACCCTCGAGTGGAGCAACCACAGCAGCCGGCGCTTGGTGGGCCGACCGGACGTCTGCAGCGCCAGCGTCATCGGTCGGCCGAGGGCCGCGAGCGGTGGGGCCACGATCATCAGCAGGAGGTGCTGGATGACGTGAGCGCTGAACGACGATCCGGCCAGGCCGGCGACCGACGAGCCCAGCGCCACCTCCACGACGGCGAGGCTGGCGACGAACGACCACGTGTGCCACACGGGCCAGTGCCTCCCCCGCTCCCCCAGCCGGCGCGCCGCTCGCAGGTACCAGATGGCCAGAGCGGCGAGCGACGCGGCGAGCGCGATGGCGAACGGCGCCGACTGCCAGTCGGTGAGGATGGTGTGGAGATCGATCGGGGGCTGCCGGCCCATGCCCGACATGGCGTGCATGCCCTCAGGCAGCCGAGAGACGATCATCGCCCGCCCAGTCTGCCCACTCCCTCCTCGCCGGGTCCACCCGGTCCTGTCTGACCTTGGTCCGTCGTGCGCTCGAGGGCACGGAGCAGGTCACGCTGCACACCGGCCTCGGGACCCGCCATCGGACGGTGGGCGGCCACCACCGCCTCGGCCTCTTCCTGACCGTGGCCGAGCGTGACGAGGAGGGCGGCGGCCATCGTCCCGGCCCGTCCCATTCCCGCACCGCAGTGCACGAGCAGCACCTCGCCCACCGCCAACCGGGCCCGCCAGCCGGCGAGCAGACGGCCGGCGGTCGGCAGATCGGGTGCATGCATGTCGGGGATCGGCGCCCACTCGGCCCGCGCCGGCCGGTTGGCACGCAACCAGGCCACGTAGTCCGGATAGCGCCCGATCAACTCCGGCTCCTCCACCAGGCAGACGATCGTGGTCGCCCCCACCCGCCGCAGCGCCGCCTCGGGATCGGGGCCGACGACGTGCTTTCCGGCCAACCACAGCCCACCGGACGCAACCGGGAGCGGGATCCGGTCGATGCCGCCGTCCACCGACCGCGCCGGCGGGGAAGGCGCCATGCTGTGATGGTAACGGGGCCAGTGGCGCCGTCCGACGCGTCAGACCGGGAGGCGGCGACCGGAATCGAACCGGTGTACAGGGCTTTGCAGGCCCTTGCCTAAACCACTCGGCCACGCCGCCGGGGCAAAGCCAGACCCGGAACTCTAGCCTCCCGTGACCGAGGCCCGGTCTGGGCACGAGCGGCAACGGTGTCGGCGATCAGTCGGCGGCTACCGTCGGAGACGCCGATGACCGACGCCCCGACGCGACGCTCACCCAGCCGCAGGCGGGTGCCATCGGCACGGGAGGCGGCCGTCCCGGCTGTGGCGTTGGTCCTGACCGTGGCCGCCGGGGTGACAGAGGCGGCAGGCGGCAGCCAGGTGGTGCGCTTCATCGTGTCAGGGATCGCCCTGGCCGCGGTGGCCGCGGTAGTCGGCCAGGCGGTGGAGGCGGTCGGCGAGCGGGTGGGCCCGAGCGCCACCGGGCTGCTCCAGTCGACGCTCGGGAACCTGCCGGAGCTGTTCGTCGGCCTCTTCGCCCTCCACCGGGGCCTGGTCGGAGTGGTGCGGGCCGCCCTGGCCGGCTCCATCCTCGGCAACGCCGTGCTGGTCCTTGGTCTGGCGTTCTTCGCCGGCGGCATCCGTCACGGTCGGCAGCGCTTCGACCCCGAAGAGCCCCGCCTGAACGCGTCGCTGCTCCTCGTCGCCGTGGCCGCCCTGATGGTGCCGACGTTGGCATCGCGTTTGAACACACCGGCAGCGGCGCACACGGGTGCGCTGTCGGACGCCTGCGCCATCGTCCTGGTCGTCGTCTATGCCGCCACCATCCCCTTCTCCCTCCGCCGCCAGCGGCGGACCGACGCGCCAGGCGACGCATTGACAGCGCGGCCAAAGGCGACGACGGAGACAGAGGAGCCGGCGCTCGGGTGGTCGTTGCGCCGGTCGGTCACCATGCTGATCCTCGGCGGCGCGGCGGCGGCGCTGGTGTCGGACTGGTTCACGGCCGCGCTGGAGCCGGCCACCCATTCGCTCGGCCTGTCGCAGACCTTCACCGGCCTGGTGGTGGTCGCCATCGCATCCAATGCCGTCGAGCACGCCGTCGGCATCCGCTTCGCGCTCAAGGCCAAGCCAGAGTACGCCATCAGCACGACCCTGAACTCGCCGTTGCAGGTGGCGCTCCTCTTGACGCCCGTGCTGGTCCTCTTCAGCGGGATGGTCGGTCCCAGCAAGCTTACGTTGGTCTTCCCGCCACTCCTCGTGGCGGTCCTTGCCGTGTCCGCCCTGGTGGTCATCGCCGTGGTCTACGACGGCGAGTACACCTGGATCGAGGGTGTGGCCCTCGTCGGCCTGTACTGCATCATCGCCACCGGATTCTGGTGGGGTTGAGGCCCTCGGGCCTGGCCTGGCGGGGCGAACGCGTCAATGGCGCCGGGGTTCGGCGCAGTCTTGACCGGGTGCCTGCGAGGTCGGGCGCAGTTTTGGGTTCCCGGCGACCACGACTGCGCCGAAGGTCACGACGTCAGGGCGACAGGCTGGCAAAACCGCACCGAACCTCCCTCCCTCCAGGCCGGAGGGCCCCCGACCTTTACGGCCGGAGGGCCGACCCCCAGGCCGGAGGGCCCCGACCTCCACGGCCGTCGGCCTTCTTCGACCTCATTCAGCCGGATCCGGTGATCAGTCAGGTGAAGCTGATCGCCGAGCCGTTGGACGTCGGCGACGGCGGCTACCAGGGGGGAGCTTCCCGCCGCTGTGGTCGGAGTGGAACGGCAAGTTCCGCGATTCCATCCGGGACTACTGGCGCCAGGCGGGCACGCCGATCGGCGCGCCGGCCGAGCGCCTCACTGGCAGCTCCGACCTCTACGAGAGCACGGGTCGGCGACCTGGTGTCCTACAACGACAAGCACAACCAGGCCAACGGCGAGGGCGGACGCGACGGCACCGACGACAACCGGTCCTGGAACGGTGGATCCGAGGGGCCGACCGACGATGCGGCCATCACCGGCTTGTGCCGCCGCCAGGCAAGCAACCTCCTGGCCACGCAACCTCCTGGCCACGCAACCTCCTGGCCACGCAACCTCCTGGCCACGCTCCTGCTCAGCCAGGGCGTGCCGATGCTGCTCGGCGGGGACGAGCTGGGCGCACGCAGCGTGGTAACAACAACGCGTACTGCCAGGATGATCCGCTGTCCTGGTACGCCTGGGAGCACGCCGCCGCCGGCCTCCTGGCCTGGACGAGGGCCCTCATCCAGCTCCGCAACTGCCCCCCCGTCTGCAAGCGCCGCCGCTTCTTCCCGGGCCGCCAACCACGGAGCGCGACCACCAGCGGGCGCCCGCCCGACATCGGATGGTTGCGCCCGGACGGCAACGAGATAACCGACCCCGATTGGGACGTGGGCTACGCCAAATCCCTTTGCGTGTACCGGAACGGCGCCGCCATCAGGGAACCAGACCACCACGGCCGCCCGGTCGTCGACGAGTCGTTCTTCCTGGTGTTCAACCGCTGGAACCAGGAGCTCGACGTCGTCCTGCCCCCGTCGCGGTGGGGCTCGCGGCGGGGCTGGCGGTGGAGCGCCGTCCTCGACACCGCGGCCGAGCGCTGCAGCCTCCAAGTTGGACCCCGGTATGCCCGAATGACCGCTTGGCGGCAATGGGGCATCAATTTCTGGTTCTTCGGGAGATCGGTGACCGAGAGGATTCCCCGACAGGAGACAGCTACTCTTAGCGTTATTCCGGAGCGTTTCCGGTACCAGGAGCGGCAAGAGCGAGACGATGAGCATCGACGAGATGACACCGGCATATGCCCGCGACGTGGGCGACCGGTTGCGGAACATCCGCCGCCAGCAGCGCCTGTCGCTGCAGGCGGTGGAGGAGGCGTCCGGCCGGGAGTTCAAGGCGTCCGTCCTCGGCGCCTACGAGCGCGGGGAGCGGATCATCTCCGTCCTGCGGCTCCAGCGACTGGCCCAGCTCTACGGCGTCCCCGTGGACCAGCTGCTCCCGCGCACCGGCCGCCCGGCGAACGGTAGCGACCGCGACCCCGACCCCGGTGTCGGCGCCGAACCGCCGCTGAGCGTGGACCTGAGCCGCCTGGAGCGGGTCGACGCACCGGAGCGGGATCTGCTCCGGCGCTACATCGGCATGATCCAGATCCAGCGCGGCGACTTCAACGGTCGGATCATCACCATCAGGACCGAGGACGTCCGGGCGCTGGCTCGCGTGTTCGGGTGGGACGAGGCCGGCATGCGCCAGCGGTTCGCGGAGCTCGGCCTCACCCCCTGAGGACCGCGCCCCGGGTGCGCCGCCCGAGGACCGGCGCGAGGGCCCGCCCCGGAGGCAACCAGAGGACACGCAGAGGGCCAGCCGGCGCGGCTAGGAAGGGGCCATGGACTTCGCCCTCTCGCCCGTGGCCACGCAGCTCCGTGACGAGCTGACCGACTTCATGGAGCGCTTCGTGTACCCGGCCGAGCCGGTCTTCGCCGAGCAGCTGGACGAGGGCGGCGATCCACACCGGCACCCGCCGATCATGCAGGACCTCAAGGACGAGGCCCGCCGGCGGGGACTGTGGAACCTGTTCCTGCCCCACCGGACCCAGTGGACGGAGGGTCTTTCGAACCTGGACTACGCGCCGCTCGCCGAGATCATGGGTCGCTCGCCGCTCGGCCCGGAGGCGTGCAACTGCTCGGCGCCCGACACCGGGAACATGGAGGTGCTCACCATGTTCGGGACCCAGGAGCAGAAGGAGCGGTGGCTGCAGCCCCTACTCGTTGGGGAGATCCGGTCCTGCTTCTCCATGACCGAGCCGGATGTGGCCAGCTCCGACGCCACCAACATCTCCTGCCGCATCGACCGGGACGGCGACGACTACGTGATCAACGGCAGGAAGTGGTGGACGTCGGGGGCGATGGACGCTCGTTGCCAGGTGGCCATCGTGATGGGCAAGACCGATCCGGGCGCGTCGCCCCACCTGCAGCAGAGCATGATCCTGGTGCCCCTGGACACGCCCGGTGTGCGCATCGAGCGGAACCTGACCGTGTTCGGGTACACCGATCAAGAGGGCCACGCCGAGGTCGTCTACGACGGCGTCCGCGTCCCGGCCGCCAACGTCGTCGGCGAGGAGGGCGGCGGGTTCGGCATCGCCCAGGCCCGCCTCGGCCCGGGGCGGATCCACCACTGCATGCGAACCATAGGCATGGCCGAGCGCGCCCTGGAGCTGCTCTGCCAGCGGGCGCTCGGTCGTCGGGCGTTCGGGCGGACCATCGCCGAGGAGGGCGTGGTGCAGACCTGGATCGCCGACGCCCGCATCGGGCTGGACCAGGCCCGGTTGTACACGCTCTACACGTCGTGGCTCATGGACACCCAGGGGAACAAGGCGGCCCACAACGAGATCTCGGGCATCAAGGTGGCGGTCATCGACGTGGCCACCCGGGTCATCGACCGGGCCATCCAGGTGCACGGTGCCAGCGGCGTGGGGCCGGACACGCCGTTGCCCCGCATGTACGCCGGCGTCCGTGCGCTGCACTTCGCCGACGGCCCCGACGAGGTCCACCGCCGGAGCATCGCCCGTCGGGAGCTGCGGCGGTGGGGCCAGGGCACCTGAGTCGCGGTCGCCAGGCCTGCGTAGCGAAGAGCTCAGCCCGGGGAGAACATCGCCACCCAACGGCTGCGCTCCATGGGGCGGAGGGCGACGTTGCTGGCCCGCACCGACTCCATGCTGCCGGCCGAGGGGGCCGAGTAGTGGTGTCCGGGGAACACGGCCGTGTCATCGGGCAGGGCGGCCAGGCGTCGGAGGCTGTCGTACATGTCACCCGGGTCGCTGCCGGGCAGATCGGTGCGGCCGCAGCCGTCGAGGAAGAGGGTGTCGCCGGAGACGAGCATGCCGTCGACCATGAAGCACTGGCTGCCGGGGGTGTGGCCGGGGGTGTGCAGGCACTGGATGTCGATGGCCCCCACCCGGATGGCCTCGCCGCCGGCGTGGCCGACCACGTCGTCGGGGCCGGCTCCGGTGATCCGGCAGATGGCGTCGACCTCGTGCTCGTTGGCGTGCACCGGCACCGCCATCCGGGCGAGCAGCTGGCTCACGCCGTCGATGCGGTGGCCCATGATCGTCCCGCCGACGTGGTCGGGATGGTGGTGGGTGGCCAGGGCGCCGACCACCCGCAGGCCGTCGACCTCCACCGCGTCGACCAGCTCGTCGACTGCGTAGGCGGGATCGACGATCAGGGCCTCGCCGGTCTGGCGATCGCCGATCAGGTACGCGAAGTTCACCATCTGCGCCGCGACCGGATCGTCGATGGCGAAGTCCTGGCCGGAGAGGAGCTGGCGGAAGTAGAGGCGATCGTCGGCGCTCACGGTGGCGCATCGTAGGGCAGCGCCTGGAATAGCGGGCCGGCCGACTCGTGTTACGCCAGTTGGATCGCCCATCTGGGGCGCCCGTGCGGGCTGAACGAAAGGGAACGCACCGATGCCGGCAGTGACCGTCGCAGACATCTCCACGCTGGCCACGCTGTCCGTGCCCAGGGATCAGCCCGTCGTGCGCCCCCTGCTGTCGCTGACCACCGCGCCGGCGGGGGTCGAGGGCGACGGCTTCCCGGTGCGCCGGGCGTTCGCCGGGATCCCGCTGGAGCAGCTCGACCCGTTCGTGCACATGGACCAGATGGGCGAGGTCGACTACGGCCCGGGCGAGCCCAAGGGGACGCCGTGGCATCCCCATCGCGGGTTCGAGACCGTCACGTACATGATCGACGGCATCTTCCAGCATCAGGACTCGACTGGCGGCGGCGGCCTGATCACCAACGGGGCGACGCAGTGGATGACCGCCGGTTCGGGCATCCTCCACATCGAGCGGCCGCCGGAGGACCTGGTGGCGTCGGGCGGCCTGTTCCACGGGATCCAGCTTTGGGTGAACCTGCCCGCCGCCGACAAGTGGGTGGCCCCCGCATACCAGGACATCACTGCGGAACGGGTCGCCCTGTTGGCCGGGGCGGACGGCGGCTCCTTGGTCCGCCTCATCGCCGGTGACCTCGACGGCCACGCCGGGCCGGGCGCCACTCACACCCCGATGACCATGGTGCACGCCACGATCCAGCCCGGCGAGCGGCTGGACGTCAGGTGGAACGCCACGTTCAACGCCCTGGCCTACGTGCTCGCCGGGAAGGGCTGGGTCGGACCCGACCGTGTGCCGGCGAGCGGCGGGCAGCTGGCGGTCTTTGGCCCCGGTGACGCCATCGCCCTCGGCGCCGACGCCCGTCAGGACGCGACGACGCCCGCGCTCGAGGTACTGATCCTCGGCGGCCGCCCGATCGGCGAGCCCGTGGCCCACTACGGCCCCTTCGTGATGAACACGCGCGCCGAGCTGGCCGAGGCGTTCGACGACTTCCAGCACGGCCGCATGGGCGCCATCCCGGCTGACGCGTGACCGGCGGTGTGTGGAGGGTCCTTGACACGGCCGGACCCGGGACCTACACCTGGGGTGAGGCATCCACCGAGGTCGACCTGACCAACTTCCCACGTTTGCCCTGAACAGAGACACGAGATGATTGCCACACAGAGCGCTCCGGACCCGGGTGGCCTGCGTCGGAGCAGGCCCGCGGGCCTCCCCACGGAGGCGGTGATCATGGGGCGGGCCGCCACCGAGAACTTCCCCGTGACCTCGGTGCTGATGCCCCGGCAGGTGCGGTCCGGACTGCTGGCCGTCTACGGCTTCGCTCGCCTGGTCGACCAGCTCGGTGACAGCTACGGCGGCGACCGGGCGGCAGCGCTGGACTGGGTGGACGCCGAGCTGACCCACGCCCTCGAGAGGCCGGCCGGCGATGTCGAACCCCTGGTCGGTCGGGCCGCCGACTGCGTGCGCCGCACTGGGGCGGACCCCCGGTGGCTGCATGAGCTGATCGAGGCCAACCGGGCCGACCAGCACGTCGCTCGATACCCGACCTTCCCGGATCTGGAGGGCTACTGCCGCCTGTCGGCCCAGCCCGTCGGCCGCCTGGTGCTCGCCGTGTTCGGGATGGCCACGCCGGCGCGCATCGAGCTGGCCGATCGCATCTGCACCGGTCTGCAGCTGGCCGAGCACTGGCAGGACGTGGCCGAGGACCACGCCGCCGGTCGGATCTACGTGCCCCAGGACGATCTCTGCCGCTTCGGCGTCAGCGAGGATCAGCTGGCAAAAGGGGCGGCGCCGGCGCCACCCGAGCTTCGGGCTCTCCTCGCCTTCGAGGCGGCCCGGGCCCGGCGGTTCCTCGAGGATGGTCAACCCCTTGTCGCCACCCTGCATGGCTGGGCCCGGTGGGCCGTGTGCGCATTCGTCGCCGGCGGCCACGCCGCCCTCGATGCGTTGGCCGATCAGGGCTTCGATCCGCTGGCTGCCACTCCGCGGCCCCGACCGCACCGGCTGGCCGTCCGCTTCGTCGCCGCCGCCCGCGGCGGGCGGAGCGCATAGGACCGTGCTCGTCGCCGACGCCTACCAGGCGTGCGAGGCCATCACGGCCAGCGAGGCACGGAACTTCGCGTACGGCATCCGGCTCCTCCCGCCGGCCAAGCGGCAGGCCATGAGCGCGCTGTATGCCGTGGCCCGGCGGATCGACGACATCGGCGACGGCGAAGCATCTCGCGAGGACAAGCGGGTCGCCCTGGCGCGCGTCGGCTCCCAGGTGGACGCGGTGGTCGCCGACGGCGCGGCCGCCGGGGACGACCCGGTGCTCGTTGCCCTGGCCGACACCATCGGTCGCTTCGGCGTGCCCGTCGATGCGCTGCACGAGCTGATCGACGGTTGCCGCCACGACGTGGACGGCGTGACCTACGAGCGCTTCGACGACCTGGTGAGCTACTGCCGCCTGGTCGCCGGGACGGTCGGCCGCCTGTCGCTGGCCGTCTACGGCTGCCCCGATCCGGCACGCGCCGGGCCGCTGGCCGACGCGCTGGGGGTGGCCCTGCAGATCACCAACATCCTCCGCGACATCGTCGAGGACCGCGACACCATGGGGCGGGTGTACCTCCCCGCCGAGGACATCCGCCGCTTCGGTGCCCATCCCGACCTGCGCGGACCGGCCGATGCCGTGATCGCGCTGGTGGCGTTCGAAGCGGGACGCGCCGAGCGTTGGTACGAGGACGGGCTGGCCCTGCTCCCCATGCTCGACCACCGGTCCCGGGCGTGCACGGCGGCCATGGCCGGGATCTACCACGACCTGCTCGACCGCATCCGCCGAGACCCCGCAGCCGTGTTGCGCACCCGGGTCTCGGTGCCGGCGTGGCGTAAGGCCTCCGTGGCCGTCCGGGCGCTGGCGGTGGGGACCCTGTGAGCCCGCTCCGGGTCGCCGTCGTCGGCGGCGGCCTGGCCGGGTTGCGCGCCGCCCTGACCTGCGCCGACGGTGGGGCCGACGTTCACCTGATCGAACGCCGGCGCCGTCTCGGGGGACTGACATGGTCCTTCGCCAGGAACGGGCTGACCGTCGACAACGGCCAGCACGTCTTCCTCCGCTGTTGCGACGCCTATCTGACGTTCCTGGACCGCATCGGGTCGGCGGGCGATGTGGAGGTGCAGGACCGCCTGGACATCACCGTCCTGCGGCCGGGCCCGTCGGGCCCCTCGGCCACTCGCCTCCGGCGCAACGACCTGCCTGCTCCGTTCCACCTGGCCCGGTCCCTCTTGGGCTACCGGCACCTCGCCATGGCCGATCGGCTGCGGCTGGGCCTGGCCGTCCTGCCCCTGCGCAACCTGGACCTGGACGACCCGGCTCTCGACGGGCAGACGTTCGGTTCGTGGCTCGTCGCCCACGGCCAGCGCCGCCGGGCGATCGAGGCCCTCTGGGACCTCATCACCGTCCCCACCGTGAACCTGACCGCCACCGACGCCTCGCTGGCCATGGGCGCCAAGGTGTTCCAGACCGGCCTGCTCACCGATCGGCGGGCCGCTGACCTCGGCTGGTCGCGCCTGCCGCTCGGCACCCTGCACGGGGAGCGCAGCCAGGCCGCCCTGGCCCGTTCGGGCGTGGCCATCAGCCTGGGCGACCGGGTGCGGCGCGTACGCCCGGGCGGCGCCGACGGGTGGGTGGTCGAGACCGAGCAGGGCGCCGTCGACGCCGACGCGGTGATCGTCGCCGTCCCCCACCACGACGTGGCCGACCTCCTCCCGGCGGGCAGCCTCGCCGGCCAGGACCGTCTGGGCGAGCTGGGCACCTCGGCGGTGATCGACGTGCACCTGGTGCTCGATCGCCAGGTCCTGGACCTGCCGTTCGTCGCCGCCATCGACTCCCCGATCCAATGGGTCTTCGACCGCACGGGGCCCTCGGGCCTGGATCCGCACGCCGGCGCGCAGTACCTGGCCGTCTCGCTGTCCGCCGCCGACGCCCATCTCGGTGTCCACCCCGACGACCTGGTGGCCCTGGTGACCGCCGCGCTCCCCCGCCTCCTCCCACGCACCGCCACCGCCCGGATCCTCGAGTCGTTCGTCACCAAGGAGCGCAGCGCCACCTTCCGGGCGGCACCGGGAGCATCGCGCTTGCGCCCCCCGGCGACGACCGAGTTGGCTGGGCTCTACCTGGCGGGGGCATGGACCGACACCCGTTGGCCGGCCACCATGGAGGGCGCCGTGCGGAGCGGAGACGCGGCCGCCCGGGCCGCGCTGCTCGGCGCCGACCAGTACCGCACCCAACCCGAGGAGGTGGCCTGATGTCCACGACCTACGTCCCCGATCTGCTCGCCCAGTCCCGAGAGGTCGTGACCCCGGCGCTGCGCGCCGCGGTGGATCGGCTGCCGGGTGACGTTCGACGAGCCGCCACCTACCATCTGGGCTGGACCGATGCCGAGGGCAACCCGGTGCCCGCCCCGGGCGGCAAGATGATCCGGCCCGCCCTGGCCCTGCTCTCCGCCCAGGCCACGTGGGCCGACCCCGAGGTGGGCGTGCCGGGCGGGGTGGCCATCGAGCTGGTGCACAACTTCTCGCTCATCCACGACGACATCATCGACGGGGACCTGGAGCGCCATCATCGTCCGACGGTCTGGTCGTTGTGGGGGATCGGCGCCGCCATCATCTTCGGTGACGCGCTGGCGACGCTGGCCCACCAGGTGCTCCTCGAGAGCGACCCGCACACCGGCGCCCGGGCATCGGCGTTGCTGGCGGAGGCGACGGCGGCCATGATCGCCGGCCAGGCCGAGGACATCGCGTTCGAACGTCGACGCACGGTGACCGTCGACGAGTGCATGGCCATGTCGGCCGCCAAGACCAGCGCCCTCCTCGGGTGCGCATCGTCGCTCGGGGCAGTGCTGGCCGGCGCGCCCGACGCGGCGGTGGGCGCCCTCCACGACTTCGGGTGGCACCTCGGGCTGTCGTTCCAGGCGGTGGACGATCTCCTCGGCATCTGGGGTGACCCCACCCGAACGGGCAAGCCGGCGGGCAACGACCTGCGGCAGCGCAAGAAGTCCATGCCCGTCGTCTCGGCCCTGGCCGCCGGCGGCGAGGACGCCGAGGAGCTGGCCGACCTATTGTTCGGCCCGGCCGCAGTGCGGGCCGAGACCCAGCATCCGGCCCGGGGCCACCCGGTTCCCACGGAGCCCCTCGGCCCCGACCAGATCGAGCGGGCCGCCCAGCTGGTCGACGCCTGCGGCGGCCGGGACTGGACCGCGGTGCAAGCCAAGTCGCATCTCGATCAGGCGCTCGGCGCCCTCGATCGGGTGCGGCTGTCCGCCGTCCCGCACCACGAGCTGGCCGAGATAGCCGCCTTCGTCGTGGAGCGTGAGGCATGACCGCGGCCGACATCGCGGTGGGCGACACCGCGCTGGGCGACACTGCGCTGGCGGACAACTGGGTGCGTGCGGCCAGGGACCGGGCGGCGGAGGCGCTGCGGTCCTGGCAGCATCCCGACGGCTGGTGGAAGGGTGAGCTGGCCACCAACGTGACGATGGACGCCGAGGACGTGCTCCTCCGCCACTTCCTGGACATGCTCGAGCCGGGCGTGGCCAAGGCGGCGGCCGGATGGATCGCCTCCCAGCAGCTCCCCGAGGGGGCCTGGAACACCTTCCACGGCGGCCCCGGCGACCTGTCGACCACCGTCGAGGCCTACGTGGCCCTCCGCCTGGCCGGGACGGCGGCCGACGACGACCGTCTGGAGCGCGCCGCCGAGTGGGTGCGGGCCAACGGCGGCGTGGAGCGCACCCGGGTCTTCACCCGGATCTGGCTGGCCATGGTGGGTCGTTGGGACTGGGACGACCTGCCGGTCCTCCCCCCCGAGATCATGTTCCTGCCGCCGTCGGCCCCGCTGAACATCTACGACTTCGGATGCTGGGCCCGCCAGACCATCGTGGCCCTGACGGTCATCATGGCCCATCGCCCGGCCCGGCCGCTGCCCTTCGGCATCGACGAGCTCCGCGCCGGGACGGTGGCGCCACCCACGGCGTCGATCCGCACCAGGGCCGGGCGCTTCCTGCTCCTCGACCGGGTCCTGCACCGCTACGAGCGGCTGCCGGCCTGGTTCCTCCCCCGGCGAGCACTGCGCACCATGGCGCTGCGCCTGGCCGAGGAGTGGATCGTCCGCCGGCAGGAGGCGGACGGCTGCTGGGGAGGGATCCAGCCACCGCTGGTGTACTCGATCATCGCCCTGCACCTGCAGGGGTATGCCGACGACCACCCGGTGATGGCCGCCGCGCTGGCCGGGATGGAGGGCTTCGTGCTCGACGACGAGCGCGGCCGGCGGGTCGAGGCGTGCCAGTCCCCGGTCTGGGACACGGCGCTCGCCGTGGTCGCCCTGGCCGACGCCGGCGCCGGCACCGGCGATCCGGCCCTGGAGCGGGCGGCCACCTGGCTCCTCGACCACGAGATCACCGGGCCCGGGGACTGGTCGGTGCGCCGCCCCCGCCTCGCCCCGGGCGGTTGGGCCTTCGAGTTCGCCAACGTCAACTATCCCGACATCGACGACACCGCAGAGGTCGTCCTCGCCCTGCGCCGGACCGGCTCGTCCGCCGTCGACGGCGCCGCCGATCGGGCCATCGCCTGGGTGGCCGGCATGCAGTGCCGGGGCGGCGGCTGGGGCGCCTTCGACGTCGACAACGACAGCGATCTGTGCGCCGGGCTCCCCTTCTGCGACTTCGGCGAGGTGACCGACCCGCCGTCGGCCGACGTGACCGCCCACGTGTTGGAGATGCTGGCCCAGGAGCCGGGCGTTCCCTGCGCCGTCGTCGAGCGCGCCGTGACCTGGCTGTCCGAGCAGCAGGAGGCAGACGGCTCGTGGTTCGGGCGTTGGGGGGTGAACCACGTGTACGGCACCGGGGCGGTGGTCCCCGCCCTGGTCGCCGCCGGTGTCGATCCGGCCGACGACCGCATCGGCCGGGCGGTGGCCTGGCTGGAGTCGACCCAGAACGCCGACGGCGGCTGGGGTGAGGATCCCCGCTCGTACGCCGAGGCCGGCTGGCGGGGCCGGGGCACCTCCACCGCCTCGCAGACGGCGTGGGCGCTGCTCGCCCTCCTCGCCGCCGATGGCGGTGGCCGCCCCGCAACCCGACGGGGTGTCGCCTTCCTAGTCGACACCCAACGTCCTGACGGCACCTGGGACGAGCCCTGGTTCACCGGCACCGGGTTCCCGGGGGACTTCACCATCAACTACCACCTGTACCGCCAGGTGTACCCGTTGATGGCCCTCGGCCGGGTCGCGGCGGAGGCAGCCCGATGAGCGGCGAGGGGCTCCTGCTGCTGGCCGCCCTGCGCCTGGAGGCCCGGGCCCTGTCGTGGGGCGCACCCCAGGCGTCCGTGGTCCAGACCGGCACGGGCCCCCGTCGGGCCCGGGCGGCGGCCGCCGGCCTGGTCGACTCCCCCGTGCTGCACGCCAGCCGCGCCGTGGCGGTGGCCGGCGTCTGCGGTTCCCTCGACCCCGACCTGCGACCGGGCGACGTCATCGTGGCCGACAGCCTCCTCGACACCGGCGGCCACCTGGTGGCCGAGGTACCGACGGCGGCCATCCTGGCCGGCGCCCTGCGCCGGGCCGGGCTGACCGTCCGAGTCGGGCCCATCATCACCGCGGAACGCATCGTCCGGGGTGGCGCGGCGCGCGCCGCCATGGTGGCCCGGGGGGCGGTCGCCGGCCGCAGCCCTCTCGGCGTCGACCTGGAGACCGGCTTGTTCACGCACGTGGCCGGCGATCGGCCCTTCGCCGTGGTGCGCACGGTGGCCGACACCCCGGCTCGCGAGCTCCTCTCCCTGCAGACCGTCACGGGCGGCGCTCGCGCCCTGCTGACCCTGCGCGCTGTCGCCCCCGTCCTGGCCGAGTGGGCCGACACCGTGGCCTCGCGCACCGCGGTGCTGGCCGGGCCGCGGTCGTTCTGCGCCGGCGTGGAGCGAGCCATCCAGACGGTGGAGCGCACCATGGAGCGCTACGGGACACCGGTGTTCGTGCGCCGCCAGATCGTGCACAACAGTCACGTGGTAGCCGACCTGGAGGCCAAGGGGGCGGTGTTCGTGCACGAGCTCGACGAGGTCCCCGACGGGTCGACGGTGGTCTTCTCGGCCCACGGTGTGGCCCCCGAGATCCACCACCAGGCCGACGCTCGCTCCCTCCAGGTGATCGATGCCACCTGCCCGCTCGTGACCAAGGTCCACACCGAGCTGCGCCGCTACCGTGACCGGGGCTACCGGGTGGCGCTGGTCGGCCACGCCGGCCACGACGAGACGGAGGGCACGCTCGGCGAGGCAGACGACATCGTGCTGCTCGAGACGCCCGGCGACGTCGCCCGGCTCACCGGCGGCGACGACCGCCCGGTCGCCTTCGTGACCCAGACGACCCTGGCCCCGAGCGACGTGGCCGATGTGGTCGGCGCCTTGCGCCAGCAGTTCCCCGAGGCCGTCGGCCCGCACGCCGGCGACATCTGCTACGCCACCCAGAACCGCCAGGATGCGGTGTCGGCCGTGGCGGCCGACACCGATCTGCTCATCGTGGTGGGCTCGACCAACTCGTCGAACTCGAACCGGCTCGTCGAGGTGGCCCGCCGGGCCGGGACACGCGCCGAGCTGGTCGACGACGAGACCGCCCTCGACCTCGACTGGTTCACCGGCGTGCACCGCGTCGGCGTCACCGCCGGCGCGTCAGCGCCCGAAACGCTGGTACAACGGGTGCTGGCGGCCGTCGGTGGCCTCGGACCGATCGAGATCGAAACCCGAGACATCCGCCACGAGACCGTACACTTCCCACTTCCTCAGGAGGTTCGTTGACATGGGTGTTCCATTAGGACAGAGCATCAAGATCGGGACATACATGGCCCGCCAGAAGCTGGCCAAGCGGGACAAGTTCCCCTTGATCGTCGAGCTCGAGCCGCTCTTCGCGTGCAACCTCTCCTGCAACGGCTGCGGCAAGATCCAGCACCCCACCGACGTGCTGCGCCAGCGCCTCAGCGTCGAGAAGGCCGTCGCCGCCATGAAGGAGTCGAGGGCGCCGATGGTCTCCATCGCCGGCGGTGAGCCGTTGCTCCATCCCGAGATCGACAAGATGGTCGAGGCCTTCTTGGACATGGGCCTGTACGTCTACCTCTGCACCAACGCCCTGCTCCTCGAGCGCAAGCTGGACAGGTTCACCCCGCACTCCCGCTTCAGCTGGGTGGTGCACGTCGACGGCTTGCGTGAGCGCCACGACGAGTCGGTCAGTCGCGACGGCGTGTTCGACAAGGCGGTGGCAGCCATCCGCAAGGCCAAGGACATGGGCTTCAAGGTGAACACCAACACCACCTTCTTCAACACCGATTCGCCCAAGACAGTCCGCGACGTGCTGGACTTCCTGAACGACGACCTCGGTGTCGACCAGATGATGATCTCCCCCGGTTACGCCTACGAGAAGGCCCCGGACCAGGTGAACTTTCTCAGCAACAAGAGCTCCACCGCCATGTTCGCCGAAGCCTTCGCCGACGGCCGCCGGAAGCACTGGCGCATGAACCACAGCCCGCTCTTCCTCGACTTCCTGGAAGGCAAGGTGGAGTTCGAGTGCACCCCGTGGGGCATTCCCAGCTACTCGGTGTTCGGGTGGCAGCGGCCCTGCTACCTGATGGCTGACGGCTACACCGAGACCTATCAGGAGCTGCTCGACACGACCGACTGGGAGAAGTACGGGCGGGGGAAGGACCCCCGCTGCGCCAACTGCATGGCGCACTGCGGCTACGAGCCCAGCGCGGTGATGGCCACCATGAAGTCCGTCAAGCAGTCACTGCGCGCCGCCGTCAGCGTCTGATCGCCGTCAGCGTCTGATCGCCGTCAGCGTCTGATCGCCGGCAGCGGGGTGGCCGGACGGTGCCGGGTGGCCAGGACCGAACCCCCCAGGATGAGGGTGAAGCCGAGGGCGGTGGTCCACCCGAAGCCGTCGCCGCCGAAGGCGACGCCGAGGGTGACCGCTACCGCCGGGTTGATATAGGTGATGACCGTCGCCTTCGACGGCCCGATCTCTCGGATCAGCTCGAAGAACACCACGAACGCGGCTGCGGTGCACACCCCGCCGAGCAGGATGACCGAGACCAGGACGCGATCGTCGGGCCAGTGGACCGGGTGTTGGACGGCCGCGGCGGGCACGTACAGCGCGGCGGCCAGGCCGATCGACACTGCGGCCAGGCCCAGGCTGGGCAGATGGGACAGCTGGCGGGCGGCCACCGCCGGGCCGGCGGCGTAGCACACCACCACCACCCCGACCTCGATCACCGAGGTGGTGGCGCCCGACGGCAGGTCCAGGCCCAGCAGGGCGGCGACCCCGACCAGCCCGAGCGCCAGGCCGCCGAACTGCCAGCCCCGCACCCGGTCTTCGGCCCGCAGGCCGAGGGCGATGACGGCGCCGACCAGCGGCACGACGGCCACCAGCAGACCGGTGAGTGAGCTGGGCAGGCGCTGCTCGGCACTCGACAACAGCAGCCAGGGGATGGCCACCTCCACGATCGTGTAGGCCAGGATCCAACGCCAAGCGCCGAGCAGCGGGCGGATCTGGCCGCGTGCCGCGGCGAGGGGCAGCAGGAGCAGGCAGCCCACCGCGGTGCGGCCGAAGACCACCATGGAGGGCTGGAGCTGTTCGACCGCCACCTTGATGAGCAGGTACGGCACGCCCCAGACGACCGACATCAGGACGAAGAGAATGGCGCCTCGTCGGCTCATGCGATCGGCGTGGCGGTGGGTGCACAGCATCGGCCATCATGGAAGCGGTCGATGCCCGGTCGGCCGACATGAGAGGAGTCGTCCTGCCCAAAGGCAAAGAAGACGCAATCGTGCTCGAGGGCACGGTGAGCGAGGCATTGAAGAACGCCATGTTCAAGGTGGCGCTGGCGAACGGGCACGAGGTGCTGGCGCACAACTCGGGCAAGATGCGCATGAACCGCATCCGGGTCCTCCCTGGCGACAAGGTCCAGGTCGAGATCAGCCCCTACGACCTGACACGCGGTCGGATCACCTACCGCTACAAGTAAGCCTGCTGCTGCGGGTGGGTCTACTGCTGCGGGTAAGTCTGTGGCCCGGGGCGGGTCAGCCGGCGTCGTCGTCGACACCGAGCAGCCCGTTGGCCGCCACCAACGCCGTGGCGGCTCGCACCGCTTCCTCGTAGACGGCGGCCAGGTGCCGCTCGGCGACACCGGCATCCACCGACAGCGGGGGCGGTCCGAGCGACCGCACCAGGGCGGACGGATCCGGGGTCGGGGTGATCGCCACCGGCTCGGCCCCGTCGCCGGCGGAACCCCAGTACTTGGCCTCGACGACCTTGCGGTTGGCGCCGGGACGGCGTCGCTTACCCATGGGACCGGCTTGCGCCCGGGCGGGCCGGCGTCGTGGTCTGAGGGCAACGCAGAGGGCAACGCGTCATGCGGCCTCCTCTTCGGACGTCATGCGGCCTCCTCTTCGGAGGGGTCGCCGCCCGACGGCTCGTCCTCGATCAGCTCCTCGGTCCGCAGACCGAGAGCGGTGCGGATCTGGGCCGCATCCAGGTCACCGATCGAGCTGCGCGCCGGGAGGACCATCCCCGCCACCTGGCGCTTGCCGGCCACGATCTCCTCCACCCGCTCGTCGACCGTGCCCGGACAGACGAGACGGTGGGACATGACCGTGCTGGTCTGACCGATCCGCCAGGCCCGGTCCCTGGCCTGATCCTCGACGGCCGGGTTCCACCAGCGATCGTAGAGGACGACGTGACGGGCCGCGGTGAGATTCAGCCCGGAGCCGCCGGCCTTGATCGACAGCACCAGGGCGCCGGGGCCCTTCCCGCTCTGGAACTGGGCGACCAGCTCGTCGCGTGCGGTCCGCGACAGACCGCCGTGGTAGCAACCGACCGTGACGCCCGTGCGTCGCGTCAGGTGGGTGGCCAGCTTCTCGCCCCAGCGCGCAAAGTGGGTGAACACCAAGACTCGCTCCCCGCTGGCGAACACGTCGTCGACGATCTCCTCGAGCCGCGACAGCTTGCCGGAACGTCCGTCCATCTCGCCGCTGTCCTCGGCACCCAGGTAGGCCGCCGGGTGGTCGCAGATCTGCTTCAGGGCGGTGATGGCCGCCAGCACCCGACCCTTGCGGGCGTTGATGTCCTCCTCCATGCCCGAGTCGATCAGCCGGTTCAGGACGGCCTGGTACAGCCCGATCTGCTCGGGGGTCATCGCACAGTGGTCGAGCTTGTCCACCTTGTCGGGCAGCTCGGCGGCGATCTCCGGCTCCGTCTTGGTCCGCCGGAAGATGAGCAGCCCGTTGAGCGCCCGCAGTGCGCCTTCTTCGCCCCTGGCCCCGCCGGCGTTCGGCCGGGACAGCTGCTCGATGAACGGGTTCCGGGGTCCCACCAGGCCCGGGTTGGCGAAGTCTAGGATGGCCCACAGGTCGCCCAGGCCGTTCTCCACCGGGGTCCCGGTGAGGGCCAGTCGGGATCGGGCCGACAATCGACGCAGGGCCTGAGCCGTATCACTCTGCGGGTTCTTGATGGCTTGCGCCTCGTCGATGGCCACCCGCCGCCAGTCGATGCGGGCCAGACCGTCCATGTCACGCACGGCGGTGGCGTAGGTGGTCAGCACCACGTCGCTCGTCTCCGCCAGGCGCCCCAGCCCGTCGATCGAGACCCGGCGCGGGCCGTGGTGCAGAGCAACCTGGAGCCCGGGCGTGAACCGGGCCGCCTCGTTCGCCCAGTTCGATAGCACGGCGGGGGGGCAGATCACCAGGGCCGGGCCCTGGCCACGCGTGTCGAGCAGGTGGGCGAGCAGCGTCGGTGTCTTGCCCAGGCCCATGTCCATCGCTAGGCAGCCGCCGAGCCCGGCGTGGTCGAGGAACCGCAACCAGCCAGCCGCGTCGGCCTGATAGTGGCGCAGCTGGCCCTTGAAGCCCATAGGCGCCTCCAGCGGAGCCGGCGGATGAGACGTGGCGCCGCGAAGCAGGTCGACCGCCCACCCCTCACCGTCGACGCGGATGGGACCGCCGACCCCGGACCCCTCCAGGCCTACGGCATGGCGTACCAGGGCGGCACCGCTCAGCTGGGTGATCGAGGCTCGCTCGGCCAGCGCGACGGCGGCCGCGGCCAGGTCGGCGCGATCCAGGTGCACCCAGCGACCCTTGACCTGGATGAGCGGCTTGGCCTCGGTGGCGAGCTTGGCGATGGTGGCCGCGTCGAGCTCCAGGTCGTCGAAGAGGACCGTCCAGCGGACGTTGGCCAGCTGCTGGACCCCGACCTGTGAGGAGACGCCGATGCTCTCGGCGAACAAACGGAGCTGCGGCGACGGGCGACGCCGGGACACCAGCGGCAGCAGGACGTCGAAGCCGGCCGCGGTCACCGCCGAGCCGGTAGTGAACATCAGCTCGCTCGCTTCGTCGCTGTCGAGGATGACCTGCCCGCGGCGAGTGCTCGGCCGGCGCAGGACAGGAAGCAGCCGTTCCAGCCGGCGCATCTGGGCCTCGACCTGCTGCGACTTGGTTCCCGACGCCACCACCAGCGCGTGCTCGATCGGCAGGGGGGTCTTGTCCACGCCCGTGGCCTCGACGCGCAACATCCAGCCGCCGTCGTCGGCAGGCGGGTCGAGGCGGACGCTGAGCCCCACCCGGCTGGTCATGGTCACCGGTGACGCCCACCGCTTCAGATCGTCGGCCAATCGGGCCGCGACGTCACCGTCCGCGCTGAACGGGCGGCCATCGAGACCGGAGAGGACGGCCTCGGAGACGTCGGCTCGCGAGCTGGCCTGCGGCGGGGTCGCCGGGGCGACCAACCGGTCGGCGCCAGCCCGGGAGACGGCGTCGACCACGGCGCTCAGCACCGATCGGCACACGCCCTCCGGCTGCGCCGACGCCTGCAGGGTGGACACAGCCCCCGGCATGCGGGTCACCACGCCCTGCAGTCGATCCCTGGCCACCAGGGCCGGAACCCAGCGGACCCGGTGCTTGCTCATCCCCCTCGACCCGCTCCCGCCGGTCGTGCCGCGCAGGACGGGCACCATGCGACCCTCGGCCACCAGCTCGGCGCCCCAGACCGCCACCTCGCCGACCCAGCGCAGGCTGGCTCCGACAACCGGGAGCGCGACGTCGTCAGACCCATCATCGCCAGGTCCGTCACCGCCAACTCGGTCACCGCCAGCCGACGGGGCGATCGTGGCCGCGCCCACCTGGCCGCCGCCGACACCGACCAGCCATCCCAGCACCTGGCCGATCGGCGCCGAGCGGGCCTCGGCCCTGGCCCCGCCCAGCACGGCCACCGGCGCGTGGTGCTCCCATCCCACTGCCGACGCATCGGCGGCAGCCAACAGCTCGTCGAGGGCCGCCTCGTCGCCGGCCGTCCCCGGGTTGCCGGCCCAGACCACCAACCGGCCGTCGGCCCACGACGCCTGGAGCTGCGCGGGCAGGACCTCGACCTCGTCCCGAGCGTGACGCTCCGGGCCGACCGCCCCAGCAGGGGCCGGGGCCTCCGCCGGGCCCGCCGACACCGACTCTCCGGTCAGGCGCACGAGGGCGTCGGCCAGGTGCCGGCGCTCGCCGGCCAGGTCGGCGAGGACCTGGCTGCGCTCCTCGCCACGGATCCGTTCGGCACTCGACCACGCCTCGTCCGTCTCGGCCAGCAGCCGGCGCAGCGCGCCAATCCACGCCAGCCGGTTGGCATCCAACGATGCCACCTCGGCCGGCGAGGCATATCCGGTCGCCTCCGCGACGACCGCTGCTTCGAGCGTGATCCGGTCCATCGAACTCCACTTCACTCACTGCGGCTCGCCTCGGCCCCGGACCCCTTTCGGATCGCGAGGCGGCGCACCGCCCAACCCCGGCAGGTCCACCCTGCGGGCCCGGTTGATCCAACCGCTGGCTGCTTCCTTCCATTCCGGCGCAGCCCCTCGCCGTCCGACGTCCTGCCTCAGCGGTCTCACGCTTCGGCCCGGGGCCCCGCCAACTGGTCTTCGCCCAGGATAGCGCACCTGCTCCCTGCAGTGGGACACCCGGGCGCCCGTCGGGGCCAGGCCACCGCAACCATGCCGTCGCTACCGTACGGTGGTGGCCGACACCGCGACCAGTGGGCTCGAGGACCAACGCCCGCTTCGCGCGAGCCGACGGATAAACGGTCGCCGTGATGCGATGGCATGCGACGCCTGGTGGGCCGAGATGCACCCAGAGATCGACTTGTCCGACCCCCGAGCCGTGCGGTGCTCGCCGTGCGCTAGAATTGGCTTTCAGTCTATGAGCCGAACTGGCGCCCCGCCTTCCCCGGAATCCCTCTCCGACGCCCAGCGCCAGCGGCGACAGCGGATCGTCGACACCGGCCTGGCCCTGCTGCGCTCGAACGCGTACCACCAGATCCAGATGAAGGACGTGGCCGCCGCCGCCGACGTAGCGCTCGGCACCGTCTACCGCTACTTCCACTCCAAGGACCACCTCTTCGCCGAGGTGCTGGCCGCCTGGGGACGCCAGCTGCGGACCAACGTGGAGCGTCGACCCTTGCGGGGCGAGACGAACGCCGAACGGCTCACCGACGTCCTGCACCGGTCCATGCGCGGATTCCAGTGCCGGCCGCAGCTGGCCCGCGTCGTGATGGAGCTCGAAGCCTCGAGCGATCCGTTCACGAGGGAGATCTTCGCCTGCAACAACCAGGAGAACGTGAACCTCTGGAGCGAAGCCATCCAGGATCTCGGCGAGCCTGTCACCCGCGAGGTGGTGCAGGCCGCCAGCGCGGTGTTCGACCTGCAGATGCGGCGATGGGCGGTTGGCGCCCACTCCATAGCCGATGCGTACGATCACATCAGCCAGGGCGTGTGGCTCCTCCTCGAGTTCTCCGAGCGGGACCCGGGCGCCGGAGCCTCGCGCCCGACACGCCGCCGGTTCCGCTCGGCTGGCGCAGCAACCGGATGACTCACCGCCGCGGCGAGGAGCAACGAGCCGGCGTCATGAATGCCACCGCCATGCTTCCCGACGGTGCAGCCGGCCACCGGTCCGTGTGCTTCGCCACCGGCGACACCGACGCACCCCTCGACCTGGCCGTGTAGCTGGGCGGCGCGGTGGTCCAGGCCGCCGAGGACACGCCGTATGGCCGCCTGGCCGAGGTCACCGACCCGACCGGGGCCACGCTTCAAGCTGGTCGCCTCGTAGCCGTCGGCTGGCGCCATCGTTTGCGCGTAACCCCAGGAACGTCTCTGGGCTATCGCGCGAACGATGCGCAACGGCGGTCAGGAGACGAACTCCGCCGAGGCGTCGGCCGGCGCCACCGCCGACGGCTCCTCCGGGCCGCAAAGCCCGGGGCCCGACAGCAGTGGGCCCGACAGCGCCGGGTTGGAGAACACCGGGTTGGAGAACACCGGGTTGGAGAACACCGGGTTGGAGAACACCGGGTTGGAGAACACCGGGTTGGAGAACACCATGGCATCGTCGTCGATGCCGCGCAGCTTCAGGGCTCGGTAGTCGCGGAGGTAGCTCTGGTGCACCTGCCAGGGGAACTTGGACCCCTGCTTGGGGAAGCGGTCGGCGGAGCGCAGCACATAGCCCGAGGTCAGACCGAGCAACGGTTCAGCGGTGATCGACGGATCGCCGTTCGACGCGGTGGCCTGGCGCTGCCCGGTGGCGCGCAGGTGGTTCAGCAGGCGGCAGACGTAGCCGCAGGTGAGGTCGCACTTGAGGGTCCACGAGGCGTTGGTGTAGCCCACGGCCACGGCCAGGTTCGGTACCCCTTCAAGCATCATGCCCTTGTAGGTCAGCTTGCTCGCCAGGTCGACGGGCTCGCCGTCGACCGTCAGCTGGGCGCCCCCAAGGAAGAGGAGGTCGAGGCCGGTGGCGGTGACCACGATGTCCGCGTCCAGCTCCGCGCCGGACCGCAGGCGCAGGCCGGTCTCGGTGAAGGTGTCGATGTGGTCGGTCACCACCGAGGCGGCCCCGGATCTGATCGCCGTGAACAGATCGCCGTTGGGCACGACGCAGAGCCGCTGGTCCCAGGGGTCGTAGCGGGGGGTGAAGTGGGTGTCGATGTCGTAACCCGCCGGCAGCTGGCGGGTCAGCTGGGCGCGCAGGACCCGCTTGACCAGGCCGGGGAACCAGCGGCTGAGCCGGAACGATGCCTGGGTGGTAAGCGCCTTGAACCAGCGCACGAACGGGCCGGCGGCCGGCGCGGGCAGCCAGTGGCGCAGGAGGTCGGCCACCGGGTCCTTCGCCGGCAACGAGGCGATGTAGCTCGGCGAGCGCTGCAGCATGGTCACGTGGTCGGCGGTGGCCGCCAGGGCCGGGATGAGGGTGACGGCGGTGGCGCCGCTGCCGATGACTACGACGCGCCGGCCGGCCACGTCGAGGTCCTCCGGCCACTGCTGTGGGTGCACGACGGTGCCGGCGTAGCGATCCATGCCCGGGAAGTCGGGCTGGTAGCCGTGGTCGTAGCGGTAGTAGCCGGTGCAGGAGAACATGAAGCTGCAGGTCATCTCGACCGCCTCACCGGTGTCGGTCCGCTCGACGGTCACACGCCAGATGGCGTCGTCACTGGACCAGGCCGCGCTCAAGACGCGGTGGTGGAAGCGGATGTGCGAGTCCACGCCCGACTCCGACGCCGTCTCCTCGATGTAGCGGAGGATGGAGTCGCCGCCGGCGATCGACTCCTCGCCGTCCCACGGGCGGAACGAGTAGCCGAGCGTGAACATGTCCGAGTCGGAGCGGATGCCCGGGTAGCGGAAGAGATCCCACGTCCCGCCGATGGCCGCTCGCGCCTCGACGATGGCGTACGAGGCCCACGGGCACTTGGCCTGAAGGTAGTGGCCGGCGCCGATCCCCGACAGACCGGCACCGATGACGAGGACGTCGAGGTGCTCGACGGGGCTCGGCCCGACCATCAGGCGGCCGAGCTGACGAGCTTGTCGTTCAGCGACCCGTGCTCGCCGAACAGCTCCCGACGCCAGTGCTCCACCAGCTCGGTGGTGGAGCGATCCTCGGGGTGGAACCCAGGCCGGTTATACGCCTTTAGCTGGCGCCACAGGTCGCGGCTGAGCAGCGGGGACCGGCGAACGGCCCGCCAGCTGCGCCGCAGGTTCCCCGGCCGGTAGGTCGTCGGGTCGCCGGCGAGGGAGGCGGCGATGTTCGCAGTCATGAACACCACGAAGCCGAAGCGCAGGATGTTCATGGTGATCACCCGGGTACGCTCGGTGCCCCCGATGGCCCGGTACACGTCGAATGCCACCGCCTTGTGCTCGGACTCCTCCAGCGCGTGCCACACGAACAGGTCACGGACGGCCGGGTGCCCGAACAGGGCGCGGGTGGCCTCGCTGGTGAGCACTAGCTCGGCCAGGGTGGCGGTGAAGTGCTCGAGCGCGGCGGTGACGGCCAGGTTCCCGACCGGGGACAGCAGCCGCTCGCGGGTGCGCAGGATCCGGTCGGTGATCCGCTCGATGCGTTTGGTCGGGTAGCCGAGCTCGGCCAGGCGATCGTTGAACGCCCTGTGCTCCCGGCCGTGCATAGCCTCCTGGCCGATGAAGCCGGCCACCTCGCGCTTGAGATCAGGGTCGATGACCTGGCTGCGGTAGTGGCGCACCGAGCGGACGAAGAATTCCTCCCCGTCGGGAAACACGGCAGAGAGGGATGCGGCCAGGTGGCTGAGGATGAGATCGCCGTCGGCGGCGAAGTGGCGGGGCACGTCACCGAGAGAATCCTCGAATGACATGCGGCGGGTGGGAACCCGACGGTCGTGGATGGCAGCCTGGGTCATGGCGGGCGCTCCTCCAGAGGCGTGATGGCAGAGAGGTGTGAACGGTGTCGGAACCCCAGCCTAGAGACTTCGAGTGATTTACTCAAGTCCTCGATTCTGGTATCGTTTCCCTCAAATGGCCAAAGGTGCGCAGACCCGCCGGGCAATCCTCGACGCAGCCATTGCCCGCTTCGGTCGCGAAGGATACCGGCCTACCTCGGTCGCCGATATCGCACGGGATGCGGGGGTGGGAGGCACGGCGGCCTATGCCTACTTCCCCAGCAAGGAGGCGTTGTTCTTGGCGGCAGTGGACGAGGACGCGGCCGCCGTCATCGGCGACGGCCTGGCCGGCGCGGCGGCCGACTCCATCGCGGCGGATTGGCGCCAGACCCTCTTCTTCACCCTCGTCGGCTCGGTCGACCAGCACCCGTTGGCCCGCCGGCTGCTCGCTGGCCTGGAGCCGGAGGTGACCGACCGGGTGCTCGACATCCCCGCCCTGGCCGAGCTGCGCAAGGTGTGCGCCGAGCGGCTCCGCAGCGGCCAGATAGGCGGCTCGGTCCGGCCCGAGATCGATCCCGTCACCATCGCCGGCGGGGTAGTGGCCATCATGCTGTCGCTGTTGCGTGCCGTGGCCCAGATCGGCGAGCACGCGGTCGCCCTGTACGCGGCCGACGTGGCGGCCGTGTTCGATGCAGCCATCGAGGTGACGCCGCCGCCAGCGCCGTAGCCGCCCGAACCAGGGCTGTGTTGTCGGACGGCGGGCACCCCAACCCGCCGCCCGCCGAGGCGGGGCCCCATCCCCGCCCGGCTGCGTTGTCAGACGGCGGCCACCCCAACCCGCCGCCCGCCGAGGCGGGGCCCCATCCCCGCCCGGCTGCGTTGTCAGACGGCGGCCACCCCAACCCGCCGCCCGCCGAGGCGGGGCCCCACCCCGCCCGGTTAGCAGCGCTCGATGATGGTGAGGTCTCCTGGCCGCCGCCCTCCATCGTCCGCAACCGTATCGGCCTCCGGTGCGCTCCAACTGGCCGAGGAGCGTCGTGATGAGGCGGCCGCCGAGCAGGTCGATGGTCCTTCCCGAGACGGCCAGGGCATAGGGCAGCGACCGCCAGGTCAACTGAAGCCCGGCCACCCAGCAACTGGCTCAGCCCGACCATTTATGGAATAGGATTCTAGCGATGACTGCGCCGAGCTACACGATCATCTCCGCCGACACTCACGCCGGCGGCAGCCACGCCCAGTACCGCGACTACCTGGACCCGAAGTACCTCGACGACTTCGACGCCTGGCGGGGGAAGTACCGGAACCCGTACCAGGACCTGAAGCAGACCGACCTGCGAATCCGGAACTGGGACAGCGAGCGCCGCTGGGCCGACCAGGAGCGCGACGGCATCGTGGGCGAGGTGCTGTTCCCGAACACCATCCCCCCGTTCTTTCCCATGTTCGTCCTCTTCGCCCCGCCGCCGAGCCCCGACGACTACCCCCACCGGCTGGCCGGCATCCGGGCCCATAACCGCTGGCTGGCCGACTTCGTAGCCGAATACCCGGCCCGGCGAGCCGGCATCGGCCAGATCTTCCTCAACGACCTCGACGCTGCCATCGATGACATCCACTGGATCAAGGAGCATGGCCTGCGCGGCGGGATCCTGCTGCCGAACATCCCGCCCGACGTCGACTGGATCAAGCCGCTCAACCACCCCGAATACGACCGGCTGTGGGCGGTGTGCCAGGACCTCGGCGTGCCGGTGAACAGCCATGGCGGCACCGGATCGCCCCAGTACGCCCGTACCCCGTCGTCGGCTGTCCTCATGCTCGCGGAGATTCCCTTCTACTCGCAGCGCCCGTTCGTGCAACTGCTGATCGGCGGCGTGTTCGAACGGTTCCCGCGCCTCGAGTTCGTGATGACCGAGATGGGCTGCGCCTGGGTCCCGCCGCTCCTGCGGCGTCTCGACGACATCCTGGAGCGCATCCGCACGAACAAGGCGGTGGGCGAGCTGCGCTTCGCCGACGATCAGATCCTGCCCCGCTCGGCGACCGAGTACTTCCACCAGAACTGCTGGGTCGGGGCCAGCCAGCCCACACCGGCCGACGCCGCGGCTCGCGCCCTGATCGGAGCCGACCGGTTCATGTGGGGCAGCGACTATCCCCACGACGAGGGCACCTGCCCGTTCAGCCGTGAACACCTGCGGCTCGTGTTCCAGGATGTACCCGAACTGGAGCTGCGCGCCCTGCTCGGCGGGAACGTCGCCCGCCTCTACGACTTCGACCTCGACATCCTGGCCGCCGACGCGGCGCGAGTGGGCCCGTCGGTCGCCGAATTGTCGGCGCCGCTCGAGCAGCTCCCGGCCGAGCCGAACGAAGCGCTCCTCAAGTCCGTCGCCAGCTGACCTCGGCACCCCGACCGGAGGTCTGTGTGGATAGCGAGCGAAGCTCCGTTGCCTGACAGGAGGTCTGTGTGGAGGCGAGCGAAGCTCCGTTGCCTGACAGGAGGTCTGTGTGGAGGCGAGCGAAGCTCCGTTGCCTGACAGGAGGTCTGTGTGGAGGCGAGCGAAGCTCCGTTGCCTGACAGGAGGTCTGTGTGGATATCGACGACAGCCTCGAAGGAGCCGCCTTTCGCGCCCTTTCCGGTCATAATAAACGCCGCCGGCGCCCCTGGTGCAAGTGAAAGGACGCTCGCAACTATCCCCGCCGCTGACGCCTCTCCAGCCGACGCCTTCGTAATCGCAGACTCCGTCGATAAGCCGCCCAACGCAGGCGACACACCCGCACTCCACAGTGGAATCATATAACCGTCCATATTACAGCTCTTCGTGCCCACATTAGTAAGAGTGAATCCAATTGTGAGAGTGCCCATAGCTTCATTCTGCAACAGTTCTTGATAACCCTTCGTCGTTTAGCTCCCGGTGAGAGCGATGACACCGAGGAAGAGCACAGCGTGGTGATTGATGGCACCGATGTCATCGATGTGGTGCTTGACGGCACCGACGTCATCGATGTCGACTTCGATGACGTCGTCGGTTGACTGCCAGTCGAACTCTTATCGTCGAAGTTGTGGTCGAACTCACGATGGAGGGATCATCCCCCGAACCAGCCCGCACTGCGGTCTCCCCACCGCAACCCGTTGCCCCGCCCACGAATGCGATTGCGAGGGCCACACACACCATTTGATATCGCCTCTGCCGCAGCGTCACTTAGAAACGCCTCCACTCGGAGGTTACTCCGTAGGAAAGTTGGGAACATAATGTTGGTTGGACAATCCCCACGTTGGCCTACTCGTCGCCGGCCATGATGACTCGCCTACGGCGGAGCGCACCATGCCCTGGCAATCACCGTGTCGTAGAAAACGGCGATACCCGTTGCGCACGGTGACCCGGCCTGCGGGATCCAGCGGTGACACGCCGATGGGGTCGGCCATCACGGACGTCGTGAAGGAAGAGCCCGAGCCATACGTCCCGGTCACAGTTCTTCACGGCCTCCTGGACTGCAACGTCACGTGGCGCGCCGGCTTGCTCTCGTAGCCCTCCATCCTGTCCCCCCTCAGTGGGCACCGTCCGGCTGGCGGCCCAGCTCGGCGTATCTGGATGATCTGGTCTCCCTGGCCTGCACCAGCCGCTGGAAGGATTCGGAGTCGCTCGAACGCCGCGGCCATGGCCACGGCCCGGTGGTGCCCCGACGTTGGCCCCGAAGCGGTGGGCCGGGGCGGCATCGTGCAGCTCGAACACATTCTGGTGTCGAGAAACTCGCACGGGTGCGAGTTTCCTGACCCCAGAATCGGCCGGATCGACGTCGATCACGGCCGACGGTCCCCGAGATACTCGTCCCGGTCAGCAGCACGGGTAGCGGCCAGGTACCATCCCGGAGGTGGCCGACGTGCACGGGGAAGCCCGGCGGTCCGAGGCTGCACCGGTCGCCGTGGGCGCCGCGATTGCGCATTCGGACGCAGGGGACGGAACGCCGGACCGGCGCGAGTCGGTCGTCGGTCGGGTCTCGCTCATCATCGACGCGTTCGACGCCGCCTCCCCCACCTTGTCCCTCGGCCAGCTCACCGATCGGACCGGCCTGCCCAAGTCCACGGTGCACCGCATGTCCGACCAACTAGTCGAGGTGCGCTGGCTGGAGCGGATCCCGTCGGGCTATCGGCTGGGGCGGCGGTTCTTCGAGGTCGGTGGGTTGGTGGCGGGGCGCAACCGCCTCCAAGAGCGCGCCCTCCCCTACCTGCAGGACCTGCAGGCGTCCAGCGGGCACTCCGTGCACCTCGGCATGCTCGAGGGCTTCGACGTGGTCATCCTGGAGAAGCTGTGGGGCGACGGGGCACCGTCGCTGCCGACGCGGGTGGGGGGCCGCATGCCTGCCCACTGCACCGCCGCCGGCAAGGTGCTGCTGGCGTTCGCCGGCGATCGGGTGATCGAGGCAGCCATCGAGCACGGGCTCGAGCGGCGCACGGGTCGGACGATCGTGGTGCCCGCCGTGTTCCGCCAGGAGCTGGCGACGGTCCGCACGACGCACTGGGCCCTGGAGAGCGAGGAGCACATCCCGGGTCTGCGTTGCGTGGCCGCACCGATCCGAGGCGCCGGTCGAGCCATCGCTGCGGTGTCGGTCAGCGGCCCGGCCCACCAGGTGGACGCCAACGGCGTCGTCCCGCTGGTGCGGCGCTGCGCCGCCGACATCTGGGGGCAGCTGTTCGGGCGCCGTGGCCACGAGCCGGTTTTGAACGAGGCCGCGGGCACCGACAGCCCCTGGGACATCGAGCAGTGGCGCCGGTGGATGGACCAGGTGGCCGGGGAGTGGATATAAGCACCATCCCGGCGGCCGGATGGCGCCCGTCGAAGGCGGCTTCCCTCTACGACACCGCCCACCAGGGGCGCCCTATCACGGTGGACCAACGCAGTCGGGTGCGGCAGGACCAGACGTTGGGCAGCCAGACGGCGGTGGTGGCCTCGACACCCGCAACCGGTCGGGACTCCAGATCACCGACGCCTGGTGGGAAAACCATGCCGAGGTCACGCCGTGAAGCTCCCGAACCCGCCCCGATAGAACAGCAGGGGCTCGCCGTGCCCCACACCGAGATCGGCTACCGCGCCGATGACCAGCCAATGGTCGCCGGCCTCGTAGACGTTCTCGATGCGGCAGTCCACCCACGCCAGCACGTCGTCGAGGCGGGGTGACCCGGTGGGCGCCGGGGTCCACCCGATGCCGGCGAACTTGTCGCCGCCCGATCGGGCGAACGCCCGGCAGAGCGGCTCCTGGGTGTCGGCCAGGACGTTGATGCAGAACGCGCCGGATGGGACGATGTGCGGCCAGCTGGTCGAACCCACGGAGGGCGACACGGCCACGAGAGGGGGGTCCATCGACAGCGAGAAGAACGACTGGCACACCAAACCGGCCGGCCCGTCGTCGCCGTCACCCGTCACGATGGTCACACCGCTGGCGAAGTGGCCGAGCACGGTGCGGAAGGTCTCCTGCTCGATGGGCGTGAGATGCGCGCTCATGGCGCAACTCTATGTTGGCCGAGATCGGGGAGGCCCGGCGGCAGGTTCGAGGCGTGCAGCCCAGTTGGCCCGGCCTACCAGGCGACCCATGGTGGAGCCGCCGCCGCGGCCCGGTTCTAGGCTCGCTGTCTGTCGACCGACAGGGGAGAATGCTTGTGGGGCTCATGCTGAAACCGGGGACCTCGTGGTGGGAGACCTACGCCCGCTGCGTCTCGGTCGCCCCAGAGGCGTTCGACTCCGACCGGCTGCGGAACCTGGTCGAAGGCGAGTGGCGCCGCTCGGGGACACCCGGCGACCACGTCACGCCCATCGACGGCTCGCCGATCCCTGGTCCGCCACGGGTCACCTACGACGACGCGGTGGCGGCCGTGGCCCACGCCTGTCGTGAGCACGACGAATGGGTGACCGTCGATCTCGACGAACGGCGGGTGCGGGTCACCGCGGCGGTGGACTCCCTCACCGAGCACCGGGACCTGCTCGCCCTGCTGCTGGTGTGGGAGATCGGGAAGCCATGGCGCCTGGCCACCGCCGACGTCGACCGCTGCCTGGACGGTGTGCGTTGGTACGTCGGCCAGATCGAGCGCCAGCTGCAGGCGCCGGACGGGGCGCAACGGGTGCCTCTGGCCGGCCCCGTCTCCAACATCGCCAGCTGGAACTATCCCATGAGCGTCCAGGTGCACGCCGAGCTGGTCCAACTGCTCGCCGGGAACGCGGTCGTGGCCAAGACCCCGTCGCAGGGCGGGTTCCACTGCCTGACCTTGGCTCATGCCCTGATGCGGCGGGCCGGGCTCCCCGTCACCCTGCTCTCCGGTGCCGGCGGCCAGCTCGGCGAGGTCCTGGTCCGGTCCGAGGGCCTCGGCGCACTGGCCTTCGTCGGTGGCCGGGCGAACGGGCGACGGGTGGCCGTGTCGCTCGCCGACACCGGTCGGCGCCACATGCTCGAGCAGGAGGGACTGAACTGCTGGGGCGTCTGGGACTTCAGCCAGTGGCACCTGCTCGCCCAGCACCTACGCAAGGGCTTCGAGTACGCCAAGCAGCGTTGCACGGCATACCCCCGCTACGTGGTGCAGCGCCGGCTGTTCCCTGCATTCCTCGAGGCCTACCTCCCGGTGTTGGCCGCCGTCCGCTTCGGCCACCCCCTCGCCGTGAATGCCGCCGGCGACCCGTTCCCCGACCTGGACTTCGGCCCGGTGATCCACGACACGAAAGCCAACGAGCTAGCGACCGCGTTCGACGAGGCGGTCAACGCCGGTGGCATTCCGCTCTCCCGCCGCTCGGTCGGCGAAGGCCGCTTCCTGGACGCGCAGGACACATCGGCCTACGTGGCTCCGGCCAGCGTCCTGCAACCGCCGGCGAGCTGGTCGCTGCACCACGCCGAGCCCTTCGGACCGCTCGACTCAGTGGTGATCGTCGACACCGAAGCCGAGCTCCTGGCCGCCATGAACGCCTCGAACGGCGCCCTGGTGGCCAGCATCGCCACCGACGACCACGCCTTCGGCGCCCGGGTCGGCGAGCAGCTGCAGGCGTTCAAGGTCGGCATCAACAAGCCACGCAGCCGGGGCGACCGCCAAGAGGTCTTCGGGGGGATCGCCGGCTCCTGGAAGGGCGCCTTCGTGGGGGGCGACCTCCTCGTGCACGCCGTCACCTACGGCCCCGAGCGCGACACCGAACGCCTCTACGGGAACTTCGCCGACTACTCGCTCTTCCCCAGCCGCTGACCTGCGGCCCCGGCCAGGGCTCGTTCCGCCCGCCGCGCCGCCACCACCTCGGGCGGCGCCACCCGGGCCAACAGCTCGATCAGGGGCCGCCGCTCGTCGGCTCCGAGCGTCGCCGTCAAGGCCGACGCCCGCTCGGCGGAGACCTGGGCGAGGCCGTCCAACACCCGCCGGCCGGTCTCGGTCAGGCCGAGCAGGGTGGAGCGACGGTCCTCGAGGTGCGGCGAGCGTCGGACCAGCCCCGCCGCCTCCAACCCGTCCACGCTGTCGGTCAGCGAGCGCGGGGCGATGCCGAGCATGCCGCTCACCTCGCGCATGGAGCGCGCCTCGCCCTCGACGGCGCGCATCACCTTCATGCGGGCCAGGGAGAGTCCCTCGTCGCGCAGCTCGGCATCCACGAGCGTTCGCAATCGATGCGCAGCGCGCAGGACTGCGTCGATGACCTCGTCACCGGTCTGTGGCTGCAATAGAATCTCCCGCCGTCAAAACTGGTTGCCGGTCCGGACCCGCCTCACTATAGTGAGGTTCCTCAGCATCTGTCGAGCGTGAAGGTCCCTCCGTGTCTGCACCTGCCCCCGCCCTGTCCCGCATGAACCAGAAGGTGGCCGTCTCCGCCGTGTTCGTGGCGGTCATGTTCATGAACATCATGGACGCCACCATCGTCAACGTGGCCATACCCACGCTGGGTCGGGACTTCCACGTCGCCGCGTCGTCCATCGACGGCGTCGCCATCGCCTACCTGGTCAGCCTGGCCGTGTTCATCCCCGCGTCGGGATGGCTCGGCGACCGCCTGGGGGGCAAGCGGGTGCTCCTCGGTGCCACGCTCCTGTTCACGGTGGCCTCGGCCCTCTGTGGCCTGGCCAGCAGCTTCGGGGAGCTGGTGGCGTTCCGGATCCTGCAGGGCGTGGGTGGCGGCATGATGGCCCCGGTCGGCATGGCCATGCTGTTTCGGACGTTCCCACCGGCCGAGCGAATTCGGGCATCGAGCATCCTGACGGTGCCGACCACCTTCGCGCCGGCACTCGGCCCGGTGCTCGGCGGCCTCCTCGTCACCGATCTGTCCTGGCGGTGGGTCTTCTACGTCAACGTCCCCATCGGGGTCGCCGCCCTGCTCTTCGGCATGCTGTTCCTCGACGAACAACGGCAGAGCACGCCGGGCCGCTTCGACGGGATCGGCTTCGGGTTGGCCGGCATCGGCCTGGGACTGGCCATGTACGGCATCTCCGAGGGCCCGCATTCCGGGTGGGGAACCCCGCTCATCGACTCCACCATCGCAGTCGGCGGCGTCCTGCTCGTGGCCCTGGTGCTGTGGGAACGACGCACCACGTCTCCCCTGATCGACGTGGGGCTCTTCACCGACCGCCTCTACCGGTCGGCCACCGGGGTGGTCGTCCTGGGATCGGTGGCGTTCATCGGCAGCCTCTACATCATCGCCCTGTTCTTCCAGTACGGGCGGGGACTGAGCGCGCTGGCCTCCGGGCTGAGCACCTTTCCCGAGGCCATCGGCGTCATGCTGGGCGCCCAGCTCGCCAGCCGGGTTCTCTACCCCCGCCTGGGACCACGGCGGGTGATGGCGGGAGGGCTGTGCGGCGTCGCGCTGGCCATCGGCCTGATGGCCCTCGTCGGCCAGACCACCAGCTTGTGGTGGATGCGCCTGCTGCTGTTCGCGATGGGCTTCGCCATGGCCCAGGTGTTCGTCCCGTCCCAGGCTGCCGCGTTCGCGACCATCACGCCGGCGGCCACCGGTCGGGCGTCGACACTGTTCAACGCCGGCCGGCAGATGGGAAGCGCGGTGGGTGTCGCCGTTTTGAGCACCGTGATCGCGGCCGTCGGTGTCGTCCACCAGGTGGCAGGCCACTCGGTGGCGAACCTGGCTGCATACCACTGGGCGTTCCTGGCCGCGGCCGGGGTGGCGGCCGGCGGAGCGCTGGTGGCCCTGACCATCGACGACCAGGCGGCCGCAGCCACCCGACCGGCGCGCTTCACCGGCGCCGCCGACCCGACGCCAGTGCCGATCCCGGTCGAGCCCGCGGTCGGCTAGAGCCGGCACACCGATCCCTCCCTGGGCGGAGGCATGCACCCCGGGGCGGTCGACCGCTAGCCTGCTCGGGTCCGCGACCCGGTCGTTGCGGACGCCGAGCGCGACGACAGATCGACAGTCAGGCAGGGGGTCACGATCAGCGACAGCAGCATGGGCGACCGATTGGCGTGCGTCGACGGACTGCGGGCGATTGCCGCCCTGTCGGTCGTCGGCGTGCACACCAGCTTTGTCTCCGGCTTCACCAGTCGTTCCCCACTCGGCATCTACACGGCGCGCCTGGAGATCGGCGTGTCGGTCTTCTTCGTAATCTCCGGCTTCCTGCTCTACCGGCCCTGGGTGCAGGCCGCCGCCGGGATGCGGCCGGCGCCCAGCGTGGGCCGCTACTGCACCCGACGCCTCCTGCGGGTCCTGCCCGCCTATTGGCTGGCCTTCACCGTCGTGACCTATGTCCTGCACGCCGACCGTGTGGTCCCCGGATGGCGGGCAGCGCTGCTGTACTACGGCTTTGCCCAGATCTACTCCCCCACCCATGCCCTCACGGGCATCACCCAGGCGTGGTCGCTGTGCACGGAGATGTCCTTCTACGTGGCCTTGCCGGCGCTGGCGGTGCTCCTGGCCGGCCGGTCGCGCCACCGGCCGACCAACGCCAGGTCACCCTGGGTGCGCCGCCAGGTGGTCGGGCTGGGCGCCCTGGTGGCTTCGAGCCTCGGGTTCCGCCTGTGGGCGCTGGCTGGGACCAGCCGCCTCCGTGGCCTCATGCCCGACTGGCTCCCGGCCAACCTGGACCTCTTCGCCCTCGGCATGCTGCTGGCCGTGGCCACCACCTGGGTCGGCCAGCACCCCGGGCAGGCGACGTGGCTGGACCGACCATGGGTGCCGTGGGCGAGCTGGGCCCTCGCCGCCGGCGCCTTCGTCGCCGTGTCCCACCTCGGCATCTCCACCATCCCGCTGTACCGGACGTCACTGCCGCTCGGACTGACGCGCCAGGTGCTCTACGGTCTGTTCGGCGTGTTCCTGGTGGCGCCGACCGTCGTCGGCCCGGCCCGCCGCGGCCTCATCAGGCGCGGGTTGCAGCTGCGTCCGGTGGCGGCCGTCGGCGCCGTGTCCTACGGCATCTACCTGTGGCACCAGGCGTGGGTGACGTTGTGGCTGCGCTGGACCGGCGATCGGCTCTTCACCATCCCCCTGCCGGCGCTGGCCGTCCCGGTGCTGGCCCTGGCCGTGGCATCCGCGGCCGCCAGCTATCTGCTGTTCGAGCGCCCGTTGCTGCGACTGAAGCCCCGACGGGTGCCGGCGCCCCCGCTCCCGCGGCTGGACGCGCAGGCCGGGTCGGCGCACTCGGCCGGCCCAAGCGTGTCGGCGGTCTCGACGGTGTCTCGGTGACGGGCCATCAGTGGGACCGGCCGTGAGCGCCGCCGAGGTCGAACTGGTGAACGAGCTGGCCGACGGCGCCGACGTCTCCCTCGATCGCTCCGGCGGCGCCACGCCGCGCTCGGCGGCGGGCAAGCTCGGCGACCTGGCCGCGGACGCGGGCCTGCGCCGGCTGCAGATCCTAGCGTGGCGAGATCTCGACGACCCCGAGGCCGGCGGTTCGGAGCTGCACGCCGCACGCATTGCCGAGCGGTGGGCCGAGGCTGGGCTAGACGTCACCATGCAGACGTCTCGGGCGGCCGGGCACCCGGCGCGAGGCTGGCGGGACGGCTATCGCCTCGAGCGGCGCAGCGGGCGCTACGGGATCTTCCCGGCGGCGGCCCTGCGTGGCGTGCTCGGCGCGGCCAAGCCCGACGGCATGGTCGAGATCTGGAACGGCATGCCGTTCTTCTCGCCGATCTGGGCCCGTGTCCCCACGGTGGTGTTCCTCCACCACGTGCACGGGTCGATGTGGCACCAGGTGCTCCCGCCCCGGCTGGCCCGGGTCGGCGAAGCCGTCGAACAGCGGATCGCGCCACCGTTCTACCGCCAGACGCCGGTGGTCACCCTGTCGAGCTCCTCGCGTCGGACGATCCTCGACACCATGGGCTTCCATCCCGATCGGGTGACCGTCGTCCCGCCCGGCATCGACGACCGCTTCGGTCCCGGCGGCCTGCGCTCCCCGACACCCCTCGTGGCGGCGGTGGGTCGGCTGGTCCCCTACAAGGGCTTCCCGACCCTGGTCGACATCCTCGGCCGCTTGCGACAACGCCATCCCGACCTGCAGGCGGTGATCGGCGGCGAGGGCTACGCCCGACCCGAGATCGAGGCCGCGGTGGCGGCGGCCGGCGCCACCAGCTGGCTGCACCTTCCCGGCCACCTCGACGACGACGCTCTCGTGGACCTGTACCGCCGGGCCTGGGTCGTCACGTCGACGTCATCGCACGAGGGCTGGGGCATGACCATCACCGAGGCCGCCGCCTGCCGGACGCCGTCGGTCGTCACCCGCATCCCCGGCCATGCCGACGCGGTGCTCGACGGGCGGACGGGCCTCCTCGCCGACGACCCCGCCGACCTGGAGGCCGGCCTGGACCGGGTGCTGCGCGACCACCAGCTGCGCAGGCAGTTCGGCGAGGCGGCCTGGCTCCGAGCCCAGGAGCTCACCTGGGACACGACCGCCCGGCGAACGCTGGAGGCGTTGGCCCACGAGGCCCGGCGGCGCCGGCCGGCGCCAGGCGTCAGGCTGCTCGGCGACCCCATCTGACCGCCCGACAGCGACGGGCCGAGCGTCGCTAGGCGATTGTGTGCAATTTGGGGCGGAAGAAAGATCAACCACTTTTGAACACAATTGCCGGCGCTACGCCACCGTGGTGGGCGCCTCGACAGCCGCAACCCGGGCCCGAGCGACATCGTCGAGGCCGGCGTCACGGACAGCAGCCAGTCCAGCCGGCCGCCGCCGAAGGAGCGCATCGACCCCGACGGCCGCCAGCAGGACGAGGGACACCTCGAAGGTGGAGCGGTAACGGGTCTGCCCGAAGGTCAGCACGACCGACACCACCACGTCGGCACCTACGGCGAGAAGGGGGTAGACGGGTAACCCGCGCCGGCGCAGCACGACCACCCCGCCGACGGAGAGGAGCACCAGGCCGTAGTAGGTGCCCAGGCCAGTGAGAGCCCAGTGTCGCGGGCGGCTCTCGAGGAAGGAGTCGAACTGGATCTGCTGCAGAGGGCGGAAGACGCCGAAGGCCCTCCCTAGCCGCTCGGCGCTGAGCAAAGGCAGCTCGCCGGCGTGGCGGCGGATGAACGCCATCGCGTAGGCCTGCTCCTCGGCGCCCTGCACGGCCTCGTCGGCCCGAGAATCGGTCGGGGCCGATCCGGCGCAGACGATGGACCAGTACCCGGTGCTGGGCCCGTGATAGGTCAGCGGGCAGTTCGCCGACGCCAGCGTCACCCCCAGCCCGTCGGAGATGTAGACCGGCGTGTCGAAGCGGGTCAGGTTGAACGCCACGATCGGAGCAACAGCGATGGCGGCGGCCAGGCCACCGGCGACCAGCAGGCGCACACGGTGGCGGAACGGGCCCATGCGCCGGGCCATGGCCATGGGGAGGAGGATCAGCACGGCGAGCAGGGCCAGCTCGTCGCGCCCGAGGGCGGTGATGCCGATGGAAAGCCCCAACCAGCCCGCCGCCCGCCACGTGCGCCGATCCCACAACCGGTAGGCCAGCAGCAGGACCACCAGCACCAGGACCGGGGAGAGGGTCTCGGACATGCCCAGGGCGTCGGGCAGCCACAGGTTCGGGTACAGCGCGGTCACCGCAGCGGCGATGAGACCGGTCCTGGTTCCCCCCAGGCGGCGGCCGACCACGGCGGCGAGGGGGACGGCGAGCGACCCGATCAGGCAGCACCAGAGGCGGTGGGCCAGGAACGACTTGGCCCCGGCGGCGGAGGCGGCCGCCAGGACCAGGGTGAACAGTGGCGGGAACGCCGCGCTGGGAACTGCGGCGTGGGTCGGGCCGTAATAGGTGAAGGGGTTGATCCACCCGTGACCGGTGACCAGCAGGTTGGCTTCGGTGGTGTAGAAGTCGGAGTCGCCGTGGGCCACCAGCCCGGCGTTGCCCAGCACGGCGGCGACGCGGACGGCGACGGCCAATACGGCCAGGCCGACGACCCACTGCCACCACCTCGACCGCCACCAGCCGTCCCGACTGCACTCCCTGGCGCCGCCCTCGGCCCATGCCTCTTGCCGCGCCTGCCGACGGGCCTCCCGAGTCTCACTATGACCGACCGCGCTCACCCCCCGACCGTCCCGCGTGCTTCGCGCCCGACCGGAGCCGCTCGCCGACGGGCATCGCCGCGGCCGCCGACCGGACCGGAGAGCCGGCTCGGTGCCGCACCACCCGAGGCACCCACACCCGACCGACCCGAGGCACCTGCGGCATCCGAGGGGTGCGAGACTTCTGTCGGCTGGCGTAGCGACAACAGCACGGCGCCGGTCAGGATGGCTGCGAAGCCACCGATCCGCAGCAATTCCTGCCACCACGCCGGCGGGAGCGACTCGCCAAAGACGACGGTGCCGGCAATCACGGCCAGCGCGCCCGACGTCACGTTCGAGACAGGGACCACCACCGCCGCCCGACAGCGTTGCAACCCCGTCTGGAACATCAACAGGCCGCCGAGCGACGTCAATCCCAGGATGTAGACGTACGGACGGGTCACGTCGTGGAGCACTCCGGCGATCAGGCCGCCGGACTCGATCGGGGCGGCGACGGCCTTGGTCGCCAGGGCCGCTACGCCGTAGACCAGACCGCAGCCCAGACCGAACGACACCCCGGGCGCGCCGGCGGGCCGGCGCCGGGACGTGGCGGAGAACAGGGCCCCGCCCAGCACCAGAGCCGGCAGCCCCACGACCACCAGGGCAAGGAGGTCCGCGTGGTCGCCGGCCTGGTCGGTGCTGGACGACTCCGACGCCCCGACGGCCACGAGCGCAACCACTATCAGGGCAACGGCCACCCACTCGCGACGGCTGAGGCGCTCCCCGAGGAAGACGTGCGAGGCCACGGCTAGCAAACCCAGACCGGAGGCCAGGACGGGCTGGACCACCGAGATCGGCACCAGCGTCAAGGCCAGCACCTGGAGGCCGAGCCCGACGAGCATGGTTGCGAACCCCGCGCACCACAGCGGGGAGCCGATCAGGCTGCGGACGGTGCTGACCGGTCGGCCGAGGTCCAGGTCCCGGATGGCGCCGAGGGCGCGCTTCTCGACGGCGAAGCCGACGTTGTAGGCCGCGGCCGCAGCTGCGGCCACGATGGTGCCCTCGACCAGGTGCTCGGCGACCAGGTGCTCGCCGCTCACGGGGCGGTCCGTCGCAGGATGGCGAGCACGTTCCACGCCGCCACCTCGCGAAGGCCGGGGATCCGGACCACCCAGTGCAGCCATCCCGGGTGGTACCGGGGAAGGATGTCGACGACGGTGACGTCGGCCCGCCCGCGCAGGTGCCGCAAGACCGGCCCGGCATGGCGGGCGTACATAGTGTGGCCGAAGCAGTTCCCAGGCGGCCGGCCGGTGCGGCGCTGGTACCGCCGGGCCGCGTAGTGGCCGCCGAAGACGTGCCACGGCGACGTCTCGTGCCCGCCACGGAGCGAGTACCAGGTCGGCCACGACAGGTAGACGAGCCCGCCCGGCCGGGCTACCCGGACCAGCTCGCTCACCAGGCCGGTGGGCTCGGGGACGTGCTCGAGGACGTTCGAGCAGAACACCAGGTCGACACACCCGCTGCGCACCGGCAGGCAGTAGCCATCGCCGGCCACGGTGACCCCGGGGCTCAGCCGGCCCGGACGCACTGCGGCGGCATGCCGGCGAGCGACGGCGAGCGCGTCTGGACCCGGGCCGGCATCACCCGTCGCATCATCGTTCGCGCGGTAGCCCAGGGACGTCCGTGGGCTATCGCGCGAACGACGCGGAGGCCCGGCCACCGCCGCCCCCCCGGCCACCGCAGCTCCGGCGGACACCGGGGCGGCGGACACCGGGGCGGCGGACACCGGGGCGGCGGACACCGGGGCGGCGGACACCCGGGCGGCGGACACCGGGGCGGCGGACACCGACTGGTCCCCCGCTCCGGGCTCGACCAGCACGGCCCGGGCCCCGGCGGCGGCGAAGGCGCGGGCGAAGTAGCCGGCGCCACCGCCGACGTCGAGCACCAGCCGACCGGTGACGTCAACCCAACGTCGCACTTGGGCGACGGAGTCGGCGGCCTGGGCCGTGTAGAAGCGGTCGGGGTCGCTCTGCTCGACCCGGAAGGCCTGGTACAGCCGCCAGGACCGACCCACGCCGCCCACGCCGCCCGCACCGCCCAGGCTGCCCGGACCGCCCGCACCGCCCGGTCGGGTGGGCGGCGGCTCGTCGCACAGGCCAACCGGTCGGGAGCGACTGTCCCGGGGCTCGTCAGGGTGCAGCATGGTCGTGGCAGGCTAGTCCCGACGCCGGGTGCGCCAGTGGCGTACCACCTCAACCGCGGCGTCGGCGGCGAGCAGGCAGACGGCCAGCCAGGCCAGCGCGTCGGCCAGGCTGACGTCGCTCGGCCAGTCGATGGTCGGCCAGTAGCGGTAGCGGTGCTGCTGGACGAGCACGTAGAGGCCGGTGGCAGCGGCGGCGGCCCCGGCGCCGGCGGTCAGGACCCGCCGGCCGTGACCGAGCCGGAGCACGACGAACATGCCGAGCGCCACCACCCCGCCGGTCGCCGGCCGGGCCACGACGGCGGCCACGGCGCCACCGACGACGGCCGCCAGGAGCGCGATGGCCGACGACGGGCGGACCCGGTCGATGTCGGCCAGGCCCACCAGCTGGGGGGTGAAGGCCCAGGCTCCATGCCCGGCGGGGGGGCGATCGCGACCGGGGCGCCGGCGTGGTCGGCGCCGCCAGCGCCCGGCCAGCACCTCCGGGCGGACGGCCGCCAGGCCAGGGGGGGCGGCGGCGAGCACGGCGGCGGTCACCACCCCGAGCGCCGAGACACCGAGCGCGCCCCACACCAGACGTTGCGGTGTCCACGTGAGGTGGATGGTGGCGGCGCCGGACAGCGCCGAGGCAGGGATGTACCAGCCGTTGGCGTACCCGTCGATCAGCTGGGACGGGCCCAGCGACCGCCCGCCGGGGAGGGTGGCACGCCATCCCGAGGTCTGGCTCTGGCCGAGGACCAGCCAGAACGCCCGGCCGTCGGGCACCACCCGGACCGACATGCTGGTCCGGTCCTGGTGCAGGATCCGGACGGCCGGTGAGGAGGTGGCCGCCGGGGCCGGGACGGCCGCGGCGGATGTCGGCGCCAACGGCCCGCCGCCCTTGTCGGATGCCAGGGTCAGGCCGTCGACGTCCCACCCGGCGGGCAGGCGCGGGTTGGTCTGGACCACGTGGGTTCCCGGCCCGAGCGTCACCCCGCCGGCCGAGCTGCCGCACGCCCGGATCTGCAGGGCGCCGCCGGCCAGTGCGCTGGTCGTGGCGCCGGTGACCTGCACGTCGACGGGCCGGCCGTCGATGCGAAGCAGGTCGCTCCGGCAGGCCACCGGGATGGTCGCGGGCGGGGCAGGCGACGGTGCCACCCCGGGGAGCCCGACCTCGGCCAGGGCCACGGGGAGGGTGTCGGTCTTGCCGGTGAACTCGGTGAAGTAGTCGAGGGTGGTCACCGGCCGGGCGGCGTCGATGGTGATGCGCACCTGATCGCCGGTGAGGGGGGCGAAGTGCAGCGGCACCGTGGTGGTGGCGCCCTGCGGCCACCCGGTACCGGTGGCGACGGCCGGCAGGTCGACGGTGCGTGAGCCGGACGCGGTCGTGATGGTGATCCGGGTCGGGATGGAGTGGCGACCGTCGGCTACCACCTGCAGGTCAAGGTGGTCGAAGGTGGTCGGCCGGTCGAGGAGGAGCTGCAGCCACTCACCCGCCTGCGGGCCGCCCTGGGCGATCCATGCGGTGGCCGGGTTGCCGTCCACGGCGGCGTTGGCCCGGCTGCGAAGGTCGCCGGAGAGCCGGGTGCTGCTGTTGGCCGCCACCAGCCGGGCGGGGCCGGGGGCGCCCGGCGCGGCCGTCGGGAGGGGCTGGCCGACGGGCGGGGTGAGCCCGACCAGCTGGTTGATGAGGTAGTCGGAGTCGCCGGGGGCGATGCGGGCGGTGCCGGCGACGGAGAAGGTTCGGGCCGTGGGGAGCGTGAAGGTTCGCGACATGTCGGGCTCGGGGTCGGAGCGGGGGATCTTGGCGGCCCGCTGCCGGGCCAGGACCACAACGAGGCGGTGGGCTGCGGAGGCGGCGCCGGCCCGCGAGAGCAGGCCGGTGGGCAGGCGCAGCGATTGGCGGGCGGCGGCCACGCCGGGGATCCCGATCTCGGAGAAGCCGACCGGAGAGAGCCCGTCGAAGCGCTTGGATCCGTCCCGGCTGTTCCCGGTGATGGTGACAGTCAGGTGGGCAAAGGTGCGGGTCGGGAAGCGCACCTCCTGGCCGGCTCCTCGACGGGAGCCGGCCCCCAGATCGACGGTGACGGGATGACCGCCGTCGAAGCGCAGGGCGACCCGGGTGATGGACCGGTTCGCCGTGGGGTCGGCAGGCTGGCGGAGCGTCAGGTGGTCGGTGGTGACCGGTCGGTCGAGGTCGACCTGGATGCGCTGGCCGTCGACGGGGCTGAACGCACCGACCACCCACGCGGTGTTGGGGTCGTGGTCGAAGGCGTTGATCGGCTGGTCCTCAGGTGTGTAGCTGATGGGGTTGCCGTAGCCGGTGGCCCGCACCGACGAGACGCCACTGACCACCGCAACGGTCTGGCTGGCGCTCGACGCGCCGGGGAACAACGGGAGGGGGTAGTCCGACGGGTCGGACCCGAGCGGGCTCACATCGGCCTGCTCCACCAGGCCCTGGTTGTCCGACAGACCTCCCCACCGCTCGCCGGACTTGGTGTTGGTGTCGGTGAGCACCAGGTCGGCGCCGTCGGCCATGGCCCGGGAGAAGGCGGCGGCGTCGGACGACGCGCTGTAGAGCACGGTCGGGTTCCCGTCCAGCAACCCGGTCGACGCCGCCTCGACCAGACCGGTGCCGCTGCCGGCGACGAGGAGCGGCTCCGCCGTCGGCTCGGTGCGCACGATGGGCCGGGCGCCGGCCACGCTGTAGGCGGTCAGGGGCTGCGGCAACACCGCCCCCGTCGGCACCGCCAGGCTGTCCGCGTTGACCAGCGGGTACTTGATGACGGGGGTAGGGGCCGGTGGGCCGAAGCCCACGGGCGGCCCGAGCCCCGGTGGGGTGGGGGCCAGCAGCTCGGCGACGGTCTGGGGCTGGGGCTGGGCGTAGCGCTCGTACTGCAGGTCGGCCTGCACCAGGATCTGGCCGACGCTCATCAGCCGGGCGATGGGCGCGATGGCCGCCGGATCGAGGGTCTGCTCCTGGACCTGCTCGTCGAGGGCCTCGAGCAGGTCGACGCTGCCCGGCTCGCCCTGGGGCACGACCTGTCGGTCGACGTAGGGGCGGTCGAGGAGAGACGGGGCGATCTGGTCCTGGGTGACACCCCAGCGGTAGGCGGCGAAGTCCTCACCGGGCAGGCCCAGGACGCGCGTGGTGGTGCCCCCGGCGTCGAGGTACGACGCCGCGTGCTGCCAGTAGGACGGGACCGGCGACGGCGACGCCAGGTTGGACGCGACCAGCGTGCCCTGCCACAGGGGCGGCAGGGCAGCACCGACCATCACCACCCCTACGGTCGCGACCAGGAGCCCCAACCGACGCCACCGCACCCGGAGGGCCGTCACACCGGCGCCGAGCAGCAGCATGAGCCCGAGCACCACGCCCGGCACGGCCCGGTCGGCGGAGCGCAGGGCCAGGCCCAGCGACGAACCCGAACCGGCCTTCAAGGCCGCGCCCAGGACCGACGGGCTGCCGTAGGGGTAGACGCCGACGGCGATGACGACGCCGACCAGCACCAGCGCCGCCGCGTAGGCGCGGTACCGCCATCGCACCAGCCCGCCGAGGAGGATGGACACGACCGGGACCACGAAGGTCACGGCGATCAGCCATAGCGACTGCGTATAGGGCACCGACGCCTCGGTCCACGGCTGCACTTTGTCCTGCCCGTAGAAGTACCAGTAGCCCAACCCGCGGAGGACTTCGGCGGCCGATGACGTCCGGGCGACGGTGGGAACGGTCTCGGTCACGCGGAGGATGTTCAGCCCGTAGGCCGCCTCCACGTACAGGCCGGCGATCCACCACAGCGAGACGAGGATCGACAGGCCACTGACCCGGAGCGCCACCCCGCCCACGCGCCGCCATGGCACCTCACCGGTGACGCCGGCCCACACCAGCCAGAGCGCGGGCGCCACCGCGGCCAGGATGATCGAGGTGGCGTTGATGCCGCCGACGGTGAACACCACCAGGGCGATGAGCGCCGGGTGGCGCCACCCGCCTCGCCGGGCGGCCAGGACGGTGAGGCCGACCAGCCAGCCCAGCGCCGCCCACGGCAGCAGGATGGCCGAGGTCCTGGCCAGGTAGTCGACGATGTACGGGCTGAGCATGTAGCCGAGCCCGGCCACCAGGGCGCCCGACTCGCTCAGGCCCAGCTGCCGGGCGCAGAAGCGCACCCCGGCACCGGCGGCGAGGAGCAGTGTGCCCATCCACAGGCGCTGGCCCACCCAGGTCGGCACGCCGAGAGCGTGTACCGCCCAGAACCACGGGCCCATCGGGAACAGGTAGCCGATGTTCTGGTGGGTGACGGTGCCTAGGCCGACGTCGGGGTTCCACATCGACGCCGCGCTGGCCAGGAGCCGGCCGGGGTCCAGGTACAGGGCGAACTTGGTGTCGGCCGCGATCAGCCCGGGCCGGGTGGCCAGCAGAGGAACGAAGGCCACCAACGCCAGCGCCAGCCAGCTGAGCGGCGCGCGGTCGGCTCGGGTGGGCACGGGGCGCAGAGCTTAGATGGATCACTGTCGCCGCCCCGGCTGCGCTGGCCGACATGCCTGCCCTGTGCCACCATGGCGGCCGCCATGTCCGGGCGTACCGTGTCCGGGGGAACCGGGTCGGGGAGAGCGATGTCGGAGGGAGGGGGCAGCGGTGAGGTGCCGGTCGCCGGCCGCCTGGATGCCCTCGACGGCCTGCGCGGGCTGGCGGTGGCGGCCGTGCTCGCCTACCACGCCGGCATGGCCGATGTCGGCGGCGGGCTGTTCGGCGTGGACGTGTTCTTCGTCCTCTCCGGGTTCCTGATCACCCGGCTCCTGCTCGACGAGCAGCGGCGGCACGGTGCCATCGATCTCGGTGCCTTCTGGGCGCGCCGGGCGCGGCGCCTGCTGCCGGCCCTGTTCGTGCTGGTGGCCGGCGTCCTCGTCCTGGCCCGTTGGGGCGGCGACGTCGATTCCCTCGGTCGGGTCCGCGGCGACGCCATCGCCACGCTGCTGTACGTGGCCAACTGGCATTTCGTCTTCTCGGGCCAGGGCTACTTCGCCCGCTACGGCGCGCCGTCGCCGCTGCTGCACACGTGGTCGTTGGCCGTTGAGGAGCAGTTCTACCTGGTCTGGCCCGTCGTGGTGTGGGCGATCCTGCACCGGTGGGGGCACCGGGCGATCGGCGCGGTGGCGGGCGTCGGTGCCCTGGCCTCGGCTGGGCTCATGGCGGCGCTGGCCCTGACCGGCATGGGCACCACGCGCCTCTACGACGGCACCGACACCCGGGCGCAGGCGTTGCTGGTGGGGGCGGCGCTGGCGGCGCGGGCGTTCGACCGACCCCGGCTGATCGCACCGTCGGCCCGGCGGGCGGTCGGCGCCGCCGGCTGGGTGGGCGCCGCCATCCTCATCGCCGCGGTGCGCCTGATGTCGGGCGACGGGAGCGTCGCCTACCGGGGCGGGTTCTTCCTCGTCGCCCTGGCCACCGCGGCCGTGCTCGCCAGCCTGGTGTGGCAGCCCCACGCCGGTCTGGGACGGGCCCTCGCCGTTCGGCCGTTGCGGGCCGTGGGGCGCATCTCCTACGGCCTCTACCTGTACCACTGGCCGCTGTTCCTGTGGCTCGACAGCCGGCGGGTCGGGGCGAGCGGCGCCGCGCTCCTGGCCGTGCGCCTGGCCGCCACACTCGCGGTGGCGATCGTCTCCTACCGCCTGATCGAGGTGCCGGCCCGCCGGCGTGTGCTCCGGGTCGGGCACCGGATCCGGCCGGTCCGCCAGGCGGTCGCCGCCGGACTGGTCTGCGCCGCAGGCGTGGCCGCCGTGGTGCTGGCCAGCCTGAGCCCGGTGGCGGCCACCGCTGCCGCCCCCGGCGGGCTGAACGTGCCGGCGGCACGACCGCCGGGGCCGCCCACGCCGGCTCTCCTCGTCGGCGACTCCCTCGCCGTCACGCTCGGCGAGGGGCTGGGTCGCGACGCCACCCGTTGGGGTGTGGCCCTGGCGAACCGGGCGACCCTCGGCTGCGATCTCGACGCCGATCAGACGGTGCGCATCATGGGGCAGGTGACGCCCACCGCGCAGGGCTGCCCGGACTGGCGCCGGACGTGGGCCGGCCTGGTGCGGACCCAGCACCCCGCCGTCGTCCTCGTGCTGCTCGGACGCTGGGAGGAGCTCGACCGGCTGGTGGACGGGCGCTGGATCCACGTCGGCGAAGCGGCCTGGGACGACCACCTGGTCGACCAGCTGGAAGCGGCGATCGACGTGCTCGGCGCCGGCGGTGCCCATGTGGTGCTGCTCACCCTTCCCTACATCCAGCAGCTGACCGACGCCCCGAACGGGTCACCGTGGGACATGAACCAACCGGGCCGCGCCGACGCCTACAACGCCGACGTCCGCCGGGCCGTCGCCGCCCGGCACGGGACCGCGTCGGTGATCGACCTGAACCGGCTGCTCGGCCCGGCAGGTCGCTACACGTCGGTCGTCGACGGGGTGCGCGTCCGCTCGAGCGACGACGAGCACATCTCCGTGGCCGGCGGCGAATGGCTGCGGCCGGTGCTGCTCCCGCCGCTGGTCTCCGCCTCCCCTCGACGCCCCTTGGGAGCCTGATCGGCGGCTGTTCCACCGATAGCCTGCACGCGTGACGTCCCAGGGCCGCATCGCCGCCGACCCGTTCGGGCGGCCGCGGCTGGCCATGGCCGTCCTCTCGCTCATCCTGTTCCTCAGCTTCTTGGACAACACCGTCGTGAGCGTCGTCCTCGCCGACGTGCAGCGCGACCTGCATGCCGGCGTGTCGGCCCTGCAGTGGGTCGTCGGCGGCTATGCCCTGACCTTCGCCAGCCTCATGCTCGTGTTCGGGAACCTGTCCGACCGCTTCGGGCGGCGACGGATCATGGCTGTCGGCATCGGCATCTTCGCCGCCGCCTCGGTGCTGGGCGCGCTCGCCCCCACGCCCGGGGTGCTCATCGCCGCTCGCGTGGGCATGGGCGTCGGCGCAGCGGCGTCGGAGCCGGGGACGCTGTCGATGATCCGCCAGCTGTTCCCCGACCGGGCGTCGCGAGCGCAGGCGATCGGCGTCTGGGCGGCCGTGTCCGGCCTCGCCCTGGCCATGGGGCCGGTGGTCGGTGGCGTGCTCATCGGGATCTGGTCGTGGCGCGCCGTGTTCTGGTTCAACGTGGTGGTCGGCGTCGCCGCCCTCGTCGGCCTCTACGCGGTGCTGCCGGAGATCTCCGACCCCGTCGGCCGCCGCATCGACGGCGCCGGCTTCGTCCTCGGGCCGGCGTGCCTGGTCGCCGCCACCGTCGCCACCATCCTCGGCGAGTCCGCCGGCTACGGCGCCTGGTACGTGATGGGCCTCTACCTGGTCGCGGTGGTTACGGCCGTGGCCTTCGCGGCCGTGGAGCGCCGGGCGGCGAACCCGGTCCTCGACGTGCGGTACTTCCGGTTGCCGGCCTTCAGCGGGGCGAACCTCGTGGCCTTCATCGCCTACTTCTCCACCTTTGCCGTGTTCTTCATGGTCCCCCTCTACGTGGTCGAGGTGGGCGGGGTGGGCGGCTACCGGGTGGCCGCCATCTTTGCGCCCCTCGCCATCACCATGATCCTGGCCTCCGCTCTTACCGGGCGATGGGTGGCCCGGTCGGGGTCGCGCATCCCGATGGCCGTGGGCTGCGCCGTCGGTGGTATCGGCATCCTCCTGACCGACCTCCGGCTGACCGCGACGCCCGGGATGGGCGACATCGGCTGGACGCTGGCCATCACCGGCGCCGGCCTCGGGATCGCCTTCGTACCGGTCACCTCCGTGGTGTTGAGCCTGGTGCCCGCCCGTCGCTCGGGGATGGCCGCATCGGCCACCAACACCAGCCGCGAGCTGGGCGCGGTGGCCGGCGTGTCGGTGCTCGGCGCCATCGTCAACAGCCAGCTCACCGTGGACCTGGTCCGGCGGCTCACCGCTCTGCACATCCCCGGCCCCATCCGGGCCCTGGTCGTCAACGGTGTCACGACCGGCGCGAATCCCAGCACCGGGGCCAACAGTCCCGCCTTGCAGGCCCTGATCGCCGAGGTGGAGAAGCCTGCCTACGCCGCCTTCCGGACGGGCCTCGACATCAGCTTGCTGCTGGCCGCGTCGCTGCTGATGGCCTCCACCTTCGTGGCCGTGGCCACCATCCGCAGACCGCCAGCCACGACCGGCGGGCTGCTCGAGGGGGCCGAAACCTGACGCCGGTTTCGGTCAGTGGTTCGGTCAGTGGTTCGGTCACCGGTTGGTCAGTGGTGGAATGCGTCGCGGTCCGGCCACTGGTGGAGCGGCGCCGGCAGCTTCTCCAGCTGGCTGACCTCGCGGGTGAGGTCTCGCAGGAGCAGGTCGGCCAGGTCGCGTCCAAAGCCGTTGCGCACGACCACCCGGAGCACGGCGGTGTCCTGCAGGTTGGCCGGAAACGTGTAGGCCGGCACCTGCCAGCCCCGCTTGCGGAGCCCGTCGGAGATGTCGAAGACGCTGTAGCGGTCGATTCCGGGGCGCAGCTTGCAGGCGAAGACGGGGAGCTGGCTGCCGTCGCTGACGAGCTCGAAGGGCTCCAGCCGGCCGACCTGGGCCGCCAGGTGGCGGGCCACGTCCCGGCTGGCCTGCTGGACCCGGCGGTATCCCTCGCGGCCCAGACGGACGAGCTGGTAGTACTGGGCGACGACCTCCGCCCCGGGCCGGGAGAAGTTGAGGGCGAAGGTGGGCATGCTCCCGCCGAGGTAGTTGACGTGGAACACCAGGTCCTGGGGCAGGGCCTGGTGGTCGCGCCAGATGACCCAGCCGACGCCGGGGTAGACGAGGCCGTACTTGTGGCCGGAGGCGTTGATCGACGCCACCCGCTCCAGGCGGAAGTCCCAGACCAGGTCGTGGTCGAGGAACGGGGCGATGAAGCCACCCGAGGCGGCATCCACGTGCACACTGATGTCGGGTCCGCCGTCGGCGGCCAGCCGGTCCAGGGCGGCGGCGATCTCCTGCACCGGCTCGTAGCTGCCGTCCTGGGTGGAGCCGAGGATGGCCACCACCCCGATGGTGTTCTCGTCGCAGCGCGAGACGGCGCCCGCTGCGGTCAGGTGGTAGCTGCCCTCCTCCATCGGCACGTAGCGCGGCTCCACCTCCCAGTAGCGGCAGAACTTCTCCCAGCACACCTGCACGTTCGTGCCCATGACCAGGTTCGGTCGGGTGGCATCCGCCCCCGCCGCCTGGCGGCGAGCCCGCCACCGCCACTTGAGGGCCATGCCGGCGAGCATGGCCGCCTCACTCGACCCGGTGGTCGAGCAACCCACGGACCGGCGGGGAGGTGCGTTCCACAGGTTGGCGAGCATGTGGACGCAACGGTTCTCCAGCTCCGCCGTCTGTGGGTACTCGTCCTTGTCGATCATGTTCTTGTCGGCGCAGTCGTCCATCAACCGGCTGGCCGTCGGCTCCATCCACGTGGTCACGAAGGTGGCCAGGTTCAACCGGGAGCTGCCGTCGAGGAGCAGCTCGTCGCGGATGAGCCGGTCGGCGGCCTCGGCGTCCATCTCGTCGTCGGGCAGGTGGTAGCGGGGGATGGTGCGTGCTTCCGCTCGGCGGGCGTAGAGCGGCTGCAACGACACGGAGTCCGAGTCATGATCGTCCTGGCGGTGCAGGGGCATGGCCGGACCATACCCCTCGGGCGGTGCCGGGCTGAGGCCGCCAGGAGGGCCGGGGTTCAGCCAGGGAGGTGCGGGCGCAGGAGCCGGGCGTGGGCTCGCAGCTCGACATCGGCGACGGGCTGGTCGACGAAGATGTCCGGCCAGGCGATGGGCCCTCCGGGCGAGGCATCCCACTCGTAGCGCGGCACGACGTGGGTGTGGAGGTGGGGCATGGTGTTGCCCAGGGTGAAGTAGTTGAGCTTCATCGGCGCGAAGGCGGCCTGGATGGCCCGCCCGGCGGCGACCACGTCGCACCAGTACCCGGCGGCGGCGTCGTCGTCGAGGTCGGCCGGCTCCGCCACGTGGTCCCCACGCCACACCACGATGCAGTAGCCAGGAAGCCGGCTGCGTCGCTCCAGGCACACCGCGGTCGGCGGCGGACGGCCACGCTGAGCCAGTAGTCGTTGTCGCCGTGGCCGACGGTCGCGCACATCGGGCAATCGACGCCGGCGACGCGATCCGACCAGTCCGCCGGCCAGCGTCCCCGTTCCGGTTGCGCGCCCGCCATGCGACCAGTCAATCACCGTCGGTCCCCTGCGACATCGTTGGCGCGAACGATGCGCGTCGGCGACCGCCGCCCGGCCGACAACCGGTGCACCCGGGCCAGGAGTGACGGGCGCCGCCGAAATTCTAGAGGCGCGACCGAGGCCGGTCGATACCGTGGCGGCATGCGACTCCTGCGACAGGGGCCGTTCGCCCGCCTGTTCGCCGGCAGCGCCCTCAACGCCCTCGGCACGTGGGCCACCCTCATCGCCCTGTGGGGCTACGCCGGCGTCCACTTCCACGTCGGGGCCGGTCACATCGCCCTCATCGGCTTGGCCTGGGCCCTTCCCGCCGCGCTGGCGTCGCCCTTCGCCGGGGTGCCGATCGACCGCTTCGGGCCGAAGCGGGTGCTCATCGTGTCCGACCTGATCGGCATGGCCACGTCGCTGGCGCTGGCCTGGGCGCCGACGTTCACCGTCCTGTTGGCCCTGGCGCTGGTCAGCGGCACCGTGCGCGCCAGCGGGAAGCCGGCGGCCATGGCCGTCCCTGCCCGGCTGGTCGACGACGAGGACCTGCTGGCGGCGAACTCGCTGATCAGTGCGGCCGAGCAGTCGGCCATGGTCTTCGGGCCGCTGGTCGCGGCCGCCGCCATCACGGCCTGGAGCATCCGGGCCGCGTTCCTGATCGACAGCGCCAGCTTCCTGGTCGGTGTGGCCACGGTGGCCTCGCTGCACCTGCGCGCTCGGCCGGCCGTCGATGCACCGGTCGCGTCCGGGTCGCCGTCGGTGTGGCGGGAGGTGCGGGCGGGGCTGTCGCTCAGCCGGCGCATCGACCCGGTCCGCCGCACCCTGCTCCTGGCCGTGGCCGTGTTCATGTCATGGGGCGCGTTCTTCGTCCTGGAGCCGCTCTACGTCCGCACGGTCCTGCATCGTTCGCCGGCCGTGCTGGGATTGTTCCAGACCGCCTTCGGCACCGGCCTGGTGCTCACCAGCCTGCTCCTCCCCCATCTCGGGGGCCGGGCCACGGCGGCGATGGTGTCCGTGCGGGGCCTGGCCGTCGCCGTGGCGGTGTCCGGTGTGGCGGCCGCCACCTACGTGGGGACGCACTCGCTGGTCGTGGCATTCGTCGGCGTGTTCGTCTGGGGTGTGGATGTGGCCTTCTTCATGCCCCCCATGCAGACCCTGCTCCAGCGCCACACCCCGGTGCACGCCCAAGGTCGGGTGCTGGCGCTGGCCTCGGCGGCCGACGGCGTCGGGAACGTGGTCACCATCCCCCTGGCCGGGATCATCGTGGGCGTCGTCGGCGTGAGCCTCACGGGCGCCATCGTTGGGGCCGCGGCGGTGATCGTCGGGGCGGTCGCCTGGACGGCGTCTCGTCGCCACGACCGCCTGGTCGGCCTCCACCCGACCGTCGTGCCCATGGTGCCCCCGCAGGCGTCACCGGCGGCGCCCGGGGGCCCGGCGACGCCTGCGCGTACCCGCTGAACGCCGGGGCGCCGACTGGCGTGGCAGAGTCTCTGCCCAACGCCAGCCCGAGCCCGATGGGGGCCAACCTCGATGTCGAGCAGCACGTCGTGATCTTCTATGCCGCCAGCGCCCTGGTTGCCCTCTTCTGCCTGATCGCGCTGGGTCTGGGGCCGCCGGTGTTCGCCATCGCCGGCGTGGCGCTCGCCGTCTGGTCGTTCCGTCGCCGGCGGCATTCCTGGTGGGCGCTGGCCGCCAGCGCCGCCGGGTTGGCGGAGGCCATCGGCGCCTTGGCCGCGATCCGCGGGCGCAGCGTGGTGCTGGCCACGGTCGCCACGTTCGCGGCGTTCCTGGCGTTGCGGCTGGTGGCGTTCCGTTGGCTGCGCCGCGACCAGGATCGGCCGGGGGCCGCCCGGCCGGTCGATCGGCAGGCCGGGCTCTGAGCGCCGACCGATGAGGGGCGGTCCCGGCGTGCTACGAATCGGGCATGGAGCTAGAGGTCATCATCGAGATCCCCAAGGGCACCCGGAACAAGTACGAGGCCGATGCTGCCGGCGTGATCTGGTTGGACCGGATGCTGTTCACGTCCACGCAGTACCCGGAGGACTACGGCTTCGTGCCCCACACCCTGGCCGCGGACGGCGATCCGCTCGACGCCATGGTCGTCCTCCAGGAGCCCACGTTCCCCGGTTGCCACATCCGGGCCCGCCCGATCGGGATGTTCCTGATGGCCGACGAGGAGGGCAACGATGCCAAGGTGCTCTGCGTGGCCGCCACCGACCCCCGCTATGCCGACATCACCGAGCTGGAGCATGTCCCTGCTCACGAGCTGAGCGAGATCAGCCACTTCTTCCAGATCTACAAGGACCTGGAGCCGGGCAAGCGCACCGAGATCAGCGGCTGGAAGACCAGGGAGCAGGCAGAGGCGGCCGTGGCCGAGTGCCGGACCCGCTACGCCGACGGGGCGGCCTCGCCGGGCTGACCCCGGACCCGGGAGGCGACCGTCAGCGACGACGCCCGTGGACCAGCCGCATGGCGGTACGGACCACGGCGGTGGCCGCCGCCGGCCGGCCGAAGCTCATCAGGTTCACGGGCAGGGCGAAGCGCTGCACGGTTATGGCCTTCGGCCGGGCGAACTCACGGAGGCCGTCGGCACCATGGATCCGGCCGAAGCCGGACTCCCCCACCCCGCCGAACGGCAGGCCCATCGGCGTGAACACCGGGTAGTTCCACGGCCCGATCACGCCGACCACGCCATAGGGCTGGTACTCGAGCGACGCCGCCTGGTTCAGGGCCAGCATACCGACGGGGACCCGGCGCGGGCCGAGGATGCCGCGAGCGTGGCTGGGAGCCCAAGCCAGGTGGTCCAGGGCGAGGGTGATCTCCAACACCGCGTCGGCCACGGGCTTGCCCCCCTCGCGGTGCACGAGGTCGGCCAGATCGTCGATGTGACGGGCGATCTGGCCGCGCCACCGAGCCAGATGCCGGCCACGAGCCGCGAAGCCGAGCGCGGCCCACCACGCGGCGGCGACGCGAGCCCGAGCGAGGGCGGCGGCGACGTCGTCGGCGTGGTGGACGGCGAACGTCCCGATCACCTCGTCGGTGCCGGGCGCCAGGGACACGAACGTGTCGGCGGGCGACGGTGAGAGCACCGAGGTCTGCAGGTCAGGGGTCTGCAGGTCAGGGGTCGGCAACTGCCATGATCGCACCCTACGCGTCTCTCCCCGTTCGGCCCCCTGCTCGATGGTCGGGATTTCCCGGACCCCTTCGTGCTGCGCGACGGCGACCGGTACCTCGCCTACGCTACCAACGCCGGCGGCCGCAACGTGCAGGTCTGGACCTCTCCCGACCTGGCCCACTGGGACGATGCCGGCGACGCCCTCCCGGTCCTCCCCGCCTGGGGCCAGCCCGGCCACACCTGGGCGCCGGTCGTGCTGGACCGCCCCGGCGGCCCGATCCTCTACTACACGCTGCGCGAGCCTCGCTCCGGGCGCCAGGCCATCTCGCTGGCCACGGCTACGAGGGCCGAGGGGCCCTTCGCCGACCGGTCGTCGGGCCCGCTGGTGTTCCAGGAGTCCGACGGCGGCTCGATCGATCCCAGCCCGTTCGTCGACGTCGACGGCACCGCCTACCTGTTGTGGAAGGCCGACACCAACGCCGTCGGTCGCCCGTCGTCGCTGTGGATACGGCCGTTGGCCCCCGACGGCCTCGCCTTCGCCGGGCCGTCGACCCGACTCCTGCAGTCGGAGCGACGTTGGGAGGAGCCGCTCATCGAGGCGCCGGCGCTCGTCCACCACGACGGCACCTACCACCTCTTCTACTCGGCCAACCGGTGGGAGTCCAACGGCTATGCCATCGGCCACGCCACGGCCCTCTCGCCCGTCGGTCCGTTCACCCGCAGTGCCGGCCGGGCGTGGCGGGCCGGGCAGCCGTGGTGGTGGCCCGTCCATCGGGTCCTCCCCGACGCCGCCGCCACCCGGCTCCCTGGCACCGCCGGACCCGGCGGGCAGGAGCTGTTCACCGATGGGGACGGACGCCTGTGGATGGCCTTCCACGCCTGGGAGCCCGGTCGCGTGGGCTACCGCCACGGCGGTCGCCGCGGGCTCCACCTGGCCGAGGTCCGCTTCGGGGGCGACGGGCTCCCCACGACGGTGGTCCCACCATCGTGAACGGTGCCGACGACGTGGCGGTCGCCGCTTACGCTCGCACCTGGGAGAGGATCCAGGTGGCGAGCAGGTCGAGGACGGCGGCCTGGCCGGGCTCGTGGAAGATCTCGTGCCACATGCCGGGCCACAGGCGGGCGGTGAGGTCGGTGGACGACACCCCGACGACCACGTCGCGCAGCGCCTGGGGGCTGACCAGCCCGTCGTCGCTGCCCTGCATGACCAGGACCGGAAGGGTGATGGCGGCGAAGCGCTCCCGCACGCCGATCAGCTCACCAACCGCTCGCAGGAAGCCACGAGGGGGTGGCCCCTGATAGACGAGGGGGTCCTGCTGGTAGGCCCGGACCACCTCAGGATCGCCCGACACCGCATCGGCCAGGCCCAGGTCGGGGATCTCGTCGAGGTCGGCGAGGGCGAGCAGCTCCGGCGGGGCAAACACGAGCGGGGCGGACAGGGCCAACGCGGCCAGCCTCGCCTGGTGGGCCTGGGCGTAGGCCAGATCGAGGTCGCCGACGGCGGCCGCCACCGACTCGATGTTGGCCCGCTCCCCCTCCGCTGGTAGGCCCGGACCACCTCAGGATCGCCCGGTAGAAGAGCCGGCCATCCGCGAACGTGCCCTCGACCTCGGCCATGCCGACCCTCCCGTGATGCGTGCGCCGACACGGTACCGCCGCCGCGTTCCGGCCGGCAGCTGCCCCGCCGGAAGGACCCGGTGACCCTTGCGGCCCGACCGCTGTCGTTTGCCCGTCGGGCGGGTACGCACCGCGCCATCCACCCCGGCCCGTAGCATCCGCCTCCGTGCCCCTCGACCTGGCCGGCCTCGCCCCCGATGCCGCCTTCGACGCCCTCTCCGGCTGGATCACCGGGCGCGGCATCACCCTGTACCCGGCCCAGGAGGAGGCCCTGCTCGAGATCTTCTCCGGCGCCAACGCCATCGTCACCACGCCCACCGGGTCGGGGAAGAGCCTGATCGCGTTGGGGGCACATGTGGCGGCCGTCGCCGAAGGCCGCGGCCGATCGTTCTACACCGCGCCGATCAAGGCGCTGGTGTCGGAGAAGTTCTTCGATCTGGCGGCCACGCTCGGCGCCGGGTCGGTCGGCCTGCTCACGGGCGACGCCGCAGTAAACCCCGGTGCGCCGATCATCTGTGCCACGGCCGAGATCCTGGCCAACCTGGTCCTGCGCACCGGTGGCCCTGGTTCGGGGGTGACCCAGGTGGTCATGGACGAGTTCCACTTCTACGCCGACCCCGATCGGGGCTGGGCGTGGCAGGTCCCGCTGCTCGAGCTGACCGACGCCCAGTTCGTGCTGCTCTCCGCCACCCTCGGCGACACCCGGCGCTTCGAGGCCGACCTGACCCGGCGGACGGGGCGACCCACCGCGGTCATCGCCGGCGCCGCCCGTCCCGTGCCGCTGCACTTCGAGTACCGACGCACCCCGCTGCACGAGACCATCGAGTCGCTCGTCGCCGGCGGGCAGGCGCCGGTGTACGTCGTCCACTTCACCCAGGCTGCTGCGGTGGCCCACGCCCAGGCGCTGACCAGCGCGCAGGTGGCCACCCGATCCCAGCGCGACGCCGTGGCCGAGGCCCTGGCGGGGGTCCGCTTCGCACCGGGGTTCGGCCAGACGCTGGCCCGGCTGTTGCGCCACGGCATCGGCGTGCATCACGGGGGCATGCTCCCGCGGTACCGCCGGCTGGTCGAACGGCTGGCCCAGGCCAACCTGCTGCGCGTCGTCACCGGCACCGACTCGCTCGGCGTCGGGGTGAACCTGCCGCTGCGCACCGTGCTGTTGACCGCCCTGGCCAAGTACGACGGGCGCACCAATCGGCTGTTGACCGCCCGGGAGTTCCACCAGATCACGGGGCGAGCCGGGCGGGCCGGCTTCGACCAGGCCGGGCTGGCGGTCGTCCAGGCGCCCGAGCACGAGATCGACAACGAGCGCGCCGTCGAGAAGGCGGCCGGCGATCCCAAGCGCCTGCGGAAGCTGGTGAAGGCCAAGCCACCGAAAGGGTACGTGGCCTGGAGCGAGGCGACCTTCACCCGCCTGATCGGCGCCCCGCCCGAGACGCTCACGTCCAGCTTCGCCGTCAGCCACGCCATGGTCCTGAACGTCCTCGATCGACCGGGTGACGGCTGCGCCGCCCTCCGCCACCTCCTGGTGGCGAACGACGAGCCGCGCCCCGCGCAACGCACCCACATCCGCCAGGCCGTCGCCATCTACCGGTCGTTGCTCGGCGCCGGCGCACTCGAGCGGCTGGCCGGGCCCGACGAGGCCGGGCGCCGGGTCCGGGTGACCTCCGACCTCCAACGCGACTTCGCCCTGAACGCACCGCTCAGCCCCTTCATCCTCGAAGCGCTGCCACTCCTCGACCGCGACGCGCCGACGTGGCCGCTCGACGTGCTGAGCATCGTGGAGTCGACGCTCGAGAACCCCGGCCCCGTCCTGGCCGCACAGCTGGATCGCCTCCGGGGCGAGACCATCGGTCGGCTCAAGGGCGACGGCGTCGAGTACGACGACCGCATGGCGGCCCTCGACCAGCTCGAGCACCCCAAGCCGCTGCGGGAGTTCACCTACGAGCTGTTCGATCGCTACCGGCTGCGCCACGCCTGGGCGGCCGACCACAACATCGCGCCCAAGTCCGTGGCCCGGGAGCTCTACGAGCGGGCCATGAGCTTCAGCGAGTACGTCGCCCACTACGGCCTGACCCGTTCCGAGGGCCTGGTCCTCCGCTACCTCACCGACGCCTACCGCGGCCTCCAACGCAGCGTCCCCGCCGACGCCAAGACCGACGACCTCGACGCGCTCACCGACTGGCTCGGCGAGGTGGTGCGCCAGGTGGACTCCAGCCTGCTCGACGAGTGGGAGGCCCTGGCCGCAGGCCCGGCACCACCGGCCGGCCAGCTGGACGAAGAGCGCCGCCGAGCCGTGGACGGCACCACCCGCCCGCTCACCGCTAACGCCCGGGCCTTCACGATCATGGTGCGGAACGCCGCGTTCCGGCGGGTGGAGCTGGCCGCTCGCCGCGATGCCGCCGGGCTGGCCTCCGTGGAGGGCCCGGGCGGGTGGACCGATGCGCAATGGGTGGAGGCCCTCGCCGGCTACTGGGCCGCGCACGGCGACATCGGCATCGGTGCGACCGCCCGGTCGGCGACGCTGTCGATCGTGCGGCCCGGTCCGCAGCGCTGGGTGGTCGAGCAGATACTCGACGACCCGGCGGGCGACCACGACTGGCGCATCGTCGTGGAGGCGGACGTGGCTGCCTCCGACGAGCGCGGCGAGGCCGTGGTGCGGACCGTCGGCGTGGGGCCGGGCTAGGTTCGGGCCCATGCTGCTCGACACCGGGGTGGGGAACGATCTGTCCAGGGTGGCGGGCCAGGCCCGCGCCGCGGAGGCGGAGGGTTTCGCCGCGGTGTGGGGATCGGAGACGAACCACGACCCGTTCCTGCCGCTGGCCCTGGCCGCCGAGCACACCGACCGGGTCGAGCTGGGCACGGGCATCGCGGTCGCCTTCGCCCGCAGCCCAATGACGACTGCGAACGTGGCCTGGGACCTCAATGCCTTCTCCGGCGGACGATTCATGCTCGGCTTGGGCTCGCAGATCAAGCCGCACATCGAGAAGCGGTTCTCCATGCCGTGGTCGCACCCGGCGCCGCGCATGCGCGAGTTCATCCTGGCCATGCGGGCCATCTGGGACGCCTGGCAGCAGGGCACCAAGCTGGAGTTCCGCGGCGAGTTCTACCAGCACACCCTGATGACGCCGTTCTTCGATCCCGGCCCGAACCCGCACGGGGCGCCGCGCGTGTTCCTGGCTGCGGTGGGGCAGGCCATGACGAGGGTGGCGGCAGAGGTGGCCGACGGGCTGCTGGTGCACGGCTTCACGACGGAGCGCTACCTGCGGGAGGTGACGGTGCCGACGGTGGAGGAGGGACTATCGGCCCGAGGCTGCGACCGATCGGACTTCCAGCTCTCCTATCCGGTGTTCGTGGTCACGGGGACGACCGAGGAGGCGCGGGAACGGGCGCAGACGGCCACCCGGCGCCAGATCGCCTTCTACGCCTCCACCCCGGCGTACCGCGGTGTCCTCGAGCTCCACGGATGGGGCGACCTGCAGCCCGAGCTGAACCGCCTGTCCAAGGCTGGGGAGTGGTCGACGATGGGCGAGCTGATCGATGACGAGATCCTCGACGCCTTCGCCGTCGTCGGCTCGCCGCCCGAGGTGGCCGGGCGAATCATCGCCCGCTTCGGCGACATCATCGATCGCATCAGCTTCTACACGCCGGCGGGCCTGGACGCGGCCGACGGCGCCCTCATCCGGTCACAGCTACGGGACGGGTGAGCGACAGGCGTCGCCGGACGACCCCGCCGCTGGTCGTATCCTGAGCGCAGTCGGCCGGTGGCACGCCACCGGCCGAACCCGCACCGGGTGGGCCACCGCCCGGGCCCGCCCCCGAGCACCAAGGACCCACGACCACGCCCAGCGACCGGCCGGTGCGCCACATCCGATCGTCCGCCCGCCACCTGGCTCGGCGGGCCGGCCAGCACCTCGAGGGCACCCTCGGCGGCCCCGAGCGCACCCGCGTGATCCTCCTGCTCGGCGCCGTCCTGGCCATGAGCAGTGCGGACACCGCCACGGTCGGGGCGTCGGCCACCCAGCTCCGCCAGGCGCTACACATCTCCGACACCGACATCGGCCTCCTGGTCGCCGCCAACGCCGTGGTGGCCGCGTTGTTCAGCCTCCCGTTCGGGGTGGTCGCCGATCGCTTCTCGCGCACGCGCTTCCTCGGCTGGTCCATCTTCCTGTGGGGCGGAGCCATGATCTGGAGCGCCACGGCCGGGAGCTTCGGCCGACTGTTGCTCGCTCGTCTGCTGCTCGGCATCGTTACCGCGGCCGCCGGCCCGGTGGTGGCCTCGCTCATCGGCGACTACTTCGCCAGCAACGAGCGCGGCAAGGTCTACGGCTACCTGCTCGCCGGCGAGCTGGTCGGCGCCGGCATCGGCTTCGCCGTGACCGGTGACATCGCCGCGGTGTCGTGGCGGGCGGCGTTCGTGGTCCTGGCCATCCCCACCTTCTTCCTCGGGCGGGCCGTCCTGCGCCTGCGCGAACCACAGCGCGGCGGGCGCAGCCCCCTGATCGACCCGGCCAGCGTGGCCCCCGACGCCGACACGGTCGCCCAGCCCCCCACCGGCGTCCACCGGGCCACGGAGGCGCAGCGCCTGGCCAAGGAACGGGGGGTGCTACCCAACGACGAGCTGGTCCTCGGGGCCAAGCTCAACCAGCTGGGCTTCCTCGCCGCCGCCCGCTACGTGCTGCGCATCCCCAGCAACCGGACGCTCATCGTGGCCTCCGCCTGCGGCTACTTCTATCTCTCAGGCGTCCAGACGTTCGGCGTCGAGTTCTCCAAGGAGCAGTACCACATCAGCCAGGGGCTGGCCACCACGCTGCTGCTGGTGCTCGGCGTCGGCGCCCTCGCCGGCGTGCTCGTCGCCGGTCGGCTGGCCGACGCCTTCCTGCGCCGCGGGTACCTCCCCGCCCGGGTCACCGTGGCCGCGGTGGCCGGGGTCACGACGGGCGTCCTGTTCGTGCCCGCCCTGGTCACCCGTCACATCGGCCCGGCGCTCGTGTACCTGATCATCGCCGCGCTCATGCTCTCCGCCCAGAACCCGCCCATCGACGCGGCCCGCCTGGACATCGTCCCTGCGCAGCTGTGGGGCCGAGCCGAGGGGGTGCGCACTGCGCTGCGGACGGCGGCACAGGCGTTGGCCCCCCTGCTGTTCGGTGCCATGAGCGACCACGTGTTCGGCGGTGGCCGCACCGGCCTACAGTGGACGTTCCTCGTCATGCTCCTGCCTGTCTTCGCCAACGGCATCCTGCTCGTGCGGGCCGTCCGCGAGTACCCGGGGGACGTGGCGTCGGCCGCTGCCGCCCAGGACGCCGCCGTGCACGCCTCCGACGACAGGACGGGGGCGCCCCCCTGGTCCGAGCCGGGCGTGGGTGTGGCGTGGGCCGGCGGGGCCCCGCCCGAGCCGGGCCAGCCCGAGCCGCGCCAGCCCGAGCCGAGCCAGCCTGAGCCGCGCCAGCCCGAGCCGTGGGTGGACCGGCGCGGGCCGGTGCCGTGGCCGGATCCCCTCGGGCCCGACGATGCCCGGCCCGGATGACCCGACGCCCCCCCGGATCGACCCTGGTGAGCCGACGGTGGTGAGCCGACGGTGGTGAGCCGACGGTGGTGACGAGGCCGGCGGCGGCGCTGCGGCGCGTGGGTCCGGGCGCCCGGGTGGTGGCCACGCCAGCCTGCTCCACGCCCGAGACCCTCCTGACCCACCTCGGCCAACGGGCCGTCGAGGTGGCAGGCATCACGTTGTGTGCCGGGCTCCTCCTCGGCGAGCAGCCGTTCGCGCCGGCCGTGCGAGCCGGGCACCTGGGCCTGCGCAGCTGGCATCTGAGCGGCCCCAGCCGGAGCCTGGTGGCCGACGGCCTCGCCGACTACATCCCGCTGCGCAACGGCGACGTGCCGGCATGGCTGCCCGGCCGGATCGACGTGCTGCTCCTGCGGGTAAGCCGTCCCGACAGCCGTGGCTACGCCAGCTTCGGTGCATCGGGAAGCTACACCCGGGCGGCCCTCGACGCCGCCGGACTGGTGATCGCCGAGGTCGATGACGCCATGCCCCGCACCTGGGGCGAGACGAAGGTGCACGTCGGCGAGATCGACGAGCTGGTCGAGTCCGACACGCCGACATGCGAGTACCACAGCGCCCCGCCCACCGACGCAGCCCGGCAGATCGCCGCACAGGTGGTGGAGCTGCTCCCGCTCGACCCGACCGTCCAGCTCGGGCTGGGGGCCGTGCCCGAGGCGATCACCGAGCTGCTCGGAGGCGCCGGGCTCGGGGCCCTCCGCATGGTCGGCATGGGATCGGACCACATCGTGTCCCTGTTCGAAGGCGGTGCACTGCGTCGGACGGACACCTACCCGGAGGCGGCACTGACCGCAGTCGAGCTGCTCGGCACGCGGCGGCTGCTCGACTTCGTTGACGACAACCCCTCTGTCGGCGTGGTGTCCTCGGCGACGTGTCACCATCCGCTGTGGCTCGCGTCTCGACCGCGGCTCGTGTCGGTCAACTCGGCGGCCGAGGTCGACCTGTCCGGCCAGGTCGCCGCCGAGGCGGTCGGCGCCCGCCCGCTGGCCGGCATCGGGGGCAGCGCGGACTTCTTCGAGGGGGCCCACCTGTCACGGGGGGGACTCCGTATCGTGGCGTTGCAGTCGGAGACGGCGGCGGGCGCCAGCAAGATCGTGGCCGACCTGGCGCCGGGTACGCCGGTCGCGCTGCCCCGCCATTCCGTCGACGTGGTGGTCACCGAGCACGGCGTCGCCCACCTCGCCGGGTGCTCGCTGCGCGAGCGGGCCGATGCGCTCGTGGCCGTCGCCGCGCCACGGCACCGGGCGGCGCTGGAGCAGTCCCGCTCGCGCTCGGCCAGGGCGTAGGGGGCGCCCTGACTAGGGTCGGGGCTCATGCCGATCAACCCTGCTGCCACCGGTAACCAGTCCGCTCCTTCCCCGGGATCGTGGGACTCGAAGGACGCCCTGCTGTACGCCCTCGGGGTGGGCGCCGGGGTGTCCGACCCGACCGGCTTCGAGTTGGAGTTCACCACCGAGAACAGCCAGGACGTCACCCAGCGGGTGCTGCCGACGTTCCCCGTCGTAATCCCGGGAGGTGCCGGCGCCTACAACAACGTCGGCGACTTCAACATGGCGATGCTCGTGCACGGCGAGCAGTCGGTGACCCTGCACGCCCCCCTCCCGGTAGCCGGCGAGGTGTCGTCGGTGACGACCATCACGGGCATCTACGACAAGGGCTCCGGGGCGGTCATCGCCACCTCCACCGAGGCCACGGACACGGCCACCGGCAAGCCGCTCTACACCACCACCGCGTCGGCGTTCATCCGGGGCGAGGGCGGGTTCGGGGGTGACCGGGGCCCGTCGGGGAAGGTCGAGCTCCCCGAGCGCGCCCCCGACCACAAGGTCACCTATGCCACCCGCAAGGACCAGGCGCTCCTGTACCGCCTCTCCGGCGACCGGAACCCGCTGCACTCCGATCCCCGCTTCGCGGCCATGGGCGGCTTCGACCGGCCCATCCTCCACGGCCTCTGCAGCTTCGGCTTCACCGGCCGGGGCCTGCTCCACGAGGTCTGCGGATCCGACCCCGATCGGTTCGTCTCCATGGCCGCTCGCTTCTCCAAGCCCGTCCTGCCCGGCGAGGAGCTGACCGTCGAGGTCTGGGACCTGGAGCCGCGCCGGGCCGGTTTTCGCACCTCGACCGGTGCCGGCGTCGTCATCGACGGGGGCATCCTGCAGTACCGCTGACACCTGGCACCGCTGACACCTGGCACCGCTGACACCTGGCACCGCTGACACCTGGCACCGCTGACACCTGGCACCGCTAACACCTGGCGGGGGGGCCGGCCGTCGTAGATCGAATTGTGTTCGATTTGGGGTGGGAAACCGTACCCAAATCGAACACAATTCGCCGGCGTCACCCCGACCGGCGCCAGCCCGACCGACGGCCGTCCGACCCCAGCCCCACCGGCGGCAGCCCCACCGGCGCCAGCCCCACCGGCGGCAGCCGACCGACCCCAGCCCCACCGACGCCAGCCCCGCCGGCGCCGGCCGACCGGGCGTGCCGTGCGCCGGCTCAGCGGTGCGTCGAGCCCAGCATGGCGTCCCCGGCCTGGACGCCGATGGCGGGCGGACCGGTCAGGTCCTGCTCCCGGACCGCGGCGTGGGGGCTGGCCGCCGGAGCAACGGTGGTGCTGCCTGCCTGCCCGCCCGGCCCCGCCGGCCCGTCGTTTCGTCGGCGTTCGCGGGCCCGCCGCCGGATGCCCTTGCGCCGGTACATGGCCCGATCGGCAAGCGCCACCGCCTCGGCCAGGGGCACCCCGGCGACCTCCGTCGTCCCGATAGAGGCGGCCACACCCGACTCCATGAGCGACGCCAGGAGCCGGTTGGCGATGAGGTGCTGCTGACCGACGGCCTGGCCGACGATCACCACCCCGAACTCGTCGCCACCGAGCCGGGCGATGATGTCCTCGGGACGGCAGACGGCTCGCAGGGCCTCGGCCACCAGCACGATGATGAGGTCACCGCAGAGGTGGCCGTAGCAGTCGTTGACCGCCTTGAGCTCGTCGATGTCGATGATGCCGACAACGGCGGCCAGCTTCTCCCGAGCACAGTGCGCGTCCTCCCTGGCCAAGCCGTGCTGCCACCCCCTCCTGTTCACCAGTCCGGTCAGGGGATCGATGGACGCCTCGGCCTGCGCCTGGCTGGCTTGGCGCCCGATCTGCAGGGCGTGGCGGGCGAGGGGCGCACAGGCCTCCACGACGGATCGGGCCAGCTCCTCGTGCTCGCTGGGGATGCCCTCTCCGATCAGGTGGAGGCCCTCGTCCAGCTCGGCCACGATCCCGTGCCGGTCGGGGTCCAGCTGCGCATCGATGCGCCAGTCCCCGCCCACCAGCCGCTGGAGGTGGTCGAGCAGGTGATCGAAGGCCACCAGGCCTTCGTCACGGATCAGCCGGCGGCTGCGACCCACGGTCCCCCCTCCGTTCGCCTCAGGACCGGACCGACGGTACCCGCTGGGCCCCCGGCCGGTGGTCGGAGGCGATGCTCATCCCCCCAAGGTACCGTCCTGGTAGACGACCGCAGACCGCACCACCGTGGCGGCCACGGCCGTCGACACCGGGCGATGGAGCACCTCGGCCAGGGGCGCGGCCAGGACGCAGAGATCGGCCAGAGCACCGGGCTCCACCCGTCGCACCCGGCCCGGGGCGGCCGCCTCGCCCTGGAACATGGCGAGCGCGGCGCGAGCATCGACGACCTCCCCCTCCCCCAGGCGGGCCCCGAGCCGGGTACGTCGGTCGATAGCAGCCGCGACCGCCACCCACGGGTCGGCCGGCCCGTGCGGGGCGTCGGTGCCGAAGGCCACGGTGACACCGGCTCGCCGCAACGACGCACAGCGGTACAGATCGGGGAGGTCGACCGCATCGGTCTCCTCCAGGTAGCTGTCACCGCGATCGGCCACGAAGCCGGGCTGGGTGACCACAGTGAGGGAGAGGCGGGCGAGCGTGCCGATCAGCTCGGGGGGGATGACCGAGCCGTGCTCGATCCGATCGCCCCCCCGGGACCGAGCCGAGTCGACGGCGGCGACGGCCAGGACCACCTGAGCCGCGGACACACAGTGCACGGCGACCGGCCGGCCCCTGGCGTGGGCATCGTCGACGATGCCGACCAGGTCGTCGAGGCCCGGCAGCCGCTCGTCGTCGAGCACGACCTTGACCGCACCGAGGGTCCACGGGCTGCCCGTTCCGGCGACCAGGCTCGGGGGGCCCATCAGGTGTAGGCGCTGCGGCAGCGCGTCGCACAGGGCCGCCACCGTTCCCGGCGGCCTGGACGGGTCGGCGTCGGTGAAGCCGGTGACGCCCCACCGGGCGGCGGCGGCACCGACGCTCCGGAGGTCGACGGGGACGGCACCGATGGCCTCGCCCAAGGCGCGGTCGAGGCGCCACAGCCGGCCGGTGGGCCGACCGGCTCCATCTCGCTCCAACCCGGTCGCAGCCCACGCCGACACCCCTGCGGCGCGCAGCCCCGCTTGGTTCAGGATCCAGAGCTTGCCGCTGCGGTGCTGGACACGCACGGGCCGGCCCGGCATCAACGCCTCGAGCCGGTCGGCGTCCAGGGGACCGGCGACCGACTCGTGGTACCCGACGGCCCTGACCCATCCATCCGCGCCCGTGGGCGCCCGGCGCAGCCGGTCGCCGAGCCGGCCGGGCCCGGCTCGGGGACCGAGCACGTCTGGGCCGACCGCCACCGACGACGAGGCCGCGGCCAGGGCCCGCAGGTGGACGTGGTGGTCGTGCAGGCCGGCGATGACCGCCCCGCCCCGGGCATCGATCACTTTCTCGCCCGGCCGGCCCCGGAGATCCGGGCCCACGTCGACGACGACGTCGCCCACCGTCCGCACCCGCTGCCGGGGCCGGCCGTCGACCTCCGCATCGACGACGAGGAGCCGACCCCCAGGCCGCCCCAGTGGCGGCCCCGTCTGCTGCCCCATCGCCTGCGTTGCGTCCATCCCTGTCCCCTAGCCTCGCGCCGATGGAGATCCTCTCCGCCGCCCAGGCCCTGGCGTGCATCGCCGACGGTCACGATACCGAAGCGGTGGGCGTGCTCGCCGGCCGCCCGGCGCTGGCCATCCGGGCCGAGCGCTCCCCGGCGCTGGACCGCCTGGCGGGGATGGTGGCGCAGCTGCCGTGCGTCGTGGTCGCCTGCGGCGACCCCAGCGATGGCCCCGTCCAGTGGGCCGACGTGGCCGTCACCCCCACCGCAGGGGCAGGAGCGCCCTGGGTGTCGGTCGCCGGTCCGTTCGACGAGGCCCTGATGGGCCTGCAGGCGGCGATCGACGCCTCCCCGGAGGCGTCGGTGACGCTCGTCCAGGTCCTGCGCCTCGGCGACCACCTCGCCGGGCGCGACGCCCTGGTCGTCGAGTCCCTGGCCTACGGGGTCCTGCAGACCGGCGCCGTACACCAGGCGTGGCTGGGATCGCGGCGCACCCGGTCACACCACCCTGGCGTCGAGCCGCCTGTGCTCGTCGACCGTGGGCCCGAGCGCCTCACCATCACCCTCAACCGGCCGGCGGTCCGCAACGCCTTCGACGCCGCCAGCCGCGACGCCCTGGTCGCAGCCCTGGACGTCGCCGCTGGGGACCCGACCACCGGTCGGGTCGAGCTGCGTGGGGCCGGCCCGGACTTCTGTGCCGGCGGCGACCTCGGCGAGTTCGGCTCCACGCCGTCGGCGCTCACCGGTCACCTGGTCCGCTCCACGCGCAGCGCGGCGGTGGCGCTCAGCGCGGTGGCCGACCGGGTCACGGCCCATGTCCACGGCGCCTGCGTCGGTGCCGGCATCGAGCTGCCGGCGTTCTGCGGTCGAGTGGAAGCCCACCCCTCCGCTCGGTTCCACCTGCCGGAGGTGGCGTTCGGGCTCATCCCCGGGGCGGGGGGTACCGCCAGCCTCCCACCACGCATCGGGAGGCAACGGACCGCCTGGATGGGCCTCACCGGGGCCGCCATCGACGTACCGACGGCGTTGGCGTGGGGACTGATCGACGCCGTCGGTGGGGCATGACGATCCCCCACCTCCAGCCGATAACGCCCGCGCCGGCCCGGCTGGCCTCGCCCCCACCCAAGGTGCTGCTCATCTGCACCGGCAACGCCGCCCGCTCGGTCATCGCCGGCGCCGCGCTCCGGACCCGGGCTCCCTGGCTGGAGGTGCAGACGGCCGGGACCCTGGTCATCGACGGGCAACCCATGAGCGGCCGGACCCGAGCGGCGCTCGTCCATGTCGGCCTGGAGCCCCCCCGCCACGCCAGCCGACAGGCCACCCCACCGGTGCTGGCCTGGGCGGACATCATCGTCGGCCTGAGCACGGAGCACATCGGCTGGATCCGGCGCGAGCACCCCGACGTGGCCCACCGGTCGGCCACCCTCGTCCGCCTGGCCCGCGACCTGCACGCCGGAGCGGACCTGGCCGCCCGGGTTCGTGCCCTCGACCTGGCCCACGTTGCCCTCGAGGCGTGGGAGGATGTCGACGACCCCGGGGGCGGCGACGAGGAGGCGTTCGTGGACTGCGCCCGTCATATCGTGCCGTTGGTCGACCGCTTGGCCGGCGCCCTGGACGCCAACCCGCGAGCGGCGGGTGCACCCGGGCGCTGAGGGTCGGCGGGGCCGCCGGGAGGATCAATCCGACGAGGGAAGTGGCTTGGCGTCCTTCAGGCCCAGGGTCATGCCGGCGAGGGAGAGGGACCCGTCTCCCGCCTTGGTGCAGAGGAGCTCGACCCCCGCCGCCTCGTCGGCGTACCGTTTGCCGAGCTGCGAGCCGCTGGCGTGGGCGGCGTCGAGGCCGGCGGCCGGCGCATCAGTATCGGTGACCGCCACCATGGGATGGCCGCCGCACTCCAGGTCCACGGCCGAACCAGGGGCCCGGACGACGATGACCTCGGTCGTGTCCGCCACACTGCGCAGGCGGAGTCCCGGCTTGAGATCGATGCTCATTGGTGTCGATACCTTCCTGTGGTGCGGCGCCGCGCTCGGCGTCGACGCTGACGAGATCCGTCAGTCGACCAAAGTACGGTCGCCACGCACAAACCCCGGGGGCGACGCGGCTCGATCCGCCTGGTTGTGCACGTCGGCAGAGCGGGCCATAGCGTGCACCTCGACGCACCGGCCGCAGGGGCCGGTAGCAGCACACTGGCGTCGCCCTCGGCATCTCGCCCGCCGCCGGCGAACACGCGTCGCAACGGAAAGGAACAGCGAGAATGGGAACACTTGACGGACGGGTCGCCATCATCACCGGAGCCGGTCGGGGAATCGGCCGTGAGCATGCCCTGCTCTTCGCCAGCGAGGGGGCCAAGGTGGTCGTCAACGACCTCGGTGGCGCCGCCGACGGTACCGGCGGGGACGCCACCCCGGCCGAGGAGGTCGTGGCCGAGATCAAGGCGGCGGGCGGCGAGGCGCTGGCCAACCACGACAACGTGGCCGACTGGGACGGCGCCAAGCGCCTGGTCGACACGGCCGTCGAGGGCTTCGGCGGCCTGGACGTGTTGGTGAACAACGCCGGCATCCTCCGCGATCGGATGTTCGCCAACCTCACCGCCGAGGAGTGGGACGCGGTCATCCACGTCCATCTTCGGGGCCACTTCTGCCCGACCCGGCACGCGGCCGGCTACTGGCGCGAGAAGGTCAAGGCCGGCGGGACGGTGCAGGCCTCGGTCATCAACACGTCGTCGACGTCGGGGCTGTTCGGCAACGTCGGCCAGACGAACTACGGCGCGGCCAAGATGGGCATCGCCGCCATGACGATCATCACCAACGCCGAGCTCACCCGCTATGGCATCCGGGTCAACGCCATCGCCCCGGCCGCCCGCACCCGCCTGACCGAGAACCTCGGCGGGGGGCAAGAGGCCGTGGCGCCCGACCAGTTCGACGAGATGGACCCGGCGAACGTCTCGCCGTGGGTCGCCTACCTGGCCACCGCCGACTGCCCGGTCCAGGGCCGGGTGTTCCTGGTCTACGGCGGCCACGTGCAGCTGTTCCAGCCCTTCGCCATCATCGACAAGATCGAGAAGGACGGGCGGTGGACGGTGGAGGAGCTGCAGAAGGAAGGCGCCCGCCTGGCCGACGTCCCCTTCGCGCTGAATAGCCCCTTCGCCATCTTCAAGTAGACCGCATGTACGTAGCAGGGCAACGAGGGCCGGTTCGGCGGCGTCTCCTGCGTGTCGCTACACCCCGTCGGGTCGCACCGGCGGGGCCTCGTAGCGGTCGCGCAGGAGGCGCTTGGCCAGCTTTCCCGTGGGGAGACGAGGCAGCTCGTCGACGAAGTCGACGGTCCTCGGGCACTTGAAGCCGGCCAGGCGGTCCCGGCAGTACGCGATCAGGGCGGCACCCAGCTCGGGGCTGGCCTCGCCGGGAACGGTCAGCTGCACCACCGCCTTCACCTCCTGGCCCATCTCCTCGTCCGCCACGCCGATCACCGCCACGTCGGCGACGGCGGGGTGCAGGGCGAGGGCGTCCTCCACCTCCTGGGGGTAGATGTTCACCCCACCCCTGAGGATGAGGTTGCTGCGCCGGTCGCTCAGGTACAGGTAGCCCTCGTCGTCGACCGCGCCCATGTCCCCAAGGGTCGTCCAACCCCGATCGTTGTAGGCCTCGGCCGTCTTGGCCGGGTCGTTGTGGTATTCGAACAGCGGCGCCCCCTCCACGTACACGGTCCCCACCTCGCCCGCCGGCAGCTCGCCGCCGTCGCCGTCGACGATGTGCACGGTGCCGAGCAGCGACCGGCCGACCGATCCCGGGTGGGCTAGCCACTCCTCGGGGCCGATGGCGAAGAAGCCATTGCCCTCGCTGGCGGCGTAGTACTCGTGGATGATGGGGCCCCACCAGTCGAACATCCGGCGCTTCACCTCGACGGGACACGGCGCGGCGGCGTGGACGACGAACTGCAGGCTGCTGAGGTCGTAGCGCCGCCTGTCCTCGTCGCCCAGCTTGAGGAGCCGCACGAACATGGTGGGCACCATCTGAACGTGGGTGATGCGGTATCGCTCGATGGCTTCGAGGAAGGCCAGAGGCTCGAACCGTTCCATCACCACCACGGTCCCACCGACCTTCTGGGTCGCCATGCTCCACCCCAAGGGCGCGGCGTGGTAGAGCGGTGCCGGGCAGAGGTAGATGGTCTCCGTGTCGAAGCCGAACGGCCCACCGACCAGCGCGTCGAGCCCGTTCGGCGTGCCGAACGGGTGGGCCGGGAGCTGTCGGGTGATCCCTTTCGGCCGACCGGTGGTCCCCGACGAGTAGAACATCAGGATGCCTTCGCGCTCGTCCCCTGGCGGCGCCTCTCCGCTCGCCGCCAGCGCGGCTTCGTAGGACTCCGAGCCCGCCGGCGGCCGGTCGGTGGTGACGAGACGGACGGCCGGATCGACGAGCGTGGCCGGCGCCACCAGGTGAGCCAGCTGCGGGGTGCACACCACCGCCTGAGCGCCGCAGTCCTCGATGATGTAGCGCGACTCGCCGGCGGTCAGGTGGCAGTTCACCGGCGTGCAGAACAGGCCCGAGCGTTGCGCCGCCCACACCACCTCCAGGTAGCGCAGCTGGTTGTCCATGACGACAGCCAGATGGTCGCCGAGGCCCATCCCCCGCCGGCCCAGGAAGCGAGCCAGCCGACGGGACCGCTCGTTGAGGTCGGCGAAGCTCACCGTCTCGCCGGTCGACGCCAGCACCGTGGCGGGCCGGTCCGGCGTCCGAGCCGCGTGGGTGTCGATCGACTCCAGCTTCGAGCCGTTCGCCGACGGTTCGGCCATGTCCGTCCTCCTGTCGTCGCTTCTCCGTGACGCTATCGCCGCCGTCCACCTGGCAGCCCCGACCCGATGGTCTACCGTGCTCGGACGTGAAACGGGGTGCGAGGTGAGACGGGCGGCGGCGGTAGCCGGCGCCACCCGGGAGACCGCTGCGTCCGCGGCCATCGTCGAGGACGCGGCGCAGCGCTTCGCCGCCGCCCACGCCGACCGGGTCGCCCCCGAGGTCGTGCTCGTCATCCCGGCGTACAAGGAGGTGGGCTCCGTCGGCGCCGTGGTCCGGGCCGTGCCGTCCACCATGGCCGGCCTGCGCGTGGACACCCTCGTGGTCGACGACGGGTCGAGGGACGGAACGGCCGAGGAGGCGGCCGCGGCGGGAGCGCTCGTCTGCCAGCTCTTCACCAACGTCGGCCAGGGCATGGCCTTTCGCCTCGGGTACCGCCTCGCTCGCCAGATGGGTGCTTCCTACATCGCCACCGCGGACGCCGACGGGCAGTTCGACCCCCGCGAGCTCCCAGGCATGCTGGAGGTGCTCCTGGCCGACGACGCCGACCTGGTCAACGGCTCACGCCGCCTCGGTCGGAGCTACAGCACCGGTGTGATGCGAAACATCGGCGTGGTCGTCTTCGGTGCGCTCATCAGTCTGCTGCTCGGTGTGCGCGTCACCGACCCGGCCAACGGGCTGCGGGTCATGCGGGCCGAGGTCACCGAACGGGTCGGGCTGCGCCAACCCCAGTACCAGACGTCGGAGCTGCTCATCCGCACCCACGCAGCCGGGTTCCGCATCCGCGAGGTGCCAGTGACCATGTACCCCCGGACAGCCGGTGAGAGCAAGAAGGGCGACACCCTCCGCTACGGCGCCCGGTTCACCCGGGTAGTGCTCACAACGTGGTGGGATGTGAGAGTTCGCGCTCGTCAGGTGTCGAGCGGGGTCCTCCCGTCCCGGTGAACACCAGCAGGTGGTACAGCACGAACTTGATGACGAAGAACACGCCGGAGACCGCCAGGTAGGTGGCTCCGACCGCGATCACCCACCATGACCGATCGTCGAAGTGGCGGTGGGACCAACCACCGGCCTGGTGAGTCGCCGCCACCGAGCAGGCGAAGCTGACCGCCGACACCGCGGCATAGCGCACGATCTCGCCGCGCCGACCACCCCGGCGCCTGTCGGCCCACGCCCAGCGCCGGTTCAAGAAGTAGTTGGGCACGGCCCCGCCGAAGAACCCGGCGAGCGATGCCCACACCGGACCCCCGTTCAGCCAGCCGTAGACGACGAGGAACGCCACCTCGCTGGTCACCGCGGCGATCACGGACCCGGCGCTGTAGCCGGCTACCCGCCGCCGCAGGCGCGTGGCGCCGACCAGTTCGTCCCGGACATCGACCGTCACGCCAGCGGCCCTAACACGTGCACGTCGGTTGCCTTCACCACGCCGCTCCCCCGCACGACGACGCGCACCCCCAACGCCGACGTCCCCGCCGGTGTCTGCACCAGCACGAACGGATCGACTGCCCCATCTCCGACAGCCTGACCGCTCGACGCCAGCTGGCGCCAATGCCCGGGGGCCGTCTCCAGCAGGACCTGCACTCCGTGGGTCCGCCCGTCGAGGGCTTTGGCCTCACCGACACTCACCTGGGTGACCGCGCTGGGGGCCCGCCACTGCCACGTGAAGGTGGCCGATCCGCCCGGGCTGACCGTCTGGACGCCGCCGGGGTCACCCAAGCTGTCCGGGGCGTCGGGAGGCAGGGCAACGAAGGGCCCTGATGCTCGTACCGAGGCGCCGGTGGTGAGGTCGCGCAGGCCGGCATGGGGCGTGCCCGGGCCGATCAGCTCGAAGACGGAGCTGTCGTCGCCCGCCGACTCCATGAGGCGGATGCTCCAGGCGTTGCGGCGCGCCTGGTCGGACAGGCAGGTGCTGTCGATGTCGTGTGGCTTGTTCAGGGCGCCGAGGATCAGGTACCCGGCCTGGTCCTGGATGAGGGTTTGTCGCGTGTTGGGATCATCGGTGCAGAACGGCAGGTTGGCGAGGAAGGCACCGTTCGCCGTGGGGTGTCCGGTGTCGAGCGCAAGGGTCGAGGGGTAGTCGGTCTCCACGACCGTCCGTCGATCCGGGGTGGCCGACAGTATCTGCGTGTACCGGGACGCAGCCGGCCGCGAGCTGTCCTCTCGGTCGCCGAAGAGGTAGTCGCGCGATGCCTGGGCCACGAGTGGAGCGACTACCAGCGCGCCGACGACGGCGACACCGACGGCCCGCATGGCCAGCACCGGCACGGCTCGCCGCTGTCTGACCAACGCCGCCCCGGCCCGCAGCGCAGCCCAGGCGCCGATGGCGTACCAGGCCACCACCACCGGCAGGACGAGGATGACCCGCCGTTCGTTGACGAACGGCCAGAGCAGGGTCTCGGCCCCGTACACCGGCACCATGACGACAGCCGCGTCCCGGAACCTCCAGATGGAGACCAGCAACCCGACGACGCAGAGGATGGAGACGTTCCAGCTCAGCACCCGGGCCAGCTCGAGACCGGTGCCCAGCTCGGGCAGTGGCGCCCCCCGGGGCACGATGGACGCGGGGAGCGCCACCGCGAAGTACTGGTGCAACGCCGTGGGGGCCACGTGCAGCAGCCGATCGACCAGCCCGCCGCTGTAGTAGCCGCCGAGCTCCTGGGAGTACCGGCTCCCCAACAGCGGCATGTGCGCGGCGGCACGAGCCAGCAGCAGCGGGAGGAGCAGGACCAGCGCGCCGACCGCGACGGCGACCGCCTTCACCGGCTGGCGACGCAACAGCAGCCACACGACCAGGCCCACCACCAGCCCGAGGGCTGCCTCCTTGGTCCAGATCAGCCCGGCGGCGGCGACGACGGTGGCCACCCCGGCCGGGCACCACACCCGCGAGGTCTGGTCCCATCGCTGCACCGCGAGCAGGCCCGCCACGAGCACGACCAGGAACGGGACTTCGGCCATCACCATGCTGGCGAAGGTGGCCAGCACCGGGTTCAGGGCGAGGAGGACGAGGGTGGCCGTACGGAGCGATGGCGGGACGCCGAGGCGACGGAGATACGTCCATGTCAAGGGAAAAAGGGCGCCGACACACCCGACCGAGAGGAGGCGGAGCGGGAGGTCGCTGTGCGGCCACAGCCACAGCAGCGGGACGAGCATGACCGGGTAGAGAACGGGGTAGGCGCCGGCCACCACGGCGCCACTGGTGAGATGCCCCGTCAGGCCCTGCCCGGCGAGGAGCGCCTTGGCACTGAGGATGTAGCTGGCATCATCGTCGAAGGACCCGACGAAGTAGTGGCGGCTGACGATGGCGACGTGCACCAGGCCGATGAGCAGTGGCACGCCGACGGCGACCACGCTCGAGCGGTACCACGGGCGGCGGGTCGATGCGCCGGTGGGGACCGTCGCCTCGGCCACCGCAGCCGTCAGCGCCAGCCCCGGACGGTCACGCCGAGCCTGTAGCGTTCTCGCGTGTCGCCCGCCAGCGCACCGTCGGTCGGATGGTCTCGGTGTCGGCTCGCTCGATCCAGCGCGCCGCCACCGCGAACAGCGAATCGATCAGGGTCTCGCTGAGCAGGTGGGGTACCAGCCCCAGGTCGAGCAGGCGGGTGTGGGCGGCGCGGTAGTAGTGCTCCTCGGCTTCGACGCGCGGGTTGTCCACCTGCTCGATGCGGCAGCGCCCGGGATAGGCGGCGGCCACCGTCTCGGCGATCTCCATCACTGACAGGGACTCCGTGAACTGGTTGAACACCCGGAACTCGCCGCGCTCCGCCGGGTGCTCGGCGCTGAGCCGGATGCAGGCCGCGGTGTCGACGATGTTGATGAGGCCACGGGTCTGGCCACCGGTCCCGTACACGGTGAGGGGATGGCCGAGCGCGGCCTGCACGATCATGCGGTTCAGGACGGTGCCGAAGACGTGGTCGTAGTCGAAGCGGGTGGCGAGCAGGGGGTCGAGCGCGGTCTCGTCGGTCTGCTGGCCGTAGACGATCCCCTGGTTCAGGTCGGTGGCCCGCAGCCCCCACACCCGGCAGGCGAACTCGATGTTGTGGCTGTCGTGCACCTTGGAGAGGTGGTAGATCGATCCGGGCCGCTTGGGGTACAGCACGGTGTCGGTGCGCCCACGGTGGGTGAGGGTCAGCCACCCTTCCTCGATGTCGAAGTTCGGCGTGCCGTACTCCCCCATCGTCCCCAGCTTCACCAGGTGGATGTCCGGATCGATGTCGGCCATGGCGTAGAGGATGTTCAGCGTCCCCACCACGTTGTTCGACTGGGTGTAGACGGCATGGGCCTGGTCGATCATCGAATACGGCGCCGAGCGCTGCTCGGCGAAGTGGACGATGGTGTGCGGGCGGTAGTCCTCGACCATCTGGTGGACGAAGTCAGCCTCCACCAGATCGCCGGTGTAGGCCTGGATGCGCCGGCCGGTCAGGGTGCTCCAGCGGGCCAGCCGATCCTCCAACGATGCGATGGGGACCAGGCTGGCGAAGCCCAGCTCCTCGTCGTAGCCCCGTCGGGCGAAGTTGTCTGCCACGGCCACGTCATGGCCGACAGCCGAGAGGTGCAGTGCCGTCGGCCATCCCAGATAACCGTCACCACCAAGGACCAGAATTCGCACGGGGGCTCCCGTCCATCATGAAAAACACCGATACGGACGCACAGCAAAGGTACCGTTCTAGCTCAGTGACACCAGTCAGTGCCCGATCGGCTCGACGCGCAGGGACCCTGGGGCGACGCCCAGGTCTCGTCAATGGGGGGTGCCGGAGGCGCCCTGGAGGGCGGCGACGAGGTGGCGGCGGATGAGCTTGCCGGTGTCGGTGCGAGGCAGCTCGGTCCAGATCTCGAAGGTCTCCGGCGTCTTCGACGACCGCAGCCGCTCGACACAGAATCGGCGCAGCACCTCTACGTCGACGGCGCGATCACCGCGACCGACGACCACGGCCACCAGCCGTTGACCCCACACCTCGTCGGGTAGCCCCACGACCGCCGCTTCGGAGATGTCGGGGTGGGCCAGGATGACGTCCTCGATCTCCTCCGGCGCGATGTTCTCGCCGCCGCGGATGATGGTGTCGTCCGCCCGGCCCTCGACGAAGAGATAGCCGTCCGGGTCCACCCAGCCACGATCTCGGGTGGCGAACCAGCCGGCACCGTCGAGCAGGCTGCCGTCGCGGTACTCCCCCGAGATCTGCTCGCCGCGCAGGAACACCAGCCCAGTGGTCCCGGCCGCCAGCACGGCACCACTGTCGTCGCGCACCTCCACCTCGATCCCGGGCAACAGCCGCCCCACCGAAGCCAGCCGGCCCCGCGCCGCTCCAGCGGCCGAGTCGAACGCCTGGCGGTGGTCCTCGGGCCCGAGCAGGGCGATGGTGCTGCTCGTCTCGGTCAAGCCGTAGGCGTTCACGAACCCGGTGTCGGGGAACAGGCGCAGCGCCCCCTCGATCACTGCGGCGGGGGTCCGGGCCCCTCCGTACGACAGCGTGCGCAGCGGGGGCGCCGGGACATCGGGGTGGGCGTCGAGGTAGTCAACGATGCGCGCCAGCATGGTGGGCACGACCATCGCCTGGGTGACGTGCTCGGTGCGGGCCAGGGCCACCCAGTCCTCCGGGCGGAAGGTCGGGAGGTAGACGACGCGCCGGCCGGCATAGAGGTTGCTCAGCAGGTTCGCCAGCCCGGCCACGTGATAGGGGGGAACGCTGACGAGGGTGGCCTCGTCTGCGCCGGCGCCACCGAACTCCACCGAGCCGAACAGGTAGGCGCTCAGGTGACGATGGCGCAGCAGGGCAGCCTTCGGGGCCGAGGAGGTGCCGCTGGTGTACAGCACCACGGCCACCGCATCGGGGTCGGCCGGCACCGGCTCGCCTGCCGGCCGGGTCCGCGCCTCAGAGAGGAGCTCCTGGCGCGTGACGGTGACGCCGTCGACCACCGCGGCGGACGGGTCGCCAGCACCACCGTGGACCACCAGGGCCCGCGGGTGGTGGGCGAGCAGCTCGCCGAGCTGCGCGTCGCTCAGGCGGTAGTTCAATGGGACGAACGGCACACCGCCGAGAGTGGCCCCGAAGAGCGCGACCGGGTAGGCCACGTGGCTGGTGGCGATGTACACCACCGACTCGAGTCGCCGCTCCCTGATCCACGCCCCGATCGCCGACGCCATGCGCTGGATGTCGGCGTACGTCAGATGCTCGCCGTCGGCGACGACGGCCACCCGGTCGTCGTAGCCGGATGCGGCCATGTCCAGGATCAGGCCCAGGTCCATCGCGCTCCTCACCTCACGTCAGCTCGCTCGTGCCGCGCGGACGCCCCGCACGAGATGCGCGGCCGAAAGTGTAGCCGCACCCGGAACGCGGCCTACCCGTACGTGACACCCGGCATCTCAGTAGACTCACGTTCTCGAGACTCACGTTCTCGAACGACGCACACCGGGGTCCCTGGGCTCCGCCAGGAAAGGACGTACCTCATGGGTCGGGTGGACGGGAAGATCGCGCTGGTCACGGGCGCTGGGCGCGGGCAGGGCCGGAGCCACGCGGTGCGGCTGGCCGAGGAGGGCGCCGACATCATCGCCGTCGACCTCTGCCAGGACATCGCCACCAACGAGTACCCGCTGGCCTCCGCCGAGGATCTGGCCGAGACCGTCGAGCTGGTCGAGAAGTTCGGGCGCCGGGCCCTCGCCCTGGAGGTAGACGTGCGGGACCTGCCGACCCTCAAGGCCAAGGTCGATGCCGCCATCGGCGAGCTCGGCGGGATCCACATCGTGTGCGCCAACGCCGGCATCTGCCCGCTCGGCGACGACCTGCCCGTCCAGGCGTGGGCCGACGCCATCGACGTCGACCTGACCGGCGTGAACAACACGATCAGCGCCACCATCTCGCATCTTCCCGACGGCGCATCGGTCATCCTCACCGGGTCGGTGGCCGGCCTCCTTTCGGTGTCGGGCAGCGGTGTTCCCGGCGCCGGGGGTGCGGGCTACGGCTTCGCCAAGCAGACGATCGTCAACCTGGTGCGCACCCTGGGACTGGTCCTGGCCCCCAAGCGCATCCGGGTGAACGCGGTGCACCCGACGAACTGCAACACCGACATGCTGCAGAGCCCGCCGATGTACCGCACCTTCCGGCCCGATCTGGAGAACCCGACCCGCGAGGACGCCGAGGTCACGTTCCCCCTGATCAACGCCATGCCAGTCCCGTGGGTCGAGCCCGAGGACATCAGCGCGGCGGTGCTGTACCTGGCCTCCGACGAGTCGCGTTACGTCACCGGCCAGAACCTGGCCATCGACGCCGGCGCCCTGCTGAAGGCACCCCCGAGCTTCTGAGCCACCGACCTGCAGCCCAACCGGCCATCGTTGCCCGTCGGTTTGCAGGTCCTTCACCCGAGCGTTCAGGATCTACCGGCGCGACTCGGACCGCGAACCCTAGGAGCAACATGGCAGACCAGATCCCGTTCGTCGACTACCTCGTCCTCGGCGATGAGCCACACCTGGCGGCCCACGAGTGCACCTCGTGCGGCGCCCGGTTCTTCGATCGGCGGAACGCGTGTGCCCACTGCTTCGCCACCGAGTTCCGCACGGTGGCCGTCCCGACCGACGGTGAGGTGCGAGCGTTCACCATCGTGTCCATGGCCGCACCGGGCATCCCGGTGCCGTTCGTGTCGGCGACCGTCGACTGCGGCGGGACCAGCGTGCGGGCCAACGTCATCAACGTGGACGCCGACCCCGAGCACGTGACGCTCGGCATGAAGGTCCGCCTGGCCACCTACGTCGTCGGCGCCGACAGCGCCGGCACCGAGGCGGTCAACTTCGGTTTCGAGCCGGTCTCATGAGACCGCTCACCCAACTCTCGATCAAGGAGCGCTCCAGTGGCCAGTGACGACGTTTGGATCCTCGGGATCAACATGACGAAGTTCGGCAAGCACCCCGACAAGGATGCCGTCGATCTGGCGTCGGAGGCGACCATGGCCGCCCTCGCCGACGGCGGCGTCACCATGGCGGACATGGGCGTCATGGCCGTGGGGAACCTGATGGGAGGCGCGGGGGGCACGCACATGGGCCAGGCCCTGCAGAAGCAGGTCGGCCAGACCGGCATCCCCGTCTACAACGTGGTGAACGCGTGCGCCACCGGCGCCACCGCCATCCGGGTCGCCTATCTGGCCATCAAGGCCGGTGAGGCCGACTACGGGCTGGCCGTCGGCGTGGAGAAGCTGGCCGGCGCCGGGCTGCTGGCCGGCGGGGCGCGCAGCGCCGAGAGCGACACGTGGACACCGAAGGGTCGGATCGGCGCGGTCGGCCCCATCGACGGGCGGATCGGCACGGAGACCATGCCCGGCGTGTTCGCCCAGATCGGCATGGAGTACGGGCACCGCTACGGCGGGACCAGCTTCGAGCTGTTCGCCAAGATCTCCGAGAAGAACCACGCCCACTCCGCCCTCAACCCGCTGGCCGCCTACAGCAAGCGGTTCACCCTGGAGCAGATCATGGGCGACGTCATGATCTCGTACCCGAACACCCGGCCGATGTGCTCGGCCAACTGTGACGGTGCGGCCGCCGCCGTGTTGGTGAGCGACGCCACGCTGAAGACCCTGTCGGGCGAGCAGCGGCGGCGCGCCGTGAAGATCGCCGCCTCGGTGCTGACCACGGACCCGTGGGAAGAGGCCTGCCAGGTGCTCCCGAACGTCAACACCCTGACCCGTCACGCCGCCACCCAGGCCTACGAGCGGGCAGGGATCGGCCCCGAGGACCTGGACCTGGTGGAGCTGCACGACTGCTTCGCCACCGCCGAGCTGGTCCACTACGACAACCTGATGCTCTGCGAGCAGGGTGGCGCCGCCGACTTCTTCAAGTCCGGCGCCACGTGGCGGGACGGCAAGACACCGGTGAACGTCTCGGGCGGCCTGGAGTCGAAGGGCCACCCCATCGCCGCCACCGGCATCGCCAACGTCTGGGAGGTGGCCCACCATCTCCGCGGCGAGGCCGGCGACCGCCAGATCGAAGGAGCCAAGGTCGGATTGGCCCACGTCATCGGCCTGGGGTCCGCCTGCGGCGTCCACATCCTGGAGAAGTCCGCAGCCTGATCCCGCCAGTCGGCCGGCGCCCCTGCTGAGGGCGCCGGCCGTCAGCGCAGGTTCGGTTCCCGGGGGAGGCCGAGTATCCGCTCGCCGATCTGACTGCGGATGATCTCCGAGGACCCGCCGGCGATGGTGAGGCACAAGGCGGCCAGGTACTCCATCCGCGCCATGGGTGCCTCGTCGGCGACCGCCGCCGGGCCGCCCATGCGTAGGGCCAGATCGGTGATGCGCTGTGTGTGCTCACCCGTCACCAACTTGGTCACGTTGCCCTCCGGGCCGGCCCCCGCGCCGGCCACGGCGCGGGCGACCATCCGCATCACCAGGGCCTTCAGCGTCTGGGCCTCGGCCAGGAGGGGCCCCAGCTCGCTCACCCAACGGGGGTCGGCGCCGGCCGCCAGAGCGGACGCGGGTGCGGCGAAGGCGGGACCTCCGCCGATAGACACCCGCTCGTTGCCCAGCGTGGCGCGGGCCACCTTCCAGCCCTGGCCCACCCCGCCGACCACGTCGTCGTCGGCTACGAACACGTCGGTGAAGAACACCTCGTTGAAGTGGGCGTCACCGGTGATCTGGCGCAGGGGTCGGACCTCCACGCCCGAGGCCTTCATGTCGATCACCATCATGGTGACGCCCTCGTGCTTGGAGACCGAAGGATCCGTGCGCACCGTGGCGAAACCACGGTTCGACAGGTGGGCGCCACTCGTCCACACCTTCTGGCCGTTCACCAGCCAGCCACCGTCGACGCGCACCCCGGCCGTCCTGATCGCCGCCGCGTCGCTGCCCGCCTCCGGCTCGCTGAACAGCTGGCAGAACTCGAGCGCTCCGGCCAGGCTGGGGCGGACCCACCGCTCCTGCTGATCCGCGGTCCCGTGCTCGGCGATGGTCAGGGTCACCCAGCCCGAGATTCCCAGGCTGGGGCGCCGGACGGCCGGCTCGAGCTCCTCGTCGATCACCAGCTGCTCGACCGGACCGGCGCCCCGACCCCACGGCGCCGGCCAGTGGGGCACCAGGTAGCCGGACTCCACCAGGCGCCGGCGCTGCCCGGCCGCGTCGAGACCCACCACCTCGTCGCGAAAGGCTCGCACCTGCTCGCGGAAGGCGTCGGCCTCGGGGGGCAGCTCGACATCGGTCTCCCGGCGCACCCCGGCCCGGGCCAGCTCGACGGCCTGCCCGGCCGGGTCGGGAACGGCGAACAGCATCGCCAGGGCAGTGGCCCGGCGCACGTAGAGGTGGGCGTCGTGCTCCCACGTGAAGCCGATCCCGCCGTGCACCTGGATGCTGGCCTTGGCGTTGCGGACGTAGGCCGGCATGCACTGGAGGGCAGCAACGGTGGCGCACAGCTCCTGCTGGCGATCGCCGGTACCGGCCCGGGCGGCGTCCCATGCCGCAGCCGCAGCCAGCTCGGCGTCGACGAGCATGTCGGCCAGGCGATGCTTGACGGCCTGGAAGCTGCCGATGACCCGCCCGAACTGCTGACGCTCCTTGGCGTAGGCGGTGGCCAGATCGGTGCACGCCTCGGCCCCACCCGCCGCCTCGGCCGCGGCCAGGATCCGACCCAGGTCGAGGGCGGTCGCCGCCGCCGCGGGGATGGTGCTCGAGGGGTCGATGGCGACGTCGTCGACCCGGACTCGCGCCAGTGGCCGGGTCCGGTCCAGGCCGTCGGTCACGTCGATCGTGACCCCGCCAGCGTGGCGGTCCAGCAACACCAGGTCCGGACCGACGGCGAGGACGAGCACATCGGCCCACCCACCGCCGAGCACCAGGCCCCCGTCGCCGGCCACGATCGACCCGGCGACCGACAGGTCCGTGGCCAAGCCGACCGCCCCGATCCGCCGGCCGGTGACCAGGTCGGGCAGGTAGGCGCGTCGCTGGGCATCGGAGCCGCACCGCTCGATCACGGCGGCGGCCCACACCGAGGGCAGAAACGGGCCGGGCCCGACGACCCGACCCAGCTCGAACAGGACGACAGCCAGCTCGGGCAGCCCGAAGCCCTGGCCGCCGACGTCGCCGGCCACATGCAGACCCAACCAGCCCACGCCCACCAGCTCGTCCCAGCTGGCCGGCAGCTTCTCCCCCCGTTCCTCGGTGGCCTCACGCGCCCCGGCCGTGCCGCCCTGACGGGCAAGCAGGGAACGAGCCGTCTCGGCGAGGGCTCGGTGGTCGTCGGTGATGGCCAGGGTCATGGCAGGTCTCCTGTTCGTCGGATCCCTGCGACGATCGGCACGCACGCGCCGGCCTGGGCCGGGCGCACGGGTGACCTCCTCAGGGCTCGATGGTGATGGCCGACTCGGGACAGCTCTCCATGCCGAGCACGGCCTTGTCCTCCAGTCCGGCGGGTACGTCGCCGGCGACGACGCTCCCGTAGCCGTCGTCGTCGCTCCCGTAGACCTCGGGAGCCAGCGAGTAGCAACGCCCGTGGCCCTGGCATTTCGCACTGTCGATATCGACCCGCATGGCAACGCAGATTAGTGCAACCTGCCTACAACCCCAGGCTCCGGCCGATGATCTCCTTCATGATCTCTGTGGTGCCCCCGTAGATCGTCGTCACTCGCGCGTCGGTGTAGGCCCGGGCTATCGGGTACTCCGTCATGTAGCCGTACCCGCCGTGCAGCTGGACGCCGATGTCGACGGCGCGCTTCTGCAGCTCGGTGCACCACCACTTGGCCATGGAGGCCTCCTCGGCGGTGAGATCCCCGGCGTTCAACGCTGTCACGCACCGGTCGATGAAGGCCTCCGCCACCGTCACCTCGGTAGCCAGCTCGGCCAGCGTGAACCGGGAGTGCTGGAACGTGCCGACCGCCTGACCGAACGCCTGCCGCTCCTTGACATAGGCCAGCGTCCAGTCGAGCGCGGCCCGAGCCGCAGCCAACCCGGCGACACCGATCGAGAGCCTCTCCTGGGGCAGGTTGGTGACCAGGTAGCGGAACCCGTCGCCCTCGTCTCCCAGCCGGTTGGCCACCGGCACCCGGACGTCGGTGAACGACAGCTCGGCGGTGTCCTGGGCATGGAGGCCGACCTTGTCGAGGTTGCGGCCCCGCTCGAAGCCCGGCATCCCCCGTTCGACCACCACCAGCGACATGCCCTTGTGCCGCTGGGACGGGTCGGTCTTGACCGCCAGGATGACGAGGTCCGCATTGATGCCGTTGGTGATGAACGTCTTGGCCCCGTTCACCACGTACTCGTCGCCGTCGCGCACCGCCGACGTGATCATCGACGCCAGGTCAGAGCCGATGCCTGGCTCGGTCATGGCGATGGCGGTGATCAGCTCCCCCGAGGCGATGCCCGGCAACCAGCGCGCCTGTTGCTCGTCGTCGGCCAGGCGGAGGAAGTACGGAAGGCAGATGTCGTTGTGCAGGGTCAGTCCGAGCGCGCTTCCTGCCACCCCGGCCGCCTGCAGCTCCTCGGATATCACCACGTTGAAACGGAAGTCGTCGATGCCGCCACCACCCAGCGCTTCGGGGATGGCCATGCCCAAGAAGCCGTGTTGGCCAGCCTCCTTGAACAGCGTCCGGTCCACCAGCCCAGCCGCCTCCCACTCGAGGTGCCGGGGGGTGATGCGGTCGGCCACGAAACGTCGGAAGCTCTGACGGAACTCCTCGTGCTGGTCGTCGAACAACAGCCTCTGCATCCGCTTCCTCTCCCGTCACTCGCGGCTCGACCCTCGAGCGCGCCCAGGCTACCCAGGCCGCGGACCGTCCCCTGACTGCTCGGTATGCTCCCCGCCATCCGACCGCATACCGGAGGCTGCCCGTGCCCACCGCGACCATCACCGTCGAGACAGCCGACCACATAGCCACCGTCACCCTCGACCGACCGCCGGTCAACGCCGTCGACCGGGCCACCATGGCCGAGATCCGCGATGCGTTCCGGTCCTTCGACGACGACCGCGACGTCCGGGTGGCCATCTTCACCGCCACCGGCACCCGCGCCTTCATAGCCGGCGCTGACCTGCGCACCGTCGGGACCGCGGCCAGCGACGACGCCACCACCATCCCGGCCACCCTGGTCATCGACCCGCCTCGCGTCGCACGGGACGCCATGTGGGCGATCACCGACTGCGCCGTGCCGGTCATCGGCGCCATCAACGGACCGGCCCTCGGCGCCGGCCTGGCCTTCGCCGCCTGTTGCGACATCCTGGTGGCCGCCGAGGACGCAGACTTCGCCGCCCCGGAGATCAATGTCGGGCTCCTCGGCGCCAGCGCCCACGTGTCACGCCTGGTCGGCCGGCACAAAGCCAGAGAGATGTTCTTCACCGGCGAGCGCGTCAGTGCCGCCGAGCTGCACCGGCTGGGTGCCATCCGGGCGGTCGTGCCGGCCGAGGACCTCCTCGACACCGCCGTCGTCCTCGCACGCGACCTGGCGGCCAAGAGCCCCATCGCTCTCCGCCTGGCCAAGGAGTCCATGAACCGGGTGGAGGACCTCCCCCTGAAGGATGCCTACCGCACCGAGCAGTCCTACACGGCCCGGCTGGCGACCTTCGACGATGCCGCCGAGGCCCGCGCCGCCTACCTGGACAAGCGGGCACCCGAGTGGAGGTGGCGCTGACGCGAGGTCGGGCGGGCTCGGCTCGGTCTGGCCTCAGCTCCGGCTCGGTCGGGATCAGTCGCCACACCGAGGGTCACCCCGGGGCCGGCCCGGTGCCGTAGTCCCGCTCGACGCGCGCCACGCGGACCCGGTAGGCCGTGTACCACCGCTCCCGACCCTGTCGCTGTACGTGGCGGTGGGCAGCCACCTCCTTCCAGGCGGCCGCGGCGGCGGCGTCGACCCAGTACGAGACGGTGATGCCGAGCTCGTCCCTCGCCGTCTCCATGCCCAGGTACCCAGGCTGGACGGCGGCCAGGCGGCCCATGTTCTCGGCGGCGGCCTGGTAGCCGGCGGCCTGGTCCGAGCCGGGCGCGTCGTCGACACGCACCGACGTGAAGATCACCGCCGTGTAGGGAGGCTGCGGGGTGGCAGCGATCGCACGCACCCCGCCAGCATCGCGCCCACCGCCCAGCGCCCAGCACCCAGCACCCAGCACCCACCACCCCGTCCTCACCGCTCAGCCATCACCGCTCAGACGCCGACCGGTCCACCGGTACGATGACCGGCCGTGACCCTGTCCACCCGGCTCATCGCCCGCTGGGCCGGGCTGGGGCCGGTACGCCACGAGCAGGTCGACGTGGACCGGGATCTGGCCACCCCGATGCCCGACGGGACGGTGCTGCTGGCCGACCGCTGGTATCCCGTGGGGGTGGACCGGCCGCCTGCCGTGATCGTCCGCACGCCGTACGGTCGCCGCCAGCTGGGGTCTCTCGGGCGGTTGTTCGCCGAGCGGGGTTACAGCGCGCTCATCCAGAGCTGCCGAGGGGGCTTCGGGTCCGGGGGGGCGTGGGTGCCGTTCCGCCACGAACGCGCCGACGGCATGGCCACCCACGAGTGGATCAGCCAGCAGCCGTGGTTCGGCGGTCGGTCGGCCACCTTCGGTGCCAGCTACATGGGCCTCACCCAATGGGCCGTGATGCAGGATGCCCCGCCGCACCTGGCCGCCATGGCCCTCGACGTGACCGCCAGCCGCTTTCGTGACGCGGCCACGTTCCCGGGCGGCTCGTTCTCGCTGGAGACGGGCGCCACCTGGCTGCGCCAGCTGGAGTACCAGGAGGTCAATCCCCGGCGCATCCTGTGGGCGCAGGCGCGCCGCGCCACCCACCTGGCGCCGGTCTATCGTGTCCTGCCGCTCACCCAGGCGGACCGGGCCGGGCTGGGCCGCCACGTGGGCTTCTACCAGGACTGGTTGTCCCACGAGCGACCAGCCGACCCGTGGTGGGATCCCGTCGACTTCGGGCGTGACCTCACCCACGCCCCGCCGGCCACCCTCGTCGGCGGCTGGTATGACATGTTCCTGCCGTGGCAGATCGACGACTACGTGGCCCTGCGCGCTGCCGGGCGACAGGCCCGGCTCACCGTCGGACCGTGGACCCACACCAGCCTGCGAGGCCTCGCCGCGCAGCTTCGCGACGGGCTGGAATGGTTCGACGAGCACCTGCGGGGCGCCCCACCTGCCGCCGACCGGGGTGAGGTGCGGCTGTTCGTGATGGGCGCCGATCGCTGGGTCGACCTCGACCAGTGGCCGCCGCCCGCAACGGTCCAACGGTGGTACCTGCGGGCCGGCGGCGGCCTCTCGCCGGCTGCCGCCGACGTCGGGTCGGCCGGCTCAGCGAGCCCCGACACCTATGTCTACGATCCGGCCGACCCCACCCCCGGGCTCGGCGGTCCGTCACTGAACTGGCGCACGTCTGGCCGCCAGGACCAGGCCCAGCGCGAAGGCCGCGCCGACGTCCTCACCTACACGTCGACACCACTCGACCTGGACATGACCGTCGCCGGCCCCCTCCGCGGCCAGATCTGGATACGCTCGACCACGCCGCACACGGATGTGTTCGTCCGGCTGTGCGACGTCGACCCCGGCGGCCGGTCGCACAACCTGAGCGACGGCATCATCCGTCTCGAGCCCGACGCACCACCGGCAGGTCCGGATGGCACCCGGTGCGTCGATGTCGCCATGTGGCCGACGACCGCCACCTTCCGCCGAGGCCACCGGATGCGCCTCCAGGTGTCGAGCGGCGCCCACCCTCTCTTCGTGCGGAACCTGGGCAGCGGGGAGCGCCTGGGATCGGGTACGACGCTGGTCGTCGCCCACCAGGAGATCCACCACGACGCCACCCATCCGTCGGCCATCGACCTGCCCGTCAGCCCCATCTGACGAAGCCCCAAAGCCCGAGCGCCTGACCGCAACGACCCCCCCACCGGCCCGCAACCGACGCCGTAGGCGCCTGCGCGCAACCGACGCCGTAGGCGCCTGCGCTCAACCGACGCCGTAGGCGTCTGCGCTCAACCGACGCCGTAGGCGTCGAGGCCCAGGTGCACGGCCAAGCCGACGCCGCACGCGGCGATCACCCAGCGCAAGGCGGTGACCGGCGCCCGCCGGACGACGATCGGGCCGATGCGTCCACCGACGAGGAACCCGACGGAGAGGGGGACGACCGCCGCCCAACGGACCGGTCCGAACAGAGCGAACACCACGGCGGCAACGGCGTTCGCCGACGTCATGACCACGTTTTTGACGCCGTTGGACCGGCTCACCGTCTCGGCCGTGAGGGCCAGCAGGACAGCCAGCATGAGGACGCCTGCGGCCGCCCCGAAATAGCCGCCGTACACGGCGATCAAGAAGGCCGCAGCGGTGAGCGCCCGGGGGTCCCGGTCGCCGATCAGGCGCGGTCGAGGTCGCACCACGATGGCCACCGACGCACCACCGATCAACCATGGCACCACCCGGGCGAACGTCGTCGGGCTGCTGACCAGGAGGAGAACACCTCCGGCGAGGCCACCCGCCGCGCACGTCACGGCCAGCCGGCGGACCCGGGCTCGCTGCCCGCCCAGCTCCAGACGGGAGCCGATCGACGACCCCAGCCCCCCGAAGACGTTCGCCACCGTCGCCGTCACGTTGGCGGCGACGGGCGCCAGCCCCAATCCGAGCAGTGCCGGGTAGGCGACGATGGAGGCGATCCCGGCGATGCTGCCGGCCAGACCGGCTCCGATGCCGGCCAGCAGCAGGAGCAATAGGCGCACGACGGTCAAGGCGGCCGGTCTACCACTCGAACAGCAGCCACTCGAAGAGCGGCCGCTAGGGGAAGTCCCGCACCTGGAGTTGTGCCTGCCGACACCACTGGTTGACGATGGGCGGATGTCTGCCGACGCCGAACCCACCACCTTCGAGGGCCAGGGCGGCCTGCGGTTGGCCGCCGATGTCGTAGGTGCGCCGGGCGACCCACCTGTGGTGCTGTTCCACGGGGGCGGCCAGACCCGCCACTCCTGGGGCGCCACCGCCCGCAACCTGGCCGATCGCGGGTGGCGGGCCTACACCGTTGACCTGCGCGGGCACGGGGAGAGCGAATGGTCGCCCGACGGCTCGTACACCATCGAGGACTTCTCCGGTGACATAGCCGCCATCGCCAGGTCACTCGCCGAACCGCCGGCGTTGGTCGGGGCATCTCTCGGCGGGTTGTCGTCACTGTTGGCAGTCGGCGAGTCGACCACACGGCTGGCCCGGGCCGTCGTGCTCGTCGACGTGGCTCCCCACATCGAGCCGGCCGGCGTCGACCGCATACGCGACTTCATGAGCGCCAACATCGAGAATGGCTTCGGGTCCCTCGAGGAGGTGGCCGACGCCATCGCCGCCTACAACCCACATCGACCGCGACCCACCGACCTCTCCGGCCTGCGCAAGAACGTCCGTCAACGAGAGGACGGGCGCTGGGTGTGGCACTGGGATCCGCGCTTCCATCGCAGCCCCGAAGGAGACCTGGACGAGCCCCGCACGTCCATGGTCCCGCCCGAACGGTTGGACGCCGCCGCCCGCGGCATCGACGTGCCGATCCTCCTGGTCCGCGGTCGCATGAGCGACCTGCTGAGCGAAGCGGGCGTTCGCGAGTTTCTGCAGCTGGTGCCGACCGCCGAGTTCGTCGACGTGGAGGGCGCCGGGCACATGGTCACCGGTGACCGCAACGACCTGTTCAATCAGGCGGTGGTCGACTTCCTGCAGCGCTCACGGCCGGTGGGCTGATCGGCTCCGTCATCGCCGACCGGGCGGATCGCCGGGCGACGTGGGAGGGTGCACGACGCGAGCGGGGACGCCGACCGCGGTGGCTCCGGCGGGGACGTCGCTGACGACGACCGCGTTGGCTCCGATGCGGGCCCCATCGCCTACCGATACCGCACCGAAGACCTTGGCGCCGGCGCCGACGAAGACGTCGTCGCCGATCGTGGGGATGCCGCTGTCGTAGTCCCAACCGAACGTCACCTGGTGGTGGATCCAGCAGTTCCGCCCGATCCGGGCCGCGGTCAGGATCGTGCCGTGGCCGTGGGAGAGCACCAGGCCCGGTCCGATGTTGTCACAGTGCAGCTCCAGGCCGACGAGCGGGCGCCACACCCGGCGGGCGAGGCGAGCGACGACCCGCATGCGCGGGCCGCTGTGCTCGAGGCGATGGAAGAAGAGGGTCCGGTACTCGGGCGCGACGAGCAGCTCCGCCAACGCCTCAGCCGGCGGCCGGGGAGCCAGATAGATCCGTTCCAGCCACTTGGCCACGTCCGCATCGATGAGCGACGGGTCGTCGACCAGGCGGTACAGCGCCACCAGCGGCGAGGTCCACACCCGATGGGCACGGGAGACGATCGACACCGGCGGCCAGCGTAGGGTCAGCGGTGGCGCAACACCGCATCGAGACGTCCGGTCGGGTCCCACAGGAGGGGTCGGACATCGACCATCGACGGCCGTCGCGGCGGTTCGCTGACCCCGACCCCGAGGGGCGGATCCACCGGTCCCAGCATCCCCAGGTCGGCGCCATCGCAGCTCGCTCGGGCACCGGTGAGGACGCGGTAGCGGTCAGCCTGGTACCACTCGCGCACGCCGGAGTCGGTGACACCGTAGGTGTGGACACCCATGAGGGCGCGCGCCACCGGCCCCTCCACGTATCGGGTGATCGTCGGGGTGCGCAGCGCCCGCAGGGGGATGGGCCAAGCCCGTCCCGCCTCGGCCGTCATGACGAGGGGCCCGGCATGCACCCAGAGGCGCCCGGGCCCGAGGGCGACCTCCACGGGCACGACGCAGACCTCGTCGAAGCGGTAAACCGCGCCGACGAAGTCGGCCACGGCACGGCTGGGCGCCAGCAGCACCCTGCGGCCGTCCGGTCGCCCCCACATCACGTCCTGCATGGGCCCGAGCGGCCCCCCGGCCCAGGCGCCCACCACGATGCGGTGCCCCGACCGGAACCCGGCACTGGTGATGACGCCGCGCAGCCGGTGCCGGGCCGCGGCCACCCGGGGAGCGCGGCGGCTCAGCGCGACGCCGGGACCGACACCCCGACACCCCCGAGGGTGTCGGCACCGAAGCGGGCGATCTCGGCATCGATATCGAGCGGGCGCGGGCGGGGGTCGACCGACGCGTGGTCGACGTCGATGGCATCGGCGGGCACCAGCCAGCACACCTCCAGCTCCAATCCATCGGGGTCGTGGGCGTAGAGCGACTTTGTCATGGTGTGGTCCGAGGCGCCGACGAGCGATCCGGAGGCGCGCAGGGCGCCGGCGATGCGCGCCAGCTCGGCGAGCGTGTCCACCTCCCACGCCAGGTGGTACAGACCGACGGCTCCGCGCCCGGCGCCCGAGGCCTGCGCCTCGTCCCCCACCGCGAACAAGCCGAGATCATGGTCGTTGGTCGAACCCTCGGCCCGCAGGAAGGCTGCTCCTGGCATCTGCCTGAGTGGGTGGAACCCGAGCACGTCGACGTAGTACCGCACGCTGCGGTCGACGTCGCGCACGTAGAGCACGGCATGGTTCAGTCGCTGGATCGGCATCGGGCACCTCACTGCGGGCGGGCGGCAACGGCCACCACGGTATCGCCCCTGGCCGTCCAGCCGGCTGCTCCGGCGACCCCCAGCCATCGCTCGCGGTACCCTGCGACGTGCCCGGGTCCGCAGTGGTTGTCGACTCGCTCGTCAAGACCTTCAAGGGCGGCGTACGGGCGCTGGACGGGGTCAGCTTCGACATCCCGGCCGGCACCGTGCTCGGACTGCTCGGCCCCAACGGTGCGGGCAAGACCACCGCCGTTCGGGTCCTCACCACGCTGCTGCGACCGGACTCCGGGCGCGCCGAGGTGGCCGGTGTCGACGTGCTCGCCGACCCGGAGAAGGCCAGGACGATCATGGGGCTGGCCGGACAGTACGCGGCGGTCGACGACCGACTCACGGGGTTGGAGAACCTCGTCCTCGCCGGCCGCTTGAACCACCTCCCGCGCGCCGAGCGACGCGCTCGCGCCACCGATCTCCTGGACCAGTTCGGCCTGGGGGACGCCGCCGACCGGCAGCTCAAGACCTACTCGGGGGGCATGCGCCGCCGGCTCGACCTGGCCGCCGCCCTGGTCGCCCGGCCGCCGGTGCTGTTCCTCGACGAGCCCACCACAGGCCTCGACCCTCGAAGCCGCATGGGCCTTTGGGGCGTGATCGAGGCCCTGGTCGCTGACGGCACCACGCTGCTGCTCACCACCCAATACCTGGAAGAGGCCGATCGCCTGGCCGACCGGATCTGCGTCGTCGACCACGGCCGGGTGATCGCCTCCGGCACCTCGACCGAGCTCAAAGCCCGCCTCGGCGGCACCGCCGTGGAGCTGCTCCTCCCCGATGACGAGACGGCGAAGGCCGCCGTGGCCGCGCTCGCAGGCGTCGGCGACGAGGAGCCGGTGCTCGACGGGCTGACCGTGCGGGTGGCGACCACCACGGGGCTAGCCACCACCTCGGAGGTCGTTCGTCGCCTGGAGGCGGCTGGCTCCGAGGTGGTCTCCCTCCAGCTGCGCCAGCCGAGCCTGGACGAGGTCTTCCTCGCCCTTACCGGCCAGCCCTCCACCACCACCACCGACAACGAGGAGGAACGATGACCGCCGTGGCACCCGTCGCCGGCACGCGGGTGGGCCGGGCCATCGGTGACAGCGCCGCCATGGCCGGGCGGAACGTCCGTCGCCTCATGCGGGCACCCGATCAGGTGGTCTTCACCCTGGTGTCACCGATCATGTTCACCCTGCTGTTCCGCTACGTCTTCGGCGGCGCCATCCGCGGCCTGGGCCACCTCAACTACGTCAACTACCTGATCCCGGGCATCGCCGTGCAGACGGCGATCTTCACCTCCGGGAACAGTGGCTTCGCGCTCGCCGAGGACCGCAGCAGCGGCTTCGTGGACCGGCTGCGCTCGTTGCCGATGGCCCGCACCGCCGTCCTGGCCGGCCGGGTCAGCGCCGACACCCTGAGCAATGCCGCCGGCCTCCTCATCATCCTGGTGGTCGGTCTCGCCGTCGGCTTCCGCCCCCACAGCGTGCCCGGCCTCGTCGCCGGTTTCCTCGTCCTGCTGGCCTTCACGCTGGCCACGTCGTTCCTGTTCGCGCTGGTCGGGCTCTATGCCAGCAGCTCCCAGGCGGTGAACGCCGCCACCTTCCCCGTCATCTTCCCGCTCACCTTTGCCAGCAGTGCCTTCGTCCCGACGAGCACCATGCCCAGCTGGCTGCGGGCGTTCGCCGATCACCAGCCGGTCACGACGGTGATCAACGCCGTGCGCGACCTGACCATCGGGAACGTCACCGACGCCCAGCGCCACCAGCTGTTCGCCGGCCAGACGACCACCTCGCTGATCATCCAGTCGCTGCTGTGGACGGCCGGCATCGGCCTGGTGTTCGGCTCCCTCGCCGTGCGCCGCTACAACTCCACCACCTCCTGAGGCTCAGCTCGTCAGTGGCAGAAGCCGTAGGGATCGATCGGCGCGTGGCGACGACCGGTCATGACCCACGAGTTGCTGGCCTCGTTCATGTACGACGCCGGGCAGACGGTGGCGATGGCGATGAGCTTGATCCCTGCGCAGTGGCCGGCGACGTCCATGCAGGTCATGGCCTGATGGCCGAGGGCGTAGCCGGGGCACTCGAACGTGAAGCCCGGGGCGGCGTTGGCGTCAAGGTAGGCCAGAGCGGCGCCGCAGGTGTCGGGACCGGGTGTGGCGGCCACGGGGGCAGCGACCGCAGCGGGGGGTGCCGCCGGGCCCGGGCCGGCGGTCACGGGCGACGGGACCTCGGGCGCGGCGGTGGAGCGAACCGCATCGACCAGGTAGGGCGTGGCCAGCTCCCGAGCGCTCACAGCCGTGACGGTGGAGGGTCCGGTGGCCGGGGTGACCGTCCCGGTCTCGGCGACGGCGGCGGGCACCGGCAGCTCACCGGCCGTGGCCGCCGAGCCGGCGACGAGGGGGAGGAGGAGGGCGAGCACGCCACTGGAGACAGCTGCGGTGGAACGTCGCATGTCCTGATGTATCGGACGATGCCGCGGAGACCTTTACCTCACGACGCCCCAGGACGGGACATGCCGGCCCGCCGGGCCGCCACGATCAGGTCGTCGAGCGAGTCGGGGTCGGCCAGGCTGTCCCGGCTCACGGCCTGATCGGGCGGGGCGCCACGCAGGATCCGCTTGACCGGCACCTCCAGCCGCTTGCCCGACAACGTCCGCGGCACGGCCCGCACCGCGACGATCCGGTCCGGCGCGTGGCGGGGGGACAGGGCCGTGCGCAGCGCGGTTCTGATGGCCGCCTGTCGGTCGTCGTCCATGTCGGCCCCGTCGGTGGGGCGCACGAACAGCACCAGCTCCCCTGGGCCGTCACCCTCCTCGAGGTGGACGATCAGGCTGTCCTCGACGCCGTCGATCTCGTCCACCACGGCGTAGATCTCCGCCGATCCCAGCCGGACACCGCCCCGGTTCAGGGTGGCATCAGTGCGGCCGCTGATCGTGCAGGCCCCGTCGGCGTAGACGGTGATCCAGTCGCCGTGGGTCCACACGCCTGGATGGGCCTCGAAGTAGGCGTCGCGGTACCGGCGCCCGTCGGGGTCACCCCAGAACCCCACCGGCATGGATGGCATGGGTGCGGTGACGACCAGCTCGCCCCGGATGCCGACGACTGGCTGCCCGTCGCCGGTCCACGCCTCCACCCGGGCGCCCAACCACCGACACGAGATCTCCCCGGCGCGCACCGGGACCATGGCGCAGCCCCCGACGAACGCCGTGCACACATCGGTCCCCCCGCTGATCGACGTGAGGTGCACGTCGGGCCGGGTGACCGAGCAGACCCAGGCCGCGCCGGCGGCCGACAGCGGCGCACCGGTGACACCGATGGCGCGGAGCGCGGCCAGGTCGTGATCGACGGCCGGGCGGAGGTCGGCCCGCCGGCACGCGTCGATGAACGGGGCGGACAAGCCGAGCACGCTCACGCCGGTCTCCGCGGCCAGCCGCCAGAGGGTGCCCAGGTCGGGGGCGCCCGGATCGCCGTCGAAGCAGACGATGCTGGCTCCGACGAGCAGCCCGGACACCAGGAAGTTCCACATCATCCAGCCGGTCGTGGAGAACCAGAAGAACCGGTCGCCGGCACCCAGGTCGTGGTGGAGGGCCAGGGCCTTGACGTGCTCGCAGATGATGCCGCCGTGGCCGTGGACGATCGCTTTCGGCAGTCCGGTCGTGCCCGACGAGTACAGGACGTAGAGCGGGTGGTCGAACGGGACCTGCTCGTGGTCGTCTGCGGGGTCCACACCACCGTCGTCGCCGGCGAGCAGCTCGGCCCACGCCACCGCCCCGGCGGGCGGCCCACCGATGTCGAGGTAGGGCACCACGACGGTGTGGCGCACGCTCGGCAGTCCCTGACGCAGCTGGGCAAGGTGCGCGGCGCGATCGATCGAGCGTGCGCCGTAGCGGTAGCCCTGCACGGCGACCAGGACGACCGGTTCGACCTGGGCGAACCGGTCGATGACAGCCCGGACGCCGAACTCGGGCGGCGCCGCCGTCCAGATGGCACCGATGCTGGCCACGGCCAGGAAGGCGACCAGCGCCTCGGGAATGTTCGGCAGGTAGCCGGCCACCCGGTCGCCTGCTTGGACGCCCAGCCGGCGCAGGCCGTGGCGGCACCGCGCCACCTGGTTTCGCAGCTCGGCCATGGACAGCGTGATCGGCTCCCGCGTCTGGGACCAGGCGACGACGGCCGGGCCGGAGACCTCGTGGCGGAGCGCCTCGGCGGCATAGTTCCACGTCGAGCCCGGGAACCATTCGGCGCCCGGCATGGTCCCGGCACCCAGGGCCCGTCCTGTGCCGCCGCGGCCGAGGTCGAAGTGCGCCCGCACCGCCGACCAGAAGCCGTCCAGATCCGTCACCGACCAGCGCCAGAGGTCCTCGTAGGTGTCGATCGAGTGTCCGTCTGCCCGCAACCGGCCGACGAAGCGACCGATCGGCGTGGTCTCCATGACGTCGATCGGCGGGGTCCAGAGCAGGTCGCCTCGCGGTTCGCTCACGCTCACCCCGGCGACGCTAGTGGTGCCGAGCGGCGCCGGCCGTCCCACGGGACGGCAGTGCTGCCGAGAGCGGACGACGGGATTCGAACCCGCGACCCCAACCTTGGCAAGGTTGTGCTCTACCAGCTGAGCCACGTCCGCAGTGGCTGATGACGTTAGCAGGGATGGCTCACGGGGCTCCTGCGCCCTGGGCCGTCACGCACTCCACGTGGGGGTACTGCACCCCGGCATAGGCGATGGAGACGGCCGTGGTCCCGACCGGGCAGCGCGGCGAGCCGGGAGTGCCCGCCAGCACCGACACGACCCGGACCGATGCGCCGGCGGTGCCACACCCGACCGCCTTGGCCTTGTAGCTCACGTGGCCGCCGACGACGCCGTCGGCCACCAGGCAACGGCCGCGCATGGCCTCGGCCGCCTTGGTCTCCGCCGCGGTCTGGCTCCCCGGCCGTAACGCCTGCACTGCGCCCACCACCACGACGAACACCAGCAGGACCAACGGGATCAGCCGGTAGGGACTGCGCCAGCGCGGCCGGCTGCGGCTGATGGCCTGGGCCGGCGTGGGATCCCAGCCACCCGGGCGGGGTGGGGCATCGTCGCCGGGCCGGTAGCGCACCCACTGGTTGACGTCCTCGTTGAACCATCGGGTGCGACCGGTGACGTCGCGGTGCCACCGAACCCCCCGATGGGTTGCCGAGACGCCGTCGGTCGGGCCCCCACCGGGCTGACCAGACCTGCTCCCGCTCACGTCAACCTCTCACTTCAACAGGCGCGACAGTCGCCGGTCCGCCAAGAGCTTGCCACCGGTCTGGCACGTGGGGCAGTACTGCAGCGACTTGGTGGCGAACGCCACCTCGCGCACGGTGTCACCGCATACTGGGCACGCCTCGCCGGTACGCCCGTGCACGGCGAGGCCGCTGCGCTTCTCGCCCTTCAGGCCGCTGGCCGGCAGACCGGCGGACCGTCCGACGGCGTCGGTGAGGACACCGACCAGCCCGGCGTGGAGGCGTTCGACCTCCTCGGGTGTCAACCGGCCAGCCGGCTTGAACGGCGACAGGCGTGCCCGGTGGAGCGCCTCGTCGGAGTAGGCGTTGCCGACCCCGGCGAGCACCGACTGGTCGACCAGGACGGTCTTGAGGTTGCCTGCGCGGCCCCCGAGCAGCTGGCCGAAGACGTCGGGGGCGAAACCGGGAGCCAGCGGGTCGGGGCCGAGCGTGGCGATGCGCGGCACCCGGATGGGATCGTCGACCACCCAGACGGCCAGGCGCTTCTCCGTCCCCTGCTCGGTCAGATCGAACCCAGCACCCGTGGATAGCCCGATGCGGAGGGCCAGGGGGCCCTTGCCGGGTCGGGCGCGAGCAGCCGGCGTTCGATCGCGCCACTGCACCCAGCCGCCCCGGGACAGGTGGAACACCAGCCACCACCCGTCGGTATCGATGCAGAGGTACTTCCCGCGCCGTTCGACTCCGGCGACGGCACGGCCAGCCATCCGGTCTATCGGGGGATCGAAAGTCTTCAGCGCGGACAGGGCCGCCGGCTCGACCCGTTCGAGGATCGCACCGGTGGCCCGCTCGGCCAGCCAGTGGCAGAGAACCTCCACCTCGGGCAGCTCGGGCATCTGTTATCTCCCGGTGTGGCCGAAACCACCCTGGCGGGCGGACGGCTCCAGGGTCTCGACGGCCGCGAAGTCGGCGTGCGCGACGGCCTGGATCACCAGCTGGGCGATTCGGTCCCCCCGGCGGACCTCGAAGTCGGCAGCCGGGTCGGTGTTGATCACCAGCACCTTGATCTCCTCGCGATAGCCGGCGTCGATCAGCCCGGGGCTGTTCACCAGCGTGATCCCGTGCCGCAGGGCCAGGCCGCTGCGGGGCTGGACGAACCCGGCGTAGCCATCCGGGATGGCCACACAGACCCCGGTCGGGATGAGAACACGGCCGCCACCGGCCGTCACGGTCGACCCCACCCGGGCGACCAGGTCGGCACCGGCATCGCCGGGTCGGGCGTAGGCGGGAAGGGGCAGATCGGCGTCGACTTGCACCACGGGAATGCGCAGCACCCAACCACGGTACCGTGCACGGGATGCTCGCCTGGATGGACCTCGAGATGACCGGGCTCGACCCGGACCGACACGTGATCGTGGAGATCGCCACGCTGCTCACCGACGACGACCTCGAGGTGGTGGCCGAGGGACCAGATCTGGTCATCGGGGCGTCAGAGGCCGAGCTGACCGGCATGGACGACGTGGTGCGGGCCATGCACACCCGCAGCGGCCTGCTCCCGGCCATCAAGGCGTCCACCCTGACCGTGGCCGAGGCCGGCGAGGCCACCCTGGCGTTCCTGCACACCCACATCCCGGAGGCTCGGACGGTCCCGCTGTGCGGGAACAGCATCGGCACCGACCGGCGGTTCCTCGGCGCACATCTCCCCGCCGTCGACGAGTTCCTGCACTATCGCTCCGTCGACGTCTCGACGGTCAAGGAGCTGGCCCGACGCTGGTACCCCGACGCCCTGTCCGCCGCCCCCAAGAAGAAGGGCTCGCACCGGGCGCTCGGCGACATCGTGGAGAGCGTCAACGAGCTGGCCTACTACCGGGCTGCCGTGTTCCGCTCCCCCACCCCCACCCCCACCCCCACCCCCAGCCCGGCCCCCGCCCCCCAGCCGCGCTGAGCGAGGCCGCCCGGCGCGTTCAGGAACGTCTCAGCGAACTGTCACATACCGATGCTGGCAATCGGCGACCGGTCGTGGCACCATCTCACCAGAGGGCTCGTCCCGATCGGGACGGCCCACTGAGGAGGTGTTTGGCCGTGAGCCGTCCTACCACCGACCTGCCCGACAGTTTCGGGCACCGCCGCCGTACGACCCGGCAGGTGCGCCACGAGGCCCGGGCCCACCTCCGCGATGCCGTGTACGACAGCGACGTGCTCGAGGATGCCGACATCTTCTGCCCGAAGGACCGTCACGATCTGGGCCGGAAGACGTCGCCTCGGCCACCGCAGGCCCCCAAGCCGGGGCGTCGGGACGGTTTCAAAGTGTGGAAGACCCCATTCTGGAAGCGACGCCGGGCCATGTGGGCGGCGCGCAACGAGGAGATGCGCAGCCTGGCCTGAGCTGCCCGGCGGTGTGCGCCCCCCGGCGGTGTGCGCCCCCCGGCGGTGTGCGCCCCCTGGGGTGTGTGCGCCCCCCGGGTCGGTATGCGCCCCCTGGGGTGTGCGCCCCCCTGGGCGGGTGTGCGCCACCTGGGCGGCAGCAACTGGTGGTCGACTGCGGTGCGATATTCACGGTGCACTCGACCACCAGTTGGGGCCTCGGCTTGGGCGAGGCGGTCTCAGCGCCGAAGTCGCCGGCGGCGGGCCCCGTCGTCGGTGGCGGGCTCGTCGGTGGCCGGACCGTCGGCCGGCCTCTCGGATGAAGGCTCGGCCGGGTGGATCTCGCTCGGATCCCAGTAGGCAACTGCGGAGGTGATGAGGCCGCCGTCGTCCACGGTGAAGATCTCCACACCCTTGAAGGACATCCCGCCGCCGTCGGCCGGGCCGAGGGTCAGGGTGTACTCCATGGCCGCCTGGTCGCCGCAGACGTGCAGGCCACGCTGGACCAGGACGATCCGGTCGGCCATGGAGGTCATCCCGTCCCAGAAGGCCCCGATTGCGTTGCGCCCGGTGCTCGGCTCGGCCGGCACGGGGTCGATGACCGACGCCTCTTCGGCGAACACCGCCAGCCATGCGTCGCGTTCGCGCGCCGAGAACGCCGTCACGTAAGCGTCGACGGCAGCACGGACTTGGTCAGTGGTCGGCATCGCCTCGATGGTACCGGCGCGTCAGCGACGGCGAGCGAAGGGCGTCGACCCGGGACGGGGCCCCGGGTGGTCTCGACAGCCACTCACGGGGTCACCCAGGCCAGCACCGAGCGCACGCGGGGGTCGCGGCTGTCCACCAGGTGGGCCAACGGGGCCTGGCCCACGATGCAGCCGTCGTCGACAAGGGCGACCCGGTCGGCGCGCCATGCCGTCTCGTCGGCGGTGGCCGAGGACACCAGCACCGCCCGGATCCAGGGCATATGCGCCCGCAACGACGGCCAGAACGCCCATAGGGTCGGGTCCAGCTCACCGTCGACGACCAGCAGCGGCGACCGCCGGGCCAGCGCCCGGGCCAGGGCCACCCGCCGGCGGGCGCCGACGTTGAGATTGCTCACCGGCTCCGACGCCCGGTCGGCCAGGCCGACCAGATCCAGTGCGTCGGCGGCCAGCGCGGGTGGCGTGGCCATGACGTGGAGCGGCGTGGCTACGTTGTCCCAGACCGTCTGGGACAGGAAGACCCCGTCCCCCTCGGGCACCCACCCGACGGCCTCGGCCACCCGAGCCCGGGTGAAGGGGCGCCCACGGTAGGTCGTCCGCTCGAAGGCGTGCTCCAGACCCATCAGCGACCGCAACCAGGTCGTCTTCCCGGTGCCCGACGCCCCCAGGAGCACGACCATCTCGCCGTCGTCGAGGTCCAGGTCGCCTCGACGGCCGTCGCGCACCATGAGCATCCCGGCGCCGTCATCCTCGGGGTGGTCGCGGCGGGCCATCAGCTGACGCCGACGATCACCGCGGCGACGGCGAGGACGGTCCCGACGAGCATGCAGGCCACCGAACCCCGTCGGATGACCGCGAGGCGGTGCGGCACCTGCTGGGCGTCGGTGGTGTGGGGGATCAGCGATTGGCCGTGGTTGTGGCCGTACCAGCCGACCAGGGCGATGGCGACGCCCATGGCCACCAGCACCACCGCCGACGCGGCCCGGACCGTGGCCGTGTCGTGCAACCGGGTTGCGGTAGTGGCCGCCGGGAGGATCATGGCGACGACGTGCTCGATCCCGTCGAGCCGCTGCCCGTCGACCCGCTGCCCGTCGACCCGCTGAGGCTGGAGTCGGCAATGGACTCACCGGTCAGCTGCGGCAGGGTCGCCGTCGGGGGCGCATCGGGGTGGGCGGGTCGGTACTTGCTGGCGTAGGTGATGTGGGCAACAGTGATCTGGCGACCCAGCCACGCCTGCCACTTGGCCAGCTCCGCCTGGTCGGTGAGGATGAGCTTGATGGCTGCCTGGGTCTTGGCATCGAAGACGGCGGCCGCCGGCGGCGTGATGGCGGTGACCTGGCCGACCTCCCAGAGGTTCTTGTCCTGCACCGGGCCGAAGATGGCGTTGATCGGCGCCGCGAACGCAGCCTGGGCGAACGCCGGCGCCGCACCCGACAGGTCAGAGGCGCTGTAGGTGCCAAGGACGCCGCCCTGGGACTTTGTGCTCGTGTCCAGCGACTGCTGGGAGGCCAGGGTGGCGAACGACGTGCCGTGCTGGACCTGCGTGGCGATGGACTGGGCGGTGGACTGCGAGGCGACGATGATGCGGTTCACCGTGCGCCGCTCTGGCGTGGCCAGCTGCGCGGTGTGGCTGGCGTAATACTGCTGGATCTGGCTCTGGGTCACCGTCACCGTCCCCACCACCTGGGCGAACAGCGTCTTGACCATCTGCTGGTGGGCGATGGCGGTGACGACCTCGTTCTCGTTCAGGCCCCGGGCGGTGAGCGCCTGGGTGAACTGCGTCGTGTTCCCGGCGTACTGCTGGCTGATGCTCTGATCGAGGGTGTCGCGCGCTGCCTTCTGCGACACGGTGAGGTTCCGCTTGGCCCCGATGTCGTCGAGCAGCATGTTGACGGCCAGGGCGTGGGCGGCGGCGCGCAGGAAGGTGTCGTAGGACTTGCTGTCGCTGGACTGCGGGGCCTGCACGCCGTACAGGCCGTTCAGCGACGCCAGCTGCGACGTGAACTGGGCCACGGTGACGACCTTGCCGTTCACCCGCAAGGAGGCGTTCGACGGTAGGCCCCCGCCGGGCAGCACCAGGGCGAGGGTCACGGCGACGACCACGGCCACGGCGACGACGACGACGACGACGACGGTCGTCGCCTTTCCCCACAGCGACGACCAGAAGCGGGCCGCCGCCGACAGGGGGTGGAACGACCTCCGCTTGGCGGCCCCGCGCTCCGACCCTTCGGGGGCGGTGTCGGAGGGCGTGACGATTGAGCTGGTCGTGTCCGCCACCGGCTCGACGTCGGCGACCGCAGCCGAGCGGGACGGGGCGGGAGCGGCCGGTTCGGCCACCGCAGCCGCAGATGCGGTGGCCGCCTGCAGGGCCTGGCGGACCTGACCCCAACCGGCCGGCGCCACCCTCGGACCGTCCGCCGACTCGGGCGCGCGCTGCTCCTCGGGGGCCTGGCTCGGCGCCGAGGCGGTGAGCGCGTCCCGCACCCGGGCCCACCCGAGAGGCAGCGGGGCGCTCGCCGAGGGATCCGGTCCGGATGTCGGCCCGTCTCCGCCGAGGGCGACAGCCAGCCGATCCCATGCTCCTTGCGCCGGTCCCGTCGTCATGCCCGTGCCTCTGTCATACCTGTACCCCTGTCATACCAACACCTCGGCGTGGACCACACCGCCTGGCTCTGCCGACTGTCCGGGGCGACGAGCCCGGCGCCGACTGCCCGGGGCGACGAGCCCGGCGCCGACTGCCCGGGGCGACGAGCCCGGCGCCGACTGCCCGGGGCGACGAGCGCGGAGCCGGCTGTCCGCGGTGACGACGAGCCAGGCGGCTGCCAACGCCAGCAGCACCGAGCCACCGAGGACGATACCGAACTGACGGAGCACTTCGAGGCGCGACAGGATCAGCACGGCGAAGCCGACTGCCGACGTGGCGGCCGCCGACACCACCGGCGATCACGGGTGAGTAGCGCCGGCCCGGACGCGCCCCATGGCCATGACCGTGAACTCACCGCCGACGGCGGACGTCAGGGATCCGAGGGAGACGGTCAGCGACGTGAGCGGCGTCCCCGTCAACCGGAGGAGCAGGAAGCCCCACCCGGCCGCCAGGCCGGCGGCCGGGTGGCGCCGACGGCCAGCAGCGCCATCCGGCGACTGCGGAGGAACAGGAGCAGCACCACCCCGAAGGCGACGATGCCACCGACGTTCGGCAACCAGCGATCCCCGGAGAGAAGCTGGTAGCTGCGGGCGGCCACCGCCTCCCCTGCTCCGACTCAGGACGCGCACCCTCCTGGGCGGTTGTGCGGGTATCCACTCATGCCGGCACGAACAACCTGTCCAGTGCATGCATCCCCAACTTGCGATTTCTACTCGTTAGTAACTCTTTGTAACTATGCCACGATTCACGGCAATTGCGACAGCCGCAGGAGGCCACCTGCTGGCCCGCGCAGGCCAAATGCCCCAACGTGGTAAAAAGGTTGCCGGTCTCCACCTGGGAGGGATTCGCTGGACACGGCCGTGTTCCCTCCCTAGCCGTTCCTTAGCCGGAGTGGCGTGGCGGCCGTCACCGGCCCCTCCGTGGTGGGGCCATGCGGGTTCGGCGGCGGCTGGGTGGCGGCGGCTCTCGGCGGGCGGCCCTCCGCCCGAGCGGGGCCCGGCCCGGTCCGGCCCGCTCATTCTGGGGCTAAGAAACTATCACTGACGCTATTTTGTTGACACCAGAATGGGTCACTGCTTGCCGACGGGCGGCCGTCCTACGGGGTCTGGAGGCGGGCCCGGCCCACGATGGCGCCGGCCAGGCCGCCCACGATCACCGCGAAGGCGACCGTGACCGCCACCGCGAGCAGCGAAAGGGCGTCGTGGGCGATAAGGCGCAGCGGGACGGTCAGCCCGTAGGCCAGAACGGCCGCAGCGGCTCCGTCCCGAGCGGCGACCCGCACGGAGATGACCGGGACCGTGACCGCCCGGTTCCCGGCCAGGGCGAAGGCCAGGGCGGCGATGACGTAGAGCACCACGCCGATGTTCAAGCCGAGCAGGTGCAGGATGACCAACTCGCCCACGAGCAGCATGGTAAAACCCCACGAGCCCCCGCGTACCACGCCGGGCATACGTCCGACGGGGGGCTGCCGGAGCCGGTCGGCGGCGGCCGCGTCCTGCCTGGTGGGCTGGCGGCGCGGCTGGCGTGGACGATCGGCGGCCGACGAGGCACGCAGCTCGGCTTGGCGGCGGGTGGCGGGGCGGCGGGCCCAGGCCTCCCCGGCCTGGGCCCGCGTCACGTAGCGAGCGGCTCCGCGGCGCCTGCCGGGGGTTGGTAGCTCCAGTGCACCCCTGTTTCGGCGTCGCCCGGTCTGCGCCGCCCGCTCGCCGCTTCTTAGCCACGCCCGCCCACGCTACGACTCGCCGGTCCGGGACCCGTCGGCGGGGCTCCGGCTGAGGGGGCGACCACCGATCTCGATGTCGTCGAGCAGGCCGACCCGCCCGGCGAGCGCGGCCATCTCCGCCCGGCTGCAGACCCCCAACCGATTGCGCAGGTCGGCCAGCAGGCGCTTGGCGGTCCGCTCCGAGACGTAGAGCTGCTCGGCGATCAACGGGATTTCCAGGCCTCAGGCGGCCAGCACCCACAGGTGCCGTTCGTCGTCGTTCAAGTGGGCAACTACCTCCGCGCCAGGTCGGCCGGCCCGCTCCACGAGGTAGCGGACCATCGGCGCGGACAGGACCTGCCAGCCCTGGAGCACGGCGAGGAGCGGGGCGAGCAGCTGGTCGGGGCGAGCTGCCTTGGAGAGGAACGCCTCGGCGCCGGCGCCGAGCGCCCGGCGGGCCAACTCGAAGTCCTCGGCCTTGGAGAGGGCGAGGACGCGCAAACCGGGGAACCGTTGGCGGCAGCGGTCGATGAGGTCGATGCTGCCCGGAGGGGCCAGGTCGAGGTCGACCAGCACCACGTCCGGTTCGACGTGGGCCAGGACCTGCAATGCCTCGCCGACCGTGCCGGCCGTGCCCACCACCTCGACGCGCCCGGCCGAGCTCGGTCCCAACACCATCTCCAAGCTGCGGGCGAACATCGCCTGGCTGTCGGCGATCACCAACCGCAGCATCGCCGGGTGGTTGACCCCTCGGTCCGATCCCCCCACAGTCATGGCGTGCATCGTACTCCCGGCCAGGGGTGGGGCTGGGCCCCCACCTCGACGACCGGCGGGTTGGGGCGCCCGCCGGCAGTCAGTCGGGTGGGGCTGGGGCCCCCACCTCGACGACCGGCGGGTTGGGGCGCCCGCCGGCAGAAGAGCATCAGTCGGGTGGGGCTGGGGCCCCCACCTCGACGACCGGCGGGTTGGGGCGCCCGCCGGCAGAAGAGCATCAGTCGGGTGGGGCTGGGGCCCCCACCTCGACGACCGGCGGGTTGGGGCGCCCGCCGGCAGAAGAGCATCAGTCGGGTGGGGCTGGGGCCCCCACCTCGACGACCGGCGGGTTGGGGCGCCCGCCGGCAGAAGAGCATCAGTCGGGTGGGACCAGGCGTAGTCGGGCGGAGACGGCTGCGGTGGTGCCGTGCACCAACCACAGAGCCTGCGTGCCATCGGCGGCTGGGGGCCCATCGACGATGTCGAGGGCTCGAGCGCAGTCGATGGGACGTCGGTACTCGACCTCACCGGCCCGGATGTGCCGGTGGGGGTCGGCGGCCTGCCATTCTTCGATAGCGGTCCAGGCCACTGCGTTGTTCACGTGGTCGAGGAGGTCGAAGTCGGCGGCGCGCAATGCCCACGCCGTCGTGGATGCCGGCACTCGCGGGGCGTCGTCGTGGACGAGCCGTGCCCCGACCCGGCGCCGGGGTGTGGCCCCGTGGTACGCGTCGAAGAACGACGGGGGCAGGACCACCGGTCGTCCGGCGTTGGCGTCGAGTGCCGCCCACAGCGAGGAGGCCTCGACGGCAACGCGACCTCCGACGGTCATCGTCGTGCGTCGTTCGGCCCACGCCGCGCCGCTGCCCGAGCACCACGTGGCCAGCTCCACCTCGTCGTCGTAGCGAGGGGGGCGCACCACCCCGACCGTGGTGCGGCGAACGACCCACGAGACAACGCCTTCGATGCCGGCATCGCGCACGTCGTCCGCGGCGATGTCCTGGAGGTATCGGGCCATCCCGTCCAGGCGGAGGCGACCGGAGGGGCGGACGTCAGCAAGGCGCACCCGTCGCCGGCCGCGGTGCACCCGGCCGTCGCCGGGCGGTTCGAGGGCACCGTCGAGGCGGGCGGCATCGGGTCGGCGGCGGTCCGATGCGACCCGGTCGGTCACCGGTCTTCGGGCTCCGGCGGCGGATCCCACCGATGGGCGCCGGCCGTCCCCCAGGCCAGGTGGTCCATGAACACCCAGGTCCGGCGGTGGATGGCGGTGGGGCCGTAGGCCTGGAGCGCCATCTTGTGGCGGGGGCACGGATAGCCCTTGTTGAACTCGAAGTCGTAGCCGGGGTAGTGGACGGACTCGGCACGCATGAGCCGGTCGCGGGTCACTTTGGCCAGGACCGATGCGGCTGAGATGGTGAGGCAGGTGGCGTCACCGCGCACGATCCGCCGGGTGCAGCCCATGCCGACGAAGTCCCAGTTGCCGTCGACGAGCACCTGGTCGGGCTCGACCCCGAGGCCGCCGATGGCCCGCCTGGCGGCCAGGCGCTGGGCGTCGGACATGCCGAGGCGGTCGCACTCAACCTGGCTGGCGGCACCGACCGACCAGGCTGCGCACCACGAGGCCACCCGGTCGTAGAGCCGCTCGCGTTGGCCTTCTCGCAACATCTTGGAGTCGCGGACGCCGTAGACGCGCCGGTCCTTCGGCAGGACGGCCGCTCCCACCATGAGCGGTCCGGCCCACGAGCCGCGACCCACCTCGTCGACGCCGACCACCACCTCGGCGCCCGCATCCCAGAGGCTGCGCTCCACTCGTAGGGTCGGAGCCCGGCGGGCGGGCGCGGCCCGATTGGCGGATGTCATGACAGGCGAACGGATGCCGGGCCGTCTCCCACCTGCCCGATCAGCGCGAATCCGGCGGCGACCAGGGTCGCCACGGACGAGGCATCGACCGCGGCCAGGAGCCCGCCGGACGTTTGTGGGTCAAACATCAACACGTCGAGGGCACCGTCGGCGTCGCTCCGCACCTTGCCCTCCAGATGGGTCCGGTTCCGGGCATCACCGCCGGTGCGGACGCCGGCGCGGGCGCAGTCCATCGCGCCCGGGTACAGAGGGACGGCGGCGGTGTCGATCACCAGTGCTGCGTTCGAGCGGTCGGCCATCTCCCAGGCATGCCCGGCCAGGCCAAAGCCGGTGACGTCGGTGACGGCGTGGGGCGGCCCTGGCAGGCCTCTCAGGACGGTGGCCGCAGCCCGGTTCAACGCCCGCATGCCGTGGACGGCCACGGCCTTCTGCTCCGATGTGGCGCCGGCCAGGACGATCCCGGTGCCCACCGGCTTCGACAGCACCAGTGCGTCCCCCGGCCGTGCTCCGGCCTTGGTCCAGATCCGATCGGGATGGACGACGCCTTGTACGGCCAAACCGAAGATGGGCTCGTCGGAGCGGATGGTGTGGCCGCCCGCGACGCGACCACCGGCGTCTCTCACCACGGCGGCGGCGGCGGCCAGGATGGCTGCGATGGCTGGGGTGGGAAGCTGCTCGGGGAAGGCGGCAACGTTCAGGGCGACCAGAACCTGCCCGCCCATGGCGAACACGTCGGAGCAGGCGTTGGCCGCCGCCACCGCACCGAAGTCGGCCGGGTCGTCCACCAGAGGCGGGAAGAAGTCGGTGGTCGACACCAGCGCCACGTCGTCGGTGATGCGGTAGACCGCGGCGTCGTCAGACGGGTCGAGGCCCACGAGGAGGGACGGTTCGGGATCCAACGGGAGGTGATCGACGAGTGACTCCAGCAGCGACGCGCCCCACTTGGCCGCGCAACCGCCACACGTCGTCCATTCGGTCAGCCGCACTGGGCCGGTCGGCGGCACGGAGTCGGCGAGGGCGCTCATGCGTCGTCCGCTCGGGTCACCGCATAGCGACCGATGAGGATGCCGTCGGCTTCCAACAGGTGAGCCAGGCGCAGCCGAACGGGGTGCTCGAAGGGTACCCCTGCGCTCAGCGGGAACCGGCCGGGACCGGCCAGCACGGGGGCATGCGAGACGCACAGCTCATCGACGAGGGCGCCGGCCATCCAACGGGTCACGAGCGTCGGGCCTCCCTCGCAGAGCACGTGGAGCAGTCCGCGGTCCGCCAGCGCGTCAAGAGCCAGCGCATCGTCGACCTGCTGATCGCCGCAGACGACGACGTCGGCCACCTCGTGGAGCGCCCGCCGGCGGGCCTCGGTTGCAGATGTGCAGGTGATGACGATGGGTCGAGCCCCCCCGTCGGCGTGGAACAGCCGGCTGGCCGGGTCCAGGTCGGCGCGATTGGTGACGACGGCAACGGGCACGTCGGGAGGCTGCCCTCGCTGGGCCCGTTCGGCCCGGTGGGACGGGCTGACACGGACCGGGCCGTAGTCCTCGGCCTTCACGGTCCCCGAGCCAGCGACCACCACGTCGGCCATGGCCCGGAGGACGGCGAACACCGCCCGATCGCCGGGCCCCCCCAGCCCGCCGCTCACGCCGTCGAGCTCGACGGCGCCGTCCACGCTCACCACCAGGTTGGCCCGGACATGACGGCCGGGTGGCGGCCGGTACAGCCTCTGGAGGTCGGGGGCCTCGACCGATCCGGTCGCGCCGCTCGGCAGCAGGAGCCGCATCAGCGGACGAAGGCTCCGGCACCGATCACCGCAGCCACCGTAGCGTGGTCAAGGCGTAGCGCAGTGCCGACGACCGCCCAAGCCGTAGGATGCGCGCGTGGCATGGCTCGGACCGACGGCGGTCCTGATCCCCGTCAAGGCGTTCGGGCTGGCCAAGCTCCGGCTGGCGCCGGCTCTCCCTGCCGATCGCCGCGCCGAGCTGGCCCGGACGATGGCCGAGCGAGTGGTGGCGTCGGCGGCCGGCCTGCCAGTTGCCGTCGTCTGCGACGACCGGCAGGTGGCGGACTGGGCCCGGGGGCTCGGAGCCCTCGTCATCTGGACGCCGGGGCGGGGCCTGAACCGAGCGGTCCACGAAGGCGTCGACCACCTCCGTCGGGCGGGCGCCGAGCTGGTCGTGGTGGCGGCCGGTGACCTGCCGCTGGCCGACGATCTCCGCGGGATCGCCGAGTTCCGGGGCACCACCATCGTTCCCGACCGACGCGAGGACGGCACGAACGTCCTGGCCGCCCTGACCGAGCGCCCGTTCGCGTTCTCCTACGGTCCCGGCTCGTTCGCCCGGCATTGTGCCGAAGCCGAGCGTCTGGGGGGGCCGCGTCGTGTGGCGCGCATCTCGTCGCTGGCCTGGGACGTCGACGTGCCCGACGACCTGATCGCCGTCACGGGCGCCACGTCCCCGCCTGTCAGAGCCGGCTGACGGGCGGGCGCAGAGACCTGGAGCCCGGCCGACTCAGCGGCTGGCCGCTCGTTTCGCCGTGGACTTGGCGGCCGAGCGTACCGACTTGGCCGCCGAGGTGGCCGAGGAACCGGCGGCCCGGACCTGGCGGGTGGTCGCCGCCTTCGATGCGGCCCGGCTGGCAGCGGCCCTCTTGACCGGTGTCCGACGAGTCGTCACGGTGGTCCGCGTGGCGCCGGCTTTCCGGGCCGTCGTCGCCTTCTTCGCCGCCGTCGTCCTCGTCGCAGGAACCTTCCTCGTCGCAGGATCCTTCCTGGCCGTGGCCTTCCTGGCCGTGGCCTTCCTGGCCGTGGTCCTCTTGGCCGCGGTCGTCTTGCTGGCCGCCGCCTTCTTCACCCCGACCTTCTTCGGCGCCGACTTCCTACTGGTCGCCGCCTTGGCCGCAGTCGCCTTCCTGCCGGTGGTCTTCTTCGCCGCCGTGGCCTTCTTGGCGGTGGTCTTCTTCGCCGCAGCAGTCTTCTTGACCGCGGTGGCTCGCGCTGTGCTCGCCTTCTTGGCCGCGGCCTTGGCGGTGCTCGTCGTGGCCTTGGTCGCCTTGCGCACCGTCTTGGCTGCAGGCGTCGACTTGGCTGCCCGGGTCGCGACACCCTTCTGCGCCGCCGCGGAGCGAGCCGCGCTCCTCTTGGTCGCAGCTGCCGATCGCTTGACCGATCGAGCACCGGCGGCAGTGACCGCCGACGACGACTCGAGGGCCGAAGCCGCCGACTCAGCGACCTCCGCGGCTACCTCGGCGGCCTTGGCCGCCACCGTCTTGATGGCTGCCGCCGCCGTCCGCTTGGTGGTGGCGCGCGTCGCCGGGACGGCCCGCATGGTCCTGGGCGCCGATGTCTTCCGGGCAGGTGTCATATGGTCAGGTTCCCTTCAGCGCTTCTTGGCGCTCTTTGCGGTGGCCCTGGCCGTCTTGGCCGGCGCCTTCTTGGCTGCCGGAGCCTTCTTGACTGTGGCGACCTTCTTGGCCGTGACCGCCTTCTTGGCTGCCGGAGCCTTCTTGGCCGGCGTCGCCTTCTTGGCGGCGCCACGGCTGTTCAAGGTGGACTTGAACGCCTGGGCCGGAGCGAAACGCACCCCCTTGGACGCAGCGATCTTGACCGGTGCACCCGTCTGTGGGTTCCGGCCAGTGCGCGCCGCGCGCGAGGTCGGCGTGAACGTTCCGAACCCGAAGATCGACACCTTCTGGCCGGACTTGGCCTGGGCGATCACGGAATCGACGAACGCCACAACTGCGGCTTCGGCCTGTTTCTTCTCGAGACCTGCCGCGTTGGCAACCTTCTCGACGAGCTCTGTGCGGTTCACCGCCACCTCCTGGATCGGTTGGGGAAGTTGCCTGTCATGAAAGAGGTTTTTCTCGTGCAGGTCAAGCATTTCCCTTGAACGTCAAGGACTTTGACGCCAGCCGAGTCTAGAAAGTCATATGTAGCAACGGTTTCTCCGATCAGGCGAATCACGGCGCGATGACGCGCATCGCGCCGTGATTGGGCCTAGGCGTCGCTCACGCGGCCAACGCGACGGCGAGCACGTGATCGATGTCGGCGGCCAGATGGAAGGTCATGGCGTTGCGCACGGCCTCGGGCACGTCCTCGAGGTCAGCCTCGTTTCGGGCCGGGAGCACCACCTCGGTCAACCCGGCCCGATGCGCGGCCAGCACCTTCTGTTTGACGCCCCCGATCGGCAACACCTTGCCCTGCAAGGTGATCTCACCGGTCATGCCAACCTCGGGGCGCACGGCGCGGCCGGTCAGGACGCTGACGATGGCGGTCGTCATCGTCACGCCCGCCGATGGTCCGTCCTTGGGGACGGCGCCGGCCGGAACGTGCAGGTGGAGGCGCCGGTGCTCGAAGACGTCGGCGTCCACCCCGACCTCCGACGCATGCGAGCGAGCGTAGGACAGGGCGATCTGCGCCGACTCCTGCATGACGTCGCCGAGCTGACCGGTCACCGTCAACCCGGGCTCGCCGGCCCAGGCGCTGGCCTCGACGAACAGGACGTCACCACCAATACCGGTGACGGCGAGGCCAGTGGCGACGCCCGGCGTTGACGTGCGCTGTGCCACCTCGTCGACGAAACGCACCCGACCCAACCACGTCGACACGTCGTCGCCATCGATCGCCAGCGGCACGGTCTGCTGTCCTCCGGCCACGGCAGCTGCCGCCTTGCGCAGCATGCGCCCGATCTGCCGCTCCAGGCCCCGCACGCCGGCCTCGCGCGTGTAGCCGGACACGATCACGTGCAGCGCACCTTCGGTGAGCTCCACCTCGCCGGCGAGCAGACCGGCGGCTCGCATCTGGCGGGCCATCAGGTGATCCCGGCCGATCGCCACCTTCTCGTCCTCCGTGTAGCCGTCGAGGCGCACCAGTTCCATGCGGTCCAGCAACGGCGTCGGGATCTGCTCCACCACGTTCGCGGTGGCGAGGAACAGCACGTCGGACAGGTCGAAATCGACGTCGAGGTAGTGATCGCGGAAGGTGTGGTTCTGGGCCGGGTCCAGGACCTCGAGGAGCGCGCCCGACGGATCCCCACGCCAGTCGGTGCCCAGCTTGTCGACCTCGTCGAGCAGGATGACCGGGTTCATGGTGCCCGCCTCCTTGATCGCCCGGACGATGCGTCCGGGAAGGGCGCCGACGTAGGTGCGGCGATGGCCGCGGATCTCGGCCTCGTCGTGCACACCGCCCAGCGCCACGCGCACGAAGCGGCGACCGGTGGCCCGAGCCACGGACTCTCCGAGCGACGTCTTGCCGACCCCGGGCGGACCGGCCAGGGCCAGGATCATCCCGGCGCCCCGACGACGTGCGCTGGCACGCGGCCCCTCCGAACCGTGCTCGTCCGAACCGTGCTCGTCCGAACCGTGCTCGTCCGAACCGTGCTCATCGAAGCCCCGGTCGGCGCGCAGCTTTCGCACCGCCAGGTGCTCGATGATGCGGTCCTTGACCTCGTCGAGGCCGGTGTGGTCCTCGTCCAGCACCCGGCGCGCCTCGGTCACGTCGAGGCGATCGGCCGAACGTTGGCCCCAGGGCAGGTCGAAGACGGTGTCGAGCCAGCCAGTGATCCAACCGTGCTCCGGGCTCTGCTCGCTCGTCCGCTCCAGCTTGTCGATCTCCTTGCCGATGGCCGCCCGGGTGGCGTCGTTCACGTCGAGGGCGTCCAGGCGTTCCCCGAAGCCCTCCGTGCCCTCGGCGTCCCCGCTCTCGCCGAGCTCCTTGCGGATGGCCGCCAGCTGCTGGCGCAGGAGGTAGTCCCGCTGCGTGCGCTCCATCCCCTCGGCCACGTCGGTGCGGATGCGGTCGCGCAGCTCCAACTCGGCCAACGCCTCGCGCGCCCAACCCAGGACGAGCGAGACCCGCTCGGCGACGTCGACCGCCTCGAGCAACTCCACCTTGCGCTCGACAGAGAGGTCCGGCCAGTAGCCGGCGGTGTCCGCCAACGCCCCCGGTTCGGCGACCGCACGGAGGACCTCGTGGATCCGGGCGAAGCCGCGGTGCTCGCCCACCGCCTCCAGGACAGCCCGCAGCTCACGCGCTGCTTCGGACGTGGCTGCGTCGGGCTCGCCGTCGTTCAACTCATCGGTACCGACCCACAACGCCGGTCCGGCGGCCGCAGTGGCCGAGCCCACGCCGGCGCGGTATCGGCCCTGCACCACGACCGCCGGGGTGCCCCCCGGCAGCTCGCCGCGGCGCTCCACGGTGGCGACTGTGCCCACCCGGGCGTACCGGCCCGGGCTGGCGTCGGGACCGTCCGTCCGGCCCAGCCTGGGCACCAGGACGAGGCGGTCACCGGCTCCGGCGGCGGCGTCCACCGCCGCCCGGGCCTCGGGCGTCTCCAGGGCCAGGGTGATGGTCATGCCCGGCAGGACCACACCGGCGTCCAGGGGCAGCAACGGGAGGGCAAAGGTGGTGATCGACGGCATCGTGACACTCCAGACGTAATGAAGTAACTGTACAAAGGGTAACGAGATAGGCAGCAAAGTTGTTCCAATAAGACTCATATTTCCATAGCAATGGGCGTCGAGTGGCGGTCTGCCGTCATGGCCACCGTGGGTCCACGCCGGATCTAGCATTCCGAACGGGCTCGGCTGGCCGTCGCTGACCGGGCGCAGACCGACCAGCGGCGGCCCGGCGGCGCATCCCCGGAGTGGCCGTTCACTGATGCGGCGTTGCTCCTCCGCTGTAGCGGTCGGCTATGCCGTGGCGGTCGGCGTATCGCACGGCCTCGGCGCGGTCCGCAGGGCCGCCTTGGCGAAAAGGTCGTTGGCGTGGGTCACGGTTGCGGCACCAGGTGGGCGCCGTGCAGGCCAGGTCGCGGCGCCGCGGTGGATTGGGAGGCGACGACCACCGCTACCGCCCCCAGGCGCAGGGCCCGGCCGTCCCCTCCTGGGGGTGCCCGCTCTCGCTCCCCACTTTCATGTCTTCTTTGCCCAACGTTCTCTGTCCCGTACGACGGCGGTCGTGTGGGCCTGGCAGTTTCGTCGGCGTTGTTCAACCACTCCGAGGAGGCGATGGCGATGACCGGGCACGGACGTTGGCACCGGCGGTTTCGACTGGGCGCGGCGGGCGTCGCCGCGTTGGCAACGACGGTGATGACCGCAGGAGTTGGCTTTGACGCTCCCGTCGCCGCGGCCATGCCTGGTGCGGCGACGGGACACACGTCCACCCCGATCAAGCATCTGGTGGTGATCTTCAACGAGAACGTGTCGTTCGACCACTACTTCGGCTCGTATCCGATTGCGGCCAACACCGACGGCGCGCACTTCAGCGTCGCGACCGGGACTCCGTCGGTCAACGGCCTGAGCGGATCGTTGCTGTCGAACAACCCTAACGGGGCGAACCCGCAGCGGCTGAGCGCATCGCAGGCCATGACCTGCGACCAGGACCACGGCTACACGGCGGAGCAGAACGCCTTTGACCACGGGGCCATGGACGGCTTCGTGGCCAACACCGGCCACGGCCTGTCACTGGCGGAGTGCCTGGCCAAGGAGGGCAACTCCGCCACGGTCACCGCCTCCCAGGACCCGGCCAATGACAAGGCGGTGATGGATTATTACGATGGGAACACCGTCACCGGCCTGTGGAACTACGCCCAGCACTTCGCCATGAGTGACAACTCCTACGGGACCGGCACCGGCCCGTCCACCCCCGGTGCGTTGAACGTGACCAGCGCCAACACCTACGGGGCAGTCTGCGGCCCCCAGAGCGCCACGTACTGGCCGGCGGGTACGGCGCAACCGTGCACCCTGCCCGCCGGAGCCACCCCCACCACCATCTCCACCGGTGAGGCCGCCGCCGGGCCAATCGCCCCCCAGGGTCCGGCGACGGTCTACAGCGACAGCGACCCTTACTACGACGTGTGCTCGTACCTGCCCTCGGCAGATGGGGGCGACGCCAACACGGCGGCGGGCACCATCAAGATGGGCGGGTCCAACATCGGTGACCTCTTGAACGCGGGCGGGGTGAGCTGGGGGTGGTTCGAGGGCGGCTTCGCGGACGGCTACGTGCCCGGACACGGCCGCGCGCCCACCACCAGCCAGGTGTGCTCGCAGAGCAACAAGAACGTCGGGGGTTCGTCGGTCACCGACTACATCCCCCACCACGAGCCCTTCCAGTACTACCCGTCGACGGCCAACCCCCAGCACCTGCCGCCCACCTCGGTGGCGGCGATCGGCCACACCGACCAGGCCAACCACCAGTACGGCCTGGGCGACTTCTGGGCGGCGGCGGACTCGGGGAACCTGCCGTCGGTGTCCTACCTGAAGCCGCCCGCCTACCAGGACGGGCACGCCGGCTACTCGGATCCTCTCGACGAGCAGAGCTTCGACGCCACCACCATCAACCGCCTGGAGAAGCTGCCGAGCTGGAAGTCTACGGCCGTGGTGATCAACTACGACGATTCCGATGGCTGGTACGACCACCAGCTCGGCCCGGTGACCACCTCGTCGCAGACCGCCCTCGATACCCTCACCGGGCCGGGAACCTGCGGGACCAACCCGGCCCTGGTGCCCACCACCGCGACGGGCGCACCGGAGCAGGCCCGCTGCGGCGTGGGCCCCCGGCTCCCCCTCCTCGTCATCTCCCCCTACAGCCGGACCAACTTCGTGGACAACACACTGAGCGACCAGTCGTCCATCCCCCGCTTCATCGAGGACAACTGGCTGGGAGGCCAGCGCATCGGCAGCGGGGCGGCGGACTCCACCGCCGGCTCCCTGGACACCATGTTCGACTTCTCCCACCCCTCGGCCGGCCCGCTGTTCCTCGACCCGGCCACCGGCCAGCCCACGTCATCGCCCCCCTCGCCGCCCAGCCCGCCCTCACCGCCCAGCCCGCCATCGCCTCCCAGGCCGCCGTCACCGCCCAGCCCGCCATCGCCTCCGAGTGGCGGGGGTCGCGGGCCGACCGAAGCCAGCTGCCATCTGGCGTCGCCGTCGGGCAAGGTGAGCCACGTCATCAACCTCGTCTTCGACAACGTGCACTTCACCCGGGACAACCCCGACGTGCCCTCTGACCTCCAGCAGATGCCCCACCTCTTGAACTTCTTGAAGGCCAACGGGGTGCTGCTGTCGAACGAGCACACCCCGCTGATCGCCCACACTGCGGATGACATCCTGACCACCCTGACCGGCGTGTACGGCAACCGCCACGGCCAACCGGTGTCCAACAGCTACCGGGTGTTCAACACCAACAAGACGAGCAGCTCGGCCAGCTCCTTCGCCTACTGGACCGACCCCGTCGCCGCGACTGGCAGCACCGACGCGGCGCCGACCATGGTCACCCCGTCGGGTCAGATCGCCCCCGCCCCGTGGGTGCCGTTCACCCGGGCCGGCTGCGATGTCGGCGCGGTGGCCACCGCCAACATGGAGATCGAGAACCCCGTCACCGACATCCCAACCATCTTCGCCCCGTCGTCGCCGGCCTACCAGCAGCTGGCCAACGACCCGAGCACGTACAAGGACCAGGAGGCGGCCGACTACGAGGGCATCGCCGTGCACTGCGCCAGCAGCTCGTCGTCGGCATGCGCCGGCGACCCCAACGCCACCGCCGACACCCTCCCGAGCGAGCCCGGGGGCTACCACGGCTACGGGGCCCTGTTCGGCAACAAGTACGTAGCGCCCGTCGTCGGCGGCTCGGGTGCGGGCCACCTGACCGTAGACGGCACCGACGGGGCACCCATCGACAACCCCTACACCCACACGGCCGGCTTCCCCGGCTTCGACATCAGCGCCGCCCAGACCCTCGGTTACGTGGCCGCCATGGCCGAGCACGGCATCCCGGTCACCTACGGCTACATCGAGGACGCCCACGCCAACTACCAGACCGGCGCTGCGCTCGGTCCCGGCGATCCCACCTACGAAGCCAACCTGCACGCCGACGACCAGGCCTTCGCCGCCTTCTTCGCCAACCTGGCCGCTCACGGCATCACCCCGGCCAACACCGACTTCGTGGTCAGCTCCGACGAGGGCGACCACTTCGCCGGGACCCAGCACCCCACCCCGGCGGGCTGTGACGGCGTCACCACCCCCTGTCACTATGCCGCCGGCAAGATCGGCGAGGTCAACGTCAACCTGGCCGGGCTCGTGGCCCGCTCGGCCGGCGACACCAAGGCCGACTTCACCGTCAACGCCGACAGCGCCCCCAACATCTACGTCGACGGCGCCCCCGCACCGGGGGCGCCCCGGGCCCGGCAACTGGAACAGGAGATGGCCAAGCTGCAGGTGCCCGACCCCTTCGCCGCCAACGATCGGGGCGCGACCGTCCCCGTGACCCGGTTCCTGGCCGACGGGGTAGAGGAGAAGATCCTGCACATGGTCACCGGCGACCCCAATCGGCTGCCGACCTTCACCGACTTCGCCAACCCCGACCTCTATGTCAACCAGGGCTCAAAGACCTGCACTGGCGTCGACGCGAGCGTCGGCCAGACCGCCACCTCCAACCCCTGCGTGGTCGTCGACCCCGCGTACGCGTGGAACCACGGCGACGTGGCGCCGGAGATCAACACCAACTGGGTCGCCTTCGGCGGCCCAGGCGTCGCCAAACGGGGCGTGGACGCCACGACGTGGGCGGACGAGACCGATATCCGGCCCACGCTCATGACCCTGGTCGGCCTGCGCGACGACTACGCGCACGACGGCCGTGTCCTCGCCGAGGACCTGGCCCCGACCGCGGTCCCACGCGCGATGCGGGCGGACACGAGCGCCGTGCTCCGCCTGGCCGCCACCTACAAGCAGCTGAACGCCGACGTGGGCGCCTTCGGCGTCGACACCCTGGCCGCGTCCACCCGGGCGCTGGAGAGCACCGGCGGCGGGGATGGGACCTATCGCGACCTGGAGGGCCATCTGAGCGTGTTGGGCTCTCGGCGAGACGTGCTGGCCTCGAAGATGTCCGCCGCCCTCGAAAGCGCAGCCTTCCACGGCCAGCCCACCAGCGAGCGCTCGGCCCGTTCGCTGATCTCCGCCGGCCGGACCCTCCTCGATCAGGCCCGCCACCTGGCGACGTCCTGAACATCGGACGCCGGACCCCGCCACCGCCAGTCCGCCCCCGCGACGAGCTGATTGCCGCCCACGGATGCTCGACGCACTGGGAGTGGCTGGGCAGCCAGTGCTCGTCCTGCCCGGGCGGGCTGCGCCTGCGATACTTTCCCGGTGGAAGTGCTCCGGACAGGCCGCCTGACTCTGCGCCAGATGGCCGCCGGAGACCTGGACGACCTGGGCGCGTCGCACCAAACCGGGCTGGCCCTCGACCTGATCGCCCGGCCGAACGGCTGACCAGTGGCGCCCCCCCTCCGCTGGTTGCCGCCGATGCTCGCCACCCGTGCGCCCAACGGGTTCGGGCCGGCGCGCATCGACGACGGCTGGGAGCTGGAGCGCAAGCTCGACGGCTTGCGCTGCATCGCGGTACGCGTCGGCTCCGACGTCTCGTTGTGGTCACGCAACGGGCTGTCGTGGACCACCCGGTTCGCCACTGTGACCGCCGCCATCGCCGCGCTCCCCGTCGACGATGTCGTCCTCGACGGCGAGATCGTGGCGCGCGACGACCGGGGCCGGGACAGCTTCGGCGCCCTCCAGTCCGGTGGTGACGCACCCGTCCTCGCCGTGTTCGACCTGCTGCACCTGCTCGGCCACGACACCGTCGACCTCCCCCTCCCCGAGCGGCGGCACATGCTGCGCCTGGCGCTGGACGGGGTCGACCCGGCGGTCGAGGTGGTCGAACCCCTGGTCGGCGAGACTGCGTCGCTGCTCCAGCAGGCGTGCCACGACGGCTGGGAGGGCCTGATGGCGAAGCGGGCGGCGGCCCCCTATCGCAGCGGCCGGTCGCCGCACTGGCTGAAGATGCCGTGCGTGGCCAGCCAGGAGCTGGTGGTGGGCGGCTGGAGCGACCCGCGCGGCACCCGGCCCGGGCTGGGCGCCCTCCTGGTCGGCTACTACGAGGGCGGCCACCTCCACTATGCCGGGCGGGTGGGGGCCGGGTTCACCCAGATGATGCTGGCCGATGTGCACGCTCGCCTGACCGCGCTGGCCACACCCCACTCCCCCTTCGCCGAGCTGATCACCGACCGTGACGTCCACTGGGTCCGGCCCGAGCTGGTGGCCGCCGTCGGCTTCCGCGAGTGGACCGCCGGCGGGCGGCTCCGCCAGCCCCGATACCTGGGGCTACGGGACGACAAGGCCGCTGCCGACGTGCGCCGCGAGCGCTGATCGGACTCACCCAACGAGGACCGGCACGCTGGTCGGGTCGGCCAGCACCGGTGCCAGCGCGATCTCGCCCGCCCCGATCACCAACGACTCGCTGCCGAGCTGCGGCACCACCAGCGCCACGTCGAGCTGCGCAGGGGTGACCAGGCCGGCCCGCATCTGGGCGGTGACCCCGGGCCCGGCCAGAGCCAGCACGTCGGCGAACAAGCCGCCGAGCACGACCATGTCCGGGTTAAAGATGTTGACGATGTTGGCCAGCCCGATGCCGACCCAGCGACCGACGTGGTGCATGGCCCGCACTGCGGTCGGCTCACCCTCGGCCACCGCCCGCAGGACGTCGCGGACCGCGGCCCGACCCCCGGGCCGCCGGCCGGCCAGTGCCACCAGGGCGTCCTCACCCACCTCGGTCTCCCAACACCCACGCGACCCGCAGCGGCAGGGTGCCCCGTCGGGGTTGACCCGCAGGTGGCCGACCTCACCGCTGTAGCCGGCTGCTCCCTCAAGCAGCTTGCCGTCGGCGATGATTCCCCCGCCGACGCCGACCTCGGCATGCAGGTACACCAGGTTTCCAATGCCTGCGCCGATGCCGCGCATGTGCTCGGCCCACGCCCCCAGCCCGGCATCGTTGCGGCACAGCACCGGGAGGCGCCGGCCCAGCTCCCGACCGATGCGGGCAGCCAGCTCGGCGCCGAGCGGCACCTCCCGCCAGCCCAGGTTCGGGGCGAAGTGCACCAGCCCGTCGTGACGGCGGACGACGCCGGGCACGGCCACACCGACGCCCACCAGGTCGATGCCGGGGCCCAGGGCGGCGGCCAGAGCCTGGATCTGACAGCAGACGATGGCGATGACGGTGTCGAACTGCCGAGCCGACTCGTCCTCGAGGGGGACCTCGACGCGCCGGGTGACGTGGCCGCCGGGCGCCACGGTGGCCACCGTCACCGCGTCCACTCCCAGCACCACCGCCAGGGCCGCCACCGTGTCGGTGCGCACCGACACGGTGTTCGAGGGCCGGCCCGGGGACGCGCCGCCGACCACGCGCTCCTCCGAGACCAGGCCTCGCGCCGCCAGGTCGTCAACGAGGGCAGCGATGGTGCTGCGGTTGAGGGCCAGGCCCCGGGTCAGCTCGGCGCGAGTCGTCGGCCCGTGACAGTGCACATGCGACAGGAGCGCAGCCAGGTTGTGGCGGCGCACCACGTCCTGAGTCGCACCCTGCAGGCCACGGCGCTCGGGCATCAGGGGCTCCTCCGGTCGGATCAGACGACGCCGGCGCTCGTCCGCCCTCGACGGGCGAGGGCGTCCACAGCCACCGCCGCCAGCAGCACCAGCCCGGTCACCACGAACTGGGCAGCGGCGCTCAGGCCCAGCAGGCCCATGCCGTTGTAGATGGCGGCGATGACCAGCCCACCGAGGATGGCGTGGACGGCCTTGCCGCGACCACCGAAGAGGCTGGTCCCACCGATGACCGCAGCGGCGATGCAGTAGAGCACGGCGGTGCCGCCGTCGGTGCTGGTCGACACCGACCGCAGCCGGGAGGCGGCCACGATGCCCGCGACGCCGGCCATGAACCCGGCGATGCCGAAAACCGCCGTGCGGACGACCTTGACGTTGATGCCGGCGCGGCGAGCCGCCTCGGCGTTGCCGCCGATGGCGTACACGTACCGCCCGAAGCGCAGCCGACCCAGGACGAAGGACCACAGGACCAAGGCGCCGAGCACGATGAGCACGACCCACGGGATGCCGTCGACGGTCACAAGGGCACCGCGGTTGGCGTTGCAGATCAACGTCACGAACACGGCCACCACCGCCACCAGGCCGATCTTCAGCAGCGTCAGGCTGACCGGCGGCGCGGCCAGCCCGTTGCGGCGCCGGCGCGTGTCGCCGAGGAGCCGCACGGCCGCGTACAGCGCGACGCCGACGACGGTGATGATCCAGCCGGCCGTGGGTGTGACGGATCCGTTGGCGAAGGCGACGATCACCTTGCTGGTGATGGGCACGGTGCCACCGTTGCCCAAGATGAGCAGCGCCACGCCCTGCCAAGCCAGGTACCCGGCCAGGGTGACGACGAACGAAGGCAGGCCGAGCAGGGTGATCAGCAGGCCCTGGAGCAGCCCGATGGCCGTCGCCGTGCCGATGGCGGCCAGGCAGGCGATCCACCAGCTGTGGGGATGGGGGCCCTTGGCCAGCTCGGCAGCCACGATGCCGGCCAGCCCGGCCACATAACCGATCGACAGGTCGATCTCTCCCAGCAGCAGCACCAACACGATGCCGAAGGCCAGGAGCGTGTACTCCGCGCCCTGGGGCATGAGGTTGGTCAGGTTCGCCGCGGTCAGGAAGTGATGGTCCTGGGTCTGGAAGATGATGGCCAGAAGCACGAGACCGACGATGACGGGGAGCGAACCGCTGTCGCCCGCCTTGAGGCGGGTCCACACCGTCCGCAGGTACTGACCGAACGAGTCAGCAGTGGCCGCCGTGGTGGTGAGCGCCACCACGGACGCGTCGGCGGCCTCGGTCTCGGCGGTGTCAGGTTCGTCGGGCACGGTGGGACCGCCCGCTGGTGGTGTCTGTGTCTCGGACATCTAGGAGGCCCCCTCCTGCGAGGCGACCGGCCGGGTGGTCCGGCCGGTGGTCATCAGCTCGACCACCTGCTGGCTGTCGACATCGGACGTGGCCACGGTGGCGACCAAGGATCCGAGGCGGAGCACGGCGATGCGATCGGCGACCTGGAACACGTCGTTGAGGTTGTGGGAGACGATCATGACGGCGAGACCGCGGTCGCCCAGGCGGGTGACCAGCTCGAGCACCTGGGCGGTCTGTGACACGCCGAGGGCGGCGGTGGGCTCGTCGAGTATGACCAGCTTGGAGTTCCACATGACGGCCTTGGCCACCGCCACCGACTGGCGCTGGCCGCCGGAGAGCGACGCCACCGGCTGGCGGACCGACTTGATCGTCGTCACCTTCAACCCGGCCAGGGTCTCCCGGGCGGAGGTCTCCATGGAGTCCTCGTCGAGCATCAGCGCCCGCCGGCGCTCCCGGCCCAGGAACATGTTCTGGACGACGTCGAGGTTGTCGGCCAGCGCCAGGTCCTGGTAGACGACGTCGATCCCGAGGGCGGCGGAGTCTTTCGGGCCGCGCACGCTGACTGGGCGCCCCTCCCAGCGAAGGCTCCCGTCGTCGATCTGGTAGATGCCGGCGATGCTCTTGATGAGCGTCGACTTGCCCGCCCCGTTGTCCCCTACCAGCGCCGTCACCTGACCGGGGTACAGGTCCAAATCGACGCCGCGGAGCACCTCCACCGCGCCAAAGCGCTTCTTGATGCCTCGCAGCTCGAGCAGGGGCTGCGCCGGGGTGGGCTCGGTCGCCGCCGTGCCGGTCGCCGTCTGGGTCACGTCTCCTCCGTCTGGTTGGCGTCCGCTGGTTCGAGGGTCAGGTCCGGTCGGGACCGCCTCGGGCATCATCGCCCGCGGTGGCCCCGGCCGGTCCAGGGTCGAGCCTCGATCAGCCGTTGATCCCGGCAGCCTGGCAGGCCGCGGTCAGGCCGGCGCACAGCTGTGAGGCCTGGACGAAGTTGTCCTTCACCACGGTGCTGTTCATGTTGGCTGTTGTCACCGACTGCGGCGTGAGCAGCACCGATGGCACGGCCGTCGAGGTCTGGGCGTCCGATGTGCCGTTCAGCAGGGCGGCGGGGGGCTTCTCCTTGGCCCGGACGTAGAGAGCCACGGCGACCGCAGCCTGTGCCTCCTGGTAGATCGGCTTGTACACGGTCATGCACTGGTAGCCAGCCAGGATGTTCTGCAGGCCGATGAGGCTGGCGTCCTGCCCCGTCGCCGGCACCTTCTTGGGCCCCACCTGGAGGGTCTTCAGCACCGAGATGACCGACTGGGCCAGCTGGTCGTTGGCGGTCAGCACCGCGTTGATGTTCTTGTGGGCCGAGTACTGCTGCTGGAAGATGGTCAGGGCCTGCTGGGCATCCCAGTTCGGGACGGCCTGCTCACCGACCTTGGTGTAGGTCTTGGCGCTGTAGAGCGGGTCGAGCACCGAGTTGTAGCCCTGAGCGAACTGGGTGGCGTTGTTGTCCGTCGGCGATCCGTCCAGCTCGAAGACCTGCGGGCTGGCGATGCTCCAGCTCTGGATGCAGCTCTGGAGGCCCTGGCCCTGGAGCTTGCCTACCTTGACGTTGTCGAAGCTGACGTAATAGGTCTCGGTGCCCCCGAGGTCGAGGCGGTCGTAGTCGATGACGGCCACACCCTTGGCCTGGGCGTCCTTCTCGATGGCGGCACCCTCCCCGGAGTTCAAGGAGTCGAGGATGAGCACCACCGCGCCATTGGTGATGGCTTGCTCCGCCTGCGTCTGCTGGGTCTGGGCGCTGCCCTGGGCGTTCTGGACGCTGAACTGGCTGGCGGTCAGGCCCGCGCCCTGGAAGGCCTTGGTGAGGAAGGGTGCGTCGTAGGTCGTGTACCGCGTCGACGACTGCGTGTCGGGCAGCAGGACGGCGACATTCCCCTGGCCCTTGGCCGCCAGTGACTTCAGCTGGCTCATGGCCGAGAAGTCGCTGGTGAACGAGCCGATGCTGAGGGCCGGTGCCGGGCTCGACGAGCCGGAGCCTTTGGACGCCACGGTCGTGTTGGTGGACGTCTTGGTTCCGCTGCTCCCGCAGGCGGCGAGTAGGAGACTGCCGGCCACGGCCGAGGCCACGCCGATCGTGCGCTTGGGACCCATGTTCTTCCCCTTGTGGTTGCTGGGCGAGTTAATGGTTGCTGGTGGCGTGCGACCGCGGACCCGGGCGCCCCGCCGGTCTGGCCATCGACGTAACGCACCAACCGTTTGTTGGCGCGTCAGTCGAAACCCACTGACCGGAACGACCTTCCCCCGGATGACTGCGGTCGCGGTGACGACGACAGCTGAGCATAAGTTGTCGCCTACAACTTTTCAAGGGTTTGTTCAGAAGATTTTCATGCACCGTCCACGGACGGACGGCGCTCCGCCCACGGCGCGGCCGCCTCCACCTGGGCGGCCACGCGCACCAACCGGTCTTCGCGGCCGGCGCCAGCCACCACCTGGACGCCCATCGGCAGCCCGCCCGGGGTCCAGTGCAACGGGAGCGACACCGCAGGCTGGCCAGTCATGTTCCACTGGGACGTGTAGCGCATCAGCTGACCGAGGCGGGCCAACCCCTCGTCGGGGTCACGCAGCCATCCCAGCGGCGGAGGCGGCCCGTTCAGGACCGGGCACACCAACAGATCGAACCCCTCGTCCGCCCACCAGGCGGCTACCCGGCGGGTCCAGGCGTGCAACCAGTTCACGGTGGCGACGTAGTCCGGCGCGGCGATGGCCCGGCCGGCCTGGCGGAGCCAGACGTTGTCCGGCTCCAACTCGTCGTCGGTGACCGGCCGGCCGAGGCGGCGCTCCCAGTCGGCCAGGTCGCTGGCGATGCCAACGGCGACCACGTTCACGAAGCGATCGTTCGCCTCCCCCTCTTCGAGGGCCACGGGATGGGCGTCCTCCACGTGGTGACCCAGGGACTCGAGCAGCGCGGCGGCACGCTGGACGGCCCGGGCGGCGTCGGCGTCGGCGTCGGCGGCCACGCCAGCCACCGGCGGATGGTCGAGCACGCCGACCCGCAGCCGGCCAGGATCCCGGCCGACCTCAGCGAGCAGCGGACCGGGCAGCGGGGGCGCGGCGTAGGGGTCGCCCGGTTCGGGGCCGGCCAGGACGTCGAGCACCGCCGCGGCGTCCCGGACCGTTCGGGTCAGCGCCCCGTCGGTGCTTCCCCCCATCCAGCCCTCGCCCCGGTCGGGCGCTCGACTCACCCGGCCCCGGGCCGGCTTCAGGCCGACCAGGGCGTTGTGGCTGGCCGGGATGCGGATCGAGCCGCCGCCGTCGCTGGCATGGGCGACCGCCGTCATCCCGGCAGCCACCGCCGCGCCCGAGCCGCCCGACGAGCCCCCGCTCGAGCGCGAGGTGTCCCACGGGTTGCGGGTCGGTCCGGTCGAGATCGGCTCGGTGGTGATGGTCGAGCCCATCTCGGGGGTGTTGGTCCGACCCACCATCACGAAGCCGGCGCGACGCAGCCGGGCCACCACTGCGGTGTCGTGATCGGCGACGAAACCGACCGACTGCAGGAACCGGGTGCCATCCCAGCGCGGATCGCCGGCAGCCGACGCCCCCAGGTCCTTCACCAAGACAGGCACGCCACGGAACGGCCCGTCCGGCAACGGCCCGGCCGCCTCCGACCGGGCCCGGTCGAAGCGCGTGTGGATGACGGCGTTCACGGCCGGGTTGCGCCCCTCGATGCGGGCGATGGCGGCGTCGACCAACTCGCCCGGCGACACCTCGCCGCGTCGCACCATCTCGGCCTGGGCGCACGCATCGGCCCACATCAGGCCCTCGTCGATGGCCACCTCAGCACTCCCTTCGGGGGGGGCGACCCGCACCCGACCGGCCTGCCGCACTCGCTGCGCTCGCACGTCAGTTGATCTTACGGTCGCGGCCGGTCCAGAAATCGGCCCGCAGCTTGAACTTCTGGAGCTTCCCCGTCGCCGTGCGCGGCAGGCTGTCACGCAGATCCACCGACGTGGGGCACTTGTAGTGGCTGAGCCGCTCGCGGCAGAAGTCGATCAGGACCCGCTGGTCGGCCTGCTCGCCGTCGCGCAGCACCACCAGAGCCTTCACCGTCTCACCCCAGCGATCGTCGGGCACGCCGATGACGGCCACCTCGGCCACCGCCGGGTGCTGGTAGAGGCAGTCCTCCACCTCGACCGAGCTGACATTCTCCCCGCCGGAGATGATGACGTCCTTCTTCCGGTCGGCAATGACCAGGTACTCGCCGTCCTCGACGGAGCCCTTGTCGCCCGTGTGGAACCAGCCGTCGACCAGCACGCTCGCCGACTCCTCCGGCTGGTCCCAATAGCCCGCGAACACGTGGTTCGAGCGGGCCTCGATCTCACCGTCGTCGGCGACCCGAACCTGCACCCCGACAGCCGGCACCCCGGCGCGCGCCTGCAGGTGCGCACGCGCCGGAGCATCGATGCCATCCCACTCCCTCGGTGCCCGGTTGATCGTGAGGAGTGGCGCCGTCTCGGTGAGCCCGTAGATCTGGATGAACTCCCAGCCCAGCTCGGTCTCGACCCGCTCGATGGTCTTGCTCGGCGGCGGGGCGCCGGCCACCACGATCCGCACCCGGTCCCGGCCGGGCACGACGCGGCCCTCGTCCTGGCGTGCGGTGGCCGCGTCGAGCACGGCACTGACCACAGCGGGCGCACCGCACAACAGCGTCACCCCGTGCCGATCGATCCTGTCCAGGATCACCTCACCGTCGATCTTGCGCACCACCACCTGAGGGACGCCCATGCCGGTCACCGCGTAGGGCATCCCCCAACCGTTGCAATGGAACATCGGCAACGTGTGCATGAACACGTCGCGATCGCTCACCCCGGTGTGCCACCCGAAGATCGCCGCGTTCAGCCAGCAGTTCCGATGGGTGAGCTGCACCCCCTTCGGGCGGGCCGTCGTACCGCTCGTGTAGTTGATGCTCGCCGTCGCCCCCTCGTCGGGAGCCCACGCCTGGGGCGCCTGGCCCGTCCCGGCCGGAGCGAACAGCTCGACATCGTCGGGGCCACCGTCCAGCACCACCCGCACCTCCGTGTCGATCCCGGAGACAACCCCCTCCGACTCGGGGTCCACCAGCAGCACGGACGCCCCGGAGTGCTCCACGATGTAGCTGATCTCCTCGGCGTTCAGCCGATAGTTCACCGGGACCAATATGCGCCCGTAGCCACTCACCCCGAAATAGGCAATCTGGAAGCGGGCTGCGTTCGGGCTGACGATGGCCACCCGCTCCCCGTGGCCCACCCCCATGCGGTCCAGTCCGAGGGCCATGCCCCGGGCCCGCGCCTCCAGGTCCGAGTAGGTGACCGTACCGAGCGATCCGACGACATCCGGCTCGTCGAAGACCGCCGGTCGCCGCCCGTAGACCTCAGCTCCCCGCCGCAGGTAGTCGCCGATGGTCAACGGTACGTACATTGTCTCCCCTTGGTCGTGCGAGCCTCCGTGGCTGAGCGTTTTCGTACCGTACCCGAGAGGGGTGGCGACGTCCCTGGCTAGGCTGGAGACGGCGCCCCGGGCTGCAGTGGTGGAGGGCGACCGAAGAGCACCATCGGGTCGGGTCGCGGAGGTCGCCGGTCCCGGCGCCAACGCTCCACGCCGAACAGCCCCTTTGTCCAGACCAGGTACACCAGCACCACGACGTTCACGACCAGGGCGGCCACCTTGAACACCGTCACCGCCTTGGCCAGCTCGTACACCTCGTAGGGGATCAACCCCGCCGTCTCCAACACGGTGAGGTACTCGGCCCAACGCCGTTCCCGCCACAGGCCGACCGCCTCGGTCGCCGCCACCACCGTGTACAGCACCGCCACACCGATCAGCAGGTCCAGGGTCGTCGGGCGCAGCGCCACCAGGTGCCTGCCCTCCCGGACCACAAAGCTGCTGTTGAGCGCCCCGGCAGTGCCGTTGTTGGTGCGGGTCAGGCGCTGCAGCAGATCGCGGACCCAGCTCTGCACGCCGCTCAGCTCCAGGCGCAGGGCCACGGCCAGGGCAGCCACCAGGGCGAACAGCAGCGCATGAAGGCTCCGCCACACCGCGATGACCCGGATGGTCAACGCCTGGCGGAGGTCCCGACCCCGCCGAGGCAAGACCAGGTCGGCCGGCCCGGGCAGAACCTCCGCCGTGGCCGGCGCCGGAACCTCGACCGCCACCCACCCGTCACAGCGGGTGCAGCACACCAGCCGCCACGGCGGCTCGCCCCCAGTTCCCCCCATCTCCACGCCGAGCAGCAACGGTCCTGACAGGTCCCGCACCGCCGCGGCCGGGGTCACGTGGCCCACCCAGGCGCACACCGCGGTGGCCAGGTGACGCCTCGTCCCGCGCACCCCCTCCACTGCAGGAGGTTGCATGAGATGAGGCTCCATGCCGTGGGCAGGCTAGTCTTTGCAGTCGTGCTTCATCGTCGGCAGACCGTACCGCCGGCGGGGAACGGCGGTCTGACCGAAAACGGGGCGGTCGACCGACCCGACACCGCCGACGGCTACCGAGTCCTCATCTTCTCCGCCAGCATGGGGGCAGGCCACGATGGCGCCGCCCGCGAGCTGGCCGCACGGCTGCGCGCCAGCGGCCACCACGCCGAGGTCCTCGACTTCCTCGACGCCGGGCCGCTGCGGGTCGGGCGCGCCCTGCGCTCGGGCTACGAGTTCGAGCTCAAGCACGTCCCCTCCGCCTACGACGCCACCTACCGGTTCTGGCACCGGGTGCCCTGGCTGTGCCCGCTGGTGGCCTGGTTCGTCTGCCTCCTCACCCGACGCCGGGTCCGCCGCCACGTGCGTCGGGCCGGCGCTGATGTCGTTGTGTCCACCTACCCGCTCGCCACCCTCTGCCTGGGCCGGTTGCGCCGCAAGGGCAAGCTGGCCGTCCCTGCGGTGAACTTCATCACCGACTTCGGCGTGCACCCCCTGTGGGTCGACCCCGGCATCGACCTGAACCTCGCCGTCCACGACGCGCCGGCACGCATGGCCGAGGCGCGCACCGGCCAACCGTCAAGAGCCTGCGGGCCGGTGGTATCGGAGGCCTTCTGGCCCGACCGCCAGCCCGACGTAGCCGCCCGCACCGAGCAGCGCGCCCGGCTCGGCCTGAGCCCGGCCGACGCCGCCGTGCTCGTCGTTGCCGGGTCCTGGGGCGTCGGCGGCATCGACCACACCCTGCAGGCCGTTGCCGCCGGCGGGGCGTTCGTGCCCGTCGTGGTGTGCGGCCAGGACCCCGCGCTCCGGGCTCGCGTCCAGGCCCTGGCCGACGCCTCGGGCTGGCGGGCCACCGTCCTCGGCTGGACCGACCAGATGCCCGCGCTCATGGGTGCATGCGACGCCCTGGTGGAGAATGCGGGCGGCCTGACCTCCCTGGAGGCCCTGCGCGCCGGTCTGCCGGTCGTCAGCTTCCGACCCATCGCCGGCCACGGCAAGGAGAACACGGCCGCTATGGCCGATGCCGGCGTCGCCCACCTGGCCACCACGCCCGACGAGCTGGTCTCCGCCCTCGACCTCCTGAGCCGCCCGGGTCCCGCCCGCGACGCCCAGATCGCCGCCGGCGCCGCCATGTTCCGCGAGGACCCCTCTGCCCTCATCGCCCGCACGGCTGCCTTCCCACCGCCGGCCCTCGTCACCGCCCGGCCGCCCGGGCTGGTCGCCGCTCGCGCCTTCGCGTCGGCAGGCGTGGTGCTCGCCCTGATCTGGGCCGGCCTCACCACCGGGGTCGGCGTCGCCGCCGCCAGCGGAGCCGGCGTTGCCCACCCCACCGCCCACGTCGGCCGGGTGGCCTACGTCGGCGTCCGCCTCGATGCCGTGGAGCTGGCCAACCCCCAGGTCCAGGCCGAGCTGATCGCCCTCCACGCCACCGCCGTCGTCGATCAGGCGACCGCCACCGCCGCCTCCCCCACCCTGCTCCTCCTGGCCGCCCGCGGCGTGAACATCGCCAGCGGCGGTCGGGGCGCCAACGATGCCCGCGCCGAACCTCAGGACACGCCCGCCCTGTGGACCAGGGCCGAGCACGATGTGGCCGCCAGCGCGCAGCTCAGCGCCATCGTCGGCCAGCCCGTTCGCGAGTTCGTGCCCGGCCGCCGGGTGAACGTCTTCGACCTGCTCGACTGCCACAAGGCCCACAACTCGTTGATCGTCCCGAACGCCACCTTCGGGGCCGCCGACCCCGACACCAACACCGGCCTCACCCTGCAGGCCAGACACGTCTATCTGGTCAACGGCATGGACGCCACCTCCGCCCAGGTCCTCGCGGTGCTCCAAGAGGTCGAAGCCTCGCTCGGCACCAGCAACCTGGCCACCGCCTCCCTCGCCGCGCTGCATTGACGCCGCCGGCCTGGCGGCCCGGCCGAGGCGGCCATTCGGGCGCCGGGGCCAGCTCGTGAGTCGGACCATGGACGGCTCCTGGTGAACCGGCGGGGCCAGCTCATCGCAGGCGCCGTAGGCCTGCTCGGGGCCGCAGCCGTGAGCCAACTGCTGCCCGGGGTGGTGGCCTGGCGCCAGATGCGCTGCCGGCTGGCGCCCGGCCTGTCCGGCGTGGGACGCCCCGACCACGTCGCCCTCACCTTCGACGACGGGCCCGACCCGGCCTCCACACCGGCCATCCTCGACGCCCTCGATGCCTTGGGGTGGAAGGCCACCTTCTTCCTGCTCGGCGACCAGGTCCGCCGGGCCCCCGGGCTAGCCCTCGAGGTGGTCGAGCGAGGCCACGAGGTCGGCGTGCACGGCGACCGCCACGTCAGCCACCTGCGCCGACCGGCCCCGTGGACCACCGCCGACGTCCGCCAAGCCCGCGACCTCATCGCCGCGCAGACCGGCACCGAACCCCACTGGTTCCGGCCGCCCTACGGCGCCCTGGCCACCTCGTCGCTCGTCGCCGCCCACCGGACGGGGCTGCGCACCGTGCTGTGGACGACCTGGGGCGTCGACTGGCGGCCGGATGCCACAGCAGCATCGGTCGCCGACCGGGTCATCCGCACCTTCCGGCCTGGCGCCACCGTGCTGCTCCACGACTCCGACATCACCTCTGCGCCCGGCAGCTGGCACGCCACCCTCGGCGCCCTCCCCCGCCTGGCCGAGGTCTGGGAACGACAGGGGCTCACCGTCGGCACCCTCGGCGAGCACGGGCTGACCTGAACCGGGTACCGGCTGCCGGCGGGGGCAGCGGCTGGCGGCGGGCGGGCCGCAGCGGGCGGGCGGGCCGCAGCGGGCGGGCGGCGGACTGGATGACGGCGCGTTGGCCGGCGGCGGGCATGGTGTCGGCGGCGGCGCTCCCGCGGGAGCGCCGACGGCGCCCATTCTGGTGTCAACACGCTGGCACCAGGGCGAGTTTTCTGACTCCAGAATGGATGGATTGGGGGGAGCGCCAGCGCGACGGGCGACCGTGGCGGGCGTGGGACCGAGCACAACCCGAGCCGCCCCCCGACCAAGTGCACACGAGACTTCAGCTCGCGGACGTTCGTGTGCACTTTGTACGGCATTCTTTCCCAGCAAGTGCACAGAAGTCCCCCATTCGCGGGGATGACTGTGCACTTGGTCGACGCCGACCGCACAGACGACCCAACAAGCCCAACGAGCCCAACGAGGCCAACGAGGCCGACGACCCAACGAGCCCAGCGCCCGGGCGCCAGAGCGGACCGGGCCACCGCCAGCCGCCGGGCGCCGACCCCGCCCGCCCGCTAGTGCAGGTCGCGCTTGAAGACCTTGCCCGTGGCGTTGCGGGGAAGCTCCTCGACGAATGCGATATGTGCCGGCACCTTGTAGCGAGCCAGGTGACGGCGGACGTGGTGCTTGAGGGCTCGCTCCTCGGCCGCGGCGCCCTGAGCGTTGTCAGCGCGGACGACGAAGGCCCGGAGGCGCTGGCCGTAGTCGTCGTCGGGCACGCCGATGACCGCGACGTCGGCCACGCCCTCGTGGTCGGCCAGGAGATCCTCGACCTCGCGGGGAAAGACGTTCTCGCCGCCGGAGACGATCATGTCGTCGTCGCGGCCGTCGACGAACAGGCGCCCGTCGGCGTCGAGGTGGCCGACGTCGCCGGTGGACATGTACCCGTCGATGACGTCCTTGCTGCCGCCGCCGGTGTACCCGTCGAAGAGCAGGCCGCTGCGCACGAAGATGCGCCCCCTCTCGCCGACAGCCAGCGGGCGGCCGTCGGGGTCGATGATGCGCAGCTCGGTACCGCGGGGGACGCGGCCGGCCGTGCCGGGGGCGGCGCGCAGGTCGGTGGGTGTGGCGATGGAGGCCCAACCGATCTCGGTGGAGCCGTAGAGGTTGTAGACGACGTCGCCGAAGCGGTCCATGAACCGGTTGGCCAGGTCGCCGGGCAGCGCGGAGCCGCTCGCGCCGACGATCCGCAACGACGAGGTGTCGTAGCGATCCAGGACCGCGTCGGGCAGGGCCATGATCCGCTGGACCATGACCGGCACGACGACCAGGACGGTCACCCGGTGCTGCTCGACGAGCGCCAGGGTGGCCTCGGGATCGAACCGGGTGGTGGTGACGATGCGCGCACCGAGGAGGAGGGCGAGGCCGGTGTTCACCAGGCCCCAGGAATGGAACATGGGCGCCACCACCAGGCTGGTGTCCGAGGTGCGATACGGGATCCGTGAGAGCAGGGCCACGAGCGGCTGCGCCTCGTTGCCGAGGTTCCGCTGCGCTCCCCTCGGTGTGCCCGTGGTCCCCGAGGTGAGGATGATCTGGCGGCTCTCGCGAGGGGCCTTGGGCGGCGCCGGTCGGTGCTCACCTTCGAGGAACTCCTCGTCGAGGATGAGCGCCCTGGCCCCCTCGCGGCGGGCGACCTCGGCCAGCTGGCGTCGGGCGAAACCGGTGTTCAGGTAGATGGTGTCGGCCCCGACCTTGGAGAGGGCGACGGTGGTGGTCACGAAGTTCCGGTGGTTCCGGCACAGCACGGCCACCTGGTCGCCGGCGTGGATCCCCCGCTCCACCAGGGCGGCGGCGATGGTGTCGGTGCGCGCCTGCATGGCCCGGAAGCTGACCGAGCCCTCGTCGTCGACCAGGGCGGTGTCGTCGCCGTGGAGGGCCTCGCCGATGGCGTAGACCGCGCCGAGGCGCAGCCCGTATCGGGCCACGACGAAGGGCAGGCGGCCCAGCTTCCAGGGGGCGCGAGGAGCGAGCAGCCCGCTGCGCACGGCGATGGCGAAGGAGGTCTGTGCCGTGCGGATCGTGGCCAACGGGTGGGTCACCGACGGACTGACCGTGCGGAGGAGGCCACGGGCGTGGGTGACTGGGCTCGGCATGGGCTGGCATGGTAGTGACGTATGGCAATGTCCATACGCCGGCGAGCTGCCTTGTTCGCATCTCTCGCCGTCGTCGGTGCCGTCGCCACCGGTTGCGGCCAGGGCACGCAGCACAGCAACGCGCCGGTCATCGAGGTGGTCACGACTATCTTCCCCCTCGCCGAGGCCGCCCGGGCGGTCGGGGGGGGCAACGTGAACGTGATCGCCGCCGTCCCTCCCGGCGCCAACCCCCGCACCTATCAGCCGGGCGCCGTCGAGCAGGCCACCCTGCGGCGCGCCGCCGTGGTGGTCGACGTCGGCGGCGGCTTCCAACCAGCCTTGGAGGCGGCAGTCCGCAACGACCCCCACGTGGTCTCGATGGCCCCGGCGCTGGGACCGCCCGACCAGGGCGCCTGGCTCGACCCCGTGCTGCTGGGCCGCGTCGGGCCCGTGCTCAGCCGCGCCCTCATCGCCGCCAACCCGGGCGCCAGGGCGACGTACCGGAACGGCGCCGCCAACTTCGCCTCCGAGATGCAGTCGCTGGCCGCCGACTTCCAACAGACCCTCTCCGACTGCCCCGACAACCAGATCGTCACCGCCGACACCACGACCGTCACCCTCGCTCGTCAGTACCAGATCACCGACCACGTCATCGGCGCCGATGCCGCCCCGACCGGCGAGCAGCTGCGCACGGCGGAGTCGACGGTGCGGGCCAGCGGCACCTCGACGGTGTTCCGTGAGCCCTGGGTCCCCAACGGCACCGTCACCGCCGCGGCCGATGCCACCCACACCAAGGTCCAGACCCTCGACACCCTCGAAGGGCCCCCCCCAGGCGGGTGGCCGAAGGGCGCCACCTACACCGCCCTGGTCGAAGAGGACCTCGGTCGGCTCTCCTCGTCGCTGCGCTGCGCCCAGATGGGCCAGAGCTGATCTCGAGGGTGGCCCTGGCCGAGGCCCTGGCCCAGGTGCGGGCGTGGCCGGTGGAGGCCACCGCCGGGGTGACCACCGCGGCGTCGACGTTGGCGACGGTCGGCGACACCGCCGCCGTGCGGAAGTGGGCGTCGGTCACCAAGCTGCTCACAGCCCTGGCCATCCTGGTGGCGGTAGAAGAGGGAACGATCCACCTCGATGACCCGGCCGGGCCTCCGGGGGCCACCGTCAGGCATCTGCTCGCCCACGCGTCCGGCCTGGCCCCCGACGGCGACAACGTCCTGGCCCGGCCCGGCACCCGGCGCATCTACTCCAACCGGGGCATCGAGGTGGCGGCGGCCCACACCGAGACGGAGACGGGCGTGCCGTTCGCCGCCTACCTCCGCGAGGCGGTCATCGAGCCGCTCGGCCTCGGCCAAACCACGCTCGACGGCTCCCCGGCATCTGGGGCGAGCGGCCCGTTGACCGACCTGCTGGCGCTGGGGCGCGAGCTGCTGGCCCCCACGCTCGTCGACCCGGCCACGCTCCTCGAAGCCACCCACGTCGCTTTCTCCCACCTCGACGGCATCCTCCCCGGGTACGGCCGACAGTCGCCGAACGACTGGGGGCTCGGCTTCGAGCTGCGCCACCACAAGGACCCGCACTGGACCGGCCGGGCCAACTCCCCCGCCACCTTCGGCCACTTCGGGCTGGCCGGCTCGTTCCTCTGGGTCGACCCCGACCTGGGCCTGGCGTGCGCCGAGCTGGCCGACACCGATTTCGGTCCGTGGGCCGTCGCCGCCTGGCCCAGCCTCTCGGATGCCGTGATCGAGCGTTACCCACGTCGCCGGTAGCGGCGACAGTCAGACATTGCGGCGGTAGCGGCCCCCGACCTCGAACAGGGCCTCGGTGATCTGGCCCAGGCTGCACACCCGCACGGCGTCCATGAGCACGGCGAACAGGTTGTCGCCGGCCAGCGCGGCGGTCTGCAGCCGGTCGACCATCGCTGCCCGGGCGGAGGCGTGGCTGGCCTGGAAATCGCGGACCCGGCGCAGCTGGCTCTGCTTCTCGTCGTCGCTGGAGCGGGTCAGCGGCAGCGGATGCTCGCCGGCGTCGGCACGCTCGGCGACGTAGGTGTTGACGCCGACGATAGGCAGGCTGCCGTCGTGCTTGCCGGTCTCGTAGCGCATGGACTCGTCCTGGATGCGGCCTCGCTGGTAGCCGGTCTCCATGGCCCCGAGCACCCCGCCCCGCTCGGAGATGGCGTCCAGCTCGGCCAGCACCGCCTCCTCCACCAGGTCGGTGAGCTCCTCGACGATGAAGCTGCCCTGCAACGGGTTCTCGTTGACGGCCAGGCCCCACTCCCGGTTGATGACGAGCTGGATGGCGACGGCGCGCCGCAACGACTCCTCCGACGGGGTCGTCACCGCCTCGTCGTAGGCGTTGGTGTGGAGGCTGTTGGCGTTGTCGTACACGGCGCAGAGGGCCTGCAGGGTGGTGCGGATGTCGTTGAAGGACATCTCCTGGGCGTGCAGGGAGCGCCCCGAGGTCTGGATGTGGTACTTGAGCCGCTGGGCCCGGACGTCGGCGCCGTAGCGCTCCTTCATGGCCACCGCCCAGATGCGGCGGGCGACCCGCCCGATCACGCTGTACTCGGGGTCCATCCCGTTGGAGAAGAAGAACGACAGGTTGGGGGCGAAGGCGTTGATGTCCATGCCCCGGGCCAGGTAGGACTCCACGTAGGTGAAGCCGTTGGCCAGGGTGAACGCCAGCTGGCTGATGGGGTTGGCCCCGGCCTCGGCGATGTGGTACCCGGAGATCGATACCGAGTAGAAGTGGTGGACCTGGTTGGCGATGAACCAGTCCTGGATGTCGGCCATGACCCGCAGCGAGAACTCGGTGGAAAAGATGCACGTGTTCTGGCCCTGGTCCTCTTTGAGGATGTCGGCCTGGACGGTGCCCCGGACCCTTGCCACCGTGTCCGCCGCCAACCACGCCTGCTCGTCGGTGCTCGGCGGCCGGCCCTGCTCGGCGACGAAACCATCGGTGGCCTGGTCGATGGCGGTGCTGAAGTACATGGCCAGGATGGTCGGCGCCGGGCCGTTGATGGTCATGGACACCGAGGTGGACGGCGATCGCAGGTCGAAGCCGTCGTAGAGGGCCTTCATGTCGTCGAGGGTGGCGATCGACACCCCCGAGTTCCCCACCTTTCCGTAGATGTCGGGGCGCTCGTCGGGATCGAAGCCGTAGAGGGTGACCGAGTCGAACGCGGTCGACAGGCGCGTCGCCGGCTGCCCGGCGGCCAGCAGCTTGAAGCGCCGGTTGGTGCGGAACGGGTCGCCCTCACCGGCGAACATCCGGGTCGGGTCCTCGCCCTCGCGCTTGAGGGGGAACACGCCGGCGGTGAACGGGTAGCGGCCAGGAAGGTTCTCGGCCCGAAGCCACCGCAGTAGCTCGCCGTGATCGCCGAACCGGGGCAGGGCGACGCGGGCCACGACGGTGCCGGACGGGGACGTGCGGGTCAGGGGGAGGGAGCGGCCGCCGACGTCGAGGTGGTCGCCGGCATAGGCGTCCACGGTCGCCGGCCACTCCTCCAGCATCCGGCGGCTGTCGGGATCCAGCTGCTCCCAGGCGGCGGCGGCCCGCTCCCGCAGCGTGCGCACGGCGGCGTCCCCCGCCTCGGATCCGTCATCGGCGGCATTCTGGGGTGCATTTACCCCCGCATGTGCTGCTTTTTCGACACCAGAATCGACCAGGACGGCGGCCGCCTCTCGCAGCACCTGGGCCTGGCGGGCCACGGCGGCCATGTCGCGGCTGCGGGCGTGGTAGCCGCGCACCGTCTCGGCCACCTCGGCCAGGTACCGGGCCCGAGCCGGCGGGATGATGGCATCGCTGATGGTGGAGACCTTGGTGTCTACGGCCGGCAGGACGCCCGGCGCCACACCCAGCAAGCCGCGCAGGTGCTGGTAGAGCGCGGTGACCCCGTCGTCGTTGAACCGGGACGCCACCGTGCCGAAGACGGGCAGCTCCTCGTGGGCCACGCCGGGATGCTCGCCGCTGCGGGCCAGCTGCCGGCGCACGTCGCGCAAGGCGTCGGCGGCGCCCCGTCGCTCGAACTTGTTGATGGCCACGGCGTCGGCGAAGTCGAGCATGTCGATCTTCTCCAGCTGGGTGGTGGCACCGAACTCGGGGGTCATCACATAGAGCGAGACGTCGACCGAGTCCACCACCGCGGCATCGCCCTGGCCGATCCCGGGCGTCTCCACGATCACCAGGTCGTAGCCGGCGGCGCGCACGGCGGCCAGGACATCGGGCAGGTAGGGGGGGAGCTCCGTGGTCGAGCCCCGGGTGGCCAGGGACCGGAAGAAGACGCGGTCGGATCCGATGGCGTTCATGCGGATGCGATCGCCGAGCAGGGCACCGCCGTGCTTGCGCCGGGTGGGGTCCACGGCCACCACGGCGATCCGCAGCTTGTCCTCCCGGTCGAGGCGGAAGCGCCGGATGAGCTCGTCGGTGAGCGACGACTTCCCCGATCCGCCCGTACCGGTCACCCCCAGGAGCGGAGCCGGCTGGCGGGCGGCCGCCTGGCGCAACCGATCCAGGTCGTCGACACCGACCAGCCCGCACTCGACGGCCGTGATGTACCGGGCCAGGGCTCCGTCCCCGCCTGCCACCATGTCGTCGATCCCTCCGGTGCACGCGACCGGCGGGCGGTCGCACTCCGCGACCATCAGGTTGATCATGCGCTCCAGCCCCATCTGCTGACCGTCCTCGGGCGAGAAGATCCGGGCCACGCCGTAGTCCTGCAGCTGCTCGATCTCGGCCGGGACGATCACCCCGCCCCCCCCGCCGTAGACGCGGATGTCCTCCCGGCCCTCGGCACGCAGCCGGTCGACCAGGTAGCGGAAGTACTCGATGTGGCCGCCCTGGTACGAGCTGATGGCGACGCCGGCCACGTCTTCCTGCACGGCCGCGGCCACCACCTCGTCGACGGACCGGTTGTGGCCGAGGTGGACCACCTCGACCCCCTGCTTCTGCAGGAGCCGGCGCATGATGTTGATGGCGGCGTCGTGGCCGTCGAACAGGCTGGCGGCGGTGACGAACCGGATGGGGTGCTGCGGGCGATGCAGTGGAGGAGCGGTAGCCGGCGGAGGGGCATCGGTCACCCCACCAGTTTACTTGGTCATCCGACTATCTGTCGACCGATCAGGAGGCTGGCGCAGCGGACGCGCGAGGGACGGCGAGGTTGGGCGCAGTCTTGACCGGGTGCTCGCGAGGTCGGGTGCAGTTTTGGGTCCCCGGCGACCAAAACCGCGCCGAAGGTCACGACGTCAGGGCGGCAGGCTGCCAAAACCGCACCGAACCTCCCTCCTCCAGGCCGGGCCCGACCTCCACGGCCCCGAAGGCCCGACCGCCACGGCCGAACGTACGGAGGGACGGTGCCGACCCTCAGTGGCCCCGGGCAATCCACTCCTCGAGATGCGGCACCTCGGCGCCGATGGTGGTGTCGGCGCCGTGGCCGGTGTGCACCACCGTGTCGGCCGGCAAGCCGAGGAGCCGGTGGCGGATGGAGGCGATGATGGTGCCGAAGTCGGAGAAGGAGCGGCCGGTGGCCCCCGGGCCGCCGTTGAACATCGTGTCGCCGGAGAACAGCAGACCCTGGTCGGCCACGTGCACGCACACCCCGCCGGGCGAGTGGCCCGGCGTGTGAAGCACCTGCAGCCGGTGGCCGGCCAGCTCGATCACCTGGCCGTCGGCGAGCGTCAGGTCCGGCGCCCGACCGGGATGGACCACGTCCCAAAGGTGGCGGTCGTCGGGGTGGAGGGCGACCGGCGCGCCGAGCATCCCGGCCAGATCGGCGGCCGCGTTGATGTGGTCGTTGTGACCGTGGGTGGCCAGGATCATCCGAGTGCGGCGTCCGCCGACCGCCTCGACGATGGGCGCGGCATCGTGGGCGGCGTCGAAGACGACGACATCGGTGTCGTCACCCAGGATCCAGATATTGTTCTCCACCTCGTAGTCGCCCCCGTCGATGGAGAAGATCCCCTGGGTGGTGACGTGATCGACGCGTAGGCCGGCGGCGGCCCCGCGGCTCACAGGACGACCACGGAGCGGAGCACCTCGCCCCGCTGCATGCGAGCGAACGCCTCCTCGACGGAGTCGAGGTCGATGGTCTCGGTGACGAAGCCGTCCAGGTCGAGGCGCCCCTTCAGGTACAGGTCGATGAGGGTCGGGAAGTCCCGGGTGGGCAGGCAGTCGCCGTACCACGACGACTTCAGCGCACCGCCCCGGCCGAACAGCTCGATCATCGGCAGCTCCACGAGCATGCTCGGATCGGGCACTCCGACCTGGACCAGGGTGCCGGCCAGGTCCCGGGCAAAGAAGGCCTGCTTGTAGGTCTCGGGCCGGCCCACCGCCTCGATGACCACGTCGGCGCCGAACCCGTCGGTCAGCTGGCGGACCGCGTCGACCGGGTCGACCGTGCCGGCGTTGACCACGTGGGTGGCCCCGAAGCGGCGGGCCAGCTCCAGCTTGCCGTCGTCGAGGTCGACGGCGATGACCGTGCGGGCCCCGGCCAGCGAGGCGGCGGCGATGGCGGCGTCACCGACGCCGCCACACCCGAACACGGCCACGGTATCGCCCTGGCCGACCGCGCCCGTGTTGATGGCCGCGCCGTAGCCGGCCATGATCCCGCAACCGATCAGCCCGGCGGCCTCGGGCCGGGCCCGGGTGTCGACGGGCACGGCCTGGCTGGCGGCCACGAGCGTCTTCTCCACGAAGGCGCCGATCCCGAGCGCGGGGGTGAGGGCGGTGCCGTCGGCGAGGGTCATGGACTGGGTGGCGTTGGCGCTGTCGAAGCAGTACCAGGGCCGGCCGCGCCGGCAGGCGCGACAGGTCCCGCAGGGGGCCCGCCAGGCCAGCACGACGTAGTCGCCGGGCGCCACGTTCGCCACGCCCTCGCCGACCGACTCGACGATGCCGGCGGCCTCGTGGCCGAGCAGGAACGGGAAGTCGTCGTTGATCGCTCCCTCGCGGTAGTGGAGATCGGTGTGGCACACGCCGCAGGCCTGGACGGCGACCACCGCCTCGCCCGGGCCGGGGTCGGGCACCGTGACCGTCTCGATACCTACCCGCTCCCCTTTGCCCTTGGCCACCACGCCGCGCACCTGCTGTCCCACTGCGATCCTCCTCGTCGGTCCCGCCGCCGCGAGCGTATGCCAGCCGGGATGGCTCAGTACGCCAACACTTGCCGGGCGGCGGCGGCGATGTCCTCCACCTGGGGCAGGATGGCCTTCTCCAGGGTGGGCTCGTAGGCGACGTGGGTGTCCGTGGCCCCGACGCGTCGCACCGGTGCGTCGAGATCGGCGAAGCAGTGCTCCCCCGCCCACGCCGCCACCTCGGCGCCGAAGCCGCTGGTGAGCACGTCCTCGTGCACCACCAGGAGCCGGCTGGTCCGGGCCACCTGCTCGGCGACCATGTCGTGGTCCCACGGGATCAGGCTGCGCAGGTCGAGCACCCCGACCGACGCGCCGTCGCCGGCCAGGGCGGCGGCGGCCTGCCGGCTCTTCTCGACCGTGGCCCCCCAGGTGACGATGGTGAGGTCGTCGCCCTCGACGACCATTCGCCCGGAGCCGAGCGGCACGTGGAAATCGGGGCCGGGGAACGGGTCCTTGGTGTAGCCCTGGCGCAACAGGTGCTTGTGCTCGAGGAAGAGGACGGGGTCCTCGCAGCGCAGCGCGGTGCGCAGCAGGCCGGCGGCGTCAGAGGCCCGGGACGGCATGACCACGATGAGCCCGGGGATGTGGGTGAAGATGGACTCACCCGACTGCGAGTGCCAGATGGCACCACCGGTCAGGTAGCCGCCGATCGGGACCCGCAGCACCATGGGGACGTGGAAGGCGCCGTTGGAGCGCCAGCGGATGGTGGCCGCCTCGCTCTTGATCTGCTGCATGGCCGGCCAGATGTAGTCGAAGAACTGGATCTCGGGCACGGGCCGCAGCCCGCGGATGGCCTGGCCGACGGCACGACCGACGATGTTGGCCTCGGCCAGCGGCGCGTTGTAGCAGCGGGCCAGGCCGAAGCGCCGCTGCAGGCCGTGGGTGGTCCCGAAGACGCCGCCCTTGCCCTCCACATTGGCCAGCACCGCCTCGCGCGCGTCGGCCACGTCCTCGCCGAAGACGCGGATGCGCTCGTCCGCCTCCATGCGCTCGTGCAGGACCCGTTTGATGGCCTCGCCGAGGGCCACCACCTCGCCGTCGGCCGGCGGCTCGGTCACCGCACCCTCGGGCAGGTCAGGGAGGGCAAGTACGTGGTCGGTGACGGTGGCCGGGTCCGGGCGGGGGGCGGCCAGCGCCGCTCGCGCCGCGCCCCGCACCACGTCCCTGGCGTCGGCCCGCACCGCTGCCACCTGTTCCTCGCTGAGCACCCCGTCGGCCAGCAGCGCCTGCTCCAGCACCGTGAGCGGATCCCTTGCCGCCTCCTCGGCCAACTCGTCGAGGGAGCGGTACTTGCTCTGCGTGTCCGCCGCCGAGTGCGAGTAGGGCCGGGTGACGGTGGCGTGGATGAGCGCCGGCCCCACCCCGGCGCGCACTTCCGAGACGATCTGGTGAGCGGCGGCGCGCACGGCGAAGTAGTCGCAACCGTCCAGGCGGTGCACCTGCAGGCCACGAAACCCGCTCACTAGCTCGGAGATGGGAGCTGGCGCCTGGTCGACGGCGGGTACGGAGATGGCGTAACCGTTGTCCGCTATCACATAGAGAACAGGCAGGTGCAGGGTGCAGGCGGTGTTCAGGCTCTCCCAGAACTCCCCTTCCGATGTGGCGCCCTCGCCGAGCGACACGTAGGTCAGCTCGTCGCCCTCAGCGTGGCAGCCGGGCAGGTCCCGGCGCGAGATGTAGCGGGAGGCCTCGGCGCAGCCCACGGCGGGGAGGCACTGGCTGCCGGTCGGGCTGGACTGGGTGACCACGTTCAGGCCGGTGCTGCCCCAGTGGCACGGCATCTGCCGACCGCCCGAGGCGGGGTCGGCCGAGGAGCCGACCGCCTGGAGCAGGATCTCCTCGGGAGTGAACCCCAGTCCCAGCATCAGCGCCCGGTCCCGGTAGTAAGGGAAGAACCAGTCCGAGCCGGGCCGGAGCTCGCGAGCCAAGCCGAGCAGCAGCGCCTCGTGGCCCGCGCCCGAGATCTGGAAGAACACGCGGCTCTGCTTTTGCAAGGCGATCTCCCGGTCGTCGAGGAGCCGAGAGGTGCACCCGAGACGGAAATCGTCGATTACCTCGTCGACCGGTTGACCTCGGTAGGTGCTCGTCGTGAGTGGCGTCACCATACGCCCGGCATCGTAGGACCTGACGGCCGCAGACGCCTGAATCGTCTGATGTCCAACCGCTTTGGTTCCGAAGCAATCGTTACAGCGTCCGACCATCGTACGTCTGAGGGTTGGAAGGCGGAGGGTCGGAACACTCAGGGCCGGAACACTCAGGGCTGGAACACTCAGGGCTGGAACACCATGAGCCCGAGGGCGATGACGAACATCACGTCCGACGACAACGCGCCCCACGCCACCCGAGCTCCGCACGAGGCCAGGTGGTCCTCGCCTGGCGCGCCGCTGGTGGCCAGGGCTGCCCGCAGTGCCCGCTCGGCGGGGGCGACGACGCCGGTGACCACGCTGGCCTCGACGATCCACAGCACCAGGGCGGCGATCACCCAGGCCTGCCCCATGCCCTTCCCGTGCGGTTCGACCAGCACGGCGGCGATGCCGACGGCAGGTACCGGCCAGATCAGCAGTCGGGCGCGGCTCGGCGACGCGAAGAAGCGGGCCAGCTCCTCGTGGGCCGCAGGCCGTTGCGGACGCCGGGCGCCGAAGCCGTACACCCCCTCCAGCGCCACCGACCCGAACCCGACGACGGCGCTGAGCACGTGCACGACGACCAGGACCGCGTAGGCGCTGTGCGGCCCGGATGCGAAGGCGACGACCACGATCGACCGATGCTGGTCGACGGTCGGGAACGGCGCCAACCGCCCACCCTTCTCGGTGACGTCTGCGCCCTTGGCGCCGCGACGGTCACCAAGGGTGTTTCGCTCGGGGCGAGAGCTGGGTAGTGTGCGCGCCGTAGGCCGAAAAGGCAGACGGGGGAGGTCCAGAGGCATATGGCAGCTCTTGGTTTCCCGCGACCGCGCCCACCTGCGCGGTCCCGGCGACAGGCGCTCGGTGCCCTGGCCTCTGCGGTCGTGGTCAGCGGCCTGGTGGCGGCGTGCGGCTCTGCCTCCGCCGCCGTCCCGACGATCAACTTCTACATCGGCACCGAGAACTCGGGCTCGTACGCGCACGCCGTGAGCAGCTGCAACGCCGCTCACGCCAGCGCTTACCGGATCAAGTGGACCGAGCTGCCGTCCGCCGCCGACAACCAGCGCCAGCAGCTCGTCCTGCGCTCGGCGGCCAAGGACTCCACCCTCGACGTCCTGGGCCTGGACGTCACCTGGGCCCCGGAGTTCGCCGACGCCGGCTGGATCCTCCCGTGGACGGGGGCGAATGGCGCCACCGTGCGCGCCGGGACCCTGGCCGGTCCGCTGCAGACGGCCACCTACAACGGCAAGCTCTACGGCGCCCCCTTCAACTCGAACACCGAGCTGCTGTGGTACCGCAAAGACCTGGTGCCGATGCCACCGACCACTTGGCAGCAGATGCTGACCGACTCGGCCCAACTGGCCAAGGAGGGCAAGCCGCACTACGTGGAGGAGCAGGGCGCCCAGTACGAGGGCCTGAGCGTCTGGTTCAACAGCCTGGTGAACTCGGCCGGCGGCACCATCCTGTCGCCCGACGGCAAACAGGTCACGCTCGGCCAGCCCGCCGTGCTCGCCGCCCAGACCATGCGGGACCTCGCCACCGGGCCGGCTGGCGATCCCTCGTTGTCGGTGGACAAGGAAGACGACGGCCGGTTGGCGTTCGAGACCGGCAAGAACGCCGCGTTCCAGATCAACTATCCCTTCATCTACGCATCGGCCGTGACTGACAAGGCCGCCATATTGCCCAACATCGGGTGGGCGCCCTTCCCCTCCCTCGTCGCCGGGCAGCCGGGCAAGTCCAGCATCGGCGGTTACAACCTGGCCGTCTCCAGCTTCTCGCCCCACCCGCAGCTGGCGTTCGAGGCAGCCGCCTGCCTGCGCTCGGCATCCAACCAGATCTTCGACGCGGTGACAGGTGGGCTGCCACCGACCATCGGCAGCCTCTACACCAACCCGCAGGTGGTGAAGTCCTATCCCTTCGCCAGCCTGATCCTCAAGCAGCTCCAGGACCCCGGAGTGCGCCCGCTGACGCCGGCCTACGAGAACGTGACGGCCAACATCCAGTCGAAGCTGTGGCCGACCGCGAAAATCCAACCGCAGGCTGCCATCGCCGGGCTGCGCGCATCGCTGAGCGACGCGCTCCAATCCAAGGGAGTCCTACCGTGACCACTGCCGTCGCCCCGGCCCGCACCCGACGAGCCTCGGCCCGTTCGGCGCCTATCGACCCCAAAGCCCGGGCCGAGCGGCGGCTGGCTTGGTCGCTGTGCGCGCCGGCGGTCATCATCATGGCCGCCATCGTGGTGTACCCCGTCGCCTACGCCTTGTACCTGTCGTTCCGTCGCTACGACCTGCGGTACCCGTCACAGGCCAAGTTCGTCGGCTTCTCGAACTACACCGCAGTCCTCAGCTCCGGCATCTGGTGGCACGCCCTCTACTACACGCTTCTGGTCATGGTCGTCTCGGTGATCATCGAGCTGGTCCTCGGCATGGGCATCGCCCTGTTGATGCAGCGGGCGCTGTTCTTCAAGAACGCCTTCCGGACACTCGTGCTCATCCCCTACGGCATCATCACCGTGGTGGCAGCGTTCTCCTGGCAGTTCGCCTGGACCCCGCACCTGGGCTGGATCGCCGGGTTGATCGGGAACAACCACGCGCCGCTCACGGGCAAGTGGAGCGCCTTCGGGATCATCGTCCTCTCCGAGGTATGGAAGGCCACGCCGTTCATGGCCCTCCTGCTGCTCTCCGGTCTGGTGCTGGTCCCCGACGAGCTCCTCGAGGCGTCGGCCATCGACGGTGCCTCGCCGTGGCAGCGGTTCACCCGGATCATGCTGCCCATCATGAAGCCGGCCATCCTCGTCGCCCTGCTGTTCCGCACCCTGGACGCGTTCCGCATCTTCGACAACATCTTCGTGCTCACCAACGGGGGCACCAACACCACCACATCCGTGTCGATCCTGAACTTCAACCAGGTGTTCAAGGGACTGAACCTGGGCATCGGCTCGGCCATGGCGGTGCTGATCTTCATCGTCACCCTGATCATCACCACCATCTTCATCAAGGGGTTCGGCACCGCCGCGCCCGGATCTGACGGGAGGCGGCTGTGACCGCGACGACCACGGCAGCACCGGCGACGCCCACCCGGGCCGACCGCACCCGCGCCGCTCGCGGCCGCCGGGCGGGCGGGGGCGGCGCCGGCGAGCGCAGCACCGCCAGGTTGTTCGGCCAGAGCGGGGGGCTGCTCCTCGCCCTCGTCTTCGAGGTGGTTCCCCTGCTGTGGATCCTGTCGCTGTCGCTGAAGACCCCGAGCAGCCTGACAGACGGCAGCTTCGTCCCCCACCACTGGACAGGGAGCAACTACTCGGCCATCTTCCAGCAGTCGATCTTCACCCGGCCGCTGATCAACTCCATCCTGATCGCAATCATCTCCACGGTGATCGCGGTGGTCCTGGCCACCATGGCTGCCTACGCCATCGCCCGCCTCCAGTTCCCTGGCAAGCAGGTCATCATCGGCGGTGCCCTCCTCGTCGCCATGTTCCCCCAGATCGCCCTGGTCGTCCCCCTGTTCAACCTGTGGCGGTCGCTGGGCCTGTTCAACACCTACATCGGGCTGATCATCCCCTACCTGACGTTCTCGCTGCCCCTGTCCATCTACACCCTCACCGCCTTCTTCCGGGAGATCCCCTGGGAGCTGGAGCAGGCAGCCGCCATCGACGGGGCCACGCCGTTCCAGGCCTTCCGGCGGGTGATCGCGCCCCTGGCCGCGCCGGCCGTGTTCACCACGGCGATCCTGGTGTTCATGTTCTGCTGGAACGACTTCGTCTTCTCGTTCTCCCTGACGTCCACCACGTCGGCCCGCACCGTGCCGGCCACCCTGGTGTTCTTCAGCGGGGCTTCGCAGTTCCAGCAGCCGTACGGGACCATCGCCGCCGCCGCGGTCGTCGTCACCGTCCCCATCATCATCATCGTGTTGCTGTTCCAACGCCGCATCGTCTCGGGCCTGACCTCGGGCGCCGTCAAGGGGTAGGAGCTATCCATGGCAGACATCGTCTTCGACCACGTGGCCAAGGCCTATCCCAATGGCGTCCGGGTCATCGATGACTTCGATCTCACGGTCACCGATGGCGAGTTCATAGTCCTCGTCGGTCCCTCGGGCTCGGGAAAGTCGACCGCCCTGCGGATGGTCGCCGGCCTGGAGGAGGTGACATCGGGGACCATCTCCATCGGCGGCAGGGACGTCACCGACACCGCTCCTCGCGACCGCGACATCGCCATGGTCTTCCAGAACTACGCCCTCTACCCCCACATGACCGTGGGCGAGAACATGGGCTTCGCCCTCAAGCTGAAGAAGACACCGGCCCGCGAGATCTCCCGGCGGGTCGACCAAGCCGCGTCGATGCTGGCCCTCGAGCCCTACCTCAAGCGCAAGCCGTCGGAGCTGTCCGGCGGCCAGCGCCAGCGGGTGGCCATGGGCCGGGCCATCGTGCGCGAGCCCCAGGCGTTCCTGATGGACGAGCCCCTGTCGAACCTGGACGCCAAGCTCCGGGTCAGCATGCGCGGCACGCTGGCCGCCCTGCACGGTCGACTCGGGGTGACGACGGTGTACGTGACCCACGACCAGGTGGAGGCCATGACCCTGGGCGACCGGGTGGCGGTGTTGAACGACGGCCACCTGCAGCAGTGCGACACGCCCCAACAGCTCTTCGACGCCCCGGCCAACCTGTTCGTTGCCGGCTTTATCGGCTCGCCCAGCATGAACATGGTGACGGCGACGCTGACCCGCGACGGTGACGGCATGGTGGCCGCCTTCGGCAGCTTCCGGCTGCCTGTCCCGGCCGAGGTGGTGAAGACCTCGACGCGCCTGGACGAGTACGCCGACCGCACCATCATCGTCGGGATCCGCCCGTCGAGCTTCGAGGACGCCAAGGTCGACCAGGACCCGGCCCGCGCCGTCATGGACATCACCGCCATGGTGACCGAGGAGCTGGGCAGCGAGGTGAACGTCATCTTCCAGATCGACGCACCGCCCGTCTCGCACTCCGACACCGCCGCGCTGGCCGAGGATGCAGGAGACGAGGAGGAGCAGGCCATGTCGGTGGCCGCCGACCACAGCTTGTGGACGGCGACGGTCAACCCCCATTCCCGTGTGCGAGCCGGCGAGGACCTGCGCGTCGCCGTCGACACCCGGACGCTGCACTTCTTCGACCCCGACACCGGCCTCGCCGTCGGCCACCCCCAGTACGGCTAGGAACCGACACCGCTGGTTCCCGCACGGCCCCGACGAGTGTCAGCTGCCGCAGGTCGGCGGCGTGCTCCCTGCCGGCGTGCCGGGCAGCTCGTAGGTGGTCGTCGACGTGGTCGCCGGCACGGTGGTCGATGAGGTGGACGACGTCGACGATGCGGTGGAACCACCCGACCCCGACGTGGACCCGAGGCCGGCGCCGATAGCCGTCAGGCTCTGCCCGGTGACGAGCACGACGGTGGAGGAGCCCAGGCCCGCCACCTGCTCGAGCGCGGCGCCACCCCCGACGTCGCCGGCCACGGTGCGGGCCGCCTCCAGGCCACCGGCTCCGTACTCGATGGTGGTGGTGGCCACCCCGTAGGACGACGACGAGGAGATGGAGCTGACGGCGAAGCCGGCCCGGCGCAACTCGCCGGCGGTCCCGGTGGCCTGGCCGGCGACGCCTGAACCGTTACGCACCTCCACGGTCACCAGCGACGGCGGGAGGGTCACGACCGGTGCAGTCGTCGTGGTCGGGCCAGCGGTGCCCGACGGCGAGCGCGCCGGGGACGTGGTGGCCGGGGGGGTCGCCGCCGTCGAACCGAACGCCAAGAACTGGCGCACCACCGCATTGTCCGGCGCGGTCTCGGGCTGCAGGATCTCCGCGCCGCTCGACAGCGTCTCGGGGGTCGTCGGCAGGGTGATGCCGGGAATGGACGCGGCGTCGATCGACCGGAAGGTACGAGCCAGGTTGATCATGGTCCCCGTCGACAGGCTGGAGTCGACGGTGAGGTTCTTGGTCACCCCGCCGATCACCGAGTTCAACGTGAGCGGGTTGGTGAGCCCGACGGATTCGGCCTTCTTCACCAAGCCGCGGATGAAGATCTGCTGACGTTGGATGCGGGCCAGGTCGCTGAGAGCCTCGTCGTGGTACGAGCCGTCCAGGAAGTACTGGTAGTCCCGGGAGCGCACGAACGAGAGAGCCTGGTCGCCCTGCAGGGAGTAACAGCCGGGCGCCGGGATGTTCAGGCCCGAGAAGGCGTCCTTGGCCTTGGTCGGAAAGTAAACCTCGACGCCGCCGACGGCATTGGAGATGTCCCTGAAGCTGTCGAAGTCGATGTCGATGTAGTGGTTGACGTCGACGTTCAGCAGCTGCTTGATGACCTGGATCAGTAGGTCGGGGCTCTGGTTGATGGCGGCGTTGATCCTCTGCATGCCCAACCCGGGGATGTGCACGTACAGGTCGCGGGGGATCGACAGCAGCTCCACCTGCTTGGTGGCCGGTACCAGCCGGGCCAGGATGATCGTGTCGGACCGGGCGCCCGGCGTAGCCGCCGCTCCGCCGAACTGGGCGTTGTCCGGCCCGGCCAGCGCGGCTCGGCTGTCACTGCCGACGATGAGAAACGTCATGGGCGGCCCGGCCGGGGTCGGCGCCGCCGTCTGGCTCTGGCCGCTGTGACCGACCGGGACCAGCTGGTGGACCTTCACCTTCCGGATCTGGTGCAGCCGGTACTCGGTGTAGCCGACGGTGGCGATGGCACCGATCAGGCAGACCGCGACCACCACGTTCACGACGACGAGCAGCCGGCGGGGCCGGCGCCGGGCCAGCCGGCGCCGGTGCTGGGCGACATAGCGGGATGATCGGGTACCCGCTGGTGGGGTGGACGGCTCGCTCACTGGCGGCAGGGGCGAAGGGCGAGCACGATGCGCCGAAGTTAGTCGTCGTCCGCCGGGAAGGACTGGCACCCTCGGCCGCTCGGCGTCCGCGACAATCGTCGGATGGCCATCAGCCGCCGCACCCGATCCCTGGCGCTGATCGTCGCCGTCGGCGGTCTGGTCGCCGGCTGCGGCAGCTCGTCGCCACCGGTGGCCGCCCCACCGACCTCTACCCCGTCCACGACCGCCCCGCCGACCACCGTGGCGCCGACCACGACCACCGTGTACGCGCCCAGCGCGCCGCAGCCGTCAGGGGCCGACGCCGCCAGTCGGCTGGTGTCCGCCTGGGAGTCGGGCAGCCCGACCGAGGCCGCCACTGTCGCGGCGCCGGCCGCGGTCCAGGCGCTCTTCGCCGTACCCTACGCCCGCGGCTACATCCAGTTCCGCAGCTGCGGCCAGGTCCCCCTCACCTGTACCTACGCCAACCGCTCCAGCGCGGCCGGAGCCCTCTACAACATCGTGGTCGTCCAGACCGTCGCCGGTGGGTGGTTCGCCCAGTCCGTCGCGGTGGAGCAGTAGTGCTCGCCAGCGGTCGTGGCGCCAGCCGGCGGCAGGAGGCTGCCAAGATGACCGGGCATGCCGTTGCAAGGAACCTTCGACGTCCTCGACTTCTCCGAGGTGCTCCGGCTGCTGGCCCGCCAGCAGCTGACCGGGCGCCTGCACGTCCGGGCCCGCTCCTACACCGCCAACCTGTTCATGGAGGACGGCGCCCTGGTCGGCGCCGACCAGTCCGAGCACCAGACCGCGGCGGCCGCCGGCGACATGCGCGGCCGGTTGGAGGAGATCTGCTTCGAGATGCTCGATTCCGAGCGGGGCGCCTTCGAGTTCCAGCCCGGCCGGCCGAGCAGCTTGCCGGCTCCGAGCCGGTTGCGGGTCGACACCGTCCTGGCCCGGGCCCGCAAGCGCCTGGAGGAGTGGCAGGAGCTCCAGGACCTCATCCCCTCGCTCGACCTCCAACCTCGCCTGGTCCACGACCTGGCCCAGACGGAGGTGACGCTCGATCAGGAGCGGTGGCGGATGCTGACCACCGTCGACGGCCGCCGCACCCTGCGGGCCATCGGTCGGAGCCTGAACCTGTCCGACTTCGACGTGTGCCGGCTGGCCCGCATGCTCATCGACGAGGGCATCATCGAGCTGGAGGGGCGGGCGGCGCTGGCCAACGGCCGGGACCTCATCCCCACGGTGCCCGCTCCCGACCCGGCCGAGTCCGTATCGGTCGCCGACCCGGCGCCCGGCATCGGGTTGGTCGACGCCGCTCCGCACCCCGCCCCCGCTCCGCACCCCGCCCCCGCTCCGCACCCCGTCCCACCGTCGCATTCAGTCCCACCCTCGCCCCCAGTCCCACCGTCCGACGTCAGCCGGGCCTCCGACGCAGGCCAAGGGTCGGGTGCGGGCACTAGCGACCCGGACGCCATCGGCGGGGGGCAGGAGTCAGCGGGGGCGGAAGCCGACGAGTCAGTCGATGCGGCGGACACCGGGACGGCGGGTCGACGCGGGCGCCGGGTCGTGCGAATACGGTCCCGGCTGCCGAAGGGCAGCCCCGGCGGCTGACCGGACGGGCGGGGATGGGGTCCCCGCCTCGTCAGCCGGCGGGTTGGGGCGGCCGCCGGCCAGAGAACACAGACGGGCGGGGATGGGGTCCCCGCCTCGTCAGCCGGCGGGTTGGGGCGCCCGCCGGCCAGAGAACACAGACGGGCGGGGATGGGGTCCCCGCCTCGGCAGCCGGCGGGTTGGGGCGCCCGCCGGCCAGAGAACACGGACGGGCGGGGATGGGGTCCCCGCCTCGGCAGCCGGCGGGTTGGGGCGCCCGCCGGCCAGAGAACACGGACGGGCGGGGATGGGGTCCCCGCCTCGGCAGCCGGCGGGTTGGGGCGCCCGCCGGCCAGAGAACACGGACGGGCGGGGATGGGGTCCCCGCCTCGGCAGCCGGCGGGTTGGGGCGCCCGCCGGCCAGAGAACACGGTCAACCGGCCAAGGCATCAACCGGCCGCGACGGTCTCGGCGGCGTAGCGCTTGAGGCCCTGGTAGTCGACCTTGCCGTTCGGGGCGCGGCCTATGGTGTCCACGGCCAGAACCCGTCGCGGGCTCTTGTAGTCGGCCAACCGCTCGCGCACCCATGCGACCAGGGTGTCGGGGTCGGGGACCGACGACTCGGGTTGGGCCTCCACCACGGCCACGACCATCTCCCCGAAGCGCTCGCTGGGCACACCGACCACGACGGCGTCACGGACGGCGGGATGCTGCTTGAGCACCTCTTCCACCTCTTCGGGGAAGACCTTCTCGCCCCCCGTGTTGATGCATCCCGATCCCCGCCCGAGCAACGTGACGGTACCGTCGGCGGCGACGGTGGCCACGTCGCCGGGGACCATCCACCGCCGGCCGTCGATGAGGCGGAAGGTGGCCGCCGACTTGTCCGGATCCTTGTAGTAGCCGACCGGCCCCCTACCCGACAGGGCCAGCAGGCCCTGCTGCCCCGACCCGGGGGTCACCTCGCGGCCGTCCTCGGCCAGCACCCGGGCATCGGCGCTGATCTGGAAGCCAGCCGTCTCGGGTGTCGTTCCCTTCCCCGAGGTGGACACGGCTATGCCCAACGCCTCCGAGGAGCCCAGGCTGTCGACAAGGGTCAGGCGCGGGTTGTGCCGCAGCAGCCCGGCCCGCACCTCGGCCGACCACATGACCCCGGAGCTGATGATGAGCCACAGGGTGGACAGGTCGTAACGGTCGGGGTGGAGGTCGAGCTCGGTGAGCAGCGGCCGGGCGAAGGCGTCACCGACGATCGACATCTGGGTGACCCGCTCGCGGGTGATGGTCTCGAGCGTCTCGGGGGCGGAGAAGTGGTGCCCCTCGGTGAGCACGATCGAGCCTCCGCTGCTCAGCACCGAGAAGGCGGTGAACAGGGCGGTGCCGTGCATCAGCGGCGGACCGGGGAGCATCCGGGCCCACGGGTGCCGGGAGGGGGTCTCCAGGACGCGGGCCACGTCGTCGAGGCTGCTGCCGGCGGGATAGCGGACCTCGCCGGTGCGGTTGAGGATGGCGCACAGGTCGTCCTGGCGCCACATCACGCCCTTCGGCATCCCCGTCGTCCCGCCGGTGTAGATCAGCAGGAGGTCGTCACCGGATCGGCCCCACGCGCCCCGGACTCCTTGGCCGGGCCCCCCAGCCGTCGCCGCCTGCTCGTAGGGCGTCACCCACTCGGGTAGGTCTTCGGTGGCGCCCACGGCCAGCCACAGGCGGATCCCTGGGGTGTGGCCATCCAGGCGGCGACGGACCTCGACGACCCGGTCGAGGAAGACCGCGTCGAACGTGACCGCCTCCACGTCGGCGTTTGCCCAGAGGTACTCGAGCTCGTCGGGCGTGTAGCGGTAGTTGGTGTTGACCGGGACCAAACCGGCCTTGAACGAGGCGTAGACCGACTCGAGGTAGGCCGGGCCGTTGTGGTGGTATTGCGCCACCTTGGCCTGCTGGCCCAGGCCGGCGGCGAGGAGCGCGGCGGCCACGCCGTTGGCGCGGGCATCGAGCTCGCTCCACGTCTGGCGCCGGTCCCCCTGCTCCACGGCCGGACCGTCGCCGCGCACTCGCGCCACGGTCTCCCATACGTCGGCGAAGTTCCACTGGGACATGGCCGTCGATGGTAGGCCGATGATGTCGGCCTCGGATCAGATGGTCGTAGATGTCGCGGCAGCAGCGCCCGGCTTCCTCGTCATCCGCAGGTTCTGGGTTCGAAATCCCAGGGGGCGCACCACGAAAATGCTGTCCAGGGACTGAAGAAAGAGGGGGTTGTGGCGGCACGGGCCGCCTCACGAGCTGCGGCGGCGCCTAACCCTTCGGCGCCGCCTGTTAACCGCCCGTGACGAACGAGTCACACCGGCCCGCTGCACAATGGGGTTGATGTCCCGGCGGGAACTGTTCTGCCTACCGGCCCGGCTGCTCTCCCACGGCCGCCCCCTCGTCGTGCGCTTCGCCGCGGGCGGCGCCGACGCAGCGTTCAGCACCGAGTGGGAGGACCTGCGGGTCCTCCCCACCGCCCCTGCGGCCTGAGCACCCCCCACGCGACCCGGCCGCCGCCCCTACCAGCCCCAGCCCGAACCCCGCTCACCGCCCGGACTTTCACGCCCCACACCCTGGCGTCGGCCACGAAACCGACAGACCGTCCTCGACCCCCGCATCGCCTGTCGCAGTCATCGCTGCCCAGCCGAAAGACAGGCTCGGCTCCCTACCTGTGGATATGAGTCGGTTACATGCAGTTACATACGTATGAATGAGGTGGTCGCCGCGGCTCACGATGGACGCCGAATAGGGACGATGCTGGCTACATGAACAAAGCCCCTTTCAGCTAATTGGCCGGGTGCATCGGCCTGTTCCAGCCCAGCTATACGCCTCCTCTTACTGATCTGCTGGTTACTGATCTGCTGGACCCCGCGATAAGCGAGTCGGCCCCGGCAGCCAAGGGTCGGCTCGGATTACCAGCGCGACCTCACCCAAAAGTACAGAAAGGCTACAGCTTCCGACACATTGTCGGTTGTACGCCTCTCCCGTACTTTACGGTTCTCTACGGAAGCTGGGCGGCGAGAGCCGCCGAAGGGTAGCGCTCCAACTGGGGGCTTCGGGATCAGCCCCGCTTCTGTCGACAGGCCTTGCTATGGCTACCCGCTTGCCTGGCAGGAGGCTCCGAGGTCGGCCAGGCCAAAGAAGAGGCAGATGCGTGTGCCGGCAGACGCCTCCTCGTGGCATCATGGAAGCATGGCTCTGTGTGTGTGCGTCCCGTCGTCCGCCGGGATCGCCGAAGAACACGCCACCATGCCAGTGTTACGAACCCGCCGCCTCTCGGACACCGGTTTTCCGGCTCTCTCTCCTCGGCGTGTCCGCGACTGCTATCTCGTCGGCAGCGAGTTGCCCTTGGACTGATGTGCACGGCTACTGCCGGATTAACCTTTCCGCTTCCGGGTAACTGTCCTCGGGAGTTGCACCGGAGGTCAAGAAAATCACCAGCATCACGGCCAAGGCAGGAGGATATCGTCGATGCGAATTAAGCATGCACAGAACATACGGGGGAAGCTACCAAGGCTCGCGATTTCGTAAGCCACAGGAGGCATCCGCCGTGGCTACACATCACTTCAACCTGCATGTTAACAAAGCCCAAACGATCGGCGCTACGCTTGTCGCTGCAGCGACGGCGACTGTGCTCCTTCTCGCCGTACCGACACATTCGCATCAGAATCTCTCATCGTCCCGGACACCGGCGATCGCCAGCACTTTTTCCTCTCCGCCGTTGGGTAAGCCGCCTTACGGAAACGGTCTAGGCCCCAACGGTGAGTGCACCGGTGTGGAGTCTGACCCTCCGTGCGATGCTGGAGTGGTCCCCAGTCACTATTACCCTTACACGCTTCCGGGGAAGTGCCAGGGCCTGATCATCTTCAATAGGGAATATTGGGTTTCACAGTCACCTCCACTGGTCCAAGTCCCCGACGTTGCGGTATGGATCCGCCTCACAACAGCGGACAGGCTCATTGCAGTCAACAACTACGGATCGATGACATTTCAGTCCGACTCGAGGAGGCCGAGCACTGGATGCCTAGGCCTCAATCGGGGTCGACATGAAAGCGTTCCATGACTTGCCGGATCACAGTGAAGCGCGATGAAGGCTGCCGACAGAACACGGTCACTGCGCAGAGGGCCTCTGCGACTCGGGGCGGATCGTGGTACCGAAACTAAGACGCTCATACCGCAGCTTAGAGGGAGGCTCCTGCAGTGTCTCTTTAGCTCGGCCATTCTTGGCTTGTCGTTAGGGATAGTGAGCGCTTGTACGTCACAGACAAAGGGCATATTCATCGAATCAGGAGTGATTGGTATTGTGGCAAACGCGACTGGCACGTGCGTCCGAGCATCCCTACATGTTGAGTATGCCAATCCGGAAGGTGTGATATGCGCTGCCACGCGATTTGGCCGCCAAGGGCAAGGCATCACGTTTACTCTCTCGAACGTCAACGCTAAACACTCTCGGTTGCCAACCATTATGGAAGTACACTCGGCATCTGCGTCTGTGTGTGCGCCCGGGCACCCACCGACTGTCTGACGTACCGCTTGCGGCCTCCAAGACACTTATTTCCTTGGCGTCTGAGCGCGGAGTCTCCCGCTGAGTCGTATGCAATCCGTAGGTTACTTGGTTCCTGCATTTTGGTCGCGCTGACGCGCTGTTGAGTGTTGGATGGGGTACTTGTATAGCGGGTCCAGCACCTGGGTGGCGGGGTGAGGTAGTCATGGTGTGGGCGGAGCCGAGTGATCGGTTCTTGGACTGTGGCGCCTGCATCGAGCGACAATCCGTCGGCGGAGGAGATGGCGGGGTTGATGTCGCGGCTGACGTGGCTGGAGGAGCAGCAGCGTCGTAAGTACGCGGTGATCATCGAGCAAATCGAGCGGATCAAGGAGCTGGAGAGGGCGTTGGAGGACGCCCGGCGGGGCGGGAAGCGTCAGGCGGCCCCGTTCTCCAAGGGCGAACCGAAGGCCGACTCGAAGCGTCCGGGGCGTAAGTCGGGGCCCGAGCATGGCCGTCACGGGCATCGCCGGGCACCGGAGGTAGAACCGGACCGGGTCTTGGACGCCGGTCTGCCCCCTGGCTGCGCGGACTGCGGCGGGCACGTGACCTGCGAGCGGGTCGAGGCCCAGTTCGGCGAAGTGGACCCCGTCGACCATCAACGCCACCAGGTCCAGCTTCGACAAGTCAGTCTTGAGCAGCCCGCCCAAGGCGGTCTCGGTGGCGGCCACGAACCGGCGGCTCACCGCCGACTTCGACGTCGAACGGCTCTTGGCCTCGACCTCCGCGCCGACCGGCTCCAGCCCGGCCCGGTAACGCCGTGTCGACAGCTTCGCCGACATCCGGCCCATGGCCAGCTCGCCGAGCAAGTCACTGCCAGTGAACAGCTCGTACGCCGGGATCGGCATCTCCCCCGACCCGTCAACCGCCCGCACTCTCTGCCGCCGAACCGGCACCCGCCGACCCCCGAGGGCCACCGAGCCATCGTCGCTGCCTGACGCAGCGCGGTCCGGCTGGTGGCGGCCCTTCGGACCGCACAAAGCCGTCACCGACTCATCCATCAGCGACTGCATCACCCCCGGCCCAGCACCGACGCCCATAGCCAGCAGTCCCTCGCGCATCGTCTCGGCGATGTCATCCATCGCCGCCGCCACCCTCGCCGGCAGCGGGATAGCTGCGGCGAGCTCGTCGGTCTGATAGGTCTTCTTCATGGCGGTCCCCTTGCTCTTGGGTTGTCGTGATGGACACCCGAGACCTACCACCCAGGCAGGTCTCGAGCGGGGGACCGCCACCTCAACTTCCACGAACAACGGCATAACCTCCGGCCACCTGGCGAAGTGTCAACCCGCATGGAAGCCCTCTGGGGCCGAGACGGGGGCCATGACACCAACCGGCGCCTGCTCAAGCACCTCGCCCACCAGGCCCCCCACCTGTACCACGTTCCTCACCGCCGACCCCGACCTGGCAGTCGACGCCACGAACTGGCGGGCCGACACCGCCATCCGACCAGCCGTGGTCAACCGAAAGGTCCGGGGCAGCCACCGCACCCAACGGGGAGCCCGAACCCAAGGCCCGATCACCAGCGTCATCCGCACCGCCGCCCAACACGGCGTCGACCCCGTCGACTACCTCGCCAGCCGTGCCCGCGCCCCCGATCCCCGCCTCGCCATCCTCCTCGCCTGACCGGCCCGCACCCAACAACCCCAATGAACTCAAGCCCCCTCAACCACGCCCGGCAATGCGCTAGCGATGTACATTCCAAGTATACAGCTATTGAAAGGTAATGCCTCCTCTCTAGGACGTACCGTCCCATATTTGAAAGGCCAGATTTGTTAGGGTATTATGTCGATACCAATATGGATTTGTATCATCTGGATTCATAGGGAAGGCGCTAAAGTCAGTTGACCGGACATAGCCTGCTGACATCCATGCAAGGTTGGCGAACTGAGCGTGCGTGTACGTTCCAGGGACGTCCGAGGTGTAATAAGTCGTTTCACCTTCGAACTCCGGCGCTGCCGGCAAAGGAAACGACGAGACACCGCTCGCCCAGGGAAAGTCAGACGAGATACCGAATAGCTGTCCGTTAATCAGGAAACAGATGCAGGAGTGCCCGTATGTATGGCAAGCCGCAGCGTTGTTCTCTGCCTTGGTCGCCGCATAATTGTACGTTGAACCGGCCCCAATCGTGTCGGTCAAGTCATCATATTCAGAGTACGGATAGTTTTGTCCATCGGACTGCCAGGCAGTGAACCAATGCGTATTTCTGCCGTAAGTCTCAAAGTACCCGACTTGTCCGAAATCTTGTGCGCCGGGGTGTTGAAGCATTACCCAGGCGGTCGAAAAGTTGTTCGTACCCGTGTCGGTTGTGCATAGGAGGCCCTGCTGTGTAGTCAGAGTTCCATAAGATCCAGCGTAGTTGTTCGACCCGGTTTGATTACTGTAACCATCAAAGTAATTTGACCGACCAGCAGGCTGACATGAAGCGGCTTGTGCTGCAGCGCGAGGCGCCGACAATCCCGGAGCACTCCACGCTAGGCCGGACAAGAATGTAATCAAAGAGACGGGGAGGATGCCGATCCGTCTTGTCATTAACTTCCTCACGAGACCACCTCGTCGTAGGAGGCCAGCAGGCGGCCCGTCAATGCGTTCACGATGATGTAATAGTCGTAGTTAGTCGCGGTTGCAGTAGTCGGAGTTTGGGACAAGTCACGCGCCCCCCCGTGCTTCCACGTACTCAGCGGGGCGCCATGCGCAACAACGACGTAGGCGGGCACTGAGTTCAGCGTCGGCTGTGCCAAGTTGTGCGTGTATGCCGCTAATTCCGTTGTAACACTCGACGCAGATTGCAGGATCCCATCGAATGTTCCTTGGTCCGTAACGGCTGCCACGAGTGAATCGACAGGAAGTATCTGGCTCGACAGTGCTGCACCGATCGGCTCCAGTAGGTTCGACGGATCAGCGGTAACTGCACTGCTAAGTCGCGAAGGAGACTTCAGAGCGGCCATATATGATGGTGGAGCGGTTGTGCTCGTTGGGAGGCCAGCCACCGCGATTCGCTGCGAATTCGAGCCGCCGTCATAGGCAATCGCTACTCCTGCGGCGGCTACGCCCGTAACGGCAACTACAGCCAATGCTGCTCGCCGACGACCCCATCTATGAGCATCTTTTCGATTCAAAAGGCCTCCTCGTTATCCGCTAGCCTAGGGCTTGAATTCCGTACGGTTCTACGATGTATGAGGACGTTCCATGTCGCGCTGAACGTGTCCGCCATCCGTGCGAGACAGCGTCAATCCCGAACTGGCTGCTGACGCCGCCGGACGAACTTCTCGGGTTGCGCCATCAGATTGCTGGCAATATACCGGTCCATGCGAATGGGTCCAGCTTAGGTGCGCAGTTGTTACGACCGCGCTCGGAGCTATCATTGTCTCAGTGCACCCAGGTCCGGACACACCGCCGTACAAATAGTAAGAGCGGCCGTCGCAATTGGGGGGCGAAGCCGCTTTCCGAGAGATGGACGTCTATATCGTCTTCTCTAAACACAATGGTCGAACAGTTGCCGCTAGTACTGCAGATCGCGTCGGCTGCCAAGCAGCTCAGGCCGGGACCAGCGCCTTGACGCTCGCCACGCCTCGCAGTTGACGATACGCTCACCGTGGCCTGCTGTCAACGGATTCTCCGTTCAGGAATAAGGAGGGTGGGGAGTCCTCTACCCGCGCTGCGAGGCGGGAGCGGACGTAGCTGCCATGGGGTGGTACGGAACATCAAGAGTTAGACACGGGTCTGCGCTTTGTCGCGCTTTGCATCAGGTCGCGACCACGGACGCAATCGAGCCATCGCGCACGCCCTCTCCGACTGGGGTGGTGGCCAGGTTGGGATAACTGGCGCCGGCGAAGGCGTCGATCGGACTACCGCCCGGCGCGAACGTGACGTAGGCCGAGCCGGTACCTGGTTCGGCGCGTACGCCACCTGCGGTGAGCTCGATGTGCGCGGCTCGCACTGCGACAGGGTCCAGGGACGGCGCCCTGCACATGGGCCGACCGATGTCCGGGCAGCGTAGAAGGTGGGCTTGCTGTTGGCAACGGCGATAAGTTGAACGGTGAGGATGTTCCGGGGGAGGGGATTCGGTGGGTGCCGGCGCGTACTGGGCGGTCGCCGGCTTCGTGGTTCCCGTTGCCCGGCCAATCGGCGGCGCACCCGCGCCAGTGGCCGAGGATCGACCGCGACAGCCGGCCGGTCCGACGCGGGCAGGTCGCGGCCGACGAGGGCATCAAGGAGTGGCCTTGGCCGCGGCGGGGATCTAACCTAACGGCCCGTCGGGAAGGTCGCCTTCCATCTCATGGCCGCGTCGCAGAACGTGCGCTGTGCAGGATTGATGGGTGGCCGCTTCGTAGTGGTTGTAGACGACGTAGCCGTCACGGACCAGCACCCCGTCGTAGTCGGCGGTGATGACCTCGGTCGCCTGCTCGAACCCTCGGCCGTCGGCGACCCAGCACACGGTGATCTCGTCGTTGGCGGCGACCCACAGCCACGTCCCGGCCCCGCCGACCCGCCCGCCGCTCTCGTCCATGGTGACGGTCTTCGAGCGGTTCGCTCGGGCCACCACATCTCGATGCACCGGGACCAGATCAGGTGGACGCCGAGCGAGCCGAGGACCGACATATGGCGCTGCAGTGGCCGATCGCGACGGTGAAGCGGGTGGTGACCACCTTGGGCTCGGAGAGATCGACCTGCCACTGCTCCTCGTCGCCGTGGTGGCTGACGCGGCCCCCGCAATCAGGCAGTGCCCGGGCAGAGCCGCCACCAGATCCCGGTCCGCCAGACCGGGAAGAATCGGTCGATGACCGTGGTGGCCATGGGCGCCACCACGCTTCGGCCCGACCACTCGTCGCCACCACCTTTCCACCCCCCGCTCGAACCGGTCCTCGGTGTCCCAAATTTCTGTCCCAACAAACCTGTCTCATCGAGTCACAGTCCGTCCCCCTTGGCCGATCCGATGATCGACAGCTCTGTGATGACCGGGCAGAACACGACGCCGCGCCATAGCGTGGGACTTGGCGGGAAGCGACGTCCTGCCCTCGTCATCCGCCAGCCGGAGCGGCCGGGCCGTCGTCGGCGATCACGTGCCACGCCGACGGCTCACCGATCTCCTCCCGCACGATCCCCTGCTGCTCGAGCGCATGGAGGTGGGCGAGGGTCTCGCTCACCGCCGCCCGCCGCATGAACCCCTGGATCTGATCCCATGGACGCGACCAGTGCATCCGGGGAGCGATGTCCCAGCTGGTGCGCACGCCGTCGCGGATGGCGCTGATCACCTCGGCGAAGCGCTCCCGGTGGTGGGCCTGCAGCTCACCCACCCGGCCGGGCAGGTCGGCGAAGCGATGCTCGTGGGCGGGGAGGACCTCCTCGGTGTCGAACGCCGCCACCTTTTCGAGTGAGCGGAGGAAGTCACCGAGGGGATCGGGGCCGGCCTGGGGGTGGAAGGAGATGTTCGGTGTGATGCGCGGCAGCACGTGATCGCCGGCGAGGAGCAGCCGGTGCTGGGGCTCGTAGAAGCACAGGTGCCCGGGCGAGTGGCCCGGCGTCCAGATGGCCCGGAGGTCCCAGCCGGGAACCTCCGGCTTGTCACCGTCCTCGATCAGCACGTCCGGGTCGACGGCCTGCACGAGCGGGCGCACGGGCATGGACGACTCCGACAGCTCGGTGATCTCCTCGGCCGGCGCGCCCATGCGCGCCAACATGTGGCCGACCTCGACCAGCAGGTCGGCCGGGTCCGCGTAGCGGCGCTGCAGGAGGCGGGCGTCGGCGGGGTGCAACGCGACCCACGCACCGGACGCATCACGCACCCGCCCGGCCAGGCCGTAGTGGTCCGGGTGGATGTGGGTGACGAGCACACCCTGCACGTCGGTGATGGCGAAGCCGGCGGTGGCCAGGCCGTCGGCCAGCGTCTGGTAGGCGTCGTCGGTGTTCCACCCGGCATCGACGATGAACGGCCCGCGATCGGTCTCGAAGGCGTACACCAGCACGTAGCGCAACGGGTTGTTCGGGATGGGAACAGGGATGCTCCATATCCCCGGGCGCACCAGCTCGACGGGAGGGAGAGGTTCGGCAGTCGTGGTGGACATCGGCTCCAGCTTGCCAGGCCACCCCGGTCCGGTGCGATTGACGGCGGACGTACGGGTCCGGCGGCGCGAGTACCTTCGCCCCGATGGGAGCCGTGGACATCCGACCGGTGCGCAACCTGCTCGGTCGCCGCCTGTTCGTCGACATCCCCTTCCGGATCCACGGCGGCGACCCGCACTGGGTCCCCCCACTGCGGTTGAGCGTCTACGACCGCCTGTCTCCCCGCCACCCGGCCACCGCCCACCAGCAGACGGCGCTGTGGGTGGCGTACCGCAACGGGCGACCGGTGGGCCGCATCGGCGCCTGCGTCGACTCGTTCTTCAACACCTACCAGGACGTCCATTGGGGTTGGGTCGGCTTCTTCGACACGTTCGACGATCCGGAGGTCGCCCACCGCCTGTTCGAGGTGGCGTGCGAGTGGGTCCGCTCGCAGGGCGCCGACACCTGTGTGGGCCCGGCTTCGTTCACGACGAACGACGAGTTGGGACTGCTGGTCGAGGGCTTCGACGAGCCTCCGGCGGTGCTCACCCTGCAGAACCCCCGGTATTACGAGCGCCTGTGGGTCGACGAGGGCTGGCGGCCGGCGATGGACCTCTACGGCTGGCACTTCGAGCGGCTGACCACCGGCCTGTCCGATCGGCAGCGCCGCACCCTGGCTCGCATCCGGGAGCGGTCCAAGGTGCACATCCGCAGCCTGGACATGGCCGACTTCGAGGACCAGGTGAGCCGGTTCTTCGAGGTGTACAACGCGGCGTGGCAGCACAACTGGGGCTTCGCGCCCATGCCCGAGGCCGAGGTCCGCCACCTGGCCAAGCAGCTCAAGCCCATCCTGAACCCCGAATGGGCATTCGGGGCAGAGACCAGCGACGGTGAGGTGGTGGCCGTCTGCCTGGCGCTGCCCGACATCAACCGCCTGATGCTCCGGATCCGCAGCGGGCGGCTGCTGCCCTTCGGGTGGCTACCGCTGTTGCGGGGCCGCAAGACCCTGACCCACGCCCGGGTGTGGGCGCTCGGGATCAAGCCCGAGCACCAGAACCTGGCGCTCGGACCGTTGCTCTACCAGGAGATCGTCGATCGCCTGGTCGCCGGTGGCATCGACACGGCGGAGGGGGGTTGGACGCTGGCCAGCAACGACCGCATCAACACCCAGCTGCAGGCCATGGGAGCGACCCGCTCGAAGGTGTGGCGCCTCTACCAACGTCCGGTGTAGGCGAGGCGCAGGCCCGGCTGGGCAAACACGGCCGGGCGGGCCGCACCCCCCACGGTCACGTCCGGGCCAGCGCGGCGGCCAGGACATCGGCGGAGGACCAGCGGGCCTGCCAACCGAGCTCGGCACCGGCGGCCGCCGGGTCGAGCGCCAGCGGGCCGCCGAGGAGCACGGCGCGGTCGGCGCCGAAGGGCAGGAGGCGCAACCGACGGCCGATCTCGGCCACGCCGAGCAACGCCGGACCGGGCAGCGCCACCACCCGCCCGCCGGAGATCCTGGCGATGTCGGCCGCGCTCAGCCAGTCGGGCGGGGCGACGTTCAGCAGCGGGCCGACTCCCGAGCCGGCTCGGCCGGCGGCGAGGAGGGCGGCGACCACGTCGGCCTCGTCGAGGAACTGCACCGCCTGGGTGACGCTGCGCACGGCCGGGACGACTCGGCGGTAGCCGGCGACCGAGGCGGCTATCGCCCGGTCGGCGTGGGCGCCCAGCACGGCGCCGATCCGGAGGATCACCGACGGCACCCCAGCCGTGCACAGCTGCTCCACCGCCAGCTTCTGTACAGCGTAGGCGCATGCCGGGTTGGGCCGTGGGGGGTGGGCTTCGCCGAGCGGGAGCGGATTGGCCGGCCAGGCGCCGTACACCGCAGCGGACGACGCCAGCACGACACGGCTGGGTCCGGCGGCGAGGACGTTGGCCGTGCCGGCCACGTTGGCGCCCTCCATGGCTGCCGGGCCGCCGGTACCGGGCCACAGCTGGAAGCCCAGGTGGTAGAGCAGGTCGACCCCGGCGAGCGCCTCCCGGGCCGCCGGGCTGCGCAGGTCGGCCTGGACGTGGCGGAGCCGGGGCCGTCCGGGCCCACCGACCGTCCTGTTCGGCAGCGGTCGTCGGGCGACCGAGCGCACCGACGTGACGTCGGCGTCGGCGAGGAGCGCGTCGAGGAGGAGCCCGCCGAGGTGGCCGGTGGCGCCGGTCAGGCCGACGTCGATCTGACCGCCTCGAAGACCGACAGCGCCCGGTCGATCTCCACCTCGGTGTGGGTCGCCATCACCGAGGTCCGCAGCAACGGCCGGGGCACCGCCGGGGGGACGGCGCAGTTGGTGTAGACCCCTTGGGCCAGCAGCGCCTTCCACATGACCCCGGCGGACCAGACGTCGTCGACGTGGACGGCCACGATGGCGCTGGGCGATGGGGGCCCAACCCGGTAGCCCAGGTCCGCCAACCCATTGCGCAGCTGCTGGGCCCGGGCGGTGATCGAGTCGCGCCGCCAGTCCTCCGCCCGGGCGATCCGCACCGCCTCGAGGGCGGCGCCCAATGCGGCCGGCACTCCCGACGCGGTGTACAGCAACGGCCGACAGGCGATCTTCAGGTAGTCGATGACGACCTGCGGCCCGGCGATGAACCCGCCGCAGCTGGCCAAGGACTTGGAGAAGGTCCCCATCATCAGATCCGGCGACAGTCCGGCGGCGGCGGCGCTCCCGGCTCCTGCCGGACCGACCACCCCGAGGCCGTGGGCCTCGTCGACGAAGAGCCGGGCGCCGTGGTCGGCACAGGCGCACTCGATCTCCTTCAGCGGCGCTTCGTCGCCCTCCATCGAGTAGATGCCGTCGACGGCGACCAGCACCCCGCCGGCCGGAGGGCCGTCGGGGTCAGCGGGCATCGCGGTGCGGAGGGTGTGACGCAGGCTGTTGGGCCGGTTGTGGCGGAACGCCCGCAGGGTTCCCTCCGACAGCCGGGCCCCGTCGACCAGGCTGGCGTGCGCCGCCGAGTCCAGGATCACCACGTCGCCCGGACCGACCATCGCCGCCAGCAGACCCAGGTTGGCGCTGTAGCCGGTGGAGAAGACCAGGGCCGCCTCCGTCCCCACCCAGTCGGCCAGGATCTCCTCCAGCTCGCGGTGCAGGGTGAGGGTGCCGTTCAACAGGCGGCTGCCGGTCACACCCGTGCCGTACCGCTCCACCGCGGCGATCGCCGCGCCACGCACGCGCGGGTCGGTGGTCAGACCCAGGTAGTTGTTCGATCCCAGCATGACCGTGGACCGGCCGTCCACGTCGATCGTCGGCCCGATCTTCCCGGTGAGCTCCCGAAAGTACGGCCACATGTCGAGCGACTCGGCCAGGCGCCACTCCTCGACGCGGGGGTCGGCGGCCTTGGCGAAGATGTCCGTGGAAGGCGTCCGTGGCGGTCGGGCCATCACCGCCGCCCAGCCTGGCGCTCGGCCTCGAAGCGCTGTTCCCACGCCTCGTGGCGGGACCGGGCGTCGGCGATGTAGGGCGAGCGCCCGATGGCCCGGATGAGGCCCCGGTTGAGGCGCGTGGCCGCCGGACCAAGGGGGCGCAGCACGTCTGCGAAGAGCACCACCCGGACACCGTCGGTGTCGTTCCACGCCCGGTGGGTGTAGCCATCGTCGAAGAGCAGGCTGCGACCCTCCTCCCAGTGGGCCATCTCGCCGCCCACCTCGATGCCGGCCTGGTCCGTCGGCTCCGGGACCCGCAGCGCCAGGTGGTAGCGCAACACGCCACGCCACGGGCCGCGGTGCTCGGGGATCTGCTTGCGCGGCGAGAGGATGGAGAAGAACGCGGTGGTGAGGCCGGGCACCGCGTCGAGGAGCGCAGCCGTCTGCGGGCAACGGGCGCAGTTGGCCTCGGCCCGGAACCCGTAGCCCACGAAGAAGAATGTCTTCCAGCCGTCGTCATCGGTGATCGAGGCCTGGTCGATGGAGATGTCCTGGAAGTTCGGCAAGGCGTCGCGGTAGCGGAGCACATCGTCCAGCTCGGCCCGGATGGTCGTCCAGCTCCGCTCGAGCTCGGCGATCCATCCGAACGTGTCGGTCGCCAGGAACGGGGTCGTGGGCACGGTCGAGCTGCGCACCACCAGGTGCTCGACGCCGTGGAGCGCCGAAGCGCCCGCTTCGTTCGCCAGACCGACGGCCCGATCGCGCAGGGTAGGGGGCACGGCCGACGAGGCTACCGGCCGGGCGCCCCCCGTTCGTGGTTCGCGTCCTCCAGCCCCCTACTCCACCGTGCTTACTGCACCGTGCTTACTCCACCATGCTCATTCCACCATGCCGGCGCCGGTGACGCCGGTCATCTCCAGCACCCGGCGGATCGAGGTCGACGGGTCACGCAGCAACAGGCTGTGGCCCGCCGCCTGGTAGCGCCGGGCCGCGCCGACCAGGGCGCCGATGCCACTCGAGTCGATGAACCGCAGGCCGGACAGGTCGACGACGGCATCCCGCTCGGCGTCCAACTGGTCGGCCAGCACGGTCCGCACATGCGGCACGCTCCCTGCGTCCAGGTCGCCCCGCAGCCGGCAGATGGCCTGGGCGGCCGCCGCTTCCACGGCGATGTCGAGCGATCCGCTCTCCCACGTGGCTGTCACGGAGCAGATCGTACCCCATCGTCCCGGTTCGACCGATTCGGTGGCGCCACCGTCGCATGCCCTTGACCGCCGCCTGGGCGCACACTCGGCCGCGGCCTGCGCGTGAGTTGCCGGCGCCGGCGCGTGCCGTTGACCGCGGCCGAAGGGCCGGCCGGGGCGCCGACCCGACCGGTGCGACCGGTGCGAGCTGGCGAGCTGGCGGTGCGAGCTGTCGGGTGCGAGGTTGGGCGCAGCTTTGGCCGAGCGAGCCGGAGGTTCGGCGCGATGTTGGTCCCAGGGCGACCCAAAGTGCGCCCGGCCCCGCAGCCATCCTGTCCGAACCGCACCGAACCTCTGCGGCGCGGAGCCCCCGTTGCGGCGCGTCGGGGCCCAAGACCGCCATGCCAGCGTCAGATCAGCAGGGCGCCGCCGTCCACCACGAACGTCTGGCCGGTGACCCACGACGCCAGGTCCGATGCCAGGAACACGGCCGCGCCGGCGATGTCGGTGGGGACACCGATGCGCCCGAGCGGGGTGCGGGCCGCCACGCCCGCCTCGTCGGGCTCCCACAAGGTGCGAGCGAAGTCGGTCTTGACCAGGCCGGGGGCCAAGGCGTTCACCCGTACCGTCGGCGCCAGCTCGGCGGCGAGCACCCGGGTCAGGTGCAGCAGGGCGGCCTTGGAGACGTCGTAGACCCCGATGCCACCGGCGTGGCGGAGGCCGCCGACGGAAGAGACGTTGATCACCACCCCACCGCCCTCGGACATGCCCGACCGCCACACGGCCTGCGTCCAGGCCAGCGGACCACGGACGTTCACCTCCATGATCTTGTCGTAGCGGGGCAGGTCGACATCGATCGTCGGCCCGAAGTACGGGTTGGTGGCGGCGTTGTTGACCAGGATGTCGACGGTACCGAGGCGGTCGAGGGTGGCCGCCACGCATGCCTCGATCTGCTCCGGGTCGCCGGCGTGGGCGGCGAAGGTCGCCGAAGCGGGGATATCGGCGGCGGCGGCGTCGAGCGCGTCTTGCTTTCGCGACGTGAGCATGACCCGGGCTCCGACCGCAGCCATGGCCTGGGCAGTGGCCAAGCCGATGCCCCGAGAGGCGCCGGTGACGATGGCCACGCGACCCGACAGCGACAGACGATCCGTAGGTGAGGTCACCGCGTCACCGTATGCGGTGTCGGGCGCAGCGGGCATCGCTGGTCGTGCATCGCCGGTCGTGCATCGCCGGTCGGGCGAGCAGGAGCGGTGGCTACGCTCCGCCATGGCATCGTCTCTACCTCGTGGACCCCGACTGGTCGCGGCCGCGTTCGGCGTGTCGGGCCTCGTGCACCTGGTTGCCCCGAAGGTCTTCGTGCGGATCATGCCTCCGTGGGTGCCACGCCACCGCCAGGTCGTGTACGCCTCGGGCGTGGCCGAGCTGGCCTGCGCCGCCGGTCTGGTCACCGGCCAGTCGTGGGCCGGTCCGGCCAGTGCTGCGCTGCTGGTCGGTGTCTGGCCGGCGAACATCCACATGGCCGTGGCCGAGACTCGGGCCAAGCAGCCGTGGTGGCGGCAGGTCGCCATCTGGGGTCGGGTGCCACTGCAGATCCCGCTGATCCGCTTCGCCCTGCAAGCGCCCCGCTGAGCCGACTTCCCCCTTCCGGCGGTCCCTCCCCTCCGTCGGTCAGGCCCTGGCGGCCTGCACGGCGGTGACCACGGTCAGCACGACCAGGACAGCCGCGGTGATGATGCGCACCTTCCGCACGGAGATCAGGCGGGTGAGGCTGCGGCCACCAATCACCGCGATGGCAGCCACGACGGCCAACGCCACCAGGGCGCCCACGCCGACGCTGATCGGGTCGTGGTAGCGAGCCGCCAGGTTCGCGGTCAGGATCTGGGTGAGGTCCCCCCACTCGGCGAGGAAGATGACACCGGCCGCGGTGAGCGATGTCCGGAACGGGCTCACCGCCTCGGAGACCTCGGCCGACTCCTCGTCCTGGTTGCGGATGAGCCAGGAGTAGACAGCGCCGGCCAAGAACAGCCCGGCGACGATCACGTCGACGACCCGGTGCGGGAGCAGGGCAAAGAGGGCCACGCCAATCGACACGGCGATCACCACATGCACGGCGAAGGCGACGACGGCGCCCCCCCACACCCAGCCGGGCCGTCCCCGTGACGCCAGCACCAGCGATGCGAACATGGTCTTGTCCGGCAGCTCCCCCAGGAAGATGATGGGGAAGACCGTCAACGCCACCGACACCGCCACCGCCGCATCCTAGGGTCGAGGCCCGATGTCCGAGATCGCCGGTGAGGGCCTGGATCGATCCCGGATCCACTCGCGCCTCCATGTTCGCCGGAACCCGCCGGCCCTGGCGCTGGTCGCTGCCGGAGCGGTGTGCGTCCAGGTCGGCGCAGCGTTGGCCACCCACCTCTTCGCCCGGGTGGGACCGGCTGGCGCGGTCACCTTGCGGGCCACGCTCGGCGCCGCCGTCCTGGTGGTCGTGGCCCGTCCCGGCGTGCGCGCCCGGCGCCGGCGGGACCTGGGGGTGGCGGCCGTGTTCGGGCTGTTCCTGGCGGCCATGAACCTGGCGTTCTACGAGTCCATCGCTCGCATCCCGCTCGGGGTCGCCGTCACCGTGGAGTTCTCCGGTCCCCTGGCCGTGGCCCTCATCGGCTCCCGCCGGGCCCGTGACGTGGTGTGGGCCGCCCTGGCCGCCAGCGGGGTGATAGTGCTGGCCCTCAGTGATCACCACACGGGCGGCCGCAGCCTCGACCGGGCCGGGATCGGCCTGGCCCTGGTCGCCGGGGCCTGCTGGGCCGGCTACATCGTGTTGAGCAAGGAGACCGGGCGTCGCCTGGCCGGGCTCGACGGGCTGGCTCTGGCCATGGTCGTGAGCGCCGCCGCGTTGGCGCCGTTCGGGCTGACCGGCGCCGGCAGCCGCCTGTTCCAACCCGGCCCGCTGGCCATCGGCCTCGGCGTGGCCCTCCTGTCCTCGGTGGTGCCCTACTCCCTCGAGCTGGTCGCCCTGCGCCGGGTGACACCGCGGGCGTTCGGGGTGCTGCTCAGCCTGGACCCCGCGGTCGCCGCGGTGGCCGGCCTGGTCATCCTGGGCCAGCAGCTGGCCTGGACCGAGGTCCTGGCCCTGGTCCTCGTGGTGGCCGCCAACCTCGGCAGCATCTGGTTCGCGGTTACCCGTGCGGGCAGCCCTCCGGTCAGCTGAACACGACCGTCTTGCGGTCGTAGACCAGGACCCGGTCGCTGAGATGCCAGCGCACCGCCCGGGCCAGGACGGTGGTCTCCAGGTCCCGGCCGGCGTGGACCAGGGCGTCGACGTCGTCACGATGGGTCACGCGCGTGACGTCCTGCTCGATGATCGGGCCCTGGTCGAGGTCGGCGGTGGCGTAGTGGGCGGTGGCACCGATCAGCTTCACGCCTCGGGCGTGCGCCTGGTGGTACGGACGGCTGCCGACGAACGCCGGCAGGAACGAGTGGTGGATGTTGATCACCGCTTCGGGCCAGTGGGCCAGCATCCCCGGCGAGAGGATGCGCATGTACCGAGCCAGCACTACCGCCTCCACCTCGGCCGCGGTCAGGAGCTCGACGATGATGTCCTCCTGGGTGGGTCCGGCCGGCACGTGATGGAAGGGCAGGCCGAAGCTGCTGGTCACGGCGGCGTGATCGGGATGGTTGCTCACCACCATCGCCGGCCGCCCGGGCAGCTCCCCCGAATACCAGCGGGCCAGGAGGTCCAGGAGGCAGTGCGCCTGCCTGGACACCAGCACGGCAACGGGCCGGTCCTCGTCGGAGCGGCGCAACCGGTGCCCCATGCCCAGCGTTCCGGCCAGCCCGGAGACCGCCGCCCGGAGCTCTCCGTCGTCCTCCTCCTCGGCGGCCCGCCACTCGATGCGCTGAAAGAACGTCCCCGCCTCGGAGTCGGTGTGCTGGTCGGCATGGACGATGTCACCGCCCCGCCCGGTCACGAACGCGGCCGCCTCGGCCACCAGGCCCCGCCGGTTCGGGCCCCACAGCAGCATCCGGACCGTCTCCACGAGCGACGAGCGTACCGATCCCGCGTGGCCAGCCCCAGACGCGCCAGGTTCGGATCGCCCCGCCGGGTGGCATCCGGTATGTTCGCCCAGGACGGCACGTGACCGGGTGGGGCGAGGAATGCCTCGGGCGCGACTCAGGCGCAACGAGAGGACGAGAGACATGATCGATCTCGGGTTGACCGGCAAGCGAGCCGTGGTGTCAGGGGCTGGCTACATCCCCGGTCGGGCCGGACACGGTCGGCGCAGCGCCCTCCGCCTGGCCGAAGCCGGGGCGATGGTGGCGTGCATCGACGTCGACGAGGGTCGGGCGTCCGCCACGGTGACCGCCATCGCGGAGGCAGGCGGCCGGGCCTTCCCGGTCGTCGCCGACATGACGGACCCCGCTGCGGCGGCGCGAGCGATCGACGAGGCCGCCCGGGGGCTGGGCGGTGGCATCGACGTGGCCGTCGACATCATCGGCCGGGCCACGTGGGCCAAGGCCGAGGAGGTCACCGACGAGGACTGGATCTGGACTATCGACGCCAACCTCACGCAGGTCTTCTACCTGTACCGGGCGGTGGCGCAGCAGATGATCCGCCAGGGGTCGGGTGGCTCGCTCGTCGCCCTGGCCTCCGTCGACGGGATCGCCGCATCCGGGTACCACGTCGCCTACGGCGCGGCCAAGGCCGGCGTCCTGTCGTTGACCAGGACGTTCGCCGACGAGCTGGGCCGGCACGGGATCCGGGTGAACGCGGTCGCTCCGGGCAACGTCGGGAACGGCAACGAGGACCAGCCAGAGGACCAGTACGGCGTCGACGCCAAGAACCCGCTGGCGGCGCCACGAGCCAGTGACATCGCCAACGCCGTGCTGTTTCTCTCCTCGTCGTTGGCCGCCCGCATCACCGGACAGACCCTCGTGGTGGACGGAGGCACGACGTCACGGTCGCTGTGGGGCATGACCGAAGACGTCGTCGATGCCTACCGCGCCGCCTATTGAGACCGCAGTCGCGTGCAGTGGGTCAGGAGAACGTCGCTGGGCGGCGTTCCTGCACAGCAGCCACGCCCTCCGCCGCGTCCGGGCCGCCGAAGCCGATGAACTCCATGCCGAGCGACGCATCGAACGTCGGCCCCATCGTCCGGTACCAGTTGTTCAGTGCCCATTTGGTGGCCCGCAGGGCGCCCTGGGCACCTGCGGCCAGCGAGGAGGCCACGGCCCGGGCCCGGTCCAGGACATCGGCGTCGTCGACGCACAGTGAGACCAGCCCGATCCGCTCTGCCTCCTCGCCGGTGAGGGTCTCACAGGTCAACAGGTAGTACTTGGCCTTGGCCATTCCGCAGAGGAGCGGCCAACAGATGGCGGCATGATCGCCGGCGGCGACGCCGAGCTTGGTGTGGCCGTCGATGATCCGGGCGGTGCGCGCCACCACCGACACATCGGCCAGCAGAGCGGCGACCAACCCGGCGCCGACCGCGGGCCCGTGCACGGCGGAGACGATGGTTTTCGAGCAGTTGACGATGTTGTAGACGAGATCGCGCGCTTCACGCATGACCACCGCCCGGGTGGCGTAATCGCTCGTCATGGCGCCGAGCAGCTCGAAGCTCCCGCCCGCCGAGAACCCATTCCCCTCCCCCCGGATCAGCGCCACGCGCGTGTCGGGGTCGCGGTCGACGGCCAGCCACACGTCGGCCAGCTGGCGGTGCACCGCCGGCCCGACCGCGTTCAGACCCGGTGCATCCAGCACGATCTCGAGGACCCCGGGAGCGGTCCGGTCCAGGCGCAGGTCGGGGAGATCGTCGTACGTCAAGGGCATGGGCGCCGAACGTACCAGCGGCGCCCCGGAGCGGACCCTGGGGCTCCGGCCCGACGTCCGGGGCTACATTCGCCCCGTCGAGCCAAGGAGCAGGGTATGGGTCAGGACGGTATGGGTCAGCAGGATCGCCGGGTCGCCTACGACGAGTTCTCGATGTTCGAGGACAATGCCCGGGAGTTCTCCATCCCCTACCGCGGTCCGCCGGTGGTGCGACGCACCGACGTCGAGATGGAACCCGGCAGGTCGCTCAGCGCCCTGGTGTGGGGCGACGGGCCAGCCGAGCTGGTCCTGCTGCACGGCGGCGCCCAGAACGCCCACACCTGGGACACGGTGGCGCTGGCGCTCGGTCGGCCGCTCGTCGCCCTCGACCTGCCCGGCCACGGCCACTCGGGCGATGGCCACACCGACTCGCTCGACGTGAACGACAACGCCCGCGACGTGGCCGCGGTCATCGAGCAGCTCGCGCCCGAGCGGCGGGCGGTGGTCGGGATGTCCCTCGGTGGGTTGACCACCCTGGCCCTGGCCCGGGCCCACCCGGACCTGGTGCCCGCCGTCGTGCTGGTCGACATCACCCCCGGGGTGACGGCCGAGAAGGCCGCGGCCATCACCGCCTTCGTCGGAGGGCCCCCGTCGTTCCCCGACTTCGACCAGCTGCTGGCCCGTACCATCGAGCACAATCCCGGGCGCTCCGAGTCGTCGTTGCGTCGGGGGATCCTGCACAACGCCGCCCAGCAGGCCGACGGGTCCTGGCAATGGCGCTACATCCGCCCGGGCCGGCGCGGCCTGCCTGGCCAGGAGGTTCCGCTCGGGCGAAGCGGCCCGCCTGATTACGGTCCCCTGTGGGATGCCGTCTCCGACCTACGGGTGCCGCTGCTGCTGGTGCGTGGCATGCGGCCGCAGTCGGTGGTGGACGACGCCGACGAGGCCGAGCTCCTCCGCCGCCGACCGGACGCGACGGTCGCCCACGTCGACGCGGGCCACAGCGTGCAGGGCGATGCCCCCGTCGAGCTGGCCGCCCTCATCCGCGATTTCGTGCTCGGCGGATGATCATCGTCCGGCCGCCCCCGCCGTCCGGTCAGGTCGCCCGGCCGGGCGGCGCCCGCCGTCAGGGTCGGCGATGACGCATGTGGCCGCGACGGACGACCTGGCCGGGCGGGTCGACCGCGTCGCCGCCGGGGCGCCAGGGCGTACCCTCGGCCGTCACCAGCTCCGCTTCGTGCGCACGGTGGCCCTCTCGGTCGGGATCCAGGGCCCCGTGGCCGGCGTGATCGTCGGGCCTGCGGTCCTGGCCGGGATCGTTGGTGGGGCCGGCGCTCTGGCCTACCTGGTGGGCCTGGTAGCCATGGGTTTCGTCGCCTACGCCTTCGTGATCTTCTCGCGGTCGTTCAACTCGGCCGGGTCCATCTACGCATACAATGGCTCCGCCCTGGGCCCGTCCTACGGCTTCGTCTCGGCGTGGATCCTGCTGCTCGTGTACGTGTCGTTCGCCGGCGGCGTATATGCGAGCACCGCGGACATCGCCCAATCGCTGTTTGCGTCGCTCGGCATCCACGGCTGGTGGGTGTGGTTCGCGTTGGCCGGCTTCGTGCTGACGATGATCTTCGCCTACCTGTCGATCGGTTTCTCCTCGGTGGTGATCTTCGCCTGTGAAGGCGTCGCGGTCGTGCTCCTGGCTGTCGTCGGGATGGTCGTGCTGGCCCAGGGCGGGTCCCCCCACCACCACGCCTGGTCGGCGGCGCCGTTCAGGCTGCACGGCATCGCCCTCGGTGTGCTCGGCCTCGGTGTGGTGAACGCGTTCAGTGCCTTCTCCGGCTTCGAGGCGGCCGCCACGCTCGGCGAGGAGACGCGCCGGTCGACCCGAACGATCCCGGCGGCGATCACCTGGTCACTGATCGGCTCGGCGGCCATCTACATCGTGTTCACCTGGATCGCCGACAACGCCTACCCCACGCCGGCAGCACTGGCTGCGGCCCCGGCGCCGTTCGTCCACCTGGCCACCGTCGATGTGGGCTCAGCGATGGGCAAGGCGGTGAACGTAGCCGGGGTGATCAGCGCGTTCGGCGCGCAGCTGGCGTGCATCAACGCGGCCAACCGCCTCCTCTTCGCCCTCTCCAGGGACGTGACGGGCCCAGACAGCAGGAGCCGACGGTTCCTGACCCGAACGGACCGCCGCTTCGGTTCGCCGCTCGGGGCGCTCGCCGTCACGGGTGGGGCCAGCCTGGCGGCGCTGCTGACGTTCAGCTTCGAACCCACCGCTGTGCGAGCCCTGACCATCATCGTCGAGTTCGGCGCCTACCTGATCATCGTCGCCTACCTGCTCACCGTCGTGGCGGCCATCGCCTGGGTGTGGCGCCGCCAGCGGCGACTGATCCCGCTCGTGGTGCTCGGTATTGGGGTGGGCGTCCTCGGCTACGTCCTCTACGACACCTTCGTGCCGTTCCCGCCGGCGCCGTTCGCCTGGATCGTGGTGGCCGCTGCCGGCAGCGCCGCCCTCGGCTTGGCCATCGCCGCTCTGCCGGCGGCCCGACGGCGCCTGGCCGTCTCACCGCTCCTACGAGCCACCCGCAGGGTGCCGGCAGCCATGGACGGGTGACCGGCGGCCCCCGCCGTCCCGCCTGGCCGGGCTACCTCGAGGACTTCCACCGGCTGCGGGCCGGGATCACCGAGGACACCCTGGCCACCGCCCGGGCGGATGGCATCGACCCGTACCGGTGGCTGCTCGAGCCGGTCCAGGGCGCCGGGCGCCTCCTCGATCTGGCGTGTGGCAGCGGTCCATTGCTCCCGCTGTCCCTCCCGGCGACATGGATCGGGGTCGACCGCTCCACCGCCGAGCTGGCCCGGGCCCGCCGACGCGCCGGGGCGGCTGTGCTGCGAGCCGACGCCCAGTTTCTGCCGCTGGCCACCGCCTCGTTCCCCGTCGCGGTGTGCTCGATGGCCATGATGCTCCTCCAGCCGCTCCAGGTTGTGCTCGACGAGCTCGGGCGAGTCCTCTCCCCCGCCGGCACCGCCACCCTGCTCGTCCCCGGCACCCTCCCGCTGACCGTCAGGGACCTGGCCCGCTACGGCCGGCTGATGGTGGCGCTCCGCCACACCCGTTTGGACTATCCCAACGATCGACCGCTGCGCCGCATCGACGCCCATGCCCGGGCCGCCGGGTTCCGGATCGTGGACGACCGGCGCCGGCGCTTCCTCCTCCCCATCGGCGACGGCGAGGACGGCGAGCGCTTCGTCCGGTCGCTCTACCTGCCCGGCGTGGCCGAACGTCGAGTCCGGACGGCCACCGAGGTCGCCCGTCGGTGGGCCGGCAGCGGGATCGGCGTCCCGCTGCGACGCATCACGCTCACATGGGCAGGGGGCGCCGCCGCTCCCTGACCGGGCAGCCCTACAGTCGAGCTCATGAGAGGAACCGACCAGCTCTCGCTCCGGACGGTCGGGTCCGTGCTGGTGTTGATCGCCGGTGCCGGAGCGTACGCCCTGATCGAAGGTCCAGCTGAGGTGACCTTCTACATCACCCCGGCGTTCGTGGGAGCCGTCGCCATCCTGGCCGGCCTGGTCGGGCCCATCCGCCATCTGGTCGGCAGCGGCCTGGCCCTGGCCGGTTGGGGCACTGCGGTGCTGCTCGTGCACTATCACACCGTCGCTTCGGCTCGTACCACCCCGGCGTACATGATCGGCCTCGCTGCCGGTGTGCTCGTCACCCGAGTGGTGGCGCCGAGGGCTGCGTGTGTGAAGTGGCTGACTGCTGCGGCGGTGGCCGCCGCGTTCGGTGCGGCTGGGTTCTACCTGGAGTTCGACTTCTCCTGGTTGGGCCGCTGGCCGGCGTGGTCCATCACCCTGGCCGCGTGGGGCGCGTACCTCGGGCTGGTCACCGTCTTGCGGCCCGGCGGCGACGCGGCTCATCGCGCCGCGACGCTCGCCGAGCCAGTGGGGGCCTAGCGGTCCCAGATGGCACCAGCGGCGGCTCGCGCAGGGCGCGCGTGCCCGTCCAGATCCGCTGCATCGCTGTGATCCCCACCGCGACGGTGAACGACCAGGCGATGACCGCGGCATCCCCCGGGAGCAGGCAGAACAGGACGTACACCACGATCGTCTCCGCGCCCTCCGCCAGGCCACCGACGAAGCGCAGCGACCGTCCGTCAGAGGCGGCCTCGCCGCGACGCTCCAGGAGCGACGAGAGCGCCAGGAACGCCGTCCCCGACGCGTAATACGCCAGCAGCAAGGCGAGGCACGCCAGGCGGCCCGATGGCACGCCGACGGCAACACCGACCACGAAGCCGCCGTACACGCTGAAGTCGGCGACGATGTCGAGGAAGCCGCCCCGCTCGGTCGGTGCCGTGGCGCGAGCCACGGCACCGTCGATCCCATCCATGACCCGGTTGACCAGCCACAGGACCAGGGCCACCGGCCACAGCCGCGCGCCGGCGGCGACACACGATCCGACGCCGACACCCCAGCCGGCCGCGGTCACCCAACCCGGGCGCACCCCAATGAGCGCCAGTCGACGCCCGGCCGCGTCCAACACCGGGCCGGTGGCCCGGCGCAACTGCGCATCGATCACGTTCAGCTCCGCTCGGAGACGGCGGTCTTGACCTTGGGCATGCTGCGACAACGCCCGGTTCTCGTCGGGGTCCAGGACGGAGTGCTGGACGCAGGCGGGCACCAGACGGCCGGTCTCGGGATGCGCCATGGCGTACGAGCAGGCCCGGAGCCTCTCTTGGGTCTCGACGATCTGCTCGTCGGGGCTCGTCTCCCCCCGCTCCAGGAGCGCCCACGCCGGGGCGACATCCTCCGCGTGCATGAAGCGGTGCATGACGAACGTCATCGGGACGACCCCGTGGCGCACCAGTCGCACCGGGCCGACCCGGCGCGCCGTTCGCACCGCCCAGCGCAGTGCCATCGGGACCAGGTGGGGATGCCGGGTCGCCACCCGTACCAACCGCGGCACGAGGAGTCGCGCCGGGGCGTTGAAGTGGACCCCGCCCAGGTGGGCGAAGAAGGCGTCCCGGGCCGCCAGGTCGCTCGGGTCGGTGTCGTCCAGCAGGCTGTGCCACTGGTCGCCGACGTAGAACCCCCAGGCCGTCCGGTTGCAACGGTCGTCGCCGACCTGCAGCACTCTCCAGGGAAGTCGAGCCCCGGCCCCCTGCTCCATCCGGGCCCACACCGCGTCGGCATCGAGGGCGCGGTAGTCGTCCCGCCAGCGCCGCTGGTCGCCGACGTAGGCCGCCGGCTGGAACGAGAACATGTCGAATCCCATCGACCGGGCGCGGGCGATCACACCGGGGATCAGCTCGACGTTGGCCGGGGTGACGGTCATGTTGTGGGCCAAGTACGACCGGATCCCGTGCTCGGACCGCAGCCGACGGAACATGGCGCAGAACGCTCGGCGATGAGGGTCCAGGTCGGCTTCGACCGCCGGACGTCGGATGCCCCGTCGACCGACCATGGTGGTGTCGATGTGGGCCGCGAACGACAGGCGCCCGAAGCGCGGCACGCCGGCCGCGTCGAGGGCGAGCCGCCGCAGATAGTCGTAGTCGAAGTCGCCGTGGGTCATGCTCATCGGCTCCCGACCGGCCCGGCGCATGACGAGCAGAGCCTCGGCGTGATCGTCGGGATCGAGGAGGCTTACCTCGCCGCCGATGAGCTGGGCGTGCCCGTGTGGTCCCCGGCGGGCCCGCAGGAGGCGCATCTGGGCGGCCACCTGGGCGACGGTGTGGCGACCGTCGATCCGAACCCGGTTGGCCTCCCGCGAGTGGTAGCAGGGTGTGCACGCGAAGTTGCACCGGGGGAACACCCCGTGGGTGCCCTCGCAACCCACGGCGTGGCGGCCGATCGTCTGGGCCGCCGTACGTGAGCGCTCGGGTAGCTCCGCCCACCGCCGGGCGTAGGCGGCCCGGGTCTCGGGGTCGACGGCACGCGTCACCCGCTCGAGGCTTCGACCCCAGCTCACCAGCCTGTGCAGCACTGCCGACCTCACTGTTCGATGGGACCGCCAGTCTCACAGGCCGGCTGTGGCCCGGCTGGTCGTGCCCCAACACCGAGAGGCGGCACCATGTGACCTGACCGGCACTGACCGCTGTTTGCCGTTCGTGACCGACCGTTAGGTCACGTTTGGGTCAGGCCGGAGGCTGGTCCGACGGGGTCGCGAACCTGTCTTCGCACCGCCACGCCGTCCCGGGGCGGGTATCCTTACTTCTGTCTCAGCGTAAGGAGAGGTTCGTGGATGTCGCTGCTCGGCTGACCTCAAAAGGTCAAATCACGATTCCCAAGTCGGTCCGCGACGCCCTCGGTCTTCACGACGGTGACGCCGTCATCATCCGGCTCGAGGGTGAACGAGCCGTCATGGCTCGAACGCCGGACCTCCTCGAGCTCGCCGGCACCGTCCAGGTCCCCGCGGACAAGCGGGGAGTGCCCTGGGACGAGATCCGGGCTGTCACGCGACGGTCCCGGAGCGATGTGCGGCGGTGACGGCCTTCGTCGACACCAACGTTCTTATTCGTCACCTCACCGGTGACCCACCCGACCTCGCCGCCCGAGCGACTCGGTTCCTGGCTGACGCCGACGAGTTGCTCGTCGCCGATCTGATCGTCGCTGAGGTCATCTACGTGCTGGAGTCCTTCTACCAAGCCGAGCGACCTCAGGTCGCCGAAGCGGTCCGGGCCATCGTGTCCTTCGGCGCGACACGGCTCGTCGATGAAGACCTGGTGCTGCGAGCGACCGAGGTGTACGAGTTCTACCGAATCGACTTTGCCGAGGCGTACCTGGTCGCCAGCGCAGAACGGAGCGGGATCAGTGCCGTCGCCTCCTTCGACCGCAGCATCGACCGCGTCACGACGGTCGTGCGTATCGAGCCTCCGGTCGGCCCGCCGCGCCCGTAGGTGCCGACATGCGCCTCTGGTCGACCCAGATGGCGTGGGATTCTGGCACCCTGTGTTCTGCAACGACACAGTTGCACGCGCGATACTCAGTCGGATGCCCTGGATCGGAAACGCTTCACCTCACTCGTAATTAGCGGGGGGAGGTCAGGACCTCCCCCCGGCCCCCTCCGGCGCTCCCGTGGTGGTGTGCGAGCTTGTCGGGCCGGCGGAGCCGGCCCTTGTGCGCGCATGCTGTGCGCATGGCAGCGGTGACCAACATCAACGACGTGCTGGACGGCCACGTGGCGCTCGACTTGGTCTGCATCGACCGGCTGTATCTCAACGCCTACGTGCCGAGGTTGCAGGTGGGAGGCCAGGTCGAGCGGTTCTGCAAGGATCACCTGGGGATGCCGATCGCGTCGCCGGCAGTGATCGAGAAAATCGGCAACCGGTTCCGTCGCGATGTCGACGCCTTCGCGAAGGCCCATCGGATCCCTGTGCTGCACTTGAAGAAGCCGGACCGCTCCCGCTGGGACGACCGCAAGCTCGACCATGTCCGCCCCTATCTGGAGCGAGCCGAGCGGAACCGCCGGTGGGGGGTGGCGGCGGTCGTGGCCGCCCAGGAGTTCCAGTGGGTGTTTACTGCCACCAAGAAGACCGGTGCCCGTGGCGGCGTGTACTTCGACTGGGCCAAGACCGAGCGACGAGTGTCCTGCTACTACTTCTACATCTGCGATCGCGAGTTCGGCCCGAGCTTCATCAAGATCTGCACGAAGCTTCTATTGGAGTCATGGACGGAAGACCTGCTCAGGAGGGTGATCCTGAGTGACCGACGTAAGTCACACAGCGTCCGCGGCCGGTGCGTGCGGAGCGAGGGGGTCACCTCGTGGACCGTTTCGGCGACCTTGGATGTGAGGGACGCCCATGGGCCTGTCCCCCGGAGCGGTTCAGATCGCTCATCAGCTCCCGGTTGATCGTCCGGGCCGCGTCGAGTGTGGCTGTGGACTCGGCAAGGCCGGCTTCGAGCTCGGTGAGTCGGCGTCGTAGGGCATGGTTCTCGGTCTCGAGCTCGGTGGCCCGGTCTTCGAGCTGGCCGACCAATGGGTTGGCAAGCCGGCCCCGTGCGATGTCGGCCGCCTCACCGAGCTGGTGGGCCACGCGGTCGCGCAGCACGGCGACCTCCACCCCGAGCTGGCGGGCTTGTTCGCGGGAGTTGGCCAGGTCGGCGCGCAGGCTCTGCTCGGTGACGAGCGAGCGGGCGGGCAGGCGCCAGGCCCGATCGGCACCGGCTTGGCGTTGGCGGTCGCGGGCGTCGCTGATCCGGCCGGCGAGGTCGTGGTCGGCGTAGAGGAGCCACACTGACACCGCCGCCCGGCAGGCCACCGCCGGGAAGCTGATCGTTTCTCCGGTCTTGACCATGGCCTCGAGGGTCTCGGCCGCCCGGCGTCGTTTGTCGAGGCTGTCGCGGCGGCGAGCGCGGCGCAAAGCGTCGCTGTTGTCGGTCATGGCCGTTGATCGCTTCGGCGTTGCCCGAACGCGACCGGGACCGACTGGCGGGCTTTTCGCAGGATCACCGCGGCCTCCTCGACGGCGTGGCGCTGGTCGTCGGGGAGCTCGGCGAGAAGTTGTTGGTGGGTGCGGATATGGTCGATGACGACGTCGAGCTGGCGGGTGACGCCCTCGATGAGCCAGTCGGCGGCGCCGGTGGCGGTCATCGCCTCGCGTTCGCGTCGCAGGTCGTCTGCGTAGGTGCTGAGGTTAGGCAGGTAGGAAGGATCGGACTCGAAATGGGGGCAGCCGGTGCACTGGTAGCGGATCGGGCAGGCCTGGCCGCCGGCTCGTACGTTGGTCGGCTCGGAGCATTTGCCCATGGGGACGGCCACCCAGCTCAGCTGCTCGGCCAGCGCGGCGGATCTGGACCGGCCTCCTCCGGAGGGGCGTGTGGTGCCCCGGTTGTCGACGGTGTGGCGCGCCAGCAGGTCCATGGCGTCACGCTTCTTGGTTTCGCCGACACGGTAGTAGCCCATGGTGGTGTCAATGCTGCGATGGTCCATGAGGTCTCGCAGGACCGGGGCGGGAACTCCTTGATCGGCCAGGGTTTGGGCGTAGGAATGCCGGAATGCGTGGGGGTGGATGGCGGAGCGGTCGAAGGGCACTGCCTGGCTTGGTGCACCGACGGGGCCGGCGTCGATGCTGGGGATGACAGTCACCCATTGTCGGATCCACTCGAAGATCTGGTGGGGTCGTAGGTGGATGAGACCGTCGGTGTTCTGGTTGGGCCGAGGTAGCAACCACAGTCGGTCCCTCGCGATGGCGGGGAACCGGGTGGTCACCCAGGCCTGCTGGGCGCTGATGGCCTCCACCAGCTCGGAGTCCGACAGCGGCAAACGCCTGCTCATCCGGCCCGCCTTGTGATTGTCGTAGATCAACACCGGCCGGCCGTGCTCGTCCACGTCGAGGCACTCCAGACGCAGGCTGGCCACCTCGCCGGCGCGACGGCCGGTGCCTTTCAGCAGCCTGTAGATCAGCACTGCCATCTCGGCGGACTGATCGCCCAAGACGCCCGTGCCGTGCCGAGTCGTTCCCCGGAAGTAGCCCGGGACAGCCCGCAGCAGATCGAGGTGCGCGTCGAGGCAGGCCACGACGTGGTCGGGCAGGGCCCGGCCCACCTCGCTGTCGTGGGGTGTCGGACCGGTGTCGCCGCGGCGGAAGGCGAACGTCGAGCCCAAGGTGGGCAGCAAACTCATCTCTCGGGCTTCTCGGAGAACCAGGGTGCAGTCCCGGATGATGCTGGTGGCCCGCGAGGCGCTGTAGGGCTGGCCTCGACGGGTCCGCAGCGAAGCTTGCCGCACCAAGAAGCGGTCGATGTCGGCACGCCCGAGAGCTTCGGGATCATGGCCGCCGCCCGGTCCGCTTGCCAGCACCGAGGACAGGAGCACCACAGCGTGAACCCGATGCTGGAGGGTCGACTCGGAACGCACGCCCACAGCGGCGGTGGCCGCCCAAGCCTTGGTGGCCTCCCGCAGCCAGTCCTGGCGGATCCCCGTGAAGTCGATGTGGCCGCAGCGCCCGAACAGTCGCAGGTCCCAGATGTCAGCGTGGCGTTCGACCTCGGGGTCTGCGTAGGCCAGGCCGACCCGGTCGATGACGAAGGCGGCGAAGTGGGCGTAGGTGTCGTTGCCCTCGAAGCCGGCGAGCTTGAATTCGGTCACCGAAGCGGCATCGGTCGCTCGAAGCTGGTCGGCGAAGACCCGCATCTCGCCGTCCCTGGCACGTATGTGTCCGGCCGCTCGACGGTCGATGCCGTAGAGCAGTTCGAGGCGGACCAGTTCGGTCAGGCCCCGCAGGCTGAGCACCCGGGCCGTGGCCGGCTGGGGAGCGCGGGCCGCCCAATCCTCGAACCTCCGGCTCGCCGGACGTCCATGGCGCCGCCAGGAGCGGTAGTGGCCGTCGCAGAGGCATATCTCCTTGTAGGCGGCCTCCAAGAAGCACGAGGCGACCACGCACGACCCGAAACCGGGCAACGGGCTGGCGCCCGCCAGGAACTCAGCGAAGGTGGCGCCGGCTCGCTCTCTGTGTCCCCACGCGGCGGCATGGGCGTGACACAACCGGCGGCTGTCGGCGGGCGGACGACTGCAGCGTCCGATGTCGTCGGCGACCAGGCAGGACTCCGGTGAGCAGCGCCGACGGATCCGTCGGGGCTCGCCGGTCGCCACCCACGCATCGATGCTCGAGGTATCCGACTCGCCCATCTCGAGCGCGTGGGAGCGACACAGCACGCCGGCGCCGTGTCGGTTGAGCGGGCAGTCGGCCACCACGCAGCCTTCCCGTCCGCTGATCCGCCCACCCGGGCGGGGGGTGAGCAGGAAGGTCTCGGGATCCCAGTCGCCATCAAAGTCGGCGTCAGCCACCAGCAACCGCATTCGTTCCAGCCGCCAGTCCGCTCCGACCGCCCGGATCTGGATCCGATCGCTGCGCTCCGCGGCGCTGCCCCCCGACCGTCGGCTCATTGCAGCGCCCCCCGGATCCGGGCGTGCCCGTCCACCGCGGCGCGCATGTCATCCCAGCGGGCATGCATGTAAACGTCGCTCGAGGCAACCGAGGCGTGCCCCAAGAGCTCCTTGACCAAAGCCGGGTCCTTGGTTGCCAGCGCCACCTCAGAAGCAAAACTGTGACGGCACATGTGAGGCCGAGCCCGGAAACCCACCTTGGCCGACAAACGCACGAAGAGCCGCTCGACAGTGTCGGGCCGCAACGCGCGTCCCAGCGGCGCCCGCCACAAGTTGACCAACAGGTAGTCGCTGCCGGCCGCCTCCGCCACCGCGTCTCGCTCGACCCGCCAGGCGTTGTGTGACCACACCAGGTCTCGGGCCACCGGGACGACCCTCGGGTAGATCGACTTCGCCAGCGCCCCGTTCTCGTTGTCTTCCCGACGCACGACGTGCAGGTGGGCACCAGCCACCTGGCAGCCGAGATGCACCGAGAAAGGCACGAGGTGCAGGTCCGACAGGCGCAGACCGCACAGCTCCGCCACCCTCAGCCCGGTGGCGTAGAGCGCCTCGACGACGAAGCGGTCCCGGGCGTTGGCGCATGCCCTGACGAGAGCAGCGACCTCCTCGCCGCTCAAGGTCACCGCCGCCAGCCGCACCCCTCGCCGTCGCACCCGGCGCCGCTCGACCACCGGGTGCCCGGTGCGCTCTCCACGGTCCCAGCCGGCCGGCACGAAGCGCAGCTCCCGTCGAGTGCTCAACGCCTCGGCCACAACGGCGTCGGTGATCCCCCGCGACGCCAGGAACCGCACGAACTCCACCACCACGACCAAGATCCCATCCACGGTGCCTGCCGATCGGGCCGGCCCGATCGCCACCACCGTCGGGTCGGGCGCCCGGCGCCTGTCACGCCCGGAGCGATGCTTGCGCGACGGGGTGCGCTCCAGCCAGCGAGCAAAAGCCGCCAGCTGCTCCACGCCTGGCGAGCCATCGTCTGCCCCGACCGCCGCCGCCCAGGTCAGCCACAGGGCCAGACGACCAGCGTAGGTGCGGGCGGTGCCCGCGGAGCGGCCCTCGCCGTCCACGAGCAGCCGCAGGTACTCACCGGCCCGGCGATGCTCCACGTAGCGGTCATCGACCACCGTCCATCCCTGCCGTCCGTCGATCGGTGACACCGTCTGCTGCGCCCAGAACTCCATGGGCTCGAACGTACGTTCCACCTGTGACAGTCAGACCAAGAGAACCCACGCGCCACAAGCAGATCAGGCCCTAACTCCGGTGTGCCAAAGGCCCCCGACGACTCCAATAGAACCTACTTTCCTTATCCCGCCAAGGTGTGGCTCAACGGCCACGAGTGGGCCAAACGCCAGGCCCGCCGGGCCAGGATCAACTTCGCGGAGCTGGCCAACGGGTTCGCTGCCTGCCGTCGACCTGATCGCCTCCAAGCTCTCTGCGACCGTCTCGGACCGGCGGACGTCCAAGGGTTCTTCGACCGCTGGATCGCTCGGATCCCCGCTCCGCTCGGCCCCCAAGAGCGTGATGCCGGGTATTTCTGGGAGCTGTCCATGCGCCAAGTCGAGGTGAGCCGCACGGTCGTCTTCGACGACCCCCGCCGCGCCCGCGGGTTCTTCGAAGCGCTCGTGGCCGACAACATCGGCATCGGCCGTCCTGCTGAGGTCCACGCCGTGTTCGGCCGCGATCGCCGCGGCCCCACCACGAAGCATCCGTTCACCACCAGGGTGTTCTCCCCAGGCACCGAGGTGCACATGGACTTCGCCTACAAGCACAGCCGCGTCAAGCAATACCTCAAGGAAGGGAGAGCGCTGCGCATCGAGACCGTCATCAACAAACCGTCCGACATCGGGATCCTGGCCCGACTCGAGCACCTGCCCGAGTTGGTGGCCAAGGCTCGCAACGTCAACGATCGTCTGCTTATCATCGAGCGTGCCGGTCAGGACTGTGCCATCGGCTCTGCGCTCTTCGAGCGCATCCACCAGCCCTACATACGAGAGGGTCAGCGAACCGGAGCGTTCCGCTTCGGGGACACCCGCGCCATGGCCCTGACCGGCGCCCTCAGCTACCAGATCCACGCTGTCACCGGCTTCACCAACCAAAGCCTTCGCGGGCTCGTCGCCGGACTGCTCGAGCGTAACTACAGCGCCAACCAGATGACCTACGACCTGCGCCGCCTCCGACTCCACGGCCTCATCGTCCGCCAGCCCCACACCAACACCTACGTCCTCACCCCCGAAGGCCAAAGAGTCTCGGTGTTCTACACCAAGCTGCGACACCGCCTTCTCGGACCCCTCCTCGAAGCCGACCAACCACCAGCGCCCCTCAAGATCCGCCGGGCCCTCACCACCATCGACCGCACCATCACCGACTACATCACCAACGCCAGACTCAGCCTCGCAGCCTAAAACTTGTCCCAGAAACTTGTCACGGGATCAAGGCTTCAAGGCCCCAAGAAGTTCTAGCAACACCTTCTTTTCAGGGACAACGTTCGTGGTTGTCACAGCAAAGCTATGGCTGCGGCCCCTCCTCCCTCTCGCCGTCCTTGTCCACTGTCCACTGCTTGAGGACCTTGCCGTCGGGACCGTACACAGTCAAGCGCTGTGGACAAGGATTCCGACCATGCGGCGCTGCTTCCTCTCGTAACGCTCCCGAGCCCACCTCTTGGCCGCCTCGTAGGCCTCCTCTACAGGCTTCTTCAGGAGCGTGCCGCTGACCGCTCCGCCGACGTATACGCCCAGATCGCCGAATCGGGCCTCCGTCTCTCGGCGACGAGGCATGAAGGATCGGCCTACGTTTGCCGACTGACATGGTAGTCATGGGCGAGTTCTGCCTCGTGGGTAAGCGGGTGCATTCGGGGGACTTGTGCTGCAGAATGTCGTTCCGAAGCTCCTGGCGGCGAGCACTCCGTAGGCCGCCTCACCGGCAGCAACTGTCGTCATGCCCTCCGTGGGTCTCGTCATGGCTGCGGGCGGTATCAACATGGCGGCCCGTAGCCTTTTCACCGGACGACCGGTCGGGTCACGTCGTGACGCCACCGCGGGCGACGAGTTCGGCGGCGATGACGTTGCGTTGGATCTCGTTGGTGCCTTCGCCAACGATCATGAGCGGGGCGTCCCGGAAGTACCGCTCGACATCGAACTCGGTGGAATATCCGTACCCGCCGTGAATGCGAACCGCGCTCAGCGCGATCTCCATTGCCGTCTCCGAGGCAAAGAGCTTGGCCATGCCGGCTTCCATGTCACATCGGGCCCCGGCGTCGTACCGGCCCGCCGCGTACAGCACGAGCTGGCGAGCCGCGGTGTATTTCGTTACCATGTCGGCGAGATAATTGCCGATGGATTGGTGCTTCCATATCGGCTTACCAAAGCTCTCCCTCTGTTGGGCGTAGCGGAGCGCGTCGTCCAGCGCGGCCCGAGCCACGCCGAGGGCCCGAGACGCGACTTGGATACGCCCGATCTCTAGGCCCTTCATCATCTGCAAGAACCCGCAGCCTTCTTCCTCGCCGAGAAGAGCACCGAGAGGAGCGTGAAAATCGCTAAAGGACAGCTCGCAGCTCTCGACGCCTTTGTACCCGATCTTCGGGAGGTCCTTTGAGACGCTAAAGCCGTTACCGTGCTCGACGAGGAGAATACTGATCCCCTTATGCCGGGGCTCGGATCGTGGGTTGGTTTTGCACAGCAGCGCTATGAGGTGAGAGCGACGGGCGTTAGTAATCCAAGTCTTCGACCCGTTCACGACGTATCCGTCATCTTGGCGACGTGCCGTGGTGGTAATAGCTTGGAGGTCGGACCCGCCGCCCGGCTCGGTCAGCGCCATGGTTGCTCTGATCTCTCCGGTGGCCATTTCCGGCAGATATCGGGATTTTTGGTCATCGGTACCGAAGGTGAGAATAAGCTTTGAGACGACCGTATGCCCCCCCATAGCGCCGGCAAGGCTCATCCAGCCGCGTGCCAGCTGCTCGGTGACCTCGACGTAGCAAGACGTCGACACGGCACCCTCTCCGTAGGGTTCGGGGATAGCCAAGCCGAAAATACCCATTCCCTTCATTTGCTCGACAATCTTCTCGGGGTACTCGTTCGCGTGTTCCAGGGCTTGAGCGACTGGTCGGACCTCCCGGTCCACGAAGCTCCGGACAGTGTCCACGATGACCTGCTCCTCGTCTTTCAGATTGCTCACTCGGTGATCCTTTCTCGCGGTGGTAAGTAAGCGTTGGTAAGCAGGTGGAGGCTTGGTCTAGATGACTCCGTCGACGCGTAACGCCGCGATCTGATAATCGGTCCGGCCAAGCCCCCGCAAAATATCGATTGTATGTTCACCTAGAACAGGCACGGCACCCATGACCGGTTCGACGTGAGTAAGGTTCGTTGGGGGGAGTAGGGCTTGGATGTCGCCGCCGGGGGCGCGGATGTTTCGCCACCGATCACGACCGGCAAGAACGGGGTGAGCAACAAAGTCGGAGACTGAGTTCAGTCGAGCGGTCGCTACGTTGGCCTGATCGAGGAGGACCAATGCGGCCGCCGTGTCGAGCGTCGCAAATCGAGCGGTGATCACCGCGTCAAGATCATCCAGATGAGCAACCCGCTGGGAGTTTGTTTTGAACCGGCGGTCGTCGGCGAGCTCAGCGTTGTGGAGCACGATCTCGCAGAATGCGTGCCATTCGGGGTCGGTCTGGATAGCAATTACCAAGGTCTGGCCGTCCGCGGTGACGAATGGACCGTAGGGTGCGATGGTGGCGTGTCGAGCGCCGTTGCGGGGTGGCTGGCGCCCGGCGTATTGGGTGTAGTAAGCCGGTGAGCCCATCCACTCGGCGAGCGCGTCAAACAGGGACACGTCGACAGCCGACACGACGCCCGTGGTGGCCCGTCGGTAGAGAGCGGTAAGGAGGCCGGAATATGCGTACATCCCGGCTGCGATGTCGGCGATCGAGATCCCGACCTTGGCCATCGCCTCCGGGCTGCCTGTGAGCGAGACCAGTCCGGTCTCTGCCTGTACAAGCAGATCGTACGCCTTTCGGTCGGACCACGGTCCGTCGGTCCCATAACCCGAGATCGAGCACGGGATCAGGGTAGGGAAGAGGTCGGCCAGCCTTGCGGGGTCGAGGCCGAGGCGGGCTGCGGCGCCGGGACCGAGGTTCTGTACGAGGATATCGGCGCCGGCGAGCAAGTCGGCCAGGACGTGCCCTCCTTGTTCGGTTTTGACATCGAGGGTGAGCGATTCCTTGGAGCGGTTCAGCCAGACGAAGTAACTGGACTCGCCGTGCACGGCACGGTCGTAGCGGCGGGCGAAGTCCCCGCCGCCGGGCCGCTCCACCTTGATCACCCGGGCACCCAGATCGGCTAACTGGCGGGTGGCGAAGGGGGCGGCGACTGCCTGCTCCAGGCTGACCACCGTCACTCCCGACAAAGGCGGCGGCATTCCTTCCGGGAAGGCCATTTCAAGCCATTCCCGGAGAGCTCGGCTCACGGTTCTGGGCGCCCGGTAGGTACTCAGCAAGGAGTTCTGCGCCGCTCGCCCAATCGATGTCGGCTAGTAGCGCAGGGATGTCAGAGGGGGCGGCGAGCTTGGCGGGCGTGTCGAGTGCTGATGAGGGCCGTCCGTGTGAGCCTGGCGGCGGTTGTAGGGCCGCTGAGCGGCGGCCCCCCTCGCTTATGACGACTGAGATCTCGGTGTCTTCGGCGAGCAACCAGTTTCCACTCGGTGTTAGCGTCGTCTCAACGAGGTCGGCGATCCTTTGAGCATCGGGATGACGGACAGCGGTGTCGGTGAAGCTGGCAAAGCCGGCTTGCGAATCGAGTAGGCCCGCCACTATAGAGCATTTGAGACTGAATGTTCCTTGCAGACCAGTCCGGGCATGATGGTGGATCATTGGCTAGACAGCTCCCCTCGGGGCGTGAACAATGATGGCCGTAATATCACGGACATTGCCGCCCGTCACGAACGCCATTGCGCCGGCCCTAATCGGGCCATGCGACGTTAGCAGCTAGGGAAGGACCTTCATGACCAAGTCCCGCCTTCACGGCGGGACCAGCCACTCTAATACCGGCACCGGATTGCCGCCGAACAGGTTCAGCCACTGGTCCACTCCAGGCCGGTCAGCCGTGGCGCCCGCAGCCGCCAGCCGGCGGCGTAAACCCCGGTATCGGTGGCTAAACCGACCTGGAGAGGCTTCCCCGTAGAACCGAACGCTCGCTGGACACCACCGGCGCCCGGCACCACCAACGCCATCGCGCCGGCGGACAGGTTGACCGACAGGCCCAGTGACACTGCGGCGGCGGGCGCGCCCGCTACGCAAACAGCATGCCATCCAAGCTCATAATGCGCCCAGCCCAGCGCCGCGCTGACCCCGGGCATCACCCCAGCTCCAGACAGACAGCACGGGAGGCCCCACCAGTCGCGAGCGACGCCGGAACCCGCACCACGCTGCCGTGAGTGGCCAACTCTGTCTGCAGAACGTCCAACTGCAGGACATGACCGATCACTGCCGGCGTCTGCCAGCCCCGCGGCCACATGCTCCAGCTCCTCATCGCGTGAAGGCCAAGCGCCAATAGGAGCACCGCCAACCAACGACGGCGGGCTCCGAACCCCCATGGCGAGTTCGAGCGGAAGGACCGCAATCCCGCGCGTTCGGCCCGACACCGGATCAGGGCAATTGAACCGACTAACACTGGCAAGGCGACACTCCGAGGCCACCGGACGACTCCAGCATCACCAGAACGTGCTACGGGAGAAATGGACGGACTCACTAAGATTCACGCAGATCCCTCGTGCGGCCGCCCGAGCAAACTATTACGAAGACATTCGGAAGCAGGTTCGATTCAAAACGTGACGGGCCGAACTTTCGCATTCAGTGAACCGGCAATGGCGTCTGGAATCCGTTTCGCTAGGGCGATTCGTTCTGGCGACTCGAGGTAGCCGCGCTCCCCGGCAGAGAAGTCACCCTCGTGTTCGATCGCCCAAACGAACTGATTGTTCTCGTCATCGACGTACGCAAACAGGAGACGGAATCCATTCGCCTCACGGACGCGCACTAGGCCACGCCACACGTCAAGGAAGGTCTCCATCATTCCCGACGCGATCTCATAACGACGTAACTCGACTGTGCTCATCGGTCACCTCCATCGACGTGGTCCCGGATGCCGAATCCGGGAGGTGGTCGCTCTTTCGTTGATGATGTGAATGATACGACTTGCTCGTCACGCAGAGCCAAAGCAAACTCATCGCTGCCGACCCGATTAGACGGATCTCCGAGATCCCTCAGTTTCCTCTCTTCAACTTCGGCCATGACTGCTAGCGACATTGGGTCAAACGCCCTACTCAGACCGGTCCGCCGAGAGTAAATAATGAGACGTGGGCCGAGGCCCACATGGTCAAACTCCAGGGCCACCGAGGCAAACTCGTTTACCAACTCCACCGCAAAGTCATCGTTCCAACGGAGCGGTACCGGACGTCTCATATGAGAAAGGACATAATCGGCAGCGGGCCAGCTGCATTCACCAGACGGACCGTCTTCTCGGCAATCTTGTATGCCCCGTCCGCGTCGACCACCAATACGTGTTCCTGGCGACCTGACCACACTACGGGAGCACCCGTGTATCGCACCTGGATAGCCACGAACGTGGAATTAACCCGGAGTTCCTCATCAGCGGAGGCCAGCACCTCTATGTTGCTTACTGTACGGCATTGTTGGGCCGGGGGGTCACTGGAGGGCGCCAGTCCCAGCCTCAGTCTGGTGACCCGATCACTGAGACGATCAAAGTCGTCGAGGATAATCGAGACATAACGTTCGGGGTCTTCCGGTCTGCCTGGGTACGGTAACCAATATTTGGCGCGGCCCGGCTCCCACAGTGCGAGCCAATCATCGTACCGATGCTCATCGACGGCACGCGCTTCCGCGAACAGGAACTGGGCGACCGATGCATTGCGCAAGACATCGGCAAGTTCTAGGGCTTTGGATGATATAGCCGCCTCGGTCATTAGCCGCTCATTGCCGCTAGATATCCGCGCCACAGACCACGGAGGGCCGTTTCGTCTCCGACATGAGAATACCGATTGCCATGAGCATCGAACTCCTCCCGATGGATCCCGCGTCGTAGAAGTAACCAGCGGTCTGCATCCCTCTGCAGTGCATTCTGGCATCTCTCGAAGATCTCGATGTCGTCACTCATAACTAGCCCTGCTGGACCGTAAGCTGACTCGTGCCTACGCAGCCGTTGGCTGTTCACCTCGCCAGGTGCGCCGGCATACAAGAACGGATGCTGGTACAGCCGAGAGCGCACTGCCGATACCGGTTCGATCCGGCGAACATCCTGCTGATTCAGCATCATATTCGGGAATATATAGCATAAGGGCGTCCCGGTTCTGAGTAACTCGTCGGCACGTTCCCGGCCTACGCGGTCCACTAAGTCGTCTTCATACGTGGCCTGCGCCGTTTCCGATACTTTTCGCGTATTGCCGGTAACCGGTTTCTCGCCTTGGGCGTACTCAGGAGCAAAATCGCCGAAAGCGTGGCCATGGCCCAAATCACGAAAAACGGCACTTGACTCGCTGCGAGAAAGCTTCCGCAGGAGAACCCCCAGAGGCTCATTGATCTCGTTGATTGCGCTCTCATGAAGAAGCTCGGCATGATACTGATCCGCCGCGTTCTCCATATACATCTTCCAATTTGCGCCTATATCCATTGAGTTGTACCCGGCATTGAAATCGAGATGGCCTGTTGGGCTCAGATCGGCAGCCCAGTCGAGAGATTCAGTGGTTCGATCGAGATGTTCTAATAGACTGGGTCCCTCAAGCGAATGAGAGATGAAGATGAAGCCACGGTAAGTGTCAACCCGCGGCACCTCATCAAGGCCCAATACACTCTTGTCGAAATCAGGGCCATAGTTTTGCGCATAGGGAACACCGATAAGCCGTCCGTCGCTTCCGTAGGTCCAGTGGTGATAAGCGCACCGGAACAGGCGCGAGTTGCCGTGGTCCCACACGCATACAGTGTTCCCTCGGTGCCTGCAACTGTTAACGAGTATCTTTACCTCGTCCTCAGAGGAGTGAGAGATTATCACCGGAACCAATCCGACGGTGCGCGTAACGTAGTCACCTATGGTCGGCACCTCCGAAACGTGACCAGCATATAACCACGAGCGTCGCCAAATATGGCGGACCTCCTTCTCAAAGATCTCCTGATCGACATATACTTGCGTGTTCACTCTGCCGGCATCGGGCTGCACTAAGTCCGAAAGTTCCATCCTGTCAAAACGTCCGATTGCAACACTCATGAGTCAGCGTGCTTTCTTTAGGGTTGTTGGAATGACGACCTCATTAGGAACTTGAGTCTCGGCATGATTTCTAAGCTGGCGCCGAAAGGGAACTGCCCATACGCTGCACGTGCACCATCGCAGTCGTTAGCAGGTTAGAGATATCTTTCTTGGAGGGCGCTGCCTGCTGCGGCGCGACGCTAGCGATGTTCCCCTCTCTTTTGCTTGCCTGCCTTTACTCAGTATACATCGCAGAGTGCGTGGGCGCAACGGATCCTCTGACGTGCTGGCAAGTCACGAGAGAGGCACCGATGCTCATTAGAATTGACGTCTCGCCGACCGGAGAGACGTTCCAGCGGGGGGTTCCTGCGGGAGTCTGCCCGTCGCTCAGGAGCGGCAAGATATGCAGCGTGCTCGGGCGAAGCTCTGTCTTCACGCCAAGTTGAGTCCCAGGGAGTGGTGTGTACGGGCGTGTGAGCCCGACGGAGGTCCCCAAGCGACAACGGTCATCGCGTCAACGCTGCAAGAAGCAGTCTGATCTGACCTATGTATCTGCAGGTGGGGCGGGTTGACGGGAGCCATCTGCGACGGACGCCCTTGTTTCCAACAGAATTTAGCTTGTCGAAGGCGCAGGTCTGTCGGGAAGAAAGGCACCCGTTCGGCGACAAGACTAGACGCCCGCAGGCGACGTGTGGTGATCGGTGATGACGATCCGTCGGTGACGGCCCGGGAGGGCCTGTCGCTGGTTGCTGAGGCGGAGCGGGTGCTCGGCGTGGCCGAGGTGATCGGGTCGGCTCTCGGATGGCTCAAGGCGCGTCGCCGGGTATTGGGGGGTCGGCGAGGTGCTGGTGTCCATGGCCGAGTCGATCCTCGCTCGCGGCGATTTCATGTGCGACTTGGATCACCTGCAAGCCGATCAGGCTCGCGGCGGTCCTGCGTGCGCGGTGGCCCGAGTTGGGCCGGCGTGCGCGACAGTTATCCCCGAAGCGCACAGCGACGGCAACTCGGTCGTGGGGCCTGGAACAACAGCGCCCTGGGACACCATCTCTTCGCGGTTTGCACTCCTCAGCCGGCGGTCGTGACCAGCTGCCGCAGCCCGGTCACTATTGCCTGCGAGAGGCAGGTGTCGTGGTCATTGTTCAGCGGCTTATAGTTGCCGTTGCTCTGTTTGTAGGTGAAGTTGCAGGTGATGAACGTCGGCTGGCCCTCGATGTAGGTTACGGGCGACATCACGCCATCGGCTGTGAAGTTCTTCACCGTGTAGAGCGCAGCCTTCAACTCCTGGGAGGTGGACGTAGGACCAATGTTCCCTGCCTTGGCCGCGGTCTGGAACACCTGTGCGGCCGCCCACCCGAGGAGGGCCGCCAGCCCGAACTGCGGATTCTTCACTAGACCGGGAATGTACTGGGATCCCACCTTCAGGAACTGAGCGACCCCCGGAACGGAGGAGTCGAGGTAGTTCGCTACCGGTGAAAACAGCACGCCGTTGTTGAGGGCCGGAATCGCCAGCCACGCCGCGTCGGACTCCGTGGCCGCGTTCACCGGCAGCGGCGTGACGCCGAGTTGGGCGCAGGCTTCCGCCACCCGGATCGGCACCTCGGACACCGATACCACCTGAAATGCCTGGACTCCGGCACTTTTCATGGCCAGGCATTGCGAGGTGTAGGTAGGCTCCGTGGCTGCGACCGCGCCGACGTAGGATACGGTAATCCCACCAACGACCATAGCCACCGCCTTGGACTTGGCTCCGGCCGTTGCGCAGCCTGGCGCCTCGGCACAATAGAGCATAGCAAACTTGTGTAGGCCCACCGACTTCATGTATTCGAACTGTCCGGCGAACTGCGCAAGGTTGCTGCCCCCGACCGGAAAAGCGTTCGTGTCGGTGTAGTTGAACGTATCCGACGGGAGACCGCCGATCAGCGGGATACCCGCCTTATCCAGGACGCTCGTCCATGCGGTTGGGATGATGCTTTCCTCTCCGACCACCGCGAGGACGTGGTCGGCTACTAGTTGGTTGGCGTCCTGGAGCGCCTGCGACGGGCTCCCCGCGTCGTCCTTAACAATCACCTTGACCGGGTGGCCATTAAGGCCGCCATTGGCGTTGACCCAGCTGGCCCAGGCGTTGACAACCTGGCCGGAGCCCACACCGTTCTCATCGTTGGCGCCCGTGTAGGAGCCGATGTTGCCGATGACGATCGGGGATCCGCTTGCCGCCCCGCCGGACGATGAGCTAGCCGCGGTCGTCGGTCTGACTGACGGGGTGGTCGTGCCTGATGATGCCTTGCTACTGCTGGAGCCACACGCAGTAGCCACCAGCCCCACTACGCCCATGACTGCGACGCACTTAACGATATATTTCATGTTCCCGCTGCTCATGGATGTCCCTGCTCCTCGTGGATTGGTTGCCCTTGTGGCATCTCAGCCGCCCGTCCGCTGCCGAAGTCGGGCTGAAGGCGGCGTCGGCGCGAGATCCGTGGTGTCCGGGGAGACACCCAAGTAGCGCGACATGATGTCGTGGTCGCGAAGGTCCTCGGCCGACCCTGATACGGCGACCCGACCCCGCTCGAGTACGTAGACGCTCTCTGCCAGGTCTAATGCCCGGTGCACGTATTGCTCAACCAGCAGCACCGCCGTGCCATCCCGAGCCAGGTCACGGATGCGGCTGTAGATCTTGTCGATGACGATGGGAGCCAAGCCCATTGACAGCTCGTCGAGAAGCATCACGCTCGGACCGGCCAGGTAGCAGCGGGCAAGGGACAGCATCTTTTGCTGACCCCCGGAAAGGGTTCCGGCGACCTGGGAGAGATGTGAGCTCAGCTCCGGGAAGAGCTCAAGCGTTCGGGTCAACCGATCGCTCCGGCCCGTGCGGCCCCGACCGACCAGCAGGTTGTCCCGGACGGTCAAGCCGCGGAAAATGCCCCGGCCGTCGGGCACGAGGGACAAGCCCCGCCGGGCCCGCTCGTAGGGGTGCTGGCGGGTTACGACGATCCCCTTCATGGAGACTGCTCCGGCCGACGGGCGGAGCAGTCCGGCAGCGACTCGCAGCAGGGTCGTCTTGCCGGCCCCGTTCGAGCCGAGGAGGGCGACGACGCTACCGGCGGGAACGATGAGGCTGACATTCCGCAAAACCGTGGTCTGGTCGTAGCCGGCGGTGACATCGGTCAAGTTCAGAAGGGGTGCGCCCGGCACCTCCATGGTGTCAGCCTTACGGCGGGAGACGAGGATCGTCATCGGAGGCTCCTCACGAGACGGCCGCCGGGTCGAGGGTCGGATCGGGCCCCGGGTCCCCAAGATAGACAGCCCGCACAACCTCTGAGCTGATGACCTCGTCCGGTGTGCCCTCCATGACCAGCCGGCCGAAGTCGAGAACGTAAATGTGCTGGCAAAGGCTGACCACGAGGCTCAGGTCGTGCTCCACAAGCAGGACGCCGACGCCGTGCTCGGCCACGACCCGGCGCACCGCCTCGCCGAGCTCCGCCGTCTCAGCGTAGTCGAGCCCGGACGACGGCTCATCAAGCAGAAGCAAATCATACCCGCCCGCCAGGCACCGAGCCAAGTCCACCAGGCGCTGCTGGCCGGTCGACAGGGCGGCCACAGGCGAGTCGGCTAGCCCCTGCAGACCGCAGAGCTCGATGGCCTGCTCGGTGGAACTGTTAATCTCGTTCTTGGCCCGTCGTCCGGTCACGATGTGGGCCACCGGGTTGAACCCGGCGTAGCGACCTTCCCGCCCAAGAGCCACATTTTCCCGGACGGTCATCGAAAAATACAGTTGCATTATCTGGAAGGTCCGGCCCAAGCCCAGCCGTCCCCTGGTCCCCGTCCCGGCCCTCGTCACGTCGACGCCGCGGAATGCCACGTGACCCGTCTTGGGCCGAACCAGACCGGAGCACGAGTTGAACAGGGTGGTCTTACCAGCCCCGTTGGGACCGATCAGGCCGGTGATCCGGCCGATCGGCGCGGATAGCGACACGCCGTCCAGGGCGGTGACTCCGCCGAACCGGACCGTGACGTTCCTTACCTCTAGATCGCCCGACCGGGCTGTGGCGACCGCCGGCGGACCGGCGAGGTCAACGGCGGTCGCCCGGACCTTCCGCCTCCGTCCCGTGACCGAGGAGTCGACCAGGAAAGCGGGAAGTTTCACCCGCACAGGTGGCAGGATGGCGCTGAGGAGGGCGCCGACCCCGAAGACCAGCTGCAGGACTGTCGCAGTGTGGGTGTTAGTCAGGTATGAAGATACGACCTCGCTCGCCAGGCCGGCGAACAGGGCGTTCCACGGCTCGCGTCCCACTATCACGATGATCACTGCGAGATAGGTCAGAGAGATCAAGGGAGGGTAATTGAGCTCCGAAACCGTTCCCTGGGCCACCCCGCCGAGAGCGCCGGCGATGGCGGCGAGGAAGGCGGCGAAACAGAAGACGAGAACCCGGGTAACCGTCACCGACGTGCCAGTGGTCTCGAGCGCCATGGGAGCATCTCCGATACCCCGCAGTAGGCGACCCAGGCGACTGCGGCTGAGCCATACGACCGCGAGCGCGACGAGCACGACGATCACGAGCACCAGGTAGTAGAAGCTCTTGTCGTCCAAACCGTGGCGGCCAAACAGGGCCGGGCGAGGTTCCCGAAGACCCTGCTGGGCGGAGCCGAACATATAGCTCTGGGAGTAGAAGAGGTACTCGACGAGGATCCCGAAGCCGAAGGTGGCGAGGGCGAGCAAGAGCCCGGACTGGCGCACCGCCGGGATGGCGAGGATGGCGCCGATCGGGACGGCGATAGCGCCCGACACCACAAGGGCCAGAAACCACGGCAAACCCAGTCCCACCGAGAGGTGTGAGAACGCGGCCGCCCCAATGGCCACGAAGGTGACCTGACAGAGCGACACCTGACCCGAGGTGCGGACCAGCAGGGCCAGCGACAGGAACATTACCGTGTCGGTGAGGGCCAGGGTCCAGTCGGTCAAGTGCACCCCGGCGAAGTCGGGGACGGTCGAGAGCAGGACGATGGCGACAACCCCGGCCACCGCCTGGGCGCCCGGCCGCATCCCGTGGGATCCGAGCCTGCGCTCTATAACAGGGCGGACGGTGAGCCGGCCCTTCGGGAGAACGCAGATGACGAAGAATAGGACCAGGAACGGAACCGACGACGAGAGGCCCCGTAGCGGCGGAGAGGTGATGTAGCGAGAGGCTAGCGAGCCCAGCACGCCGATGATCAGCCCACCGGCCAAGGTCGTCGGAAGGCTCACAAAGCGCCCCACTGCAGCCGCCCCGAAGGCGGCGACCACCAGCAGGGTCAGCTGGCCCGGGTCCAGCGGCAGGAGCGGGGCGAACAGGACACCGGTACCGGCGGCCAGCGTCGACCCGAGGACCCATGCGATACGCCGGACGGCGTTCGGGTTCGTGCCCGACACGTCGAGCAGGGCGGCGTCGTCTACCACCGCCCGGGTGGCCCGGCCGGACAGGGTGCGTTGCAGCCACCACGACAACGCCCCGGTGACCACCACAGCGATACCCAGGGTGACCAGGTCGGACGCCGGAAGGGTGGCCCCTAAGACGGATGCCGTCCTTTTCGTGAGGAACTCCGGGACGATCCGGACCGCGACGGTCCCGTAGATGAGAGTCAGAGCCGCCTCGATGGCCAGCAGGAGACCGACGGTGCTGGTCACCTGAACGGTCAGCTGGGCGTTGCGCAGCCTTCGTGCGAGGGGCTCGATGACCAGTCCAAGCATCACCCCGATGACGAGGGTGGCCACCGCCGCAGCCGGTTCCCACGACCATCCGTGGGAGACGAGCAGCGTATAGAACACGTACGCCCCGATACTGGCCAAGGCCCCGTGGGCAAAGTTGAAAACCCCGGACGTTCGGTAAGTTAGTACCAGCCCGACTCCACCGAGCGCGTAGATCGCGCCGGACCCGAGACCAGCGACCACGAACACCAGAAAGTCAGCCATCGACCCCCCCGTGCCTCCGACGTGTCATGAGTCGCCTTCCCCCTCGGCGTCGCGTATTCGCCTGCTCAGCAGCAATCGATCCGGTCTCAAAAGCGGTGCATCCCGCAGAACTCCAATACTATCCCGCGACGTTACGAATGTCAACCGTATGTTCGAAAGTCAGCTGAACCGTCGAGAGAGTCAACTGTGGCCCTCCCACCCGCGACGCCACGGGCTGCGTCATTGACGAGGCGCAAAGGCTGGCGGCAGATCAGCGGACGAAAGCGGTCCGCCGGAGCAGTCCTGCTGCTCGGGAGGGAGTCGTGGAACGTCTCAAGCGCCACCGGAGTCAGCAGATCACCGGTCTCCCACAACCCCCCAGCTCCCTTGGTTCAGGCGTCTACAGGTCGGCACACGGCGACAAGGTCGGCGAGGTCCTCCGGATGCAGGAACTGCGGGGGCGGGGGGGGGCCCCAGCTGTAGAGCCCAAGCCGTCCCGGATGGGCCTCGGGGGTCCACACCGCATCCTCGGGAATGACGTCGAGGTCGGCGTAGTACTCGCTGAAACTGCCCGCTGGGTCGCGCAGGTACCAGAAGAAATTGGACCCGGCGTGGTGACGGCCAAGCCCCCACACGTGGCGGTCCGGGTGCTGCTCAAGAAGGGCGAACGCACCCCTCCCCACTTCGTCCACGTCGTCGACTTGCCAGGCCGTATGGTGGAGGTACTCGGCCGGCGCGCTCAGGACGACCAAGTTGTGGTGGTCGGTCGAGCAACGCAGAAATATCCCGGCGGTGCCGATGAAGTCACTCACCTGGAAGCCGAGATCGATGAAGAAGCGGGACGTAGCCTGGAGGTCCGTGCTCGTAGTAACGGCGTGGCCAAGCTTGCGGGGTCGGACTGAACCGTTGCGCAGGACGGCGGGCGCCCGTTGGCCGAGCCGTTCGGCCCGGGCTGGTCCGTTGACGGGAGCAGCGATGGCGGCGGCTAGCACGAGCCTCGACGCCACATTTAAGCGGACCCGGACCCCGGTGACCGGCTCCGTGGCCGCCAAGCGGTGGCCGTCGACCTCGGGGTGGTGTCCGGAGCTCATCAGGGACTCGGCTGCCTGTTCCAGGTCGTCCCGGTCGTCGGCCTCGACGACAATTTCGATCAGGCGGCGGGTTGCCGCCGGCTCGACCACGAGCTGGCGGCCACCGTCCACGGTCGACAAGGCCCCGTCGGAGCCGGCGTCGAGGCCGAACTCGCCATAATAGGTCACGACCGACTCAGGGTCAGGTACGCCCACCGTGATGGCGGCCAAGCGATGCAGGCTCATGACGGTTGGCCTTCTTGCAGGTCCTTCGACGGTGCGACGAAGTGCTGCTCGAGTTCGCCAAGCCCCTCGATCCAACTGTGGAGGCGGTCGCCCGCTTGCAGGTAGCGCGGTGGCGTGCGACCCATGCCCACCCCGGGGGGTGTCCCCGTGAAGATCAGATCGCCGGGGAGTAGCGTTACGATCCGCGACAAGTAGGCGACCAATTCGGCGACCCCCAGGAGCATGTCGGAGGTTCGGGCCTTTTGCACGTCCTCGCCGTTAACAGCACAGCCCAGCCCGAGGTCGTCGGGGCGCTCAACCTCTTCGGCGGTGACCAGCGCCGGCCCAGTCGGGGAAAACCCGGGGAACGACTTGGCCAGGCTGAACTGCGGAGCAGGGCCCCGCCGCTGCAGGTCCCGTTCGGACAAGTCCTGGCCGACGGTGAGTCCGGCTACGTGGTCCCATGCCCGAGCCTCGGGGACGTTGCGGCACGGTTTCCCGATCGCAGCGACCAGTTCGACCTCCCAATCGACCGAACCCACCGGCAAGACGACTTCCGTCACAGGCCCACTGAGGGAGGTGAGGTACTTGGCGAACACAACCGGGTGCGAGGGCGGGTGGAAACCCGACTCGGCCGCGTGAGCGGCATAGTTGAGACCAATGGCGAACACCTGGCGGGGCGACGGCACTGGTGGTCCGGCCGCCGCAGCATCCCACGCTTCATCCGCCTCCGTGACCTTGGCCGCCCACTCGCGCAGCTCGGTGAAGCGGTCGAAGGCCCGCTGCGGGTCAGACCCGAACCGTCCGCTGCTGGCCCGCTCGACGTCCACGGTCCCACCCCCCACCAATAGCGTAAGCCGGCCCGCCACATTGGCTATGCGCACCGAGACCTCCCGAACCCGGAGCGACCCGCGTCGCTCGACGGTAAGCTACTCACGTGTGATGCGAGATTCAAGACGTTTTTCTAAATTTGCCCTTGTTCATGAGGAAATCTGTTCTGCGAAGCTCTGATAACCTGTGCACGTGCTATCGAGTCAGACGAAGGCGGAACAGGTATTCTCATCGTTGCGTGCCGAGATTCTGTCCGGGCGGTTCGGGCCAGGACAGCGCCTCCGCTACGCCGACCTCTGTGAGCGATACGGGACCAGCATGGGGGTCCTGAGGGAGGGCATGCTGCGCCTCTCGGAGCAGGGACTCGTGCGCGGCGAGCCGCAGCAGGGCTTTCAGGTGACACCGCTCTCCGCGGAGGATCTTCGGGAGCTGACCGACGCCCGGAAGGAGCTGGAGACCCTCGCCCTTCGGCGGGCCATAGTCGACGGCGACGTCGACTGGGAGTCCCGGGTCCTCGCTGCTCATCATCGCCTTATCCGAGCACCCCACCTCGACCCGGGCGATGCTGACCGTCTAAGTGACGTTTGGGTAACGGCCCACGCCGACTTCCACGCCGCTCTGCTCGACGGCTGCGGCAATCGGCGCCTTATCGCCATCGCCGCCGGTCTGCGCGACTCTTCCGAGCTCTACCGGCGGTGGTCCGTACCGCTCGGGCACGAGCCGGACCGCGACGTCGCCGCCGAGCACGCCGCCATCCTCGATGCCGCCCTCGGTCGCGACCTCGAACGGGCTCTCCTCCTCTTGGCCGGCCACATCGAGCACACGACCGACATCCTGCTGGCCTCCCCTGTCGGGCAAACCATCTCCACTCCGGCCGAGCCTGCAGCAGGGGGTCGAAACCGTCCCACTCGGCGCGAACGACGAGACTCGCGGAGCTGAGCGACCGAGGCGGTCAGCAAGCCGAGGGTCGCCATCACCAACGTCAGGATCTTCGACGGGGAGGATTCATCGAACTGACCACGCAGAGCGCATCGGTTACGGGCACGAACGGCGCCCGGAACCTTCGATGGAGATAAGAGGCTCTGCCTCCCAGGGCTGATCACGCCACCTACACCTCGGAACGGGAGCCGGGTCCGCCAAGGCGCTGATTGCCGCCGGCATCACCGCCACTCTCAATGTGGCCCCGGACTTGTTGTCCGCCCTCGCGGCAATGGCGGGCTGACCGACACCGCCGCGCCGGGGTCCTCAGGTGCTGGCGCAGATGGCCCCGGGGGGAGGATACGTTCCAAGGTTCCCAGCTGGAGGAGGCGCTCGTCCGACGCTTCGGTGCGCATCATGAACCAGGCCGACGCCCAGCTCTCTGCCATCAACCTCACCCGCCACGACTGGCACGGCGAATGGACATTACACCATCGGACCACCATAACCGCTCAACTAATTGCATTCCAGCCCTAACCACCTAAATGCTCGAGACTACACTGGTCGACGCGCGCGGCGGTTGGGCGTGAGTGGCTCGGGCGATAAGCTCACCTGCCAGCACAATTTGGCGAGGAGGCCAGCGGGGGTCTTTGAGCCGCTGCATCAAGAGACCTATGGCATCTGTAGCCATCGCATGAAGGTCACAGCGCACTGTGGTCAAGTTGAAGACATCCCATGACGCGGCTGCGATGTCATCAAAGCCGATCACGGTCAGATCCTTGCCTGGGACGATCCCGCGAGCCGCTGCGGCGTTCAGTGCCCCGAGGGCGAGAACATCGTTACTGCAAAAGAGAGCTGTTGGCCGGTCCGGGAGGTCAAGTAGCTCAAGCGTCGCGGTGCGCCCTGTCTCGTAGGAAAACGGTCCTCGCCGTACAGCCGATTGAGGCAACGCCAATCCATGTTCGCTCAGCCCCTGCCGAAAGCCGGCCTCACGATCGCGACTCGTACTCGTGTTGGCCGGACCAAAGACAGCACCGACACGGTTATGCCCGAGTTCGACAATCATACTTGCCACCTGCGCGCCCCCCTGATTGTTATCCATGACGCAGGCGTCGGCCTCGACATCGTCGACGACACGGTTCACCATCACGAACGGGATTCCTCGTTCAATCAGATGGTAGGGCACCGCAGACCCGATTGTGGCAGTGGTCAGCACCACACCGTCAAGAGATCCGTCTGCAAGCCTTTCCACGCCAACGGGCGAATTCGGATTGTCCGGAACTAACAGAGCGCGGTAATCCACACGTTCCAACTCTGCGCGCAACGGCTCGACAAGCTCCGGATAGAAGGGATTCGTGAGCTCCGCGCTCACGATGCCGATTCGTCGGGTCGCCCGGGTCGACAAGCTGCGCCCGGTCTCGCTCGGAACGTAGGATAACGCCCTGGCAGCCCGCAGAATGCGCTGCCTGGTCGCCGCCGACATCCCGGGCTCCCCACGGAGCGCCCTGGACACGGTCGATTGCGACACCCCGGCCATCCGTGCAACATCATGACTTGTAGCCGCCACATCTTCCCCTTCAGCACAATGGAATGTTAAGGGTGCGGCTCTTCTGGAGGGAAGTCAAGCGGCGGCCGGGATGGTTCCGTGGGCGTAGCGGGGAGGCGTACACTCGTCGGCGTTCGGCGTCGAGGTGGTGTGGCCAGTACTGCTCCCAGTCGCCGTTCGTCGGGACGGCCCGGAGCTTCAGCATGGCCTCTACTCCTTCCAGCGACCAACGGGCTCCGGTGGTGTCGAAGCGGTCGCGGACCAGGTGGCGGCAGGCGCCTTCGACCACACCGGAGGCGATCGACCAGCCCTGGGCGCGTGCTCTGCGGTAGTTGAGATACGGTCGCTTGTTCGTCAAGTACCGCACGCCGTCGTGGGCGTTCTTGCGCCGTGAGCGCTCGAGACCGAGCGCTCATTGCTTTGCGGGTAATTGCGCCGGCGATGATGCCAACGTTGCCGAGCACCGGCGAGGCCCTTCTCGGCGACTCAGTCCTCGGCGGCCGGGTCGCCTTCGTCTACGAAGCACCATGCTGCGGACCAGAGGTACTCAAGAACGTGAATGAAGTCGAGACGACAGCGACCTCGATGCCGCGACGGCGAGCCTCGGAACGGATCACGTCGATTTGGTACTTGGCTCGATTGCCGAGCGCGACCCACGGTCGTTTGTGGGCAGGGTCACGGCGTTCGGCCTCGTCGAAGGCTCTGGCGATGACGTCTTTGGCCTCCTCGACGACGCTCGCGCTGCACCACTTGGCGTTGGCCACTGGTGCAAGAGGCCTTGTGGTCTCCGCTGCGAGCGAATACGTCGGTAGGCGCACGCGGCACCGGCGTGGCGTCGCAGACGACGGTGAGCTCGGCCACGCGTTTGGAGTTGCGGCTCTCGCCCTTGGAGACCTCGTGGTCAGCTTGTGGCTCTCGACCCGGGCCGCCTTCCTGGTCGCTGATCGTGCGCTTGTCACGATCCCTTGCCGTCGGCGGAGATGACAAGGACGTCGCTGTCGCTGGCAGCGTCGGGCTGCTTGGCGTCGTAGTAGCCTCGACATAGGTCGCGGCCCGCCATGTGAGCTGTTCCACCTGACGCTCGGCGAGGTTGACACCGCTGGCCCGGGAGATCGCGGCCTGCGCCTCCTCGTAGCTGCCCCGCCTCGCCTCGATCGCCGCAAGCTGGCGAAGACCGTGACTGTGGCGCCCGGCGGGGAGTTCAACGCCACATCCGCGAGATGCAGCTTCTCGGCCCCTTCGCCCGGTAAGCTAGCCGGGTCACGGTAACCTCATCCACGACTGTCCCAACGATGCGCTGGTGGCCGGCTTTCGCCCTGGCGCGGGCGACACCGGTGGCGCTCTGGATCTGATCTAACCTCGTCATTGAGTATCAGAAACAACGATCCGCAGCTGCATTATCGAAACAGGGCCCGACTCTTCCCATCGACTGGGAGAATCTCGATACTACGGCACACAGAGCGGTGAAATCGCTGGTTGAGGGTCGAACCACGGTCGGGGTGAAAGATCATCCCGACCACCTCCGGCCCCTGACGTCCACCGCCATCTCGATTGCGTCGCCCGCCACCAGTGCGTCAGAGTGCGCACTGGTGGCACACCCCAATAGACTGCGGGACAACAAGTCGATGACGGTCGCGGTCAGCTCTCGGCTACTGCAAGGAGAGCTTCGGTCACCTGGTGGGGTTCGGTGATCATCAGGTCATGGCCGGTATCGATGTCCCATAGTCGCCCGGAGGAGCGTGCCTGTTCCATGAGTTGGGGGTCGCGAGTCGCGAGGGTGGAGGTGCAAACGATGTGGTAATGGGGAATCATCGAGTACCCGTTCTCGTCGGGGAGCTCCAGCTTCTGCTCGAAGGTTTTCCACGGGTGTCCGGTCAGCCGGTCCGCCATCCATGCCAGGTCATCGGGATCGCTCACGCCATAGACCGATTCGGCTTGCGGAGATGGGAGCAACACCAACTCGAGTCCGTCGACCACCCGGCCTGCCGGGCGTACCCACGCCAACACTCGCCCCGACAGATCTACGAGGGCCTCGCCGCCCTTCGGTTTCTGGGCATCGAGATAGACCAGCTTAGCCACCCGATCCGCGCAACGAGCAGCGGCCCCGGTTATGACCATCCCCCCGTAGCTGTGACCAACGAGGATCACATCGTGAACGTCTTCGTAGTGGAGAACCGCAGCGATGTCCCGGATGTGCAGGTTCAGGTCAACCTCGGGGCCGAGCAGATGCGATCTTTCCCCTAGCCCCGTCATAGTAGGCGAGAACGCGTCGTGGCCGGCTTCGCGAAGCAGCCGCGCCACCCGCTGATAGCACCATCCGCCATGACCAGCGCCATGAACAAGAACAAACGTAGCCATGCGACCAACCCCTTGTGAGCTTGCCCTCAAACTTTGAGGCTCCCAATATCGTTGCGTTACAGCTTTAGGATCCGCTCGGCGTTCTGATAGGCAATTTTCGCCCGATCCACGTCGCTGAGTTCGGTCTCCTCGAAGCCGCGAATCGCTTCGGCAGTCGACCCATAAGGATAGTCCACTGAAAACATTACGGCGTCGACGCCCACTGCCATCACCGCACCGGTAAGGGCCGCTGGCGCAACGACACCGCTGTTCGTAATCAGGATGTTCTCGCCGAAATACGCCGAGGGCATCCGCCCCAACGGACGATCGAGTTCAAGGTCGACGTACCGGGCATCTAGCCGGGACAGTTGGAACGGAAGGAACTCGCCCATATGACCCAGGATCAGCCTCGCCTCCGGGTGCCGGTCGAAGACGCCACCGTACACCAAGCGCAGCGCGTGGCCCCCCGTCTCGGCGCCCCAACTCCAGTTCGCGCCGTACAGCTCCGGGCGGCCGCGCAGAACGCTCCAACTGTCCGCCGGGAGCGAGCCAGGATGGAGGTAAAGCGGGAGGCCGGTTGACTCCAGGGCGCTCCAGAAACCGTCGTAATGCGGTTCATCGAGGTAATGGCCCTGTGTGTGGTCGTTCACCAAGGCGCCCCTAAAGCCTAGGTCCTCGACGCACCGGCGCAGCTCGACGACTGCTGCTCGGGGGTCTTGCAACGGTAAAGCCGCAAACCCCCGAAACCGCGTTGGATTCTCCGCAATGACCTTGGCGAGGAAGTCGTTCGCGAATACGGCGTTCTCGACAGCGTTGTACGGATCAACGTCCGCCTGAATACCCGGAACCGTCAAGGACAGCACCTGAATATCGATACCGTGTCGATCCATTTCCGGAATCCGGTACTCTGTGAAGTCGACCAGCTTGCGCCAGTACTCCTCCGTGCCCTTACGTGGAACCCTGACATTTCTAGGTAGATCCGGAGGACGCTTCAGACCGGGGATAGCGAACGCCTCCTCTAGCGCTATGTACTTCACAGGGACCCTCTCTACTATTCTGCCACTCGAAGTCGTCACCGGATCTTGGCTCCTTTCATCCTATACTGATCCTCTGCTTGGAAACCCGCTTACCATGGCTTTATCCCCTCCCCCCCCAGCCTTGGCCTGTATCTCGTCCTCCTCGATGACCCACAGTTCGGACCTTGTTCCGTTCCCTTTCCAAAGCATTTTCGTCAGGCTGCGAGAAGGACACCGGACACCTAGGCACCCTACCAGCGCCATGACGGGCTACATGCGCTGTCATTCGCTCTCCCTACGGGACGGCCCCCAGCAGGGACCGCCCACCATAGTAGCCTCATGAATGCACTCGTCTCCGCCGAACTAAACTCGATATTGCCACTGCTAAGATCAACGCTCCGCCATAGAACACATCCTCGATGAACCCTCCGACGCCTAGCAGTTGGAGACCCAGAATACCGCTGGCGAGAAAATAAACCCCCACGAGGCTGCCGATGGGATTGAACCGTCCCGGTTGAATGACGGCCGTCCCGATAAACGTAGCTGACAGCGCCGGGAGCAAGTAAGTGGACGAACTTGAGTAATCAAATCCGCCCAACCCGGCGGTTAACAAAATGCCAGCTATCGTTGCAATTAGAGCGCTCATAACATAAGATAAGAACCGAATCCGATTTACGCGAACCCCAGCCAGGAGGGCCACCTCCCGGTTGGCGCCTACAAATGTCATGCGCCGGCCCAACGGAGTAAAAGAGAGTATGTAAGCAAAGATGAGGGAAGCGGCCAGGCCATAGTAAAAGGACAGAGGTAGACCCCAGAGGTCCTTTAATGCAATGTTACCGAATCCCCGGCTCAGTCCGGACACTGTCGTGGAGTTGGACGCCCATGATGCGACACCTAGTAGCAGGGTGCCTGACCCAAGCGTAACGATAAAGCCGTCTACGCCAACGACGACGGTAACGAACCCGTTGACCACGCCAGCGGCTATGCCGATAGCAAGGGCAAGAATGCACGCTAAGCCAATAGCGAGTCCGTGATTCACCGAGAGCACGGGGATTAGCGTAGCACTAAGTCCCATGATCGAGGCTATCGAGAGATCAAATTCGCCGACGGTGAACGTGCAAAGCACCGCGAGACCGAGGAAAACGAGCGGTTCCTGCGAGCTGAAGATGCTCCTAAAGGTAGCAACCTGGAGCATTTTGTGTGGCTCGATGGCGATGTAGACCAAGAGCATCAGGCCCCAGACCCCAATTACGGATAAGCGCTGCACCCCGTCCTCGATGAGACCCGCTCTGGGACGTTCCCGCTTTGGTGCACCCTCAGATGCTTTGAGCCGAGGCTCCGATAACTCGGGCTCCGACACGGCTGTCGATTCTCCCGTTTCAGTGAATACGGTAGGCCAAGCCGCTCTTATGCCACGCTCCCCTTTGGGGGCTTCGAGTGCGTCGTCACCCCGTTGCCGGGAAAGCGCTTCGCGGAGCCCATCTTGACGGCTGCGGAGTCCGGTCCGGGCCCGTACCCATTCCGAGCCCGACAGGTCACCGGCGGCAAAAAGGCCGGCTAGATCTACGAGGCGTTGCTCCACGTCGGCCAGTTCGATCGCCGTGGCATCGGTCCTCTCCGATTCGCTGTTATGCTCATTCATGCGTGTTCCACTACATTCGGCATCCCGTCGTAGACGGCAGCAACGATGTCATCGGCGACGGGGGCTACCAACTCGTCGCTCACCGCGCCATCATGGACAACTAACACCCGTCGGCACATTGCGCTCAGATCGTTGACGTCGTTAGTAACCAGAAGGACCGAGGTTCCGGACTCAGCCGCCGAGATGACGGCGTTTAGAAGGTCGCGGCGCGCGGACAAGTCGACTCCTTGCGTAGGTTCGTGCAGTATCAGCACGGAAGGGGCCCCGAGGAGCCACTTGCCGAAGAGCACCTTCTGTTGGTTGCCACCACTCAACTTGCCCACCGGCAGACGTCGGTCGGGCGGCCGAACGTCGAGTTCCTCGACGACTCGGCTCGCCTCTTCGCGTTGCCAGCGGAGACCCGACAAATACGGTCGCCCGCGAACACGCAGTCGTGGAAGGGTCACATTTTCAGCGACGCTCAGCCCCAGTGCCAGTCCTTGCTGCTCACGTCGCTCGGGGACAAGCACAATCCCGGCTCGAAGTTGGGTGTGCACGTCGGCCCGAGTCAAATCTACTGCGCAACCGTCGACCTCGACTATACCCATCCTGACCCGTGAGACTCCTGACAACAGGTAGGGTACCTGTTCCCAGCCCGACCCTGTACTACCCGTGAGACCCACAATTTCTCCCTTGGCGATAGCCAAGTTCAGAAGCCCGCCCTGGCCGGTGTCTAGATTCTTTACGACAACGTGCGGACGACTATCCGCTGGCGGGGGGAGCCTACGAATTTGCTTGACGCTGCGGCCGAGCATCAGGAAAGCGATTGCCTGTTCTGACAGTTCGGAGGTGGGCATCCCATCGCCGACCACCAAGCCATCGCGCAAGACCGTTACTCGGTCGGCCACCGCCATTACCTCCGCCAGGGAATGCGCCACGACCAACACGCTGCCTCCCTCGTGTACTGCGCGCCGGAGAGTCTGATAGAAGGAAGCAGCACCCTCTCTTGACAGGGCGCGAGTTGTCTCGTCGAGAACCGTCAGGCCCTTCCCGGGAATTTGGGAGCGAAGGGCGCGCGCAATCGCAACGCTGACTCGCTGCTCCGAGTTGAGGTCCCGAACCGGCGTCGACGGGTCGAGGAGCACGTGCAGACGGGCAAGCACCTCGCCTGCTATGGCCGCCTCCTTGCGGCGATTGAGTAAGCGACTCCAGACCGCATACTCGTCCTGGCCAATGCTGATATTCTCCGCAATCGACAGATGATCTATAAGGCCGAGATTCTGGTGAACAAACGAGATGCCCAAAGCAGTCAAGCTCCCTGGCTTGACCGGAAGGTGGACTGTATCGCCATCAACTAGGAGTTCGGCTCCACGATCCGGGGCGTGATAGCCCCCGATTACTTTGATGAGAGTAGATTTCCCCGACCCATTCTGGCCGACGAGAGCGTGAATCTCGCCCGGTGCGACTGACATATGAACATCACTCAGCACCCGCGTGTGACCAAATGTTTTAGAGAGGTGCCGCACTTCAACCCTAGCGGAGTCCATTCATGTCCTTCACTTTTAATGCCCTTCACTTTCTGCCTGCCGGCTCAGCGACCGTGCGGCGCTCGCCGGCGCGAGACCAGCGGTCCCTGGGTGCCGCATTCACAAGTCAAAGGACCGTCTCTGTTACTGCACACCCCAGAGCTTGAGGAATAGCTGGGGGTACGAGGTATCTCCGTACAAGCTGCTACCACCGGCGGTCGCCGACTTCAGGTTCGCCCCTTTTAGATTTCCCTGGTCGAAGGCCCGGGTCGGGAGTAATGGGTCCGGGCCGACTGGCGCGCCTGTGAGCAGGCGCAATAACGAATCAGTCTCGGTCCACCCGTAATAGGTGAAGTCATTGCTAACATCAGCGATGACGAACTGATTGCTTTGGGCCGCCTGCAGAGCGCCCGGGGCACCGCCTAAAGTCACGCACTTAACCTTCTGGGTGAATCCCGCACTTTGCACGCCTGACAGGATCACAGGCACCTGAATGTCCGTCTGCGCCAATACATAATCGGTCTGAGGGTTGGAAACAAGCTTACTGCTGACCGAGGATGCAATGAAGTTGTCCGTCGCGGTCACAGTGTCTAGGACGACGGTGCAACCTGGGCAGTATTTCTTAAACTCAGCCTGCATCACGGCGGCCTCGATGACGATGGTCGGGCTGTCGGTTTGGTCAACAAACAGCACGTGAGCTTTACCCTTGGACGCAGCAATCACGTAGTCCACGGCCACTGTCCCGAAGATGTTGAGTGAACTCTGACCGGATTGGAAGACCATGTTGCTGGTATTCAGCAGTTGAGACATCCCGGCATCTGTGGCGAGAACGAACGTGTGCTGGGCCGCCAGACTGTTGTAAGCGTTGGACGCAACAGCGTAAGGGATGGCTGAAGTTATGACGGCTGCAGCCCCATTCGCCTTTGCGTTAAGCATGCATGTCGCAGCAGCCGACGGCGCAAAGTTGGGGTCGCAAGTTGTCATGCTGATGCCGGCGTGCGACAGTGCGGCTTTCAGGGACTGTTGCTCTAAGATAAATGGACCAATAAGGCCAAATGGGACGAACAGGATCGTCTGGCCCTTAAGCGCCGCCACCTTCGGAGCGTCCAACGCGCCCCCCGGGATCGGGAACTTAGCGACAGGCGCTTTGTATTGATCAACCCGCTTCTGAGCGTATGCCAGCCCTACCGATGCAGGGCTATTGCTTGACGAGGATCCCGTGGGTGATGACGTTGCGCTCGAGCCGGCGCCGGGTGGATGGGGGGTAGCGCTTCCACACGCCGAGACCGCCACTACGAGCGAGACCGCTCCTGCAACCAGAACGGCGCGCTGCCGGGACACAAGGCGGCGATTCCGGAGGTGAAGGGGTCCAATCATGTAAACCACCGTTTCTGAAGTAGAGGAGAGGTACAGATCTTGGGACCAATCGAGTGCAAGCGCACGGACGCCCGTGGATTCGGACGTCGTTACCGAGCCTGGATGTCACAGTCGAAGCACCCGACTCGCGACATTCTTGCGGCAACCCATCTATTGAAGGATCGGAGATACCTAGAGACTGTGGGTCAGAGGCAAAGGCATTGGCTCGGCGGTCCGCTCCCTAAACAACCAGCGGGACACGGTCACGGCACCCAGCCCACCACACCTCAGAATGCCTTTGTGCTCTGCAGTACACCGGCAGCAGGCCTGTCGTCCGCATCGCCGGTGCTGTACGTGGTATCAGGGAAATCCTCCCACCTCCGCACAAGCCATCGACCGTTTTGAAGGACTGAGAGGAAGCGGTAGGTGCCCGTATAATTGAGCCATACCTTGTCGTCTTTTATTAGGAAATGAAGGATGTACGACTGTGTGAGAGCCTCCTCGTCGCTGTCTTCGAGTATCACAGTATTGGTGATGACGTGGCGACGTAGCTGTGTCATGCTGGCATAAGACACGCGAAGTCGATCGAGAGCCGCTTCGCGGTTTGTCTGACGGAACATTTCAACGTCGCTAGTGACTAACTGGCTCATTGCTTCGAGATCATGTGAATCGTGGGCTGCGCACCAACGGTGGAGCAGTTGAATAACCTGGTTGTAGTCTGCCACTGAACTCACTTTCCTTCCGAGATATAGCTGCCGAATACAAGGGGTAAGCAGTTGCTGAATGTTTCATCAAAAACCAAGCCAGAAACTCCTTCCTAAGGATGATTCCATAGGCCGTCGGCTTCGAGTAGCAGGCCACTTCGGATGGGCGACAGCTAAATCTGGGTGTTAAGCCTGTACGAACCGACTCGACTGTTAGGGTCTCGTATCTATGACGGCGGATCGGGTTTGCCGGCCAAGTATCACCCGTCGCAGGCACTACCTTCATCCCAGTGCACCGACCGCCGCTCTAATGAGCGTACTTGCAGGAGCCGGTCCAACCACAATTCTGTTTGGGCCTTTGATTACTTGGAGTCGGTGTCGATAACTCGTGGATCCACATCAACCAGTTACACCAACCCTCCTTTGGTCCCCGAGAGAAGGTGCACGTCGACAGCCGAGGCTTGCTTGGACCGTCACGCCTTACTCGAGCGATGGTGTCATCGGTCCTCAAAGGCACGTCGAGCGATGAAGCCCCACGGGCCTCGCCATCTCGCTTCGGCCGCAAGTTCGAAGACTTCTCACTACAAAATATCGCCGCCCGGCGCACAGAGGAGCCCTCATCGTACGCCACAACGTTCTGCATCTCCATGGTCCCCCTCCGCAGGTCGGCTCCTCGCCATCTGCGGGCTTCAATATAGCATCGGTGCTGCGAATGTCAACGGGATCCTCGAAACTTAGGTGGAAGATCTAAAAGCTTGCCAGGTGATGAACCTGGCGTTGGTGTCGAGGACGGCCGGGAGTCCGGGATGGCATCCGAGCTCCGCGCCAGCAAGCCGCTCGGCCCGGTCGCAAGGCGGACTCGACAATCCCACCCGGTCCACGCCCGCCACGCCGCCGCCATCGACCACGATGGGGGAGGTAACGAACATGGATGTGCTGGTGGAGCGGTGCGCGGGGATCGACGTGGGCAAGGCCGAGGTAGTGGCCTGCGTGCGGACCCCGGGACTGGGGGGCCGAAGACGACAGAAGGAGACCCGCAGCTTCCCGTCGTTTCTGTCTGGCCTGGAGGCGATGGCCGACTGGTTCGCCGCTGAGGGAGTGAACGAGGTGGTCATGGAAGCGATCGGGTCGTATTGGAAGCCGGTGTGGTACGTGCTGGAGGACCGGGGAGTCGATCAGAAGTTGGTCAACGCCGCGCACGTCAAGATCGTCCCGGGCCGCAAAAGCCACGTGCTCGACGCCGAGTGGCTCGCCGAGCTGCTCGGGCACGGCCTGCTGCGAGGCAGCTTCGTGCCCCCCGAGGTGATCCGCCAGCTGCGCGACCTGACCCGATATCGCAAACGGATGGTCCAGTCGGTCACCGCCGAGTTCCAGCGGATCGAGAAGACCCTCGAAGACGCCGGCATCAAGCTCGATGTGGTCGCCTCGGACATCTTGACCGTGTCGGGTCGGCTGATGCTCAAAGCGCTCGTGGCCGGCGAACGCGACCCTGTGGTCCTCGCCGAACTGTCCAAAGGCATCATGCGCAAGAAGATCCCCGACCTGCGCGAGGCGCTCCGGGGCCGTTTCGGCGACCACCACGCCTTGATGTCGGGATGGCCCTCGACCACACCGAGTGCCTGGAGCGCTCGATCGCCCGCCTCGACGCCCAGATCGACACCCTCGTCGCCACCCACACCAGCGAGACCGGCGTCCCTTTCGCTGGGGCCCGCCGCCGACTGACCACCATCCCCGGCGTCGGCGAGCGGGCCGCCGAGACGATCATCGCCGAGATCGGCGTCAACATGAGCCGGTTCCCCACCGCCGGGCACCTCGCCTCTTGGGCCGGCCTCGCCCGGGCACCAACATCACCGGCGGGAAACGCCGATCGGGCAAGACCCGCCCCGGGGACCGCTGGCTGGGCGGGATGCTCAACCAATGCGCGTGGCGCGCCGGGCGCTGCCGAGACACCTACCTCGCCGCCCAGTTCTGGCGTCTCTCCCACCGCATCGGCAAGAAGAAAGCCGCTGTCGCTGTCGGGCACTCCATCCTCGTCATCGCCTGGCACCTCCTCACCGACAACTGCGACACCAAGACCTCGGAGGCGACTACTTCGCCCGGCGCACCAACCCCGACCGCCGACGCGACCACTACATCGAGCAACTCCAAACCCTCGGCTACAGCGTCACCCTCACAAGGTGGCATGAACCCGCCGCGGCCCACTCACGGTTGATTCTCTTCACAGCGTGGTATAACAGCTCACATCGAGACCCGCCGCCTCGGCCGCACCGGCCCCACCGTCTCTTCGCTCGGCCTAGGTTGCATGAGCCTGTCCGGCGCCTATGGACCCATCGATGACGAACTGGGCGTGCGTATAATCCATGCCTACCTCGATGCCGGGGGCACGCTGCTAGACACCGGCGACTTCTACGGCAGCGGCCACAACGAATGGTTGATCCGCCGGGCGCTGCAAGACCGGGACCGCGAGGAGGTCGTGCTTTCGGTGAAGTTCGGTGCCATGCGCGGTCCCGACGGCACGATGGGGGGTAACGACGCCCGGCCTGAGGCGGTGCACAACTTCCTCGCCTACTCGCTACAACGCCTCGGTGTCGATTACGTCGACATCTACCGCCCCGCCCGGGTCGACCCATCGGTGCCAATCGAGGATACTGTCGGCGCCATCGCAGGATTGGTCGAAAAGGGCTACGTGCGCCACGTCGGCCTCAGCGAGGTCGGGGCGGAGACCATCCGCCGCGCCGCCTCAAGCGCGCCGATCAGCGACCTGCAAATCGAGTACTCGCTGCTCAGTCGCGAGATCGAGGACGAGATCCTGCCCGTCTGTCATGAGCTCGGCATCGGCATCACCGCCTATGGGGTGCTCTCGCGCGGCCTGGTCGGCGGCAGCGGGTCAACCGAGGGGTTCCGAGCCCTCTCGCCGCGCTTCCAGGGCGCCAACCGCGAACACAATGACGCCCTCATCGCACGGTTGCAGGCGCTGGCTGACGCGAAGGACGCTTCCATCGCACAACTGGCCATCGCCTGGGTCGCAGCGAAGAGCGAGGACATCGTGGCGGTCGTCGGCTCACGACGCCTGGACCAAGTCCACACGTTGATCGACAGCGCTCTCGTGTCGCTGGACCGGGACGAGATCGCGCAGATCGAGAAACTGATCCCGCGCGGTGCGGCGCGCGGCGACCGCTACCCCCCCCAGCTGATGGCCCAGCTCGACAGTGAAGGCTGACGCCCGCCGCCGACCGCCCTCAACGACCGGCCGAAGACCGACGCTGATCATCGTTTGTTCACTCGACATACCGCCATTGTGCTCGCTGGGTTATGACCGGGCTCGCTCACCACATGGGTGACGAGCACCGCTTGGACCTCGGCTTCTTCGTGCGCCCAGCAGCTAGATTGGCACCGGCGATCCCGCGTCGAGCCCGCCTACCGCTACCTCATCACCCATCCCCAAAAGGCCAGCTCTGAGTTCGGATTGTGCATCCGCCAGGGCGACGGAGGTGGGTAGCGTGCCCTGATGGAGCATCGCAACCTTGGTCACACCGGAATGTACGTCAGCCCGCTGTGCCTCGGCGCCATGATGTTCGGCGCTTGGGGCGAGCCGGATCACGAAGCGTCGACCAACATCATCCACAGGGCGCTGGACGAGGGAGTCAACTTCGTCGACACAGCTGACGTCTACTCCCAGGGCCAATCCGAGATCATCGTCGGCGAGGCGCTGCGCGGCCGACGCGACGACGTCATCCTGGCGACCAAGTTTCACGGTCCGATGGACGTGTCTATGGGAGCACCGGGCGGGGACCCGAACAAGCGCGGCAACTCCCGGCGGTGGATCCTGCAGGAAATCGAGAACAGTCTGCGGCGCTTGCAAACTGACTGGATCGACCTCTATCAGGTGCACCGTCCCGATACAGGTACCGACGACGACGAGACGATCGCCGCACTGACCGATCTGCAACGTCAGGGCAAGATCCGTGCGTTCGGTTCCTCTACCTTCCCGGCGTACCGGATCGTCGAGGGCCAGTGGATCTCCGAGAAGCGTGGACTGGGCCGGTTCGTCACCGAACAGCCGCCGTACTCGATCCTTGACCGGGGCATCGAGCGCGATGTGCTCCCGGTAGCCGAGCAGTTCCACCTTGGAGTCCTCGCATGGAGCCCTCTCGCCGGAGGCTGGCTCACCGGGAGGTTCCGCAAGGGGCAGACCGCGCCGCAGACCAGACGGGCGCAGATGATGCCCGACCGCTTCGATCTGTCCAAGCCGGAGAATGTGGCCAAGCTCGACGCCGTCGAGGACCTCGCCGTGCTCGCCGAGGAAACGGGCATCTCCCTGGTGCATCTGGCGTTGGCGTTCGTGATGCAACACCCTGCGGTGACGGCTCCGATCATCGGTCCCAGGACTATGGAGCAGCTCGACAGCCAACTCGGCGCCACCGACGTGAACCTCGACGCTGACGTGCTCGACCGGATCGACCAGATCGTCGCCCCGGGCCAGACCATCGCCGACCACGGCAACACCTATGCCACTGATGCGCTGAGAGACCCGTTCCTGCGCCGCCGGCGCACCGCCTAACGGCAGCTCTGCTCGTCACGGCGCTCCTGGTCAAGTCTCCGACATCGGGTTGCCGCGGTTCAGCCTTATCTTCCAACAGTATCTGGGCTGTCGAAGGTCCAAAGCTGTTGGAAGAAGGACACCCGTTCGGTGACAAGAATCCAGATCCCCGCCCCCTCGCCGAAGGCACATCGCCTCTCGGTAGCAGCCCGGTCCACGGTCATCCCTTGGGACTTGACGATCTGGGTCGGATAGGCATAGCTGGCGTGCCGTCATCGCTCCCCACCTCGTTCGCAATGGTCCGTGCCGGCGCGCCCAGTTCAAAGACGCCGTGCCGGTCGGATGACCTGCCGAGGCCGGACCCTCCGCCGACAAGCCCGTCACGGCTAAAGAGGTGGCAGCGTGAACCCCGCTCGCGACGAAACCGGGACGACCTGCCCGGTGTGCCGGGCGCCCTTCCGCGGCATGGATGCCAGCGGTTCTGTTCGAACGGATGCCGCGAGAGCGCGTGGACGGCCAACCGGGGTGCCTCGCCGAGCCGATCGCGGCCACGGCCGACACCGTTTACGGCTGTCCGGCCTGCGACGCCCGCTACCTCGGCGAGCAGAGATGCGACCGCTGTAACCTATCGTGCCGTCGAATTGGACCGGCGACGGCCTGCCATTGCTATGACGAGCCGATCGCGATCACGGAACTGCTCGGTCCCGACCAGTTCGCTCAAACCGTGCCCTCCAAAACTAAGCGAAGGGGGGTGACAACCGAAGCTGACGACCGGAAGGGGCGCCGTCCCAAACGATCTCATCCACAACTCTTGACTTATTTCTCATCCCCCCCCTTAGATTCCCCTGTTGCTGCCTGCTAACATAACGGATGCTGCGAGCGCGACGAGGCAGTGTCAACTCCACCATTAAGCGATTTCTTCAAACCCAACGATTGGATGGAAGCCATCCCAACAGTTCTGACCTCCTCTGGTCCCGTTACAGGGTTCGTCCGAGACGGTGTTAGGCAGTTCCTGGGTGTTCCTTACGCCGCCCCACCAGTGGGCGTCTTGCGATGGAGACCCCCGCAGCCCCCAGCGCCGTGGAGCCAGCCGCTTGAGGCGGCCCGAGTTCGGCCCGCATGTGCCCAAAATTCAGAGCTCCACGGTTTTGCTGCGCGATCAGACACCGAGGATTGTCTCTTCTTGAACGTTACCATTCCCGTTACCGACCACAGCGAGCCTTTACCCGTGATGGTGTGGATCCACGGCGGAGGCCTGGCTTGCGGATCACCCAACGATTACGATCCCCGACTGCTTGTTGGCTCGGGGCGAGCACTGTTGGTCGCTGTTGGCTATCGCCTCAACATCTTCGGCTTCTTCTTTCACCCAGAACTCGAGAGCCAAGACTGCCCTGGTGGAAACTATGGCCTTCTCGACGTGCAATTCGCGCTGAGATGGGTAAGGGAGAACATCACGGAGTTTGGTGGGGACCCAAATAGGGTCACGATCATCGGGGAATCCGGAGGCGCCTCATTGGTTCAAGGGCTCCTCCTCTCCCCCTTCTCTGAAGGATTATTTCATCGTGCCATTGTCCAGAGCACGGAAATGTGGACGAGAGGGATTCGCGACCTAAAGACGGCGAGCAGAGCTGCTGTCGAATTCTGCGACACCATTGGCGTCGAGCAGACTCCAGCAGGGCTTAGATCATTACCAATTGAGCGCATTCTCGCGGCGAACTCGCTGGATCAGGACCCACGAGGAAAGTACAGTGTAGGACTGGTCGTGGATGGTAACACTATCCCAGAACCGATAGTCGAGGCCTATCGGTCCGGTCATTTCCAGCGGGTACCTGTCCTGCGCGGGATGAATCGAGATGAATGTACATGGTTCCTTGGGCTTAGGGAGCTCAACACCGGCGAGAGCACCGCACCTACCGACTATTACAAGCAGATTGGACTTCTGTTTCCTGATGCATGGAAGGATGTCCAAGAGAGGTATCCGCTCGAGGAATACGAAAGCCCGAGTAATGCGTTAGCTGCGGTTCTCACGGATGCGATGTGGATATCTGGAGAACGCCAGTGTGTTGCCACCATGTCGAAGTGGACCGACGTGTTTCCGTACCTCTTCGACGTCCCTGACACTCCGATTCCAACTCCTGACGTCTCCTTTTCGTATCGCTCAAGTCATACTGCAGAGCTCTTGTACCTGTTCCCCGGCTTCCACGGGGCGTCCGGACCGCTGAGAAGCCTTGATACTGCGCAAAAGAGACTGTCTGCGATAATGGCCGTGGCCTGGACGACGTTCGCCGAGTCGGGTCGGCCATCGTTGCCAGCGGCTATATGTGGCCCCGTCAGCTGGCATGAGTACCAGGCCGAAACTGACACAGTTCTTAGACTGAGTACGTCCGACCTGGGAGAGTTCTGCGGCCTCAAGGACCAACACCACTGCGACCTCTGGAATGCGGTCGCAACGACCCACCCCCTCCGCGAGTAGACGATGGGCCGGGAACGTCGGTTTTCACCTCCCCCAGCACCTCGCCGAGCTCATTCTCAGAAGCGAACAGCTCGTCGATGTCAGCACCGGACGCGCTCGATGTGCGAATACTTGACGGGACACGATTGCGGGCCTCCTTCTCCTGTTTGCAGGTGGGTTGATGGAACCTAGGCCCGTCTTCCATTTTACGCCGCGGACCGGACACCACCGGCTCATCACCAGAGTAAGCCTTCCGGTAAGCGGCCACCCCTATTCCGCAATGTCTACTCGTTCACCGAGATCTCCCCAGCCACCTCAGGAACCGACCGGGACCCATCGATCACCATCTTCGAGGCTTCTTCTTTCTAGTCAAGAGAAGCAATTCTACGTTGCTTGGCATGAAGCTAGATCTCCTCCTAGAAGCCTACCTTAGTGGGTCTGCTGTCCGGAAGGCTCAACGCGTCTCACTTGTCCCACTTCGAGGTGCCCGGGCATGTGGCGTGTGCCATATGGTGATCACCACACCGATGGTGGTGGCCAGGCGGGCGCGTTCGGTCTTGAACACCCGGGACCGGTAGCTGCTCGACCCGCAGGCGTCGGCGTCGGCGTCGGCGATGATCATCAAAGCGGTGGCGTCGCGGTAACGGGCCCCCCATCCCCTGCGCCCCTCCACCGGGCCTGTCAGCGATCGACGCCACCGCAACGCAGGGGTGTCATTGTCGTCACCCACGTTCATCCATCCTTCGTTGTCCCGGACGTCCAACACCCCATAGCGGATGGCCTTGGGTACCGTCGGGTCGGGGAATTCGTGGGTATTCACCCGCACCGGCTGGCCGGCCGGGTTCCATTCGTCGCCGCCGTTCGCGATCCGCCGACCAGCCTTGGAGTTCGACTGGCGCCGGGCACTGCGTCAGCTCCAGCGTGCCCACCCGGCCAGACGGCCCCACCCCGACGCGAACTCGGCAAGTTCCTCTACCACCTCAGTTGCAGCCTGGCCAATGCTAAGGTTGGCCAAGGATCCCAGCACCCCGAGTGCGACGGTGCTCCTTCTTCCAGTCGATGCTCATCACCGACTCACCGGCAGCGCGGTGCTCGCCGTCTCGGTCATTGTGGTAGCGAACTGCCCGGTGTGTGGGTCGACTTCATCGTCCAGCGCACCAGGCGCATCGGATCACCCCCAGTCTCGGGGTCAACCATCGCCTCCAACCCGTCGATCAACCCCGGCTCCAACTCCTCGGCAGACTTGCGTCCCGACTCCACCCGACCCACCCGGCCAGACGGCCCCACCCCGCCGCGAACTCCTTCGCACCGGCGATGAACATGTTTACGGCTCAGGCCCGACGTCACCCCACCCGGCCCGACCGCCTCGGCCCATCCCCGCCACCAACGCCACAGCCATTAACCGCCGCTGACGCTCCTCAAGAACTGAGCCGGTCCTGGAGAGAACGCCATCACGAACCCCTGCTCGCCGATCTCCACAAACCACCGTACTACTCACGAGACTAGGTACGCTGCGGACCCTAACGTCTTATGCACCGGTATTCGATGGCAGACTTGGAATGTCGAACAGTCGGCCTGCGTTCTCACGCAACACCTTTGCGGCCTGCGCCGGGGTCAGGATATCCTCGATCTGACGAACAATCCCTTGTGTATTCGGCCAAGTGCTATCGGCGTGTGGGTAGTCAACCTCGAATAGGACATTGTCTTCTCCTACGGCATCGATAGAGCGCAGTCCGTGATCATCGTCGAACATTACGCCGTAGACTTGGCGATAGTAATAGAAGCTCGGCGTCTCTGAGGACGTCATCTTATAAAACTCATGGTAGCTGCGTCCTCGTGCGCTCGTCTGACGCTCGGTGTTCCAGATCTTGTCGCAGCGCTCGAGGACGAACGGAATCCAACCGATCTGCCCCTCCGAGTACATAAGGTTGAGACCCGGATAGCGCTCGAGTACGCCGGACCACAGGAAGTCGACCAGCGAGAGGGTCGCATTGTTAGCCACAAGAGCAACTGTCACCGCAGGCGGCGCGTCGTCAGACGTTCTCGGAAGCTGCGATGAGGAACCGACGTGTATCGCGATAGACGTAGCAGTCTCTTCGCACGCTGCGAACAGAGGTTCCCAATAGCCGTTCTTGTCGTGGATCGACGGGAGCCCTAGCCTTGTCGGCAGCTCCGAGAAGGCAATAGCCCGAGCGCCACGGGCCGCGTTCCTACGTACTTCCTCCGCGGCGAGAGACGGATCCCAAAGCGGGATCAGCGTGAGTGGGAGGAGGCGCCCACCGGTCGACGCACACCATTCCTCGATCATCCAATCGTTGAACGCTTTGACGCACAGTAACGCTAGGTCTTTGTCCTTCGCCTCGTAAAAGGCTTGGCCGCAGAACCGACAGATGGTCGGAAAGCACAGTGAGGCGATCGTATTGTTGCGGTCCATATCCGCCAGCCGTGCCCGTGAGTCGTAGCATCCCGGCCGCATCTGTTCGTAAAGCATGGGACCCGGCTGAAACTCGTCACGACCAAAGCTAATCGCGGCGAATGTTGAGTCGATTGGCCGCCGGAGGTCTTCGTAGGCCCAGACGTCGGCCCACTTTCCGCTACCGTCCACCTCAACGCCCCGGAGAGTCTCCTGTGACTGCAGTTGTTCGCGAATCACGCGCGGTCCTATGTCGCGGTACTTCGACGGAAGTCGGTCCGTCCAGAGCGTCGGAGGCTCGATCACGTGGTCATCGAGCGAAACGAACCACGAATCGCTCGGGGGAGTCACTAAGGGCATTGTTCGTCCTTTTCTTCTGAGCCATAAGACTTGTTAAGTACGACAGAGAAGGCCGCCTGGATCGATAATGACCCTAGCAAGGTCCTTGCTGCCTCAACTGCTGTACTGCGGACATACCAACTTCTCTTCTGTAAGCATACATTCTGTTAGGAGGCCTATTCACGCCCCGAGCAGGCTTGACTCAAGGCGGCGGGTCCGTGAGACGGGCTTCTTCGCCTTATACATCAGTAGGCAGGCGACCTTCCGTAGGGGGCGCCCTTTTCTATTAGCTCATCTGCAGCGCCTCCGTTTCGAGTCGCAACATTTCATTTACCAACACTTCGCCCGTACCGGGATCCGAAGTAAGCGTTTGCGAAAACCAGGGGCCCACGCGGATAATCCGGGTCCCACAGCCAACCATTCAATAATCCCTATTGCTCCTATCTCAAGCTAGCCTTGATAGCCTCGGTCTGGGATTAGGAGGAAGCACACCGCGCTCGCTTCCTCGCTGCAATCAATACCCGCGCCCTGGAGAGCGTGCGTCCGCATCCTTCGAAGCGAGACCGACGGGAGCGAGCTCAATGGTGCTGACGATCGCCTTAGCGAGATCCCGGGCCGACTCCTCGGTCATCTCGATAGCCACTCGTCGGGGCTGCTTATCGACTTCCGCCATAAAGTCGATATTCACTGTGTGAAGATGAGAAGAGTGCACAGGATGGTCGACATACACCATTGCGTCGACAACCGAGAACCAGCCTCCAGCTCCCTTGACGCTGGCGTCCACGTCTAGCTTCGTCGTCACATAGGTGCACATTGGTCAGTCCTTCCCGATCGTCCGCTCAAGGAAATCACGGATTCTCTGCCAACCCGCCACAGCTGCCTCCGGACGGTAGCTCGGCCGGTCGGCGTCGAAAAACCCGTGGCCGGCGTTCTCGTAGCTGTAACACTCGAAGTCCTTCCCAAGCCTAGAAAGTTCCGCTGCGGTAACGTCAACCTCGGTCTGGTCGGGAAACCGATCCTCTTTGCCGAAGAGCCCGAGGATCGGGCACATGATGTTCGACGCTCGATCCAGCACCGGCGCTATCGTCAGCGGAAAATCCTTGGGTGTCGCGTTGGCAACGAACGCTCCGTAGCAGTCGATTGCCGCGTCGATGTCGAGTTCACACGCAGCGAGAAACGACTGCCGGCCCCCCGAACAGAACCCGATCGTCGCCACTTGCTGGTTCGAATGAGGCTGGGCTGATAAGAACTCTGCGGCGCCCGCGATATCGCCCAGCAGTCGATAGTCGGGCACACCTCCCCGGGCGCGGACGATGGCTGAGGCGTCATCGGGCGCCGCGCCCGACGCCTCTCGGCTGAAGAGGTTTGGGCACACCGCGTAGTAACCTTCTACGGCGAAGCGCCGGACGATCTCCTTCTGTCCACGGTCATAGCCCGGCATATGGTGGATAACAACGACGTTCCCTCGGCGGCCACCGTCGAGGGGCTGAGCGAAATACGCCTCCAGCTCCTCTTGGCCGTGACCTCTGATGGTGACCGTCTCGGCACTGATTGCGTCGGTCATTCGGTACCTTTCATGTCGGTGTTCATCCCCCGCCCGACAAAGACGCGTGCCGTCAGGACGTCTTCGGATTGCTCCCCAGTCCTCAGGGTGTTTTCAAGCGCCCTGATAGGTGTGCGGGCCTTCCTCGTCCCGAGCGCCCGCCTACTCTTCACCGCTACTTACCTTCCTTCGCTATATCGGCCGCGCACCGGCTCGGGCACCTTTGCAACCTTCCCTCACCGACGCGATTGTGAGCTGGGCGGCCTATCATGCTCGGGCGCACGACAAACGGGGGTCGGCCCCTGGTGACGTGGGCCGTCGCGCTGATCGAGTCTACTTCGGTGGGCTCACGGGGCAATACCGTAGATCCGCTCAGCGTTTCGGTGGAGAAGCTTATGGACATCTTCAACTTCCAAGTCGGCGAGAGCCTCCTCTACATACTGCGACGGAGTGGTCGCCGGGGACGCAGGTCCTGGTGTCTGGCTGGTCGGATGCGGAAAGTCCGTCTCGAAGAGAAAATTGTTCGCACCGAGTTGCTCGACAGCCTTGACGAGTGCGGCGCGTTCGAACCAGAAGCAACCATAGATTTGCCTTAGGAAGTATTCAGTGGGCAGAAGCTCATATTCGGGATGCTCCTTATGTACACCACTTGAACGGTACTGCCAGTCCATTAGCTCGAGTATCGCAGGAAGATATCCAACACCACTCTCTACGGCCACGAAGTTCAGGTCAGGGAAGCGGTGACATACGCCCCCGTAGATGAGCTCCGCGATCGTGGCAATGTTTCCGCCGACGATCGGGATCGCCTGAGCGGCAAACTCGGCGTGTCGGCCCATCTCGCTCGGAGCGGCGTTGGTGTCGATATCCGTGTTTCCCGTACCGATGTGGAAGTTGACCGGCACCTTGCGCTCCTGAAAAGCTGTCCAGAGCGGATCCCAGTGACTGTCGCTTAGTCGAGGAAGTCCAAATGCTGCTGGGTTCTGAGTCATTACGGTGCCCTTGAAGCCATACGTGTCGGCACACCGCTCAAACTCACGCAAGCTGGCCTCGAGGTCCCAGAATGGCAGCGACGTCATCGGAAGTAGCCGACCCCCCGCCGTCTCCGCCCATTCGGCCTGGTAATCGTTATAGGCGCTGATAATAGCGTTCTGCAGCTGGCGATCATCAGCACTCATGAAGCCGGCGCCTGCGAACATCGCAAGATTTGGAAAGAGAACTTGGGCGTAGATACCGTCCTCATCCATACGACGCAACCGATCCGCTACATTATACGTAGACGAATCAATGTCGCCCCACGTCGGCGGAAAGTCGGGGGGGTGTTCGGTCCAGCCGGCATGGGAAGAAATATGGGGACGGATCGGCTTGCCACCTAGGTACCACCAGTCACGGGCAGTAGCCTCATTCCAGTGCACCGTCGGGCCCCTACCAGCATACCTTGCGGGCAGCCGATCCAGCCACAAGTCCGCTGGCTCCTCGATATGCGTGTCGGCGTCAATAGTTCGTATATCCACATTAGCTAGTCGCACAAGCCCTCCTCCTCAAGTAAAGTCGTACCGATCGTCAATAATTCTAATTCTAACCCGATTCTCAGCCCATACTGTTGGACCGTCTCGCCGTCCGAGAGAGGTAGTTTCATCGATCGTCAAACGCCCAAGTCCGAGCGATGGAACCCTCCGGTTGCTCTGTTGGGAGCAGCGGGGGAACGCTCGGCACCTCGCTTCGACCGGGACCTTGGCCAGTTTCCCGCTGCGAAATCTCAGCGGCCCGCCACACGGGCACGAGCTCGGCGTCCGCCAAAGGGGTGTGCATCTCTATAGTCCCTCCACAGGTCAGCAGCTCGGCCGGCCCGTTCGCTCTCAGTATACTAGCGACGCTGTGAATGTCAACACCGTTTTCGATACTTGCTCTGATCGTCACAATATAGCAGGCTATGGCATGGTCATCCCTGGTACCGACCCGCTGCGAGGACCCCTTGGGCGACTCGAGGAAGTCCACCGAGCAGGCCACGACCTACAGCGGGGAGCGGCGCTCGCCGACGTCGGCTTCCCACTCGTCCTGGGCGAGGCACCAGTGATCTGCCGCGCTTACCGAGATAGCAGGCGACGCCGTCGGCCTGCTCGGCCCGGACGGTGACGGGGATGAAGCTCGCCAGGTCCAGGACCGGCCCGGGTATGCGCGGCTTGGTATAGCGCGGCCCCGGCTTGAGCGCCCCGAACCCCGCTGGTCCGCCACCCCCGGATCCAGCGGTTGATGCTGTTGCGGCTCACCCAGCACCGGTGTCCCATCAACGCCCGGATGGACCTCCTCAGCCAGGGCACGTACCATCCGGCCGCGGGCGGCGTGGCTCAGCGCCACATCGGCAGCCTCCCGGATCAGCGCTTAGCGGAACAACGCGATTTCTGTCGGTCATCGGCTTCTGCTCCTGTCTCCCGTCCCCAACGGACACGTCCGAAGCGGGGTCGCCTTAACTCACGGCGCCGGCCAGAGGTCCACCCGTGTTGTCAGCAGCTACCCGCCGCTCATCGCCGCGAGCCATCCCCCACGCCGGGCGACCACCGAATCGCAGCGTGCCGCTCCGGCCGCCACCCTGTCGCTTCGAGGGCGTCGGCCAACGGAATCCGCTGGACCGATCGGACCCTGCAAGGCACCGAGTCGATAAGCCCACGCCGTGAAATGGGCCCTCATCGCCTCGGCCAACGAAGCGAATCGGCGCAGCCAACCCCGAACCGTGCCCGCCGGGACCCCGGTCCTCTCTACGATCCGCCGATACCCCTCCACCGACACCTTGGCCGCTAGCACCGCGCTAATCACCTCCACCCGGTCTCGACGCCGAGCCATGAGTATAACCAGACGTTGTGGATGCACCATCTGATCTTGCGCGGCGCGGCGTACCTTGTTTCACTCGAAAGAGCAGAACCAGTTACGCCGTTTATGCGACAATCCCGCAATACCTGATGGGCGGCGCGCTGGCTGACATTCAGCCGTCACATGGTCAGAAGTCTTCGTCGAAGGTGACGTCGCCGCTAACGCCAGTCTGATAGGCGGAGACGGTGCGTTCGAAGAAGTTGGCTAGTTCTTGGACGTCTTGGAGCTCCATGAAACCGAGAGGATTGGCCGACCCGAACCGCTTGGGCAGACCGAGCCGCAGCAAGCGCTGGTCCGCCACGTACTGCAGGTACAAGCGAATGTCGGTGACCGAGAGCCCCGTGACACCATCCGCCAGGAGATCCTCGGCGAACCTGGTCTCCACCTCGACCGCCTCCTCCATCATGGCGGTGACCCGGGCGGCCAGGCCCTCGTCGAACAGCTCCGGTTCTTCCCGCCGGACAATGTCGATCACCGCAAAGGCAAAGTCCATGTGACCGCTCTCGTCGCGGAACACCCAGTTCGTCCCCGACGCCAGCCCATTGAGGAGACCCTTGGAGCGTAGGAAGTAGACATAGGCGAAGGCAGCAAAGAAGAACAGCCCCTCGATGCACGCTGCGAAGCAGATCAGGTTGCACAGGAACGCCTGCCGGTCCTCAGCGGAGCGCAGTTCGTCAAGGTCGTCGATGCTGCCCATCCAACGAAAGCAGAACCCGGCTTTGGCCCGGATCGAGGGGATGTGCTCGATGGCCGCGAAGGCCTCGGCCCGCTCGTTATCGTCGGGGACATAGGTGTCGAGGAGCGTAAGGTAGAATTGGACGTGCTGGGCCTCTTCGAACAGCTGCCGGGACAGATAGAGCCGGGCCTCGGGGGCGTTGATGTGCTTGTACAGGTTGAGGACCAGATTGTTGGCCACGATCGAGTCGCCGGTTGCGAAGAACGCCACCAGCCGGCTGACCAAGTGCCGCTCGGCAGGAAGCAGGCGGCGGTGGAGGTCCACAAGATCGTCGGAAAAGTCCACTTCCTCGACAGTCCAGGTGTTGCGGATGGCGTCTCGGTAGCGTTCATAGAACTCGGGGTAACGCATCGGGCGGAGGGTCAGGTCCATGCCTGGGTCGAGAATTGTCTTCCGGCCGTTGACCGTGGCGGGCGTTGTGACGAGGTCGAAGGCGTCGATCAGAATGGGGGCGGAGAGGGCGTTCACTGGCATGCCTCGCAGGCTTCGGGATTTTCGAGTGAACAGGAGACGTCCTGGACGTCGGCGGCCGCGGGTCGGGAGTCAGCACCCGGGGTCGGGGTCGGCCTGGGGTCTACGTCGCCGGGCGAGGTGGTCTGGGTGATGCGAGTGGCGGGGCGCGATCGTAGATAATAGGTGGTTTTGAGCCCAGCCTTCCAGGCGTGGAGGTACATCGATGACAGCTTGCCGATAGTTGGGGACTCGACGAAAAGGTTAAGCGACTGGCTCTGGTCGATGAACGAACCCCGCTCGGCAGCCATGTCGATTAACGACCGCATGGGGATCTCCCATGCGGTGCGGTAAATCTCCTTCACATTGGCAGGGATCTCGGCGATCCCTTGGATAGATCCCTCCGCTCGGCGGATACGGCCGGCCAACTCCGCTGTCCACAGCCCACGAGCTTGGAGGTCACGGACCAGGTAGGTGTTGATCTGCAGGAACTCTCCCGACAGGGTCTCCCGCTTGAACAGGTTCGAGACCTGCGGTTCGATGCACTCGTACGTCCCGGCGATCGAGGCGATGGTGGCGGTCGGCGCGATGGCGATCAACAGCGAGTTCCGCAGGCCCACTGCGGCAATCCTTTCTCTCAAACCCTCCCACCGCTCCGCGCCGTTCGGAGTGACGCCCCAGAGGTCGAACTGCAGCTTCCCGGCCGCAGCCCGGGTCTCGCCGTAGCCGGCGTGCGGGCCGAACGCCTCGGCAAGGTCAGCCGAAGCAGAGAGAGCGTGATAGTAAACTTCTTCACCGATCCGCCGGGAAACCTCCCGGGCGGCCGGAGAGTCGAACGCCACGCCAAGTTTGAAGAACACGTCCTGCAAGCCCATGACACCAAGCCCGACCGGACGCCAATGCGCATTGGACCGCTCGGCGGCATCGGTCGGGTAGAAGTTGATGTCGACCACCCGGTCCAGGAACGGGATGGCCGTCCGCACAACTTGGCCGAGGCGATCGTAGTCCACCTGCCCTTTGACGACCAGGGCGGCGAGGTTGATGGATCCCAGATTGCACACCGCGGTGTTGTCGTCGTCAGTGACCTCCAGGATCTCGGTGCACAGGTTCGACAGGTGCACCGTGCGGCGCTCACCGCCGGTCTGGTTGCACCGCTCGTTGGATGGGTCCTTAAAAGTCATCCACCCATTGCCGGTCTGGGCGAGGGTACGCATCATCTTCGAGTACAGCTGTCGGGCTGGGACTTGCCGCTCGAACAGGCCCTCCTGCTCCGCCTCCACGTACGCCTCCTCGAACTCCCCGCCGTACAGATCCGTGAGGTGCGGCACCTTGTTCGGGTCGAACAGCGACCAGACCCAGTCGTGCTCGACGCGCCGCATGAATAGGTCGGGCACCCAGTTGGCGAGATTGATGTTGCGGACCCGGCGGGCGTCGTCGCCAGTGTTGTCCCGCAGCTCCAAAAACTCTTCCACGTCTGCATGCCATGTCTCCAGGTACACGGTAGCTGCACCTTTGCGCCGGCCGCCCTGGTTCACTGCGGCGACCGAGGCGTCTAGGGTCTTCAGCCACGGGACGATCCCGTTCGACCGGCCGTTGGTCCCCTTAATCAGCGATCCCCGGGACCGGACCCGGCTGAAACCGACGCCGATACCCCCGGCATGCTTGGACAGGCGGGCGATGTCGGTGTAGCGCCCGTAAATGGCGTCCAGCTCGTCACGGGGCGAGTCCAACAAGTAACAGGAAGACATTTGCGGGTGGGCGGTGCCGGAGTTAAACAATGTCGGACTCGAAGGCAGGTACTCCAAACGTGACATCAGCCCGTACAGCTCGACCGCCTCGTCGGGGGTCCTCGACAAGCCGCACGCCACGCGGAGGAAAGCGTACTGCGGCGTTTCGACTACTGCCCGGGTCTCGGGGTGGCGAAGCAGGTAGCGATCGTAGACCGTACGCAACCCAAAGAACTCGAACCGCTTCCCAGAATCCGGATCCACCGCGGCGTCGAGCCGGTCTCGGTGCTCGGATACGAACGCCGCGGTGGTGTTGGAGATGATCCCCGCCGCGTGACCAGCGGCGACGGAGTCCGAGAACGACCCGATGCCCTGGTTGGCAACTTCCTTGTCGATCACCACCCCCAACAGACGGGCGGCCAGGCGCGCGTAGCTCGGCTCCTCTCCGATAAACCCCGCCGCGATCCGGATCGACAGCTCGTCGAGCTCCGAGGTCGTTGCCCCGTCCACCAGCCCGCTGATCGTGCGCGTCGCCACCCGTAGCGGATCAACGCCCTCCAGATCCTCCGCAGCACGTTCAACGGCCCGGACGATCCGGTTCACGTCGACGGGCTCCAGGTGGCCGTTGCGCTTGCGGACCCGCATGGTCGGTGACGGCGCCATCCGGCCCACCTCGGTCTCGAGTATTGCCATGATCAGTCCTCCATCTCGGGGCGCTCAACCGGCAGGGGGCTCGGGTGAGACACAACCTGTGGGCGACGCGTCTGCTCGGCACACCACATGTAGTGTATTACATCAGTGAAACTACAACGCTGCAAGAGTCGGCTTTGGGTGCTAAGACATACCGAAGCCGAGGCAACCGTCTCGCCGAACGCTCGTCGCAGCGCGGGATAGTGTCAGTCGTTCATGGACGCCGACCCACCCGATCAGACGCCCGCCCCGAGCCCGCTGAACCTCAAGCAGGCGGCCGCCCGGCTCGACGTGCACTACATGACTGCGTACCGCTACGTCCGCCAAGGCCGGCTCGCCGCAACGCGGGCCGGCACCCAATGGCTGGTCACCAAGTCGGCCATCGACGAATTCGTCGCTCGTCGGGGCAGTCGCACAGTCGCTGGCTCGTCTGCGCCCGATGACCAGTTCGTGGATTGGTCCGGCCGGCTCACTGCCTGCTTGCTCGCTGGTGACGACCCCGCTGCCCGCCGGACCGTTGACGCCGCCCTTGCATCCGGGCATCCCGTGGAGTTCTGTTATGTCGACGTGCTCGCTGCCGCGCTGGCGTCGATCGCAGTCCGCTGGGAAGCCGGTGAGGTCTCAGTGGCCGACCAGCACATCGCCGCAGCTGTCGCCAACCGGGTCGTGGCCCACCTCGGTGTCCTCGCCCGCAGGCCCGGGCGCAGCCGTGGCACGGTGGTCTTCGGCGCCCCGACCGGTGAGGTTCTTAGCCTTCCCATCTCGATCGCCGCCGATCTGGTCCGGCTAGCCGGCTTCGACGTCCTCGAGCTCGGCGCTAACGTTCCCCCTGAAGCGTTCGCCCTCGCCGCCCAGCGGGCGTCTCGGCTCGTGGCCATCGGCATCGGCATCACCGGTGCTGAGTCCCTTCCCGCTGCCCAAGCTGCGATCGACGTCGTCCGCCAGGTCGATCCCGACGTGCCCATCGTTGTCGGGGGCCAAGCCGCCATCACGGTCTGCGGAGCGAGACTCACTGGAGTCACGGCCTGGGCTACCAATGGTCCCCAGGCTGTCACCATCATCGACTCCCTCGCCAAGGCCTCCCCACGGCAACATAACCGGTCGCCAGCTTGTTGATGACCTAGTGTACTGAGTTGCTGGTTCGGTATAGGTCGCGGCCCGCTGCGGAAGCTGTTCCACCTGACGCTTGGCGAGGTTGACACCGCTGGCCCGGGAGATCGCGGCCTGCGCCTCCTCGGCTCGCCTCGATCGCCGCGAGCTGGCAAAGACCGTGACTGTGGCGCCCGGCGGGGAGTTCGACGCCGCGTCCGCAAGACGCAGGTTCTCGGCCCCTTCGCCCGCTAACCCCGGGCCAAGCGAGCCGGGGCACGGTGACCTCGCCGACGACGGTCTCAACGATGCGCTGGTGGCCGGCCTCCGCCCTGCCGCGGGCGACACCGGCCGCATCGATGACCGGCCCGGCACGCCGCTCTCGGCCGGCACGCAGATCGAGGTGGTCCTAGAGCAGCTGGCGGAACAGATCACGGCCCTCCTCGCTGAGCCCGGCCTCGAGCTGGTCGTGGCTGAGGCGTTCGACCTCGACGCCAGAGAGGAACTCCACGACAGCGCCACGCCGCGAGCGCCTCGCTCAGCGCTGTCGCCCCAGACCCTGCACCAACTCACCGAGACCCGCGTTGCCCTCCGCTTCGAGACGCTGGCGGACCTTCCGATAGAGCGCCGTCGCCGCCCCGACCGGCTCGATCAGCTCCTCGGGCAAGCTCACCTGCCGCGCCGCGGCTGAGCAGCTGAGCACGACCTCCTCGTGGAGGGCCTCCCCGATCGCGCACCCGCAGTTCTGCTTCCCGCACCGGCGGCGATGGGTGTCGACGGTCCCTCCCCCGCAGCCTCTGCGGAACCGGACACTTGGTCATCGACGGCACGAACCATACGGTACTTCTCCTATCTGCCACCATCATCAGGCAGATTCTGTAGATGGAGACCGAAAGGTGGTGGATCTACCGAACTTCAGCCGTCGCCAGGTGACGACTCAGCTAGCCGACCAGGAGAAACGGGGGGCGCCGCTCCTCCAGAAGGACCGCACCAAAAATGCTAATCCAAATAATGAGTGGCCAGTTTTGGCATTGGCGAAGACCCGCATGGCAGTCTTGACAACCCATACGTATGGGTGTATTGCTTTACACACAGAACTGATGTGGAGGCTCCCGTGACACAGCACAACCTCAAGTCCGCGGTTCGTCCCGTCGCTCGAGACGTCGAACACCTCGCGGCGGTCCGCGAGACGGTAAGCGTCCTGCTCGCCGACGTCCGTCAGCGTGGCGATGAAGCCGTGCGAGAATACTCGGTCAAGTTTGACAACTGGTCGCCCGAGCACTTCCGCCTGTCGCCCGAAGACATCGAGCGTATCGTGGCGCCAGTCCCCCAGGAGGTCATCGCCGACATTCGCACTGTGCAGTCCAATGTCCGCAACTTCGCTCAACACCAACTGGCGTCAATGCGGGAGTTCGAAATCGAGACCGAGCCGGGCGTTTTCCTCGGGCAGAAGAACCTCCCCGTCGCTGCCTCTGGTGCCTATGTGCCGGGGGGTCGCTATCCGCTCGTCGCCTCGGCGCACATGACTGTCGTTACCGCTAAGGTAGCCGGTGTCAAGCGAGTCGCCGCCTGCACCCCACCTATTCGGGGCGAGATTCCAGCTGCAACCATCGCGGCGATGCACCTGGCCGGCGCTGATGAGATCTTCCTCCTCGGCGGCGTACAAGCCATTGCTGCAATGGGCATCGGCACCGAAAGCATCGGCAAGGTCGACCTGCTCGCAGGGCCCGGGAACGCTTACGTCGCCGAAGCTAAGCGACAGCTATTCGGCGAAGTCGGCATCGACCTGCTGGCTGGCCCAACAGAGATCCTCATAATTGCTGACGAGAGTGCTGATTCCTTCATCGTTGCGGTCGACCTACTTTCGCAGGCCGAACACGGCCCAGATTCTCCAGCGATTCTGATTGCAACTTCCGATGAGTTCGGCGAGCAAGTCATCGGCCACATCGACCGGCTCCTGCCCGGGATGCCGACCAACGACTTGGCTGGGCCCTCGTGGCGCGATCACGGACAAGTCATCATCGTCGATGACCTGTCTGCCGCGTTCACCCTGGCCGACCGGTTCGCCAGCGAACATGTAGAGGTCCTCACCGACAGCCCGCGCCAGGCGTTAGCCGCGATGCGCAACTACGGTGCCCTGTTCCTTGGCGAAGGGACCTGCGTCTCATACGGCGACAAGGTCATCGGCACTAACCATACGCTGCCTACCCGCGGCTCTGCGCGATACACAGGCGGTCTGTGGGTAGGCAAATACATCAAGACAGTCACCTACCAAGAGGTCACCAGCACAACCGCCAGTTCTAACCTTGGTGACCTGTGCGGTCGCACTGCACGAGTCGAGCTGTTCGAAGGACATGCCCGATCCGGCGACGCCCGGTCGGCTAAGTACTCCGGCGCTCCACTAGGCTGGGCCCCTGGACAGTATAATTCGACGTCGGCATGATCGATAACCGGATAGCAGGACGCACGGCGGTGGTCACTGGTGCGGGTAATGGGCTTGGCCGGGCGATCAGCCTGGCTTTGGCAGGGCAAGGAGCGCGCGTCGCTCTCCTCGGGCGCCGTGCTGACACCCTAACCAAAGTAGCCAAAGAGATCACCGGTTTGAACTCACTCGAACCCATAGTGGTGACTTGTGATGTCAGCATCCCGGATTCGGTCGCAGCGGCAGCTGGCCTGTTGGCAGACGAGCAAGCCTCAATTCTGGTCAACAATGCAGGTATACCCGGGCCCGTGGCGCCCCTGACAGAGGTAGCACCCGCTGACTGGGATGAAGTGTTCGCTGTGAACGTCAGAGGGATCTACCTCATGTGCCGCGCATTCGTCCCCGCCATGATTACTCGGGGCAGTGGGGATGTCATCAATCTTGCTTCTGTTTCAGGGAAGCGCCCCCTGTCCCGACGTACTCCGTATACTGCGTCCAAGATGGCAGTCATCGGCCTCACCGCCACGCTCGCGCACGAAGTCGGGCCCCTCGGCATCACCGTTAATACACTCTCCCCCGGTCCGGTGCGGGGGCCGCGTATGGAACGCAACTTTCGCCTCGAAGCCGAACGGCAGCATGTTTCCCCCGCCCAGGCCGCGGACGAGTTCATCTCCCGCTCTGCCCTGCACCGCATGGTCACCGAAGACGAAGTCGCCGACGCCGTCATTGCCATGCTCCACATGTCTGGCTTGTGCGCAGCAGACATAGATCTATCAGCTGGTATGGTAGCCCGATAGAGGACACAGTTCCGAACTTCAGGAACCCTAGCGTGAGAGATTCTGTCCTTTGCTCACCGGAATAGACCCGGCAGTAGGGTGTAGTTGTTGAGGAAGGTACGTCGCGCTCTTCAGCCGGTGGTGTATCCACACGTTCCGGTTATATCTCGTCCAGTACGAATGGGCAGCTCAGACCACCCAAGGATCAGTCACAAGAGGCCGCAAATGCGGTTAGGCTTCGAGTCCGACCACCTATCAGTCAACAGCAGGTAGGAGTGACCCGTTGACAAGTCTCCCCAGCGTTGACGACCTCGGCATGGCCGCCGTCTCACGGTCTGACCTTCCCCTCGAGCATATCGAACGGATCGCAGCGACGCTAGACGTGGATCACAGGCTCGGCCAGGGGACCCCATTGCCCTTGCTCTGGCACTGGGCATTCTTCACACCAACCGTCGCCAGCTCGAACCTCGGACATGACGGCCACCCCAGGATTCCGTCCACCAGCCCGCTCGCCGGGTATCCCCGTCGGATGTGGGCGGCTGGCCGCGTTGAGGTTCTCGCTCCTCTCCGGATCGGCGAACCCGCGGTTCGTCGCTCGCGTATTACCGACGTCGAGCATAAGGTCGGACGGACGGGCCGGTTTCTGCTCCTATGCCTTGAGCATCGGATCGAACAGGCAGGAGAAGTTCGCATCGTCGAAACCCAGGATTTAATCTACCGCGGCGAGGCACCCGTTCCACTAGGACCACCACGCGATGAGAAGGTTCGAACGGCGCCCGTAGACGGCTGGTCAGACACGGTAACCATAGACCCTGCCCGCCTTCACCGCTTCTCTGCCATCACCTTCAACAGTCATCGCATTCACTATGACGAGCCATATGCCACAAGCCAAGAGGGCTATCCAGCACTTGTAGTGCATGGCCCTCTAACCGCTTTACTCCTGCTCGGATCCGCGAACATACGGGCCGTCGAGGGGCGAGCGTTCGCCTTTCGGGCTACGGCTCCGCTGTTTTCCGGCTTGCCCTTCCACCTAACCGGTGTCCAGGGAAACAGCGGCGCTGATCTTCGTGCCATTAGAAACGACGGCGTTGTAGCAATGACTGCTACTCTATCCTAAGCCGACCGCCTGGTATGGCCATGGCCAGTGCCGGAACAATCCGAGCCAGGCCCGTACCATCTGATTGTGCGGACCTGCCCCGTAGGTCGACGCCGGAGGGCCAACGATCCTCCATCTTCCGCACGGCACCACTTCATGAAGTGGCCCTACATGACATCTGGGGGACCTCCCCCCAGCTCACCCGCCCGTACACCACTCCCTGCGACTCAACTCCGGTTCACCGAACGCACCTGGTCATAACCGAGGCCGAGCTGCGCTCCAGCACACCGACCCGGAAGTTCTGCGCAAGCACGATCCCCGCCTCTCTGAGGAGCGCAGCAGCAGTTCCACGCCTGGACGGGGCTCCAGATCGAGGCGGACGCTCCGCTTCCTGCGGTTCCTGCTAGCAAAGTACCTGCGATATACGCAAAGCCGATAGTCATCGGTAGGCGCTCACCCATGCTCTCGCTGTGCGTGACTCAATGGGATGCCTCATTCCTCACGCTTTCCCACATCGCTCCATCGGCCGTCTAGCCGCCGACCGAATACGATGGCGATAACCGTTCAATATCCTCCTACTCGGGCAGGCATTATGACCCTGCCAATCTGTACAAGCGGTCCGCATTCTCATGAAGGACCTTCTGAATGTCGACAATACCGACATCCGCAAACGTCTCGCTGACATAGCGTCGTGGCCCAACACCAGGAGTTGCTGGCCCAGAGGTCTGGCTAGTCTGGTGAGGAAAATCCGTTTCGAAGAGAAAGTTGTCGGCGCCGAGTTGCTCTATAGCTTTCAAGAGAGCAGCACGTTCGAACCAGAAGCAACCGTATATTTGTCGCTTAAAGTACTCGTTGGGCAAGAGCTCATATTCCGGATGTTCCTTGTGGACCCCGCAGGAAAGAAACTGCCAGTCCATTAGCTCCAGTAGCGCAGGGAGGTAGCCGACACCACTTTCAACGCTAACAAAGTTCAGACTGGGGAACCGATGGCATACGCCGCCAAAAATCAGCTCAGCGATGGTAGAAATATTGCCATTGACGAGGGACACACTTCGATTGGCGAAGTGTGTGTGCCGGCCCATGTGGCTCGTCTCTTGAAAGTCCAGGTTTCCCGCGTTGCCCGTTCCCACGTGGAAAAGGACTGGCCACCCACGTTCTTGGAGTGTGGCCCAAAGGGGATCCCAGTGTGGATCGCTGAGTTGCGGCAACCCATACGCGGCGGGATTCAGTGACATGACCGCTCCCCTAAACCCAAATGCGCTACATCTCTCTACTTCACGAAGGCTCGCGTCGAGATCCCAGAACGGTAGCGATGCCATCCCGAGAAGTCGGTCCGGCGCAGGCGAACTCCACTCGGCCTGCCAATCATTGAACGTCATAATCAAGGAATTCTGGAATTGCTGATCTGCGAGCTTCATCAGCCGCGCGCCGCTGAACAAGGCAAGGTTCGGGAACAGCACCTGCGCGTCGATGCCGTCGTCGCTCATCCGCTTCAGCCGCGCCGACGCGTCGTACGTGACTGGATCTGCGTCCTGCCATGTCGGAGGGTGTTCGGGGGCGTAGTCATTCCAATTGGTGTGGGCCGGCAAGGCATGCGGGATGAGGGGCATGCCGTCCATATACCACCAGTCTTTTGCCGTAAGCTCATCCCACCGCACCGAGGGGGCTCGATCCAGATACTTAGCCGGCAGGCGCGCAGACCATAGATCGGCCGGTTCAACCACGTGCGTATCATTATCAACGACTCGAACTTCGACACCGTCAATTTCCACTTTCGTCACCTTTCCATAAAGACTCTTCTTGCTTCGGTTGCAAACTCACCCATCTTTCGGGCGACCTAGCCCCTTGCCGGTGCAACAAACCCCTCGGTTCGACGCACCTCAAGCACCTTTCCCATCGCCGTGAGACCATGATTCAACGCATGGCCCCCACGCGCGCTGAAGGCGATAAGGATTGTGTCGATGACCTCGGCAATTGTCGCACCGGCGTCGAACGCGGCGTGCATGTGTACATCAATAAAAGGCGACGGCCAGAAGACCACCGTGTCTATGGCGACCATGATAAGTTCCGTCGTTTTACCGTCCAGCTCTTGGGCCGTCGAGGTGTCGAAAAGGAGGCGCTGGTATTGGGCGAACTTTTCCGGAGCGTAGCGCTCAAACACCGTCTTCCATTCGAGCCTGAGCTGCCGGGTCTCGGGGTCACGGAGCTCCGGGGGCATCGCATCACGATCTGGTGTCATAGAATTAACTCTCCACTCTCTCCGCCTACAGGGGATTGCACACCCTCTAACCCCGGAACCCGGCAGGTCGACTTGCTCGAGATCGATGTCCTTGCAAGAGTCCCGAGGTGGTTCGGCATGCCTTCAGCAATCCTAGTCAGTCGGTCTCGAGGTACACGGGGCTTCTGCCAATAAAAGGCTTCGCCGTTTACATCTATCTGATCTCGGCTTCTGCCAGGCCGGATATAACGTTGCGGGCCGGGAGCGCCTTGGCGAAAGCTAGTGCGCCGCCCAGCGGATCTCTTGTACGACAAACGTGTCGGGTCTTTGGTTACCTTAGCGTCCATTGGTAATACCATAGATCCGCTCAGCGTTTCCATAGAGGAGCTTATCGATACCGTCGATTGCGAGCTCTCCAGGCGCTTCGTGGATGTACTGCTGTGGATGGATTGCGGGTGACGCAGGTCCTGGTGTCTGGCTAGTGGTCGGGTGCGGGAAGTCTGTCTCGAACAGAAAGTTATTCGCACCGAGTTGCTCAACAGCCTTGACGAGCGCTCCACGTTCGAACCAGAAGCAGCCATATATTTGTCGCTGGAAGTATCAGTAGGCATAAGCTCATACTCTGGGTGCTCTTTATGAACACCACTTGAGAGGAACTGCCAATCCATTAACTCAGGTAGCGATGGCAGATATCCGACACCGCTCTCAACGGCTACAAAGTTCAGGACTCGGAAGCGGTGGCAGACGCCGCCGAAGATTAGCTCTGTGATCGTCGCTATGTTTCCGCTGACGATCGGGATCGCCTGAGTGGCTAGCTCGGCGTGTCTTCCCATCTCGCTCGGAGCGGCGTGGAAATCTATATCATTGCTTCCCGTGCCGATGTGGAAGTTCACCGGTGCTCCGCTCTCTTGAAAAGCTGCCCAGAGCCGGTTCCAGTGACTGTCACTTAAGCGAGGAAGGCCAAACGCGGCCGAGTTCTGGGTCATCACGACGCCTTCGAAGCCGTACTTGTCCCGACACCTGTCAAACTCGCGCGGGCTTGAAGCAAGGTCCCAGAATGGCAACGAGGTCACGGGGAGCAGCCGGTCCTTCGCGCTTCCGCTCCATTCGGCTTGCCAATCGTTGAAGGCGGTAATGAGAGCGTCCTGGAATTGGCGCTCGTCCAGGCTCATAAGGCTCGCCCCGGCGAACATCGCAAGATTTGGGAAGAGGACTTGCGCATAAATGCCGTAGTCATCCATACGCCGCAATCGATCCGGCACGTTGTACGTAGACGGGTCAATATCTGCCCACGTTGGCGAAAGTCGGGCGGATGTTCGGTCCACCCGGCGTGGGTAGAGATATGAGGGCGAATCCGCTTGCCGTCTAGATACCACCATTCGCAGGCAGTAGCCTCGTCCCAGTGCACCGAGGGCCTCCGATCCGTGCAGCGTGCGGGGAGCCGGTCGACCCACAAATCAGCTGGCTCCTCGATATGCGTATCGGCATCGATAATTCGGACGTCACTATCAATAGGTTGCACAAGCCGCTCTTTCCTGTAATGAAGCCGCACCTATCGGTCGGTACGGCTTTGCTAAAAATCCGGCTTGACAGGCCGCGTTTCTGCTGGTCTGCGGCGGTTTCGCCGCCCTCGACCAAGCTGTCCACAGCCAGGGGGGCGTTGATACAAGCCGGGGCCCCGGAAGTTGGCTCGGGCCGTTGCGAGTGGCCGGCGGCGTCCCACGTGGTTCTGTCCCGAGGTTCGACGACTCGCTCGGCGTACACCACCGCACGGTCCGCACCTTTCATAGTCCCCCCGCAGGTATGGCCGGTCTCGCCGGAGCTTGTTCACTGAGATCAGTGTATCTGGCGACGCTGCGAATGTGAACCAGATGATCGAATTATCAGCCATTCACGTGCTGAGAGGATGGGTGTAATGATCCCGAGGCGCCCGTGGACCGCTCGGGTCAGGCAAGCCCCGCGGGCTTGCTGTTGAGCGACACGCTGGATGAATAGGTAACCATTCACCAGCTCCACCATCTGAGGCGCCGGTTGGTGTAGTTTAGTTAGTCGCGGTATGGGGGAGCGGGCGGAGCCGCTCGGTGAGGTTCTGCTATTCCTGTCGATCCCGTTCCGACTTCGCCGTTGAGGCCCGAAGCGCTGGGTCGCCTCGAGGTGGTGAACCTGGTTGTCGGGCTGGTCGCCCAGGTGGAGGCGCTGGAGGCAGAGAACAAAGATGGCTCTTCTGCCGTATCCGTGGTGACTGACTAGGCGGGTCCGCGGGTGCACCCCGCTCGCTTTTTAGGTTTCAGGGCTTCTGACAGCGTCTGAGACAGGAGGGCGAACGGGGTGCGGAACGCGAGGGTATGGCAACGGGTGCTGGGCTTGGCGCGAACGGTCATCGAGGCGGTGGTCTTCGACGACGATGCGGGGTCGGTGATCGTGTCGGTTCGGCCCCGCCGGCTGGGCAAGGGCCGCTGCGGGCGGTGCGGAAGCGAGCGGTCTGGTATGACCGGGGTGAGGGGCGGCGGAGATGGCGGGCGCTGGATGTGGGCGAGGTTCCGTGTCAGCTGGAGGCCGAGGCTCCAGTGTGAACTGCGCCGAGCACGGTCCGACCGTGATCGGCCTGCCGTGGGGCCGCCACGGCGCCGGGCACACCTACGCCTTCGATGATCAGGTGGCGTGGCTGGCCACGCACACCTCCAAGACTGCCATCAGCGAGCTGATGCGGGTCACCTGGCGGACGGTGGGCTCGATTGTCGCTCGGGTGGTCGCTGACGCCCGCGCCGCTCATGATCCCTTCGACGGCCTGACCCGGATCGGGATCGACGAGATCTCCTACAAGCGCGGCCACCGCTATCTGCTGGTGGTGGTCGATCATGTCAGCGGCAGACTGGTGTGGGCCGCCCCCGGCCACGACAAGGCCACCCTGGCCGGCTTCTTCGATCAGTTGGGCCCCGAGCGCTGCAACCAGATCCGGCTGGTGTCCGCCGATGCGATGGAGTGGATCGGCGAGATGGTGGCCGAGCGCTGCCCGGAGCCACGCTCTGCCTGGACGCCTATCACATCGTGCGTGGGCCACCGCCGCCCTCGACGCTGTCCGCCGTGAGGTCTGGAACGACGCTCGCCGAGCCGGCATGCGCACCCACGCCGCGGACCTGAAGGGCTGCCGGTATGCGCTGTGGAAGAACCCCGAGGATCTCACCGGCCGCCAGCAGGCGAAGCTGGCGTGGATCGCCGTCACCAACAACCGGCTGTATCGGGCGTACCTGCTGAAAGAACAACTCCGGGCCGTCTTCGCCGCTAAAGGTGTCCGGGCGCTGGTCAGGCTCGACGCCTGGCTGGGCTGGGCCGCCCGCTGTTGCATCGACGCCTTCGTCGAGCTGGGCCGGCGGATCCGCAAGAACCTGGCCGGCATCGAAGCCGCGTTGGTCCACAACCTGTCGAACGCGCTCGTCGAGAGCACGAGCACCAAGATCCGTCTCCTGACCCGCATGGCCTTCGGGTTCCGCTCACCCGAAGCGCTCGTCGCCCTGGCCCTCCTCGACCGAGGCGGCTACTGCCCCGCCCTGCCCGGCCGGCCATGACTGCCGCCCTGCGCCGACCTGCGGTCGGCTCCAGTTGCCCTACCGCCCCTCCCGTCGCTGCGCTCCCTGCGGGTTGGTGCCAAAGACGGGTCTGTAACTACAACGGTGTAACTGTCCACCTACAGTAGCCGGGCCCAGCCTGGCGGAAGGAGAGACAGTGACAGACGTTATTGACGTGGTCGACTCGACCGTGGTGATGGAGCTTTCGCCCGGTTCGGCGCTGGCCGCGAAGATCGGCACGGAGGAGTTGGCGGCCGAGCTGTTGGCCCGGGCTGACGGCGACGCCATGAGGTTGGTCGGTCCGGGTGGGCTGCTGGCGGACTTGACCAAGCGTGTACTCGAGGCGGCGCTTGAGGGCGAGATGACCGAGCACGTCGGCTACGAGCCCTACGACCCAGCTGGGCATCACTCGGGTAACAGCCGCAACGGCACCCGCACCAAGAGGGTGATCACTGATATCGGCCCGGTCAGTATCGACGTGCCCTGCGACGGGGACGGGTCGTTCCAGCCGGTGATGGTGCCCAAGCGTAAGCGTCGCTTGGGCGGGGTGGACCAGCTGGTGCTGTCGTTGTCGGCCAAGGGTCTGACCCATGGTGAGATCTCCGCCCATCTGGAGGAGATCTATGGGGCCAGGGTGTCCAAGGAAACGGTGACGCGCATCACCGACGGGGTGCTCGAGACCATGGTCGAGTGGCAGAACCGGCCCCTCGACGCCGTCTACCCGGTCATGTTCGTCGATGCCATCCACGTCAAGATTCGTGAGGGTCAGGTGGCGAACCGGCCGATCTATGTGGCCATCGGGGTCACCGTCGACGGCGAGCGCGACATCTTGGGTTTGTGGGCCGGCGAGGGCGGGGAGGGGGCCAAGTACTGGGCTCACGTGCTGACCGAGATCAAGAACCGGGGCACCAAGGACGTGTGCATCCTGGTCTGTGACGGCCTGACCGGGCTGCCCGACGCGGTGGCCTCGGTGTGGCCGAAGACCATCGTGCAGGCCTGCGTCGTGCATCTGATCCGCAACAGCTTCCGCTACGCCAGCCGCCGGGACTGGCCCGAGCTGGCCAAGGACCTCAAGCCCATCTACACCGCCGTGACCGAGGCGGCTGCCCTGGAGCGCCTGGCTGACTTCGCCGGGCGATGGGAGGCGAAGTATCCGGCCATCGTCAAGCTGTGGGAGTCGGCCTGGGCCGAGTTCGTCCCGTTCTTGTCGTTCGACCCCGAAGTGCGGCAGGTGATTTACACCACGAACGCGATAGAGAGCGTGAACGCCAGGATCAGGAAGGCGGTCAAGGCTCGGGGTCATTTCCCGAACGAGCAGGCTGCTCTCAAGTGTGTGTACTTGGCCGTGATGAGTCTCGACCCGACCGGAAGAGGCCGTCAACGCTGGTCGAATCGATGGAAAGGAGCGTTGAATGCCTTTACAATCGCCTTCCCAGACCGTATGATAGTCGGAACGAAGTAACCGAGATTCACTCGTAAGAGAAGAACCAGTTACACCGTTTATGAGACAGTCCCCCTTTCCAGGACGTATTCATTAGAGAAGCGAAGTAGCCGAGTTCACTCGATAGAGCACAACCAATTACACCGTTTATGAGACAGTCCCGATGAGGATCGGAGCGTGTAGGCGCCGTGTGGTGATCGGTGATGGCGACCCGTCCGTGACTGCCCGGGCGGGCCTGTCGTTGGTGGCCGAGGTGGACCGGGTGCTGGGGTGACCGATGCGTCCGGGTAGTCTGTCGGCTGGTTGAAGCGGCGTAGGTGGCTGGGCATCGGCGAGGTGTTGGTGTCGATGGCCGAGTCGATGCTCGTTGATGGCGATTTCATGAGCGACTTGGACCACGCGCGGGCCAATCGGGCCGGGTCGACGCTGCGGGCGGTGGCCGACCCGCCGGCGCGTCGTCCACGTTCGCTCTGGCCGCCCATCGTCTCGGGGATCGAGGCCACGCAGCGATCGAGGCGGCCATGGGGATCCTCATCGCCCGATGGTTCGCGGCGATGCCCTCCCGGCGCGGTGAGCAGCTGAGCGTGTGCCGGCCGAGCATCGACTTGGACGGCACCGACATCGAGACCTACGGGCGCCACAAGCAAGCGGTAGCGTGGAATCATGAGCGGCGTCGGGTCGGCCGGCCCCATCCGGCGACGTGGGCTGAGGCGGGCGTGGTCTTGGCGGGCGATCTCCGTTCTGGTGCCGATGCTTCCCGTCCCGCCGCCCCGGGCCTGATCGCCCGGGCCGTCGCCAACCTGACAGCGAATCTGGCCCGGCCCCGAGGGCGCTGTGATGCCGGGTACTTCGACGCCAAGGTCGCCCACGACGCGCTGGCGGCGGGCGCCGACTTCGCGATCGCCGCCAAACGCAACCGGGACGCGTGGCGGTCGGTGGCGGCGTCCCGAGCAGTCCTAAGAGGACTGCTTCGACATGCCCGGCGCCCAAGCAGCGGTCTGCGACTACGCGCCCGGCGGGCTGACCGGCAGGGACCCGCACCATAGTGTACCGAGTACCGGTCGATCCCGACCATGCGCGCTCCGACCCGGAAGCTACGGCTCGTTGGGTGTAGCCAGTCGGGGGAACAGGTTCGTTGCGGTTGCGCCAAGAACCGCCCCAACCTCGCTCGTATTTAGTTCCTGGGACTCTTCCAGCCTCCGGCGACACTCGACCGCAAGGTCGCCTTGGAGGTAGGGATAGTCTGTTCCAAAAAGTACTCTGTCGATCCCCACGACCGAGCGAAGCGTGCCAAGGACCGGATCGCTCCATGCCAGCGCCGTGTCCCAGTAGAACCGACGGAAGGCGTCGGCCGCGGATCCCCGATCGCTGTCCTCGCTAATCCTGTTCGTCTCTTCGAAGATAGCGAACCGCCCGGCCAAATAAGGGATTGTACCGCCAGCATGCGCGAAAATATATTTCACGTCAGGCGTACGGGCGAACGTGTTGCTATAAAGCAATTTGGCTATGGCCCGTGAGGTGTCGATCACGAAGCCGAGGAGCCCGACGGGCAGGCCCAGGTTGTGCTCGCTCGGATCAGGGCAGGCGGTCGGGTGCACGAACACGACAGCCGCCCGCCGTTGTAACTCTTCGAACACCACATCGAAACGATGGTCGCCGAGGTAGATCCCGCCAGCGTTGCTGTGCACGACGACGCCGTCTAGTCCCAAGACGTCCAAGGCATATGAGAGTTCAGCCAGCGCGCCGTCAACGTCTGGTAGCGGCAGGACAGCAAACGCACCGAAGCGGCCCGGGTATGACCGGATTAGGTCCGCAGCGAACTCATTGCAGCGCCGAGCGAGATTCCGGGCGGCGACATCGTCGCCAAGGTGCACGCCCGGGTAGCTGATCGACGTCACGGCGACGTCGATGCGCGCATCATCCAAGAACGCAATCGTGTCCTCAGCGCTCCAGGGGAGAGTGACCCCGCTGGCTTCCCTGGTCGCGTCCTTGTAGAAGGCGGGAAGAAGGTGATGGTGTACATCAACTGTGCGAGGCATAGAGGCTCCTTGATCAGTCCACATAGATGAGTTGCTCAATTCCGGTCGACCGAAAGGAATTCGGCCCTGTCCTGCGGTTCATCTTACGTGCAGGGGCTTCGAGCTCGACCTACATACATTTGCTTCACGCCACCCGACCCCGGCAGCAGCGCTGACACCCTTAGGCATCTGAATCTACACGGACACGCCCGTGGTATTCTGGACATCCGCCAAACACTCGAGTCCCTACGAACACCTTTCTATTTCAAAGACATCACTGGTTGACAGGTCTCGCACTGAGAGGAAGGCAACGCTGGAAGCGTCGAACGAGTGGCCTGGCTCCCAGCCGGCATCGGCAGGGGTCCTGCCATCGTGACAACCGAGCCGAGGCGGATCCACGGCCGCCGGACCATTGCACAACTCTGTGCACCTCCTAGCGCCTCCATCGGAAACACGCATAGCGCTATGCCTACATACCGTCATGAAGCTGGCCCCTCTAGCGATAATAGAGAACGTGCTCCCTAGAAAGAATGCTACGATACGCAAAACAGGCGCGAGGCTGGCCGCCCTTTCACTTTTACGGCGCATCCGGCCGCCGGAGTTCTAAGGCAACCTGGGGACCTGGCGCGATTGCGGACGACCGTCGGTCGCGACGACCATTCGTAGCCGGACCCGCCTGCGAACGCCGCATGTCGAAGTGCCAGGTGAGCACAACTCTGCGCCCAATAAGCCGAAGCACGACACTAAGTAGGTAGCCGATCAATCCCAGGACAATGGTGCCCGCCCAGGTAGACGTCGAGTTGAAGACTTGCTGAGAATTCAGAATATAATGGCCTACCCCGCGATCGGCGGCATAGTACTCGCTTGCGACCACCATCGTGACGGCCAGCGCCGCCGCCACTCGGACGCCGGTCATGATCTGGGGAGAGGCAGCGCGCAATACAACTGTTAGCCACTTCTCCCGCCGTCGAAGGTGAAGACTTGCCGCCACCTCGGCTAATAAGGGATCGATACCCTGAATGCCCTCTATAGTATTCCACAGAACAGGCCATGTCGCTACATAGGCGATTAGCGCGACCTTTCCCCAAGAAGAGAGCCGAAATACTGCAATTACCAAGGGGAGAAATATTACCGCTGGTGTGATGCGAGCTAGCTCTACCGAGGGTCGGACAGCGGACCAGATCGACCGAGTTTGCGCAAACAAAACACCGAACGCGATTCCCACGCAGACAGCAATGCCAAACCCTAATGCCAGGTTTTGAAGACTAGGTACAAGATCCGAGCCTATTAGGCTCTTAGGCCCTGGCAACCAATCGCGACGAAAGGTTCTGAGGATCCGCTCCAACGGCGGACTGCTGATGGACGACGAGCCGGAGGATGCGAACCACCAGACAATCAGTATGCCAACCGGCAACCATATCCCCCCTAGTACCAGGGCTAGTGGTCGGTGCAGTGACCTCATTGCAGACTACCTCCATCCATCTACCGGTACCGTGGATGCCACTTCAGCACCCATCGCTCAACACCCAGGAACACAACGTTCACCATAACTGCGAGAACAGCCGCCAAGAACCCATATACATAGGCATCGCCTAGGTAGCCGCCGGTTGTCTGGACGGCCAAAATACTCGCTCCTAGTCCCGGCGCGCCGCCGAGCAATTCCGCACCGAGAGCCATAAAAAGGGCGACTGAGGCGCCCAGCCGCAGCCCCGTCCCGACGTAAGGCGCCACGCTCGGAACAATAATGAGACAAATACGTTGCATCTTGCTAAGTCGACAGCTGCGGGCAACATCCGTAGCGACGGGGTCAACATCTAGTACCCCTGACATGACCTGGACCAAAACTATCCAGACCGCCGCAAAGACTATTATAACTAACTGCATCTGTAGTCGTGTCCCGAAGAGTAATAGAGCGACCGGGATTAGCGCCACCGCCGGGACCGATCTCAGAAAGTCAACCAAGAGCCGAGAGCTTTGGTACGCAAAAGGACTAATACCGATCAGGACTCCGAGGATGGTTCCTATTACGAATGCAAGCGCCAGGCCAATGATCCATGCCTCCATAGTCTGCGAAATGGCATGCCAAGTCGCGCCGAGGGCAGCGAGGCTGACAAGTCGATCCGCAAACCGGCTGGGGTCCGGCAAAACTGCGCCCGACAGCATCCCCGTTGCCGAGACGATGGCCCACACCCCAATAAGAGACGCCCCCACTGCCATCTGGGCCCAGATCAGTCCATACCTATGCGCTGCTCGCTGCTCATCCGGACTGGACGTCAGCACCGACTGCCCCTCACCCGTGACTGTCCCGCTGAATAGGTCACGGCGTTAACAGCACCGATATCAACCTTGGGGCCGCTCAGACACGAGCCGAGGCTTTCTGCCGAATCCCAGCGTGCGTGTCCACGATCCACTTTGACAAAGGGCTTAATGCTCATTGTGCATTGCTCCTAGTGCCAACATGCGATTAGCTGATCGCAGCGGCATTGTCATACATCCTTCTTCGCTGTACGTATAGCTTCAAGCAGAGTCGCCCGATACGTCACAAAGTCGCGTTGCGATCTCGTAAGGATCTGGTCCCGCTCTTGCCCAAGATCGATGTCCAACACTTGCTTGGTGCTTGCGGGGGACCCGGAGAGCACGGCGACGCGGTCCGAAAGATAGACCGCTTCATCGACATCGTGCGTAACGAAGACGATGCTCATACCCTCTCTCTTATGAAGAGCACGGATCAGATCTTCGAGGTCAAGGCGAGTCTGGGCATCAACCGACGCAAACGGCTCATCCATCAATAAGAGTTCAGGCGCAGCGACGAGCGCCCGAGCGATCGCTGCTCGCTGCTGCATCCCTCCCGAAACCTGCCACGGGTAATAGTGGTGGAACCCTCCTAGGCCAACCTCCACAAGCGCATCCATAGCACGAGTTCGCCGGCTTTTCGCAGGGACGCCCCTCGCTCTCAAGGGTAACGCAACATTTTCCCGAAGCCGGAACCAAGGTAGCAAGGACCTACTGTAGTCCTGAAACACCACTCCAGCCTCCGGGGGTGGTTCTGTTATTACCCTACCATTAACCCGCACCTGCCCCGACGTAGGGGCCATTAACCCTGCGAGGCACCGCAGCAGTGTGGTCTTACCTACACCGGAGGGGCCAACGATGGACATGAAAGCTCCCCGTGACACAGAGATCGAGAGATCGGCGATCACAGCACGATCGCTGGCTTTTGGCGCGAACGACTTCGACAGAGAACGACATTCTAAAATTGCGTCTACCCCATATTGGCTTGGCGCGTGTCGTTCCTTGGGAACCACAACGGTTCGCGATTCATCGTTCATTTTGCCCTCCGGCGTTGATATCGATCTGGATTCTCGTCCTACCTCCGGCCAACGGCATACGCCGCTCAGTGCGGCCTATTCCTCTCCAGGGGCCCTTCTATGCGTTATAGCGGCGCTCAAGGGTCAAGCTCCCAGGTCCGGTGCCGACCGCTGCGAGTGACTAGCCGTTCCATTGCAGGTCTTGGCCAGGAGGTATTTGTCCGGAGAGCGTCGCGAACTTTCTATATAGCACGACCCACTGGTCAATGATCGACGGTGACCATGTGTTCACAAAAGTGGGTATCCGTGCGCTGTAGGTGGCCGGGATGTGCCCCGCGTCCGCAGCTAACATCTGGGCCTGGCGTGGATTAGCGTTGGCGAAGTCCTGCGCCTGACGCATAGCCGCAACGTAGCTTTGAATTACCTGCGGATGAGCATCGGCATAGCTTTTAAGAACAAACTGTACCTGCCATATGTGATCGGGAAGGTAATTCGCCGGGTAGCCGATTGGCTTCATCCCCGCCGACAGCGCTTTTGACAAATAGGGCTCTAGGGATATCAGGCCGGATACGGTCCCATTTTCCAGCGCCGAGAGCTGTTGGGCGTACGGCAGTGCGATAAGCTTAACTTTGCTGACGTCTACGCCGTTGGCGGCGAGCATGGCCATCGTGGCGAAGTCTTGAGCTGATCCAAGGGACGCCGCCGCAATGGTCTTGCCCTCCAGGCCTTTCATCGATGAGACGCCATTCGTTGGCGAAACGATAAGCGCGAGTGACGCGGTCGAGGGATCGCCAGTGATAGTGTCCGCCACTGGGAGGAATTCGAGCTTAATCCCTGCGGACAGTGCTGATAGGATGTTCGGTATTGTCAGTGAGCCGACGTTGAGCTGCCCATTTTGCATTATCGAGACCTGAGCGGGTCCGCTGAGGAAGGTCATTAGTTGAGCATTGAGGCTTTTGGCTTTGAAATAGCCTCGATCCAGCGCAATCTTCTGCGGTTGCAGATCTATATTCGGCGCGTACGCAACAGTAAGATGAGCGGGCGCACTCGCTGTCGAACCACCCTGGCTCGGGTTTGCGCCTTTGGCCGAGGTTCCGCCACAGGCAGCGACGACCACGATCGCGACCGTTAATACGGCTGCTGGACCGGCCTTGCGCCATAGCCATAGTCGGCCCAGCCCATGCGGCTTTGATGAACTACTCGCGTCCTCTAGCATTTGCTGGATCCCTCGCAATAGTTGGGTTTATCGGTGCGCAGGCTTTCGACTGAGGCGGAACGGTTGGCAACGATCTGCGCCAGGTCGTCGGGGTAGAGGAACGAGGATGGCGGAGGTGGTCCCCAGTTGTAGAGGCCCAGGTGTCCGGCATGGGATTCCGGAACCCAGGGAGTCGCCTCCGGGACCTGGTCGAGATCGGCGTAGTACTCGCTGTAGTTTCCCGCCGGGTCCCGCAGGTAGCAGAAGAAGTTCGAGCCGGCGTGATGGCGCCCGAGGCCCCACTCGTGCCGTTCGGGATGACCCTTGAGCATGGCCGTTGCGCCCCGGCCGGCCTCGTCGCGATCGTCGACCTGCCAGGCTGTGTAGTGCAGGTACAGGCTGGGGCGGCCAGGACCAACAGGTTGTGGTGGTCGGTCGAACATCGCAGGAACACGCCCACGTCGCCGACGTAGTCACTGACGTTGAAGCCGATAAGGCCGGCGAAGAAACGTGACGTGGCCGCAAAGATGGTGGTGGTGATCACTGCGTGGCCGAGCCTGCGTGGCCGGACCTTACCGACGAGCATCACCGCCGGCGACCGTCCCGAGCGCTCGGCTCGGCCCGGTCCGTTGTGCCCCGCCGCAGCGGGGGGCGCCTGGTTGAGGCGGGGGGCGATCTCAAGGACCACGTGCACGCCCGTCCCCGGCTCGACGACACTGACGCGCCGATCATCCCTGTCTGGTTGATGCCCAGAGCCGGAGAGGGCGCCATGGGCCCGGGCTAAGTGGTCACGGTCATCCACGCCGATGACCAGCTCGAGCAGCCGCCGGGTGCGTGCGTTCCGAATGAACAGCTGCGCGCCGCCATCAACAGAGGAGAAGGCCCAGCCATCGTGGGCTTCCAACCCGAACTCGGTGTAATAGGCGGCCACTGGTTTCGGATCCGGGACGCCGATAGTGATCAAGCGCAACTGGTGCAACGGCACGAGCAACCAACCCTTTCAGTTGAACGCCGTCGGCGCTGTGACGAAGCGCTGGTGGAGGTCTCCGATGCCGTCGACCCAGCTGTGCAGGCGGTCGCCGGCGCTCAGATACCGAGGTGGGGTGCGACCCGGGGGCGTGCCGGTGAAGATGACGTCCCCCGGAAGCAGCGTGACGACGCTCGACAAATAGGCGATGAGTTCGGGGACTGAGAAGATCATCTCGGAGGTGCGCCCCTTTTGCATCTCCTCCCCATTTAGGTCACAGCCCAGCCCGAGGTCGTCTGCACGGTTCACGTCATCGGGGGTGACTAACGCCGGGCCCATAGGGGAGAACCCGGGAAGGGACTTCGCCAGCCCGAACTGCGGAGCAGGTCCACTGCGCTGTAGCACCCGCTCAGACAGGTCCTGGCCCGTGGTGAGACCGGCCACATATTCCCAGGCCTCCTCTCGCCGGACCGCCCGGGCGGTCCTGGCCATCACCGCCACAACCTCAACCTTCCAGTCGGTCGAGCCCACTGGAAGGGTCACCTCGGTGACCGGGCCAGAAAAGGAGCTGACGTATTTGGGAAACACCACCGGAGCCTCCGGCACGTTTAAGCCGGACTCGGCGGCGTGATCGGGATAGTTCAACGCCACGGCGAACACCTGGTGAGGTGCGGGCGAAGGCGGGCCGGCGGTCTCCGGGCTGAAGGCTTCGGACGGTTGACCGATGGTCGCGGCCCAGCGGCGCAAGTCGTCGAAGCGCTCGTACGCTTCCTGTGGGTCAGGTCCGAACTGGCCACGGCTCGCCGTTGCTACGTCGACGGCTCCGCCCGCCACGAGTAGTTTCAGCCGGCCATCGACATTGGCGGTACGCATCAGCCCTCCCCCTTGCAACGCCTGCCGCTTCTTCATGACATCTTCCGATACACAATCTAGACACAATGATTCTTGAAGTCAACAGATTCTCGGATCACTGGCACGAAGTCGGAACCTGCTAGAGTTCACACATAGCTGCCCCCACGAAGGCAGAGCGCGTCTTCGGCCAGCTACGTGCCGACATCCTCGCCGGGCGCTACCGCCCAGGACAGCGCCTCCGCTATGCCGAGTTATGTGAACGTTACGAAACCAGCATGGGAGTGCTGCGCGACCCCCTGCTTCGCCTCGCCGAGCAGGGGGTCGAGTCGTCGGTTTCCGACGGCCTCGCATCAACCTGAGCCGATCCGATATTGAAGATCAGCTCGTAGGGTGCATTATATCAAGATATCGGCATGGTGCAAAGGACTTCCTTATGACAATGTTGGTGGATAGACGTGCGCGTATGGTGGGCGGCACGCCCATTTCAGGACGGTCGCGACACGTTTTGATGGGGTTGGTGCGGAGCGATCATCCAGCGGCGGTCTCCATGGCGGCTTCGATGGCCGGCCGGGGATCTCCCGGAGATGTGGCTGTGGCCGCTGGTGCCTTGAGTGACTCGACACTCATGTAGCGCTTGGCGATGGTCCACTCGTCGGTCTGTTCGGCCAGGACCGCCCCGACCAGGCGGATCACCGCTTGGCGGTGGGGGAAGATCCCGACCACGTCGGTGCGCCGGCGGATCTCTTTGTTCAACCGCTCCTGGGGGTTGTTCGACCGGATTTTCGGCCAGTGCTCGACGGGGAAAGGCACTGAAGGCCAGGATGTCATCCGCGGCGTCGAGCACGAACACGGCGGCGTCGACGAATCCGGTGGTGGTCAACTTGTCGATGACGTCGCCGAGCTGGGACCAGGTGGTGTCACGGTCGGGCTGCTCGAAGACCGAGCGGACCAGCGTGGCGATCATCGGCCAGCTCGCCTTGGGGACCCGCGACGCCAGGTTGGCCATGAAATGGGTGCGTCAGCGCTGCCAGGTCGCCTCGGCCAGCACCGTGGCGATGGCTGCTTTGATCCCGCCGTGGGCGTCGGAGATCACCAGCTCCACCCCGGCCAGGCCCCGGGCCACCAGCGAGCGCAGGAACTCGGTCCACGCCGCGGTGTCCTCGGTGGTGACGATGTCCAAGCCGACGATCTCCCGGCGGCCCTCGGCGTTCGCGGCGGTGGCGATCACCGCCGAGACGTTCACGACCCGGCCGCCCTCGCGGACCTTCTGGGTCACGGCGTCGATCCACAGGTAGCGATACGGGCCGGCATCGAGCGGCCTGTTGCGGAACTCGGCCACCTTGACGTCGAGCTCGGCGGCCATCCGGGAGACCTCGGACTTCGAGATGCCCTCGATCCCCATGGCCTTGACCAGATCATCGACCCGGCGCGTCGACACGCCCTCCACGTACGCCTGGCACACCACCGCCACCAGCGCCTGCTCCGCTTGTCGGCGAGGGACGAGCAGGAACTCCGGCGAGTACAGCCCGGCCCGCAGCTTCGGCACCGCCAGATCAATAGTGCCCACCCGGGTGTCCCACGGCCGATGCCGATAACCGTTACGCAAGTTGACCCGCTCGTCGCAGCGCTCGCCAAGCCCGGCGCCGCACTGCATCGACGCCTGCGCCGACATCAGCGCCTGCGCGAACGCCGCCAGCATCGCCTCGGCAAATCGGTGTCGACGTCGTCGCCCTTGAGATGCTTGCGGAGCCAGCCGGCCGCGTCGATAGTGGAAGGGACAGCCATCGTGATCCTCCTCAAGTGGTTGGTGGAACTTCTTCTTGAGGTTGACGCGATGGCTGTCGACGCTGGGGGACCTCCCCCCAGCTCACCCGCCCGTACACCACTCCCTGCGACTCAACTACCGAAATGGCCAGGGCTCCGATTACTTAGCCGGTTACAGCTGGATAACGCCCTTGCCGAGAGCTTCTTCGTCACGATCCAGCGAGAACTGACCACGACCGTGCCTGGCTGACCAGGCAGGCCTACGCCGGACGATCTTCGACTGGATCGAGAGCAATCTTCTAACCGCCTGCACAGCATCCTCGGCTACCGCAGCCCGGCCAACTACGAAGCCCACATCGACCACAGCAACCACCCTGCCGTTGCCGGCGTAATCCACTGAACCAACCTGTCCGTCAAAGCATGCTAACCGCCGCCGACCATACGCCCACGCCTATCCGTCAATCGGGCTTCACCAACAATGTCCTTTACAACCGTCCCCCAACTTGATATGTTGCACAAAACGAGCTGATCACCAACCCCAATCAGCTCAGGTTGATGCGAGAACCGTCGGAAACCGACAGCTGGGACTCAGGGCCTCCGGCCGCTAGGCGCTGACATTACCATAGCCTGAGTTAAGGGTGAATCCTAGCTGTCGATCCAGAAAGCTTCTTGTAAGGATAGCCGCCTCTGCAGCGTAGGCAAAGGCGAGGCCGTGGCGGCTTGGTCCAAATAATACAAGCTCGGATTGCGGTATGGCATCCTCCAGTTCAAACGCGTGCGCACGCGAGATGAAAGGGCTCGAACCAGGCTGCAACATTAGCACCGGACACTCGATGCTCGCGACAGTCGACGAGAGATCGGATCCGCGCAACATAAGGCCATCATGCACAAATACGTCCGGATTCGACGCACGTTGATATACCTCACAGAGTTCCCAGACCTCGCCAGCATCAGCGGCACGAAACCGCTGCCCGTTCATGTACTGCGACCAACCAGCTGAGCCCCCCTCTGCGACGATCGACGGCCATTCGCCGACGCCGTCGATTAGAGCGCCTTTGAAGCCAGTCGAGCACACCACGGCTGCGTCAACACGTGATGGTGCACTTGAGGCCAGCTTTAGGACAGTAGTACCGCCTAGAGATTCACCGACGAACACGGCGGAATCGATTCCTACGAAGTCGATAACTTCGATTATCCATTGCGCCCATGTCTCGATAGTTCTGTCCTCCACGCGGCCTTGAAGCGCTGAGTCGCCGTAACCCGGGACGTCTATGGCCAGGAGCCTGAAGCGATCCATCAGCGCCCGCTGCCACGGACGCCACACGCGAGCCCCAAGCGCTACACCGTGGATGAACACAAGCCATGGCGCCTTATTACTTGGGCCAGCTGTGCGTTCGAAACACGTCCCATTGGCAGAAGCGCCACCCAACCAGTTCGTTGCGTCGTTGAAAGCTTTGTCTGTGGACACTACCACTCCTTCCATTGCGCCTACGTGTCGTTATTACTCGGGAAGGCATGCTCGTAAAGGCTAGTCGCTCGCCAAAGATCGATTGGCGACGGGCGCCCCAGCGCTCACGATCGAAACAGCAGAACGTTGCGGGCAACGAGGCCCCGCCCCGATCGGGACCGGCCCTCAACAAGGGGGAGCCGCGCACGGCTGGGGTTATCTTTCCGGTCACCGGCGCTCGCCGATCATCGATCCCTGGCTCGACAAACTCGGGGGAGTGAGCATAACGCTCGACGGTCAAAGTTGCGCGCCGATGTGGCACAGCATGCAGCCCGAGGGGTGGCACCGCCGGCCGGACAACCGTCACCACTGCGACGGCAGCCGGAGGGTGGGCTCGGGGAGGTTCTGACCTCCCCAGCTAATTCGTACGGCAAGCGAGGTGAACTCGGGCCTCACCAGGCATCACCTCCGTCTCGCTGGATGCGCGGAGCGCGCAGGTTCAGTGTCTCGCCGCCAGACGATTGGAAAATATGAATCATCAAGCGGCTCGCCGTCACGGAGGTGCCCAATTCCGTGATACGTCTTGTCAGCTCCGCCGGGTTTATCTTTGTAGCGCACGTCATCACCGCAATACCGCACAGATGTCGCTCGCCGTTGAGTCATCGTCGAATAGTTTCCCTTGCTTCCGTGAATGGTTCGATAGTGGTGAGCAATAATATCGCCCGGCTCGACCGGCAGGGTCACGATATCGAAGTCCTCTTCATGGGACTCGACGTCAAGAGTATCTCGATACTCGCCACCACTTGTTCGAACTACGTCTCGTCCGGTGGCGAAGTCACGGGCATGGAATAGGTCGTTCATGAGGTGGGAGCCTCGGACATACCGCATCGCACCCGTCTCCTCGGTTACAAGGTCAGCCGAAGCCCAGATAGCCAGAACTTGGTCGCCCGTCAGCTTCCAGTATCCCTCGTCAGTGTGAAAGGGCGAGTACTCGGCGCAGTCCGGCTCCTTCACCAGGACTTGGTCATCGTAGAAGCGCACGACATCGGAGCGCAGCAGTTGACCCGCGATTTCGGGCAGCGGACTCTGCATATCGAAGGCCCGTGCCTTCGGACTGAAGTTCCACGCACCAGAGGTGGCCAGAAATCGCCCTATCGAGTTGCCACTTCGTTCGCCTCCCAGCCCACCCCCGCCCTGTGCCCGTGCTGCCGCCGCTGCCTTTGTGAGGTCTCTTGAGATCTCGGCCTGTTCAAGGCCAGCGAGAACCTCATCAACCGCGGCTTCGAGTTTCGACAGCCATTCTTGAGAGATGACGCCACGAAGGCAGACGAAGCCGTCCTCCCAGAAGGTTCGAATTTCTGTGTCTGTCACGGGACGAATTAGGTCCGACAAGAGTTTCCCCTTTCTATCTAGCGCCTGGGCCGAAACATAAGCCCCGATCCAGCGCAATACTTTACCGTTGCAAATCAATATTCGGTGCGTACTCGACATTAATGTGAGCGCGACGCCCTCGCCTGTCGAGGCCGCTCTGGCGCCGGAGTTGCGCTTTGGCCGAGCCTTCGTCACGGGCCGCGGCGACCGTGAGCGCGACCTATACCGCTGCTACACCACTTGTCTACAATAGCGATACTATCCATATCGCCGGGCCTATAAATGCCCTGATGAGCTAGCCGCGTCTTCTAGCATGTGCTCGGCCCTTTGCTACATATTAATGGGTTTATTAGTGCGATATCGTGATGTTGTTGGTGTGCGAGCTGTCGACCGAGGCGAACGGCTGGCAACGATCTACGCCAAGTTGTCGGAGTGGACGAACGAGGGGGGCGGGGGTAGGTCCCCAATTGTAAAGGCCCAGGTGCCCAGCCGGGGATTCCGGAACCCAGAACGCACCCTCCTGGGATCTCGTCGAGGTCGGCGTAGTACTCGCTGTAGTTGGCCGCCGGGTCTCGTAGATACCAGAAGAAGGCCGAGCCCGCATTAAGACGCCCGAGGCCACCACTCATGGCGTCCGAGATGAGCCTCGAGCATGGCCGTCGCGCCCCGGCCAACCTCGTCGATAGTCCTTGACGTCCCACGCAGTGTCGGGCAAGTAAATGATCGGGGCGGCCAGGACCAACAGGTTGTGGTGGTCGGTTGGACAGCGCAGAAGATAGGCCCACGTCGCCCATGTATTCACTCGCCTTGAAGCCGATGAGATGGGCGAAGAACCGCGACGTGGCCGAGAACTTGGTGGTGGTGGTCCCGGCGGGGCCGAGTCTGCGTGGTCGGACGCGCGCGACCCGCATCACCGCCGGCGACCGTCCCGAGTCCTCGGTTCGGCCCCGTGCGTTGTAGCCCACAGCAGGAGTGGGCGCCTGCTTGAGGCGGAGGGCGAACTCAAGGACCACGTTCACCCTCGATTCCGGCTCGACGACACTGACGCTTCGATGATCGGCGTCCAGTTGGTAACCGGAGCCGGAAGGGGCGCCACGGGCCTGGGCCAGGTCGTCATGGTCCTTCACGCCGACGACCAGCCCGAGTAGCCGCCGGGTGCGTGCGTTCCACATGAACAACTGCCCGCCGAGATCAACGGTCGAGACCGCCCATCCATCGTGGCCTTGCAACCCGAACTCGGTGTGATAGGCGGCCAGTGGTTCGGGATCCGGGACGCCCATAGTGATCGAGCGCAATTGGTGCAGCGTGACGCGAAGCAGCCCTTTCAGTTGAACGCCGTCGGCGTTGGGGAGATCGGCCACGTAGTCCCAGGCTTCTTCTCGCCAGACCGCCCGGGCGCTCCTGCCATCACCCGCCACGACCTCAAGCTGCCGGGCGGTCGAGCCCACCGGAAGGTCACCTCGGTAACTGGGCCAGAGAAGGAACTCATGTATTTGGGAAACACCACCGGACCCTCCGGTACGTTCAAGCCGGACTCGGCCGGCGGGATCGAGATTGTTCAACGCCCCGGCGAACACCTGATGATGTGCGGCCGAAGTCGGCCCGGCGGCCTCCGGGCTGAAGGCTTCGGCCGGTTGATCGATGATGGCAGACCAGCCGTACAGGCCGTCGAAGCGCTCGTACGCGCCCTGGGCGCCGGGTTCGAACCGGCCACCGCTCGCCGATGCCTCGTCGAGAGTTCCACCCGCCACGAGCAGTCTCACGCAGCCATCGACATTGGCGGTACGCATGAAGCCCTCCCTCGCGATGTCTGCCGTTCCTTCATCGCGTCTTCCGGATGCACAATTTAGACACAATAATTCGTGAAGTCAACAGATTCTCGGATTACCAATACGGAGCCCCCTCTCGCTGTCGCTGATCGCGACGCCAGCAGGGGGGCTTCCCCTCTGACCCAGATGCACAGGTAGGGAGCTGGGCGTGCCTATTGGCCTGCCGGCGGGGCCGATGCGGGAGTCGAGGGACGGTCTGTGGGTTCAGGTGGCCGTCGCTGGGGTGTGGGGCGTCAGGGTCGAGGCGGTGGGTTGCGGGGCAGCAGGTGGCGGTGGCCGGGTCGTGTACGGGGTGCTCAGCCGCCGGGGCGGTAGGCAGGGCCCGCAGGGTTCTCCCACGCGGTGTTGAAGGTTGCGTAGGCGACGCCGGCGGCGAAGCGCACGACGAGGTGGCGGGCGTGGGAGAGCACCCGGGCCGGCAGGCAGAGGAGCTCCCGCCGGGCCCGCTTGGCGTGCGCTCGGACACCGTCGGTGTCGACTCGTCCGAGGGTCTGGATGAAGACCGGGAGGTTGGTGGCGAGGTACGCGGACCACATCCACGCCTGGTTCACCCGGTAGCGGCCCGGAAGGAAGGTGCACCAGCGCCTAGCCGAGCTTGGAGTCACGGCGGCGCTCCTCGATCCACGCCCGCTGGCGGAGCCAGTACTCGATTCATCTCGGCGGTCCCGGTGAGGTTGGTGCAGATGAAGCTGTAGGCGTAGATGTCGGTCGTCTCGCCTCCGAGGGCGACGGCGAGCTGGTCGGGGCGGATCGTTCGACCCCGCCGGCTGCCGGGATCGGAGCGCACCTGGTCGGCATGGACTCGCACCCGTCGGACCACGGTGCGGGTCCCTTCCGGCCAGCCCGCCGGGGCGTAGTCGCAGACCGCTGCTTGGGCGCCGGGCATGTCGAGGCAGTCCTCCCAGGCCTCCTCGCCGACCGCGGCGTCCGCGCGCCACACCGCCCAGTTGCGCAGCGCCACTCGCATAGGCTTCGGGAGCTCGCCGCGGTCGAGGCGACTCGAGGTAGCCACGAGGGGGCCCAGTCGGCGATCGGCCGCCACGGTGGCGTCACGCTCGCCAAGCGCCAAGTCGAAGGGGCTCGTGCGGGCCGCCGCGACCGACGTCATCGCGTTCTATGAGGCCTCAGCGCGTCCACCGCTGGCAAACCAGACTCCCTCGTGATCTCCGCTGACGGCAAGGGGATCGTCATGCGCCCCGAGGCGCTGCGTCCCACTACGAGAAGAGCAGCACAGGCCGCTACCCAAATGCTGACCACGAGGCTGTCGAAGGGAGAGAAGCAGGACCGCAAGCGGATGGCAGAGCTCGCCGTTGTCTACGACGCGGCGCCCGTCACACGCTCCCCGGCCGACATACTCACTTGCGGCGACGACGCCCCCAGGTTGGTCCCAACGGCTGGTTTAGGGTCCGCGCGTCGATTAGGCGCGCGGAGTAGTGTGGGTTTGTGGAGTTCGGTGAGGAGGACCTGGCACGGTTCTTTTTGTTGACGGGCCCGTTCGTCGATGAGCGGCAGCGGCGACTGTTGGCGGCGTCGATGGTGGCGGTGTTGGGTCGCGGCGGCCAGGCCAGGGTGGCCGAGGCGACGGGTATGAGTCGTAACACTCTCGCGGACGGGGCGAGAGACCTGGCCGGAGGGCCGGGTCGGTCGGATCGGGTGCGCCGGGCGGGGGCCGGACCGAAACGCAAGATCGACACGGACCCCGAGTTGCTGGTGGTGTTGGACTCGCTCGTCGAGCCAGGGTCGCGTGGTGATCCGATGTCGCCGTTGCGTTGGACGCTGAAGTCGACCCGTGTCCTGGCCGCCGAGCTGACCAGGCTGGGTCACAGTGTCGGAGCGAACCTTGTCGGGGAGCTGTTGCACTACATGGGCTACAGCCTCCAGGCCAACGCCAAGGTGACCGAGGGCGCCCAGCATCCCGATCGCGACGGCCAGTTCCGCTACATCAACGACACCGCGGCTGAGCATTTGGCGGCAGGCCAGCCGGTGATCAGTATTGACTGCAAAAACAAAGAGAACGTCGGTGACTACGCCAACGGGGGCGCCGAGTGGGAACCGGCGGGCGCCCCGACCCGGGTCGGGGTCCACGACTTCCCTGATCCCGAGATGCCCAAAGCCATCCCGTACGGGGTGTTGGACGTGGCCGCTAACGAGGGCTGGGTCAACGTGGGCGACGACCACGACACCCCCGCCTTCGCGGTGGCCAGCATCGCCCGCTGGTGGGAACCGATGGGCCGGGCCCGCTACCCCGACGCCACCCGACTCATGATCACCGCCGACGCCGGCGGCTCGAACGCCTACCGCTCCCGGGTCTTCAAAGTCGAGCTGGCCCACCTGGCCGCCACCATCGGCCTGATCATCACCGTCTGTCACATGCCCCCGGGCACCTCGAAGTGGAACAAGATCGAGCATCGCATGTTCTCGTTCATCTCCATGAACTGGCGGGGCAAGCCACTCGTCACCTACCGGACCGTCGTCGAGCTGATCGCAGCCACCACCACCAAGACCGGGCTGCGCATCGAAGCCGACCTCGATACCGGCTCCTATCCGATCGGGATCCGAGTCACCGACAAGCAACTCGCCGCTATCGCCCTCCGCCGCCACGACTGGCACCCGGACTGGAACTACACGCTCCTACCGCACCCACCCTAACCGATCACCTAATCGCCCCCACGGGCGCTGACGAGCTCTCGGTTTCCGACGGTTCTCGCATCAACCTGAGTTGACCGATTTGGCGATTAACTCACTTTCGATACTATATCAAGGTTGCAGACAGTTGTAAAGAACAAATGCAAGCTGAAGTGATTGTCGTATAGGCCTGCGCGTATGGTCGGCGGCGGTTAGCGATAGCAACGACCGATCGACGTTTTGGTGGGACTACCGCAATGGTCATCCAGCGGCGGTCTCCATGGCGGCTTCGATGGCCGGCCGGGGATCTCCCGGAGATGTGGTTGTGGCCGCTGGTGCCTTGAGTGACTCGACACTCATGTAGCGCTTGGCGATGGTCCACTCGTCGGTCTGTTCGGCCAGGACCGCCCCGACCAGGCGGATCACCGCTTGGCGGTGGGGGAAGATCCCGACCACGTCGGTGCGCCGGCGGATCTCTTTGTTCAACCGCTCCTGGGGGTTGTTCGACCGGATTTTCGGCCAGTGCTCGACGGGGAAAGGCACTGAAGGCCAGGATGTCGTCCGCGGCGTCGAGCACGAACACGGCGGCGTCGACGAATCCGGTGGTGGTCAACTTGTCGATGACGTCGCCGAGCTGGGACCAGGTGGTGTCACGGTCGGGCTGCTCGAAGACCGAGCGGACCAGCGTGGCGATCATCGGCCAGCTCGCCTTGGGGACCCGCGACGCCAGGTTGGCCATGAAATGGGTGCGGCAGCGCTGCCAGGTCGCCTCGGCCAGCACCGTGGCGATGGCTGCTTTGATCCCGCCGTGGGCGTCGGAGATCACCAGCTCCACCCCGGCCAGGCCCCGGGCCACCAGCGAGCGCAGGAACTCGGTCCACGCCGCGGTGTCCTCGGTGGTGACGATGTCCAAGCCGACGATCTCCCGGCGGCCCTCGGCGTTCGCGGCGGTGGCGATCACCGCCGAGACGTTCACGACCCGGCCGCCCTCGCGGACCTTCTGGGTCACGGCGTCGATCCACAGGTAGCGATACGGGCCGGCATCGAGCGGCCTGTTGCGGAACTCGGCCACCTTGACGTCGAGCTCGGCGGCCATCCGGGAGACCTCGGACTTCGAGATGCCCTCGATCCCCATGGCCTTGACCAGATCATCGACCCGGCGCGTCGACACGCCCTCCACGTACGCCTGGCACACCACCGCCACCAGCGCCTGCTCCGCTTGTCGGCGAGGGACGAGCAGGAACTCCGGCGAGTACAGCCCGGCCCGCAGCTTCGGCACCGCCAGATCAATAGTGCCCACCCGGGTGTCCCACGGCCGATGCCGATAACCGTTACGCGAGTTGACCCGCTCGTCGCAGCGCTCGCCAAGCCCGGCGCCGCACTGCATCGACGCCTGCGCCGACATCAGCGCCTGCGCGAACGCCGCCAGCATCGCCTCGGCAAATCGGTGTCGACGTCGTCGCCCTTGAGATGCTTGCGGAGCCAGCCGGCCGCGTCGATAGTGGAAGGGACAGCCATCGTGATCCTCCTCAAGTAGTTAGTGGAACTTCTTCTTGAGGTTGACGCGATGGCTGTCGACGCTGGGGGACCTCCCCCCAGCTCACCCGCCCGTACACCACTCCCTGCGACTCAACTCGCCCCCGGCGCCGGCCCCGGTCGCGACCGCCAAGTGGCTCACCCCCAGCGTCGTCGAGAATGCCCGGGCGGTCATCGGCGCCGCCTTCAATGAGGCGCAATGTCGCGACCCCGACCACCTCCGGCCCTGGGTCGCGCTCGTCGACGGGGCGGTCTATCAGATCGAGGTGCTCACCGTAGAGGCGACCACCCGCGGTGTCAGCTCCATATCACCTGCGATTTTGTGCATAGACTCGGGTACCTGTAGTCGGCGGCATGGAGCTTCTTCGACGAGGGCGACCTAGCCGGCGAGGCATGAGTCGCCAAGAAGGGCCTCGCCATCTTGGAGGGAAAGGCTGGCATCGTCGCCGGAGCGATCCGCCGGAAATGCGACGACGCTCGAGCTCGACAAGCAGCGCCGGAAGAAGGCCGACGACTGCGCGAGCTACCTCAAGAACGAGCAGCCCTACCTCGACTACCCGACGGCACTAGCCGCCGGACTGCCGATCGCCACGGGAGTGATCGAAGAGGCGTGCAGGTACATCGTTCGTGACCGCTTCGACATCACCGGCGCCTGCTGGTCACTCGAGGGCGCCGAAGCGGTCCTGAAGCACCGGGCCGTGCGCGCCAGCGGCGACTGGTCGAGCTACTGGCGCTACCACCCGGCAAAAGAGAGCGAAAGCGGGTCCACGAGTCCGCTACCTCAATGGGGTCATCCCCCGAGCGGCCTAACCAGTCCCTCCCAGGGAGCCGCACCCAAGTAGTTAGGAGCGCACTTGCGCGCTGCACTTCGCATGCGACGCGCTCTCCGAGCGCTGCAGCGCGTCGAGCACCTCCCTCTGTCAGGCAAGACCAAACTTCTTCGCCGCCGTCTCGAGAACGTCGGCCAACGGAACGATCTGGGTGAAGAAAGGAGAATGACCACCGGGGATAACAACCGGCTCGTCGCCGGTGAGTACCACCGAAGTCCATTCGGCAACTTCCCGGGGCAGCGCCTGATCATCGGACGCCCGCACATAGATGCTAGGCGCCCGACTGCGTTGAACCGCCAAAGGGCTCGGCTCATTGCTCGCCAGCTCGGAGAAGACACCCACGGCCTGGCGCTGCAACTGACCTAATGCAAACTCAAGCATCTCAGGTAAGCAGTCGTGATAGAAATACCGTTGAGCGACCTCATTTGGCATCGTGATCCAGCCATTTTGGTCCGGCATAAACACATCCGACGGGATTAGCCTTCCAGTCGGGGCCTCGGGTGCTTGCACAGTTGAATAGTGCAGGTGGGCGCACAGGAAGATGATCCCCCCGAGTCGGCGACGCTCATCTAGGCGAAGGACCGTGTTTCCGCCCTGAGAATGGCCCACAACTATTACATCTTCATAAGGGAGGAACGCCCGGTCCGCGACTAAGGTATAGTCTTCCAACCCGCAATGCTGATCCCAGAGCGGAAGCTCGACGGCAACGCTCTGGTGGCCTCGCTTGTGAAGCTCTGTCTCTAAGAACTTCCAACAACTAGCAGAGTGCATACCTCCGTGTATCAGTCCGAACACTGCCACGACAAACCCTCATTTCTGATAAAGACCGATGCCTGCACTAAGACTACCAAAGAGAGTACGGAAATGTTCATCTCGGGTCCGGTTCGGGGACTGGTACGCGTAACGTCGAAGGCGCAAATTTGGTCGGAGTCACCACGACCGTGGAGTCGACGTCGAGGCCCAGCTGCCGGTGAGATCAAGGGGCCGTCCCACTTGCCCAAAAACGCCCGTGCTCCGCCGCTCGAGGGGGCCCGTAACACGTCGTCCAGCGACCGCCACCGTGCGAGGTTGCCTTGGTCGTCGCCGACCAGGTCCGCCGCCTGGTGGGGCTGCTTCCCGGCGACGGCGGCGTACCGATGTTCGTCTTCGACGCCGGCTACGACCCCGCCCCCCTCGCCCACGGACTGGTCGACACCCGAGCCCAGACCCTGGTCCGCATCAGCTCCAAGCGGGTCTTCCACCCCGAGCCCCCACCCAGGCCCGAGGGCCGGCGGAGACGACCTCGTCGCCATGGGGCACGCTTCGCTCTCTCCGAGCACGCCACCTGGACCGCCTCGGACGCCCAGCTCACTGCCACCGACCGACGCTACGGCAACATCTCGGTGAAAGCCTGGCACGGCCTGCACCCCAAACTCCCTCACCGGGGACGCTGGACCACAGACCACCAAGCGCCAATCGTGGCCGGCAGCGTCATCCGCGTCGACGTCGAACACCTTCCCAAACCGACCGGGCGAACGAAAGACCCAGTGGCTTTGGTGGTCGGGCCCCGGCACCCCCGACCTCGATATCTGCTGGCGCGCCTACCTGCGCCGCTTCGACATCGAGACACCTTCCGATTCGTCAAGTCCACCCTCGGCTGGACCAGCCCCGCCCTCTGCACCCCGACCAGGCCGACCGCTGGACCTGGCTCGTCGTCGCCGCCTACACCCAGCTCCGACTCGCCCGCGGCCTCGTCGAGGACCTACGCCTGCCCTGGCAACGCCCCCGCGACCCCATCCGGCTCACGCCGTCCAGAGTCCCAAGAGGTTTTCGGCCGCTACGTGCAACCAGCACCCCCACCCAGCCACCAAAATCTCGAACACCAGGCCCAGGACGCCCCAAAAGCACCCCAAGCCGCCCCGGACCCGTCATCCGGCGATCAAAAAGGCCGCCTGACCAAACCCTCGGATTTAATCGCAAGCTCAACTACCCTGCAAGAACGGCATGCCCGCCATCAACGCTCTCGTCCGACTCTCTTCCACGGGCGACCCATGGACGCCGCCCCGACCCACGTGAACACTTACGCTGAAACCGACGCCCTGCGCCGCAACCACGCGCCAGCGACAGGCAGGAGAGCGCTCCCCTGAGCGCGCTCCGGGGAACCGGCCCATGACCCTTAACCCGCCGGAGGAACTCATCGAGGCTGAGTTCTCCAATGGCTAGCAGCATAAGTCAGTAGCGGCGGGTTCCCCTACTCTGCGGTGGTCAGCGCTAGACCTGATTCCTGAGCGCAGTCGCAGATCGCAAATAACAGACCACCGATCATGGCCATGTTCTTGTGAAACTGTATGCGCTGCATCTTGCGCGCGCCAGGGTCCTCGATCGCCCAGAACGCGTGACCAGCCGCTGTGGTGGGTATCAGCGAGGCGGCCAGCGCAGCCGCAGCCAGCCGCTTTGCCTTCCCGGACAGGATTACGGCTCCGGCGAATGCCTGCAACGCCGCGTTGCAGCGCACAATCAGTTCGTCGTCCGTCGGCAACGGCGCGATCCTGCGCAATGCGGTCAACGTCGACGCCGCTTGCTCAACACGACCACCTGGGGCGCGCACGGCATCCAAACCCAGCAGGACGTAGGTCGACCCAGTCAACAGTCGCGCGGCGACCCGTACCGACCGCATCAACATCGCCTCAGTCCCCATCGACCGCTGTCAGCGCGGACCCGGGTACCGCCTGCTGAGGCCCCCTGCGCCAGCCAGACTTAGCCGCGCCGGCGAAGGTCAACCGTACGGCCGGAAGCAGTCCCGGGGCGCCCCCAGGGTCGGATTGCTCGAAGCGGGGTTTCAGAATGTCCCCGGCACGACGTTCGGTGGGAACATCCTCGCCCCTAGGAGCGATCAACAAGTGGAGGAGGGGGAAATCTTCGCCAAATACGACCACATAGGTTGCCGGGGCCCCGGTGGTGTCGGCACCGGCCACGACCAGGTTCGGGGTGCGATAGACGAAGTTGCCCAGCTCGGCATTGTTCAGCCCGGTGATGCACTCCGAGTGCCGGCGGGCATTTAGAATGAACCAGCTGGGGCCCTCATAGCCAGGCACGATCTCCACGGCCCACTGCTGGTCGCCCTCGTCCATGTCGTACGTCAGGCGGCCGGACGGCATCTGGTGGTTGCTCATTTCAGATCAGAAGGTGCGGTGTGGTCGTCCTGGTCGAGTAAGACCTCGCCTTCGACCTTTATATCCGCTAGGGCAAGCATAGCGCAACTGCCGGTACACCGGGAGGATGTGGTTGTCGAGTTTGTCCCGGTAGTTGAGGACCGCCTCCCGCTCCGTCGTCGCCGATCCTGACAGCTGCTGATCGCGACCGGTGACCGGATCGCCTCGCCCGACGAAGACCCGCTAACGACTCCCCCCTTCTGGATCATCTCGCCCGACCTCCCTCGCTAGAAGGAAGGTGTGTCAGCGACGGCAGAAGTGCCCCTGTACTGCACCTTTGCCGAGCAGCCCCAACGGGATTCGAACCCGTGCCTCCACCTTGAGAGGGTGATGTCCTAGGCCGCTAGACGATGGGGCCGTGTTGCCGCCCGGAGAGCATACTGGACGGGCAACGGCACGCCGCCCGGACATTGATTGCACCGACCGCGGCCTGTCGACTAATAACGCGACGCAGACCGCCTCCAAAAGGAGCTTCTCCCTTGACCGTTGCTGTCCCCGTCTCCCGCCGACCCATCGTCCTCGCCGATCTCCTGCCCGGCTCGGCCGTGCGCGACGCCGCCCTGGTCGTCGGTGGCGCCGCCTTCGTCGGCCTCACCGCCCAGCTGTCGATCTATCTCCCCGGCACCCCGGTGCCCGTGACCGGTCAGACCTTCGGGGTCCTCCTCGTCGGCGCCGCCCTGGGCTGGCGGCGCAGCTTCGCCGCCATGGCGCTGTACCTGCTGGCCGGCATGGTCGGCCTCCCCTGGTTCGCCAGCCACGGCTCCGGATACCACTTCGCCAGCTTCGGCTACATCCTCAGCTACCTGGTCGCCGCCCCGCTGGTCGGGGCGCTGGCCCGCCGGGGCGGTGATCGGACGCCCATCCGGACCGTGTTGACGATGGCGCTCGGCAACGCGTTGATCTACCTGATCGGCGTCACCTACCTGGCGGCCGATCTCCACCTGTCGGGCGGCACGGCCATCCACGAGGGCATGCGGCCGTTCCTCGTCGGCGACACGGTGAAGATGGCGCTGGCGGCCGGGCTGCTGCCCACCACCTGGGCGCTGGTGAACCGCACCCGGGACTGACCGGCCGGCGGCTCCCCGGGGCGGGCGGCCCGTTCCGTAGGCTGGTCCGGTGCCCGACGCGGACCCCGACGGCCCGCCCGGCTGTCTGCTGCCGGATCCCAGCCGCCTCGACCCCCAGGGCGCCGACTACGGCGCCATCCTGGCCGCCCATCGGTCGGCGGTGGCGGCCGGCGACGGCGGCTACCTGGACCCGACCACCGGGCTGTTCGTGATGACCTCGGCGACGTTGCTCGAGCGGGGCACCTGCTGCGGCTCGCGTTGCCGGCACTGCCCCTATGTCGGCACGACCGCCGAGAAGCGGGCCTGACCGCTCCTGCCGACCCGGCCTGCGGCGGCTCCACCGTAAGCCGGGCCTGCAGGCTCGTCGTGGTGTTCACCAGGGGCAAGCCGCCGAGCTGCGGCCTTGCCCCCGGCGACGCGCTCGGGGGGGAGGACTCGAACCCCCAATGACAGGGCCAGAACCTGTTGTGTTGCCGATTACACCACCCCCGAAGGGCATCGTCACTCTAGCGGCCGCACCGGCGAGCAACGAACCGTCAGATGCGGTCGCCCAGCCCGACGAGGGCCCGGAACCCCACGATGCGCCCGGCCGCCACCTCCAAGGTCTCGCGGACGTAGTGGCCGTCGACGGCGTCGTGGCCGAGCGGCGACGTCGGGGTGGGCGACACGTAGGAGGTGAGACCGAGCTCGGAGGTCATCAGCAGGATGCGCTCGTCGTGGAACGGGTCGGAGACGAGCAGCACCCGCCGGATGCCTCGGGCCTCGAGGAAGGCGGCCGCCGACTGCAACGACTCCCAGGTGTTGCGGCCCGCCACCTCGCGCAGGATGTCAGCTTGGGCCACACCTCTCGCGGCCAGGTAGTTGGCTCCCGCGGCGGCCTCGGTGTAGCGGTCGCCGCGCTCCTTTCCGCCGGTGACGACCACGACCGGCGCCAGGCGCTCGTGCCAGAGCAGCAGGGTGTGGTCGAGGCGGGCGGCCAGGTCCGGGGACGGCACCCCGTCGTACTGGGCGGCGCCTAACACCACGATGGCCTGTACCGGTCGGGCCTGGTCCTGGTGGGCGGCCTGCCAGACCTGCCAGTAGGACACGGCGAGGTAGCCGACGACGCCGGCCACGAAGAGGGCGACGACCTGCAGAACCACGCGCCGGCGCCCCCTCACCGGTCGCCGGCCGACAGCTGGCACCACGGCCGGGTCGGTCGCGGTGAGGCTCATCCCGGCTCCGGCACTCCCAGGCGGTCCAGTCCGGCCCGTAGCCGCTCCAGGGTGCGGTCGCGGCCGAGGACCACGAGCGACTCGAACAGTGGCGGCCCCACGCTGCGGCCGGTCACGGCCAGGCGCACCGGCGCCTGGGCCTTACCGAGCTGGGGAACCCCGCACGCCTCGCCAGCCGCGCTCGTCGCCTCCTTGAGCGCGTCGGCCTCCCACTCGACGGTGGCAAACCGGTCGACCGCGGCCTCCAGGACGGCACGGAATGCCGGCAACTTCCGCACACCTTTGTCCCACTCCTCACCATCGATGACCGGCTTGGGGAGCACCAGGAACGCAGCCATGTCGTAGACCTCGGCCAGCGTGCGGGCCCGCTCCTGGATCAGGGGGGCGAGCGGGGACCAGCGGGCCTCCAACCAGCTGCCGGCCCGGGCCACCAGCTGGGCCGGATCGAGAGCCCGGATGTACTCGGCGTTCACCGACTGCATCTTGCGGATGTCGAAGACGGCCGGCGCCGACTTGACGTCCTCCAGGCGGAACTCGGCGATCATCTCCTCGACGGTCAGCAGCTCACGGTCGCCACCGGGCGCCCAGCCCAGGAGCACCAGGTAGTTGCGCACCGCTTCGGGCAGGTAGCCCTCGTCGCGGTAGTCCTCCACCGCCACCTTGTCGCGCCGCTTGGACAGCTTCTTGCGGGCATCGTTGACGATGAGCGGCAGGTGGGCCATGGTCGGAGCCGGCCCGTACCCGAGCGCCTGCCACAAGAAGAGGTACTTGTGGGTGTTGGTGGCGTGGTCGTCGCCTCGGATGACATGGGTGATGGTCATGTCGGCGTCGTCGACCACGTTGGCCAGGATGAACAGCGGATCACCGTTGGACTTGCGGATCCCGAAGTCCTCGATGGCCGACCACGGTCGAGGCTTGGCGCCCCGCTGGACCAGGTCGACGAAGGACGACTCGCCCTCGTCGGGGGTGCGCACCCGGACCATGCGGCCGGGCGACGGCTCGAGCCCGCGGTCCCGGCAGTGGCCGTCGTAGCCGGGCGGCCCACCTCTCGCCCGGGCCCGCTCCTCCACCTCGGCCGGCGTGCAGTCGCAGGCGTAGGCCACGCCGTCGACCAGGAGCTTGTCGACGGCCGCGGCGTACAGCTCGGCGCGCTGGGACTGGAAGTAGGGGCCCTCGTCCCAGTCCATGCCCAACCAGTGCAGCGCCCGCTGGATGCCGTCGATGTGCTCCGCCGCGCTCCGGCTGCGGTCGGTGTCCTCGATGCGCAGGACGAACGTGCCACCCTGCTGGCGGGCGAACAGCCAGTTGAACAGGGCAGCGCGTGCCGTGCCGACATGGAAGTAGCCGGTCGGACTGGGCGCGATGCGGACGCGGGGGGTCACGGCGTCAGGCTAGTGACACCTCCGCCCGCTGTGGCTGGACACCTGCCGGCAACTGGTGGTCGACCTCGCCTCGATATTCGGGGTGAGGTCGACCACCAGTTGCGCGCCCAACCACCGTGGCCAGCACCGGCGGCCGGCCGGCGTCGCTCAGGCCGGCCGGGCATCGCTCAGGGCGACCGGAGGCTCAGCTGGCCAGCAGGTCGTGGGCGTCGCTGCCCACCAGCTGGCGGCGCAGCTTGATGATGGCGTCGCGCTCGATGCGCCGCACCCGCTCGGCCGACAGGTCCAGCTGCTCGCCGACCTCGCCCTGGGTTCGGGGCTCGCCCCGGTCCAGGCCGTAGCGCAGCCACAGCACCTGGCGCTCGTCGTCGGAGAGCATGGACAGGAACCGCTCCACCTGCTCGGGCAGGAGGCTGCCGGCCACCGCTTCGAACGGCGACTCGGCCGAACGGTTCACCACCAGGTCACCGAGGCTGGTATCACCCTCCTCGCCCACCGCGACGTCGAGGCTCATGGGATCGGCGTCGTAGCGGAGGAGCTCGGCCAGCGCGGCCTCGGTCGTCTCCAGCGTCTCGGCCAGCTCGGCCATGGTCGCCGGCCGGCCCAGCTTGGCCTCCAGCTCGCTCTGGGTGCGGCGGGCCCGGCGGATCTCGTCGCCCACGTGGGCGGGGACGCGAACAGTGTGGGCAGTGTTCTCGATGGCCCGGCCGATGGCCTGGCGGATCCACCAGGTGGCGTAGGTGGAGAACTTGAAGCCCTTGCGCCAGTCGAACTTCTCGACGGCGTGGATCAGACCCAGGTTGCCTTCCTGGATCAGGTCGTTCAAGGGCAGCCCGGACCACTGGTACTTGCGGGCCACCGACACGACCAGGCGGAGGTTGGCGGTGATGAACTGCGCCGACGCCTGCTCGGCCTCCGACACCTGCCGGTTGGCGTCGCGACGCTGGCGGGCGGTGAGCTGCGCCCCCGACGACAGCTGGTCCCGGGCGACCTGGCCCTCCTGGATGATCTGGCCCAGGCGCATCTCGTCGCTCTTGGCCAGCAGGGGGAAGCTCCCGGCCTCGTCCAGGTACAGGCCGAGGAGGTCCGGGCCGGCACCCATGGCGGTGGCGCGGCCGGTGCGGGGGGTCGGTCGACCCTGGCCGCTCGCGCTGGACGAGGTGCCTGCCGCCGCCGGCGTGGCCGGCGGGGATGGGGTGCGGACCGTCGTGGGGGGGGCCTGGGTGCTCATGACATCATGAGACAACGGAGAGACCGCTGCGTTTATGCCGCGCCGGCACCCCATGTGACCACAGTCACATGTGGTGCCGGCCGGCCCGTCGGTCAGGGCCGGTGCAGGGTCACTGCTGCGTCGGGCTCCTCCACCCTGAACGTGAAGCTCTCCTCGAGGTAGAGAGTGACGGTGTCAGCGTCGTGATGGGAGTAGCCGATGGACAGATCCTGGCCGGCGTCGATGGTGAAGTCGCCGCCGCGTTGGCTGACGACGATGGCGCCACGCACACCGGGGGCCCACACGATGGGGCCGCCGTCGACGATCGAGCCGAGGTGACCGATCAGGGTGCTGCCGCGCTCTGTGGCCTCCACCACGCCGACCCAGGCGTCGTCGCCGAGGGCCAGGCCGTACGGGCCACGGATGCCGGCCAGCAGCAGGCGCTCGACACCGACCGCCACCGCCCGGGGGAACTCGTCCCACTCGGCCGGGATGGCCACGGGATCGTGGCTGGCTGCCTCGGTGATCCCGGTGATGCCGCCGGCGGCGTAGCCGTGGAAGATGGCGGTGTTCTCGGCCAGGGCGATGGCCTTGGTGGCGTCTTCCAGCGGGCCCAGATCGATGGCGTTGTTGCCTCGGGACGCGTTGGCGATCTCGTCGCGCAACAGGATGAAGGGCACGCGCAGCTCGAGGAGGGGCGCCACCTGCCGGAGCCGGGCCTGCACGCCGGCGCCGGGCGACGCCACCTCGGTCGTCCGGCCCAGGTTGTGGGCCGAATAGTCCCATCCCTCGGGGTCGGAGAAGTCGACCAATCGGCGACCGGCCAGGTAGGTGGTGAGCCGGGTCTTGGCCTCGTCGTCGATCTGGGCCCAGGCGTCGGCGGAGATGGGGGCGAGCTCCCGCAGCAGGTGGTTCACTGCCCCACCCCTCGCAAGGTGCCGATCCGGAGCGACCCGTCGGCAGCGGTGGTGGCGGCTGGCTCGGACCCGGGACCATCGCCGGCTGCGGCGGACTCGTCCTCCACCTCGGTGACCGGGAGAGTGGTGAACAGGTAGGTCCGCAGCTGCTTGTCCAGGGCCGGATCGCGGCGCCGCAGCCACTCGAGGGTCATGACGGCGTGCTCCTTCTCCTCGTCGCGGTTGTGGGCGAGGATGGCGCGCAGCTCGTCGTTCGTGGTGGCGTCGGCACGCTGGTCGTACCAGTCGACGGCCTCCAGCTCCTCCTGGAGCGAGGCGATGGCTCGGTGCCGGTCGATGGTGGCCGGTGAGAGTAGGTCGGCTGCTTCGTGCAGCCCGGCGCTTTCCGCCACTCGGGTGACCTCCAGTGTGGGCAAAGGGGAGCGGTTCGCCAGCCAGCCTAGAGGGCACTGCTGTGTGGCGGCCACGTCGCCCGTTGGCCGTGGTGGCGGCCGGATGGGAAGGCGCGATCGGCGGGTAGGTTGGCCGACGATGAACGACGCCGAGCTCGTGACGCAGATCGACCAGCTGGTCGCCGAGGAGCACCGCCTCGAGCGATCGCATACCGACCCGGGCCTCTCTCCCGCCGACCAGGATCGCCTCAAGGCGGTCGAGGTCCAGCTGGACCAGTGCTGGGACCTGCTCCGCCAACGCCGGGCCCGGCGGAACGCCGGCCAGGACCCCGATACAGCCGCGCCACGCTCGTCGTCGACCGTCGAGCACTATCAGCAGTGAGGGACCCGAGCAGCAGTGAGGACCGAGCAGCAGTGAGGACCGAGCAGCAGTGAGGAGCTCCGAGCGGTGAGCGCCGCCAGCGAGGCGGCCCTGTTGGCGTCGATCCCCTCCGACCTGCTGATCGGTTCCTGGCGACCGGCCGCCGACGGGGGGCGCCTGAACGTGGAGGACCCGGCGACGGGCGAGACCCTCGCCGAGGTGGCCGACGGCGGCCCCGACGACGCCCTCGACGCCCTGGCGGCTGCCGGCGCGGCGCAGGCCGGGTGGGCGGCCACCGCCCCCCGAGCCCGCAGCGAGATCCTGCGGCGGGCCTACGAGGCCATCGTGGGCCGGACCGACGAGCTGGCGCTGCTCATGACCCTCGAGATGGGCAAGCCGCTGGCCGACTCCAAGGCGGAGGTCGCTTACGCCGCCGACTTCTTCCGGTGGTTCGCCGAGGAGGCCGTCCGCATCCGGGGCGACTACCGGACCGCCCCCGACGGCAACAGCCGCGTCGTGGTCACCCGCCAGCCCGTCGGGCCGGTGCTGCTCATCACCCCGTGGAACTTCCCCATGGCCATGGCCACCAGGAAGATCGGGCCGGCCATCGCCGCCGGGTGCACCATGGTGCTCAAGCCGGCCGAACTGACCCCGCTCAGCGCGCTGGCCCTGGGCCAGATCCTGCTGGACGCCGGCCTGCCCGAGGGCGTGTTGAACATCGTCGTCACCAGTGACGCGGCGGCCACCACCGGCCCGCTCATCGCCGACCGGCGCCTCCGCAAGCTGTCCTTCACCGGCTCCACCGCCGTGGGCAAGCAACTCATCCGCCAGTCGGCCGACCAGGTCCTGCGGGTGTCCATGGAGCTCGGCGGCAACGCCCCGTTCCTGGTGTTCGCCGACGCCGACCTCGACGCCGCGATCGACGGCGCCATGCTGGCCAAGATGCGCAACGGTGGCGAGGCCTGCACCTCGGCCAACCGCTTCTACGTCCACGATTCGCTGGCCGACGCCTTCGTCGAGCGGCTCACCGCACGCATGGCAGCCGTCGCCGTCGGCCGGGGCACCGAGGCCGGCGTGGGGGTCGGCCCCCTCATCAACGACAAGCAGCGGTCGAAGGTGGCGGAGCTGGTCGACGACGCGGTGGCGCAGGGAGCGACGGCCCGCTGTGGCGGCCATCCCGGCGCCGGGCCGGGCTACTTCTTCGAGCCGACGGTCCTCGATGCCGTCCCCCCCGACGCCCGGCTACTGCGCGAGGAGATCTTCGGTCCGGTGGCACCCATCGTGCGCTTCGGGAGCGAATCGGAGGCCATCGCCGCGGCCAACGCCACCGAGTACGGGCTGGTCTCCTACCTCTTCACCCGGGACCTGGACCGGGCCATCCGCACCGCCGAGGCCCTACAGACCGGCATGATCGGGCTGAACCAGGGCGTGGTGTCCAACGCCGGCGCCCCCTTCGGTGGGGTCAAGCAGTCCGGCTTCGGCCGTGAGGGCGGCTTCGACGGCATCGACGAGTACCTCGAAACGAAGTACATCGCCCTGCGGGCGCCCGCCGGTTGAGCGCCTGCGCCCAGGCCCCCCGTCAGGGGATGCGTCGCGCCGGCACCCGACCCGACGGCTGGTGCGGTCGGGGGCGGGGCGTGATCGGGGGGATCTTCAGCGTCTGCTCGCCGCCATCGGCCAGCTCGACGGTCTGGCCGTGGTGGAAAAAGGTGACCGGTCCCCCCGCAACGCAGTAGGTGGTCTCCGCACCTCGGATGTCGACCTGGAGACGGGCCTGGTTCCACACCACGCGAAACGACAGCCCGGCCAGCGCGTCGGGGATCCGGGGCCGGAAGCTGAGCCTGCCGCCGTGGTCGCGCATGCCGCCGAAGCCGGCGACGACCGCCAGCCAGGCGCCGGCCAGCGAGGCGATGTGCAGCCCGTCGCTGGTGTTGTGCTCCAGGTCGTCGAGATCCATGAACGCGGCCTCACCCAGGTAGTCGTAGGCCAGGTCCAGGTGGCCGGTCTCGGCGGCCATGATCGACTGCGTGCACGCCGACAGCGACGAGTCGCGGACGGTGACCGCCTCGTAGTACTCGAAGTTCGCCGCCTTCTCCTCGTCGGTGAACTCGTCGCCGCAGCAGAACATGGCCAGCACCAGGTCGGCCTGCTTGACCACCTGCTTGCGGTAGAGGTCGAAGTAGGGGAAGTGCAGCAGCAGCGGGTATCGGCCGCCGACGCCGTCAAAGTCCCACGTCTCGTGGGCCGTGAACCCCTCAGACTGCTGGTGGACCCCGAGAGCATCGTCGAAGGGGACGGTCATGGCCTCCGCCGCCCGCCGCCAGGTGGCCACCTCGGCGGCGCGCACGTCGACGCACGAACCGGGGTGGCGGCCCACCGCGTCGGCCGCCTCGAGCAGGTTCCGCTTGGCCATCAGGTTGGTATAGACGTTGTTGTCCGCCACTGCGCTGTACTCGTCAGGGCCGGTGACCCCGTCGATGCGAAACCGGCCTTCGGCGTCGAAGCAGCCGAGCGATGCCCACAGGCGGGCGGTGGCCACGAGCAAGGCCACGCCGTAGCTTCGCTCCCAGCCCAGACCGCCGTCGGCGGCCACGTACCGGCGGACGGCGTCGGCGATGGCGGCATTGATGTGGAACGCGGCGGTTCCGGCCGGCCAGTACGCAGAGCACTCCGGTCCGGCGATGGTGCGCCAGGCAAACGCCGAGCCCTGCAGGCCGAGCATGGCCGCCCGCTGCGTCGCGGTCTCGATCAGCGAGTGGCGCCAGCGCAGGGCGTCGCCCGCCGCCTCGGGCACGGTGTAGGTGAGCACGGGTAGCACGAAGCTCTCGGTGTCCCAGAACTTGTGCCCGTCGTAGCCGGGCCCGGTGAGGCCCTTGGCCGGGATGCCCCGGCCCTCGGTCCTGGCGCCGGCCTGCAGGCTGTGGAACAAGGCGAAGCGCACCGCGTGCTGCAGCTGCGGGTCACCGTCGATGGTGACGTCCGCCCGGTCCCAGAAGTCGGACAGGTACGCCTCCTGCTCGGCCAGCATGCCGTGCCACCCGACGTGGCGGGCGGCGGAGAGGGCGGCAGCCACCTGGTCGCGCAGAGCAGGGACCGAGCGCTCACCCGACCACCCGTACGCCACGAACTTGACGATCCGCAGCGTCTGGCCCGGGCGGAGGGTGGCGATGCAGGTGAAGCGGCCCACGTCCTCCTGCGAGTCGCTGTGGACCTCCAGGTCGTCGGGGCCCTCCACGTGGTGGTGGGCCACTGCCGCCATCCGCAGCCGGCTCTGGGCGGTCTGGTGGAGCATCAGAATGGTCGAGTCGAGCGTGTCGTGGGCGATGTGGCGCAGCGGGCGTTCCAGTGCGGCGGCCACCCGCGGGTCACTGGAGGTGGGGGGCACCTCCTCGTTGGCCACCAGCTCCGACTGGACCACCACCCGGGCCGCTCCGTCGAGCATCTCCACCTGCCACTCGATGGCCATGATGGCCCGCTGGGTGAGCGACACCATCCGGGTGCTGGTGACCCGGACGGTGCGGTGGCCGGGCGAGGTCCACTCCGTCCGGCGGTGCAGCGTGCCGGCACGCATGTCGAGCAGCCGTTCGTGGCCGCCGACCTCCCCGTAGCGAACGTCGAACGGCTCGTCGTCGACGAGCAGGCGGATGAGCTTGCCGTTGGTGACGTTCACCACCGTCTGGCCGTCCTCGGGGTAGCCGTAGCCCGCTTCGGCGTACGGCAGCGGCCGCGATTCGTAGAACGAGTTCAGGTAGGTGCCGGGCAGGGCGTGCGGCTCGCCCTCGTCGAGCGTGGCCCGCACGCCGATGTGGCCGTTCGACAGGGCGAACACCGACTCGGTCTGGGCCAGGCGGTCGAGGTTCAGCTCGGTCTCGCGCAGCGTCCATTCGTCGCTCTGGAAGCCGGGGGTCACCGGGCAGCCCCGAGGAGATCGGCCAGGTCGTCGACGACCCGGGTGGCGCCGTGGGCGGCCAGCTCGGCGCCATGGCCGACCCGGTCGACGCCGATCACCGCGCCGAAGCCGCCCGCCTGACCGGCCTGCACCCCAGCGACGGCGTCCTCGAAGACGGCGGCCGCGCCGGGGGCCACGCCGAGCTGCCGGGCGGCCTCCAGGAAGCTGTCGGGGTGGGGCTTGCCGGCCAGCTGCCGCTCGGCCAGGACGTTCCCGTCGACACGGACCTCCAGGTAGCGCTCGATGCCCGCGGCGTGCAGGACGTCGGCGCAGTTGGCGCTGGCCGACACCACCGCCCGGCGCAGGCCGGCGTCGGCGGCGGCGGTCAGGTAGCGGACCGACCCGGGGTAAGGATCGACGCCGTCGGTGCGGATCTTGGCGATCACCAGGTCGTTCTTGCGCGTGCCGATGCCCGCGATCGTCTGGCAATCCGGTGGGTCGTCGGCGGATCCCTCCGGCACCTCGATGTGCCGGGAGGCCAGGAAGTCCCGCACGCCGTCGGCGCGCGGCTTGCCGTCGACATAGGTGTCGTAGTCGTCGTCGTCGAACGGCACGAAGTCGACCCCTTCACGCTCCGCTCGCGACTCGAGCAGGGCGTCGAAGGTCTCCTTCCACGCCGCGGCATGGACGACGGCGGTCTTCGTGAGCACGCCGTCCATGTCGAACAGGCACGCGATGATGTGGTCAGGGAGTCCCAGCACCGCTTGGTCATACCCCACACACCCCGAACCAGCAACCGACATGGTCAGAACGGTCCACCCAGCTCCCCCAGAGCGTCGGTCAGCCGCAGGTTCTCGGCGTAATCGACCGGACAAGCGATGACCGACACCGTGTCGGCGGCCAGGGCCTCCTCCAGGGCCGGGCGCAGCTCGGCCGCCGCGCCGATCTGGTAGCCGGTGGCGCCGAAGCTCTCGGCGTAGGCCACGAAGTCCGGGTTGGTGAACGCGATGTCCGAGCTCGCACCCAGCTCCAGGTCCATCTTCCACTTGATCAGGCCGTAGGCATCGTCGACCCACACCAGGACCGTCATCGGCACACGCTCACGCCGGGCCGTCTCGATCTCCTGGGAATGCATCAGGAACGCGCCGTCACCGGCCGCAGCCAGGACGCGCTGGCCCGGACGGGCCAGCTTCGCGCCGATGGCACCGGGCAGGGCGAACGACATGGTGGACAGGCCGTTGGAGAGCAGGCAGGTGTTCGGCTCGTAGGTCGGGAACAGGCGCGCCATCCACATCTTCACCGCCCCGGTGTCGGCCAGCACGATGTCGTCACGAGCTAGGGCCAGGCGCGTGTCGGCCACGATGCGCTGCGGCTTCAGCGGGAAGCTGTCGTCGGCGGCGCCCCGGGCCAGCTCGTCGGCCAGCAGCCGGCGGATGCGGACGCCGGCCGTCGACGGCTCGAAGCGCCGCTCGCATGCCGCGCCCAACGCGTCGAGGGTGCGGGCGATGTCCGCCTGCACACCGACGTCGACGCTGTAGTGGGCGTCGACCTCAGCCGGGAACCGGCTGATGTGCACGATGCGCTTGTCGCCGGCCGGGTTGATCCGTACCGGGTCGAACTCCTGCAGCTCGTAGCCGACCGACACGATCACGTCGGCCTCGTCGAAGCCGAAGTTGGCGTAGTCGTGGCGCATGAACCCCACGGCGCCCAGCGCGTTCGGGTGGTCATCGGGGAAGACCCCCTTGCCGTGGAAGGTGGTCGCCACGGCCAGGCCCAGCCGCTCGGAGAAGCGGCGCAGGGCGTCCCGGGCACCGGCGCGGGCCGCGCCGTGACCGGCCAGCACGATGGGCCGGACGGCGCTGCGTAGAACGGTGGCCGCCCGCTCGATCTGGTTCGCCGCCGGGTCATCGGGGCGGGGCACGTTCAGGGGCAGGGGCTCGGCGCCCGCCGGGGCGGCCATGGCCTCCACGTCCTCGGGCACCGCCAGGTACACCGCGCCCGGACGCTCGGTCTGGGCCAGCTTGAACGCCTTGCGCACCATCTCGACCACGGCGGCCCCGGACGGCACCAGCGCCGACCACTTGGTGACGGGGGCGAACATGGAGACCAGGTCGACGCTTTGATGGGACTCCTTGTAGATGCGGTTGAGCCCCACCTGGGCGGAGATGGCCACCACGGGCGTGCTGTTGGTGGTGGCGTCGGCCGCACCCAGGATCAGGTTGATGGCGCCGGGGCCGAGGGTGGCCGAGCACACCCCCGCCTGGCCGGTCAGCCGGCCGTGGATCTCCGCCATGAACGACGCGGCCTGCTCGTGGCGGACCAGGACGTAGCGGATCGACGAGCGGCTCAGCGCCTGGGTGAAGCGAATGTTCTCCTCACCCGGGATGCCGTAGACGATGGTGACGCCCTCGTTCTCCAGGCAGCGCACCAGCAGCTCGGCGTTCGACTCGGGCGTCGTCACACCGGACCGCCGGGTCGGGCGCGGCGGCGGAGGGGCGCGGTGGGGATGACGTCGGGCACGCCCAGGCGGGTGGCATCGGCGGTGAGATCGTCGGTCGCCTTCTGGGATTGGCGCTCCGCCTCCAGGCGGCCCAGGTAGCGCTCCACCTCCCGGGCGACCCGCTCGTCGCCCCACCCGAGCAACGGCGCCATGACCCGGGCCACGGCCAGCGCGGTCGACCCGCCCCGGTCCCAGCCCTCGATGCTGATCCGGGTGCGCCGCACGAGCACGTCGGGCACATGGCGGGCGTCCTCGGCGACCACCGCGTAGACCACCTCGGCCGCCAGGTACCGCTCCCCGCCCGGGAGCGGCTCGGCCAGCTCCGGGCGCTCGGCCACCAGCGCCAGGACGTCGCCGATCATCGATCCGTAGCGACCGAGGAGGTGGTCGACGACGTCGAGGGAGAGCCCGGACGTCTCGGCGATGCGCTCCCGGTTGTTCCGCACCACGTCGTAGCCCTCGGCGCCGAGCAGCGGCAGGTTCTCGGTGACGCTGGGCGGCACCGAACGGCCGAGTCCCCGCGCCGCGGCATCCACCGCGTCGCGAGCCATGATCCGGTAGGTGGTGTACTTCCCGCCCGCCACCACCACCAGGCCCGGCACCGGGTCGGCGACCATGTGCTCACGAGACAGCATGCTCGTGGCGTCGGACTCCCCGGCGAGCAGCGGGCGCAGCCCGGCATAGACACCCTCCACGTCCTCGAGCCGCAACGGCACGGTGAGCACCGCGTTCACGTGGTCGAGCAGATAGTCGATGTCGGCCCGGCTGGCCGCCGGGTGGGCCTTGTCCAGGTCCCATCCGGTGTCGGTGGTGCCGATGATCCAGTGCCGACCCCAGGGGATGACGAACAGCACGCTGGTCTCGGTCCGCAGGATCAGGCCCACCTCGGCGTCGATGCGGTCCCGGGGGACGACGACGTGCACACCCTTCGACGCCCGGACATGGATCCCGCCGTGCGCCTCGGCCAGGGCCTGGGTGTCGTCGGTCCACACGCCGGTGGCGTTGATCACCTGGCGGGCGCGGACGTCGAGATCCCGGCCGGTCTCCAGGTCCCGGGCCACCGCGCCGGTCACCCGACCCTGGTGGCGCAGGAGGTCGACGACCTGGGTGCGGTTGGCCACGTGGGCGCCGTAGGCAGCCGCGGTGCGCACCACGGTCATGGTGTGGCGGGCGTCGTCGACCTGGGCATCCCAGTACTGGACGGCCCCGGTGAGAGCCTCGGGCCGCAACGACGGGAACGTGGCCAGCGCCTGGCGGCGGCTCAGGTGCCGGTGGCGCGGCACGCCACGCGACCGGCCGCGCCCGGCGCTCATGGCGTCGTAGACAGCCAGGCCGGCCCCGACATAGGGGCGCTCCCAGCGCCGGGCCAGGGGGTACAGGAACGGGACAGGCCGCACCAGGTGCGGCGCCAGCCGTCCGAGCATGAGATCTCGCTCGGTGAGCGCCTCGCGCACCAGCCGGAAGTCGAGCATCTCCAGGTAGCGCAAACCCCCATGGATCAGCTTGCTCGAACGGCTGGACGTCCCTGACGCCCAGTCGCGAGCCTCCACCAGCCCCACCGACAGCCCGCGACTGACGCCATCGAGGGCACACCCGGCGCCCACCACACCCCCGCCGACCACCAGCACGTCGAGCTCGTCGGCACCCAGGTGGGCGAGCGCATCCTCTCTGGCCCCCGGGTCCAGCCTCCCGGCGGTCATGCGTGGATCGAGGCCATGGCCATCCGTTGTACCGCACCGCCGCACCAACCTCGACGCGGCGCCGACCGGACCGCTGGTCCCGCTCCCGTTTGCCCCGACACCTTGCCCTGACACCTTGCCCCGCTGACAGCAGCTGCGCACGGGCAGTCACCCGTCCTCCGCCCACGACCGGGCCCGCGCCACGGCCTGGCGCCAACGGGCATACCGGCGCTCCCGCTCCTCGGCCGCCATCGCCGGCTCGTAGCGGGCCGCCGTCACCCGAGCGGCCTCCACGTCGCGCCGATCCGCCCACACCCCCGTCCCCAGACCGGCCAGGAACGCCGAACCGAGCGACGTCGACTCGATCTGGGCAGGCACGTCCACGGCGACACCGAGGACATCGGCCTGATGCTGCATGAGGAACCGGTTGCCCACCGCACCGCCGTCCACCCGCAGGTGGTCGATGCGGATGCCGCTCTCGTCCCCGATGGCCTCGACCACGTCGCGGGTGGCGTAGGCGATGCTCTCCAGCACGGCGCGCACCACGTGCGCCCGAGTCGTCCCCCGGGTGACACCGAGCAGCGCGCCGCGGGCATGGGGATCCCAGTAGGGGGCACCCAAACCGGTCAACGCGGGCACGAACCACACGTCGCCCGTATCCGCCACCTGCCGGGCCAAGACCTCCGACTGGCTGGCGTCGTCGATCAGGCCCATCTCGTCACGCAGCCACTGGACCGCCGCCCCGGTGACGAAGATGGACCCCTCCAGCGCGTACTCGGTCGGCGCTCCCTCCAGGCTGGCGGCCACCGTCGCCACCATGCTCTCGGTGTCGAGATGCGGCGTCACCCCGGTGTGGACAAGCACGAACGAGCCGGTGCCGTAGGTGTTCTTGGCCTGACCGGGAGCGAAGCAGGCCTGGGCGAACAGCGCCGCCTGCTGATCGCCGATCATGGCCGCCACCGGCACCTCGGCACCGAAGACGTCGAGGGCGGTCGACCCGAACGCGTGGGCGCTGGCATGCACCTCGGGCAGCACCTCGGGCGGGATCCCCAACGCGGCCAGCAGGTCCTCGTCCCACGCCAGCGTGCGGATGTCGAACAGCATGGTCCGACTGGCGTTGGTCACGTCGGTGGCGTGCACCCGCCCACCCGTCAGGCGGTGCAGGAGCCACGAGTCGACCGTCCCGAACGCCACCTCCCCCGCCTCGGCCCGCCGCCGGAGCCCGTCGACATGGTCGAGCAGCCACGCCAGCTTGGGCCCCGAGAAATAGGCATCCACCACCAGACCGGTGTGCGCCCGCACCAGCGGCGCCAGGCCCCGGCTGCGCAGATCGGCGCAGATCCCGGCCGTGCGCCGGTCCTGCCACACGATGGCCGGCGCCAGCGGCTCGCCGCTGCGGCGGTCCCACACGACCGTGGTCTCCCGCTGGTTGGTGATCCCCAGCCCGGCCAGGTCGGCGGCGGTGACACCGGCCGCCGCCATCGCCCGGCGAGCGACGTCGAGGCTGACCGCCCACAGATCCTGGGGATCGTGCTCCACCCATCCCGGCTGCGGGTAGTGCTGGGGGATCTCCGCATATCCCCTGCCGACCACCTCCGCGTCGCCCGTGAGCACCAGTGCCGTGGCCCCGGTCGTGCCCTCGTCGATGGCCAGGACATGTCTGCGCGCCATGCCCGGCCACCGTAGCTTGCCGGGTGCTTACAAAAGTTTGCGCCCCTGCCCGGCCGGCGGGGCGGGCGGCGGGGCGGCAGCGGGGCCGGGGGGGCGGATGCCAGGGCGGCCGGCCGGTGCATCGTTCGCGCGTTTGCCCAGGGACGTTCCTGAGCAAACGCGCGAACGATGCGACCCAGGCGGCCCGGGGCGGGCGGCGCGCCCTGGGCCGTCCCTGAGACTCGATCTCTCTTCGCCCTACAATGAAGGGTGATGCGCGCCGACCTGCACGACGAGGTGTCCAGCCGGCTGGGCCGAGCCGAGCAGCGCTACACCGCCAGCCGCCGGGCTATCGTCGAGCTGCTGGTCGACAGCGGGCGGCCCGTCAGCGTGGCCGACATCGCCGGCCTGCGGCCCGACCTGCCCCGTAGCTCGACCTACCGCCACCTGGTGGACCTGGAGTCGGCGGGGGTGGTGCAGCGCGTCGCCGGCCACGACGAGCTGTCGCGCTACGAGCTGGCCGAGGACCTCGCCGGTCACCACCACCACCTGGTCTGCGTGAGCTGTGGTTCGGTCGCCGACGTGCACCCTCCAGCCGCCCTCGAGCATTCCATCGACTCCACCATGGAGGTGCTGGCGAGGGAGCAGGGGTTCGAGGCCACGTCCCACCGGGTGGACCTGTTCGGTCGCTGCGCGGTGTGCCGAGACAACTGAGCCCTCTCTTGACTGAGACTGGTTCTCAGTCTAGGTTGCCGGGGATGGGCCGACACCGACGCTCGAGGACGGCGCCCAGGCGGTGCCCGACCGGCGGACGGGGGCGCCCGCCCGGCGGACGGCGCACCCCGCGACTGGCGGCGGTGGCGGCGCTGGCGCTGGCGACGTCGGCATGCGGGTCGACCGGGACCACAACGGCGGGCGGGCCAGGGGCGTCGACCTCACCTGCAGCCAGCCACGCCATCAGGGTGGTGGCTGCCGAGAACTTCTGGGGGAGCATCGCCACTCAGGTGGGCGGGTCCGAGGTCCAGGTGACCAGCATCATCACCAAGCCCGACGCCGATCCGCACTCCTACGAGCCCACTGCGGCGGATGCCAGGACCATCGCCGGCGCCGAGCTGGTGATCGAGAACGGCATCGGATACGACCCGTGGATGGCCAAGCAGGTGTCCGCCGACCACGGCCGGTCCACCGTCCTCGACGTGGGCCACGTGGTCGGGGTGAAGGAGGGGGCGAACCCGCACCGTTGGTACAACCCGGCGGACGTCACCGAGGTGATCGGCGCGCTGGTGGCCGACCTCAGCCGGCTGCGGCCGGCCCGGTCGGCCATCATCAGGACGCAGGCGAGCAACTACGAGACCACCAGCCTGTCGGAGTACCACGGCTTCGTGTCGAGCATCAGGGCCACGTACGGGGGCACCAAGGTCGGCGCCTCGGAGTCCATCTTCTCCATGCTGGCGCCGGCGCTCGGCCTCGATGTGATCACACCGCCGAGCTTCCTCAGGGCTGTCAGCGAGGGCACGGACATCTCCAGTGCGGACAAGGCCACGATCGACCACCAGATCCGGACCCATCAGATCGCCCTCTACGTCTACAACCGCCAGAACGCCACCCCAGACATCCAGGTCCAGCTGGCCGAGTGCCGTCGCGCCGGCATCCCCACCGCGAGCGTCACGGAGACGTTGGCGCCGGCCACCGTGTCGTACCAGGACTGGCAGGTGGCGCAACTGCGAGGCATCCAGGCCGCGCTGGCCCGCGCCAAGGGGGGCGGCTCGACGTGACCGCCGATCCGGCCGTCGCCCTGCGCGCCCACCAGGCTGCCGTCCGGGTGGGCGGTCGGATGCTTTGGAGCGGCGTCGACCTGGAAGTGGCCAGCGGCGAGCTGGTCGCCGTCCTCGGCCCCAACGGCGTCGGCAAGTCGACCCTGGTGAAGGTGGCGCTGGGCCTGATCGCCCTGGACGCGGGCAGGATGGACGTCCTGGGTCGACGGCCGGGCGCGGCCAGCGCCGAGATCGGCTATCTCCCCCAGCGGCGCAGCTTCCCGCCCTCGTTGCGGGTCCGTGGCACCGACATCGTTCGGTTGGGCCTCGACGGCGACCGCTGGGGCGTGCCCTGGCCCGGCCGGTCCCGCTGGTCGGCGGCCGCCCGCGAGCAGCAGCGCCGGGTGGCCGAGGTCATTGAGCGGGTCGGCGCGTCCAACTACGCCGACCGTCCGGTCGGCGCCGTCTCTGGCGGTGAGCAGCAACGCATCCTGATCGCCCAGGCGCTGGTCCGCCACCCTCGGCTTCTGGTGCTCGACGAACCGCTCGACAGCCTGGACCTGCCGAACCAGGCCTCGGTAGCGACGCTGATCGCGGGCATCTGCGCGGAGGAGGGCGTCACCGTCTTGATGGTCGCTCACGACGTGAACCCGATCCTCTCCCACGTCGATCGGGTCGTCTACATCGCGGAGGGCGGCGCCGTGTCCGGCCGCCCGGACGAGGTCATCACCGGCCCGACGCTGAGCCGGCTGTACGGCACGGCGATCGAGGTGCTGCGCACATCGGACGGCCGGCTGGTGGTCGTCGGCCAACCGGAGGCTCCGGCCCACCACACCGACCGCCACACCGGGCTCCCCCGCTCGTGATGGTGCTGGCCGACACCGGCACCCACTTGCAGTGGAACCTAGTCGCCGATGTCCGCCAGCTGTTCGCCTTCCACTTCATGGTCAACGCCTTGTGGGCGGGGACGGTCGTGGCTGTGGTGGCGGGCAGCATCGGTTGGCTCATGGTGCTGCGCCGTCAGACCTTCGCCGGCCACACGCTCGCCGTGGTGGGGTTCCCCGGCGCGGCGGGGGCGGCGTGGCTGGGCGTCGGGCTGGGATGGGGGTACTTCGGCTTCTGTGCGGCCGCGGCCGCCGTGCTGGGTGCGGCCACCCGGCCGCAGGCCGCCGAGGGCTTCTCGGAGGAATCGGCGGTCATCGGCACCGTCCAGGCCTTTGCGCTGGCCGGCGGCTTCTTGTTCACCAGTCTTTCCAAGAGCTTCCTCTCGGGGGTCGACGCTCTGCTCTTCGGCAGCTTCCTTGGCATCAGCGATGACCAGGTGCGGGTCCTCGCGGCCGTGGGCCTGGCCACCGTGGCCGTCGCCGTCCTCCTGGGCCGGCCGCTGCTGTTCGCATCGGTCGACCCAGACGCCGCCCAGGCGCGAGGGGTGCCGGTCCGGCTGTTGTCCATCGTGTTCCTCCTGCTGCTCGGCCTGGCCGCCGCCGAGGTCAGCCAGATCACCGGCAGCCTGCTCGTGTTCGCCATCCTGGTCATGCCCGCGGCCACCGCCCAGCGCCTCACCACCCGGCCCGCGGCGAGCATCGCCGTGACCATCGGCGTCGCCTTGGGGGTCACCTGGCTCGGGCTGGCCGCCTCGTATTTCTCGGTCTACCCGGTCGGGTTCTTCGTCACCACCCTGGCCTTCGTGGCCTACGTGGCGGCCACCGGCGCCGGGCGGTGGGGCGAGCGGCGCCGCCAGCTCGCCCGGCCTGACCGCGCCGGGGCGGTGCGCACCTGATGCCCACGGTGCGTACCTGATGGCGATGGTGGCATCGGCCGATCCCCTCATCGGCTTGGGGCACATGCTGGCGCAGCCGGACATGGCGCGCGCCTTCCTGGCGGGCGGGTTGGTGGCCGCCGCCGCCGGCCTGGTCGGCTACTTCCTGGTCGTGCGCAGCCAGGTTTTCAGCGGCGACGCCCTGTCGCACGTGGCGTTCACCGGCGCGCTGGCCGCCCTCGCCGTCGGCGTCGACCTGCGCGCCGGCCTGTTCGGTGGGTGCATCGCCTTCGCCCTGATCCTCGGCCTGCTCGGGCGGCGGGGCCGAGCCGACGATGTCGTCATCGGCAACGTATTCGCCTGGGTGCTCGGCATCGGGGTGTTCTGCCTCAGCGTGTACACCAGCTCGTCGAGCGGCAGCAACGGCACCGCCGGCGTGTCGGTCCTCTTCGGATCCATCCTCGGGCTGAGTGCTGGTGCCGCCCACCTGGCGGAGCTGGTGGCCGTCGCCGTGATCGTGGGCGTGCTGGCCATCGCCCGACCGTTGTTGTTCGCCTCCGTCGACGCTGACGTGGCGGGCTCCCGCGGGGTGCCGGTCCGCCTGCTCGGCGTCGGCTTCCTGATTCTCGTCGGCGCCACCGCGGGCGAGGCCACCCAGGTGGTGGGGTCCCTGCTCCTGCTCGGCTTGCTGGCGGCGCCGGCCGGTGCCGCCTACCGCCTGACCGACCGGCCGTGGCGGGCGTTGGCCCTCGCTGTGCTCCTGGCGGTGGGATCGATGTGGGTGGGTCTGGCCTGGTCGTACGCCGCGCCGAGCGTGCCCCCGAGCTTCGCCATCCTGGCCGTGGCCACCGCGTGCTACCTAGGCACCTTCACCCGCCGGCGGCGCCGCCCAACCAGCGCTCCTCCGCCTCATTCACCAGGACCATGGCCAACGCCAGCGATGACGTCGCCGCCGGGGACGGCGCGTTCCGCACCGTCAACACCCGCGCACCCCCGCCGAACCTGAAGTCGTCGACCAAATGCCCGTCAGGATCGACCGCCTGGGCGCGGATGCCGGCAGGGGCCCACCGCAGGTCGTCGGGGGCGAGGGCAGGCACGTACTGCCTCAGCTGGCGGGTGAACGCCCGACGGCTCACGTCGCGCCACACCTCGATGGCGCCCGTCCGCCAGTACCGCCTGGCCAACCGCCAGAACCTGCGATCGGTCACCATGGACAGCACGTGACGAGCGTCGAGATCCCGACGTCGATACCCCTCACGGGCCAGGGCCAGCACCGCGTTCGGACCGGCGAGCACGGAGCCATCGACCCGCCGAGTCAGGTGCACGCCGAGGAACGGCAGGTCTGGGTCGGGCACCGGGTAGATGAGGCCGCGCACGAGGGGCGCCGCCTCCGGCGTCAACGTGTAGTAGTCACCGCGGAACGGCACGATCATCGAGCGATCCTCGGCAATGTCAACCGAGACGCCGACCCGGTCGGCAATGTCAACCGAGACGCCGACCCGGTCGGCAATGTCAACCGAGACGCCGACCCGGTCGGCGTACACGCCCGCACACGTGATCACGCCCGTCGCCTCGTACTCGCCTGTCGAGGCGACCACGACCGCCCGGTCCGGCCGGCGGGCCACGTCCGTCACCTTTACACCCAGCTCGATGCGACCACCGCGGGACCGGACGTCATCGGCGAAGGCCAGGGCAACCTGGCGAAAGTCGATGATCCCGGTGGACGGTGACCACAGGGCCCGGAGACCAACGGCGTTCGGCTCCCGGTCGCGTAGGCCGTCGGGACCGAGCACCTCCAGTCCGGGGATCCCGTTCTCCTGGGCCCGCCGGTGGAGGGAGTCGAAGCGGGCCAGTTCATCGGGCCGTACGGCGACCACCACCTTGCCGCAACGCTCGAACGGGATACCGCGATCGGCGGCGTACCGCTCGAGTGCCGCCTTGCCGTCTCGACACAACAGGGCCTTGCGCGAGCCGGGTGGGTAGTAGAGCCCTGCGTGCATCACCCCGCTGTTGCGAGCCGTCTGGTGGGTGGCCAGATCGAGCTCCTTCTCCAGCACGGTCACGGCGAGGGAAGGGTGGCGCACCAGCAGTTGCCGCGCCGTGGCCAGGCCGACAATGCCGCCGCCCACCACGACCACGCCCGTCACGATCAGGGGTGGCGCGCGGGCGCCACGTCGCCTTCTCTCCGGACCGTCACCTCAACCCGGCGAGCGCTGGGTGCGCGAGCGGGCCAGGACGGCCTGGCGCCGCTCGGCGATCGCCGATCCCGTCGTCGCCCCGACCCGGCGCGAGCGCGCCCCGTGCTCGGCATGCACCGCTCGGGCCTGCTGGAGGGGTAAGCCCATCGAGGCATCCCAGTCCGCACGCATCAGCGACACCAGGTCCCGGTCCTGCTCGGCGATGGCCTCCGCCAGCCGGCGGGCGTGGCCCAGGAGCTGACCGTGGGGAACGACCTGGTTCACCAGGCCGATCCGCAGGGCCAGCTCAGCGTCCACGAAGTCCCCGGTCAGCGACATCTGCCTGGCCCACGCCCCGCCGACGCGCCGGGGCAGGTCGACCAGCACGGGGCCCGGGTACACCCCGACCCGGAGGTGGGTGTCAGCGAAGGCCGCCCGCTCGGACGCCACGATGAAGTCCGCGGCCAGAGCGACCTCGAAGCCCCCTGTCACCGCCGGCCCGTTCACCGCGGCGACGACCGGAACGGCGGACGACGCCACCGCGTCGACGAATGGCGGGAGCGCACCCAGGTCGTCGGTCCCCAGGTCCCGCAGGTCGAGGCCGGCGCAGAACGCCGGGTCCGATCCGGTGAGCACGATGGCGCCGGCGTCTTGGCAGGCCGCCATGGCGGCCACCAGGGCCCCGGCCAAGGCCGCGTTCACCGCGTTGCGGGCTTCGGGCCGGTGCAGCACCACGACGGCGATCTCACCGTGGGTTTCGACGAGGACCTCGGGCATTGGAGGAACCGTAGCCGCCAGGGCAGGGTCAAGTCCGCCCCGGAACGTGCCGATCTGTGCAGGACGATGCCGACCTCGCTGGAGCATGCCGACATGGGATCCGATCCGCTGACCAGAAACCGCCGAGTCCGGCGGCTGGCCCGTCGCGTTCGCGACAGGCGCCGGACCGCCGCTCTCCGGATCGCCGTTCCCGGCATCGTCGGGATCGCCCTGGTCGTCGCCGTGCCCGGCGGCGCACTGGCCGCACCCCGGGTCGGCGCCCCCGCGTCGGGCCCGGAGGTGGCGGCGGTCCACGACGGGCCGCAAGGCAGCTCCCTGCACGCCGCGGCAACCGTCACGCCCATCTCCCGGAGCCAGATCGTGGCCAACGCCAACAACTGGTACGTCGCGGCCGATGATCCCGGCTACAACCAGGCTGGGTACTGGCAGAGCCGCACCGTCTACGCCGGCGATGCCGCCGGCAACAGCCCCAAGCCCGGCGGCGTCACCCCGGCATGGCGGGAGGACTGCTCAGGGTTCGTGGCCCACGCCTGGGGTGAGGTCGACAGCGGCGGCGGGTTCACCACATACACGGCCCCGGCCTACGTCACGCCCATCAGCTGGTCGCAGCTCGAGCCGGGCGACGCCATCCTCTTCAACTCCACTGCGGTACCGAACTACGGCACGGTCGACCACATCGGGCTGTTCATGGGGTGGGACACGGCGACCACCTACAGCGTCATGGATGAGTCCACCCCTGGTTCGGGCACCCAGCTCCAGCACGGCATCCCCGTCGGGAGCGACACGTTCTGGCAGTACGGCCAGCCGGTCCGGTACAACGGCGTCGGCACGGCGCCGGGGTCCGGCGCCGGCTCGGGTCCCTCCGGGTCGTCGGGGTCCGCGGCCCCGAACCGGGTGGGGACCTCGTCCACCGGCGGTGGCTACTGGCTGGCCGGCTCCAACGGCGCCACCTTCGCGTTCGGCTCCACGCCGGTAGCCTCCACCCCGGCCCTGCCGCTCGGTCATCCCATCGTCGGCATGGCCGCCACCCGCGACGGCAACGGCTACTACCTCGTCGCCTCCGACGGCGGCATCTTCACCTTCGGAGACGCCCACTTCGCCGGCTCCACCGGTGCCGTCCACCTCAACCAACCCATCGTCGGCATGGCCACCGACCCCGCCACCGGCGGCTACTGGCTGGTCGCCTCCGACGGCGGCATCTTCACCTTCGACGCCCCCTTCCTCGGCTCCACCGGCGCCATCCACCTCAACAAGCCCATCGTCGGCATGGCCGCCACCCCCGACGGCAACGGCTACTACCTCGTCGCCTCCGACGGCGGCATCTTCACCTTCGGAGACGCCCACTTCGCCGGCTCCACCGGTGCCGTCCACCTCAACCAACCCATCGTCGGCATGGCCACCGACCCCGCCACCGGCGGCTACTGGCTGGTCGCCTCCGACGGCGGCATCTTCACCTTCGACGCCCCCTTCCTCGGCTCCACCGGCGCCATCCACCTCAACAAGCCCATCGTCGGCATGGCCGCCACCCCCGACGGCAACGGCTACTACCTCGTCGCCTCCGACGGCGGCATCTTCACCTTCGGAGACGCCCACTTCGCCGGCTCCACCGGCGCCCTGGCCTCGGCGAGCCGGGTCATCGGCATCATCCCGGTGGGCGGCTGACGCCCGTACCGACCGGTGGGCGGCCGCGCCCGTACCGACCGCCGGCCAGGCGCCCGTACCGACTGCCGGCCAGGCGCCCGTACCGACCGCCGGTAGCCGCCCGTACCGACCAGCGGCCAGGCGCCCGTACCGACTGCCGGCCGGTCGGCGGGTCGACCCCGAGCTTGGGTGCGGTCTTGGCGGTGACCGGGCGAGGTTCGGTGCAGTTTGGGTCGTAGGCGACCCAAAATTGCGCCCGACCTCGCCCGACCTCGCCAGCGCCTGGTCATGACCGCGCCCGACCTCACCGCCGGCCTGCGACCGGAGGGCAGCTACTCGTGGCGCGGCTGGGCCGGATCGTAGGATGCGGCGACGCCCTCGCCGTGGACGACGATCATCGGGCCACGACCTCGGCCCCGGCCCCGGCGGCACCGTTGCCGGCCACATCGACACCAGGGGCGTCGATGGCCGATCGCTCGACGTGCGTGGTCAGGGGGGCTCCGGCCTCCACCAGCTGGGCGCCCAGGCGCAGGCTGATGCGGACCGTCGCCGGCAGGCGGCTCCCGAGGCCGTAGGCCTCGGCGGTGGTACCGCCGGCTCCCACCGTCAGTCGCACGCCGTCGAGTCGGCGCAGAGCCGGGAGGAGCGCATGGTGATAGTGGCATCCGGTGCTCACAGTCACAATATTAGGTCTGCCTACGACTGTTAGCAAGGAAATCCTTTCCTCGTGACTTGCTAAGGGCGACACCACAGCGCCGACGGCCGCCCACTCCGGCCGGGCTGCGATGCCGGACACCTACCATGATCCGGTGACGCCCGATGGAGCCGGCTGAGGATGTTGCTGCACCAGATCCTGGAGCACGCGGCGCGGCGCTCCCCGGCCAGCCCGGCGGTGATCGACCCCGACGGTACGACGGTCACGTTCGCCGAGCTGGTGGCGCGCGTCGAGCATCTGGCGGACGACCTGGCTGCAGCAACCGTCACCGGGGACCGGGTGGCCGTGGTCGCCGACAACTGCATCCCCTGGGTGGAGTGCTACTACGCGGCGTCGAGGGCCGGGCTGGTGCTGGTCCCGCTCAACCAGCGCCTCACGGCCGGCGAACAAGCCGACCTGTTGGCCGTCACCCGTCCGACCGTCCTTCTCGGCGAGCGCGCCCGCCTCGACGCGCTGGCCGCGCACGCCGATCGGTTCCCCGACGTGGAGACCGTGTGGGCCTTCGACGACGGGTGGGAGTGGCGCGCCACCCCAGAGCGCTCGCCTGGCGGCCAGGCCGTACGACGCGACGGCGGCCGGCCGGAGGACGTGGCCTGGCTGCTGTTCACCAGTGGCACGACCGGGCGGCCCAAAGGGGCGATGCTCACGCACGCATCCTTGGTCGCCGCCGTGTTGGGCACGGCCATTGCCCGGCCCGTGCGCGAGAACGACGTCTATCTGTTCCCCTTCCCCCTCTGCCATGTCGCTGGCTACAACCTCCTGCTCTTCCACCTCCACGACCGGCCGGTCGTGCTCCTCCCCCGCTTCCGGGCCGACGAGGCACTGGCCGCGATCCACCAGCACCGGGTCACGACCTGCTCGATGGCGCCGACCATGCTGCTGGCCTTCCTGGACCACCTCGACGCCGTCGGCGCCGACGTGACGACCATGCGCTGGGTGGCATCGGGCGCGTCGGGCATCCCCACCGCGCTGCTCCGACGGGCCCTCGACCGTCTGGGCGTGGACTTCTACCAGGGTTACGGCATGACCGAGCTATCGGGCAACGCCGTCTTCCTCGGCCCCGAGGACCACCGGCGAGGGTTGGCCGACCGACCCGACCTCCTCCGCGCCGCGGGGCGGCCCAGCCCGGTGGTGTCGCTACGGATCGTGGACGACGACGAGCGCGACGTCCCGCCGGGCGCCGTCGGAGAGATCGCAGTGCAGGGCGACCAGGTGACCGTGGGCTACTGGGAGGACACGGACGCGACCGAGCGGGCCTTCGCCGGCGGCTGGTTCCACACCGGCGACCTGGGCCGGTTCGACGACGACGGGAACCTCGTCATCGTCGATCGCAAGAAGGACATCATCGTCACCGGCGGCGAGAACGTCTCGTCGCGGGAGGTGGAGCAGGTGCTCGACGACCATCCCGGTGTGTCGACCGCCGCGGTGGTCGGCGTACCTGACGACTACTGGGGCGAGACCATCTGCGCGGTGATCGTGCGGCGCGCCGAGGCAGACGTGACGGACCAGGAGATCGTCGCCCACACCCGGAGGCGGCTGGCCGGCTTCAAGCAGCCGCGCCACATCCTGTTCGTCGACGAGCTGCCCGTCAACGCCAGCGGCAAGGTCGTCAAGGCCGAGCTCCGGCGGCTGGCCGCCGAACGGGTCGGCCAGACGTAGTCGGCTCGCTACGCCTCTCGGGGCGGGGGGTCGCCGCGGACGTTGACCGCGCAGACCTTGAGCTCCGGCATCCGGCTGATGGGGTCGACAGCCCGGTTGGTGAGGAGGTTCACGGCTTCGTGTGCACCCCAGTGGATCGGCGCGAAGACGGTGTCGTCGCGGATGTCCGGTGAGATCCCGACCGTGAAGCGGGCGGTGCCCCGTCGGCTCTCGACGATCACCGTGGCGTCGTCGGACAACCCCAGGCGCATGGCGAGGTCGGGGTGGATCTGCAGGCGAGGAGCGCGGGACGCGGTGGCCAGCCGGGTGACCCGGCGGGTCTGGTTGCCGGAGTTGTAGTGCTCGCGGTAGCGGCCTGTCGTGAGGCGGAGCGGGTACTGCTCGTCGGGTTCCTCGTCCGCCGGTCGGTAGGTGACGGGCTGGAAGTGGGCCAGCCCGTCGGGATGGGCGAAGCGGTCGGCGAAGAGCCTGGGTGTGCCCGGATGGGTGGTCGTGGGGCAGGGCCAGTAGATGCCCCTCGACTGGTCGAGGCGGGCGTAGGTGATGCCGTCGTAGTCGGCCCGACCGCCCCGGCTGGCGCGCCGGAGCTCGTCGAAGACGGCTTCGGGCTTGCCGAAGTCGAAACGGTCGCCCTGTCCGAGCCGGGACGCCAGGGCGCAGAGGACATCGAGGTCCGACCGGATGCCGGCTGGGGGGTCGACGGCCCGGCGGCGGCGCAGGACGCGCCCTTCGAGGTTGGTCGTGGTGCCGTCCTCCTCCGCCCACTGGGTGACGGGAAGGACGATGTCGGCCATGGCGGTGGTGGCGGTCGGGAAGGAGTCGAGGACGGCCAGGCAGTCGAGACCGGCCAGGCGCCCGACAGTGGCGGAGCGGTCGGGCGAGGCCAGGGCGACATCGGACCCGGCGACGAGGAGGCCGCGGATGGCCCCGGTGCCGATGGCGTCGAGCATGTCGACCGCGCTGAGACCGGGCCCGGGGAGGGCCGTCGGGTCGATGTCCCACACGGTGGCGATCGCCGATCGATCGGCGTCGTCGATGATGGACCGGTAGCCGGGGAGCTGGTCGGCCTTCTGGCCGTGCTCGCGCCCGCCCTGGCCGTTGCCCTGCCCGGTGAGGCAGCCGTAGCCGCTGGCGGCCCGGCCGACGCGCCCGAGGGCCAGCATCAGGTTGATCATGGCAGTGACGGTGTCGACCCCTTTGGACTGCTGCTCGGGCCCGCGTCCGCTGAGCAGCATCGAGCTGGCCACGGTGCCCATGGCCTCGGCGGCCCGGAGCAAGGTGCCCGGCTCGATACCGCTGACCTGCGCAGTCCTTTCCGGTGTCCATTCGACGACGCTGCGTCTGACGTCGTCGAAGCCGGAGGTCCTGGTTTCGACAAAGGGGACGTCGATCAGGCGACGTTCGATGGCCAGGTGGAGCAGTCCGAGGGCAACGGCGAGATCTGTGCCAGGGACGGGCTGCAAATGGAAGTCGGCGAGCGCGGCGGTAGCGGTCAGGCGCGGGTCGACGACGATAAGCGTGCCACCGTTCGCCCGCTGGCGGTCGACCCACTGCATGAGCGGAGGCATGGTGTCGGCCGGGTTGGCGCCCCACACCAGGAGCGTGTCCGTCTCGGCGATGTCGGCGAGCGGGAACGGCAGGCCCCGGTCGATGCCGAAGGCCCGGTTGTTGGCGGCCGCAGCCGACGACATGCAGTAGCGGCCGTTGTAGTCGATGTTGGCAGTGCCCAGGGCGACACGAGCGAACTTGCCGAGGAGGTAGGCCTTCTCGTTGGTGAGGGCACCGCTGCCGAACACGGCGACGCTGTCGGCGCCGTGTTCCGCACGGAGGCGGCGGAGGCGGTCGGCGAGCTCGTCGAGTGCTGCGTCCCAGGTGGCCCCGACCAGCTCGCCGCACCGGTTGCGGATGAGTGGGTGACGGATCCGGTCCGGATGGTCGAGCAGCTCGACGGCGCTCCAGCCCTTGATGCACATGCGGCCCCGGTTCACGGGGAAGTCGACGTCGGCGACGACCTCGAGCGACGCCTGCGTGTCGGACGGTCCTCGCAGGCCCATCCCGCACTGCAGCGCGCAGTATGGGCAGTGGGTGGCGGTCGTCGTGGTGGCCGGGGCGGGTGCCGGTGGAGGGTGGGTGACAGCCAGGACCTCGACTGTCGAGCCCCACACCCGGACGGGCCACACCCGCACCCCGGGCGACTCGCCGTCGAGGCAACGACCGCTGGCCAGGTCGAAGCGATGCTTGTGCATGGGCGACGCCACGTAGTCGACGTCGCCACTGGTGCCGACGATCCCGTGGGCCAGCACGTTGGCGCCCGAGACGGGATCGTGATTGTCGATGGCCCGTAGATGCGACGATGGCTCGCCGCCGGCACCCGGAAGGCGGAAGAGGGCTACCTGTTGGCCGTCTACCAGCGCGGCGACACCGCGGCCGACGTCGATCTCGTGGATGGAGCACACCCGAGCCCACCGTCGGACGGTCATGAGCGGGGGGCCAGCAGCTCGACGCGCTCCCATGTGTGCGCGGGGCGAAGTTGGGAGCGTTCCTCGACGAAGGCGATGTCGGGGTCGGCGGCGTCGGAGTTGACGAAGGTCCGGAACCGTCGCAGCCTGACGGGGTCCGCGAGGGTCTCGGCCCATTCACACTGGTAGCTGTCGACGTGGTGGGCCATCTCCGCATCGAGGGCCGCAGCCACGCCGAGCGTGTCGTGCATGACGACGCCGCGCACGTAGTCGAGGCCGCCGTCGATCCCTTCGAGCCACGTCGACGTCCGTTGCAGTCGATCGGCAGTTCGGATATAGAACATGAGCAGCCGGTCGATCGTCTGCACCAGCGTGGGCGTGTCGAGGTCGTCGGCCAGGAGCTCTCCGTGGCGGGGGCGGGTTCCGCCGTTGCCGCACACGTACAGGTTCCAGCCCCGCTCGGTAGCGATGACCCCGATGTCCTTGCTGCGGGCCTCCGCGCACTCTCGGGCGCAGCCGGATACGCCCATCTTCAGCTTGTGGGGGCTGCGGAGCCCGCGGTAGCGAAGCTCCAGGTCGATGGCCAGGGCGGTGGAGTCCTGGACCCCGAACCGGCACCAGTTGGTCCCCACGCAGGATTTCACGGTCCGCATGGCTTTGCCGTAGGCGTGCCCGGACTCGAAACCGGCATCGACCAGGCGGGCCCAGATGGGGGGAAGCTGCTCGATGCGAGCGCCGAGCAGGTCGACACGCTGACCGCCGGTGATCTTGACGTAGAGGTCGAAGTCGCGGGCCACCTCGCCGAGGACGATGAGCTTCTCGGCGGTGATCTCCCCGCCCGGCACCCGGGGCACGACGGAGTAGGTGCCGTCGCGTTGGATGTTGGCGAGGAAATGGTCATTGGAGTCCTGCAACGAGGAGCCCTCACCATCCAGGATGTGCCCGTTCCCCAGTGAGGCCAGGATCGACGCGACCGTCGGCTTGCAGACCTCGCAGCCTCCACCGGTGCCGTGACCGGCCAGGAGCTGGGAGAAGGTGGTGATCCCCTCGATGCGGATGATGTCGAACAGTTCCTGGCGGGACTGGGCGAAGTGCTCGCAGAGCCGGCTCGTCATCACCAGCCCGTGCTCGGCCAGCCCGGCGCGGACCAGGTCGGCGACTTGCGGGAGGCATCCGCCGCAGCCGGTTCCGGCCCGGGTGGCGGCCTTGACGGCGGCGACGTCCGCTGCGCCGGTCGCGGCCACCGTGGCCGATATAGCGGCGCAGATGGTGCCCTTGTCGACGTTCTCGCACGAGCAGATCGTCGCTGTCGGTCGCATGGCGGCGACGCCGCCGCCGATCGCGGCCGCCGCCCCTCGGACAACGGGTCCGATGAGGGAGCCGGGCTCGTCCGGCGTGTCGGCCTCGCCGGACGCCATGGCGGCCATGGCCTCGAATCCGGCTACGTCACCGACGAGCACACCGCCGGTGATGCGCCCTGATCCGTCCACGACGAGGCGCTTGTGGATCAGGGCCACGCTGTCGGTGAAGGTGATGGTGGCCGCACCGTCGGCCCGGGCGTGCGCATCGCCGAAGCTGGCCACGTCGACGCCGAGCAGCTTCAGCTTGGTCGGCGTGTCGCCACCCGCGAACGCGGCGTCGCCGCCGCAGATGGTGTCGGCCGCCACCCTGGCCATCTGGTAGCCGGGGGCGACGAGGCCGTAGACCCGGCCGCCTGCCGTGGCGCACTCACCGACGGCGAAGATCGCTGGGTCGCTGGTCCGGCACTGGGCGTCGACCACGATCCCGCCTCGCTCCCCGACCTGGAGACCGCAATCGCCGGCCAGGTCGTGGCGCGGGCGGATGCCTGCGGCGAAGACAACCATCTCGGTGGTCAGCCGAGCCGGCTCGCCGAGGTCGGCGGCCGGCGCCAGGTCGACGCCGGCGACGGTCCCGTCGGTGCCGGCCGCCACCGCGACGATGCTGGTCGCGGTGTGCACGGCGACGCCGAGGTCCTCGATCCGCCGCCGCAGCAGGGCCCCCCCGGCCTCGTCGACCTGGGCGGGCATCAACCGGGGCGCAAACTCCACGATCTCAGTCGCCAGACCGCACGATCGCAGCGCGTTCGCCGCTTCCAGGCCGAGCAGGCCGCCGCCAACGACGACGCCGTGCGACCGGCCCTTCGCCCATCCCCGGATGGCGTCGACGTCGTCGACGGTCCGGTAGACGAAGCATCCGGGCAGGTCCCGGCCCGGCACGGGCGGCACGAAGGGCACTGACCCGGTAGCCAGGACGGCGATGTCGTAGTGGATTTCCCGGCCGGTGGTGCTGGAGGCGACCTGCCGGGTCCGGTCGATGGCGACGACACGCTCCCCGCTCAGCACGGACACCGCGATGTCGGCGGTCACATCCGGCTCGGTCAGCGCCAGGTCGTCGGGACTGGCACCGTCGAAGATGCTGGAGAGGTGGACACGGTCATAGGCAGGCTGGGACTCCTCGCCCACGACCACCACGTCGTAGGTCCTGGTCGCTCCCTGGCGGACCAGTGAGGTGACGACTTTGTTGCCGACCATCCCGTGGCCGATGACCAGGACGACAGGACGCGACGAACCGGCGGCCCGCCCGGTCCCGCCGGACTCGGAGAAGGCGGTCATGCCGACACGAGGGCGGACACGCCGAGCTCGACGTCGCTACCCGGCGGTCGGCGGACGTAGACGGCCCAGGTGACCATGGCGAACACGAGATAGGAGGCGAGGAAGGCCCACAGGGCAGGCACGGACCATCCGGAGTGGGCGACGGCGATGGCGGCCTTCCTGGCCGGTGTCATGGCCGCGGTCTCCAGCGCCGAGACGTGGAGGCTGGCCTGGCGGATCACCAGCTGGACGACCACACCCCCGAGCGCGCCGATGGCACCGGCGATGCCGATGACCGCCGCGGCGCGCCGCTTGAGCTCGACGGCCGCCTCCGCGTCCACGGGCCGGCCGCCGGGGCGGCCGATCCCGGCGAAGGCTTCGGGGATCATCTTGTAGGTGGAACCGTTGCCGGCGCCGGCCAGTACGAAGAGCACCGAGAACGACGAGAAGAACAGCGGGAAGCTGCGCTGGTCGACCGCGGCGATGGCGACGACCGTGGCGATGGCCATCCCGAGGAACGAGGCCAAGGTGACCTTGGCCCCGCCGACGCGGTCGGCCAGCCAACCGCCGAGCGGCCGGGCCAGGGAGCCGAGAAGCGCGCCCGTGAAGCCCAGGCCGGCGAGGTAGGTGGCTATGAACGGGTGACCGGCCAGGAACGACGGGAAGGTCGTCTTGATGACGAGCGGGAGGGCGAAGGAGAAGCCGATGAACGACCCGAAGGTCCCCACGTAGAGGAACGACAGCGTCCATGTGTGCCGGTAGGAGAGCGCCGCCCGGTACGACGACGTGTCCGCCTTGGCCTGCGTGAGGCTGTCCATGCGCAGCCACGCGCCGAGCACGGCCACGGCGATGAACGGCAGCCACATGGTCCCGGCGTAGCTCATGTGCACGTGGTGCTTGGCCAGCTTCACGGCCGCCGCGGGCACGCCGATGATCACCACCAGCGGGACGAGGAGCTGGGCGCTGGCCACTCCCAGGTTCCCGCCGGCCGCGTTCAACCCGAGCGCGTAGCCCTTCTTCCGCTCCGGGTAGAAGAAGGAGATGTTCGCCATCGACGAGGCGAAGTTGCCGCCGCCGACCCCAGCGGACGCCGCACACAGGGCGAGCACCCACAGCTGGGTGCCGTGCGTCTGGTGGGCCAGCCAGTGGCTCGGGACGACGGCGGCGAGCAACACGGCTGGGATGACCAGCAGCCCGGCGCTCACCGTCGTCCACGCCCGGCCGCCGAAGCGCGGCACCGCGAAGGTGTACGGGATCCGCAGGAGCGATCCGACGAGGTTCGGGAGCAGCGTCAGGGTGAAAAGCTCGGACACCGACAGGCTGATCCCGATGTTGGCGAGGTTGAGGACGACGATGGTCCACAGGACCCAGATCGAGAAGCCGATGTGCTCGGCGAACATGGAGATCGCCAGGTTCTTCCGGGCGATCTGGGCGCCCCCGGATTGCCAGAACGCTTCGTCGTCGGGACGCCAGTCGTCGATCCATCGGCTCCGCCATCGTCGTCCGGCTGGCGGTCGGGTCGGCGCGGCGCCGTCGGGCGTCTGCAGTGTCGTCATGATAAGCAGCCAACAGGGCGGGTGCGTCGAGTCGTTTACGCCGGGGGGAATGGAGGGTGACACTCGCCGCGCTCGGACCGCTGACGCCCGGCGCGACCGGCGAAACACATCGGAAACACATCTCGGTTCGAGCCGGTGCGCCCCCTGACGCCGTCAGCGACTCAGGTCGATCCGAGGCGGTAGCCGCGTCGCACAGCCGTCTCGATCACCAATGGGGTCGGGGCGAGCTTGGTGCGCAGCCGGGCCACGGTCGTCTCCAGGACATGGGGGTCGACCCCTGTGTCCGCCCAGACGTCGTGCAGGAGCGCGCCCCGGGTCACGGTCGCTCCCGGCCGGGCCGCCAGCCGACACAGGACGCCTCGTTCGAGGTTCGTCAGCCGCACCGGGTATCCGTCGACGATGCTCACCGCGCCCTGGACGACCAGCTCGACACCGCCCACGTGGTGGACTCGACGCCGGTGGCCGAGCTGTTCGGCCACCAAGCGCACCAGCGACCCCAGCCTCCAGTGGTCGGGGAAGAGCGGCTCGTCGACGCCGACCTCCATGGCCGCCGTCGCGCAGACCGGTCCGATGCAGGCGACGGTGATGTCACCGTTGAGGGCCTGGAGCATCTCGGAGCGCCGGCCGGACGCCTCGGCGAGAGCCATGAAGTTCCGTACCGCCGGGCCGGCGGTGAACGTGATGGCATCCAGCCCACCCGCGCAGCACAGGTCGACGAGGCGCAGCGCCGGTGCGGGATCGTCCGGCGGCGTCCAGATGTAGACCGGGATCTCGATCACCTCGGCTCCGGCGGCCGCCAGCACCGCCGTCAGTCCCTGGCGGTCATCACCGTGAAGCTGGAATGCGACCCGTTTCCCCGCCAGTGGCTCCTCCAGCAGCCGCTCCCCCACCGACGTCAACCGCTCAGTGCGCGCCCGCCACCAGACGTCGAGTCCGGCTATCCCGATCGCTCCGGCCGCTTTCGGTCCTCGCGCCGCGATCCGGGCGTGAGCCAGCGCATCCAGGAGGGCTGCGTCGACCCCCCATGTCGCGGCCAGACCCAGCCAGCTCCGCATCCCGAGCGCCGTGTTGGCGATGAGGTAGTCGGGCGGCCGGGCGATGAGGGACTCCGTGAGGGCGCGCAGCTGCTCGTCGTTCCCCATCGGCAGTGTGGTGATCGCCGGGCCTCGGGCCACCTCGATGCCGAGGCGGCCGAGCATCAACGCCTGCTCGTCACCGCGGCGATCGGCGGTCACCCCGACCCTGAACCCCGACAGCGGGAGCACGGCCATCTGCCAACCGTAGAAGCTGACCGGGGCCGGCTCCCGACCAGGCGCCGGAAAGACCCACAGCGTTCACAATGTCTCGCCGCATCGCTTCTCCTCATCCGTCGACGCGGAAGGCCGAGCGGGTGCCGGCGGGCATCACGGACAGCGCCCGTGCCCACTCGGCGTCTGTACCCTCCTCGCCGGGGGCGGCGATGGACACACCGGTACGGCTGGACAGTAGCCAGACGCCCTCATCCGTTCGGCGCAGACGGTCGCGGTAGCGCGCCAGGAGGGTGATCCTGGCTCGACTGTCCTCCCCGCGGCGCAGCGTGACCATGTCGGTTTCCGCAGTGGCAGACGCACCAACGACCTCGATGACCGGGTTCCCGGTGAGATGCATGGTGGCGGGCTGCCGCAGGAGCCCACCGGGGTCGGTCCACCGTGCGTCCGGTGGCGTGCCACCGAACATCGCGGCGACGGCCTGGCGGCCGGCGAAGACGGTGCCGGCCAGCTGGAGCACGCCGTCGTCGGCGAAGAGGCAAGCCAGCCCCGCCCCGTCCCGGTCGTCTATGTACCGCACGGAACGCTCGATGAGCTCTCGGATCTCGAGCTTGGCGATCCACTCCCGGATGACATCGCTTTCGGGCACAGCTCCTCCTTGCCCGGCCTGTCCAGACGTCGGTCATACCGTGAGCACGCGCAGCCCACGGTGCACCTTGGCCATCTGGTCGTAGTCCTCGTTCTGGGTCACGACAGGCAGGCCCAGGTCGATCGCGGTCGCTGCGATCAGGGCGTCGGTGAGCTTGACCGTCCGCTGGACACCGGCGGCACGGCAATCGATCACCAGCCGAGCCCACGTCCCCATGACGGACTCGCTGATCGGGACCGGCTCCGCCGTCTTGGCCAGCGCCAGTGTGTCCCCTCGACGAGCCCGGGAGGCGGCGTCGACCGCGTTGAGCACTCCCAGTTGGAGCTCGCCGATGGTGACCACCGACACCCGCACCCGATCCGGCAGCTCACCGAGTGGTCGCCCGACCTCGCGAGCGATGAAGACCGAGGTGTCCAGCAGCCCGGCCGGCTCGCTCAAAGGCGATCCAGTGTCTGTCCGGACAGGACGTCGAGATCATCGCGTAGCGCCGGGTCAGCCGCTCGCTCGGCGAGCTGTCCACGCAGACGATCACCTGACAACCAGCGGGTCCGCTCACCGTGCGGCACGATGTCAGCGACCGCCTCCCCGTGCACGGTCAGAACCACCCGCTCGCCGGAGCGCACGGCGTCGATGACCTGACTCGTCTGATTGCGAAGCTCGCGTACCCCCACCCGCATGTGCGACAACGTAGCACATGCGGCTGCCCGCCCCTACTTCCCCATGGATTCGCCTCAGCCAGGCGAAATCCTTACCGCAGAAGGCTCCGGGCGATGACGACCCACTGGATCTGGTTAATGCCCTCGTAGATCTGGGCGATCTGACCCGGTCGTCCATGGCGTCCGCGCAGGCCGCTGACCTGCGGGTTTGCGCCGCCCCGTCCACGGCCGACACCGGGTGCCGCCCTGTTGTAGGGAATGAGAGTAGGGATGGTTCGGGAGGCTGCCGAACCAAGGCAACGGGTCCGACGCTGAGCCATCGGCCCACCCCTAGCAAACTCGCTATTCCTCCTGGCCGTCGCCGTCTCATCGCGCCGGCGTGCCGCCCGCTGGGCCGGCCGGTTGGGGTTGCGTGCGGAGGGCGCGTAGCTCGGGGAGGCCAGCGCGGTCCTTTGGCCGGTCGGCGTGCTCCTTGGCGATGATTATGTCGTTCAGCGCGGCAGCGCGGATCGTGAAGCCTTGTCCGCTGATGACGATCTGGCGGGTGGCGAGCTCCTCGTACGGAATCAACTGCCCATCGGCTGCGAGAAGGCCGGGGAGCACGTCGAAACCGCCGGCGTCAGTCATCCACGTGGAGATGTCGGCGCTGGCGAGCATCGCGCCATCGATTTGTACCGGCAGAAGACGAGCTTCGTCGTCGGTCATGCCTGCGACACGCAGGCGCGCGTTGAGCTCGCGCAGAGCGCCGGCAAGTCGGTCGAGGTTGGCGCGATCACGGAGTACGACGCAATCAGCGTCTTCGGTGAGGCGCCGGCACCGTAGGCTCGCGCCGCGGCACCCCCCACAAGGAGATACTCGACACGGTGGCGGTCGAGGGTGATGATCAGTCGGGCGAGGTCGTGCGGTGGGCCGGAATCGTCAGGCTCGGGCACTGGCGGCCTCGCGGGCGGCGGCCACCTCGGCTAGCCAGGCGAGCGCGCTCTCGCGCGAGTCGATGCGTCGACCGTCCGGCAGGATCGTCACGTCGTCGGGTGTGGCCGGCGGCGCGTGTCGCATGGCCTCGGCAAGCTCCTCGGCGGTCAACACGGGTTGTGCGGCCATACCTCCACAGTACCGGTCGCTCACTTCCCGGTCATCGCGAACCGGATGGCGTGCGGGGGGTGGGCGCTGTCATGTCCGCTGGCGGGAAGCTGTCCGAGGATCGGGGCGATTGACCGCCGCGCCGACCGTGGAGCGCCTTGAGAGCCTCCCAGGGCTGGAGGACCGGCAACGCCACATCTGCGTCGGGTAGCCGGGCCGGCCAGCTGGCTCGCAGAGCGAGTACCGCCAGATCCTCGTCGCCGCCAGCGTCCCCGGATCGAGCGACACCGTGCAGACCTGGCGGGTCTTGATCGAACGCCGCTCCAACACCAGGCACCCCGCACGGCGAGGGCCTGGGGTGGCCATGACCTGGCCGCTGATCACCAGCTTGTCGCCGACGAGATCCTCCCAACGCAGCCCGGCCAGCTCTGCCCGCCGGGCGCCGGTCACGGCCAAGATACGAAACGCCACGACCGCAGCCTGGTTCGGAGCCGCGGCGATCACCGCAGCCACCGCCTCGTCGGACATCCCCGATCACCCAGCGGTCGACGCCTTACCGCAGAAGGTTCCTTGCGATCACAACCCGCTGGATCTGGTTGGTTCCCTCGTAGATCTGGGTGGTCTGATCCTGCCGTCCATAGGGTCCACGCAGGCTGCTGACCTGCGGTTTCTTGGCCACGCCGACCACCGCCAGAGCCCAGATCCGCTCTGTTGTAGGGATGAAAATAGGGATGGATCGTTCGAAGGGACCCTTCACGAACCAGTCACGTTGACGAGAATGCCGAGGTCGCCGGCGGCCCGCCGCAGGAGGCGTCCGACGTTGGCGGGAGTCCCGAACCACAGCTGACGACCATGGGCAAGACCGGCAGCCAACGTCTCGGCTGTCAGAAGACCGGTGCCGCCGAAGCGCGCGGCCGTGACCGCGGCGTCGTCGAGCAACGGCCGCGGGTCGAGGACCTGGAGGACCTCGGGATGAGGGCGGCGGACGGCGTCGCGCCCGGTGGCCGAGAGCTGTCCGAGGACCTGGGACAGCTGACCGCCGCGACCACCATGGAGCGCCTGGAGCAGCCGCCAGTGCCGGCTGGCCGGCAGTACCAGCTCGTCGTCGGGCAGACCCGCCGGCCAGCGTGCTCGAAGGGCGCGCACCGCCAGGTACTCATCGATCACGATCACCGCTGATGGGCCGGGTCAGTGGCCGTTGCTGCCGTCGCTGAGGAGAGGATCAGCGACCGACGCTGCATCGAGAGCCGCCTGGAACTCACCCGCCAGGTCCCCGTCCACCAGGCGTCCCAGCAGCTCCTTGTCAGCCTCGCTCAGGCGCGGGTCGCCGGCCCGCCGCCGTCTGCGACGCTCCTCAAGCAGTTCGTCACCGATGTTCATGGTCACCATTCTGCCAGGGACCGCAGCGAACCTGCCGCGATTGGTAGGTCCTTCGTCCAACTCGCGGTACTCCCGCCGTAGCCCTTCGCACACCCGAGGGGTAGTGCTTCAGCGTTCCCACGCCCATTTCACCCACGATGCCACTGTCGGCCGAGCTGGAGCGGCGGTGCCTCAGTGCCACGACGGTGACTTCATCGACCATGACGTGCGGAGACCGTTCGAACCGTCGCAGCAGTGACCAGCGTTCGGGCCCCGCAGACGGCGGAAGGATGGACGGATCCCAACAAGGCCCCAATGGCCGACCCGCAACGGGGACGCTCACCAGGCGCCGACACGGCTGACGTGACGGGAAGCCCCCTTCTCGCCGTCCCACCGCCACTCACGCTCGGCAACATCACGCATACATCCCCCGGCCTAGTCGCCGACGAAGACGGCTGGAAGACTTGGTCAGAGGTCCAAGCCGCCGGTAGGCCCTTACCGAGGGGCGATCGGAGTCTTCGATCCGAATGAGCACATTCACATCCTCGCGCCGGGTGCCGATGAGCCGCCGACCGACTGAGGCCACCCGGCCACCTTGAGACGCGCTCCGGCGACGACTCTCAAACTGGGCGTACGATCGCTGTCGTGCCGACCTCCGATATCACCGCCACGGGCAGATGGTGGCTGCCGGACAAAGAGGGGAAGCCAGCGAGAGGGACGCTTCATATCGGTGCTGCTGGACTGCGTTTAGAACTCGATGGTGCCCTCGACCCCATCGAACCGACGCAGACTCCACAGTCGTACTCGCCGACTTGGGTCCAGCACGAGGTGGTCTTTGGTGACACCGACGCCGGACTGTTCACCTTGCTCAAGGTCCAGGGTATGTCCTCGGCCTGCCCCCGGGAAATGGGACGACAGAGAACTACACAGTCCAGGCGACGATTGAGGCAACGGCCCTTGAGAGCCCACCAACCTATGCACAACTCGTCTTCTCGACCGACTACCTGGCGCATTGGATTCGTCCTGAGGGTCCGCGGGCGATGCCACCGGTTGACGACGAACCGTATGGGGTGACCGCCCGAAGGCGCCAGAACCTCTGCAGCGTCGACTTGGCCGACGGAAAGGTTGAGTTATACGCCTTCACCAGTACGAAGGCCTCCCAGTACTCAGCCACGATTGACACCCGGGTCACTTGGGGGGTGACGCCGAACGAGCCAGCACCCCTGCACGTCTTGCTCCAGGATTGGGTGGGGCCGCTGCAGAACCTCGTGTCGTTCGCGACGCTGAGCCCAAATCGGGTGGCCGATATCCGCGTTCGTGAAGCAGCCGAGACCCCGCTCGCTCGTGTTCACCTCGAACTCCGCGGTGACAAGTTGCCAGTAACGGCTCCGAGTTACATGTGGGACCACAGGCTGCTCGTGACTCCTGCGGTGATGCGCGACCAGGGTGATGAAATCGTCGCCGGGTGGATGCGGCTCTCAGCCGAGATACCGACGGTGATTGCCCGCTTGCTGGGTCGTGACTACCAGACTCCGCTCGTATTGGAGTACTACGTCAGCTCTGTTGTCCAGGCAGCCGAAGGATTGCATCTAGCCCTCTGGAACAGGCCATCGCTCCCGGCCGATCAACACGCAGCACGTGTCCGAGCCTGTGTTCAGCCGATCGTCGACTCGGACCTCCGCGCTTGGGCCGAGCAGGTCCTGACGAACGCCAACGGGCTCTCGCTGCGAACGAGGCTCGCGGAACTGATGGAATACTCTCGCGAGGCGGGATGTCCGTATCTGCCTGAGAACACGAATTGCTTCAGCAAAGCCCTGGCCGGCTATCGCCACGTCGTCTCCCACGGGACGCACGCGTCCGCCGATGTATCGGAGATTTACTGGCAGGCAGTCGGCCTGACCTGGGTGCTACGAGCCATCATGCTCGGTCGGATCGGCCTCGAACCGGAGATGGTGCGGCAGCAGTTCGCCCTCAATACGATGTACCAGCATGCGGCCGACCAGCTTGGCTGGCTCAAGGAGGAATGAACGTCCGTGCCCTCCCCTGGCACTACGGGCCTGGGTGACGAAGCCGCGCTGCGATTCCGGAAAGACCCAACCGTTCCCAGATCTGGCTGAACCGATGTGCTCCGCTGTTTACCGCTGTTTACCGCTATCTGCACGTCGGCAGCACCTTGCCGTCCTACATCGATCCAGCCCCGTGCGGTGACCGTCCAGACGTGGCGACGTAGAGGCCACCCTGCAGCTGCCTCGAGAGCGAGGTAGTCCCGTTCCGCCCCTTCGAGTTGCTCGTGTGCGACAGAGAACAAGCGGGCGGTCTCCACCGCCAAGGCCTCGGCCGCCTCTAGCCGTGTGACCGCTGATGGGTCCGCTGCCATCATGTTCGGTTGCAGCAGCAGGGATGACGTCACATGGTGAAGGGACTGCAACGACCCGCTGGCCGCCTCGACGTAGCCGGTATTGGATGGTCCTGCCAGCCGGAGGCTGCCGCCACGAAAGTCGACCGTGGCCAGCAACGCTCCCCTCGCACCGCCATGCACATGGCTCGATCCCTGGGCACAGTACGGACTGAGATGAGCAAGGCCGGCACGCTTCTCAAGATGGTCGAACTTCGGCTCGTACGCAGGTGACATCTCGGGAAACACTGGCCGGGCCCAACCCCAGTCGCCTTTGAAGCCGCGACCGAACCGCTCCGCCAGCAAATCCACACGTTGCTGCAGTTTCGGGATGAGATCATCGGGAAGCGGGTGCTCGCCGAGCGGCTGATGGTGGTCCCGGTACCGCTTCGCCGTTTTCAGCCGGGCGACGACCTCATGAGCCAGGTAGGCCTCTGACACGTCCTCGTTCTCTGCCTCGCTCAGCAACGCCGCGACAACCGCTAGCTCGTGGAGGGTCCGCCAATGCACTTCCGCAAATCCGGGGTAGCCACCACGAAGCAACGTGTGGATAGCTCCCGCCGTTAAGCAAGCCCGCGCATGGATGCCTAACAACGCGTTGAAACGAGCGCCCCCTCCCGGAGGCACCCTCCCCTCCCACCGCTGCTGCAGCGACACGCCGAAGTCCCGGTAGACGATCCGGAGCATGTCATAGTGGTCAAGCGCAGCGCCCCAGCGGACACGAACACCACGCTCGAAGCGCCGCCGGTCCGATCGCTCCTGCGCAAGGCGCTGGCGGCGTACCCCATTCACATGGTCGATCCACACCCCGGATGTACGCGTGAGCGCTTCCATCACCAACTGCGAAGCCTCTTGCGGATTGCGCCCGTTCGCCACCGCTTGCGACCAGAGCGCATCCAGGTCCCGTGCAAGCCCAGCCGCCGGATCATCCGTTTCTGCCACGCCCGTAGTCTTCCATCACGTTGTCTCGCTCGGCCGGACAATCGGGCATCTCGCAGCCACGGAGGCGTAGTCGCTAAGGCCGGCGGGGAACGGTGGTAATCCCGGTTAGATGGGCGGCGGCTCAAACGTCGGCCTCTAGACTGCTGGTAAAGAAGTTCATCACACACTCTGACCTCGTAGCGGCAGGCGCCCGAAGGGTGCCGGCCGCCCTGGGACGGCATCAAGCCTCCTTCCTCGATTCCCCGTCTCCGTGGTCGTCGTCGACCTCGTTCGTGTGGCTGTGATCGCATGACGAGGACCTGAGCTAGTGGCTGGCTCTTGTTGGCCGGTGAGCTCGAGGTGTCAGTGGCGTCGGATGGTCGCTGGGCGGTCAGGTCGTGCGGCGGCTGGCCGGAAGGATGCCGGCCATGTCGAGCCGGTCGAGCAACAGGCTCCATCTGTCCCGGACGTGCGAACCGCTCCGCCTGGTGGCGGCATCGATCTCGGCGCCAGGGGGGCTCCTGTAGGGACGGGGCAGTCATCGCTCCAGCGGTGCTGATGACCGCAGCGAGGGTGGATGCCATGCTCGGGGTGGTCGTCCCGGTCAAGGATCGCTTGACCGGTGGCAGCGTGGTGGGCAGCCGTCGAACTCGGCGGTGGTGTCGCCATCTGAGGTCGGCCCCCAGTGGTGCGGGTGGCCGGTCCAGCCGCAGTGCAGCAGGCGGCGACGATCATGAGCGGGCTGGGACCCGTCGAGGTGAGGTGGCTGCCGGGGTGGCCGGGGATCGCTGTGGACGGGTTTGGGTTGTGCATGTTGGGCTCCTTGGGTGTGGGTGGGTTAGGCGCTTTGCCTCGGGCGCTGCGAGCGGTCCTGCTCGGAGCGCCTCACTGCGAGAAGCCGCCCCGGCGACGGCGGGTCAAGGGCGGCCGCAGGCCGCTGCGCAGCAGCCCGGAGCGCAGCGCAGGGCCCTTGACGCGACGGCGCCGGGGTGGCACACCCCCACTTCAGCAGGGCGTCACCCCATCCCGACCCGAAGAGGCGTCGTCGGCACCGACGATCTTCTGGGCGGACGTTGACAGGGCCCCCCCCGCCGCCAACCCCGCCGCCGGGGGGTCGATATATGCTCTGAGCTGCCTGTTTGTGGTCTCGACGGGCTCGGCGAGATTTCTTTAGCTGTCAACGCTTCTGTCAAGGGTTCTGTCAACGGGCCGGGCGGAGAGTCGTTCTCGTACCGCCATCCCGGCGGCACCCGGAGCACCTCGAGGGGGTGCGCCCCAGCAACCGGACAGCCCCCGCTTCTGGGGCTGGGAAGGAGCGTCATGCGACTGCCGATCGACACCTCGGCGATCGGTTTCAAGGCGGTCGGGCCGTGACCACGATCCCCTCCCGCTCCGCCGGCGACCCCCACGCCGCCGTCGTCGTGCTCACGCTTGCCGACCTCCAGGCCCAGTTACCGCCACGGCCAAGCGACGACCGGCCGGCGACCATGAGCGTCGACGCCGCCGCCCGCTACCTCGGCATCAGCCGGAGCCACGCCTACGACCTCGTGCGCGCCGGCGAACTGCCCCATCTGCGTCTCGGCCGCCGCATCCTCATTCCCACCCGCGACCTCGACGCCCTGCTCGGCCGTGGCGCCGGCGGGCCAGCCAGCGATCCCGGCCTCCTCGCCTAACGGTCGAGCACCTTGCCCAGCGCGGCTGCGGTGGATGCGTCGGCAGCGGCGAAAGCGTGGGCGTAGACCTTGAGCGTCATGGCCGGGTTGGAATGGCCGAGCCGGTTGGCCACGGTGCGGACGTCGGAGCCGAGCCCGATGGCGGTGGTGGCGCTCCAGTGCCGCAGATCGTGGAGTCGCCATCTAGGGTCGATGCCGGCCTCCCGTCGTGCGTGGCGCCACCACCAGGTGATGCTGTCGGGGCTCGGAGGCCGCTCCCCTACAGCCAACAGCCACGGCCCCAGGCCGTCATGGATCTGGCGCCATGCCTCGATGGCTGCGATCGTGCCCGGATCGAGGGAGACGGTGCGCCCCTGGCGGGTCTTGGTCGGGCGTCGCTCGAGGATCGGCGGGCCGGACCGCTTGAGGCCAGGGATAGCGACGATCTGGCCGCCGATGATCAGCTTGTCGCCGGCGACGTCTTCCCAGCGTAGGGCGGCCAGCTCGGCTCGGCGGGCGCCCGTTGCCGCCGAGATACGAAACGCCAGGGCGGCGGCCTGGTGCGGCGCCGAGGCGAGCACGGCCGCCACCGCCTCGTCGGGCATCCCGGCCCGGGCATCAGATGGCGCGGACAGCGGCCGGGCCAGGGCGGCGGGGTTACGGTCGATCCAGTCCCACTTGACCGCCTGGTTGAGCGCAGCCCGCAGGACCTGCAGCTGGTTGCGGATGCCGGCATTCCCAAGGCCGGACTTGCGCATGCCGAGCATCCACCGGTCCACGTCCTCGACCCGCAGCGCGCCGACCTTGATCCGCCCGAGCGGCCCAGCGGCCACTAAGCGGGCCCTGCTTTCCTGGTTGGACTGGGTCAACGGCGCCCACCGGTCGACGTTGAGCTCCTGCCACAGGCGCAGGGCCTCGGCGACGGTCCGGGAGCCCTCCGGCGAGGGGGCGCTGGCGTCGAGCGAAGCGGCCATCTTCTGGGCTGCCCGCCGGCTCCCCCGCACGGTCCGGCTGACCTGCCGAGGCCGCCCGTCATCGCCTCGGCCAGCAAAGGCCCGCACCTCCCACACGCCGGGGGACCGCTCGCGGATGGTCGCCATATCCCTGAACGGTATCAGGGTTGTAGGGATTTTAGTAGGGATGACCCTTCTTGAGCCACACCAAGGCCAGCGCGTGGTGACTGAGAAACCCTTACCGCAGAAGGCTCCTGGCGATGACGACCCGCTGGATCTGGTTGGTGCCCTCGTAGATCTGGGTGATCTTGGCGTCGCGCATGAATCGCTCCATGGGGAAGTCCGAGGTGTAGCCGTAGCCGCCGAGGAGCTGGACGCCGTCGGTGGTCACCGCCATGGCGGTGTCACCGGCGAAGCACTTGGCCATGGCCCCGGCCGAGCCCAGCTCGCCGGTGGGATCACCCTCGTCGATCATGGCGCAGGCCCGGTAGGTCAGGGCTCGGGCCGCCTCGGTCTTCATGGCCATGTCGGCGAGCATGAACTGCAGGCCCTGGAACTCGGCGATGGCGTGACCGAACGCCTGCCGTTCCTTCATATAGGCGCGGGCGTGATCGATTGCCCCTTGGGCGATGCCGACTGCCTGGGCGGCGATCGAGGGTCGGCTGCGGTCCAGGGTGTGCATGGCGATGCGGAAGCCGTCGCCCTCGTGGCCGACCAGGTTCTCGGCGGGCACCCGGACGTCAGCGAGGATGACCTCGCCGGTCGGGCTGCCTCGCATTCCCATCTTGTGCTCCAGCTTGCCGATCGTGATCCCGTGGTCTTTCTCCACGACGAAGCACGAGACGCCCCGGGCGCCGGCATCGGGGTCGGTCTTGGCGAAGACCACGTAGACGTCGGAGATCCCGGCGTTGGTGATCCAGTACTTGGTGCCGTTCAGCACGTAGCTGTCCCCGTCGCGGACGGCGCGCGCCTTCATGGCCGCCACGTCGCTGCCGGCGTCAGCCTCCGAGAGGCAGTAGCTGCCCTGGCTGTCGCCGCCGGCGATGGCCGGGAGGTACTTGGCCTTCAGCGCCTCCGACCCCCAGTTGATGATGGGCTTGGTGGCCAGCCCATTGATCGCCAGGATCAGGCTGGTCGCCCCGCAGACCCGGGCCAGCTCTTCGATCATGATCGCCTGGGTGACGTGGTCGGCGCCGGCGCCGCCGTGCTCGGTGGGGATGCCCAGCGCCGGCAGGTCGAGACCGGCGCAATCTTTGAAGTTGTCCCATGGGAACTCGCCGTTGGCGTCCACCTCGGCGGCGCGCCCCGCCAGTTTGTCTTCGGCGAACTGGCGCATGACGGCGCGGAACTGGTGTTGCTCATCGGTGAGGAGTATCGACTGCATGGACCCAGTCTCGCGCAGCCGGGGAGGAAGCTCGGACGTCCGATCACCTGGTGGAGCTGGGCTGGTACAACAAGGGTGATGGGCGACGAGACCACCAGGCCGGCGTCATCCCCCGACGTCGACCCCGCCGCGCCGGGAGAGGTCGCGCTCCACATGGAACGCGACCACCTGCCCGACGGCCGGCCGGTCGTGTATTTCAGCCGGACCGCCCGGTGAGCGAGCGCCGCCTCGACCCGACCACCGGCGAGTGGGTCACGGTGGCCAGCGATCGCCAGGACCGCACCTACCAACCGGACCCGGCGCAGTGCCCGCTGTGCCCGCGCCGACCGGGCAGGCCGGTCACGGAGATCCCCCGGGCGGACTTCGAGATCGCCGTGTTCGCCAACCGCTTCTCGTCCCTGCGCCTCGATCCCCCGCCGCCGGCCGTGGGCGGCAGTTCGCTGCTGCGGGTCGAGCCGTCGTTCGGCCACTGCGAGGTGGTCGTCTACAGCGCAGACCACAACGCCACGCTGGCCACGGTGGGCCGGCGCCGGATCCACCTGCTCGTCGACGTGTGGGCCCAGCGCACCGCCGAGCTCGGGGGCATGGCAGGGATCGCCTACGTCATGCCCTTCGAGAACAAGGGCGAAGCGGTTGGCGTCACCCTGTCGCACCCGCACGGGCAGATCTATGCCTACCCGGAGGTCCCGCCCCGGCCCCAGCGTGACCCCACCCGGGGTCGACACCCCTCGGTGGAGACGGAGGCGCACGACGGCGTTGAGCATCTCGGCCCGCGAGCGGCCCGGTGACCGACGCATCCAGCGTGGCGGACAGCTTCCGCCGCTGGACGGGACGGGACCCGGCGGGCGTGTGGGTGGCGCCCGGACGGGTGAACCTCATCGGGGAGCACCTCGACTACAACGGCGGCCACGTGCTCCCCTTCGCCGTCGACGACTCGGCCTGGCTGGCGGTGGGGCCCCGAGCCGACACCGTGGTGCGATGCCGCTCCGCCCGCGAGCCCGATGCGGTCGCCACCGACCTCGGCGACCTCGGTCGCGCCACCGGCTGGTCGGCCTACCTGCTCGGAGCCGCCTGGGCGCTGCAACAGGAAGGGGTGGCCGTGGCCGGCGCAGACATGTACCTCGACAGCGACATCCCGCCCGGCGGCGGGCTGGGGTCCAGCGCCGCCCTCGGGGTGGCGACCGCGATGGCGGTGTCCGACCTGGCCGGCGCCGCCCTCGGAGCAGATGCGGTGGCGGCCGCCGCCCACCGGGGGGAGACCGAGGTGGTGGGGGCGCCGGTCGGGGTGATGGACCAGGCGGTTTGCGTGCGGGCGCAGGTCGGCCACGCTCTCTACCTCGACTGCCGGCACGGCGGCGCCGAGCAGATCCCCCTCCCCGTGGGTGACGCGCGCCGGATCCTCGTCGTCGACACCGGGACCGCCCACCAGCTGCGCAGCTCGGGCTACGGCGCCACGCGGCGCGCGTGTGAGGCGGCCGCGGCGATGCTCGGCGTTCGGCTCCTGACCGACGCCACGCTCGAGCACCTCGACCGGCTCGACCGGCTCGACCGGCTCGACCATGCGCTCGCCGGGCCGGCCCGGCACGTGATCGGCGAGGAGGCCAGGACGCAGGAGGCGGCCGCCCGGCTGCAGGCCGGTGATCTGGCCGGCATCGGGCCGCTGCTCAGCGCCTCCCACCGCTCCCTGCGTGACGACCTTGCGGTGTCGACTGCGACCCTGGATGCGGTGGTCGACGCCGCGGTGGCGGCCGGGGCGGACGGTGCCCGGCTGACCGGGGGCGGCTTCGGCGGCACGGCCGTCGTCCTGACCGGCCGACGATCGGCCGATCCCGTGGAGGCCGCCGTGCGCGCTGCGCTCGGCCTCTACGGTCGACGCCCGTCAGCCGTACGGACGGTTCGACCTGCGGCCGGGGCCCGCCGGGCCGCGTGAGTGCTGTCGCGCCGAGGCGCGCACCCGAGGGCGCCAGATGCGCTCAGATTAGGGTCGCGCCGTGCTCGCACTCCTCTTCCCCGGACAGGGTTCGCAACGCGCCGGCATGGGCCGGCCCTGGACCGACCATCCCTCGTGGGCGATCGTCGAGCGGCTCAGCGCAGCCACCGGCCGCGACGTGGCCGACCTGCTCGTCGACGCCGATGCCGACGCCCTCCGAGCCACCCGGAACTCGCAGCTGGCCACCTACAGCCTGAGTGTCGTCGTCCTCGACGCAACCCGCGTTGCCGGTCTCGATCCCGCCGCGGCAGTGGCGGTCGCCGGCCACAGCCTGGGTGAGTACACCGCGCTGGTGGCCGCCGGGGTGCTCAGCGCCGAGGACGGCGCCCGGCTGGTGGCGGCGCGCGGCGACGCCATGCAGGCCGCCGCCGACGCCCGACCGGGGACCATGGCCGCCGTCCTGGGGCTGGACCCGGCGGTGGTGACCGAGGCTTGTGCGGGCGTCGACGGCGCCTGGGTCGCCAACGACAACGCACCCGGTCAGATCGTCGTCTCTGGCACCGTCGCCGGCGTGGACGCGGCGTCGACGCGGGCCAAGGAGCTGGGCGCCAAGCGCGTCCTCCCCCTGCCCGTCGGCGGCGCCTTCCACTCCCCCCTCATGGCGCCGGCCCAGACCCGGCTGGACCGAGCCCTGGAGGCGGCGTCGTTCGGCCCGGGCACCACACCGATCATCGCCAACGTCGACGGCGCGGCCCACACCGACGGCTGGGCCCCGCTCCTGTCGCGCCAGCTGGTGTCGCCGGTCCGCTGGCGCCAGTCGCTGGAGGCACTGTCGGCGCTGGGCGCCACCATCTTCGTCGAGCTCGGCCCCGGCACCGAGCTGTCCGGCATGGTCAAGCGGACCGTCGACGGCGCCCGCCGGGCGAACGTCGCCGGGCCCGACGACCTCGACGGCCTGGCCGGCGTGGTGCAGCCCTGACCCACGTCGGCGGCGGGGCTACCCCACCAACTCGTCCCGTAGCTGGCGCTTGAGGACCTTGCCGGCCGGGTTGCGTGGCAGCGGGTCGTCGCGCAGCCATACCCGTACGGGCACCTTGAACGCGGCCAGTCGCCGGCGGACGTGCTCCTGCAGCTCGGCCACGGTCGGCTGCGCGCCCGGTCGGAGGGTCACGACGGCTCCGACCTCCTCGCCCAGCACGTCGTCGGGGATGCCAATGACGGCCGCGTCAGCCACGGCGGGGTGCTGGTAGAGGACGTCCTCTATCTCGACGCAATAGATGTTCTCGCCGCCGCGGATCAACATGTCTTTGGCCCGGTCGACGATGTAGACGAAACCCTCGTCGTCGATGCGCGCCACGTCACCCGTGTGCACCCAACCGTCCGTGAAGGTCTCGGCCGTGGCCTCGGGCTTGTTCCAGTACCCCTTCACGATGTTGGGACCCTTGATCCACAGCTCTCCCACCTGGCCCTCGGGCAGATCGGTGCCGGCCGGGTCCACCACCTTCACCTCGACGACCGGGACCGGCGGGCCCACGCTCTCTGGCTTGCGGACGTAGTCGTCGCCCTGGTTCATGGTCGACACCGAGGAGGTCTCGGTCATCCCGTAGCCGTTCGATGCGCCCCCACCGGGGAAATGCTGCGTGATGCGGCGGACCAGCTCGGGGGGAGCCGGCGCGCCGCCGTAGGCGACGCTCTTGACGCTGGAGGTGTCCCGGGTGGCGAAGTCGGGATGGTCGAGGACCTGCATGGCCATGGCCGGGACGCCGCCGAAGATGGTGATGCGCTCGCGCTCGATGAGCTCGAGGGCCCGGGCCGGGTCCCAGTGGTGCATCATGACCAGCTTCCCGCCGACCAGGGTGTTCACCACCAGTATGGAGTGGCAGCCGGTGGCATGGAAGAGCGGGACCGACAGCAGGTAGGCGTTCTGCGCCGCCGCCTCGGCTGACGGTCCCTCCGAGCCGGCACGCAGCGCCGTGCGCATGGTGACGTAGATGAGGCTCATGGGGTTGGTGCAGATGTTGCGGTGGGTCCCCAGGGCACCCTTGGGCCGCCCGGTGGTGCCCGACGTGTAGAAGATGGTGGCATCACTCTCCGGCCCGACGCCCACCGTGGGGAGCTCGACATCCGCAGGCGGATCACCGAGCACGTCGGCGAGCTCCAGATGGCCGTCGTCGACGCCGTCGTCGGAGCGGGCGACGATGACCGCCTCCACACCGGGGAGCTCCGACCACACCTCTCGCAGGCGGACCTCCCGTTCGCGGTCGGCGAAGAGCAGCCGGGCGCCAGAATCGTCCAGGCCGTAGCGCAGCTCGTCCTCGGTCCACCAGGCGTTCAGGGGCACGACCACCGCCCCGGCCGCAGTCGCCGCCCAGAAGGCGATGGACCACTCGGGAAAGTTCCGCATAGCCAGCGCCACCCGGTCGCCCTCGCGCACAGCGAAGCGGTTGCGCAGGACCTGCGCCATCTGGGCTACGGCGGCGAAGTGCTGCTCGAAGGTCAGCACCTCGTCTTCGTACACGATGAAGGGGGCAGTGCCGTGGCCCCGGCTGGCGCGCACGACGTCGGCCAAGGTGGCCGGGGCGTGCAGCCAGATCCTGGTGGCCAATCCCCGGACGTCGGCATGGCCGATCTCGAACGTCTGACCCGGGGCCGTCAGGGTCGCGTCGGCTTCGGCCAACGACATCGTCATGGTGAGGCTCGCAATCGCTAGCGGTTGAACAGATCGGCCCAGGCCGACCCCAGCTGCGCCCGGGCCTCGGCCGCGCTCAGGCGCACCGCCGCCGCTGCGACGCTGTCGGCGATCCGGCGCTGATCGGTGTAGTGGTGGGCGGCGCCGCGGAACAGCTCGACGCGCCAGTGCACGAGCGCGTCGGGAGCGCCGCCGAGGTACCCCCAGAGGGTGTAGGCCCAGTCCATGTCGTAGATGACCGGCGCCCTTCCGAACGTCGCCGCCCGCCTGGCACCGCACGCGAAGCAGCCGGCAACGGCGTCGGCGGCCGTCTCGCCGGCGGTGAGGGCCAGGCGGTCCGCGAAGCGCTTGGCCAGCTTCAAGCCGTAGCCGACATCGGGCCCGGCGATACCGAAGCAGTCACCGGAGGGCACGGTGAGGTCGGTCAGCTCGGCCGGACGGTCCTGTCGCCACGGCCGGGGCAACGACAGTCGATCGGACGGGCGCACCCGGTCCGGTCCGAGCAGGGGGACATTGTCAGGCTGGGTCACGACTACCGGTCCGAGGGTCCCGTCATGGGCGCTGAGTCTGGTGGGTGACGCCGAGATGGAGCAACCCGAACACCACCGAGTCGACCAACGCCTCCCACGAGGCCTCGATGACGTTCTCCGAGACGCCGATCGTCGTCCACGTGCGGTCCCCGTCGGTGGTGTCGATCAGCACCCTGGTCACTGATCCGGTTCCCGGGCTGCTGTCGAGCACCCGGACCTTGAAGTCGGTGAGGTGCGCCTGGGACAGCTCGGGATAGCGCCCACCGATGGCCTTGCGCAGCGCGCCGTCGAGCGCGTTCACCGGGCCGTTCCCCTCCGCGGTGGCCAGCACCCGCTCGTCGCCCACGTGGACCTTCAACGTGGCCTCGGTGACCCACGTGCCGTCCTCGCGGAGGTCGGTGGTGACCCGGTGCGACTCCAGCCGGAAGTACTCCTGCTTCCAACCGCCGGCGCTGCGCATCAGCAGCTCCAACGAGCCGTCCGCCACCTCGAAGTGGTAGCCGCGGTACTCCAGCTCCTTCAGCGTCTCGAGCACCTCGGACAGGGCCGAGTCGGTCAGCTCCAGGCCCCACTCCTCGGCCTTGAGCGCCACCGTGGAGCGGCCCGCCATCTCGCTGACTACGAAGCGGGCACCGTTGCCGACGAGGCCGGGGTCGACGTGCTCGTAGGCCTGCGGGGCCCGGGCGATGGCGCTGGTGTGCAGGCCGGCCTTGTGGGCGAACGCGGACACCCCGACGAACGGCTGGTGGGTGTCGGGGATCACGTTCACCAGCTCGGCGATGTGGTGGGAGACGGCGGTCAGGCGGCGCAGGCCCTCGGCGCCGACGGTGCGCACCCCCATCTTCAGGCTCAGGTTCGGCAGCGCTGCGGACAGGTCGGCGTTCCCGGTGCGCTCGCCGTACCCGTTGACACACCCCTGGATGTGCGTAGCTCCCTGGCGGACGGCGGCCAGTGAGTTGGCCACGGCGCAGCCCGAGTCGTTGTGGAAGTGGCCGCCGATGGCGATCGACATCCGATCACGGACCTCGCCGACGACGCGCTCGGCCTCGAACGGGAGGGTGCCACCGTTGGTGTCGCAGAGCACCAGGGTCTCCGCCCCCGCATCCTGCGCGGCACGCAGCACGTCCAGGCTGAAGCCGGGGTTCTCCCCGTAGCCGTCGAAGAAGTGCTCGGCGTCGAGGAACACCCGCCGGCCCTGGGCGCGCAGGTGCGCCACCGAGTCGGCCACCATGTCGATCGCCTCGGTCAGTGTGGTGCGCAGCGTCTCGGTCACGTGCCACGCCGCTGCTTTGGCCACCAGGCAGACCGCCGATGTCTCCGCCCCGAGCAGGTTGGCCAGCACCCGGTCGGTCTCCGCTCGGCCGCCGGCCTTGCGGGTGCTGCCGAACGCCACCAGGGTGGCGGCGTGGAGGTGCAGGTCGCCGGCGGCCGCCCGGCGGAAGAACTCGGCGTCCTTCGGGTTGGCGCCCGGCCAACCTCCCTCGATGTAGTGGACACCCAGATGGTCGAGCTGCTCGGCTACCCGCAGCTTGTCGTCGACGGTCAGCGACAGGCCCTCCTGCTGGCTGCCATCGCGTAGGGTCGTGTCGTAGATCTCCACCGCATCGGGCAGCTCCCTCGGGGGCGGCCCGTGGACGTGGGCGCGGCCGCCTTCAGCGGACATGCTCGTTCCAATCCTTGTAACGGTCGATCTGCCCACGCACCGCGGCGGCGTAGGTCTCCTGGATCTTCCTGGTCATCGGCCCCGGCCGCCCGTCGCCGACCTCCCGGTCGTCGACCGATTGGATGGGCACCACCTCGGCGGCGGTCCCCGACAGGAACGCCTCTTCGGCCACGTACAGGTCGGAGCGCAGGATGTTGCCCACCTCCGTCTCGTAGCCCAGGTCGCGGGCGATGGCCATCACCGAGCTCTGGGTGATGCCCTCCAACGCCCCGGCGGACAACGGCGGCGTGATGAGGCGGCCCTGGCGGACCACGAAGATGTTCTCGCCCGTGCACTCGCTGACGAATCCCTGAGGTGAGAGCAGGATGGCTTCGTCGTAACCCGCCTTCAGGGCCTCGATCTTGGCCATCGACGAGTTGATGTACATCCCCGTCCCCTTGGCCGCCGGCGGCATGGCGTTCGGGTCGTGGCGCTGCCAGGAGCTGATCTTCATGCGGACGCCCGAGGCCATCCCCTCCTCCCCCAGATAGGCACCCCACGGCCAGGTGGCGATGGACACGTTCACCGGGCAGGGCAGCGGGTTGAGGCCCATCTCGCCGTAGCCCAGGTACACGAGCGGGCGGATGTAGCACTCGGCCAGGCCATTGACCCGGACCGTCTCCTTGCAGGCGTCGATCAGCTCGTCGGGGCTGAAGGGGACGTCGATCATGAAGATCTTGGCCGAGTTGAAGAGGCGTTGGATGTGGTCGGTGAGGCGGAACACGGCCGCCCCCTGATCGGTGGGGTAGGCGCGGATGCCCTCGAACACCCCGCAGCCATAGTGCAGGCTGTGGGTCAGGACGTGGATGCGAGCGTCGTCCCAGTCGACCAGCTGGCCGTCCATCCAGATCTTCTCGGTCTTGGTGATGGGCACCGGCTACTGCCTTTCTTTGGAGACCAGGTTGGCGATGGTGTCGCCGACCTCGGTCGTGGAGAGCGAACGGTCCGACGGCAGGCCCTGGACGACGGCGGTGATCCGCCGGGCCGCTTCGGTGTCACCGAGGAAGTCGAGCAACATCGCCATGGAGATCACCGCGGCCGTGGGGTCCGCAGTCCCGGTGCCAGCGATGTCGGGCGCCGAGCCGTGCACCGGCTCGAACATCGACGGGCTGGTCCTGGCCGGGTTCAGGTTGCCCGACGCGGCCCGCCCCACCCCACCGGCGATGGCGCCACCCAGGTCGGTGAGGATGTCACCGAAGAGGTTGTCGGTGACGATCACGTCGAAGCGGTCCGGCGACTCCACGAAGTAGATGCAGGCGGCGTCGATGTGGCTGTACGCCGTCTCCACTGCCGGGTACTCCCGCGCCACCTGGTCGAAGGTGCGCTGCCACAGGTCGCCGGCGAAGGTGAGCACGTTCGTCTTGTGCACGAGGGTGAGGTGGCGGCGCGGCCGGCTGTCGGCCAGGTCGAACGCGTAGCGCACGCACCGCTCCACCCCGAAGCGGGTGTTCACCGAACCCTGGGTGGCGATCTCCTGGTCGGTGCCCCTGCGCAGGAAGCCACCCTCCCCGGCGTAGGTCCCCTCGGTGTTCTCCCGGATGACGGTGAGATCGATCGGCACGCTGGCACCGACGCTGCGATCCGCCACGAACGGTCGCAGGTTCACGTACTGGTCGAGGTCGAAGCGCATCCGCAGCAGCAGGCCCCGCTCCAGCACACCGGGCGGCACGTCCGGCGTGCCGATGGCGCCCAGATAGATGGCGTCGAAGCCGCGCAGCTCGTCCAGCACCGAGTCGGGCAGCACCTCCCCCGTCGCCAGGTACCGACGACCGCCGAGGTCGTAGTCGACGGTCTCCAGGTCGGCCCCGGCTGCCGCTGCCACCTTCAGGCCCTCGGCCACCACCTCGGTGCCGATGCCGTCGCCGCCGATCACCGCAATCCGATGCGCCACGCTGTCTCTCTTCGTCGGGGGTCTGGTCGATCTGGGGACAAAAAACGACCGCCCCATGAGGGCGGTCGAGGACGCACACCGGGAGCCGGCGTGCTCAGAGAATGGCTACCGATCGGGCGTCGTCGCGGCGGCTCACAGTCACAAGTCCTAGTGTCGTGCATCCGAGCCCGGCCGTCAACCACAACGTCGTGGCGGTAGCCTTCGAGGTCATGGCCGAGACGCAACTCACGCAGGACACCTTCGATCGCCTGCAGAACGAGCTGGACGATCTCCGCACCCGCGGCCGGGTGGACATCGCCCGAGCCATCGAGGCAGCCCGAGCGCTCGGCGACCTGTCCGAGAACGGTGACTACCACGCCGCGAAGGACTCGCAGGGGAAGATGGAAGCTCGCATCCGGCAGCTGGAAGGCATGCTCGAGGGCGCGCAGATACTCGACCGCGCCGCGGCTGGAGCCGACGGGGCGGTGACCACCGGCGCCGAGGTGTCGCTGCGCTACGTCGGCGACACCGACGTGGAGCGCTACCTGATCGGGTCAATCGAGGAGCGGCGCGAGGGCGTCTCGGTCGTGTCGCCGAACTCGCCGCTGGGGCAGGCCCTGATAGGGAAGAAGCCGGGCGACCGGGTCGCCTACGACGCGCCGTCAGGACCGCTCGAGGTGGAGGTGCTCGAAGTTGGTGGCTGAGCCCACCAGCCCTTGATCACCCACTCCTCGTGGGTGCCCTTGGCGGCGCGAGCGTGGATCGGCGACGGCGACACGGGCGCGCTGGTCGCCGCCGACGGCACCATCGACTGGTGGTGCCCGGGGCGCCTGGACGGGCCGGCGACCTTCTCGGCTCTCCTCGACCCGGGCGGTGCGGCGATCCGGGTCGGCCCGGCGCACCCGGGCCGCGGCCACCGTCGGCGGCTGCCGCCGGCCGTGCAGTCGTACCGCACGGACACCAACGTGGGCACCCTGCAGTTGGTCGCCAGGGACCGCCAGGTGGAGGTCACCGACTTCATGCCGTGGGCCGGCCGCGGCGAGATCCCACCCGGTCGCATCGTGCGCATCGCCACCGCGCTGGCCGGACCGGTCGACGTGGAGGTGGAGGTCCGCCCCGGGGCTGCCTTCGCTGCCCCCCGACGCACGTACGCGTGGTCAGAGGGACTGGCCTGGAGTGACCCCGGTCGAGGCACCGGGACCATGGTGCGCACCGGGTTCCCCCTTCTCGCCGCCGGGCGGGATCGGCCGGTCTGGCGGGGCGCCCGCCGGCTGGAGACCGGAGAGCGCCTGGTCGTCACCATCGACCGCATCGACGACGACCGTCACCAGCCGCTGTCGGCCGACGCGGCGATGGGCCTCCTCACCGACACCACCGTCGCCTGGCGGAGCTGGGTCGCCCGCCTGACCTACGGCGGCTCCTACGCCGGCGCGGTGCGCCGGTCGGTGCTGGCCGTCCGGGCCCTGACCGCGACGGCCGGCGCTCCGAGCGCCGCCGGCACCACCTCGCTGCCCCGCCGGGCGGGCGGGGAGCGCACGGCCGACGACCGCAACGTGCGGTGGCGCGACGCGGCCACCGCGTCAGCAGTCCTGGCCCGCTGTGGGCTGGCCGAAGACGCCATGGCGGCGGAGCAGTGGCTCCGCTACGCCGCCGAGGGGACGGCGCTGCCTTGGTCAGCCGTCCTCGACCGCTCCGGCGAGCCGGTGCGGGAGCAGGTGGAGCTGGCGTTGCCGGGCTGGCGGAGCTCGGAGCCGGTGGTGACCGGCCTGGCCCCCGCCGGCCTGGATCTTGACCTCTACGGCGACGTGGTCGCCGCCGTGTCGTCGTCGACGACAGCCGGCCCGGGACCGGCGGGCCCCGGTCCCCTGGTGGGGGCGTGGCCGGCGCTGGTCGGCGCCGCCGACTGGCTCGCCGACCACTGGGGCGACCCCGACGTCGGCACTTGGCACCTCGGCGGGCCGCCCCGCCAGCTGGTGGCATCGCGGCTCCAAGCCTGGGCCGCCCTCGACCGAATGGCCCGGATGGCCTGGGCCGCCAACCCCCTCGATCTCGACGCAGCCGGCTGGCGCCAGGCGGCCCTCGAGATCGTGCGCTGGGTCGAGCGCAACGGGCTGGCTGCAGACGGCGGCCTCCGGCTCGACCCGGCGCCGGCCGACCACGCCGACGCGGCTCTGCTGCGGGTGGCGTGGCGGGGCCCGTGGCCCGCCCACCATCCCATCGTCACCCGCACCCTGACCCGCACCCTCGACCGGCTGGCTACCGGGGCCACGCTGCACCGCTATCCCGCCGAGGTCGACGACGGCCGCCCCGGCGCCGACTCCCCCGACCTCCTGGCGTCGTTCTGGGCCGTGCGGGCGCTGGCCGAGTCCGGCCGATGGGAAGAGGCCCACGAGCGCATGGAGCTGCTCGTCGCCTATGGGGGACGGCTGGGTCTGCTCAGCGAAGCCGTCGACCCCCTGTCGGGCGAGCTGCTCGGGAACCTGCCATCGTCAGCCGTCCACCTGGCCCTCGTCGATGCCGCCCTGGCGCTCGAGCCGGGCCCCCCGTGACGAGCGGGCGTCGCTTGCGCCGCTTCATTCGATGACGATCTTGCTGGCCCCACCGCCGACGTCGATCTCGTAGCGGTCGGGCGACTGGCGGTCCGCCTGCGGCGCGGCGTCGCCATAGCGGACGCCGTCGACGCGGACGTCGTTGGCGCCGCCGCCGATGCGCAGGGCGACGTCCGAGCCGGCCGGCCGGCCGATCTGCACATGGTTGGCGCCTCCCCTGATCTGCACCGCCACCACGCCGACGGGCGCGGGCAGGACGAGCTCCAGCCGGTTGGCCCCACCCCCGATACGGATGCCGGCGAGGCGCACCCCGGCCAGATCGAGGCGCATGCGGTTCGCCCCGCCGCTCAACTCCACCGTCCACATCACGTCCTCGTGGACCTCCACCACCTCGGCGTCCGCGGTCCCACGGCTCCGACCCCTCCCCCCCGGCGCCAGCGCGACCCGGGCGCCGCGGACGCGGACCTCCAGGCGGCTGTGTGGTCCCACCCGCACCAGGTCGCGAGCAAGCGGCGCGGGGCGTAGCACCACGTTCCCCGACCACGCCGCCAGTCGCAGCTCGGCCCGGTCGACCGGTGGGTGGTCCCCCCCCGGCGGCGACGCCGGATCGGCGAGACCGCGGCGGAGACGGTCGGTCTCGCCGGCGACTGCTTCGGCCGCCCCGTCCACGAACACCCGCACCATCGTTCGGTCGGCCGGCGCCAGGCGGGCGGCCAGGTCCTGGTGGGTGGCCAGCATCGGACCCAGGACCGCTCCGAGCGCAGCCGGACGGGTGTCCGCCACCCGAACCACGACCCGACGCCGGTCGTCGGGGTCGACGTCGCGCCGGACCCACCCCCTCCTGGCCAGGCGGTCGACCACCCCGGTGATCGCGCCGGTCGTCAGCCCCGTGCGTTCGGCCAGGCGCCCAGCCGACGCCGACCCCTCCATGAGCAGGATCGACAGGCAGAAGAAGTCGGTGACCGCCATGCCCAGCCGCTCGGCCGCGGCGTGGAGGTAGAGGCCGTTCTCCAGTGCGAAGCGCTGGAGCGCACCGGCAACCGATGATTCCGGCGCCGTCTGCTCGTCCTTCCTTGACAGCATGCCCGTCCTCTCTTAGGGTACAAATATCTTAGCTTGTAAGCTAACCGGAAAGGAAAATCTCGTGCGCCCCACTCCCATCCCACCACTACGGTTCCCGTCATGAGCACCGGCTCGACCCCGTCCATCCTGGTCGAGGGGATCACCAAGTCCTTCGGCGACGTCCATGCCCTGCGGGGCATCGATCTGGTCGTACCCCGCGGGACGGTGCTCGGTGTCCTCGGTCCGAACGGCGCCGGCAAGACCACCGCCGTCCGGATACTGACGACCCTGCTGATACCCGACGCTGGTCGGGCCGTCATCGAGGGCCTCGACGTGGTGCGCCGGCCGGCCGAGGTCCGAGAGATCATCGGGCTGGCCGGGCAGTCGGCAGCCATCCAGGAGGAGCTGACCGGCCGGGAGAACCTGGAGATCGTCGGCCGCTTGTACCACCTGGGCAAGCGCCGGTCGCGCCAGCGGGCGGAGGAGCTGCTGGAGCGCTTCGAGCTCACCGAGGCCGCGGGGCGTGCCGCCAAGACCTACTCCGGCGGCATGCAACGACGCCTGGACCTGGCCGCCAGCCTGGTGGCCACACCCTCGGTGCTCTTCCTCGACGAACCGACCACTGGGCTCGATCCCCGCAGCCGCATCGGCATGTGGGACATCGTGCGGGACCTGGTCGCGGCCGGCACCACCCTGCTGCTGACCACGCAGTACCTCGAGGAGGCGGACGAGCTGGCCCACGAGATCGTGGTCATCGACCACGGCCAGGTCATCGCCGCCGGCACCTCCGAGGAGCTGAAGGCTCGCATCGGCGGGGACGTCGTCGACTTCGTGGTCCCCGACCGCTCCCGCCTGGATGCGGCCAGGGACGCCGTGGCCGACCTCGGCGACGATGCCCCCGCCGTCGACACCGAGGACAGCCGGGTGACCGTCCGCATCGGCGGGCGCGGCTCGCAGGCCGTGATCGAAGCGGTCCGAGCCCTCGACCGGGCCGGGATCGTCACCGACGGGCTGGCGCTGCGCAAGCCGTCCCTCGACGATGTGTTCCTGACCCTCACCGGCCACGCCGCCGCCCCGACCGACGCCGACGGCGAAGCGGACGGGAAACGACGACGCCGGGCCCCGAGCCGTTCCGGCACCGAGGGGGAGGGCTGACATGACCACCACGACCGTACCGACCGGGTCGGCCCCCGCCGATCCCCGCCCCGCTGCCCAGCGGTTGCGCCTGGCCGCCGGCGACGCGCTGGTCATCACCAAGCGCAACCTGATGGTGTGGAGCCGGGTGCCGGCGTTCCTGTTCTTCACCCTCATCCAGCCGGTGATGTTCGTGCTGCTGTTCCGCTACGTCTTCGGAGGGGCCATACCCGTCCACGTGAAGGGCGGCTACGTGAACTACCTGATCCCCGGGGTCATCGGCCAGTCGGCCGCCTTTGCCTCCTTTGGCACCGCCATCAGCCTGGCCCAAGAGCTCAAGAAGGGCTCCATCGACCGCTTCCGGTCGATGCCCATGGCTCGCTCTGCCGTGTTGGCCGGACGCCTGATCGCCGACAGCCTGCGCCTCACCGTCACCCTGGTCGTGCTGTTGGGTGTGGGCTACGCCGTGGGCTTCCGCTACCAAAACGGGGTGGGTCCGGCCGTCGGGATGATCCTGCTCGGCGTGGCGCTCGGCGTGGTCATCTGCTGCGTCTCGGCCTGGATCGGCCTGGCCATCAAAGACGAGGAGTCGGTCCAGTCCTTCGGGCTCATCTGGTTGTTCCCGCTCGGCTTCGTGAGCACGGTCTTCGTACAGGTGCACACCATGCCGGGCTGGCTGCAGGCCTTCGCCACCAACCAGCCGCTCAGCATCGTGGTGGAGGAGATGCGGGCCATGGCGCTCGGCGGCCCGCTGGCCGAGCACGGCTGGCAGTCGGCGGTGTGGCTGGTGGGCATCGTGGCCGTCATCGGCCCGCTCGCCGTGCGCTCCTACCGCCGAGCCTGATCAGGCCAGGGCGCCCGCCAGCTCGAGCAGCGTGCGAGCACCCCAGCCGGTGGCGCCCTTGGTCAGCCAGCCGTCGTCGCGATCGACGAAGCTGGGGGCAGCGATGTCGAGGTGGGCCCAGGGCACATCGCCGACGAACTCCTGGAGGAACAGGGCGGCCATGATGGTCGAGGCGCCGGGGCCGGCCGCGACATTTCGCAGGTCGGCCACCTCCGAGTCGAGCTGCGTGCGGTACGCAGCCACGAGCGGCAGGCGCCAGGCCGGCTCGCCGGCCCGCTCGCCGGCGTCGATGACGGCTGCGACCAGATCGTCGTCGTTGCCCAGCACCGCCGCCACGCCATCGCCGAGGGCGACGCGCTGGCCGCCGGTCAGCGTGGCCACGTCGACGATGGCGTCGGGCTCCTCCTCGGCGGCCAGGCTGAGGGCATCGGCCAGGACCAGGCGGCCCTCGGCGTCGGTGTTGAGTACCTCCATGGTCGTGCCGTTGCGGGCGGTGAGGACGTCGCCGGGGTGGATGGCCGTGCCGCTCGGCATGTTCTCCGTGGCCGCCACCCAGCCGGTCAGGGCGACGGGGAGCTGCAGGCGGGCCGCCGACAGCAGGGCACAGATGACGGCCGCGGCCCCGCCCATGTCGGACTTCATAGTCATCATCGAACCGGCCGGCTTCAGCGAGAGGCCACCGGAATCGAAGGTGATCCCCTTGCCGACCAGGGCCACGGTCCGCCGGGCGGCGGCCGGCTGGTAGGCCAGGCGGATCAGCCGCGGCGGCTCGCCGGAGCCGGCCGCCACACCGGCCAGGCCGCCCAGCGCCTCGGCGGCGATGCGATGCTCGTCCCAGACCTCGATCCGCACCCCGACATCGGCAGCCAGCGCGGCGGTCTCGACCGCCAGCCGGTTCGGGGTGAGGGCACGCGCCGGCCGGTTCACCCAGTCCCTGGCCTGCCACGTGGCCGCCACCGCCTCGGCCGCCCGGGCGACGTCTTCGGGCGCGGCGCCCACGACCGAGACCCGGCGCAGGGCCGATTCGGGGCTCTGCCGCTTGAAACCGGCGAAGCGGTAGGCGCCCAGGCCGATCCCCTCGACCACGGCTGCGGCCGCACCGCAACGGTCCGAGGCCAGGGCCAAGGTGGTGGCCACGACCGAGGCCGTCCCGGTGTGGCGGGCCAGGGTGGCACCGGCGCGACGCAGGGTGCTGGTGTCGAGGGCGTCGGGGTCACCGAGGCCCAGGGCGACCACGGTGGAGCCGTCGTCCGCCGGCAGCGATTGGGCCTGGCCGGGACGACCCTCGAAACCGCAGCGCTCGAGGTAGCGGGTGTCGAGGTCGGCGCCGGACCCAGGCGGGCAGGTAAGGTCACCCCACACGCCGACGGCGAGGATCTCGGCATCGGCACCGACCGCGTCGGCGGCCACGAACTCGGGCGGATTGGCGGGCTCGGGCATCATCGTCGCCTTCCTGCGGTCCGGGACATCAACGACTCCCCCTGCTCCTGCCATCGCGCCATCGTCCACGCCAGGTCAGAGAGGCGGTTCAGATAGGCGGGGGCCAGCGACTCCTCCAGCCCGGGCTGGCGCGCGGCAACGCGCACGGCCCGCTCCGCCCGGCGCACCGCGGTACGGGCCACGTCGAGGGCCGCCGACACCCGGTCGTGACCCGGGATGACGAAGTCAGCGAGGGCCGGGAAGCGTCCGGTCAGCTCGTCGATCGTCGGCTCCAGCCCCGCCACCATCTCGGCGGTCACCAGCGTCACCCCCGGCGCCAGCTTGTGCCGGTTGGCGGGGGCCGTGGCCAGCTCGGCCATCAGCACGTACAGCTCGCGCTCCAGGCGCACGAGCAGGGCGTCCAGCTCGCTGTCGCGCTCCACCTCGGCCCGGACCACACCGAGGGCAGCCTGGGCCTCGTCCACCGCACCGTTGGCCTCGATGGCGGGCGAGTCCTTGGTCACCCGGCCGCCGTACAGCAGGCCGGTCGTGCCGTCGTCGCCCTTGCGCGTGTAGATCTTCATCCCCGCTGATGCTACGAGGGCGGCTCCAGCTCCCGCACCTGGCCGCCCTCGACCAGCAGGCGCCGGGTCACGTGCAGCGACTCCAGCAGCCATCGGTCGTGGGTGACGACGACGAGGGTCCCGTCGTAGCCGTCGAGGGCGGACTCCAGCTGCTCGATGGCCTCGATGTCGAGATGGTTCGTCGGTTCGTCGAGGACCAGGCAGTTGGTGCCCCGGCTCATGAGCACGGCCAACAGGGCCCGGGTGCGCTCGCCGGGCGACAGCTGCTCCACCGGGCGGTGCACGGCGTCCACGCCCAGGTCGAACTTGGCCAGCGTGGAGCGGGCCTCCTCGGCCAGGACGGGCGCGGCGGCGAGGAAGGCGGTGAGCAGATCGGCGGCGCCGTACAGGAGGGAACGACGTTGGTCCAACTCCCCGACGTGCACGCCCGGCCCTCGCCAGCCGGTGCCCTGATCGAGGCGGAGGTCGGCAAACAGGGCGGCGAGCAGGGTCGACTTCCCGCCTCCGTTCGGACCGGTGATGGCCACCCGGTCGGCCCACCCGATCTCCAGGTCGACCGGGCCCAGGCTGAACGCACCTCGCGCCACGACGGCCCGCTCCAGGCGGGACACCACCTCCCCGCTGCGACCGGTGGTGGCCAGGTCCAGGTGGAGCTCCCAGCCCTCCCACGGCTCTTCGACCGTAGGCAACCGCTCCAGGGCTCGTTCCGAGATCCGCACCTTGGACGCCTGCTTCTCCGTGCGGTTGACGAAGAAGCCGCGTTGGGCTCGATCGTGGTCCCGTGGGCGTTTGACCGCCTTGCGGACGCCCTGCTCGGACCACGACCGCTGAGCCCGGATGCGTGCCGTCAATCGGCCTCGCTCCGCTCGCCAGGCGTCGAAGGCCTCGCTGGCGTGGCTGCGAGCCAGCGACCGGCGGTCGACGTACTCGCTCCAGGCTCCGGCGTACTCGGTGGCCCGGTGGGTGTGGTCCTCGATCTCCAGGATCCGGGTCACCGAACGATCGAGGAACGCCCGGTCGTGCGACACCACGACCACACCGCCCTGATACGAGGACAAGAAGCCCTCCAGGCGATCGAGGCCGGCGAAGTCGAGGTCGTTGGTCGGCTCGTCGAGCAGCAGGACGTCGAAACGGGACAGGACGATGGCCGCCAACCCGGCGCGCGCCGCCTCTCCGCCGGACAGGTCGGATACGGCCAGGCCCATTCGTCCGGCCGGCAGCCCCACGTCCGCGCACGCCGACGCCATGCGGGCCCCGAGATCGTCGCCACCGAGCGCCAGGTAGCGGTCCAGGGCGTCCCCGTACGCCTCCAGCCCGCCCGTATCGTCGGCCAGTGCTGCCGTCAGGCGGTCCAGGGCCATCTCGGCCTCGGCCACGCCGGTCCGCCTGGTGAGATACTCGACCACGGTCTCGCCGGGACGGGCGTCGCGTTCTTGCGCCAGCGAACCGACCGTCAGGGTGGCCGGCGCCCGCTCGACCCGGCCGGCGTCGACCTCCAGGTCACCGCCCAAGACAGCCAACAGGGTGGACTTGCCGATGCCGTTGGGGCCGACGACCCCGAGGCGGCTGCCCGGGCCCACCGACAGCGACACGTCGTCGAGCAGGGTGCTCCCGCCACGGCTGACGCTGACCTGGCGAGCAGAGAGCACGACCGCCGACGGTACCGGCTCCCCGGGCGGGAAGCCGTCAGTGGCGATCGCCCAGCTTGCGCCAGCTGGTCCCGGGGTCAGGGGTCGACCGATGGGCGTCGGTCACCGCCGAGGTCCGGCCCAGCCGGGCGGCGTTGTCCGCCTCCTTGCGGCGGGAGCGAGCCCGACCGTCAGCGGTGGAGCGGACCGGCCACACCGCGTCGATGGCAGAGTTGAGCTCGGCGCCGAGCAGGACAGCGAGCGCGGTGACGTAAAAGAACAGCAGCACGGCGATCGGCGCGGCGAGCGAGCCGTAGGCCGACTTGGAGCGGAAGCTCGATGTCAGATAGGCCCGCACCCCGAAGCTGAGCAACAGCCACAGGACCATGGCCGTGAACGCCCCCGGCAAGCTGCGCCGGTAGCTGACGGCCACGGGGAGGCACGCCTTGTAGAACGCGGCGAGCAACGCCACCGAGCCCACGGCCACCACCGGCCAGTAGGCCACGTGGATGAGCGTCGTCACCTGGCTCTGGACGGTCCCCGGGACGACGCCGACGATCACGTCGGGGCCCAGCGCCAGCAGCGGCAGCATGACGATGCCGACGACCACCGCGCACAGGTACAGGCCGAGGGCGACGAGCCGGCTGCGCACCGCGCCGCGCAGACCGCGCATCCCGTAGGCGACGGTGATGGTGTTGAGGTAGTCGTTGATGGCGGTCGAGCCGGACCACAGCGAGATGAGGAAGCCGATGGAGACCACCTCCAGCTGCCCCCGAGCCAGGATCTGGTCCAGGATCGGCGCCACGTCGCTGTTCACCGTCGACGTCGTCAGCACGTCCCTGGCGACACGCAGGACATCGGTCCGGATGCGAGCCAGGTCCCCGTCGCCGAGCAGGCCGCGAAGGAACCCGAGCGCTCCGAACACGGCAAGAAGCGCCGACGGCAAGGACACGATGGCCCAGAACCCGGCCTCGGCGGCCAGCCCCAGGATGCGATCCTCGAAGGTCTTGTGCAGGGTGAGGCGGAGCACTGGCCGCACCAGCTGCTCCGGGCGCCCGCGCCCGACGTGCTGCGCCTCCTCGCGAGTCGGGGAGAACCGGGTGTCGTCGTCCTCGTGGTTCATCCGCTCGACCTCAGTAGCGACCGCTACTCACGCCGGTGGCTCCGGGCTCAGCATCATTCTGCCAGGTACCCTTGGTGAATGACGCCCGACTACCTCGACGCCGTCAGTCGCCGCGTCGTCGTCTTCGATGGCGCGATGGGCACGAACCTCCAGCTCCGCCACCTGGGCGCAGACGACTTCGGCGGCGCCGCGCTCGAGGGGTGCAACGAGATGCTGGTCGACACCCGGCCCGACGTGGTCGCCGACGTGCACCGCTCGTTCCTCGACGTCGGCTGCGACGTGGTGGAGACCGACAGCTTCGGCACGCTGCCATGGGTGCTCGCCGAGTACGGGCTGGCCGACCGCACCCACGACCTGGCCCGCCGGGCAGCCCGCATCGCCCGCCAGGTGGCCGACGGCTACGACGGGCGCTACGTGGCCGGCTCCCTGGGCCCGGGCACCAAGATCGCGTCACTCGGCCAGATCGGCTTCGCCGAGCTGCGCGACGGCTACCAGCTGGCCGCCGCCGGCCTGCTCGACGGCGGCGTCGACCTGTTGGTGATCGAGACGGTCCAGGACCTGCTGCAGGCCAAGGCCGCCCTGATCGGCTGCCGGCGGGCCATGGCCGGCGCCGGCCGGTCCGTGCCCCTCCAGGTGCAGGTCACCATCGAGACCACCGGCCGGATGCTGATGGGCAGCGAGATCGGCGCCGCCCTCACCACCCTCGACGCGCTGCGCCCCGACGTGATCGGGCTGAACTGCGCGACCGGACCGGCAGAGATGAGCGAGCACCTCCGCTACCTGGCCGCCCACGCCCGGACGCCGATCGCCGTGCAACCGAACGCCGGCCTGCCCTCCGTCGTCGACGGGCACATGCACTACGACCTCACGCCCGAGCAGCTGGCCGACCACCAGTCCCGCTTCGTCCGCGACTTCGGCGTGCGCGTCGTCGGCGGCTGTTGCGGGACCGAGCCCCGGCACCTGGCGGCAGTGGTGGCCGCGTGCCGTGACCTGACGCCCGCCGACCGGACCGTCGAGTGGGAACCGGGAACGGCGTCGATCTACAGCCACGTGCCCTACGACCAGTCCCCGTCGTTCCTCGTCGTCGGCGAGCGCACGAACGCCAACGGGTCCAAGAAGTTCCGCGAAGCCATGTTGGCGGACGACTGGGAGACCTGCCTGGCCATGGCTCGCGACGCGGTCAAGGGCGGCGCCCACGTCCTGGACGTCTGCGTCGACTACACCGGCGAGGACGGCGTGTCCGACATGAGCGAGGCCATCAGCCGCTTCGCCACCCAGGCCACCCTGCCGATCATGCTGGACTCCACCGAGCCCGAGGTCATCGAGGCCGGCCTGATGCGGATCGCCGGCAAGCCCATCCTGAACTCGGTCAACCTGGAGGACGGCGACGCGCCGGGGACCCGGCTCGACCGCTTCTTGACGTTGGCCCGCGACTACGGCGCCGCGGTGGTCTGCACGTGCATCGACACGACCGGGCAAGCCCGCACCCCCGAGCACAAGCTGGCGGCGGCCCGGGCCATTCACGACCTCGCCGTGGAGCGCTACGGCCTGCGACCCGAGGACCTGATCTTCGACCCGCTGGCCCTGACGCTCGGCACCGGGATGGAGGAGAGCAGGGGCGACGGGATGGCCACCCTGGAGGGGATCCGACGCATCAAGACATCCCTCCCGGGCGTCCAGACGATCCTCGGGCTGTCCAACATCAGCTTCGGCCTGTCCCCCGCCGCTCGCCACGTCCTGAACTCCGTCTACCTCCACGAGTGCCAGGAAGCCGGCCTGGATGCGGCGATCGTCCACGCCGCTCGGATCATGCCGCTGAACAAGATCGAGCCGCGCGCCGTCGAGATCTGCACCGACCTGATCTACGACCGGCGCGACCCGGCCCGGGGCTACGACCCCCTCTCCGAGCTGCTGCGCCTGTTCGACGGCGTGTCCGCCGGCGAGCTGGTGACCGAGGACCGCAGCGACTGGAGCGTCGAGCAGCTGCTCTCGCAGCGGATCATCGACGGCGAGCGCGACGGCCTCGACACCGACCTGGCCCGCGCCCTCGCCGACGGCTGGGTTGCGCTCGACGTGGTCAACGGTCCGCTGCTGGGCGGGATGAAGGTGGTCGGCGACCTGTTCGGCTCCGGGCAGATGCAGCTGCCCTTCGTGCTCCAGTCGGCGGAGACCATGAAGGCGGCGGTCGCCTGGCTCGAGCCGCACATGGACAAGGCGTCCGGTGGCGGCAAGGGCCGCATCGTGCTGGCCACCGTGAAGGGCGACGTCCACGACATCGGCAAGAACCTGGTCGACATCATCTTCACCAACAACGGCTACGAGGTCCACAACCTGGGCATCAAGGTGCCGTTGAACGACATCATCGAGGCGGCCAAGCAGGTGGGTGCCGACGTCATCGGCATGTCCGGCCTGCTGGTGAAGAGCACCCTCATCATGCGCGAGAACCTGCTGGAGATGAACGAACGCTCCCTCGCCGACGTCCCCGTCATCCTCGGCGGCGCCGCCCTCACCCGGAACTACGTGGAGCGCGACCTACGCTCTGAGTACAAGGGTCGGCTGTTCTACGGCAAGGACGCCTTCGAGGGCTTGCGCACCATGGACCAGCTCATGGCCATGAAGCGGTCCGGCACCGAGGACCCGGACTTCGGCCGCGCCCTCGGCGGTCGGGAGGGATCCACGTCGCGCGCCGCCACCGCCGCCGCCCTGACCGCCGAGTCGGCACCCGGTGCGGTGATCTCCGCCGACCGGCCCCTCCGGGCGCCGTCGGTGGCCGCCGACAACGAGGTGTTCGTCCCGCCCTTCCTCGGGGCCCGGGTGGAGAAGGGCATCCCTCTCGACGAGATCGCCACCTTCGTGAACGAGACCGCCCTGTTCCGCAACCAGTGGGGCTACCGGCCCGACAAGTCCATCGGCGAGAAGGACACGGACTTCCGGTCACGGATCCGGGCCGAGCTGCGCACCCAGCTGGCCGCCGCCCGAGCCAGCGGCGTGCTGCAGCCGGCGGTCGCCTACGGCTACTTCGCGGTGAACAGCGAGGGCGACGACCTCGTCGTATGGGCCGACGACACCCGCCGGGCCGAGCGGCTCCGCTTCACCTTCCCCCGCCAGGACGAGGACCCCTGGCTCTCCATCGCCGACTTCTTCCGGTCGTCGGACTCGGGTGAGATGGACTTCGCCGCCTTCCACATCGTGACCATGGGTGCTGCCATCTCGGAGGAGACCGCCCGGCTGTTCGCCGCCGACCGCTACCGGGACTACCTGCACCTCCACGGTCTCGGCGTGGAGATGGCCGAAGCCCTGGCCGAGCACTGGCACCACCGCATCCGCACCGAGTGGGGCTACGTGGACCAGGACGGGCCCACCCTGGCCGGCCTGTTCCGTCAGCAGTACCGCGGCGGGCGCTACTCGTGGGGCTACGAGGCGTGCCCCGACCTGGAGGACAACGCCAAGTGCGCCGAGCTGGTCCAGGCCGACCGCATCGGCGTGCAGGTCAACGAGGAGTCCTCCTGGCAGTTCCACCCCGAGCAGACCACGGGTGCCATCATCTGCCACCACCCCCAGGCCAAGTACTTCGTGGTGCGCCGCAGCCCGGCCGGGTGATCCTCGTCGACCAACCGTTGTGGCGCTGGCGAGGCCACATGTGGGCCCACCTGGCCAGCGACACCTCCTACGACGAGCTGCACCGCTTCGCCGACCGGCTCGGCATCCCCCGCCGGGCCTTCCAGGGCGACCACTACGACGTGCCCGCCGAGCACCGGGAGCGGGCGCTCGCCCTCGGCGCCCAGGCCGTCGACAGCCGGGACCTGGTGGTCCGGCTCCGCTCGGCCGGGCTCCGGCTGAGCCCGGCCGAGCGACGAGCCCCCCGCTCACCCGGTCCGTGACGCCGGCCGGCTTCGCGGCCCGGGTGGCGGGAGCGCCCCGGGTGCCGGCTTCGCTGCCGCCCGGCTGGACTCGCCCGGGGGGGCGAGGAGCGCCCCGGGTGCCGCGAGGCGGGGGTGCCGCGGCGCGGGGGCGCCCCGGGTGCCGCGGCGTTCTGGGGTCAACAAAACAGCGCCGGCGCTGTTTTGTTGACCCCAGAATGAGGGTGACAGGCCGCCCAGCAGGGATGCGGCGGCACTCACGGCGTTCGCCGGCTCAGGCGGACCGCAGGAAGGGCCGGAGAAGCTGGCGCAGGTGGCGGCGAGCCTCGTCGGGGTCGTCGATGTCGATCAGTGACGTCGGCATGACCACGAAGGAGACGGCCAGACGCACCAGCGCCTCGGCCATCACCACGATCTCCGCGCCCCCGACTGCGCCCCCGGTCCCGGCGCCGGCGGTCCCGGCGGCCACCAGTATCTGGTATCGCTCGACCAGGGCCTGGCGGGCCATGGCCAGGACCACGCCGGCGGTGAGCAGGTGCAGCGCGTCGGTGGCGTCGGTCTCGATCAGGCGCGGGATCAGGGTGTGGCGCAGCGCCCGCAACCCAACCAAGAAGCCCTCCACCAGCTTGTCGTCGATCGAGTCGAGATCCTCCACCGAGTCGGCGATGGCTGCGAACAGGCGGCGGGCGTCGCGGGCCAGAACGGCGGCGACCAGCCCGTCACGCCCGTCGAAGTGGCGGTACACGGTGGTGCGGCCCAAGCCACTGCGCGCCGCCACGTCCTCCAGGCTCCAGCGCCGGACGCCGAAGGCGGCCACCAGGTCGGCGGTGGCATCGAGGAGCGCTTCGTCGACCGGATCGCTGCCGTCGACCTGGAGGCCGGCCACGATGGCCTCCACCTGGAGGGTGGCGGCCCGACGGGGCACGGTCTACGCCGCCCTGCGCTGCGGCTGCCGGCGAGGGGCGCCGTGGGCGGCCGCCCGGCCCGCCGCGGCGCGCGGGTGGTAGCGAAAGCCGGGCAGCACCCACCGCCAGCCTTCCCGGATGGCCAGCTGCAGCGCCCGGTACTCCAGCTCCTCGTCGATGCGCCAGGGGATGTCGAAGCGCGTTCGGACCACCGGGGGCAGGCCGCCGACCGTCACCAGCCGCAGTATCGGTGTGACCAGCGTCCGCTGCACCGGCATCGTCCACGCGGGGAGGAACGGCAGCGACTGGCCCCGTGGGTGGAGGACCATGTCGACGGCCCGTTCGGCCGCCGGGTTCATCTCCAGCACCTCGCAGCACTGCCGATCCCACTCGGCCACGAAGGCCTCATGGTCGGGCGGCACCGGGCGCAGGCTGACCCCGTAGCGCCGGTACCACTCCACGCCGTCCTGGTAGAGGTCCTCGCGTCGCCTCGCCGACAGCCGCCGGGCGTCGAAACGGTCGACGAGCTGCTCCACCGCGTACTGGAAGGTGGCGTGAGCCCACCAGAACGTCTCCGGAGCCAGCGCCCGGTACGGGCGGCCGAGGTGGTCGGTCCCCCTGATGGGCCGGTGGTAGCCGCGCACCCGACGGCCGGTCCGCTCGGGATCCGGGTCGTAGATGACCCCGAGGATCTCGGGCACCGATCGCTCGATCCGCTGCCACGGCTCGCTGAAGAACGCCGAGTGCTGAGCGACGCCAGCCCCCACACCGGGATGCAGGAGCTGGAGGATCCCCGCCGACAGGCCCGTGAACCCCAGCCGCTGGTCGCCGGCATAGCGCCACAGCAACGATCCCGGCCCGAGGTCCCGCCAAGGGGCCGTCGGCGCGTCCCGAGCCGGATGGTGGTACATGGGAACGACTTTAGTACCGTCGACCCACGATCAGGAGGGAACTGAGCCTGTCACACCTGGACCACGGTCAAGCCGTGGTCTGTCACGCCTCGACCACGGTCAAGCCGTGGTCTGTCACGCCTCGACCACGGTCAAGCCGTGGTCTGTCCGGTTGAGGGCCCGCGGGCCGGCGGGCGTGGCCACCACGATGTCCTCGATGCGGGCGCCGAACCGGCCCGGGAGGTAGATGCCCGGCTCCACCGAGAAGGCATGCCCGGGCTGGAGCGCAACGGCGTTGCCGGCCACGATGTAGGGGTCCTCGTGCTCCTCCAGGCCGATCCCGTGCCCGGTGCGGTGGATGAACGCATCCCCGTACCCGTGGGCGCCGATGTGCGCCCGGGCCGCGGCATCGACCATCGCGCACGACGTTCCGACCTCGGCCGCCCGCACGGCGTGCCCCTGGGCCTCCTCCAACACACCGTAGAGGGCCCGGAACTCCGCCGGCGGCTCCCCGGTGAAGACAGTCCGGGTGGTGTCGGAGCAGTAGCCGTCCATGGTCCCGCCGAAGTCGCATACGACCGCCTCCCCCGCCCCGATGCGCCGCGAGCCGGCGTCGTGGTGGGGGCTGGCCGAGTTCGGTCCGCTGCCGACGATGGCAAAGTTCACCCGCTGGTGCCCCTCGGCCACCAGGCGCCGCCCGATCTCCGCCGACACCTCCCGCTCCGTCCGGCCGATCAGGGGGATGTCGCCGGCGAGGAGGGCGGCCGCCACCCGGTCGGCGGCGGCCGACGCCGCGGCCAGGGCATCGATCTCCACCGCGTCCTTGACGGCCCGGAGCGGACCGGTCACGGCCGAGGCCACCGTCCAGGAGGCAGACGGCAGGGCAGCCTGGAGGGCCAGGACGAACGTGGCCCAGGCCCGGTCGGACACGGCGAGCCGGCGCCGGGACCCGACCAGCGCGGCGACCGCCTGGACCGGGTCGGAACCTTCGGCCCACGGCTGCAGGTCGAACATCTCGGGGATCGGGACCACCCGGGGCGCCTCCAGGGCGGGCACCACCAGCACGGGCTGCGCATCGGCGGCCACCACGAGCATGGTCAACCGCTCCAGTGGCATGGCCTCGTAACCGCACAGCCACGGCAGGTCGGCGCCGAGCGACAGCAGGAGGGCGTCGACGCCCTGGGCGGCCATCGCCACCCGGACACGGGTCAGACGGTCGACCTGCGGTGGGCTCATGCCCGGCGGCCGGCCGCGACCGAGGCGACGGCGGCGACCGCACCGGCCGCCGCCTGCCGCGCGTGGTAGCTGCTGCGGGTCAACGGGGACGACTCCACATGGGGGATGCCCAGTGCCTCACCCGCCCACTTCAGCTCGGTGAGCTCCTCGGGCGTCCACCAGCGGGCGACGGGCAGGTGGTGCGAGGTGGGCCTGAGGTACTGGCCGATGGTGACGATATCGACGCCGATCCCGTGCAGGTCGGCCAGCACGCTGTGCACCTCCTCGGGCGTCTCCCCCATGCCCACGATCAGGCCGGACTTGGTGGTCAGGCCGGCGGCGTGGGCCCGGGCCAGGACCGAGAGGCTGCGGGCGTACGACGCCGAGGGCCGGACGGCCCGCTGGAGGCGCGGGACGGTCTCCATGTTGTGGTTCAGCACCTCAGGACGCGCCGCGAAGATGGTCTGCAACGAGGCATCGTGGCTGCGACAGTCGGAGATGAGCACCTCCACGGCAGTGCCGGGGGCGCGCCGGTGGATGGCGTCGATGGTGGCGGCGAACTGCCCGGCACCGTCGTCAGCCAGGTCGTCGCGGGCGACGGTCGTCACCACGGCATGGGCCAGCCCGAGCTGGGCCACCGCCTCGGCCACACGACCCGGCTCGGCCGGGTCGGCCGCCGAGGGCTTGTGCGTGTCGACCAGGCAGAACCCGCACGCCCGGGTGCAGCGGTCACCGTTGATCATGAACGTCGCGGTGCCGTCGGCCCAGCACTCGTAGATGTTCGGGCAGCCGGCCTCCTCGCAGACGGTCACCAGATCGAGCTGGCGCATGGTGGACTTCAGCGACCGGTACTCCTCGCCCATGCGTGCCTTGACCCGCAGCCATTCCGGCTTGCGCTCGTCGAAGGCCAGCCCGGCGGCGGGGTCCACCCCGGCTTGCGCCAACCGACCGAGCAGGCGCACCGACTCACCCCGGCGGGCCGGCCGATCGCTGGCACCGGTGGCTACCGGCTCGCCGGGCCCGTGACCGCGAGTGAAAGGGGCCAGGTCGCTCGACGCCACCCGCCAGGCCACGTCCTGGCGGTCCAGGCGCGCGTATCCCCACCCGCGGCACGCGCACCGTACCACGGCGTCCACCACATCGCGCATGGTGACGGCCAGACCCTCGGCCGCCAGCGAGGTGACCGGCTTGTCGGCGATGCCGCAGGGCACGATGTAGCCGAAGTGCTCCATGGAGGGGTCCACGTTCAGGGCGAAGCCGTGCATGGAACGGCCACGGGAGATGCGCACGCCGATGGCGGCCAGCTTGCGCGGGCGACCCTCGGCCACGCCCACCCACACGCCCGGGTACCCGTCGAGCCGGGTGGCCCCGGGCAACCCCAGATCGGCCACCGCGTCGATGACGAGCTGCTCGATCCCGTGCACGAAGCGGGGGGTGGCATCCGACCCGCTCGGCACGGCCCGGATCGGGTAGCCCACCAGTTGGCCAGGACCGTGATAGGTCACGTCGCCCCCCCGATCGGCGTGGACCAGCTCGGCGCCGACCGACGCTGGGTCCACCAGCACGTGCTCGGCCTTGGCCCGCACCCCCATGGTGTAGGTGTGGGGGTGCTCCTGGAGCAACAGCCAGTCGTCGGTGCCCGTCTCCCACAGACCGCGCTGGAGGGCGTGGGCGTCCAGGTAGCGGACCCGCCCCAGCCAGCGGGCGCGCAGGAGCCCGGCCGTCGTCACAGCTCCTCGGACCAATCCCGGCTCTCGATGATGTCCTTGACGCGAGCGAGGAACGCGGCGGCGTAGGCGCCGTCGAAGGCCCGGTGATCCCAGGACATGACGAGATTCCCGACCGGATGGATGGCGATGCTGTCGGAGCCGTCCGGCAGCTCGACCACCACCGGGCGCTTGCGGACGCCGTCGGTGGAGAGGATCGCCACCTGCGGCTGGTTGATGACGGGCACGGTGATGAGGGTGCCGAAGGGTCCGGCGTTGGTGATGGTGAACGTCCCGCCCGCGATGTCGTCCATCGTCAGCTGGCGCGACCGGGCCTTGCGGGCGAGATCGGAGATGTCCCGGGCCAGGGCCCGCAGCCGGAGCCCGTCAGCCTGATGGATGACGGGGACCAGCAGCCCTTCGAAGTCGAGGTCGACGGCGATGCCGAGGTTCAGGTCGTTGTGGACGATCAGCTCGTCGTCGCCGACCGAGGAGTTCACGTGCGGGAACGCCTCGATGGCGTCCACCGTGGCTCGCGAGATGAACGGCAGGTAGGTGAGGGAGAAGCCCTCGGCCGCCTTGAACGCCGCCTTCTCGCTCAGGCGGACCCGGTCGACGCCCGCGTAGTCGACCTCCACCGCCACCATGGTGTGGGCCGACGTGTGCTTGGAGCGGACCATGTGCTCGGCGGTGCGCCGCCGGATGTTGGTGAACGGGACGACGGTGTCACGCTCGCCCGCCCGCGCCGGCGGGATCGCCTTCACGGCAGGGGACTCGACGCCAGGCGCCACCGGGGCGGCCGGGGCCGGGGATGCGGACGGGGGCCGGCCGGACGGCGCCCCGGGCGATGCCGCCGGTGCATCGCGGCGGGCGCTGGCACCGTTCCCGTTGGCGCCGCGCTGATCGATGACGGCCAGAACGTCGGAGCGGGTGATCCGCCCGCCGGCGCCGCTGCCCTCGATGGCACTGGGCTCGAGGTCGTACTCGGCAATGAGGCGCCGGACGACCGGCGACAGCACCTTGCCACCACCGGCCGCATTGCCACCGTCGCCGGGCCGGGCCGGGGGACGGTCGTCGGCCGGCCGGGTTCCCGACCCCCCGCCCCGGGCGGGACTGCGACCGGCCGGGGCGGTCCCCGCGGCTGGCGTCTCGGTCGCCGGGTCGGGGGCCTCGGGACCGTCGGCGGCGTCGGAGGCGGCCGGAACGGCCTCCTGCTCGCTCGCTATCGATGCTGCCTGCGCTGATGCGGCCCCTGTCGACGCGGTCTCGGCTGATTCGGTCTCGGCTGATGCGGTCTCCGCTGATTCAGCCTCCGTCGATGCGGTCTTTGTGGAGGTCGATGCGCCGGCCGGCGGGGCCGCCGCCGCCGGCTCGGGCGCGCCGCCGGAGATGACGGCCAGTCGGGTGCCGACGTCAACCGTCTCGCCCTCGGGGACCAGGATCTCCGACACGGTGCCCGCGGCCGGCGACGGGACCTCGGAGTCGACCTTGTCGGTGGAGACCTCGAAGAGGACCTCGTCCTCGGCCACTGCGTCGCCGACCTGCTTCAACCAGCGCGTGATGGTTCCCTCGGTCACGGTCTCCCCGAGCTGGGGCATGGTGATGTCAGCCAACGTGCAGGCCTCTTCCGGTCAGGGCGAGGACGGTCTCGCCGAAGGTCTCAGACAGCGTGGGATGGGGCTGGACGTAGTGGGCGACCTCGTCGGGCGTGGCCTCCCAGTTGACCGCCAGGTATCCCTGGCCCAACTGCTCGGTCACCCAGGGCCCGACCATGTGGACGCCGAGGATGCGGCCGGCCCGCCCGTCGGCCGTCTTCTCGCAGATCACCTTGACCATGCCCTCGGTCTCACCGACGATCATGGCGCGGCCGTTCCCGCCAAAGGGATCCTTCTTGGCGACGACCTCGAACCCCGCTTCTTTGGCCGCATCCTCCGACATCCCGGCGAAGGCCACCTCGGGATGGCAGTAGATGCACCACGGCACCTTCCCGTGGTCGACTGGCACCACCTGGTCACCCAGGATCTGGTCGATGATGAGCATGCCCTCGGCGAAGCCCACGTGGGCCAGGGCCGGCGTGGCGATCAGGTCGCCCGCCGCGTAGACCCCCTCCTCGCCCGTCCGGCAGTACTCGTCGACGACGACGAAGCCGCGCTCGTCGACGGTCACACCGGTGCCGTCCAGCCCGAGGCCGTCGCTCAGTGGGCGCCGGCCCACGGATACGACGACCGCGTCGACGGTGATCTGCTCACCGTCTCCGAAGGCAACGATCGTCGTCGACCCGTCGTCGCTCGGCGTGTGCCCGGTCACGGCGACGCCGGTGCGCACCTCGATGCCGCGCTTCTTGAACGAGCGCAGCACCACGTCGGTCACATCCTTGTCGCAACCGGGCAAGATCTTCGGCAAGGCCTCGAGGATCGTCACCTGCGCACCCAGGTCGGAGAGCATGGACGCGAACTCGCAGCCGATGGCGCCGCCACCGATCACCACTGTCGAGCTCGGCAGGTGCTCGAGATCGAGCACCTCGTCGGAGGTGAGGACCAACGACCCGTCGACATCGAACCCGGGGATGGTCCGCGGCACGGAGCCCGCCGCCAGGATCACGTGAGTGCCGTGCAGCTCGGTCACCCCGCCGTCGTGGGCCACGCGCACCACGTGATCAGCGCCGAGGCTACCGATCCCGGGGAAGGTGGTGACCTTGCGCCGCTTCAGCAGGCCCTGCAGGCCCTTCCAGAGCTGCTCCACCACCTTCTGCTTGCGGGCCTGGCTCTGGGCGAACTCCAGCTGGGGCGGCTCGACGGTGATGCCGAACTCCTTGGCGCCGTTCACGGTCCGGTAGACCGTCGCCGTCTCCAGGAACTCCTTGGCCGGAATGCAGCCCCGGTGCAGGCAGGTCCCGCCGACCTTCTCCTTCTCGACCACGGCGATGTTCAGCCCGGCCAGCCCGCCGTGCAGGGCGGCCGCATATCCGGCCGGACCGCCACCGATCACGACCACGTCGAACTCGTGCACCTCGGGCTGCTCAGCCGTCGGGACCACCTCCTCGGAAACCCTCAGACTACTGACCCGGCACCGTTCACCGGCCGGCTCGGGGCGCGTCCGCAGTGCCCCGGCTCACGGTTGCGGGTCGACCCGAGGACGGCCGTCGGCCTCCCGGGACCGGCGGCAGCGCTCGGGGAGCTCCACCATCAGGCGATCGACCTCCACCCGGTCGCGGTCGCGGATCACGGCATGGACGCTGCGGGCGGCGGTGTCGAGGTGGATGCTCGCCAGCCGCAGCCGCCGCTGGAGCGGACCTTCGACCCGGCGGATGCTCTGCACCTTCGACAGCGGCATCCAATCGGCCACGTGGCGGAACCGGCCGCTGGTGGTCAGCCCGAAGTCGTCGGTGACGCCCCACGACAGCTGCCGGTAGCGCAACGGGGACTTCCAACGCGCCCGCCTCGGCGCCGGGTCGGCCGTGATCGGAACCCCGGGCATCACCCGGTCGACCAGCATCTGGGCTTCCGCCCTGGTCCCGACAGGGAGCAGCACCCGACCGGCCTTCCTGGCCGCTCGGTTCTGGTGGCCGGACGTAGCCCGGCCGGCGACGTCGGCCTCCAGGCGGCACCATCCGAGGCGCCGCCACACCAACGGCTCGACCAGGCGCAGCGCCTGGACGCGCCCGCGCGGGATGGTCTCGGCCGAGGTCTCCACCAGCCCGGCGCGCACCCGCAGCCCATCGGGGGCGGCGGCGACCGTCTGGTGGTACTGGCCGTTGAAGCGGGCCCAGAACGGACCGACCAGGGCAACGAGGCCGGCCAGGCTGCCACTCAAGGCGCCCACCACCGCCGACGGCTGGACGGCAGCGAGCACGACGAGCGCCACGATCAGGAGCTCCAGGATCAGCCCGGGCCCGCTGATGAGGAGCGACACCACCAGCCGTCCGGTCGCCACGGTGAGCAACTGCTGCTCGGGCGGCGGCGGCTCGGCCTCGTCGAGGCCGTGGGCGGCGGCCAACAGCCGGGCCCGCAACTCCTCGGCATGGGTGACGTTCAGGTAGGAGAGCCGGCCGGCGGCGCGCTGGGTCGATCCCGCCATCCGCAGCCGCAGCTCCGACAGGCCCAGCACGCGCGCCAGCCCGGGGCGCACGATGTCGATGGCCTGCACCTGGCTGAGCGGGAGCCGTTGGGAGGTGCGGCGCAGCAAGCCGCTGTCGATCCGCAGCACTCCCCCCTCGACCCGCCACCGGGTGACGTACCAGCTCACGATCCCGATGACCAGCACCACCACGATGACGGCCAGGCGGACCAGCTCGTCGGAGGACTGCCCCTTCCCGCCCAGGAGGGAGAAGAGGAGGAACACCACGATGGCCAGGACGCCTCGCCCGGCGCGGACCACCGGGGAGAGCGGGTGGAGCCGGTGCCATTCCTGGCTCAGCACCGGCCCGGGCGGCAACCGGTCCGCCGTGGTCCCCGGGACCATCTGGTCGGGCCGGGGGGACGGGGGCGCCCGATCGGACCCGGCCGGCGGCGGCCAGTCAGGGCTGCCGACTGGCGGCCCGCCCGGCGGTCGCATGCTCACAACCCGGCCGCCTGGCTCTCCCCGAGGTTCGTCAGCTGGTCGCGCAGGCGAGCGGCGGCGTCGGCGTCCAGGCCGGGGATCCTGGCGTCGCTGGCCGCCGCGGCCGTGTGCATCTGGACGGTGGCCAGCCCGAAGCTGCGCTCAAACGGCCCCGCCGTGACCTCCACGTACTGCATCCGGCCGTAGGGGATGACCGACAGGCGACGAAACATCACCCCCCGCCGGACCAACAGATCCTCATCGCGCTCGGCGAAGCCCCAGGCCCCTACCCGTCGACCGACGAAACCGTCGGCCACCACGGCGGCGACGACCACGACGACAGCGACGACGCCTGCCGCCAGTGGTGACCCGGCGGCCAACGCGATCACGACCCCGACAACCAGGAGGCCGGCGCCGACGACGGCCGTCTCCCAACGGCGGAGGGTGCGCAGGCGGGCGGACGGCGTGCTCCAGCGCATCTCAGGCCCTCGCAGCCCCGTCCCTGCCATCTCGTCCGATCGTGCCACGCGCTTGCGACGCTAGTCGTCGACCACCCGGCTTCGAGCCAGGCATTTCCCTGCCTCTATGATCCCGATATGAGCCCGGAACAGAAGCACCGCGCCGACGACGAGGACGTCGCCGGCATCCCGACCGACGACGATCTGGTCGAGGACGACCTGCTCGTGGAGGAGATCTCCATCGACGGCATGTGTGGCGTCTACTAGATCCCCGGACCGCCGATCCCCCGGACCGCCGATCCCCCGACCGCCGATCCCCCGACCGCCGAAGCCCCCGACGAAACCGAGCCCCCGACGAAGGAGCCCCTGACCATGGTGTCGCCGCCCGACCCGGGGATGGCGCCGCTCACCGGCCGGTACCGCCTCGACCCCGACGTGGCCCTGCGCCCCGAGCCGTTCGGGGCGCTGGCCTACCACTACGGGAGCCGCCGACTGACGTTCCTGCGTGCTCCCCTGCTCGCCGAGGTCGTGCGCCACCTGGGCGAATACCCATCGGTGGACGACGCCCTGGCCGCCCTCGTCCCCGAGGCCCAGCACCACCGCTACCGGCGCGCCCTGGCCGACCTGGCGACGTCCTCCTTCATCCGACCCGAGGCGCCGCATGGCGCGTCACCCCCCGACGAGGTGCCCGATGACCACTGAGCTGACGACGGAGCTGAAGGGCGGCCTGAACGCCCCCATCTGCCTGACGTGGGAGCTGACCTACGGCTGCAACCTGGCCTGCATCCACTGCCTGTCGTCGTCGGGTCGCCGTGACCCGCACGAGCTGGGCACGGCCGAGGTGATGGGGGTCGTCGACCAGCTGGCCGACATGCAGGTGTTCTACGTCAACATCGGCGGGGGTGAGCCGACCATCCGCTCGGACTTCTACGACGTGGTCGACTACTCGGTCGAGCGCGGGGTGGGGGTGAAGTTCTCCACCAACGGCAGCACGATCAACGCCGCTCGGGCCGAGCGGCTGGCCGGGACCGACTACGTCGACGTGCAGATCTCGGTCGACGGCGCCGACGAGGCCACCAACGACGCAGTGCGCGGCGCCGGCTCCTTCGTCGCCGCCCGCCGAGCCATGGACCACCTGGCCGCCGCCGACTTCGGCCCGTTCAAGATAAGCGTGGTCATCACTCGCCAGAACGTCGGCCAGCTCGACGACTTCGCGGCGCTGGCCGACCACTACGGCGCTCAGCTGCGTCTGACCCGGCTGCGGCCGTCCGGCCGGGGAGCCGACAGCTGGCACCAGCTGCACCCGTCGCCAGCGCAGCAGGTCGACCTCTACCACTGGCTGCTCGACCGACCGGGGGTGCTGACCGGTGACTCGTTCTTCCACCTGTCCGCTCTCGGCGAACCCCTGGAGGGGCTGAACCTGTGCGGCGCCGGCCGGGTGGTGTGCCTGATCGATCCCGTCGGCGACGTGTACGCCTGCCCGTTCGTGCTGCACGACGAGTTCAAGGCGGGCAGCGTCCGCGAACCTGGCGGCTTCGCCCATGTCTGGCGAGAGTCGGACCTGTTCCGCGAGCTGCGCCGACCCACCGCGGCCGGCGCTTGCGCGTCGTGCGGGTCCTACGACGCCTGCCAGGGTGGCTGCATGGCAGCCAAGTTCTTCACCGGCCTGCCCCTCGACGGCCCGGACCCGGAGTGTGTCTACGGCCACGGGGAGATGGCGTTGGCGTCGGTGGCCGCCGGTACTGCGCCGTCGCCCGGACCGGGTCACAGCACCCCGGTGCGCCTCCTCGGCCGCCGGAGCTGACCCGGGTCGTGCTGCTCCAGCCGCTCCACCTCGGGCCTCGCCAGGCTCCCAACCGGGTGGTGTTCGGACCGCACGAGACCAACCTGGGATGGGGTCGCACCATCTCCGAACGCCACGTGGCCTACTACCAGCGCCGGGCCGCGGGCGGCGCAGGCGTGATCGTCACCGAGGAGGCGTCGGTCCACCCATCGGACTGGCCCTACGAACGGGCCCCGCTCGCCGCCGAGTGCGCGCCGGGGTGGGCGGCGGTGGCCGCCGCATGCCGGCCCCACGGCCCGCTGGTGCTGGCCGCCCTCGGCCACGCCGGCGGTCAGGGGTCGTCCGCCTACAGCCAGTCCCCGACGTGGGGCCCCTCCCGGGTGCCGGACGTGACCACGCGCGAGGTCCCGAAATGGATGGAGCAGGCCGACATCGACGCGGTGGTCGGCGGCTTCGCCGACGCGGCCGCGACGGCGATCGACGCCGGGCTGGACGGGATCGAGATCAACGCCGGGCAGCACAGCCTGCTCCGCCAGTTCGCCTCGGGCCTGACGAACCAGCGCGGCGATGCCTACGGCGAGGACCGGGCCCGACTGATCCTCGACGTGCTGGCCGCGGTGCGCGAGGGGATCGGCCGCGATCACGTCGTCGGCGTGCGCCTGTCCTGCGACGAGCTGGCGCCCTGGGCCGGCCTCACCCCCGCCGCGGGGGCCGAGCTGGCCCTCCGGCTGGCGCCGTCGGCCGACTATCTGACCGTCCTGCGCGGCTCCATCTACTCGGCCGCCGCCACCAGGCCCGACACCCACGCCGAACCCGGGTTCAACATCGAGCTGGCGCGGGCGGTGCGCGCCGCCGTAGCCGGTCAGGCCGCGGTGATCGTGCAGGGATCCATGGTGGACGTCGACCAGGCCGCGTACGCCGTGGAGTCGGGTGCGGCCGACGCGGTGGAGATGAGCCGCGCCCAGATCGCCGAGCCCGACCTGGTGGCCAAGCTGGCCGCCGACGACGTCGGGCGCATCCGGCCGTGCATCCTCTGCAACCAGACCTGCCAGGTTCGCGACAACCGCAACCCCATCGTGACCTGTGTGAGCGAGCCGTCCGCCGGCCACGAGACCGAGGACGAGCCGGTCTTCCGGGCCACGCACCCGTCGAGGTTGTCGCTCCTGGTGATCGGCGCCGGGGTGGCCGGACTGGAGTGCGCGCGGGTCGCCGCCCTCGCCGGGCATCGGGTCCGGGTCGTGGATCGGGCCGCCTCGGCGGGCGGGATGCTGCGGGTGGCCGCGGCCGGCGCCGGACGGGCCCGCCTCGGCCGTCTGGCCGACTGGCTCGAACGGGAGTGCGCCACGTTGGGGGTGGCCGTCGAGTGCGGCGTTACCGTGGGGCCGGCAGAGATCGCCGAGCACGCCGGGCCGACCGTGCTGTGCACTGGCTCACGCCCCGGCCCGCGCCCGTACGCGGTGGACCGGGACGCCATGGCCCTCGACGCGGTGGCGCTGCTGTCGGGGGCGGCGGTGCCCGACGGGGCGGTCGCGGTGTGGGATCCCATCGGGGGGCCGATCGCGGTGTCGGTCGCCGAACGCCTGGCCGCCGAGGGCCGATCGGTCGTCCTCGTCACCCCCGACATCCTCGTCGGCACGCTCCTGTCCCGCAGTGGCGACCTGGCCCCCGCCAACGTCCGCCTGCAGCAGGCCGGTGTCACCCTCGAGCGGCGCGCCGACCTGCTGTCGGTGACCGCGGAGGGCATCGAGGTGCGCGACCGCTTCTCGGCCGTCACCCGCACCATCCCGACCGCGGCGGTGGTGGACTGCGGCGCCCGGCTGCCCGACGACGAGCTGTGGCGGCGAACAGGCGAACGACTGCCCCGAGCCGGTGACGCGGTCGCGCCGCGTACGGCGTACGAGGCCGTGCTCGAGGGTCGCCGCGTCGCCCAGTCGCTGGCCGCCATCGACGTCGGGGGCGTCCCGGCATGAGCCGGTACCGGTATCTCTTCTCGCCGCTGCGCATCGGTCCGATCGTGGTCAAGAACCGGATCATGTTCTCCGCCCATCTGACCAACTACGCGACCCAGGACAGCCTGCCCTCCGAGCAGCACGCCGCCTACTACGGGGCTCGGGCCGCCGGTGGCGCGGGCCTGATCGTCACCGAGGAGCACTCCACCCACCCGACGGACTGGCCCTACGAGAAGCTCATCCACGGTTTCCACCGAGCGGTCATCCCCGGCTACCGGAAGATCACCGAGGCGGTCCACCGGCACGGGTCGGTGATCCTGGCCCAGATCAACCACAACGGCGCCCAGGCATCGGGCATGTACACGCGGCTTCCGGTCTGGGGTCCCTCACCGGTCTTCGACCCCCTGTTCCGGGAGGTGCCGAAGGAGGTCGACCACCGCGAGATCGCCGAGATCGTCGCCGGCTACGCCCTGGTCGCCAGCCACTGCATGGAGGGTGGCTTCGACGGCATCGAGCTCCAGTGCTCCCACAGCTCCATCGTGCGCTGCTTCCTGTCCCCAGCGACGAACCATCGGACCGATGAGTACGGCGGCTCCCTGGCGCAGCGGGCCCGGCTCCTCCTCGAGATCGTCGCCGCCGTGCGCGCCGCCATCGGGCCGGGGAAGGCGCTCGGCGTGCGGATCTGCGGCGACGAGCTGATCGACGGGGGGTCGACGATCGACGATGCCGTCGAGGTCGCCCGTATGGTCGCCGACCAGGGCCAGACCGACTACATCAACACCTCGATCGGCGTGGCCACCGCCAGCCTGTACATGATCGAGGCGTCGATGCAGGTACCACCGGGCTACGCGCTGTTCATCCCGTCGGCCATCCGCAAGGCCGTCGAGCTGCCGGTCGTCGGTGTGGGCCGGTTCAAGGATCCGCTGCAGGCCGAGCGGGCCCTGGAACAGGGCCACTGCGACCTGGTCGGCGTGGTCCGGGGGCAGATCGCCGACGCCGACTTCGCCGCCAAGGCCCGGGCCGGGCACACCGAGGACATCCGGCTGTGCCTGAGCTGCAACCAGGAGTGCGTGGGCCGCATGGGGCTGAACCGCTGGCTGGGTTGCATCGAGAACCCGCTCACCGGGCGAGAAGCGGTGACCGTCACCCCCCGGCGCACCAGACCGCGGTCGGTCGTGGTGGTGGGGGCCGGGCCGGCCGGCCTGCAGGCGGCGATCGCCGCCGCCGAGATCGGTCATCACGTGGTGGTGGTGGAGCAGGCCGACGCCCCCGGCGGCCAGGTGCGCCTGGCCGCGCTGGTCCCGTCACGAGCCGAGCTCGGGGACCTGGTGAGGAACCAGGTGCACGCGTGCGAGCAGCTGGGCGTCGACATCCGCACCGGGACCGAAGCCACACCCGAGCTCGTCGCCGGGCTGCAACCCGACGCGGTGGTGGTGGCCACCGGCGCGGCTCCATCCCCACCGTGGTGGGCCGGCGGCGGCGGGGACCGGGTGGTCGACGTGACCGACGTCCTCACCGAGCGGGTCGCGCCGACCGGCCGGGTGGTCGTCGTCGACGAGCTGGGCTTCCACCAGGCCACGTCGGTCGCCGAGCTGCTCGCGGACCGGGGCGCGTCGGTCACGGTGACCACCAACGGGATGGTCGTCGGCCAGGACCTCGGCATCACCCTCGATCTCGAGCACTGGAACACCAAGGCCGCCACCAAAGGCATCGCCCAGCTCACCGATCTGGTGCCTATGGGCGTCGAGCGCGCCGGCGACGAGCTGACCCTCCAGCTCCAGCACCACCCGACCGGCACCGACCGGCGACTGGCGTGCGACTGGGTGGTGCTGGCCATCCCGGCCGCGCCGGTCGAGGCGCTGTACATGGCCCTGCACGCCCAGGGTTACGACGTGGCGCGGGCCGGCGACTGCGTCGCTCCCCGACGGGCCCACGCCGCGGTCATAGAGGGCCAGCGGGCGGGGGCGGCGCTGTGACGATGGTCGCGGTCATACCCGTGCGCGACGGGGCTCTCCCGGCCGGCGCAGCCGAGGCCGCGGCGGAGGCCGGGACGACGGCTCTGGTGGTCGGCGAGCGTCCAGAGAAAGCCGCCGGGTCGTTGCCCGGGCCGGGCCCGGTGGACTGCATCTACCTGGGCACGTACGCCCCCGGCCGCTGGGCCGAGGAGCTGGCCCCCCATCTCGACGAGCACCACGTCGTGGTTCTCCCGGCGTCGGCGGACGGTCGCGACCTGGCGCCGCGGCTGGCCCAGGCGTTGGGCCGCCCGTTGCTGGCCGGCGCCGTGCAGATCGACGTCACCTGTGCCGTCCTGGCCCGGCGCGGCGGCCTGGTGACTGAGACCCACACGATCGCCGAGCCGGTGGTGGCCACGTTGCTTCCCGGCATCCGCGGCGTCGACGTGAGCGCCCCGCCACGGGTGCGGGTCCTCCCGCCCCCCGCGACCGCTACGGTCGGCGGAGGGCCACTGGACGCCGCCGTGGTGGAGGTGCTGCCACCCGACCCGGCCACCATGGACCTGGCCGAGGCCCGTCGGGTGGTGGCGGGCGGCGCCGGCCTGGGGCGGCCGGATCGCTTCGGGCTGCTGGCCCGCGTGGCCGCCGCCCTGGGCGCCACGCCCGGCGCCACCCGAGTGGTCGCCGACGCCGGATGGGTGGACCAGCACCGCTACATCGGCACGACGGGTGTGAGCATCGACCCGGACCTCTACGTGGCGCTCGGCGTGTCCGGCGCGGTGCAGCACGTCACCGGGATCGGGCATCCTGAGCACATCGTGGCTGTCAACACTGACCCGTCCGCCCCCATGATGGCGATGGCGGACGTCGCCATCGTCACCGACGCCGTCGCCCTCCTGGAGGTCCTGGCCGCCCGCCTGGGCTTGTCGCCCCCGCCGGCGGAGTCGGCATGACGCTCTCCTACGACGCGGTGGTGGTCGGCGCCGGCCCGGCCGGGTCGACCGCCGCGCTCGTCCTGGCCCGAGCCGGGCGGCGGGTGGCCCTGGTCGAGCGAGGCCCGTTCCCCGGCTCCAAGAACATGTACGGCGGGGTCGTCTACGGGCGGATCCTCGACGATCTGATCCCCCGGTGGTGGGAGGGGATCCCCGTCCAGCGGTGGGTCACGCGCCGGGCGACCATGGTGCTCACCGCGACCCAGAGCCTGACCGTCGACTACCGCAGCACGGCGTGGGGGGAGGCGCCCTACAACGGCTGCACCACGCTGCGCCCCGACTTCGACTCGTGGCTGGCCGGCCACGCCACCGACGCCGGCGCCGAGCTGATCTCCTCCACGGTCGTGACCGGCCTGCGCCGCGACGCCAGCGGCCGGGTCACCGGGGTCGACGTGGACCGTCCGGGGGGAGCCCTGGAGGCGCCCGTGGTGATCGCCGCGGACGGGGTGAACTCGTTCCTGGCCAAAGCGGCCGGCTTGTACCACCACCCTGAGGCGGAGCATTTCACGCTGGGCGCCAAAGAGGTGCTGTCGTTCCCGCGCCAGGAGATCGAACAGCGCTTCGGCCTGCGCGGTGACGAGGGCGCCGACTTCGAGATCGTGGGCGCGACAGGCGACGTCCCGGGGGGCGCCTTCGTCTACACCAATGCCGAGTCGGTGGCAGTGGGCGTCGTGCTGCAGCTGCCGGCGTTGGGCCGATCGCACAAGCGGCCCGAGGAGTTCATCGCCGAGCTCAAGGCCCACCCGGCCATCGTTCCCCTGGTCTCCGGCGGCGACCTGAAGGAGTACTCGGCCCACCTCATCCCCGAGGGCGGCTTCGATGCCATGCCGGAGCTGGTGGCCGACGGCCTGCTCGTGACCGGAGACGCCGCCGGACTGTGCCTGGCGGCCGGGATCTGGTTGGAGGGCGTGAACTTCGCCATCGGCTCGGGGGCGGCGGCCGGGCGGGCCGCGGCCGAGGCGTTGCGGGCCGGCGACACCAGCACCGTCGGCCTGGCGTCGTACCGGGCCGAGCTGGAGTCCAGCTTCGTGCTGGCCGACCACCGCAAGCTGCGCCGGGCGCCGGGCCTGATCCTGGGCGACCGCATGCAGCACACCTACCCTGGCGTCATCTGCGATCTCGTCGAGGATCTCTTCACCGTCCGGAACCCGGCACCGAAGACCGGCGGCCTGCGGGCGGCGGTCGGGGCCGCCCGGTCCCACGGGCTGCGCGTCCGGGACCTGGCCCGCGACGCCCTCACCATCGCCCGGACGTTCGGATGAGCAGCCCGGCGGCGCGAACGGAGGTGGCGTTCGACGACCGCATGGACACCGTCGAGTTCCGAGTGGCCGCCGACGCGCACATCGTCGTCGACGGCGACACCTGCCGGGGTTGCACCACCCGCGCCTGCGTGTCGGCGTGCCCGGCGAACCTGTTCGTGCCCACCGCCGACGGCGGCATCCTGTTCAACTACGAGCAGTGCTTCGAATGCGGCACCTGCTACCTGGTCTGCAACACCGAGGGCGCCATCTCCTGGCGCTACCCCGAGGGGGGCCACGGCGTGGTGTTCCGCCGCTCGTGACCGGTCCCCCACCCCTGACCGGACGGGTCATCGCCGCCTGCTGGAAGTGGGTCGACCACCGCGTCGAGGTGGACCCGTTGACCGCAGCGGTGCACACCGACACCCGCACGTCAGGTCCGTCGGACGCCGACGTGGCCGCCCTGGCCTGGGCGCTGGCCATCGGAAAGGCGTGGGCGCGCCCCGTGCGGCTGGTGGCCGCCGGGCCCACCGCGGTGGAGCCCATGCTCCGCGACGGACTGGCGCTCGGCGCATCCGCCGCCCAGCGCGTCGACATGGACCTGGACGCGCCGAGCGGGGTGGTGGCCACCGGGCTGGCCGCCGTGCTCGCTGACGCCGACGTGGTGGTCTGTGGGGCATGGAGCCTGGATCGGGGCAGCGGTTCCGTGCCGGCCTACCTGGCCGGCGGGCTCGGCGCCGCCCAGGCTCTGGGCCTGGTCGGTTTGGAGGTACCGGCCGGTGCCGGGCCCCTGCCGGCCGAGCGCCGCCTGGACGGCGGCCGGCGGGAGCGACTGTCGGTGCCGTTGCCCGCGGTGGTCTCGGTGGAGGCGGGGACCCGCCACCCCGACCGGGCGCCACTCGCCGCGGTGGTCGACGCCGCCCACCGACCGATCCCCGTCCATCCCGGGCCGCCGGCGGCGGCCCTCCGTCCGGTCCCGATCACTGCCGTCTACCGACCCCGGGCCCGGGTGCTCGAAGGGCCGACCGGTGGATCGGCCCGCGATCGGATCCTGGCCCTGACCGGCGCCGAGGCCTCTCGACCAGGAACGCGCATCGTGCACCTGGACCCCGAGGCGGCCGCGGACGTCCTGCTCGATCAGCTCCGGGCCTGGGGCTACCTGCCGTGAGCCACCCCGGCCAGGGATCGCCATCGGCGACGGCGTTGGCCGACCGGACATGGCCCGAGGTGCGCACTCGCATGGCGACCACCGTGCTAGCCGTGCCGGTGGGTTCGACCGAGCAGCACGGACCCCACCTGCCGCTGGCCACCGACACCGAGATCGCGATGGCGCTGGCGGCCCGCCTGGCCGCCGTCCGGGCCGACGTGCTCGTGTCCCCGGCGGTCGCCTACGGGTCCAGTGGCGAGCACCAGGCCTTCGCCGGCACCCTGTCCATCGGCCCGGAGGCGCTGACCCACCTGCTCGTCGAGCTGGGCCGATCGGCCGACGGCTTCGCCGGCGTGGTGCTGGTCTCCAGCCACGGCGGCAACGCTACGGCGGTGAGCGACGCCGTCTCCACCCTCGTCGGCGAAGGACGCCGGGTCCGGGCGTGGAGCCCGTCGCTGCCGGCCCGCTGGGGCAGCCACGCGGGGAGCGGCGAGACGTCGATGCTGCTGGCCATGCGCCCCGAGATGGTGCGGGTCGACCAGGCCGAGCCGGGCAACGAGGAGCCTGTCGAGGAGCTGATGGCGACCATGCGAGCCGGCGGTGTCGGCGCGGTGTCCGCCAACGGCGTGCTGGGCGACCCCCGCCCGGCCACGGCCGTCGCGGGTGAGCGGCTGCTGGCCGCGCTGACCGACGACCTGGCGGCGACCTACGACCGTTGGTTCGGCGCACCGTCGTGACCGCGGGCATGACCGCCGGCGACCAGCCGGTGGCGGTGATCACCGGCGCGGCGCGAGGCATGGGCGCGGCGACGGCCAGGCGGCTGGCTACGGCCGGTTGGCGGCTCGTCCTGGTCGATAAGGGCGCCGACGACACCGACGTCCCCTACCCGCTCGGCTCCGAGGCAGAGCTGCGCCAGGTGGCCGCCGACTGCGGCGGCGACGAGGTTGCGGTCGCAGCCCTGGCCGACGTGCGCGACCAAGACGGCATCGACGCGGCCGTGGGCATCGCCGTCGAGCGGTTCGGCGGCCTGGACGCCGCCGTTGCCGCGGCCGGCTGCATCGCCGGGGGCCAACCAGGATGGCAGGTCTCCGATCGGCAGTGGGACACCGTCGTCGGCATCAACATGGAAGGGCCGTGGCGCCTGGCGCGCGCTGCAGTACCCGCGCTGGTCGCCCGACCCCAACCGCGGCAGGGTCGCTTCGTCGCCGTGGCCTCCGCCGGGGGGATCGTGGGCCTGCCGTTGCTGTCGACCTACTGCGCGGCCAAGCACGGCGTCATCGGGCTGGTGAAGAGCCTGGCCGCCGAGCTCGGCCCCTACGGGATCACCGCCAACGCGGTGGCCCCCGGCTCGACGAGGACGGCCATGCTCGACGCCAGCGCCGCCGTCTACGACCTGCCAGACACCACCGAGTTCGCCACCCATCACCTGTTGGGCCGGCTGCTCGAGCCGGACGAGCCTGCCGCGCTCATGGCCTGGCTGTGCTCGACCGAGAGCAGCGGCATCACCGGCGCGGTCCTACCCGTCGATGCCGGCATGACAGCCCGTTGACGACCGAGACCGCCCGGCAGAGCGGGCGTCGCATCGTCGTCACCGGGGGCGCCGGCTTCCTCGGTTCGCACCTGTGCCGGAGGCTCCTGCGCCGAGGCGACACGGTGGTGGCCGTCGACAACCTCAGCACCGGCGTGATCGACAACGTCGGCGACCTGGCCGAGCACCCCCGGTTCCGCCTGGTGAAGGCCGACGTCGTCGACGGCATACCGGTGGAGGGCGCGCTCGACGCGGTGGCTCACCTGGCCTGCCCGGCATCGCCCCCCGACTACCTGCGCCTGGGACTGGAGACCCTCGCGGTCGGCTCGCACGGCACCGAGGCGGCGTTGGCGCTGGCCGGGCGCCACGGTGCCCGCATGCTGCTGGCATCGACCAGCGAGGTGTACGGCGACCCACGGGTGCACCCACAACCCGAGACCTACTGGGGTCACGTGAACCCGATCGGGCCACGGAGCGTGTACGACGAGTCCAAGCGGTTCTCCGAGTCACTGGTCATGGCCCACTCGCGCTACCGCCGGGCCGATGTCGGCATCGTGCGCATCTTCAACACCTACGGGCCGGGGCTGCGTCCGCACGACGGCCGGGTGGTGAGCAACTTCGTCGACCAGGCCCTCCGGGGCCTCCCGCTCACGGTCTATGGGGGCGGGAAGCAGACGCGGAGCTTCTGCTACGTCGATGATCTCGTCCGCGGGCTGGTGGCCATGCTCGACGCCTCGATCGTGGGCCCGGTCAACCTCGGCAGCCCCGAGGAGCGCACCGTCTTGGACCTGGCCCGCCTGGTCATCGAGATGACCGCCTCGGCCTCGACCGTCGCATTCCAGTCGCTGCCGACCGACGACCCCACCGTCCGCCGACCCGACATCCACCTGGCCGGCGAGGTGCTGGGCTGGGCCCCCCAGGTATCGATCGGCGAGGGCCTGGCGCGCACCATCGCCTGGCAGCGCGAGCAGCTGGGTGGCCGTCGCTGAGCCGGTCGGGAGCGGCCCCGGCGAGCACCGGCCGCTCCCCGAGGGCTGGGGGTTGCAGCTGGATCGGGTGGCACGGCGACCCCGGCCCGACCTGCTGATCGGCGGCTCGCCGCTCCGGGTGCTGCGCCTGCGGGCCGGCGGCGGCCGCCTGCTCGACCGGCTGGTGGCCGGAGCGCCGGTGCCCGCTTCGGCCGGCGCCCAGCGGCTGGCCCGCCGCCTGCTCGACGCCGGCGTCGCCCATCCTCGCCCCCTGGCGGCCGCCGGCGGCCGCGCCGCGCAATCGGTGACGGTGGTGATCCCCGTGCGCGACCGGCCGGACGGGCTGGCTGCCACCCTGGAGTCCCTCGACCATGGGGTGGCCGTCGTGGTCGTCGACGACGCGTCGGTGGACCGGGCCCGAACCGACCGGGCCGCCACCTCCCACCCCCGGGCGCACGTGGTGCACCGGGCGGCCCGGGGCGGCCCGGGGGCGGCACGCCAGACCGGCTGGCAGGAGGCGGCGAGCGAGGTGGTGGCGTTCGTCGACGCCGACTGCCGGCCGAGCACCGGCTGGCTGGACGCGCTGCTCCCCCTCTTCGACGACCCGGCCGTCGGCGCCGTCGCCCCCCGCATCGTGACCCCGCCCGGGCCGGCAACGGCTGTGGCCCGCTACGAGCGGACCCGCTCACCACTCGACATGGGCCGCTGGCCGTCGCCGGTGCGGCCTGGCGCGCCGGTGCCCTACGTCCCCACCGCCGCGCTGCTCGTGCGTCGCGACGCCCTGGCCGACGTCGGCGGCTTCGACTCACGCCTCCACGTCGGCGAGGACGTCGACCTGGTGTGGCGCCTGGACCGGGCCGGTTGGCGCGTGCGCTACCAGCCGGACGTGACGGTCACCCACCCGGTACGAGCGTCGTGGCCGGCGACCCTCCGACAGCGGTGGGGGTACGGGACCTCCGCGACGCTGCTGGCCCAGCGCCACGGCGCCGCAGTGGCACCCCTCGACGTGTCGCCGTGGAGCGCGGTGAGCTGGGCCGCCTTGGTCACCGGCCATCCGGCTGCCGGTGCGACCGTGGCCGTGGCCGCCACCATGCGGCTGGCCGCGTCGGCACGCCTCCCGGCCCTGGAGGTGGTGCGCCTGGCCGCTGTCGGCCACCTCCGGGCCGGCCAAGCCATCGCCGCCGCCGTCCGCCGCCCGTGGTGGCCCCTCGCCGCCGGGGTCGCTGCCGTCAGCCGGCGGACGCGGCCGGCGCTGCTCGCCGCCGCGGTCCTCCCACCCCTGGTCGACTGGGTCCGGGATCGGCCCGGTGTGGGACCGCTGCGCTGGACGGCCATGTACCTGGCCGACGACATGGCCTACGGTGCCGGGGTCTGGGCGGGCGTCATCCACCATCGCCGCGCTGCCGCCCTCCGACCGCGCTGGCGGTGACCTGGCCGGCGGTCCGTCAGGCGGCCAGCAGCTGGTCCTGGATGAGCCCCTCCCGCCGGACCGAGGCGCCGGCCATGACCAGGTAGGCGACGCCACCCACCACGATGCCGGCGAACACGCTGAAGTCGGCACCGCCCGTCGCCCGGGTGACCGGGCTGGTGTAGAAGGTCGTGGAGATGGTGAGCGCGGCGGCCAGCCCGCCGAGGACGTGAGACAGCACCGCCGGCCAGTGCACCCCGTGGTGGCGCCAGTACAAGCCATCGCGGTCGGTGCGCTGCAGCTCGCCGGGCACATAGCGGCCGCCGCGCAGGACCCAGTCGACGAGGAAGATGGCCATCCAGGGTGCGATCCACACGATGACGATGGCCACGAAGTCCTCGAGCAGCCTCGAGAACGACGACGAGAAGACGGCGTATGCGGTGACCGCCCCGGCGATGATCGTGTCGACCAGCACCGCCTGCCACCGCCGGATGCCGAGCCCCAGCGCCTGGAGGGTGACACCGGACGAGTACAGGTCGACGCTGTTGATCCCGAACAGCTGGACGATGGTCACCACCAGGAACGGCACGAGGAACCAGGCGGGGAAGGCACGGGGAAAGTCGCTGATCGGGTTGCCGCCGGCCGTCGGCACGAAGGTGGCCACCGCCGCGCCGAGGGACATGACGAGGATCTCCGGGATCGCCCCGCCGACGAAGACCCATCCGACGATGGCCCGCCGGCTGGCGGTGCGGGGCACGTAGCGGGAGAAGTCGTTGCCGTTCTCCACCCAGCCCAGGCCCGACAGGGTGATGGTGAACGCCAGGCCCACGAGGAACAGCTGCCACGAAGCACCGTGGGCGACACCGCCGCTGTGGGCCTTGCCCAGGGTCAACGAGGCCAGCACCACGAAGAACACCACGAACGGAACGGTGAGGACCCGCAAGGTCTTGACCACGGTGGCGTGGCCGAGCAGCGGCAGCACCGACTGCACGGCGGCGGCGCCCAGGATCAGCGCGATCTTGCCGGGCGTGCCCGTGTGGTACCCGGCCTTGGCCGCCAGGGCCTCCCCGGCCAGGACGATCAGGATCAGGCCCTCCGACTCGAAGCCCAGCTGGGTTATCCAGTTGAAGAAGGCCACGATCCGGGCCCCGATCGGTCCCCAGCCCGCCCGGGTGATGGTGAAGACGGTGGTCCCGGCGGCGGGGCCCTGCAGGCTGCACAGGCCCAGGAAGAGGTAGGACAGGTTCCCGACGACGATCAGGGCGATGGCCTGGCCGAAGGTGAAGCCGAACGTCATGAGGAGGGCGCCGTAGACGAGGTACTCGAACTGCAGGCCGGAGCCGGCCCACATGGCAGCCAGGTCGCGGGGCCGGGCCCAGCGCTCGGCATCGGGCACGTGGCCGATTCCCCGCTGCTCCACTCGGAACGCGGTGTCGTCGCGGCCCGAGACGACAGCCGGCCCGGTGACGGTCACGGTTCAACCCTGCCATACCGCTGTGGCCGCCTCCGACATCGCCGCCGCGAACCGCACCGGCGCACCGGGCGCCAGCTGGGCGACCAGATCCAGGTCGGCGTCGACGACCACCGCCAGCGCCGGGTAGCCGCCCGTGACGGGATGATCGTTCATAAAGACGAGCGGGGTGCCGGCGGCGGGGATCTGCACCGATCCCGTCACCAGGCCCTCGGGCGGCAGCTCGCCGGCGCGGCTGCGGGACAGGCGCGGGCCGTCGAGGCGGACACCGACCCGGTTGCTGGCCGGCAGCACCGTCCAGACGGCGGTCAACAGCAGGTCGAAGGCGCCGGGCACGAACCAGTCGGCCCGTGGGCCGGGCGTGACGGCCAGGACGGGTTCGGCGGGCAGGGCCGCCGCCGGGGCCACGTCGACGAGCGGGCGCCACCGGGTGTCGGCGCCCAGGTCCAGGCGCATGCCGGCGGCGAGCGGGGGCGGCCCCAGGCCGCTCAGCAGGTCCGTCGACCGGCTGCCGAGCACGGCATCGACGGCGATCCCCCCACCGAACGCCAAGTAGGTGCGGGCGCCACCCACCGCGCCCCCCACGCGAAGCGTCTGGCCGGGCCGCAGGTCGAACGGGGCCCAGAGGGGTCGGCCGGCGCCGTCCACGGTGACCGGTGCCGGCGCGCCGGTCACGGCCACCCGTCGAGGTTCCCTGGCCGCGAGGCGCACGGCGGGTCCGCAGAGGGTCGCTTCGAGGGCGGCGTCGGTGGGGGCGTTGCCCACCAGCCGGTTGGCCAGGGCGAAGCTGCCGCGGTCCAACGCCCCCGACGGCGGGACGCCCAGGTGGCCCCAACCCGGCCGGCCGACGTCCTGGACGGTGGTGCGGGGGCCGGCCTCGACCACATCCAGCCAGGCCTGGGTCACGGCCAACCGACGACGCGGAAACGCACCTCAGTCCCCGGCCGGAGCAGGGCCGGCGGATCTCGCGACGCGTCCCACATGGCGGCGTCCGTGTGACCGAGCAACCACCATCCGCCCGGGCTGCAACCGGGGTAGACGGCGCTGTAGCGGTCGGCGACGGCCACCGAGCCAGCGGGCACGGACGTCCGGGGCGTGTCCCGGCGTGGCCGGTGCAGCACCTCGGGGAGACCGACCAGATAGGCGAAACCCGGCGCGAAGCCACAGAACTCGGCCCGGTAGTGCGCCTGCGAGTGGAGGGCCGCCACCTGCGCGGGCGGGCAACCGACGGCCGCAGCCACCTCGGTCAGGTCGGCGCCGTCGTAGGTCACGGCCAGCTCGACCACCTCCGCCGGCCGAGCCGGCGGGACGTCGACAATTACGTCGGCGCTGGCCACGGCCAGCGCCAGCGCGGCGACGTCAGCAGCTCGCTGGGCGACGACCAGGACGGTGCAGGCGCCAGGCACAACCTCGGCGAGCGGGATGCCCGCTGCGGCTGCCACCGATCGGACGGCTTGGGCCACCGCGGCGGGCGGCGCCTCGCCCTCCACCAGGACAGCGCGCTGGCCCGCTGGGCGGAACGAGAGCGTCACGTCACCGAGCAGGTCACGGGAGCGGAGTCACCCCGCAGCGGGCGCGGGGGCAAAGCTGCCGATGCCGACGCCTGCCGCCTCCAGGCCGGAGCGCACGCGCCGGGCCAGGTCGAGCGCACCGGAGGTGTCGCCATGCACGCACAGCGAGCGCACCACAAGGGCCAACCGGGTGCCGTCGGCCGCGGCAGTGGTGCCCGTGCAGGCCAGCTCCACGGCGCGCGCCACCATGCTGTCGGCGTCATGGCCCACCGCTCCCGGCTGGCCTCGCGGCACCAGCCGACCCCGGCCGTCGTACGCCCGATCGACGTAGCCCTCGGCGATGCCGGCCAGGCCGTGCTCGGAGGCGGCGTGGAGGAGCGCGGACCCCGGTAGAGCCAGCACGGCCAGGTCGCGGCCGAGGCCCCGGGCTGCGGCGGCGACGGCATCGGCCACCTCGGCATCGTCGACGGCCCGGTTGTAGAGCGCCCCGTGCGGCTTGACGTAACGGACGGCTGTACCCGCCGACCGGGCGATGCCGTCGAGGGCCGCCAGCTGGTAGAGCACGTCGTCGCGCAGCTGGTCGTGGGGCACCTCCATGGCCCGCCTACCGAAACCGGCCAGGTCCCGATAGGCGACATGGGCCCCGACGGTGACGCCGCGCTCAGCGGACGTGGCGCACACCCGGCGCATGATGCTCGGGTCGCCGGCGTGGAACCCGCAGGCCACGCTGGCACTCGTCACCGTCGACAGCAGACCGTCGTCGTCGCCCATCGACCAGGCACCGAAGCCCTCACCGAGGTCGGCGTTCAGGTCGACGACGGGCGCGGCGCTCACCGCAGGGGGCGGGCATAGGGAACCAGCTCGGGACCCAGGCCCACGTAGGACGCCGGCGTCATGGCCAGCAGCCGGGCCTCGGCGTCCGCAGGCAGGCCCAGATCGGCGACGAAGGCGCGCACCTCGGTCGGTCCGACGTGCTGGCCGCGGGTCAGCGCCTTCAGGCGCTCGTAGGGCTCGTCGTAGCCGTAGCGGCGCATCACCGTCTGGATGGCCTCGGCCAGCACCTCCCACTGGCCGTCCAGCTCGCCGGCCATCACCTCGGCCGCCGGAGCCAGGCGGGAAAGCCCCTTCCGAGCGGCGCGCAACGCCAGTCCTGAGTGGCCGACCGCCACCCCGACGTTGCGGATGGCCGACGAGTCCGACAGGTCCCGCTGCATGCGCGACACCATCAGCTTCGCCGCCAGGTGCTCGGCCAGCGCCGAGGAGATGCCACAGTTCGCTTCGGCGTTCTCGAAGTCGATGGGGTTCACCTTGTGGGGCATCGTCGACGAGCCCACCTCGCCGGAGACGGTCCGTTGCTCCAGGTACCCCCGGCTGATGTACTCCCACATGTCCCGGCAGAAGTCGAGGAGCACCGTGTTGAACCGGACCAGCCCGTGGAGGATCTCGGCCAGGGCGTCGTGCGGCTCGATCTGGGTGGTGACCGCGTTCCACGCCAGGCCGAAGCCCTCCACGAACTGGCGCGACACCTCGATCCACGGCACCTCGGGGTAGGCCGCGTGGTGGGCGCCAAAGGTGCCGACGGCGCCGTTGAACTTGGCGAGGGGCGGCACGGCCCGGATGGCGTCCAGCTGCCGGCGCCAACGGGACACGAACACCGCCAGCTCCTTGCCCAGGGTGGTCGGCGTCGCCACCTGCCCGTGGGTGTGGCTGGGCATCGGCAGTGCGGCATGGAGCGTGGCCAACGCCCACACCTCCTCGACCAGCGCGTCCGCCGCCGGCAGCCACGCACTCACCAGACCGTCACGCAGCATCAGGGCGTGAGCCAGGTTGTTCACGTCCTCCGAGGTGGTGGCGAAGTGGACGAACTCGGCGCCGGGGCCGAAGTCGATCATGGCCAGCCGTTCTTTCAGGTAGTACTCGACCGCCTTGACGTCGTGGTTGGTGACACCCTCGATCTCCTTGATGCGGGCGACGTCCGACGGCCCGAAACCGGTCACCCATTCCTTCATGATCGCCTCGACGCCCGGCGGGACAGGATCCAGCTCGGGGATGTCGGAACGGGCGGCCAGGGCCCGCAGCCACGCCACCTCGACGGCGAAGCGCTGGCGGAACAGCGCATCCTCGGAGAAGGCGTCGGCGTAGGCCTGGAGCTGCCCGGCGTAGCGACCGTCGAGCGGGGAGAGCGCGCCGGACATGGCCGCATGCTACCGGCGGGTCCGGTGACGTCGCCGTAGGATCGGCTCGTGCACGTGGACGTCGACGGTGTGGCCATCCACTACGACGACACGGGCACCGGTGCACCGGTCGTCCTGCTGCACGGATGGCCCGACTCCGCCCGGCTGTGGGATCTCCAGGTGGACGCGCTCACCGGGGCCGGCTACCGGGCCATCGTCCCCGACCTGGTCGGCTACGGCCGTTCCGGCAAACCGGCCGATGTCGGTCGGTACCGCCTGCGTCGCGTCACCGCCGACGTCACGGCCATCCTCGACGCCTGCGAGGTGGAACGAGCGCATGTGGTCGGCCACGACTGGGGTGCGGCGCTGGCCTGGACGGTGGCCACCGCCGCCGCCGACCGGGTCGATCACCTGGCCGTCCTGTCGGTCGGCCATCCCTGCTCCTTTGCCCGAGCCGGATCCCGCCAGCGGGAGAAGTCGTGGTACATGCTCCTCTTCCAGTTCCCCGACGTCGCCGAGCGGTGGCTGGCCGACGACGACTGGAGGAATCTCAGGCGCTGGGCAGCCCACCCCGACACCGACGCGGTGATCGCAGCCCTCTCGCGACCGGGCGCGCTGGCCGCCGCGCTGCGCTGGTACCAAGCCAACGCCCGCCCCGAGTCACTGCTCGGACCGCCCCTCGACCTCCCTCCCGTCCGAGCGCCGACCATGGGCGTGTGGAGCAGCGGGGACGGCGCCCTGACGGAGGCCCAGATGACCGGCTCGCGGCGCTGGGTGACGGGCACATGGCGGTACGAACGGCTCGAGGGACCTGGTCACTGGATGCAGCGGGAGGCACCCGGCGAGGTCAATCGACTCCTGCTCGACTTCCTCCCCCCGCCAGGCGAGTGACGCCACCCGACAGGGGGTAGGACCGTCGAGATGGGCCCCTCGCCACCACCGTCGAGCGCAAGCCACCGATGGCTCGGACGGCCCCGACGCCGCCAGCCAAACGACCGCCAGGCACACCAGCACCGAGCCGCACACGCGGACCCGGGCAGCCACCACCTATGCCGGCGTTGCCGGCGGGCTGGTGGTGCTCGTCCTGGTCCTCGTCTTCATCACCCAGAACCTCAACGACGCCTCCGTGCACTTCTTCACGTTGCACTTCCGGGCTCCCATCGGGATCCTGATTCTGGCCGCGGCCCTGGCGGGCGGCCTGATCGTCCTGCTCGTCAGCCTGGCCCGCGTCCACCCAGCTGCGGCGCGTCACCCGCCGTCAGCGCCAGGCGGCCGAGGCGGCCCGCACCTGACTGCGGCCCGCACCTGACAGCCGGGGCGGGTCCCCCGCGCTCGAGGCGTCAGCGCCCGATGCCGGCCTGTATCAGGCCCGGCACGGCGCCCAGACCGGTCCGCGGTCGGAACGCGTCCGACGCGGCCCGCAGCGCAGCCAGCTCCGCAGCAGACAGCTGGATGTCGGCCGCCGCCGCGTTCTTCTCCAGCTGGGCCACGCTGCTCGCCCCGGGGATGACGACCACGTTCGGCTGATGGATGAGCCAGGCCAGCGCCACCTGTGCCGGCGTGGCGTCGTGCGCCCCGGCAATGGCCAGCAACGCCTCGAAGAGCACTTCGGCCTAGGCCAGGTTCTCGGGCAGGAACAGAGGATTGGCCTTCCGCATCCCGCCGGGGCGATCGCCCACCGAATAGCGAGCCGACAAGAAGCCCTGCGCCAACGGGCTGTAGGCCACCACCAGCCGATCGTTGGCCTGGGCCCACGGCAGCACATCGGCCTCCGGGCGTCGATCCACCAGGTTGTAGCGGACCTGGTTCGACAGGACGGGACTGCCGAGGAGGCGGTCGGCCTCCTGCCATCGACCCAGGCTGTAGTTGCTCACGCCTACGTGACGAACGAGGCCGTCGCGCCGTAAGGCAGCCAGAGCCTCGAAGAGGGGCTTGGCCGGCCAGACGGGGTTCGGCCAGTGCATCTGGTAGAGGTCGAGGGCGGGGACGCCGAGGCGCTGGCGCTCGCCGCTGCCCGGTTGCGGCGTACGACGGGAACGGCACGAACGGCGACAGCTTGGTCGCCACGAAACGTCTCGTCCTGGCGGCTGGCGATGGCCCGACCGACGATCTGCTCGGACTTCCCGAACCCGTACATCTCCGCCGGTGTCGATGAGGTCGATGCCCAGGTCGAGGGCCCGACCCACGATCCGGGCCGCCTCCCGCTCGGCATAGTCCGTCCCGTACCCCCACTCTCGGCTACCGAACTGCCAGGTCCCGAGACCGACGGCCGACAGGCGAACGCCGCCCACCTCGACGTATCGCACGACGCGAACGCTACCCGGCCAGGCCACACGCAGCCAGACGACCGCGGGACTGGACCTGCGACCGGGGTCGACAACCATGGCTCGGTGGCCCGGTTCGGGAGGTTCTACGACCAGGACGAGGACTCCGCCGCGCCCGACGACGCCGGGGCGCGCCAGGCCGCCCCCCGCGGCTTTCTACGACCAGGACGACATCGACGGCTGGTCGTCCCATCCCGAGCCGCCCGATCCGGGGAGTCGGCCCCCCAGCCCCTGGCCCACCGGCCTCCGGCCGCGACGCCGTGCCCCCGTGGGCCGCGGCCGTGACGCTCCCCGTCCGGTCCGTCCCTGCCTGGCCGGCGCCGTCCAGCGAGGACGCATCGATGCCGGGACTGGGTTGCCGCCCCCCCAGCGGGCGACGCCCCGAGCCCGACCGTCCCCGGACCCGGCACCGTGGGAGCGGGGCGAGTCCGTCCGGGTCATCCCCCAACCCCCGGCCGGCCACCGGCGCCGCCGACCGGGAGC
>CBDIBC010000002.1:0-386119 GCA_965276635.1 Acidimicrobiales bacterium | reverse complement strand
GCCGGGCAGGGGGCCGGGCTCCCGGAGCAGCTGGATGAGGGCGCGCGCATGCGCCCGGGCGCCTCCAGCATCTGCGTCCATGAGGCAGCGCAGTGCCTCGCGCACCTCTCGGCGCTGGTCAACGGGAAGATCGAGGCGGCCCAGCACCGGGGCGAAGCGGGCGACGTTGGTGAGGGCCAGCTCGATGTCGAACAGGCGCTGGTGCAGCAGCTGGCCCGAGGAACCGTCGGCCACCGCGAGGGGATCACCGAGCTGGGCGTCGATCATCAGCGCGGCCTCGTTCAGCCGGACGAGCTGGTGGGCCAGGCGCCGCACCTGCCGATCATCATGGTCCGGGTGCTCGAAGAGGGCGAGGGCTATGGCGACGACCTTCCGGGACCGGGCCGAGTACGAACGCTCGATCCGGGCCAGCGCCTTTGCCGGGCGCGGGTAGAAGAGGCCGAAGCGCACGATCATGGCCACGACCAGGCCCACCGCCAGCTCGGCGGTTAGCCAACCGACATCGGCCATCGTCACCGCCCCGTGCAGGAAGAACCCGAAGAAGTCACCCATGAACAGCAGCATTCCGGCCACGAACCCGCGGGGCCCGAAGCGCCGGCAGTAGGTACCCACGCTCAGCATCACGACCAGGGACGCCAGGGCGATGACCCGGTGGCCCCCGAGGGCGATGCCGAGGACCAGGGCGGCGACCATGGGGACGGGCATGAACAGCATGGTGACGAGCTGACCCCTGGCTGTCGGATCCATGACCCCGAAGCTGGAGAGCATGCCCACGATGGCCCCGAGCAGCATGGCGATCACCAGGTACTCGTGATTGGCGGCCGCCACCTTGGCCGCGGCGGCGGCCGGGAGGCTGGCGCCGTGGGCTTGGACCTGCAGGGCGTGGGTGACGCGGACGAACAGCCACTCGGCGCCGAGGATTAGGCCGATGGTGAGCACGCTCTGCAGCGCGTTCCGGAACCGGTTCAGGCCGGGGTCGGAGCCGACGAACCGGTCGACCCACTCGCGGCTCGGGACCGGGGGGGCCCCGGCGGGAGCCACCGGCGGAGCCGGATCGTCGGCCACCATGAGGGGTTCGACGCTCATCGCCGGCCGCCGACGATCTCGGCGTCGCGAGCGACGAGGGCCTGGGCCCTGGTGGTGAAGTCGGCGTCCGCCCTCTTGCGCTCGAAGTACTCGGCCAGGGCCAGGCGGAAGACCTCGTTCACCGACACCCGGTCGGTCCGGGCCACGATCTCGGCCCGCCGGGCCTCGTCGGGGGAGACCCGCACCGTGATCACCTTGCATGCTGACATGACAGCACGATAGCAGTACTGCGCCGGAGCCGGGCCGCAGCCGTCCGTCCCGGAACGCGCCTATGCGATCGGGCCGGCCTATGCGATCGGAAAGGAGACGCCGGTGAGACGGCTGGAGAGGTCCCACGACCCGGCGGCCCTGGCCTCGTGTGCCCCGGCGCCAGCGAGAGCGCCGGCCGCCACCGCCCCCAGACCGCTGTTGGCCCCGGTCACGACATAGCGTCGTCCGCGCTGATCGGGGATGTCGTGGGCCGCCCACTTGGTCGTCGAACCGTCCACGTTTGCCCTCGGAGGGCACCCGGTCATCGATAGGCGGGCCGGCTGCCGAGGTCGTGCCGACCGATCAAGACCAGCAAGGTCGCGATCAAGGTCACGACCAGCAGCACCGTACCGGCCAGGCCGGTCACGTAGCAGTCGTGGAGGATGCCCGACGGCGGCTGGACCGCGGGGTGAGCGGCGAACCAGCGCAGCACCTCGACACCCGTGACCGCCGTGGCCGCGGCCGCCGCCAACGCCACCAGCCCGAGCACACCGAGCGCCAGGCGGTGGGTCCGCTGCCGGCCGACGTCGACGGGGTGGCGGCGAGCAACGACTGCGCCGACCAGGGTCACCGACGCGAATGACACCAGGGCGCCGCCGACCGCGTCGCTGGGCCGGTGCCAGCCCGCCGTCTGGACCTCGGCGGCCGTGATCCAGGCGTAGGCGCCGGCGACCACCGCAGCCAGCCCCCGCCAACGCGGCGGGCTGACCAACATCAGAGCCATGGCGCAGGCCACGGCCGTCGCCGTGTGCCCGCTGGGAAATGTGTTGGCGGCCGACCCTCCCCAGATCAGGTCCGACCGGGGCAGGACCGTCTTGGCTACGTCGGTGCCGACCACGGCCACGCCGGCGGCCAGCGCCGCGGCCACGCCGAGCCACAGGCGGCGTCGCACGGCGCCGATCACCACGAGGACCAGCAGCACCACCGTGAAGGAGTACGCGGTGATCTGCTGCAGCTGCGACACCGGCGCGTCCCGCACGGCCGCCGCCTGCTGGTGGGCGCCGTCGAAGGCAGCCATGTCGAAGCGTTGCCCCAGGCGGGTCTGCACGAAGAGCAGGAAGACGGCGGCCCCGGCGACCAGGGCGACGCCGGCGGCGACCAGGAGTCGCCGCCGTAGGAGCCGGGCGGTCGGTCGGCTCGCACGATCCTCGCCGGGCAGCGCGACGACCGTGGTAGCCATCCCCTCGACGATACCGGTGGTCTCGCCGGCCATGACCGCGAAGGCGCCCGCTTCGGGTACAACATTCGTGAATTGCCGCGTCTCCACAGCAGCGGCGGAGAAAGGTGCGGGTGCGATGTTCGATCCCGATGTCCTGGCATTCCTGTCCGAGGGGACCAGGACGGCCAAGTTGTGCTACCTGGCCTCTGACGGTCGCCCGCTCGTCGCGCCGGTGTGGTTCCTGGTGGAGGGCGACGAGATCGTCTGCAACACCGGCGCCGACACGGCGAAGGGTCGGGCCCTGCGCCGGGACCGGCGCGTCTCGATCTGCGTCGACCTCGAGGAGCCGCCGTACGGCTTCGTCCAGATCCAGGGGGAGGCGGTCCTGGTCGACGCCGACCCCGATGAGATCCGACGGACCGCCACCGCCATCGCGGCGCGCTACGTGGGCTCGGAGCGGGCCGACGACTTCGGGGCGCGCAACGGCGTTCCCGGTGAGCTCGTCGTGCGCATCCGTCCCCGAAAGGTCATCGCCCACTTCGACATGACCGCCTGAGCGATCGACAGCTGCTCAGCGGGCCACGCCGGCCGTCCTGCCCACGACGGCGACGACGTGCGCAGGGTGGCGAGAACCCCATCGTTTGTAGCATCGGGGCATGCCCTCGATCGATCGCGTCCTGATGGGCCCGGGTCCATCCAACCCCTATCCCGAAGCCACCGCCGGCCTGTCGCGACCGTTGCTGGGCCATCTGGACCCGGACTTCCTCCAGGTGCTGGACGAGACCTGCGAGCGGCTCCGCACGGTCTGGCGCACGGGCAACGCTCTGACCCTGCCCGTGTCGGGGACCGGCTCGGCGGGCATGGAAGCCGCCTTCGTGAACCTGGTCGGTCCCGGCGACGTGGCGGTCATCGGCGTCAACGGGCTGTTCGGCGAGCGCATGTGCGACGCGGCCGCCCGCACCGGTGCCGAGGTGGTGCGGGTCGATGCTCCGTGGGGGCAGCCGCTCGACCCGCAGGCGGTCCTCGACGCGCACCGTTCGCCCACGCTGATCGCACTCGTCCACGCCGAGACCAGCACCGGTGTCCGCAACGACGTGGCGGCGGTGGCCGCCGGCAAGGGCGACGCCCTCGTGCTCGCCGACTGCGTCACATCCCTCGGCGGTATCCCGGTGGCCATCGACGACTGGGGAGTCGATGTCGCCTACAGCGGCACGCAGAAGTGCATCGGCGTCGCCCCCGGGCTGGCGCCGTTCACCCTCGGCGACCGGGCGTGGGCACGGCGCATCGAGCGACCGCAGAGCTGGTACCTCGACCTGGGCCTGATCGGCGACTACGCCACCTCCTCGGCCCGCAAGTACCACCACACCGCTCCGGTGGCCATGATCACCTCGCTCCACGCCGGCCTCGGTGCCCTCCTCGACGAAGGCCTCGAGCACTCGTGGGCCCGGCACGAGGCGTGCGGACGGGCCCTCCAGGACGGCCTGGCCAAGCTGGGCCTGGAGCTGGCCGCCGCCGAGGGCCACCGGTTGCCCGAGCTCACGACGGTGTGGGTCCCCGACGATGCCGACGACGTCGGCGTCCGCCGCACGCTGCTCGAGCGCTACGGCATCGAGATCGGGGCCGGAGCCGGCCCGTGGGCCGGGCGGGCGTGGCGCATCGGGTGCATGGGCCACACCGCCCGTCCCCGCAACGTCACGCTGCTGCTCGGCGCCCTGAGCGAGATCCTGGGTCGTTAGGGCGACCGTCTTTCACCCCAGGCGATCGCCCAGCGATCGCTTAGTCGGGCGGGGCTGGGGTCCCCGCCTCGACGATCCGGCGGGTTGGGGTGCCCGCCGGACAAGGAATCAGCCGAGGAAGCGACGGGCCACGTCCTCCCACGCCTGCACCGACATGGCCAGGCTGTCGACGTCGATGCGCTCGTTGCGGCCATGGAAGCGGGACCAGTACTCCTGGGCCGGCACCCGTGCGCTCAGCAACCCGTAGCCGTAGACCACGGTGCCCTCCGGGCGCAGCCACCGGGCGTCGGTGCTGGCGGCCAAGACAGACGGCATGAGACGAGCGCCGGGGTGGTGAGCGGCGGCCACCGCCTCCAGGACCGGCCACAGCGGGGTGTCGATGCTCGAGGCCGAGCCCTCGACCACCATGTCCACGGTGACGTCGTCGCCCGCCACCACGTCGGCCAGCAGACCCCGGACCTCGGCGAGCACCGCGTCGCAATCCTCGCCCATCGGGGTGCGGATGCTCGTGGTCAGCTCGACTCGCCCGGGGATGATGTTCACCTTCTCGCCCCCGGCCACCATGGTGGGCACGATGGTCGTGTGGGTGCAGGCGTGGGCGGTCACGGCCAGGTCGGGCGGGAGACGAGCCAGGCCATCCCACAGGCGATCGGCGTCGACGAGCAGGGCCGCGGTGGCGGCGTCGAAGTCCTGGGCCGCGACCCAGGCGCGCCAGGCGTCGCTGATCCGGGTCTGCGGCCGCCACGCCTGGATGCGCCGGACGACCTCGGCCGCCTTGACGAGAGCATTGTCCGATCCCCACGGCAGCGAGGAGTGCCCGGGGGTACCACGGGTGGCGACGTCGAGGCGGCCGTTGCCCTTCTCGGCCACGTAGGCCTCGATGCGCGGCGTGCCGGCTCGGGATCCGTCGACGGCGCCACCGACCTCGGTCAGCGCGTAGTCGGTGACAACCAGGTCCCGGTGCTCCTCGATCAGCTGGCGGGCGCCCTTCCGACCGCCGCACTCCTCGTCGGGCACGGCCATAACCAGGAGATCGCCGCTGGGCCGGAACCCGGACCGGACCAGGCGGCCGACCGCCAGCGCCATGGCCGCCGTCTGGTTCAGCATGTCGACCGCACCCCGCCCCCATACCTCCCCGTCGATCAGCTCGCCCCCGAAGGGATCGTGGTCCCACCCCTCGCCGTCGGCCGGCACCACATCGGTGTGGCCGAGCAGGGCCAGCGACGGCGCATCCGGGTCGCGCCCCTCCAGCCGGCCCACCACCGCGGGCCGGCCGGGGGTCAGGGCGACGGTCTCGACAGGGACGCCGTGGGCGGCGAGGACCGCGTGGAGGACCGTGGCGTTGCGCTCCTCCTCGCCGACGGACGGATCGCCATCGCTGACGCACGCGTTGCGGATCAGCTGCTGGACCAGCTCGACGATCTCACCGTCCACGCCGGGGAGGCTACCGACTCCGGCCCGGGCCGGCCGTCGCGCCAGCCCAGTAGGGTGCGGGCGGATGTTCGCTCCGCTCACCCCGTCGCAGCGGCAGCGAGCCTCCCAGCTGGTCACCACCCGACGCCGGGCCACCGGCCTGCTCGTCGTCGTCACCGCGGTGTTCGTGGTGGCGACGGTGCTGGTGCACCAGGCCACCTGGCTGCGGTGGGTGCAGGCCACGGCTGTGGCGTCGATGGTCGGCGGGCTGGCCGACTGGTTCGCGGTCACCGCCCTGTTCCGCCGGCCGCTCGGACTGCCCATCCCGCACACCGCCATCGTGGTGGAGCGCAAGGACCGCTTCGCCGAGACCCTCGGGGCCTTCGTGCAGGAGAGCTTCCTGACCACCGAGGCGGTCAGCGAACGCCTGCGCGCCGCCCACGCGGTGGACCGCACCGCGGCATGGTTGGCCGAACCCGATCATGCGTCCGAGGTGGCCGCCCGGGTCGCCCGCGCCGCCGTCGCCGGCGCCGACCTGCTGCGCGACGAGGACGTGCACGAGGTGTTCGGCGCCCTCGTTCGCCAGCGCCTCGACGGCGTCGCCCTGGCGCCACTGGCCGGGCGGGCGCTCACCCAGCTCACCCGCGACGGTCGCTACAACCCGCTCCTGGACACGCTGCTGGCCGGCGTCAACCGCTACCTCGAGCACCACGGTGCCGAGCTACCGAAGCGTCTCGGCGTCCGCGCCCCCTGGTGGGTGCCCGGTCCGGTCGAGGCCCGGGTCGTCGACCGGATGCTGCAGCGCGGCCGCGACGTGCTCGGCGAGATGGCGGCCGACCGGCACCATCCCATGCGGGCCCAGCTGGAAGCGGGGCTCTTCCAGCTGGCCCAGGACCTCCAGCACTCCCCCGCGCTCCGGGCCCGTGGCGAAGAGCTGAAGGCCGAGCTGCTGGGCCAGGCCGAGCTGCGCGACCTGGTCTCGTCGGTGTGGCTCGACACCAAGACCCAGCTGCGGGGCCAGGCGGCGGCACCCGACTCCGAGCTGCGCCAGCGGCTGGCCGGGGCCATCGCCCAGACCGGCACCCGCCTGCGCGACGACCCGGAGCTGGCCGCCAGCGCCGAGCGCAGCATCGAGGCCGCCCTCGGCATCGTCCTCGACCGATTCGATGTCGAGCTGGCCTCGCTGGTGAGCGGCACCATCTCCCGCTGGAACGGCGAGGAGACGTCTCGGCGCCTGGAGCTGCTGCTCGGCCCGGACCTCCAGTACATCCGCATCAACGGCACCGTCGTCGGCGCCCTGGCCGGCCTCGCGCTCGAAGCGGTCACCCGCCTCCTCTGAAGGATCTGAGCGCCCGCCGGCCACCGCTGAGGGCAACGGGTGCCGGCGCTACCGGAGGCCGACGAGCGCGAAGCCCCACGATCCCGGCAGCGGCAGGGTCACCGTGGCTCCGTCCGCCACCCGTACGGCGTCGAGCAGACCCGCGGGGCCGCCCACCACCAGCCAGCGGGCGTCACCGCTCCACCACGCCAGGCCCGTCGCCTGTCCCTGCACCAGCGGCGCAGCCAGCGACGCGCCGAGGACCCGCTCGGGCTCCGACCGATCCGGGTCGACGACGACGGCGCGCAGCGCCGCCGACCGCTCACCTGCGCGGGCCGTGCGGGCGGCGAACGCCACCAGGGACCGGCCGTCGGGCGAGAAGGCGCCACCGCCGACCCAGCCCACCGTCCCGGCCGGCGGGGCCACCACATGGCTGCGCCCGCTGGTCACGTCGGTGAGGTGCAACGGGCAGTCGCCATCGCCGTCGCAGCCGCCGGCACCCAACCAGGCCAGCCAGGTCTCGGAAACGCCGACCACCTGACCCAGGTTCCCGAGCGTGGGCCCGGCGGCCGACCCGAACCACAACGCCAGCTGGTTCGCTTCGGTGCGCACGGCGAGGCGGCCACCGGCCAGCACCGCCACCAGACGATCGCCGGGGGGCAACGGCCGGGCCGTCACCAGACCGAGGAAGGTCCGGCCTGGGTCCCCCGTCGGGCCGGCCACGGCGGGGAGCGGCCCGTCCGCCGACGCCGCGCCGTCCAGGCCGAAGCTGACGCCGGCCCCGGGCACCACGGCGCGCGCCGAGGCCAGCAGTTGGTACCCGCCCGTCGGTCCCAGGAACGCTGCTGTCCCATCGGGGCGCAGCCATGCGGCGCCCGCCCCGGCCGGCACCGCCCGACCGGCCGGTCCGATCGCCGCCGCGTCCCGCTCGACCGCAACCGAGGGATGCCGGCCGACCGGCACCAACACCGCCCCGCCGTTGGACGCATAGGCCACCTGCTCTGCGGCCAACCCGGTCATGGCGGCAGCCAGGCTCAGCCGGGCCGGCGACGAACGAAGATCCCGTGCTACCAGGCCGGCGGCGACGAGGATCACCACGGCGCCGGCTGCCATCACCCGGCGCCAGCGGGGCGCCTGCGCTGGCGGCCCCGCCCGGGCATCGGGCGGATGCGGCGACGGGGCGGGATGCGGCGACGGGGCGGGGTGCGGCTCCGGTGTCGGTTCGGGCTCCGGTGCCGGGTCGGCCAGGAGCGCCAGCTGGCTGACGTCGGTCCCGCACACCGGACACCGCCGCGCCCACTCCGACACCACCGTGCCGCAGCGGCACAGCACGGGCACGGCTCAGCCCTGGCTGGGCAACTGGCTCAGGGCGACGGTCACCGTCTTGGTCGAACCATCCTGCGCCTGGATGGACACCCTGACGGTCTGGCCGGGCTGGAGGCTGGCCAGGGTGTCCTGGAGCGCCGCCAGGCTGGTGGTCGCCGTACCGTTGATGGCGGTGATCAGGTCGCCGGCGACGATACCGGCCTTGGCCGCACCGCTCCCCGCTGTCACCTGGGCCACCAGCACCCCGTTGGCGCCGGAGGTGTCGGCGGCGGAGATGCCGAGCGCGGCGCGTCCGGTGTCGGTGACCTTGCCGGTCTTGATCAGCTGGGGCGCGATCAGCTTGACGATGTCGCTGGGGATGGCGAAGCCGATCCCCGCTGCCGCGCTCCCACTGTTCTGGTCGGTGGCGGCCAACGTCGGGATGCCGATCACCTGGGAGTCGAGGTTCACCAGGGCACCACCGCTGTTCCCCGGGTTGATAGCGGCGCTGGTCTGGATGGTCGAGGGCAGCACAACGCTGCTGCTCTCCGACACCGTCCGGCCGTTGTAGCTGACAATGCCCTCGGTCACCGAGCTGGTCTGGCCGAGCGGGTTGCCGACGGCGAGCACGATGTCGCCGACCTGCATGGCTTTCGAGTCGCCGAACGTGGCGGGATCGATGCCCTTCGCCCCGGTGACTTTGATCACCGCCAGGTCGTCCGCCGGGTAGGCGCCGACCAGCTTGGCCGTCAGCGTCTGGCCGCTGTAGAAGCTGACCTGGAAGGTGGTGGAGGCATCGGCGCTGCCGACGACGTGGTCGTTGGTGACGATGTCGCCGGCGCTGTCGTAGACGATGCCCGACCCCAGGTCACCGGCGGCGGCGTTGACGATCTTGACCACCTGCGGCAGCACCTTGCCGGCCACGGACACGAACGCCTGCTGCAGCCCCGACGCGCTCCCGGCTGCGGCCGGGCCGCCGTTCGACGGGGCCGCCGGTGTCGACGAGCCTGCTCCGGTGGATCCCGGTGACCGGGACGTGGTCGTGGTCGTGGCGCGGCTGGCCGAGGACCCGGCGTTGCCGCACGCCGACAGCACGGTGGCGGACAGGGCGAGCACCGCGCCGAGCGCCATGGCCGTTCGCACGATGGCTGAGCGCTGCGTCATCGCCGGACCTCCCTGGCTCGGATGGCACGCTCGGGGGTTCAGTACGCGCCGACCCGTTCAAAGTAGCGCCGCGGGTTCTCGACCAGCATGGCGCCGATCTGGGCCTCCGACACCCCGCGGGCCCGCAGGGCCGGGAGCACGTCGCGGCTGATGTGCTCGTAGTGCCAGTTGGGGGCCACCTCAGCGACGGCACCGGGCGCGAACCAGTCGATGTAGCACGAGGCGTCGTGGGCCAGCACCATGCGGTCGGCGTACCCGGCGGCGCACAGCGCCACCACGGTGTCCACCCGCTGCTCGAAGCCCAGGATGACGTCGATCCCGAAGCGATCCATGCCGAGCAGCGATCCCTCGTCGGCCAACGCCTTCAGGTAATCGAGGTCGGTGCTGTCGCCGCTGTGGCCGATCACCACCCGGGTCAGGTCGACCCCGTCCTCGCCGAGCACCCGCTGCACGACCCGCCCGCTCTCGCTGTGAGCGTCGGTGTGGACCGTGATAGGGGCGCCGGTGCGTCGATGCGCCCGGGCCACCGCGCGCATGACCCGCTCCACGCCCGGCGTCAACCCGGGCCGGTCGATCGCACATTTGAGGAACGCCGCTTTGACATCCGTGCCGGCGATCCCCTGCTCGATGTCGGCCACGAACAGCTCGGTCATGGGGTCCTCCCCACCGGGCCCGGAGTCGGGAGGCACGTACCAGAACTGGGGTGGGACGTCGTTGTAGGTGTACAGGCCGGTGGCGGCCACGATGTGCAGGTCGACCTGATCGGCGACCCGCTGCAGTCGGGGGATGTACCGGCCCAGCCCGACCACTGTGGGATCGACGATGGTGTCCACCCCCAGCGCCTGCAACCGGCGCAGCTTGTCCACGGCATCGGCCACCCGCAGCTCTTCGTCCCACCCCTGCGGGTAGTTGGCCAGCATGTCGGGCGTGAGGACGAACACGTGCTCGTGCATCAGCGTGGTGCCCATCCGGGCGCAGTCCAGCGGCCCGCGCGCCGTCTCCACCGTGGTCATCGATCCCTCCCCCGGGGCGCCATGGCGCGCCTCAGGGGATCAGCCTGCCATGAAGGCGGCCCGCCAGGTGATGATCAGGCCTGCTGGAGGACCGCCTCGATCTCCAGCGTGACCTTGATCTTGTCGCCGACGACCACGCCGCCACCGTCGAGGGGGAGCTTGATGTCGACACCGAAGTCGTTGCGGTTGATCTCCGTCTCGGCCGAGAACCCCGCACGCTGGCCGCCCCACGGATCAGGGCTGACGCCATTGAACTCCGTCGCCAGGGTGACGGGCTTGGTCACGCCGTGGAGGCTCAGCTCGCCGTCGATCTCGTAGTCACTCCCCTTGGCCCGGACGGCCGTGGAGCGGAAGGTGAGGTTCGGGTAGGTGGCGGCATCGAGGAAGTCTGCCGACTTGACATGGCCGTCCCGGTTCTCGTCGCGGGTGTCGAGCGAGGCGGCATCGATGGTCACGTCCACCTTGGCCGTGCTGATGTCCTCGGACACGGTGATGGTGCCCTCGAAGGTGGTGAAGCGGCCCTTCACCTTGCTCACCATGAGGTGGCGGACGGAGAAGCCCACCTCAGAGTGGACGGGGTCGATGGTCCAGGTGCCGGCGACCAGGCCGGCGGGCGTCGTGGTGGTGCTCATGGTCCCTCCTCGGGCAGCGGTGCCACAACCCAGCATCGGTTGGGCACAGTCGGTTGATACGTCAACCATACCGTCTTCTGTTGATATGTCAACAAAATTGGGGATCGGCCAGTAGGATCGGTGGCGTGACCGACACACCGTGGTTGCAACCCGACGAGATGCGCGCCTGGCGAGGCTGGGTCCGCATGAGCGAGATGCTCCGCGCTCGGCTCAACCGGGACCTGGTCAACGACTCAGGGATGTCCGACGCCGACTACGCGGTCCTGGTGTGGCTCTCCGAGGCCCCCGGCCACATCCTGCGCATGTCGGACCTGGCCAACGGGCTGGGCTGGTCGAAGAGCAGGGCCTCGCACCAGGTCGCCCGCATGGCCACCCGCGGTCTGGTAGCCCGCCAGACCTGCCCGGCCGACGCACGCGGCGCCTTCGCGGTGATGACCGACGCAGGGCAACGGGAGATCACCCGAGCGGCGCCCCTCCACCTGCGCAGCGTCCGCCAGCACCTCATCGACCACCTGCCCCCCGCTGACCTGGCCGCGCTGGCCTCCATCACCGAACGGGTCATCGCCCACCTCGAAGCCACCGCGCCCGCCGTTGGCGAGCCGGACAGCGACCCGTGCGCCGTCGCGCTGCCGGCGGCCAGCACCGACGGAGGCTGAGCACCCGACTGCGGCCGAGCACCCGATAGGGGCCGAGTGCTGACACGGCGGGACCCCACGGGGGCTGGTCGCACCCTCTGCGACCAGCCTGAATGCGGGCGTGCCCCACCCCGGGGCGCGTCGTTGGGCATGCTGGCGGGTGATGATGGCGCTCGAGCGCTTGGCGCGCAACGATCTCCTGCCCGTCGTGGTGGTGGTGCTCGGCGCGGTCCTGATCGCCCGCTTCGTGCGCTGGCTGTCGTTCCGCTACCGGGCCGGAGTCGACGACGACGTGCGCGCGCTCATCGAGGCCGGCGGTGTCCCCAGCGAAGCCAGCAAGCGGCGCCGCGCCGTGGCCCAGGCCGGCGAGTGGGCCGCGGTGTCGCTCGTCTACATCATCGCCGCCGTGGTCGCCGTCAAGGACCTCGGGGTCCCGCTCACCAGCCTGGTGGCCCCGGCCACCGTCATCGGCGTCGCCCTCGGGTTCGGGGCCCAACAGATCGTCGGTGACCTGCTCGCCGGGTTCTTCCTCTTCGCCGAGCGCCAGTTCGGCATCGGCGACCTGGTCCGGCTGTCCATGCCCGGCCAGCTGACCGGCATCAGCGGCACCGTCGAGGAGGTCACGCTCCGGGTGACGAAGCTGCGCAGCCAGCAGGGCGACCTGATCGTCGTGCCCAACAGCTCGCTGCGCCAGGTGACGAACCTCTCCAAGGACTGGTCCCGGGTGGTGATCGACATCCCCATCCCGGTCGAAGAGGACCTCCAGAAGGTGACACCCCTCATCGCCGCGGTGGCCGACAGCATGGCGGACGAGAAGGAGTGGCGGGACCTGATCGTGGGCGCCCCGGTCATGGCCGGCGTGGAGACCATCGAGGTCGGCTACGTGAACCTCCGCCTCCTGGTCCGCACCCAGCCCGGCCGGCAGTTCGATGTCGGCCGGGAGCTCCGCCTCCGGGTGGCCATCGCCCTCCGGGACAACGAGATCCGCAGCCCGTCCGTCGTCAACCGCACGAACCCGGTCCCGTGATGGCCAACTCCTCGCTGGACTGGCTCCGCCGGAACCTCCACCCCCGCCTCCGCCTGACCCGCTCGACAGCGCTGCTGATCGTGGCCTTCGCCATCGCCTACGTCCTGGCCCAGAACTTCCAGCCGTTGCCGAGCAAGAACGCGGTCGCCCGCACCGCACCCACCACGGTTCCGGCCGCCGCCACCGCCACCACCACCACCACCACGACCCGGCCACCGGAGACGACCAGCACCACCCGACCGACATCCACCACCTCGACCTCGAGGGTGGCGACCACCACCACACCGACGTCATCGACGACCACCCCGCCCGGTCAGGCCACGAGCACCACATCGAGCACCACCACCACCGGCCTCGGCAGTGGCGCTGCCGTCACCACCTCGACCACACCGACTACCAGCGTGCCGCCCGGCGGCTGAGCGCGGCTACCCGTCAGCCGGTGGCCGGGGCACCGGCGGGAACGGTCACCGGGCGCACGGCGTCGAACGCCGAGCCGACCAGGGCCAGGAGGCCGGCCACCGCGCCCAGCACGCACACACCGGCCCAGCCCGACGACGAATAGGCCAACCCGGCCAGCGCCGAGCCGACGGCGCCCCCCGCGAAGTAGCAGACCATGTAGCTGGCGTTGATCCGGCTGCGGGCGTCGGGCGCCAGGCGGTAGATCAACGACTGGTTGGTCACCTGGAGGCCCTGGACGCCGACGTCGAGCGCCAGGATCCCCACGATCAGCCAGGCCAGGCTGTGGCGGCCGAGGTAGAGCGGCACGAACGACAGGCCGATAACGGTGGCGAACGCCGCCGTCGTAGGCCGAGTCAGCTCTCGATCGGCCAGCCGCCCGGCGAAGGACGCGCACACGGCACCGCCCGCCCCCACCAGGCCGAAAAGGCCGATGACGGTGTCGCTGTAGTGGTACGGCGGCCCAGCCATGAGGAACGCGCCGGTGGTCCAGAACACGCTGAACGCGGCGAAGCCCAGGGCACCAAGGAGGGCCCGACGACGCAACAGCGGCTCACCGGCGAAGAGGCGAATCGTCGAGCGCAGCACCTGCCGGTAGCGCAAGCGGGGACGGGTCGCCTCGACCGGCAGGCGGCGCGCCAGCACCGCGGCCAGGGCGAGCAGCAGGCCTGCGCCCACCACGTAGACGACCCGCCAGGAGCTGGCACCGGCGATCAACCCCGACACGGTCCGGGCCAGCAGGATCCCGAGCAGCAGGCCGCTCATCACGGTGCCGACCACCCGGCCGCGCCGTTCGTCGTCGGCCAGCGACGCAGCAAGAGGGACGAGCACCTGGGCCATCACGGCTCCCACACCGGCGACGAAGGCGAGCGCGATCAGCAGGGCCAGGGACGGAGCAACCGCCGACAGGCCCATGGCCGCGGCGGTGACGACCATGACGACGGGCACCAACCGGCGGCGGGCCAGCACATCACCCAGGGGCACGAGCAGGGCCAGGCCGGCGGCGTAGCCGATCTGGGAGACGGTGACGAGCAGGCCGGCCGGCCCCGAGCCGACGTGGAAGGTGCGCGCCACCGTGTGCAGAAGAGGTTGGGGATAGTAGATGCTGGCCACCGACACCCCGCAGGCCACGGCCAGCAGCAACACCATGGGTCCGGAGATGGCGCCAGGATCGTTGGCGTCGGAGGAGGTGGTCGTGGCATCGATCGATGTCATGGCGGCGGAACGCTACCGGCACCCGGTGCGCAATCGTCCCCGTCGCAGGGCAGCGGTAGCCTCGCCGCATGTCGACGACCGAGACTGCACCGAAGCCCGCTCGGGAGCGGTGGCGCGCCCAGTGGCTGGAGCTGTTCTCCGAGGTGGTCACCAGCGGCTTGTGCACCGGCTGCGCAGGGTGCGTGGTGGCCTGCCCGCACGACGTGCTCGGCTACGACGACACCAACGGGGTGTACCGGCCGTTCCATCTGGAGGACGAGCTCGGCCCCGCCAACTGCGGGCACGGCGAGCGGGGCTGCACCAGCTGCACGCGCGCCTGTCCCCGGTTCCGGAGCTGGGAGAGCGAGGTGGACACCTACCTCTACGGCCGGGAGCGGGAGCCCGACGAGCTGACCGGGATCAGCAAGGACATCTTCCTGGCCCGAGCGACCGATCCCGAGCTGCACGAGCGGGGCCAGGACGGCGGCATGGTGTCGGCCATCCTGCTGTGGGCCTTGGAGCACGATCACATCGATGCTGCCCTGGTCTCGTTCCTCGAAGGTGACGGCAGCACGTGGAAGGCCACGCCCGGCCTGGCCCGGACGCGCCAAGAGATCCTCGCCGCGTCAGGATCCCGCTACACGTACTCGGCGAACACCCTGGCCTACACCGAGGCCATCGCCGGTGGCGCCGAGCGACTGGCGCTGGTCGGCATGAGCTGCCAGGCGTCGGTGCCCGGCGTCATGCGGGCCCGGAAGGCGGGCAAGGTGGGTCGCCGGATGGCGCTGTCGATCGGGCTGCTGTGCTCCAAGACCTTCGACGACGCCATCTTCAGCGAGCTGTTCGAGGCGAAGTACGGCCTGGCTCGTGCCGACATCGTCAAGATGAACATCAAGGGCGTGTTCCAGCTGTGGATGCGCAACGGCGACTACCACGAGATCCCCCTCAAGGAGTGCCACGCCTGGACCCGTGAGGGCTGCAAGACCTGCCCGGACTTCGCGGCCGAGCATGCCGACATCTCCACCGGCGGGATCGGCGCCTTCAACGACTGGACGCTCACCATCGTGCGCACCGACGCCGGCCGGGAGATCATCGAGGGCATGGTCGCCGACGGCCGCATCGAGACCAGGCCGGCCGACGACGACCCCGGAGCGGTGGCCCTCCTGCGCAAGCTGTCGATCGTCTCCCGCCGCCGCTGGCCCGACGCCGCCGGCATCGGTCCCAAGGTGGGGGTCCCACCGCCCAAGGCCAAGCCCGTCCCGCCCACCTGAGCGGTCGGTCAGCGTGCGGAGAGCGGTCGGGGCCGCTAGGTTGGCTCGACGCCATGGGATCCCTCATCAAGAAGCGCCGTAAGCGCATGCGGAAGAAGAAGCACAAGAAGATGCTGAAGGCGACGCGCTGGCAGCGCCGGGCGGGCCGCTAGCGCCGAGCGGCTCAGCGGCCAGCGTGGACGACGACGCGGTCGTCGCCGGGGGCAGCGCCCTCCACGAACCAGGTGGATCCGCTGCCGGCCAGCACGGGCTGGCGACCGGTGGCCCGGCGGAGTCGATCGCGCCACTCGGCCAGGCGGGGCTCGACGGCGAGCGCGGCTGACTCCAGGTCGTTGCGTGCGCCGGTCGGGCCGCCCAGCCGATCCCACATGGCGTAGACGGCGGCGGTCGACACCCCGAACGGTGGGGTGAGCAGCGTCCAGGCCTGCTCGTCCGACGGTAGGGGTGCCAGATGCTCGACGATGTCGCCGACACCCGTGACGCGAGCCCGGCCGCCGGAGAGGCAGAACGGCACGTCGGCGCCCAGGGCGGCGGCCACCGCGCCGTCGGCGCAGCCGGCCCAGCGCAGCACGGCGGCCGCATCGGCCGAACCGCCCCCCAGCCCACCGCCGGCCGGGATGCGCTTGCGCAGCTCGACGTGGGCGCGCCGGTCGACGGCATCGAGGGCCCGGCGGACCAGGTTCTCCTCCGAGGCCGGCACCTCGAGGCCGCGACCGACCTCGTCGACCACGACCAACCCGTCGCCGGCGGAGAACGTCAGCTCGTCCACCAGGTCGACGGTGATCATCTCGGCGTCGATGAGGTGGTAGCCGTCCTCCCGCACGCCCGTCACCCGCAGCGACAGCGCCAGCTTGGCCGGGGCCAGGACCCTCATTGGCGGGCCGCCACGGTGGCGGCGGCCAGGCGACCCCACGCGACCACGTCCAGCTCCTCGGCCCGGACGTCCGATGCGATGCCAGCGGTGGCAAAGGCGTCCGGTTCGACGACACCGTCGAGCGCTCGCCGCAGCATCTTGCGGCGGTGAGCGAACCCGGCGCGCACCACGGCGAACAGGGTGCCGGCGTCGACGGTGGCCGGATCGACGGCCGGCGTCGGCCTCCGGACGATCTCCACCAGCGCGGACTCCACGTTCGGGCGGGGCACGAACACCGACGCCGGGACCCGGCCGATAACGCGCGCCTCGGCCCAGTACGCCACCTTGACCGACACCGCGCCGTAGCCCTGGTCGCCGACCCCTGCCGCCAGCCGCTCCCCCACCTCGCGCTGCACCATCACAAGCATGCGGTCGATGGCGGCCACCCCGTCGAGCAGGTCGGCGATCAGCGGGGTGGCGACGTTGTAGGGGAGGTTGGCCACCAGCACCCAACGGTCGGCGCCGAGCAGCGCCGACCAGTCGAGCGCCATGGCGTCGCCTTCCACGACGGTGACGGGATGGGCGGCAAGGGTGCGGCGCAGGACCGGCACCAGGCCCCGATCCACCTCGACGGCCGTCACGCGTGCCCCCGTCTCGGCCAGCGCCATGGTCAGTGAGCCCAACCCGGCGCCGATCTCCACAACCCGGTCACCTGAGCCGATGCGGGCCAGGCGGGCGATGCGGCGAACGGTGTTGGCGTCGGCCACGAAGTTCTGGCCGAGGGCCCGGCTGGGATGCAGGCCGTGCCCGTCGAGCAGCTCGTTGATCTCCCGGCGGCTGAGGGTCACCGCAGAAGAGTAGGAGCCGGGTCCGTCGTCACTCGGGGAGGCCGAAGGCAGCCGCGGTGGCCGCCCAGGTGGCGGCGGCCAGGTCCGCCGGCGCCAGCCCCTTCACCGCCGCCACCGGCCTCGCCGACCACCGAGACCCACGCCGGCCGGTTCGGCTGTCCCCGGTGCGGGACGGGCGCCAGGTAAGGCGTGTCGGTCTCCACCAGGAGCCGATCGAGCGGGCCACAGCGCCGCCGCCTCCCGGACGTCCGCCGCATTCTTGAACGTGACCACCCCGCTGAACGACAACCAGCCACCGGTGTCGAGCGCCCGGCGGGCCTCGACCGGCCCCCCGGTGAAGCAGTGGAACACCGTCCGGCTCGGCACGCCCTCGGCTGCCAACACGTCGAAGGTGTCCTCCCATGCGTCCCTGGTGTGGATGACGAGCGCCAGTTCCCGGGCGTGGGCGAGGGCGATCTGGGCGGCGAAGGCAGTGCGCTGCGCAGCCCGTGGGGAGTGCTCGTAGAAGTAGTCGAGGCCGCACTCGCCGACCGCGACCACCACCGGGTCAGGAGCAGCCAACAGACCGTCGATGACGTCCACGCCGTCTTTGGCGTCGTGGGGGTGCAAGCCGACCGTCGCCCACACCCCGTCATGCGCCCGCGCCGTCTCGATCGCCGCCCGGGACTGGGCTGCATCGGTCCCGACGGTGATCATGCGACTGACGCCGGCGGCCTGGGCCTCGGCGATGACGTCGGTGCCGACCCCCTGGTACGGGATGTGGCAGTGGCTGTCGGTCCAGCGGATGGGAGCGGCCACCGGGCTACCCGGTGATCCGCGGGAAGAGGGCTGCGCCCTTGGTCACGGTCAGGCCGCCCGGGTAGCCACCCCAGGCGGCGGCCGGCGTGAGCGATCCGGCCGTGGTGGGATCGCCGTCGACGCCGATGCGCCGCCAGATCTCCCGGGCCGTGTCGGGGATGGCCGGGCTGGCCAGCACGGCCACGATCCGCAGCACCTCGAGGGCGTCGCCGAGCACGCGGTCCACGTCGGGACCCGGCTCCGCCTTCCACGGCTCGGCCGCCTCCAGCGCCGCGTTCGTCTCCCGGATCAGCCGCCAGGTGGCATCGAGCGCCTCGCTGGGAGCGATCCGGTCCCACGCCTGGCGGGCGGCGGCGAGCACCTCGGCGGCCGTGGCCGCCAGGGCACTGGACGGGTCGGGCGCCGGGCCGATCCCACCGCACTTGCGGTCGACGACCGTCGCCACCCGGGCCAGCAGGTTCCCGAGGTTGTTGGCCAGGTCGGCGTTGTAACGGGCGACCATGCCCTCGTAGGAGAAGTCGCCGTCGGGCCCGAACGTCTGATCCCGCAGGAAGTGGTATCGGAACCCGTCGACCCCGAACGTCTCGACCAGATCGGACGGGGCGATCTGGTTGAAGGACGTCTTGGACATCTTCTCGCCCTTGACGAGCAGGAAGCCGTGCACGCCGACCTGGCTCGCCGGCTCGACGCCCGCCGCCATCAACAGCGCCGGCCAGTACACGCAGTGGAACCGCAGGATGTCCTTGCCGACCAGGTGGTGCACGGCCGGCCACCACGTCTCGAAGCGCTCGGGATCGGTGCCGTAGCCGACGGCGGTGGCGTAGTTGATCAGCGCGTCGTACCAGACGTAGAAGACGTGCTTGTCGTCCCATGGGACCGGGACGCCCCACGTGAGCGACGTGCGCGACACCGAGATGTCGCGCAGGCCGCCGCGGATCAGCCCGGCCGCCTCGTTGCGCTTGGTCTCGGGGACGATGGCGCCCGGTTTGGCGTCGAGCCAGGACAGCAGACGGTCGGAGAAGGCCGAGAGCTTGAAGAAGTAGTTCTCCTCCTCGAGCAGCTCGACCGGGCGTCGATGGAGCGGGCAGAGCTCGCCGTCGATCAGCTCGTCGGTCGTGTAGTACGCCTCGCAGTCGACGCAGTACTGGCCGACGTAGGTGCCGAGCTCGATCCAGCCGTTGTCGTAGGCCGCCTGCATCAGGGCCTGTACAGAACGGTAGTGGCGTGCCTCGCTGGTCCGGATGAAGTCGTCGTTGGTGATCTGGAGCAGGTCCCACGCGTCCCGGAAGCGTTGCGAGAAGCGATCGGCCTGCTCGATGGGCGTCAGCCCGTTCGCCTCCGCCGACCGCTGCACCTTGAGGCCGTGCTCGTCGGTGCCGGTCAGGAAGAACACGTCGTCGCCGGCCAGGCGATGCCAGCGCGCCAGCGCGTCGGCGGTCACCGTCGTATAGGCGTGCCCGATGTGTGGCGCGTCGTTCACGTAATAGATAGGGGTGGTGACGTAGAAGCGAGCCACGGGGGGAGGATACCGGGGAGCCGTCAGCCGCCGAGGCGCCGGCGCATGCCGACGGCCAGATCGTACACGCGCCGCTTCGGGACGCCGAGGTCGGAGGTGACGTCGGCCACCGCCGCCCGCCGGTCGCGGCCCGATCCCAGGGCCACGGTCAGGGCGGCCACGATGTCAGCGTCGGTGCAGTCGGACGGATCAGCAAGCGGCGCGCCGGCGCAGACGATCACCCACTCGCCCCTCGGCTGGTGCTCCCGGCACCATTCCACCGCCTGACCGAGGGTCCCTCGCCACACCTCCTGGTGCAGCTTGGTCAGCTCGCGGGCGATCGCCACCGGCCGCTCGGCGCCGCAGCGCTCGGCCAGGTCGGCGAGCGTCCGCTCGGCCCGGTGGGGGGCCTCGTAGAGCACGGTCGTGCGCCGCTCGGATGCCACCTCGTCGAGCCGGCCGCCACGGACGGATCCCTTGCGGGGGAGGAAGCCCTCGAAGACGAACCGCTCGGTCGGCAGCCCCGAGACCACCAGGGCGGCCACCAGCGCCGACGGGCCGGGCACCACGTCGACGGCGACCCCGGCGGCCGCCGCCGCTCGCACCACCCGCTCGCCCGGATCGCTGATGCCGGGCATGCCGGCGTCGGTCGCCACCGCCACCGTCGCGCCGCCGGCGGCGCGACGGACGATCTCGTCCGCCATCGACGCCTCGTTGTGGTCGTGCAGGGCGACCAGCCGGGGGGCGGCGATGCCGGCCGCGCTGAGAAGGCGCCCGGTGCGGCGGGTGTCCTCGCAACACAGCAGGTCGGCGCCGGCCAACGTCTCTGCCGCCCGGGGTGAGAGATCGCCAAGGTTGCCGATGGGCGTGCCCACCAACACGATGCGGCCGCCACCTCGTACCTCGGCGGGGCCGGGGCCGTCACCCACCGCGCACCGCGACCTCGTCGCCGGCGCCCAACCCCCAACGCTCGAAGGCACCGCGACGGGCCACCACCACGATCGCGCCACCCCGAGCCGCCACGCAGACGCGCCGGGCACCGACGGCACGCACCCGAGAGACCCGCCAGGCCGTCTCAGGCCCGTCCCCCCCAGCCCCGCCTCCGGGCGCGGGAACGTCCCCGGCGGCAGGCACGCAGTGGGCCACGTCCAGGGCGGCAGCCGGCGCCCACGTCTGGACCAGGTGACGGCCCGAGAGCACCACCGCGCCCTCGTCGAGCCGGCCCCACCCACCCGCCGGCCGATTGCGCACCGCGGCCAGCACACGCTCGCCGCACACCAGCCAGAGCCCGCTCGGCCCGGGGTCAGCCCCGGCAGGGAGAGGGGCCATGGTCTCGCATCGGCCGGAGACTACCGACGGGCCGCATGGGCGGCAGGAGCCTCCGACCGCTAGTGTCGTTCCTCATGTCCAAGCGCACCCACAAAGCTCGCCTGCGCGCCAAGCGCAAGAAGGCCAACCACGGCCGCAAGCCGAACCGGGGGCGCTGAACCAGCTCACGTCGGTGCCGGCTCACGTCTGTGCCGGCTCACGTCTGTGCCGGCTCACGTCTGTGCCGGCTCATGGCGCCACGATCGGGTTGCGCAGCGATCCGACCCCGTCCACGTGCACCTCGACGGTGTCGCCAGGACGGAGGTACACGGGCGGTTGCCGGCGGTGACCGACGCCCGCAGGGGTGCCGGTGGCGATCACGTCACCGGGGCGCAGGGTCATGGTCTGCGCCGCGTAGGCCAACAGATCGGGGATCTTCACCACCATCTCCGAAGTACGGCCGTCCTGCATGACGGCGCCGTTGACGAGCGTTCCCAAGCCCAGGTCGTCGGGGTCGACGGCGTCGGCGGAGACGATGGTCGATCCTATGGGGCCACTGCGATCGGCGTTCTTCCCGGTGGCCCACTGGCCTGTGGCGTACTGGTGGGTCCGGGCGCTGATGTCGTTGAAGACGGTGTAGCCGAGGATCCCGGCGGGCACGTCGGCCGGTGCGAGTGCGTGCATGGGCGCCCCCACGACCACTGCGAGCTCCACCTCCCAGTCCAGCCCGGGCTCGACCTCCGGCACCGGGACCGGGGTCCCATCGGTCACCAGCGTGGCGTACCACCGGGCGAACAGGTTCGGCCGCTCGGACACGGCGACACCGGACTCAGCCGCGTGCATGGGGTAGTTGAGGGCGACGCAGATGATCTTCGCCGTCTGGGGCACCGGCACCGCCGGAGTCAGGTCGCTGAGGACGAGCGTCCCGCCCGGACGGGCCGCGGCCGGGCCCTGGCCGGCGGCCGCTCGCCGCAACCAACCGGGCACGTCGGCGTAGAACTCGGGCAGTGAGGTGAGCGGAAGGACCCGCCCGTCTTCGAGGACCCCGATGGCAGGAAGCGGGCTGTCGGCGGGCTGATAGGCGTGCAGGCGCATGACTCGGCTACGTCTCGTCGACCAGATCGGTGAGCGAGCCGGCCGGCCGCGCCCCCATGTGGGTGATGACGTCGGCGGCGGCCAGGTTCCCGAGCCGGGCGCAGCGGTCTGGGGCGAAGCCCGAGACGACCCCATACAGATAGCCGGCCGCGAAGAGGTCGCCGGCACCGGTCGTGTCGACCAGGTCGGACACCGGCTGCGCCGCCACCTGGATCACGCGGCCGCCGTTGGCCACGACCACCGGCGCCGAGCCCCGGGTGACCACCACCGTCGCACAGCGCTCCGCCAACGCCGACACCGCGCTGTCGACGTCGTCGGTGCCGGCGAGGCCGCAGGCCTCCTGTTCGTTGCCGAACAGCAGGTCGACCCGGTCGAGGAGCGCAGCCAACGCCTCGCCGTGCAGCTCGACCCAGAACGGATCGGACAGGGAGAGGGCGACCTGTGTCCCGCTGTCGCGGGCGGCGGCCACCGCCTGAGCGACGGCGGCCTCGGTCGAGTCCAGCCCGCAGAGGTAGCCCTCGATGTAGACGACCTCCGCGGCGGCAATGGCCCCGGTGTCGACGTCGTCGACCGTGAGGTCATCGCCGATTCCCAGGTAGGTGCACATGGTGCGCTCGGCGTCGGGCGTCACCATGATGCAGCACCGTCCCGTGCCGGGACCGTCCACCCCCGGCGGGACGTCGAAGCCGACGCCGGCGGCGCGGATGGCGTCGCGGAACACCTGGCCGAGGTGATCGTCACGGACCTTGCCGATGAAGCGGACCTGGGCGCCAAACGCGGCCAAGCCGTGCGCGGTGTTGGCCGCCGACCCGCCGGACGCTTCAGCCGTCTCGTGGAGCAGGCGGTAGATCTGCTCGGAGCGGTCCTCGTCGACGAGGGTCATGGTGCCCTTGTCCAAACCCAGTTCGGCCACGGCACGATCAGGGGTGGCGGCCAGCACGTCCACGATGGCGTGGCCGACGGTGACGACCTGGGGCCCTCGACCCGCGGCGACGTGCATAGCGTCGAACCTAGCGGCCCGAGGAAGCGCCGTTCGCCGACCGGCGGCCGCTCGACCGGGCGCCTGTAGGCGTCCCCTAGGGTTGGGGGACCGGCCGGACGCGCCGGTCGTGACCGAGAGGAAAAGATCCCGTTGGCCGAACTGGCGGACTACCGACTTCCCCGCGATGTCATTCCCGAGGCGTACCAGATCGAGCTGCGGCCCGACCTGAGCCGGGCCACCTTTGCCGGCACGGTGACCATCCGGGTGCGGGTGGAGAACCCCACCGACCGCCTCGTGCTCAACGCCGCCGACCTCGACATCACCGACGCCATCCTGACCACGGAGAGCGGTGCGGCGAGCAGTGGTCGAGTCCAGGTCGACGAGGCGGCGCAGCGGGCCACCATCGCCTTCGACGAGCCCGTCGAACCCGGGGCGGCCGAGCTGGGCCTGGTCTTCACCGGCATCTTGAACGACAAGCTGCACGGCTTCTACCGCAGCACCTACCAGGACCAGTCCGGGCACGAGGCGGTCCTGGCCACCACCCAGTTCGAGCCGGCCGACGCCCGGCGCGCCTTCCCGTGCTGGGACGAGCCGGACCTGAAGGCGACCTTCGCGGTCACCCTCGTCGTCGACGAGGGCCTCACGGCCGTCTCCAACGGCCCGGTGGTGAGCAACGAACCGCTCGGCGACGGGACCCGACGCGTGGTCTTCGCCGAGACCATGGTGATGTCGACCTACCTGGTGGCCTTCGTCGTCGGCCACTTCGACGTCACCGATCCGGTGGACGTCAACGGAGTACCGATGCGGATCGTCACCCCGCCGGGTCGGACTCACATGACCCCCTTCGCCCTGGAGGCCGGCCGCTTTGCCCTGGACTTCCTGGGCCACTACTTCGAGCTGCCGTACCCGGCCGCCAAGCTCGACCACGTGGCCATACCCGACTTCGCCTTCGGGGCCATGGAGAACCTGGGCTGCGTGACCTACCGGGAGACGGCACTGCTGCTCGAGAGAGAGCAGGCGTCCCAGCTGGAGCAGCAGCGCGTGGCCCAGGTCATCTCGCACGAGACCGCCCACATGTGGTTCGGCGACCTGGTCACCATGAAGTGGTGGAACGGCATCTGGCTGAACGAGGCCTTCGCCACCTTCATGGAGCTGACGACCACCGATGCCTTGCGACCCGACTGGGACGTCTGGTCCGGCTTCAGCGCCGGGAAGGCGGCTGCCCTGCTCGTCGACGGCCTGCGCGCCACCCGCCCGGTGGAGTTCGCCGTCGGCCCACCCGACGAGGCCGAGGCCATGTTCGACGTGCTGACCTACCAAAAGGGCGGGTCGGTGCTGAAGATGCTGGAGCAGTACCTCGGGCCCAGCGTCTTCCGCCAGGGCATCGCCCGCTACCTGTCCAAGCACCAGTACGGCAACACCGAGACCGCCGACCTGTGGGACGCCATCGAGACGGCGTCGGGTGCACCGGTGCGGACGATCATGGACTCGTGGATCCTGCAGGGCGGCTATCCGTCGATCTCGGTCGAGCGGGGATCCGACCCAGGCAGCCTGGTGCTCAGCCAGCAGCGCTTCCTCTACGCCGGGGAGCCCGACGACACCACCTGGTCGGTCCCCATCAACTTGCGCGTGTCCGTCGGTGGCACCGTGGGGCACCAGAAGCTCCTCCTCGATCAACCGCAGACGACCCTGACCTTCGACGGTCCGGTCGACTGGGTGGTGGTGAACGAGGGTGCGTGGGGCTTCTACCGGGTGCGCTACAGCGCGGACCTGCTCGACGCCCTGGCCGCCGACCTGCAGGTGCGGTGCCAGCCGCTCGAGCGCCAGAGCCTCCTCATCGACGCCTGGGCCGGCGTCCAGGCCGGCTGGCTGCCGCTCTCGCAGTGGACGACCCTGGTGCGGGCGCTCGGCAGCGAGGAGGACCCCGACGTGTGGTCGGCGGCCCTGGCGCCCGTCGGCATGATCGACCTCGTGGCCAACGACGAGTCGCGACCGGCGTTGCAGGCGTTCGTCCGCGAGGTGGCAGGTCCCATGGCGGCCCGGTTGGGCTGGGACCCCGCCCCCGGTGAGACGGAGCGGGTCGGCATCACTCGCGGCCGCCTCCTAGCCGCGCTGGGCACGTACGGGGCCGATCCGGCCGTCGCCGAGGAGGCGACGCGCCGCCATACCCGCTACCTGGAGGACCCGGCCGGGCTGGCACCCGACGTACGATCGGCGGCCGTTGCCATCGTGGCCGCCACGGGTGGCGAGGCCGGCTACCAGACGGTGCTCGACCAGTACCGGCAGGTGACGAACCCGCAGGAGAAGGTCCGCTACCTCTATGCCCTGGGCACGGTCGGCGATCCAGCGCTGGTGCGCCGCACGCTCGACCTCTGCCTCGGTGACGACATCCGGAACCAGGACGCACCCTTCGTGGTGTCCATCACCCTGGGGAACCGGGCCGGCGGCTCCCAGGCCTGGGAATGGGTGGAGTCCCACTGGGACGAGATCACCAGCCGGTACCCACAGAACCTGCTGGTGCGCGTGCTCGAAGGGTCGGCCGGCCTGGTCCAGCCGGGAGCGGCGGCACGCGTCCAAGCCTTCCTCGACAGCCACGAGCTCCCCATCGGAGGCGCCCGCTTGGCCCAGATCAGCGAGCGGCTCCAGATCAACGACGCCTTCGCGGCCCGCCAGCGGCCGACGCTGGCCGCCGACCTAGCTGCCGAGTCGCCGGCCTCAAACTCGCCGGCCGCAAACCCGCCGGCCGCAAACCCGCCGGCCGCAAACTCGCCGGCCGCCGACCTGGGCGACGACTCGGCCGTCGGCCCGACCTCGATCGGCGGGTAGGCCCTCCTGCCCCGTCGCCCGGCCAGGAAAGCCCGACGCCGCACCGGCCGATCACCGTTCGCTCGCCCGTGCCCGGGATAGCCGCCCGATCCCCCCGGGATCGGGCCGCGAAGCGCGTCGTCGTCGACGTCTTCGCCGTCGAACCCGACGCCGTGCAGCTCACGTGGGCCGCCCTGCCCGAGCGCGAGCTGAGCATCGAGGTGGGCGACCGGGCCGTGAGGGTGACCGCCCCGCCGCCGGCCCTGCTGCGCCGGCGGGGCCGGCGACCGCGTCCGCTCGACCCCTCGCCGGCCGGCCCGGGAGCGGTCTCCTTCGACGGCCTGGACCCGGCCACCGCATACGACGTCGTCGCCTCGACTGCAGGCATGGCCCGCACCGTGGTGGCGCGCTTCCGGACCCCCGCACCGCCGCCAGGGCGCCTGCTGTGCCGGTGGGCGACCATCAGCGACCTCCACCTGGGCGAGCGGTCGTTCGGGCGGCTGGGCACCATCGTCGACGTCGACCCGCTCCCCGACGGCTGGGAGCCGTACCCGTTGCGGTGCGCCCGCGCCGCTATGGCCGAGGCAGAGGCGTGGGGCGCCGAGCTGATCGTGGCCAAAGGCGACCTGACGCGCGACTCCGAACCAGCAGAGTTCCGCCAGGCGGGGCGCCTGCTGGCCAGCGCCACAGTCGCCGTCGACGCCATCCTCGGCAACCACGACGTCCGGCACCGGGTCGACGGTGCGCCCCTGATCGCAGCCGAAGGCGTGCCCGTCCACGTGGCACCGGGCTACCGGGACGTCCCGGGCCTGCGCATCGTGTACGGGCACACGCCGGAGGCCGCCGACAAGCGCGGCCGGCTCGGGCCCGGCGACCTGGAACGCATCGTGGCCCTCGCCTCCGGCGCCGGCCCGGCCGCCATCGTGGTGCACCACCCACCGCAGCGGCTGCCCCTTCCGACCCACTACCCACCCGGAATCCGGCCGGGGCAGTCCCACCAGCTGTTGGCCATGTTGGCCAGGGCCAACCCGTCCACGGTCGTCCTCGCCGGCCATACTCACCGCAGCCGACGGGCCCGCCACGGCGAGATCACCGTCGCCGAGGTGGGATCGACCAAGGACTACCCCGGCGTGTGGGCCGGCTACACCGTCTACGAGGGCGGGATCTGCCAGGTCGTCCGCCGCATCAGCGAGCCCAGTTGCCTGGCGTGGACGGAGAGCACCGCAGAAGCCCTGTTCGGGGTGTGGCGGCGCTGGTCGCCCGGCTCGCTGGCCGACCGGTGCTGGACGGAGCACTGGCGCACCTGAGGCCCGGCGGTTCGGGCGAGTGCGCTTTCCGGCGAGTGCGCTTTCCGGCGAGTGCGCTTTCCGGCGAGTGCGCTTTCCGGCGAGTGCCCGAGGATGCGTTCACCCGTCGGCGCCGTATACGCCCTCGCTCGGTCGGTGTCCGTGGGGTGCCTGCTCGGGCGGGGTGCTGACCTACGCTCGCGCGGTCTGGCGGTGTGCGCTCGCTCTGGCGGCGTGCTCGGAGCAGCAGGTCGCGCACTGCCGGCGCCGTCGGTCGGCGCGCCCTGCTCGCGAGGTCGGGTGCGGTTTTGGTCAGGTGCCGGCGAGGTCGTGTGCGGTTTTGGGTTCCCGGCGACCACGAATGCGCCGAACCTCGAGCCGGCACCGCCAAGACTGCGCCGAACCCTGCGTCAGACACCGCCACGATTGGGTCCGACCACAAGCGACACCGCCGACAGCCGGGCACCACCGCCGACAGCCGGGCACCACCGGCCGACGGCCGCCGGCCCATCACCGCCGACCGCCCATCACCACCACCGGCCATCACCATCACCGGCCGACGGCCCACCGCCATCACCGGCCGACGGCCCATCGCCACCGCACACCACCGCCGACGGCCGCCGGCGCCCGCACCCCGCCGGCGCCCGCACCCCGCCGGCGCCCGCACCCCGCCGGCGCCCGCACCCCGCCGGAGGCAGTCGCGAAGAGAACTGCCACCAGAGCGGTGTTCAGTTTGTTCGACCCAGTCGAACGAACTGCACACTGCTCCGGCTCGTCCCTGGCGACCTGTGCCTCCAAGCCCTCGACAACCTCGGCCCACCGACCTCTACCAGCTCGTGGTTGAGCGACACAGCCAAGGGGAACAGACACCCGCTCCGCCGCCCGCGGCGGCGCGATCGGAACCGGGCGGCGTCAACCCGGCGGCAACGGGGCGTCGCTCCCGCCCGCCAGCCTGTCCACCCGGGCCTGGACCTGGGCCAGGCGATCGGTGGCCCGAGCGTGGAGCCGCTCCGCCCGCTCATAGAGGTCAGCGGCCGCCTCGATGCCCAGGTCGCCGCGGGCCAGCCGATCGGTGACCGCTTCCAGCTCGGCCATGATCTGCTCGAAGGTGGCATCGGGCCCCGCCGAGGGCAGGCCGTCGGGCCCGTCGGCCATCACCGACCTCCATCGTCGGGCCCAGGCTGCGGCCGGGCGGCTGCGGGGGCGAGCCACGGCACGACCTCGGGCGAGACGGCGTCGATCGTCGCCGTCAGGCCGCCCTCGGCCAACGCCACGGCGACGCGCTCGCCGACCGAGACCTGGCCGGCGTGGCGCACCACCGCACCGGTCGACCCGGTGACCACGGCGTAGCCCCGCTCGAGCACCCGCCGGTGGGACAGGGCGTGCAGGTGTCGCAGCTCGGCGTCGAGGCGACCGCCGGCGCGAGACAGGCGCTCCCAGGTGGGGCGGCGGAAGGAAACACCGCTGAGCCGACTCCGGCAGGCATGCAGGGGGCGCGCCGGGTGGACAAAGGAGAGACGGTCGTCGGCTCGAGCCAGCCGGTCAGCCGCCACGCCGATTCCTGCTCGCAGGGCTCGGCTGGTGTCGATCCGTTCCAGGGCTCCTCGACCGTGGTCGACTCGGCGACCGAGGAAGCTGGCGCTGGCCACGATCAGGCTGTCGGCCGCTTCCTGCAGCGCTCGACGATCGGGGACGACCGCCGCGGCGGCGATCGACGGCGTCCCACAACGTAGGTCGGCGACCTCGTCGCACAGCGGGCGGTCACCGTCGTGGCCGATGGCGGAGATCACGGGCACCGATGCCATGGCCACAGCTCGGCACACCTCCTCGGTGCTCCATGGCAGAAGGGACGCGGCGTCGCCGCCGCCCCGAGCGACGATGATCACCTCGACGCCGATTCGGTTGGTCAGCCGGACCAGGGCATCGACGATGGAGACGGCGGCGCCGGGGCCGGACACGGTGGCCTCCTCCACGTACAGCGGGTAGCCGGCGAACCGGCTGACCACCACCGACTCGATGTCCTTGCGCACCGCGGCGTCGGCACCGCAGACCACGCCGACGACAGCCGGCAGGACCGGGATCGGGCGGCGCGGGCGGTCGAGCAGCCCCTCGGCGCCCAGCCGGGCGCGCACCTCGGCGATCATGGCAGCCACCGCGCCCTCGCCCACCGGCATGACCTCTTCGGCGTCGAACCCGAGCTGGCCCCGGTCGGGGGTCCAGGCCAGGACACCGACGACGCTGACCCGCTCGCCGGCAACGATGCGATCCCGGGCCGCCACCGCTCGGGGGACCCGGACCGCAACCTGGGCGGCGCGGTCGCGCAGGGTGAAGAAGACCCAACCACCGCGCGAGGTGGTGGGCCGGTAGACCTCACCTTCCACGACCACCCGGCCGACCGTTCCCACGGCCCGGGCGATCTCCCCCGAGAGCCGGACGAGGGTGACCCGCCTGGCGTGGTGCTCCGCCGGCGTGTCGAACAGGGGCAGGGTCATCGGGCTCAGGCTAGCCAGGAGGCCGGCCGGGGCCGATCTGGCGTTGGGCGCGCCCAGGGGTCCCGCCCGCCCGCCAAGGGGCGATGGGTGGCCCGGAACCCGGCGCCACAGGTGATCGGACCGCTCGACGCCTGCATCAGATACGATTTGGGCGAGGTTCGTGGCTTCGTGGCGCACCAGGCGGCCCGGCGGTCCACCTCCCGACGGGAGCATCGCTCCCCGGAGACAAGGATTCGGCCCCGACCTGAGGCACTCAGGTCCCGGGCACACAGAGGAGCAGGTTTGACAACTCTCACCGGTCCGACCGGTACGTTCGCCGCCATGGGCCTGGCCCCCGCGCTGGTGGCGGCCCTCTCCGAGCGGGGCATCACTGCACCGTTCGCTATCCAGACCATGACCGTCGCCGACGCCTTGCGGGGCCGCGACGTGTGCGGCAAGGCAAAGACCGGTTCCGGCAAGACGCTGGCGTTTGGCCTCCCCATGCTCCAACGCCTCTCTGAGACGGTGCGCCCGAACGGCCCCGCCAGCGGTGGCCTGCCCGCGGGCCGGGCGCCGCGAGGTCTGGCCCTCGTGCCGACCCGGGAGCTGGCCAGGCAGGTGGCCGACGTCCTCGCTCCGCTGGCCGAATCCATCGGCCAGTCCCTGACCGCCTGCTACGGCGGGGCCGGCATGGACGCCCAGATCAAGTCGCTCTCCGACGGCACCGACGTGATCATCGCCACGCCGGGTCGCCTCATCGACCTGTGCCAGCGCGGCGACGTCGACCTGGCCGGCATCGAGATCGTCGTGCTCGACGAGGCCGACCGGATGGCCGACATGGGCTTCACGCCCCAGGTGGAGTGGCTGTTGCGCCACCTGACCACCCGGCATCAGACGATGCTGTTCTCCGCCACCCTCGACGGTGACGTGGACCGCCTGGTGCGCCACGAGATGCACGACCCGGTCCGCCACGAGGTGCTCTCGGCCAAGCTCACCGTCACGGCCATGGAGCACCGGTTCCTGCAGGTACACCAGATGGACAAGGTCCGGATGGTTGCCGCCATCTGCGCGCCAGCCGACCGGGCCTTGGTGTTCACCCGGACAAAGCGGGGCGCGGACAAGTTGACCGAGGCGCTCCGCAAGGAAGGCGTCGATGCCCGGGCCATCCACGGCGACCTCCGCCAGCAGCTGCGAGAGCGGGCATTGAGGCAGTTCGCCGACGGGCAGCTCCCGGTGCTGGTGGCCACTGACGTGGCGGCGCGAGGCATCGACGTCGACGACATCGACGTGGTCGTCCACTACGACCCGGCCGAGGACCACAAGGGCTACCTGCACCGCAGCGGCCGCACGGCCCGGGCCGGGCGTGACGGGCTGGTCGTCACCCTGGTGCTGTGGAACGAGCAGCTGGAGGTGGAACGGGTGCAGAAGCGATTGGGCCTGAGCCAGCCGATCGTGGAGATGTTCTCCAACGACGCTCGCCTGACCGACCTGCGCGCCTGGCAGCCGGCCGCGTCCGTCGCATGACCGCGCCGGCCTCCGCGCCACGCCGCCCGGCGCTGCTCACGCGCCCGGCCTGAGCCCTGGTCACCACCGTCTGCTCCCTGCGACAGCCACTCACGACTCGACCACCTCGCATCCGATGAAGACGGCCTTCGACATCGTGGCCTTCGCCGTCGGCGTGGTGATCGTCGTCACCACGCTCCTCTCCGCCATCAGGGCCACGATCCTCCCTCGCGGCGTCCAGAGCCGGTTGACCGGGGCCGTGACCCTCGGCGTGCGGGCTGGGTTCCGCCTGGCATCCGGTCGAGCGGCCAGCTACGCCCGCCGGGACCGGGCCATGGCGATGCTCGGTCCTGTCTCTCTCCTGGCGCTGCTGCTGACCTGGCTGGTGCTGCTGCTCGTCGCCTACGGGCTCATGTACCTGGCCGTGGCGACCACCTCGGTCGCCCGGGCCATCGAGCTGTCGGGCTCGTCGATCACCACGCTGGGCACCACTGCCACCGGGCAGCTCTTCGCCGATCTGCTCACCTATAGCGAAGCCGGGCTCGGCCTGCTGCTGGTGACCATGCTGATCACCTATCTCCCCAGCATCTACGGCGCGTTCTCCCGCCGGGAGAACGGCGTCGCCCTCCTGGAGGTGCGCGCCGGCGACCCGCCCCAGGCCACCACCATGCTTATCCGGTACCACCGCATCGAGATGCTTGGGTCCCGCCTGACGGAGCTGTGGCGCCGCTGGGAGGAGTGGTTCGCCGACGTGGAGGAGTCCCACACGTCGTTCCCGACGCTCGCCTTCTTCCGCTCGCCCCAGCCGCATCAGTCGTGGATCACGGCGGCCGGAACGGTCCTCGACGCGGCCAGCCTGTGGGTCGCGGCGGTCGACCACGAGCCGGATCCCGACGCGCAGCTGTGCCTGCGGGCCGGCTTTTTGTGCCTGCGCCGGGTCGCCAACGTGTTCTCGGTGCCCTACCCCGCCGATCCGCAGCCCGCTGATCCCATCACCATCGCTCGGGTCGAGTTCGACGCCGCCTGGACCCAGATGACCGATGCCGGGATGACGCTGCGCCCGGACCGCGACGCGGCGTGGGAGGCGTTCCGGGGCTGGCGGGTGAACTACGACACCGTCCTATTGAACCTGGCCCGTCTGGTCGAGGCGCCCCCGGCACCGTGGGTGTCGGACCGCACGCCGCTGCGATCCGAACAGACGTGGTCGGTGCGGGGGGCGCTGGTCAGCGCGGCGGGGCGACCCAGCGGGCGCGGTCGATGGTCCGGGCGCCGAGATCGCTGACCACCTCGACGCCGAGCCCAGGTCCGACCGGGACGGCGATGGTGCCATCGGTGTCGAGGCGGGCTGGATGGGTGACGATGTCGTCGACCCAGAAGCGGTCCGCCGCCGACAGGTCCCCGGGTAGGCAAAAGGCCGGGAGGGTGGCCAGCGCCAGGTTGGCCGCCCTCCCCACCCCGGTCTCGAGCATGCCTCCACACCACAACGAGACGTGCCGGGCGAGGCAGATGTCGTGCAGCCGCACGGCAGCCAGGTAGCCCCCGATACGGCCCGCTTTCACGTTGATGACGGCGCAGGCGCCCAGGGCCAGTGCCGCCTCCGCCGCCCCGATGGAGTCGATGGACTCGTCCAGGCAGAGCGGCGTGGACAGGCGCCAGGCCAGCTCGGCGTGGCCGAGCAGGTCGTCGGCGGCGAGGGGCTGCTCGATCATCAGCAGGTTGCAGGCGTCGAGCGGGACCAGGGCCCGGGCCGCATCCTCGGCACCGAGGGGGGCATAGCTGCCGTTGGCGTCCACCTGGAGGAGGAGGTGCGGATGGCCGTCCCTGACCGCGGTGACCGGCTCGATGTCCCATCCCGGATGGATCTTGAGCTTCACCCGCCGGTAGCCCTCCTCGACCCGCCGGTCGACCTCGTCGACCAGGGCGCCGATGTCGCCGGCAACGCCGACCGCCACGCCCGCCGCCACCGACGCGGGCGGCTGCCCGTCGACGTCGGAGCGGGCCCACAGGTCTGCGGCCAGGTTCCGGCCGGCCCGACGCAGCTCGGCGTCGAGCACGGCCAGCTCCAGCGCCGCCTTGGCCATGGGGTGACCCTTCACACCGGCCAGGGCCGGAGCCACCTCCGACGCCGAGGACGGCCTGGCGGCCAACAGGCGCGGCACCAGGTGGGCGGCGAGCACGGCCTGCGCTCCTGCGGTGTACTCGGCGCTGTAGGTCGGTTCCGGCTGGGCAACGCATTCACCCCAACCGACCGCCCCGCCGAGCTCGACGCGCACGAGCAGCACGTCGCGCTCGGCGATGGTGCCGAGCGCGGTGACCCACGGTTCGACGAGCGGCAGCCGGAGGCGGACCAGCTCGACGACCCCGAGCACGTCTGGGCCGACCACGTCAGGCTCTCGGGGGGCGTCGGGACCGGAAGAGCCACCGCACCACGATGATCGCGCCCACGATCACCACCACGGCCACCACGAAGCCGATCAGGTCGGCCGGGTCCTGGTGGGCGCCCGGCACCGCCTGCGTCGTCGGTGGCGCCGGCGACGTCGACGGCGACGTCGACGTCGGCGACGCAGACCTGACCAGTGTCGACGTCACCAGGGCCGAGCTCGTCAAGACGTGCATCCCCCCCGGTGTAGCAGCCAGCGGACCCAGGCAGCACCCAGCGGACCCATGGCACCACGGACGGCGCTGCACCGGTAGCCTCGCGCCATCACCTCCGACGCCTGGCTCATCGAACCGAACGGCCCGCTCCGCGGCGAGGTCGAGGTTCGGGGTTCGAAGAACGCGGTGACCAAGCACATGGTCGCCGCGCTCCTTGGCTCCGGGCCCAGCACCATCTCGAACGTCCCCGATGTGGGCGACGTGGAGATCACCAGCCGCATCCTCGAGGCGGTCGGCGCCCACGTGGAGCGGAGCGGCGATGCCATCACGGTGTCGCCGCCGACCGAGGCGACCCCGTCGGTCCCCCTCTCCTTCAGCGGCCTCAACCGCATCCCGGTGCTGCTGCTCGGTCCCCTCCTCCACCTCACCGGCGAGGCTTGGGTCCCTCGCGTCGGCGGCGATCAGATCGGGGCCCGCCCGGTGGACTTCCACGTGGAGGCCCTGCGCAAGCTGGGGGCGGAGATCGAGGTCTCCGACGCGGGGATCGCAGCGCGCTGCACCAAGCTGAAGGGCGCCATCATCGACCTGCCCTACCCGAGTGTCGGTGCCACCGAGACGGCCCTGCTGTCGGCTGCCCTGGCCGACGGCCGCACGGTGATCCGCAACGCCGCCACCGAGCCGGAGGTGCTGGAGCTGGCGTTGTTCCTCCAGCGCATGGGGGCCCGGGTCGAGCTCAGCCCCGATCGGCGGATGGTGATCGAGGGCGTGCCCGAGCTGCGCGGCGCCCGGACCCGCCTGCAAGGTGACCGGAACGAGGCTTTCAGCTACCTGACCGCCGGCCTGCTCACGGGCGGCCAGGTGCGCGTCGTCGGCTGCGGCCAGGACCGCCTCGTCACCGCCATCACCACCCTCCTGCGCATGGGCGCGGTGGTGGAGGTGGACGACGCGGGCATGACCGCCTCGGCGCCCCACGGCCTCCGGGCCGCCGCCGTGCAGACCGATGTGCACCCCGGGTTCATGACCGACTGGCAGACGCCGCTGATGGTGCTGTTCACCCAGGCGGAGGGCATGTCGGTGCTCCACGAGACCGTCTACGAGGATCGCTTCGTCTACGTCCCGGCGCTCCAGGCCATGGGCGGCGAGATCGAGCTGTTCTCCACGTGCCTGGGCGGCCCAGCCTGCCGCTTCCACGACACCAGCAACCTGCACTCGGCGGTGGTGCGCGGCGTCTCGAAGCTGCGGGGCGCCGAGGTGGAGATCCCCGACGTCCGGGCCGGCTTCTCCAGCGTCATCGCCGCCGCCGCCGCCCAGGGCACCTCGCTCCTGCGAGGTGTCCACCACCTCGAGCGTGGTTATCACCGGCCGGCCGAGCAGCTGCGCTCCCTCGGGCTCGACCTGACGACCACCTAAGGGCCGCACTCCTCGGCCTCGATGGCAGCCAGCTGCTCGATCCGGGTCACGTGCCGGCCGCCCTCGAAGGCGGTGGCGACGAACACGTCGAGGATGACCAGGGCGAGAGTTTCGGCGGTCACCCGGGCGCCGAGCGACAGGACGTTGGCGTCGTTGTGCTGGCGGGCCAGGCGGGCGGTGTACTCGTCGTGGCAGAGCGCCGCGCGCGCCCCGTGGACCTTGTTGGCCGCGATCTGCTCGCCCTGCCCGCTGCCGCCCATGACGACGCCCAGCTCGGCGTCCCCGCCGACGACGGCCCGGGCGCAGGCCGAGCAGTACAGCGGGTAGTCCACGGGCGCCTCGCTGTCGGTGCCGAGATCGACGACGTCGTGGCCGGCGCGGCGCAGGTGCTGGGCTACGACGGCCTTGAGCGGAAATCCGGCATGATCGGATGCCACCGCGATCTTCATGGGAACCTCCGGTCGGGCAAAGGGACGGGATGGCGGGGGCGTCCGCGACCCTGGATCACCGCGCGTCCGCGACCTTGAATCACAGCGCGTCCGCGACCTTGGATCACCGCGCGTCCGCGACCTTGGATCACCGCGCGTCCGCGACCTTGGATCACAGCCGGCGGGCCAGGGTGAGCCCGTCGGCCACCGGGAGGATCACGGACTCGACCCGGTCATCGGCAGCCACCATGTCGTTGAACCGGCGCATGGCAACGGTGGACTCCTCCGTCTTGGTGGCCTCGGCCACCGCTCCGGACCACAGGGTGTTGTCGACCAGGATGGCACCCCCCGGCCGCATGCGACGCACCACGTGGTCCCAGTACACCGGGTAGCCAGGCTTGTCGGCGTCGATGAAGGCCAGGTCCCACCGCGGCTCGGTCGGCAACGCCGCCAGCGTGTCGGCGGCCGGCCCGATCACCAGCTGGATGCGGTCGGCGACGCCTGCCTCCTGCCAGTACCGGCGCCCGACGGCGGTCCACTCCTCGCTGACATCGCAGCACAGGAGGGACCCACCCGATCCCAGGGCGCGGGCCACGCACAGCGCCGACAGACCGGTGAAGGTGCCGATCTCTACGGCATCCCGGGCGCCGAGCAGTGCTGTGAGCAGGCCCATCAGGGCCGCCTGGCTCGGGGAGATCTGCATGCCGGCGCGGTCGCCGAGCTCCTCGGTCTCGGCCACCAGGCGGGACTCGATGTCGTCGAGGGGTCGACCGTGGGCGACCAGGTAGGCGTCCATATCCGGGCTGAGCAGGAACGACTTGGGGGCCATGGCGTCGTTTCTAGCAAGCGCCAGGGGAGCCGGGCGCCGCTATCGTCGCTGGGATGGGTGAGGCGCTGTTCTCCGTCGAGGGCGGTCGCTTCGTGCCGTCTGCTCTCACTGTCGGCCCCTGGTCGCCCGACGCGCAGCACGGCGGTCCGGTCGCCGCACTCATGGCGCGCGCCTGCGAGCAAGTTCCCGCCGAGCGGGCCATGCAGGTCGTCCGCCTCACCATCGAACTAGTCCGGCCGGTTCCCGTCCGCCCCCTCGAGCTGCATGCCGAGCTCACCCGGCCGGGCCAACGGGTGCAGCTGGTCGAAGCGTCGCTGCGTGCCGAAGGCGTCGAGGTGGCTCGCGCCCGGGGTCTGCGAATCCGGACGGCGCCGGTGCCGGTGCCCGACCAGGTGCCCGACCCACCGGTGCCACCGCAGGCCGACTTCGATGCCCCTCCCCCGCCGATCCCGATCCCCATGGAGTCCATGGGCTTCGTCGGGGCCGTCGACGTGCGCTACGTCCACGGGGAGTGGGAATCGCTGGGGCCGGCGACGGTGTGGATGCGGCTGCTCGCCGACGTCGTCGACGGCGAGGAACCGTCGCCGCTGCAACGGGTGGCCGCCGCCGCCGACTTCGGCAACGGCCTGAGCACCATCCTGCCCTTCGCCACCCACACGTTCATCAACCCCGATCTCACGGTCGCGCTCTCACGCGTCCCGCAGGGCCCATGGATCGGCATCCACGCCGTGACCCGACTGTCGGACAGCGGGTTCGGCAACGCCGAGAGCACGGTATTCGACACCGAGGGTCCCGTGGGCCGAGCCGTGCAATCGCTCATCATCGAGACGCGAGCGCCATGACGGTCGTCGGGCCCGTCGAACGGCTCATCGAGCATGCCGAACGGCTGACGGCCACCGAGCGGCGGATCGCCGAGATCCTGGCCCACGAACCACAGATCATCGCCTTCGGTACCGTTGCGCAGGTGGCCCAACGGGCCGACACCAGCGGCCCGTCGGTCGTCCGCCTGGCCGTGAAGCTCGGCTATCGCGGCTTCGTCGATCTCCAGGCCGACGTACAACAGGAGCTGGCCCGCCAGCTGGCCCCGGCGCGCGACCGCATCCGCCAGAACCCGCCCACCAACCTGCTCGAGCAGGTGCGGATGGCTGAGGCGGGGAACGTCAACCAGACGCTCGCCGGCGTCGGCGACGAGACCTTCGAGCGTGCCGTTGCCCTCCTGGCCGACCGGCGCCACAGCACGTGGGTGCTCTCCGGGGACGTCACCTACCCGGTCTGCTCCACCTTCGCCACGCAGCTGGGCCAGCTGCGGGAGAACGTCCACCTCCTCGCCGGATCGGAGGTTGCCGTCGCCCGGCGCCTGGCCGAGGTGGCGGCTGACGACACCCTGGTAGTGGTCGACATCCGCCGCTACGAGCGGTGGCTGGCGCAGATGGTGCGCATGGCCAGAGATCGTTCCGCCCGCGTGATCGCCCTGACCGACAGTCCCCTGTCACCGCTCGCCGGCCTGGCCACCGAGACCTTCTTCGTGGCCGCCCACGGCATCGGTCCCTTCGACAGCATGATCGGCGCGCTGGCCCTGGCCCACGCCCTGGTGGCGGGGACCGCCGCCCGCCTGCGCCGCAGCGCCGCCACCCGCCTCGACGCCATCGAGTCGGCCTGGCACGATGCGGCCGCCCTGGTCGCCGAGCCCGGCGGCGGTCCCCCCACCCCCGACATCCCCCTGCCCGACTGACCCCCGCCCGGCGGGCACCCCACCCGCCGGTTGTCGAGGCAGGCACCCCAACCCCACCCGCCTGAGTCCCCCGCCCGGCGGGGACCCCACCCGCCGGTCGTCGGGGGGTGTCGCGCTCGGCCTCACGAGGACACGGGCGAGACCGGCCAGCCCCCCTCGCTCACTGCCGCCTCAACCGATGCATTCTGGGGTCAAGAAAACAGCGCTGGTGCAAGTTCGTTGACCCCAGAATGCGCGAGACCCAAACCCACCGGCGGCCGGGGCTCAACCGGCGTCGGCCAGGGCGTGCACGGCCAGGGCCACGCCGGCCCACCCGTCATCGTCGGCCAGGAAGCCGCCGATGCGGGCCAACGCCGGCTGGCGGGTCGCAGCCCACTCGGCGATGGCCGACTCGCTCGGTCCACCCGCCGCCAGGGCCGCGGTCACGGCCCGCCGACGGAAGTCAGCGATGTCGTCACCCCACGTGCGCGCCACCCATGATCGGCTGCGCCCCGCGGCCGGCAGGTCGCGTATCCGCGCCGCCAGCGCGTCGAGGCCGGCGGCGCCGTCCATAGCGGCGAAGGCAGCCAGGACGCCGTCGATGGCTGCCCCCGACGCCCGGCTGACCGCGCCGGCGTCCCCGACGGCCGCCAGCCGGCACCGGCCGACAATGGTGGCCGCCCGCTCGCCCGCCACGCCCAGGCCGACCAGCCTGTCCACCTCCTCGCCCATCGGCACCCCGGTGGGGCCGGTTACGAGCGGACGATCCCGCTCGATCTGGACCGCCGGGCTGGTCCCGGCACCGGCTCGCAGGTACTGGCGAGCCAGTGCCGCCACCGCGCCGGCCAGGAGCTCGTGGCTGGCCGACTCGGCGTCGGCCGGCATGGTCGGGCCGGCCCGCTCGAGGTCGATCCACAGGTCACCGGCGTCGAGGACCTGGCGGGCAGCCCAGAAGGCTCCGGCCACCTCACCGAGCGGGCGCCCCAGCTCCCTGCCGGTCTCGTACGCCCAGATGGGCCCGAGCTGGTCGACCAGCTCCCCGGCCAACGACGTGGCAACCAGCTGCGGGTAGAGGCGGTGCCCGCTGATCAGGTCGTCGAAGCGTTCCCGGATCGTCGGCGGGAAGTACGGCCGGACCACGTCGAGCAGGCTGGGATCGCGGACGACCGGCGATGCCTCGATGGCAGCCACCAGGTCCGACTTGGCGAAGGCCAGGAGGGCCGCCAGCTCCGGGCGGATCCAGCCGGCGCCGGCCTGCCGGCGCACCTCCAGCTCGGACGCGTCGGGGAGCGAGTCGACCGCTCGGTCGGCCAGTCCCTCCGATTCCAGGTGGACGAGCAGGGCCTCGTAGCTATCGAGCTCGCAAGCGCTTTCGGGCAGCGCTCGGTCCAGGGCACCGACGGAGTGGTCCACCTGGCGCAGCACCTCGACGGCCACGTCGTCCTCCGCCGAGGCGAGCAGCGCATCTCGCGCCGCGGCCGGTAGCCGGCCCCGCTCGATGGCGCGAGTCAGCAGGATCTTGACGTTGACCTCGCGATCGGAGGTCGCCACCCCTGCGGCGTTGTCGACGAAGTCGCTGTTGATCCGCCCACCGCGGCGCGAGTACCGGATGCGGGCGAGCGGGGTGATCCCCAGGTTCGCGCCTTCGGCGATCACCCGGGCTCGGACCTGCTCGGCAGTCACACGTACTGCGACGTTCGCCCGGTCCCCGACGTCGGTATCGGGCTCCCCGGAGGCCTTGATGTAGGTACCGATCCCGCCAAACCACAGCAGGTCGACCGGCGCGGCGAGCAGCAAGGAGATGACCTCGGGCGGGCTGAGCTCCTCAGCGCTGGTGCCGAGGGCTCGTTGCGCATCCGGGCTCAGGAGGATGGACTTGGCGTCGCGCGCCCACACCCCTCCACCGCGAGAGAGGAGCGCGGCGTCGTAATCGGCCCAGCTGGACCGCCGGAGGGCGGCCAAGCGGGCCCGCTCGGCGAACGAGACCTCCGGATCGGGAGTGGGGTCGATGAACACGTGGCGGTGGTCGAACGCCCCGACCAGGCAGACCTTCCGGCTCTGGAGCATCCCGTTGCCGAACACGTCGCCCGACATGTCGCCGACGCCGACCACCCGCACCGGCTCGGTCTGCACGTCGATGCCGAGCTGGCGGAAGTGCCGGCGGACTGCGACCCACGCCCCTCTGGCCGTGATGCCCATCGCCTTGTGGTCGTAGCCCAGTGACCCTCCGGACGCGAAGGCGTCGCCGAGCCAGAAGTGGTGTGCGGCGCTGATGTCGTTGGCCAGGTCCGAGAACGTGGCGGTCCCCCGGTCGGCCGCCACCACCAGGTATGGATCGTCGCCGTCGAGCGCGACCACATCCGATGGTCTGATCACCTCGCCGCCCTCCAGGTTGTCGGTGATGTCGAGCAGAGCGGTCACGAAGGCCCGATAGGCGCTGGCCACGTCCGGGGCGCTGCCGGGCAGCCCGCCACGGCAGACGAACCCGCCTTTGGCACCGGTGGGCACGATGATGGCGTTCTTCTTCACCTGGGCCTGCGCCAGGTCGAGCACCTCGGTCCTGAAATCGTCGGGGCGGTTGCTCCACCGGATGCCTCCACGAGCGACGATCCCGGCACGCAGGTGGACGCCGTCTACCTCGGGCGCGTGGACGAACGTCTCCACGAGAGGTCGCGGTGCAGGGAGCTCCGGGATCCGGCCGGACTGCAGCTTCAGGGCGATGGCCGGCATCGGCCGGCCGTCGACGTCGCGCCGGTACCAGTTCGTTCGCACGGTGGCATCGACCAACCCCAGGTACCCCCGTAGAACCTGGTCCTGCTCCAGGTGCGGGACCGTGCCCAGCTCGTCGACGACACGTCGTCTGGCCTCGGCGGCCACCCCCTGACGGATACCATCGGTCGGCACCGGGTCGAACCGGGCCTGGAAGTAGGCGGCCAGGGCGGCGGCGACGCTGGGGAAGCCGACCAGGGCATCGTCGAGTTGATCGTCGCTCCACGTCGGAGCCGCCTGGTGACGGAAGCGGCGATAGGTGCGGAGGACGGCCACCTCCCGCCACGCCAGGCCGGCGGCCACGACCAAGCGGTTCAGCGAGTCGACGTCGCAGTCGCGGCGGGCCACCGCCTTCATGGCGTCCACCAGGCGCGGCCCGTCGTCGGCCACATCGAAGCGAGCGCCGGACGTGGGTCGCACGCCGAAGTCGTCGATGAACACCGGCCGGCCGCCTGCGCCCGGGGCCAGGGCGAACGGCACCGCCTCCACCACGGTCAGCCCGAAGCTCTCCAGCACCGGGAGGAACGCGGTGAGCTCGATGTTGGCGTCACCGATGCGGTGCAGGCGGAAGCCCTCACCGCCCCCCGCCCCGGGTCGCACGCGCAACAGGTGACGGCCCCCGAACCGCCAGCTGGTCTCCGGCGGCGCGTCCGGCTCCTGCTCCAGCCGATCCACCGCCTCTACACCCAGCACATCAGCGGCTGCGTCGGCCGGCGTCGTGCGCTCGCGATATCCCACCGGGACGCGGCCGACGAACGCCCGCACCCGCGCCGCCCGACGACCAGCCTCGCCGAGGGCAGCGACCCCGCTACCCCCGTCGCCGAGGGCGGCGACCCCACTACCCCCGTCGCCGAGAGCGGCGACCCCACTACCCCCGTCGCCGAGAGCGGCGACCCCACTACCCCCGTCGCCGAGGGCGGCGACGACGGCGTCGAACCAATCCGATGCGGAGGCAACCATCGCCCGGCAGCTTCGCGCAGCGGATGTGCCGACCAGCTGCTCCTACCCACTCCCCCGACAGGACCAGGAGACCCGACGGCAACTCGCCGCCGTGGTCGAGGTCACGCGGCGCCCAGGCAGTGCTGCACCGCCCGCCGGGTCCGGGGGAGCTGGTCAAGGGGCGCCGGCCGGCCGAAGTAGTAGCCTTGGACCTGGTCGATGCCGAGCGCCTCGACCGTGCGGCACTCGTCGCCGGTCTCCACGCCCTCGGCCACCACCGTCGCCCCGATGGCCGCGGCAACGTCCACCACCCCACCGGCCAGGGCCTGACGGACGGGATCGCCGTGGATGCCGGTGGTCAGGCCCCGGTCGATCTTGATGACGTCGGGTGTCAGGCGGAGGATGTGGGAGAAGCCGGCGTAGCCGGCGCCGGTGTCGTCGACGGCAATGCGGGCGCCGCGGAGACGGGCTTGTCCGAGCGTGTGGGCCATCGCCACGTAGTCGTCGATCACATCGTGCTCGGTCAGCTCGATGATCACCCTCCGGCTGTCGCAGCCGTCGAGCAGGGACAGGAGGCGGGGATCGGCGGCGGTGACCGGCCCCACGTTCACGCCGACGTCCATGTCCGGAGGCAACAACGGGAGCGCGTCCAGGGCCTTGGCCGCCGCCACCAGCTCGAGGTCGGGACCGAGCCCGGCCCGGTGGGCCTCGGCGAACCAGATATCCGGTGGGCCGCCACCGGCGAAACGGGCCAGGGCCTCCACGCCGGACACCTCCCGGGATCGCAGGTCGACGATGGGCTGGTACACCATCTCCATCGATCCGGTGCGGAGCGCCTCGGCCACGCGATGGTGCTCCTCCACCCGCACCGACGTCCCCGGTTGCAGGATGTCGGCCACGAAGCGCGACACGCTGCCTGCGGGGTGACGGACGCGGTCGATGGCGGACAGGACCTCCCGGGTCCGACTGGCCATCTCCTCTGCGGATGCCACCGTGGCACCGATGAACGCCGACAATCCCTCCAGATCGGCGGCCTGCTCGTCGGTGAGCGCCGCCGACCGGGCCGCCGTCACCGACAACGAACCCAGCACCTCGCCCCGACCCGACAACGGCACGGCGATGACCGATCGGACCTGCAACCGAACGCACGCCTCCCTGTCGGCCCGCTGATCGTGGTGGCCGTCTTCAGTCCGCGCGGCGCGCCCCGAACGCACGGCCAAACCGGCGAGGCTCGATGCCACCGGCACCCGCAAGCCCAGGTGGGGCCGGAGGGAGCCGGCGGCGGCGGCCAACACCAGGTCCTCGCCGTCGCACAGGGCAATGGCGGCGCCGTCCGCCTGATCGACGAGGGCCAGCACGCCGTCGAGGATCCGACGCATGGTCAAGATGGGGTCGGCGCTGGCGGTGATCTCCCCTTCCAGCCGCCCCAGATAGTCGAGCACGACCGTCTCCCTTCGACGCACCGAGCGAGCCCGCATCTGGCCCAGATCGATTCGCGAACCGATGAGGTCCGGATCACCGAGAATACGATGACATGTGGGTTGTACTCCGTTTTCGCCCCACTTGGCAATATTAGTCGTACTCTTTGTGTACCTACGGTCTCGTAGCGTGGCCAAAAGATCTCTCCGCAGTCACAACCCCAACCCGATCTCGGGGTCGGGGTGGCGCGACGCGTGTCGGTGCCCGCGGTCCAAGTCCGTAGCCAGGTCGCGAGCCGAGTCCCGCCGCCAAGCCAGGTCGAACCCATCCCCGAGGATGCGGACGGCGGTGATGGCACCGCAGCGACCATCGGCGACGAAGTGGGCCACCCCTGCTTCCGCGGCATGGCGGGTCAGCCCGCTGTCGCCGGCGTAGAGGACGGTGGTGTCGGCCTGGTCCCGGGCCGAGCGCAGCTTGTTGTACACCGAGCGAGCGGTCGGCGCCCGACCGTTGCGAGCGTCGAGCGGCAGCCACGACTTCACCTCCACCGGCCGCCCGCAGACGGAAAGGTCGGAAACCGGGCCCTGGCCAGGACGCTCCGGCAGAGATCGCACATCGTGTCCGTCGGACGCCAACCGCTGGGCCACCGCCAACTCGGTGTGGCTGAGGCGGCGCTCCTCCTCGATCAGGCGCCCGGCACCCGGTGCGTGGCGTACCCCACATGCGGCCATCCGCCCGTCGATGCCGACCCACGTCGTGTCATCCGCGGCCGGCCGACGATCGATCGTCATGATGCCGTCTGGCCGGGTCCGGCCGACGTCACCGTCAGGCGACGCTGGAGGTCGAGGACCATGAGGACGGGCATGGGGCTGTCCCGGTGCAGGGTCTGCATGAGGTCACGGAGGACCAGCACCGCCGGGTGGTCGGCCAGGCGGGCGTCGGACGGCGCGCGCGCCGAGAGCACGTAGCGATAGCGGCTCAGCAACAGGTTCCCGTCGTCCACGTAGTGGTGCTCGGAGAGCCGGGCGCGCACGTCGCCCTCCTCCAGCTCCCAGCCCCCCTCGGGACGCTCAGAGAAGCAGAAGCCGGTGACGCGCTGCAGGGTCGCGGCCAACTCGTCGACGGCCAGCGGCGCGTCGATGAACAGATCGATGCTTCGGGACATGTGTCCTCCCTCGATTCGCGGTGGGGAGCGGCGTCGGCCGGCGAGGGTGGCCGGCGCAGCCAACGCACCGACGAGAAGGGACGTCCCCATCATGGCCGCAAGGTGTGACGGCGACAACCCCCTTCCTCCCACACCGCTCACCGTCGCGTGGAATCAACCGGCATGGTGCGGGGTTCTCCTGGGTCATGGCCGACGAACGTGACAGTGCCGACTTCTGGTTCGATCCCATCTGCCCCTGGGCCTGGATCGCCTCCCGGTGGATCCTGGAGGTGGAAGAGGTTCGGACCATTGACGTGCGCTGGCACGTGATGTCGCTCTCGTACTTGAACTCCACCAAGGAGGACCTGCCCGAGAGCTACCGAACCCTGCTTGACGAGGGTTGGGGTCCGGTGCGGATCTGCATCGCCGCCGCCCAGGCGCACGGGGACAAGGTGCTGCTCCCGCTGTACACCGCCCTCGGGAACCGCTTCCACCTGGAGAAGAAGCCGCGCGCGAACGCCACCTTCGTGGAGGCGCTCGAAGAGGTAGGCCTCCCGGTGGAGCTGGCCGACGCGGCCGAGTCAACCACCTACGACAAGGCCCTGGCCGAGTCGCACCACGCCGGCATGGATGCCGTCGGCGACGAGGTGGGCACTCCGGTCATCCACAGCCAAGGAGTGGCGTTCTTCGGTCCCGTGGTGAGCCCCATCCCTCGCGGCGAGGCCGCCGGACGGCTGTGGGACGGTGTGATGGCGGTCGCCGGAACCGACGGCTTCTTCGAGCTCAAGCGCAGCCGGACCCGCGACCCCATCTTCGACTGACCGGCACACTGGGAAGGCTGCCCAACCAGTCCCCGGAGATGCTGCGCCAGGCGGTGGCCGCGCCGGCCGCCGACGAGACGGTGCGGCGGCGCATAGGCGCGGCGGCGCATAGGCGCGCCGCCGTCGCCGGCCGGAGCTGGGCGCCTACCCGGCGGCGCCCAGCGGCGCAGCGCAGACCAGCGGCGCCTTGCCGGTGATGCGGAGCAGGGCAGCCGGGTCCCCAGCGGGTCGGCACCCGTCCTTCGTCGCCGGGCTCCGGGTGGGCGGGCTACGGGTCGGGGGACTCGGGGTCGGTAAGCTGGCCGTCGGCGAGCTAGGGCTCGTCCATGGCGGCTGTCAGTAGGCCAGCAGGTAGCTGGAGAAGCCGCCGGTGAGCGCATCTGCCGCCTGCTGCCGGAACGTGGGCGACTCGAGCAGCCCGGCGTCCGTGCCGTTCTGCATGTTGCCGCACTCGATGAGAACCTTCGGCACCGTCGACAGGTTCAGCCCGCGGAGATCGCTGCGCACGGCGAGACCGTTCGCTCCGTCGTAGTCCGACAGGGGCATCGGCGTGCCGACCGCGAACGCCGTCCGGATGTCGGCTCCGAGCACATCGGAGCCTGGGACCACCGCATCGTTGTACCCGGGGAACAGGGCCGGCTCCAAGACCGCGAACCCGCGCCCACCGGTAGGGCCACCGTCCGCGTGCACCGAGACCGCGGCGTCCGAGCGCGCCTGGTTCCCGATGGCCGCCCGCTGGTCCACGCACGGCCCGACGCCGGTGTCGTTGCTCCGGGTCAGCACCACGGTCGCACCACGGGCCCGGAGGTCGGCGGCCAGGCGTGTGACCACATCGAAGTTGAAGGCGTGCTCGCTGTAGCCGGCCGGCGTCTCCGTGCCGACCGTGTCGCACGCCTTGATGTGACCCGGCCCGGACGGCACCAGGTGGTTGATGTAAGCCGGGTCGGCGCCATTGCCACCGTCGTGGCCCGGATCGACCGTCACCACCTGCCCCACGAGCGACGACCCGACGCTGGCCACGTTCGACGTGGCCAGTGCGCTGGCGTCGCCATAGGAGAGCACCTGGCCGTTGCCGAGCAGGACCCAGTAGCCCTGCCCGTCTCGGGTGGCCGCGATGCCGACTGCGGGAGCCGCCGGCCGGCCGCCGGCCGACGGGGACCCGAAGTAGCCGGCGTCGCCGTAGGAGAAGACGCCGCCGTCCCGCCCGAGCAGCCAGTAGCCCCGCCCGCTCGGGGTCGGCGCCATGCCGACGATGGGCGCGGCGAGACGCACGTTCCCGGCCGAGCCCTCGAAACCGGCATCGCCAAAGGTGAAGATACCGCCGTCCCGAGCGACCAGCCAGTAGCCGCGGCCCGACGCGGTCGCCGCCATGCCGTCCACCGGCTGGGTCAAGCGGATGTTCCCCGTCGAGCCCTCGAACGGCGCATCACCGAAGGTGAACACGCCCCCGTCACGAGCCACAAACCAGTACCCGTGCCCCGACGGCGTCGCCACCATGGCCAGCGCCGGCTGAGTCAACGTGATGGCACCCGTCGAGCCGTAGTAGCCGGCACTCCCCTCGGTGAACACCCCACCGTCGGCGCCGAGGAGCCAGTACCCGGCGTTATCCGGCGTGGCGGCCACATCGACGACCGGCGCGGCGATGGCCACGTTCGCGACGTCACCCACGTTGGTCGCCGATCCCTCGGCGTGCACCGCACCGTTGGTGCTAGCGACGACCAGCCCCGCTCCGTCAGCCGTCCGACTGATGGCGACAGGGACCTGCGCGCCGACATTGGCCGCGCTCACGGCTGCTGCGTTATCGGCCGGGGCCGTGAGGGCGGCTTGCTTGGTGCTGGCCGCCGGCGAGGCGGCCTGCTTGGTGCTGGCCGCCGGCGAGGCGGCCTGCTTGGTGCTGGCCGCCGGCGAGGCGGCCTGGGTCGTGGCGGCCGGCGTGGCACTGGCGGCCGGCGTGGCACTGGCGGCCGTGGCCGGCGTGGCACTGGCGGCCGTGGCCGGCGTGGCGACCAGCAGTGCGATCACCGCCACCCCGTGGCTCACCGTGACGCCTGGCACGATGCTCCTGCGGCGCCCCGGCCCGCCCCATCTGGTCCTAACCGATCGCATCCAGTCCTCCGTCCCATCGCCAGCGCCGGCCTCCGCCGCTTACTCGCCCGACCCTACTGGCGCGGCCTGGATCGATTCGCATCGTTCGCGCGATACCCCAGGAACGTCCCTGGGCCATCGCGCAAACGATGCGCCACCCCACCACCCCACGGTCACCCCACCCGGCACCCCACCGACCCCGCCCCACCGACCCGCCACCCCACCGACCCGCCACCCCACCGACCCGCCACCCCACCGACCCGCCACCCCACCGACCCCGCCCCACCGACCCCGCCCCACCGACCCGCCACCCCACCGACCGTCGGGCGTCGGGCGTCGGGCGGCGGGCGGCGGGCGTCGGGCGGCGGGCGGCGGGCGGCGGGCGTGCAGACTGGTCCGGTGCCTGCGGCCCACCCGATCGTGCTCGACTGCGACCCCGGCCATGACGATGCTGTGGCCATCCTGCTGGCCGCCGGCGATCCGGGCATCGACCTGCTCGGCATAACCACGGTGGCCGGGAACCAGAGCCTGGACCTAACCACCCACAACGCTTGCGTCGTGGCGACCGTGGCCGGCCTCGATGTCCCCGTGGTGCCCGGGTGCGACCGGCCGTTGCTGCGGCCGCTCGTGACGGCAGGTCACATCCATGGCGACAGCGGATTGGATGGCCCGGCCCCGATCGCGCCGACGGTGACGCCAATCGACGGGCACGCCGTCGACTTCCTGGCCCGGACCGTCATGGAGCGCCCGGGGGAGGTCACGCTCGTGGCCGTCGGACCCCTCACCAACGTGGCGCTCGCGGCACGCCGGCACCCGGGGATGGTGGCCGCCACGCACCAGGTGGTGATCATGGGCGGCGTGGCCCGGGGCGGCAACGTCACCCCAACCGCCGAGTTCAACATCCACGCCGATCCGGAGGCGGCCGCCGTCGTCTTCGGCGAGCCCTGGCCGGTGACGATGATGGGGCTGGATCTCACCCACCAGGCCGTCTGCACTCCGGCCGTGCAGGACCGCATCCGCGGCATAGGAACGGCGTCAGCCCACTTCGTCGACGAGCTCATGGCCTTCTATGGGACGGCCAATCGAGCGGCCCGCAGACTACCGACCGCGCCGGGCGGGGACGATCCCGAAGTGGTGATGGCCGGTGGTCCCGACCAGGGACCCCCGGTGCACGACCCATGCGCCGTGGCCTACGTCATCGATCCCACCCTGGTCCGGACCATGGCCGTCGCCATAGGGGTGGAGACGGCCGGGACGCTGACCGCGGGCACGACGGTCGTGGACGAACGCCATCCGAACGGGCGCCACTGCATCGGCGCCCGTCTCGAAGCCGACCGCTTTTGGGACACGGTCGTCGCCGCCCTGTGTCGCCTGGGCTGAGCCGCCTCCGCCGGTCAGCCGCCACCCGGCCGCCACCCGGCGGCCACCACCGCCACCCGGCGGCCACCAACGCCACCCGGCGGCCACCAACGCCACCCGGCCACCACCGCCCCGGCCACCACCGCCGCCACCCGGCCACCACCGCCCCGGCCACCACCGCCGCCACCCGGCCACCACCGCCGCCCGCGGCGCGGCGCGGCGACCCGGGGGGCGACCGAGCCGCCGCCTGGGCTGAGCCGCCAGGAAACCCGAGCCGTCCGGCCCCACCTCACCGACGGCATCTCGGAGACAGACCACACACCGGGAACAACCCAGGCTCGAACGCAGTTGGCTCTGGTCAGTAACGATATATCGAGATATAGTCCCGATATCCAACGAAAGGATCAACCACATGCATCATCCCTACGAAGCACACGTCCATCGTCACCATCACCGCGGTCCGACCGGCGGACCACGCTGGGCCGAGACCCGGGGCGGTCGCGGCCGGGCCGGCCGCCGGGATCACCGCGACGAGCGGGGGTCAGGCCACGATCACGGGGCCGGCTCCCTCCGCAGCCTGTGGGCCAGCCTGGCCATGGCCACCCGGGAGATCGCCCGCTCTGGCGATGAGGCCCAGGTGTCCCGGGCCGCCGAGTTGCTGGAGGAGACCCGACGGGCCCTCTTCGGCCTGCTCGCCACCGCCCCCGAACCGGCGGGCGCCCCCGCCCCGGAACCGGCGGCCGCCACCGCCCCCGAACCGGCGGGCGCCCCCGCCCCGGAACCGGCGGCCACCGCCCCCGAACCGGCGGCCACTACCACCGCCGCAGGAGACACACCCGGGACGGTCCCGGGTCCGTCCGACACCGGCCCGCAGCACCCGACCACGACCGAGTCGTGACCGGACCCACCCGCGGCGATCCGGTCGAGCCTCGGCCGAAGCCGGCCCGGTCGCCGTGGGTGCTGTAGGCCGCACAGGAGCCCGGCCCAGCTGCACCGTCCCCACCCGGCCTCAGCTGCTGGGTCCGGTGGCCCGACGGTCAGCCCGGGCCAGGATGCGGTCGAGGACCGGGCGGGCGCCCGCCGACCAGGCCGCGACCACGTCACCGAGCACCGGAAGCTGGTCCTCGGTGACGTACACCGAGCGGGTCGGCACCGACGCACCGAGCTCCACGAGCAGGGGACGCAGGTGGGTGTCGGGCGCCAGGGCGTGCCCGGCGCCGGCACCGGTCATGACGGGCACAGCCACCACGCCGGCCAACCCGTCGGTCGCGTACCGATCCAGGAAGACCTTCAGGAGCCCGGCGTAGGTCGCCTTGAAGGTCGGTGACGCCACCACGAGCAGTTGGCTGGCCGCCACCCGGGCGGACAGCTCCTGGACCTCGACCGAACCCCAGTCGAGCAGGGCAGCACAGCTGTCGGCCAGATCGACGACGAGCCGCTCGTCCCCCGGTGCCGCCACCGCGTCGGCGACGGCCGTGGCCACAGAGAGGGTGCGGGACTGCCGCTTGGGGTTCCCGACGACGACGGTGACTCGCACCGAGCGATGCTATCGATCGAGACGATGGAGGAGGACAATGGTGGGCGGCGCGGCCGCCGGTGGCCTGGTCCCTGCCGCCCCGGTACCGTAAGAGCCGGCGTACTGCGGTGACCCCCGTGGCACCGACTCGTGCGCCCGAGCACTGGGCGAGCTGGAGTGCCAGCGGGCACTGACGTCCTCGTCCCCGGGCTGATAGCGGGCGCCGGCCGCAGCGGCTGCGGTCGACTCCCGGCCGGGTAGGATCGTCCCTGGCGTGCCGGGAAGTCTGGTCGGCGACCCCTTTCGCCGCGGGAGCCCGCATGCCATCCCCCCCAGTCTCCGTCGCCGCCGCTGTGCCGATCGGTCGTCGCGTCATGACGAGACTGCGCAGCGACCGCACCGCGGGTGTCTCGCTGACCATCGCGGCCATCGCGGCTTTGGTGTGGGCCAACTTTCCGGGCGACGCCAGCTCCTATCCGTCGAGCTGGAACAACGTGGCCTCGGTGGCGCCGCTCGGCCTGCACATGACCGTGCGCGACTGGGTGAACCAGACGCTGCTGCTGGCGTTCTTCGCCGTGGTGGGACTGGAGATCCGCCGTGAGCTGACCGCAGGCGAGCTGCGGACGGTACGTCGCGCCGCCGTCCCGGTGGTAGCCGGGCTGACGGGCATGGCCGTCCCCGCACTGCTGTTCGTGGCCTGCGTGGCCGGTGGCCGGGGGGCCGGAGCCTGGGGCGTCCCGATGGCCACCGACGTGGCCTTCGCGCTGGGCGCCCTCGCCCTCGTCGGCACCGGCTCGGCGCGCGGCCGGGTGTTCCTGATGACGCTCGCCGTCGCCGACGACATCGGTTCGATCGTCGTGCTCGTGGTGTTCTACAGCCACCGCACGCGTGGGTTGTGGCTGGCAGCCGGGCTCGGCGTGCTCGTCCTGCTCGTGGTCGTGTGGCGCCGCCGCCTCCGCGCCGGTCCCGGCCGGGCTGCGCTGGGACTGGTGGTGTGGTGGTGCATGCTCCATGCCGGCGTCGACGCCGCGGTGGTGGGAGTGGCCATTGGCGCCTTCGGACCGCGGCGTCGGCGCGCTGAGGCCGGCCCGGGCTACGGCGCCCCGCGGGTGCGACGCTGGTTGGCGCGCATCGAGGCCCCGGTGAACGTGATCGTGCTCCCGCTCTTCGCCCTGGCCAACGCCGGGATCCGCATCGACGGCTCCACCTTTCGCGACAGCGCGGCGGTGCGGATCTTCGCGGCCGTGGTCGTGGCCCGCGTCGCCGGCAAGCCTCTGGGGATCGTGGCCGGGGCCGTGGCCACCAGACGGCTGCTGCCCGAGGCGACCCAACCGCACGTGCCCGGACGGGCCCGCTTCGGCATCGGAGCGGTGGCCAGCATCGGCTTCACCGTGCCATTGCTGATCATCGCCCGCGCCCTTCCGCCGGGTCCGCTGACCGTGGCAGCCACCGCCGGGCTCCTCGTCAGCTCGGTGCTGGGCGTGGCGCTGGGGGGCGTCCTGCTCCGGGATCGCCGCCTCCAGCCGTAGCGCCCGCTAGCAGGTCAGGGGTGCGCGGGGCTGGGGCCGGGGCGGTCCAGCTCGAAGAGCAACGACTGCGGATAGCACCAATACCATTCCTCCCCGGGCTCGTAGGACTGGATGAGCGGATGGTCGGTAGCTTCGTGGTGGGATGTCGCATGGTGGTGCGGTGAATCGTCGCAGCAGCCAACGTGCCCACAGGTGACGCAGCGCCGGAGGTGCAACCATTGCCCTCCGAAGCGCTCGCATTCCATGCACCCGTCGCCGCTGGCTCGCGTGGTGATGATCGCTCCGATGTGCGTACATGAATCCGCCATGCGAGCCTCCTGAAAGCCTGAGACGAGCCCTGCTCCGGAACGGGCTTGTCATCGGTCGCTGCCAACCGATCCGCCGAGCCGGCATGGTACCCAGCAGCAGCGCAACGGGCAACGGGTGATTCACGGTCTGCCCGATTTCCACAATTCCGGCGGGAACGTGCTTCACTTCGCCATGCAACCGGGGCAGGAGGAGGGGGCCGGGATCGAGTTGATATCCTATGGAACGAGTCGGGCGCGATGGGTCATAGCCGCGTCGGTGCTCGGCTCGGGGATCGCTTCGCTCGATGCCACTGTGGTCGGCATTGCACTGCCCGCGGTCGGACGCTCCTTCCACGCCGGCCTGGGGACCCTGCAATGGGTGGTGACCGGGTACACGCTGACGCTGGCTGCCTTCCTGCTCCTCGGCGGGTCTCTCGGCGACCGTTTCGGCCGGAAGCGGGTCTTCGCCGTCGGCGTGGTGTGGTTCGCGGTGGCGTCGGCCGCGTGCGCGCTGGCTCCCAGCTCCGCGGTGCTGATCGCCGCCCGCGTCCTCCAGGGCGTGGGTGGGGCGCTGCTGACCCCGGCCAGCCTGGCCATCCTGGAGGCGTCCTTCCGACCCGAGGACCGCGGTCGGGCCATCGGCGCCTGGTCGGGGCTCGGCGGGTTGGCGACCGCGGCGGGACCGTTGCTGGGCGGGTACCTCATCGCCGTGGGGTCATGGCGATGGGTGTTCGTGATCAACCTGCCGGTGTCGGCCGTCGTGCTGGCCCTCACGGCGCGCCACGTCCCCGAGTCCGCCGATCCGTCCGCCGGGAGGCGCACGGACCTGGTGGGTGCCTCGTTGGGGGTGTTGGCCCTGACCGGTCTGACCTACGGGCTGATCGAGGGTCCGACGATCGGCTGGCTGTCGCCGCGGGTGGTCGTTGCCCTGGTCGGCGCGGCGCTCGCCATCCCTGCGCTCCTGGTCGCCGAGCGCGTCAGGCGCGACCCCATGCTCCCCCTCGGCCTGTTCGCCGACCGCCAGTTCGCCGCAGCCAACGGCGTCACCTTCGTGGTGTACGGCGGGCTGGCCGGCGCCTTGTTCCTGCTGCCGGTGACCTTGCAGGTCGTCGATCGCTACAGCCCGTTGGAGTCAGGGCTCGCCCTCCTGCCCGTGACGGTGATCATGCTGCTGTTCTCGCCTCGCTCGGCCCGCCTGGCCGGTCGGATCGGCCCCCGGCTGCAGATGAGCCTGGGGCCGCTGGTAGTCGGCGCCGGCTTGGTGCTGCTTACCGAGGCCAGCCGGAGCCGGGGCTACCTGACGCATGTGCTGCCCGCCGTGGTCGTCTTCGGTGCCGGCCTGGCCATCACGGTGGCGCCGCTCACCGCCACCGCGTTGGATGCCGCACCCGGTGACCGGGCCGGCGTCGCGTCGGCGATCAACAACGTGGTGGCCCGCGCTGCCGGGCTCCTCGCTGTCGCCGTGCTGCCCGTGCTGGCCGGCATCACCGGCGCCGGGTCGCTCACGTCGGCGCGGCTCGCCCCTGGCTTCCGGGTTGCGGTGGTCATCGCCGGCGCGGCCTGCGCCTTCGGGGGCCTCCTCGCTGCCGCCACCATCCGCAATCCGGCTCGGGGGCCGACCGATCGGGCCGTGGGTCATCGATGGCACTGCGCCCTGGACGCGACGCCGCTGCAGCCGGCGCCGGTCAGGACCGAACGACCGTCCGCATGACGATCTCGGACAGCAGCGCCGTCCCGGCCGCCACGACCAGGACCGACGGCCACGCCCCGATCTTCTTGGCCAGGGGGTGCGAGCCGCCCATGGCCGCCGAGTAGGCCAGGCCCAGGGCGCCCGCCGCGACCGGCCCGGAGCGCCGCCGCCACTCCCGACCGCACCACGCGCCGGTGACGGCGAAGACCGCCCCTCCCGCCTGGCGGCGCTCGGTCGAGCGGGCCACGGCAAAGCCTCCGACGAGTCCGCCGGCGGCTAGGAGCGATGGTGAGACGGTGGGCACAGCCCCACCCTATCCAGGGGCGACCCGGCGTCGCCCCGAGCCGGCCCGGCGCCAGCCAGAAGCGGCCCGGCGGCATGAAGGCCCTAGCCTGGTCGGAGCCGACCGGGGGCCGTCCCGGCCGGTCGTCATGTCTGATCGACGGCTGAAGGGGAGGACACCGTGACCACCACCGACACCGACGATCTGGCCGGGAACCTGTTCGCCCGGTCGGTGCTGTGGGCCGACATGGATGCCTGGCACCGGCAGGTGGCCGAGCTGCGCCGGACCGCTCCCGTGCTGGCGGTGGAGCTCGACGGCTACCGCCCCTTCTGGGTCCTCACCCGCTACCGCGATGTCCGTGCCGTGTCGCGTGACGACGATCTCTGGCGCAACACCTCGCAGTCGGTCCTCATGCCCGACGCCGAGTGGCAGGCGATGATGGATGCCGGGGTGCCCGAGCCGCGCACGCTCGTGCACCTGGACGGCACCGAGCACCGCGACCACCGCCTGGTCACCAACGACTGGTTCAAGCCGGCCGCCGTCAGGCACCGCCAGGCCCGCATCGAGGCGCTGGCCGACCACTTCGTCCAGCGCATGCGCGTCCTCGGCGGGGAGTGCGACTTCGCTCGCGACGTCGTCCAGCCGTTCACCCTGCGGGTGATCATGGACATCTACGGGGTGCCCGAGGCGGACGAGGCCCTGATGATGGAGCTCACCCAGGGCCTCTTCGGGGCCTCCGACCCAGAGTTCATGGGAGATGCCACCGACGCCGGGGCCGCGCTCATCGAGTCGGTGATGACGTTCATCGAGTATTTCGATGCCATCACCCGGGACCGGCGGAAGTGCCCGACCGACGACCTGGCCACCGTGATCGCCAACGGCCAGCCCGGTGGTTGCCCCATGGGCGATGCCGAACGGTTGTGGTACTACATCATCGTGGCCACCGCGGGCCACGACACCACCTCCTATGCGCTCTCCGGCGGCATGGAGGCCATGCTGCGTGACCCCAAACAGCTGTGGGCGTTGCGCGACGAACCCGACCTGGCTGCCAACGCCGCCGAGGAGAGCCTCCGGTGGACCTCGCCGGTCCGTCACTTCCTGCGCTACGCCACCCGGGCCACCGAGGTCGGTGGGGTGGAGATCCCCGAGGGTGGACGGGTCCTGCTCTCCTACGCCAGCGCCAATCGGGACGAGGATGTCTTCGCCGATCCCATGACCTTCGACGTGCACCGATCCGACGCCGAACGGCTGATCTCCTTCGGCGTCGGCGCCCACTTCTGCCTCGGCTCGCAGTTCGCCCGGCGCGAGGTGCGGACCATGCTCGGAAAGCTGTCGGCGCAGCTGGCATCGATCGAACCGGCCGGCGACGCGCTCTGGTCGCGATCGAACTTCGTCTCGGGCGTGAAGCACCTTCCGGTCCGCTACACGTTCCGCTGAGCAGCTGTGACGGGTCCAGGCGCGCGCGCTAGCGGCAGGGTCCGGACTCGACCGATTGGGCCAGGCCGTCGACGATGCCGGCGTGGCCGTCGGTGGCCAGGCTCCGGTACCAGGCGGCGGTGGCCGCCGGGTCCGCCCCGTGGGTCACGTCCGATCGCTTCCTGGCCCGACGCACCATGTCGGCGGTGTGCGGCATCCGCTCGGTGACATAGCGAGCCAGGGCGTCGTCCACCGAGCAGTTGGTCGCGGTCAGATGGTGGGCCAGCACCCAAGCGTCCTCCATGGCCTGGCAGCCACCCTGGCCCAGGTCGGGAGCCATGGTGTGAGCGGCGTCGCCCAACAGGACCACCCGGCCCCGGCTCCAGGTCGGCAACGGATCCAGGTCGTGGATCGCCAGGCGCGCGACCCCGGCCGGGTCCAGTCGGTCGACGAGCAGCCGGACCGGGCGGGCCCACCCGGAGAAGGCCGCGCCCAGCTCGTCCCGATGATCGCCGAGGTCCCCCACCGCCTCGATCGGCATGGGCACATCGAAGAACCAGTAGCAACGGCCGCCGCCGATGGGCATCACCGACGCCCGACGGCCCTCCCCCACCCAGGTCAACCACGTCCCCTCCGGCGCGATGTCGGGCGTGGCGGCGACCAGGCCGTTCCAGTTCACGTAGCCCACGTAGCGCCGCGCGATAAGCCGGCCGACCACCTGGTCGCGTCGCCGCGAGTGCGTGCCGTCAGCCGCCACCACCAGATCGGCGGCCATGGTGCGGCCGTCCCCGGTCGTCACCACCGTGCCGCCAGGATCAGTGCCACCAGGATCAGGGCCATCGGGGCCGATGCCACCAGGATCGGCGGGGCCGACGTCGACTACCTCGGTGCCGAGCCGCACGCCGTCGGGTCCGAGGGCCTGCCGCACGGCGGCGAGCAGCATGGCCTGGAGCTCGGCGCGGGCGATGGGTCGGGCGCGCTCGCCGACCCGCTCGTAGAGCCCGTTCAGGCTGAAGTCCAGCAAGGGCCGGCCGTCCCGGTCGGCATAGGCCATGCGCTCCATCGCCCCTCCGAGGGCGGCGATCTCCGTGCCGAGGCCCAGGAGGTTCGCCACCTTGACGCCGTTCGGCCACAGGGAGATGGCCGCGCCGACGGGACGCAGCTCGGCGGTCTGCTCGACCACGACGGGATCGTGGCCGAAGCGAGCCAGGCACAAGGCGGCGGTCAGGCCGCCGATCCCGCCACCCACGATGACCACACGGAGCCTGCGCACTGGATCACCAGCATGGCCGCGCCGACCAAGGCCACTGTTTCCCTTCCGTGAACAATGGTCGGCGACCGCAGGCAACCCGCGGCAGAAACAATCCGGCAACATCGGCGTCCTACGCTGGGCGATCGATGGCCGCCAACCAGCCGACCGCGATTCTCGGGATCGACAGCACACCCGGCGTCTTCGGGATCGACCGACTCGACGACCTTGACTCCTTCTACCGTCGCCACGGCTTCGCCGTGCTGTCCGGCGCCGTCGACGATCCGACCCTGGACCGGTTGGAGGCCGAGTGCGAGGCGGCGCAGGAGCAGCTGGTGGCCGGGGACCTGGATGCCCGGCACGGCACGACCGTGCTCATCGAGGGGGACGCCGGGGCCAAGGCCCAGCGCTTCGCCAACTACGTGATCCACATCACCGACCTGTCTCCCACCGCCGGGGCGATCATCCACTCGGAGCTGGTCGAAGGGGCCATCCGGCGCTGGCTGGGGCCGACCTGCTGGTCGGCCGAATCGGAGCGGTTCGGCTACGTCTACCAGGACGCTCGCCCGGGCCGGGAGAGCAGCTATACGCGCATCGGATGGCACAGCGACTGGCAGTCCAGCCCCCACCTGCCGATGTGGCCGGCCACGGCCATCACCATCCACGTGGACGGCACCAGCCCGGCGAACGGTTTCCTGCGGGTGGTGCCCGGCAGCCATCGGTGGGCCACCCCGCCGCCGTACGAGAACGTGAACGGCGCCGTCGTCCCCGAGGGCTCGGCACCGTCAGGCGGCTACACCGACGTTCCCCCGCCCGCCCCGATGCCGCTGGGCTTCGAGAAGGTGCCCGGCGAGATCGTCGTGTACGCCGAGCCGGGCGACATCCTCTTCCACGACTGCTACCTGTGGCACTCCGCCGCGCTGGCCACGGACATCTCCGCCCGGCGCCGTCACGTCCGGGGCAGCTGGTACGCGGGGACCGAGCCCACCACCTACGGCCCCGGCGACTTCGTGAAGAACGCGGCTCGCTAGGACACCGGCGGGTGGGCGGCGATCCAGTGGCGGGCGATGTCGACTCGCCGGCAGATCCAGACCCGCTCGTGGCCGACCACGTGGTCGACGAAGCGCTCCAACGCGGCAGTGCGGCCAGGACGACCCATTATGCGGCCGTGCAGGCCGATTGACAGCATCTTGGGGCTTCCCTCCTCCCCCTCCCGTCGGAGGACGTCGAAGGCGTCCCTGCAGTAGTCCCCCCAGTCGTCGCCGGTGGCGAAGCCGCCGGCCGAGGCGAAGCGCATGTCGTTGGTGTCCATCGCATAGGGCACCACCAGATGGTCACGGTCCTCCACCACTGTCCAGTACGGCAGGTCGTCGGCGTAGGAATCGGCGTCGTAGAGGAAGCCGCCTTGCTCCACCACCAGCCGGCGGGTGTTCGGCGAGTCGCGGCCGGTGTACCAGCCGACCGGTGCCACGCCGGTGACGTCGGTGAGGATGCGGACCGCGGCGGCCAGGTCGGCGCGCTCGGTGTCCGGGTCGACGTCCTGGTAGCTCAACCAACGCAGCCCGTGACCGGCAACCTCGTGGCCGGCGCCGACGATCGCCGTTGCGGCCGCAGGGTTCCTGGCCAGCGCGGTGGCCACGCCGAACACGGTGATGGGCAGCCCGGCGCGGGCGAAGACGCGCAGGAGGCGCCAGAATCCGGCGCGGCTGCCGTACTCGTACAGCGACTCCATGCTCATGTGCCGATCGGGGAAGGCTTCGGCGCCGATCATCTCCGACAGGAAGGTCTCGGACGTGGCGTCGCCGTCGACCACGTTGCGCTCTGCGCCTTCCTCGTAGTTCACGACGAACTGGACGGCGATGGATGCGCCGCCCGGCCACGCCGGGTCTGGCGGTCGCTCGCCGTAGCCGACCAGATCGCGATCCGCGTTCACGGGTCGAGCCGGGCATCGGCGAGGCGGAGGGCGGCGAGCAGCACGCAGGCGCCGTCGACGAGACGCTCGGGGGGCGTGGCCTCGTCGGGGTGGTGGCTGAGGCCATCGGTGCTCGGCACGAAGATCATGCCCATGGGGCCGAGCGCGGCCAGGTGCTGGGCGTCGTGGCCGGCGCCGCTCGGCAGCTCCCGGCTGGCCAGACCCAGGGCGCGCGCCGCATCGGCGATGGCCGCTCGGAGTCGGCCGTCGGTAGCCACGGCGGCGGTCGAAGAGGTGGGGACAACAGTGACCGGGTTGGCGGTGGAGGCTTCGATGCGGGCTGCGGCCTGGTGGAGCAGCAGGAGGGCCTGGTCGGCGTTCCCGTCGTCCACGCTGCGTATGTCGTAGGTGAGCGTCACCCGACCGGGGACCACATTGCCGCTACCCGGGTCGACGACGAGCGAACCGACGGTGGCCACATCTGCCGGCCCTTTGGTCGCCAACTCCTCGACGATGGCGACGAGGGGCGCGGCGGCCACGAGCGCGTCGCGTCGCAGGTGCATCGGTGTCGTGCCGGCGTGGTTGGCCCGGCCGGTCACCGTGACGGTGCCCCGCCGGGACCCCGTGATGGCGGTCACGATCCCGATGGGATCACCACAATCGTGCAGCACCGGGCCTTGTTCGATGTGCAGCTCCAGGTAGGCCGCGACGGGAGCCCACGCCGCCGCCGCGATGCCGGCGGTGTTACCTCCCGCATCGCGCAGGCGCTCGGCGACGGTGCAGCCGTCGGGCCCTGGGGTTTCGAGGTCGACGGCTACGCCCGCAGCGACCCGGCTACCCGTGAACGGGGCCGCCACGACACCCTCTTCGTTGGCCCAGGCCACGGCGCGCACCGGGTGACGCATCCGTTCCCCGACCCCAGCCAGCTCGTTCACGATCTCGAACGCGGCCACGGTTCCGTAAGCTCCATCGAGCGGACCGGCGTCGATAACGGTGTCGAGGTGGCTGCCCACGACCAGGGGCGGCAGGTCGTCGACCTGGCCGGGCCACTCCACGGTGAGCGTGCCGACGGCATCGACCGCCACCGTGATGCCGGGTGCGGTCACCCAGCCGGCCAGCAGGTCCCGGGCGGCGCGGTCCTCGACCGACCAGGCCAGGCGGGTTGTCCCCGGCCGCCCAGGGATGCGACCGATCTCGGCCAGCTCGTCGAGGCGCTGGAGCAGGCGGGCCCCGTCCAGTCCCGACGGGTCAGCGGGGCTGGGCACCGAGAGTGGCGTGGACGTCGAGGTTGGCGGCGAGGAACCGCTGGTAGGCGCGGAACCCGCCCAGCTCGGCGATGTCGACCAGCTTGTCGCCCGGGGAGATCCGCGCCGGCACGAGGAGCATGGCATGGACGGCTTCGCCGTCGACGAGCTCGATGTCGCCGAGCTCGAGCTCGGGCGGCTCGGAGGGCAACAGGCTCCCGGTCAACACGTCGTCGGGGATGTCGTAGAGCTCGCCGTCGATGCACCGGCCGCCGTGGGCGACGGGGAACAGGCCGGGGAACTCGTCGCGGATGGCGAAGAAGCGGTAGGCCGCCGTCGTGCGCGCCGGCCCGAGGAACACCGAACCGGCGTGGGCGCGGTGGTCCTTCTGGCCGGACATGGCTGTCCCGTTGAGGAACATGAGGGTCACGGGCACTCCGTCCTGTGTCGGGAGAGTCGATCGCGGGCGATGGCCACGAGAGCAGCGCAGCCGGCGCTCAGCTCGGTCGTCCGGTCCCGTTCCATACGCGTCTCCAAGACAGGGACCAGCGCCGCCAGCGGTCGGCCGGCGACCCACTCGACGAACGGGAACCCGAAGCGACGCTCGTAGCGATCGTTGAGCGACGCCAGGCGGGCGCTGACGCGGCCCGCTCGGGCCCGATCGCCATCCTGCTCTCGGTAGGAATCGGCGCTGAGGGTCGCGGGTGGGGCCCCGAGACGCGGGTGGGCCCGCAACAACGCCGACCGGGTGGCATCGTCCATGCCGGTGATCGTCGCCTCGGCCATGTCCAGGTGGTGCTCCCAGCTGACCACCGGGCGGCCGACGAGGCCATCCACCAGGGGCCCGGCGTCCTCCCACAAAGGGGTCAGCGCCGAGGCCAGCCCGGCACGATCCAGAGCGGCGAGCGTGTCGGCCGGCACCAGGTCAGGCACCGAGGTAGGTGACGGCTGACGCGCCGGCGCACAAGAGGGGCACGTGGTAGTGCCGCTCGGCTCCGAGCTCGACGGTGACCGCCACGTCGGTGAGGAACGAACCACCGACCTGCCAGCTGATGGAGTAGCGGCCAACGCTCAGCCCCTCGGCGAGCGCCGCCACCCGTCCGCTGCCGTCGGTGATGCCGCCGCCGACCACCGAGCCGCCCGGGTCGTGGACGGCGACGGCGATCCCGGGGCGCGGACCGCCTGCTCCCGAATCGAGGACGTGGGTGGACAGGCTGGGCACATCTGGGATCCTGCCCGGGAGCGGCGACGCCGTGTGTTTCGTCGGTATGAACTCATCCTTTCCGACGGGGCCGAAACATTGCGTTCACCGATCACGCACGGCCCCGAAACGCCGTCGACGTACCGTCGGCCTCGACCACATCCAGGAGCTTGACCGAGAGGTGACGATGACAGATCGCATGGGGCGCCGGGCGTTCCTGCAGCGAGGCGGCGCCACCGGCCTCGGCCTGGCCGCCATGGGGATCGGCGTGCCGGCATTCCTGGCCGGTTGCGGTTCGAGCAGCAAGACTTCCAACAGCTCGGCCACGACCGCCGGCCCGTCGGGTGGGTCGGTGGTGCCGGGCAGCCTGCCTGCCATCTCCCTGCAGCTGTCGTGGATCAAGAACGCCGAGTTCTCCGGCGAGTACCTGGCCGACACCCGCGGCTACTACACCGCGGCCGGGCTGAAGGGCGTGAACCTGCTGGCTGGTGGACCGACCGTCGCCCAGGACTCCATCGTGGCCGCAGGCAAGGCCTTCGTCGGCATCTCGTCGCCGGACATCACCGCTCCGGCGGTGGCGAACGGGGCGCCGCTGGTGATCGTCGCCGCCCAATACCAGAAGAACCCGTTCGCCATCATGTCGTTGGCCACCAGCCCGCTGAACACGCCGCAGGACATGATCGGCAAGACCGTGGGCGTCCAGTCCACGAACCTGTCGGTGTGGCACTCGTTCCTCAAGGCCAACAACATCGACTCGTCCAAGGTGAGCGTCTTCCCCGCCCAGTTCGACCCGACTCCCCTGGCCGAGAAGAAGTGCGACGGCTGGTTCTCGTTCATCACCAACGAGCCGATCGCGCTGGCCGCCATGGGGGTGCAGACGACGACGTTCCTGTTGAACGACTTCCACTACCCGCTGGTGTCCGAGAGCTACATGGTGCAGAAGGGAGTCCTGGCCAGCGCCACGTCACGGGCCCAGCTGAAGGCCTTCCTCACCGCGGAGATCCGGGGCTGGCACGACTCCCTCGCCGACCCGGCGGCCGGACCCACGCTGTCGGTGAACAAGTACGGCGCCAACCTCGGCAACGCCATCCCCGAGCAGACCAAGGAGTCGATGGCGCAGAACAAGCTCATCCTCGACGCTCGCACCACCACCGACGGCATCCTGACCGTCACCGCGACACAGATCGAGCAGAACCTCGCCACCCTGTCGCTCTCCGGTGTCAAGGTGGACAAGTCGCTGTTCGACACGTCCATCATCGACGAGGTCTACACCGAGATGCCCGCGCTGAAGTCGAGCCCGGTATGACCCCTGGCGCATCGGACACGATCGTCGCCGGGCGCCCGCGAGAGGACCCAACGATCGTGGACGCGTCCGGCATCAGCCTCCGACACCTGACCAAGACCTTCCGGGTGGACCGCCAGACGATCACGGCCCTCGACTCGGTCGACTACAGCGCGGCCAACGGCGCCTTCGTCGCGCTGCTCGGCCCGTCCGGCTGCGGCAAGTCGACCATCCTGCGCATCCTGGCCGACCTAGAGACGCCGACGTCGGGCGAGGCGTTGGTGCACGGCGAGGCGCCCGCGGCGGCCAAGGGCCGCAAGCTCGGCATCGCCTTCCAGGACCCGGCCCTGCTGCCGTGGCGCTCCGTGTTCGCCAACATCAAGCTTCCACTGGAGATCAGTGGCACCAAGGTCAGCGACCGAGCGATCCACGACCTCATCGGCCTGGTCGGTCTGGAGGAGTTCACCAAGGCCCGCCCGGCCCAGCTGTCGGGCGGCATGCGCCAGCGCGTCGCCATCGCCCGGGCCCTGGTGATCGAACCGGAGATCCTGCTCCTCGACGAGCCCTTCGGCGCGCTCGACGAGATGACTCGCCAACGCATGAACCTGGAGCTGCAACGCATCTGGACCGATCGGGCCACCACCACCCTCCTGGTCACCCACTCCATCTCCGAAGCGGTCTTCCTGGCCGACGAGGTCGCAGTGATGAGCCCCCGCCCCGGCCGGATCATGGCCCGGGTGGGCATCGACCTACCCCGGCCCCGGACGCCGGAGATGATGCGCTCGCCGGAGTTCCACGGGTGTTGTGACCAGCTCAGCGAGCTGCTCTTCGGGAGCGGCCGACCCGACGGCACATGAGCGTCGCCCTCCCAGCCCGCACCCGGCCCGGCATCCCGCAGTGGGCCACCGGCGCAGTCAGCTTCGTCGTCCTGGTCGTCGTCTGGGAGCTCCTCACCGCAGTCCTGGCGCCGCAGTCCCGGGTGTGGCCCTCACCCGACCGCATCGTCACCACCATGGTCCACGACGGCTGGCACTTCTACGGGCCCAACCTGCGCACCACCCTGTGGGAGGCCACGCGCGGCTACTTCTGGGGTGACGCCATCGCCGTCGTGGTGGCGACCGTTGCCGTCACGTTCCCCGTGTTCGAGGGGCCGCTGACGCAGTTGGGGGTGGTGTCGTACTGCCTGCCCATCGTGGCCATCGGGTCCATCCTGGTCATCGTCTTCAACGGCGAGACGTCCAAGGTCATCCTGGCCGCCATGGCCGTGTTCTTCACCACCTTCGTCGGCATGGTCCTTGGCCTGCGCTCGGCCGCAACGACCAGCCTCGACCTGGTCGCCGCCTACGGCGGTGGCGCCTGGCAGCAGCTGCTGCGGGTCCGCCTGCGGTCGTCGTTGCCGAGCCTGTTCGCCGGCCTGCGCATCGCCGCGCCCGCTGCCGTCCTCGGCGCCATGATCGGCGAGTACCTGGGACAGCAGGACAGCGGCCTCGGCCAGGCCATGATCGCGTCCGAGCAGGCGTTCAACGTGCCTCGCACCTGGGGCATCGCACTGGTGGCCACCCTGATCGGCGGACTCGGTTTCGCGTTGGTGGCCACCGTCGGACGCCTGGTGACGCCGTGGGCCCAGGCGGCTCGGCGATGACCGCCATCGAGGCACCGGCCACCGCGCTGACCGACCCCCTCTTCGCACCCCAGCCCGCCGGGCGGCGCTGGGCAGGAAGACTCCTGATGGGGTCGGCCAAGATGCTGCTGTCAGTCGTCCTCGTCCTTGCGGTGTGGATCGGCTTCCTCCGGGTCTTCCACGTCTCATCGTTTGTCGGCAAGGGGCCGCTCGACGTCTGGCGCTACCTGGTCACCGTGCCGGCGTCGGGCACCAACCGGGTTGCGGTCATCCACGAATCGGGGACGACCCTGCGCGACGCCCTCCTGGGCCTGGCCGGTGGCACCGTCGCCGCAGTGGGCGCCGCGCTGGGCTTCCACCTGTGGCGGCTGGCGTCCCAGGCCTTCATGCCTGTCGCCATGACGCTCCGGTCGGTGCCGCTGGTCGCCATGACCCCGCTGATCGTCGGCGTGTTCGGGCGGAACCTGTTGGCCGTGACGGTGATCGCCGGCATCGTGACGTTCTTCCCGACCCTGGTGAACGTCACTTTGGCCCTGAACGGCGCTCCCCGCGAGGCCATCGACATGTGCCGGGCCTACGGGGCTACGCCGCGGACCACCCTGGTGAAGGTGCAGGTCCCCACCGCACTGCCCGCCCTGTTCGCATCCCTGCGCATCGCCGCACCCCTCGCCCTGGTCGGCGCCCTGCTGGCCGAATGGCTGGCCACCGGCTCCGGGCTCGGGTACACCATGCTCACCGCTGGCGCCCAGTCGGACTATCCCGCGGTCTGGGCGCGGGTGGTGGTGGCCACCGTGCTCGCCTTGGCCCTCTACTTCGTCGTCGGGGCCGTGGAGCGGACCGTGCTGGCTCGCTTCGGACCCACCGCGCGCTGAGCCAGGAGGCACACGGACGTGGAGACCGACGCGCCCACCGATCTCGTCGTGCGCGACGCCACCCTGGTCGCGACCGTCGACGACGACCGGCGGGAGCTGGCCGGTGGCTGGGTGGCGGTCACGGGCGGTCTGGTGAGCGGGGTCGGCGGGGCTGGCGATCCTCCCCCGGAGGCGACCACGGTCCTCCAGGCCGGCGGCTGCCTGGTGACGCCGGGCCTGATCAACACCCACCACCACATGTACCAGAACCTCACCCGGGCCTACGCGCCGGCGGTGAGCTCGACGCTGTTCGGGTGGCTCACGACGCTCTATCCCCGATGGGCCCTGCTCGACGAGGAGGCCGCCTATCTCTCAGCGTGGGTGGGACTGGCCGAGCTGGCCCTCGGCGGGTGCACGACGTCGACCGACCACCTCTACGTCCACCCTCGGGGCGGCGGCGACCTGATCAGCGCCGAGATCGCCGCGGCCACCGAGCTGGGCATGCGCTTCCACCCGACTCGTGGCTCCATGAGCCTCTCGGTGAAGGACGGAGGCCTGCCCCCCGACTCGGTGGTCCAGGACGACGACGAGATCCTGGCCGACAGCCAGCGGCTGGTCGAGGCCCACCACGACCCGGCGTGGGGGTCGATGGTGCGCATCGCCCTGGCTCCCTGCTCGCCGTTCTCGGTGACGCCCGAGCTCATGCGGCGGACAGCCGAGCTGGCCGAGCACCTCGATGTCCGGCTCCACACCCACCTGGCCGAGGACCCCGACGAGGATCGGTACGCGGAGAAGGCGTTCGGGCGGCGGACGATCGACCAGTTCGAGGCGGTCGGGTGGATGACCGATCGTACGTGGGTGGCTCATTGCATCTACCCAGACACCGCGGAGATCGCCCGCCTGGGGGCGGCCGGTGTCGGAGTGGCGCACTGCCCGTCGTCGAACATGATGATCGGAGGCGGCGGCCTGGCCCCGGTGGCCGAGCTGCGAGCCGGGGGCGTGCCGGTCGGCATCGGCTGCGACGGCTCGGCGTCGACCGATCACGCCTCGCTGTGGCTGGAGGCGCGCACGGCACTGCTGCAGGGCCGGCTGCGCCACGGTCCGACGGCGATGACCGCTCGCGACGTGCTCGACATCGCCACCAGGGGCTCGGCGGCCTGCCTGGGACGCGCCGGTGAGCTGGGCCAGCTGCGCGTGGGCGCACCCGGCGACCTGGTGTGCTGGCCGCTGGAGGGCATCGCCTTCGCCGGCGCCCTGACCGATCCCATCGAGGCCTGGCTGCGTTGCGGTCCGGTGGCGCCTCGCCACACGGTCGTGGCCGGCCATGCCGTGGTGCGCGACGGCGTGCTGATCGCGACGGGGACCGCCGACATCCTGTGCCGGCACGGTCGGGCAGCCGCCCGGATGCAGGGCCTGGACCGATGAAGCTCCCGCCGTTCGACTACCTCTGCGCCGGCTCCCTCGACGAAGCGGTGGCCGCGCTGGCCGACGACGAGGACGCCAAGGTCGTCGCCGGCGGCCAGAGCCTCCTCCCGTTGCTGGCGCTGCGCCTGGCTCGGCCCAGCGTCCTGGTGGACATCGACCGGCTCGGCCTCGACGACGTCCGGGTCGTCGACGGCGTGCTGCACCTGGGAGCCCTGATCCGCCAACGCCGCATCGAGTTCGACCCGGCCGTCGCCCGTGCCGCGCCCCTCCTCGCCGATGCGGTGACCCACGTCGGGTACCCGGCAACCCGGAACCGGGGAACCCTGGGCGGGTCGCTGGCCCACGCCGACCCCGTGGCCGAGCTGCCGGCTGTCGCCGTCGCCCTGGGCGCCACCGTAGTGGTCGAGGGCCCCGCCGGCACCCGCCGGATCCCGGCTGGGGAGCTGGCCGACGGGCACTTCACCACGACCCTCGGCGACGACGAGGTCCTGACCGAGATGATCGTGCCGGCGGCCGGCGCGGCCGGCCACGGTGCCGCGTGGTGCGAGTGGGCCCGCCGCGCCCATGATTTCGCCGAGGCCGGCGTCGGCGTCGACATCGACCTCGACGGAGACGGGACGTGTGTCGCCGTCCGAGCCGCCGCCTGCGGCGTCGGCGACCGGCCGCTCCAGCTCGGCCCCGCCCTGACCAGCGCCGGCGTCCTGGGCGCCCAGGGATCGACGCCGGCGCTCTCGGCGTCGGTGGCACTGGCGGCCGAAGCCGCAGCCGGCTCGGCCGGCGACGACCGGGCGGCGCTGGTCGGACTGCTCGCCGCTCGCTCCGTCCACCGGGCACTGACCCGGGCGCTCACCGCCGGCCGGCTGGCCGCATGAGGCTGTCACTTGCGGTAAACGGCGAGCCCTGCTCGGTCGACATCGAGGCCCGCGAGACGCTGCTCGACGTCATCCGCCATCGCCTCGGCCTGACCGGCACCCACGGCGGGTGCGAGCAGGGCGCCTGCGGCGCATGCACGGTGTCGGTCGACGGCCAGGTGGTCAGGGCGTGCCTGATGCTCGCTGCCCAAGCCGCGGCCAGGGAGGTGACCACCATCGAAGCCATCGGCTCGCCCGATCGACTGCACCCGGTGCAGGAGGCCCTTAGCGCCCACCACGGCCTGCAGTGCGGGTTCTGCACACCGGGCGTGGTCCTGACGGCCGTCGACCTGCTCGCCCGGGTCGACTCTCCCGACGCCGGCCAGGTTCGTGGTGCGCTGGCCGGGAACCTGTGCCGCTGCACCGGCTACGCGGGCATGGTCGCCGCGGTGGTGGCCGCGGGCCGGGATCGGGACGGCAGGGCGTGACCGACCTGGAGGTCAGTGCCGATGCGGCCGACCTCCTGGCGGCAGGCCTGTCCGTCGGCGCCAGCGTGCGCCGACGTGAGGATCCGCGATTGTTGACGGGGCGGGGCCGGTACCTGGCCGACCACGACGTGGCGGGCCTCGGACACGTCGCCATCTTGCGCTCGACCGTTGCCCACGCCGACATCGTCAGCATCGACGTCACCGCGGCCGCCGCCGTCGACGGGGTCATCGCGGTGGTGACCCAGGCCGATCTGGTGGCCGCCGGTGCCACCGACTTCGACCACCTGCTCGGGGCGCCGGCCCGTCCCCTGCGGTGGGGGGTGCTGGCCGAGGGCCGGGTCAGGTTCGTCGGGGAGCCGGTCGCCGCCGTGGTGGCCGAGACCCGGGCTCGGGCGGAGGACGCCGTCGAGCTGATCGAGGTCGACTACGCCGAGCTGGGGGCGGTCGTCGGGGTCGAGGCGGCCAGGGCGCCAGGGGCGACGCTGCTCTACCCGGAATGGGGCACCAACGAGTTCCTCCACCTCGAGGGGGGCAGCGACGGCTTCGCCGCCGCCATGGCGGCGGCGCCGCGGCGGTTCACCGAGCGCCTGGAGAGCCACCGGGTGATCGGCCTGCCGCTGGAGGGCCACGGGGCGCAGGCCGCCTGGGACGTGGGAAGCGGGCGGCTCACGGTGATCGCATCCAGCCAGCAGCCCCACCAGCTGCGATCGGTCGTGGCCGAGATCTGCGGGCTGGACGAACGCGTCGTGCGGGTGATCAGCCCGGACATGGGCGGTGGGTTCGGGAACAAGCAGCACTTCTCCCGGGAGGAGTGCCTGGTCGGCCTGCTGGCCCGCATCACCGGGCGGACGGTGCGGTGGACACAGGATCGCACCGAGTCACTGACCGCGTCGGTGCATTCGCGGGCCCAGGTGCACCATGTCGAGGTGGGCTTCGACCACGAGGGTCGCATCCTGGCCCTCGACGTGCGGGTCCTGTCCGACCTCGGGAACCCCGTCCTCTACTTCTCCGGCATCGGCCCTGGCCTGGTGACGGTCTCCAGCCTGTGCGGCGCCTACCGGATCCCGGCGCTGCGCTGGTCCCTGTCGGCGCTGGCCACCACGACCTGTCCGGTCGGCGCCTACCGCGGCTTCGGGCAGCCTGAGGCGCATTTCACCACCGAGCGGGTGATGGACCGCATCGCCACCGAGCTGGGGATCGACGCGCTGGAGGTCCGCCGGCGAAACCTGCTGCCGGACCGACCCCGCCCCTGGAACGGCCACGGCGGGCAGCGCATCGATGTCGGCGACCTCGGGCCCTTGCTCGACGAGCTGGTCGTCGCCTTCGGATACGAGCAATGGCGCCAGCGGCAGGCCACGGCCCGCACCGAGGGTCGCTTCGTCGGCATCGGGATCTCCACCCTGGTGCAAGGAACGGCGCCCGACCAGCACGACACCGCCGGGCGGTTCGGTTCCATGGAGATGGCCAGCGTGACCGTCCTCCCCGACGCCCGGGTCGAGGTGCGCGTCGGGACCAAGTCGCAGGGCCAGGCCCACGAGACGTCCTTCGCCCAGGTGGCCGCCGACGCCCTCGGCGTCGCCCTCGACGCGGTGGTGGTCCGCGACGGCGACACCGATGCCCTCCCCTACGGCCAGGGAACATGGGGCAGCCGCAGTGCCGTCATGGGCGGCGGCGCGATCCTCCAGGCCTGCGAGCCCCTCCGGGCCAAGATGCGCGCCATCGCCGCCCATCGAGGCCACGCGGTCGGCGTGACGGGACGGCTGGCGCCCGAGGTGGTTACCGACGTGGCCGCGGTGGCGTGGTGGAACCAGCACCAGCTGCCGGCGGGCATGGACCCGGGCCTGTCCGCCACCGCCGTGTATGCCCCCGGCCGCACCGGCCCCCGACCCCAGGGTGGCGCCAACCACGACGAGACGTTCACCGCAGCGATGACTGGTGTCGCCGTGGAGGTCGATCCGGCCACGGGCGACGTGACCGTTCTCGAGGCGGTGTCGGTGCTCGACTGCGGTCGGGTCATCAATCCGACGGTGGTGGTGGGCCAGCACCAGGGCGGCTTCACCCAGGGCCTCGGGGTGGCGCTGCTCGAGGAGGTCCGGTACGGGCCCGACGGCCAGCCACTCTCGGCCACCCTGCTCGACTACACCATCCCCACCGCCCTGGATGCGCCCCCGCTGCGTGTCGTGCTGCGCCCGACCCCATCGGAGGTGCGCGGCGGGTTCCGGGGCATGGGCGAGACCGCCATCATCGCCGCCCCCGCCGCCCTGGTCGGCGCCGTCGAGGACGCCCTCTCCCCGCTCGGGGTCCACCTGTGCAGCACCCGGGCCCACGCGCCGGTGCTGCGCGCCGCCGTGCGGCGGACGGGTTGGCGGCCGGACCCGGCGGCGTGGGCCGTCGGCTGACCCACCCGATCAACCTCGACGCGCCACATCGGCGGCCATCCGCTCACGCCCAACCGAGCTCCTCCAAGCGGTCGTCCGAGATCCCGAAATGGTGGGCGACCTCGTGGATCACGGTCGTGGCGACGATACGGACCAGGTCGTCCTCGTCGCCGGCGAGGCGACTGATCGGCCCCTGGAAGATGGTGATGTGGTCGGGCAGCGTGCCCCCGTACGACAGCGGCGACCGACGGGTCAGGTCGACCCCCTCGTAGAGGCCGAGCAGCGTGCCGCGCCGGCCAGCCAGCTGCTCGGTGGTCGGCCAATCGGCGACGGTGACCGCCACGTTCTGCATCTGGCGACCGAGACGCTCGGGGATGCTGTCCAGCGCGTCGGCAACGAGCTGTTCGAACGCTCGTCCGCTGATCTCGACCGGCACCCCTCACCCTCCCTCGGATCCGAACCGCCACGGTAGCGCCCGATCCCGTCAACGCCACCTATGGGCAGCGCCACTCAAGGCAGCGCCCACTCAGGGCAGTGCCGCCCGCCGGGCGAACAGCTCCTCGGCGGCGTCCTCGGCGTCGGCCCGGATCGCCGCCGGGTCGAACGTGACGGGAACGCCGCCGGCGACCAGCCGGCGGCCGTCCACCCACACGTCGCGCACGTCCCTCCCGGTGGCGGAGAAGACCAGATGAGCGGCCACATTCGACTCGGGCCCTCGGCGGACGGGCGTGGTGTGCAGGCCGCCGAGGTCGATGACGACGACATCGGCTCGCTTCCCCGGCTCCAGCGTCCCGGTGCTGTCGGAGAGCCCGAGCACCGCGGCGCCGTCGGCGGTGGCCATGGCCAGGACGTCCCAGGGATCGCCGGTCGTGGGGTCGAGGGTGGTCACCTTCTGCAGGAGTGAAGCGAACTTCATCTCCTCGACGAGATCGAGGTTGTTGTTCTCCTTCTCGCCGTCGCTGCCGAGGCCGACGGTCACCCCGGCGGCCCGCATGGCCCCGACGCGCGCCGCGCCCGACGACAGCTTCATGTTCGAGCAGGGGCAGTGGGCGACCGTCGTCCCGGTGTCGGCCAGGATCCTGATCTCGCCGTCGCTCAGCCACACGCAGTGCGCCACGACCGTGCGGGGGCCGAGGATGCCACGATCGAACATTACCTCGATGGGTCGTCGGCCCCAGCGCCGCAGTGCCTCCTCGACCTCCCACACCGACTCCGACGAGTGGGTGTGCAGCCCGGTGTCGTATTCGGCGGCCAGCGCGGCCGCCTCGGTGAAGCAGCCCGCTGAGCAGTACATCAGATGCTCGAGCCCCACCCATGTGCGTACCCGGCCGTCCGCTGCCGACCGAGTGGTGTCGAGGAGCGCCCGGTTCGTCTCCAGCGTCTCGAAGTAGTCGTAGCCTGGCTCATCGGCCACGTAGGGCACCAGGGTCGCTCGCAGGCCGATCTCCGCGGCCGCGGCGGCGGCGCCGTCCATGTAGCGCCACATGTCCATGACCGACGTGGTGCCGGCCAGGACCGACTCGGCGTAGCACAGGCGCGATGCCACCGCCGCGATCTCCGGGGTGAGCGCCCGATGCGCGGGGTCGACGTAGGTGGTGAGCCAGTTCCACAGCGACATGGACTCGGCGGTCCCTCGGAGCAGGCCGGAGTGCATGTGGCAGTTCTGCAGGCCGGGGATCACTGCGCATCCGGTCGCGTCGATGACCTCGGCGAGACGCGACCGCGGGTCGGCGGCCACCTCGGCGTCGGGTCCGACGGCGAGGATGCGGTCGCCGTCGACCAGCACCGATCCGGTGTCCCACACCAGCCCGGCCCGAGTCATGGGCAACACCCAGCCGCCGCAGATCAGCGTCGGTGGCGACGTCACGGGCCCGGCGGGGCCGACAACCAGTCGTCGATGCCCGCACATCCGGCCGCCACCAGCGCCCCCGGCGCGCCGGAGTCCTCCAGCGAGCAGCGGGCGATCCAGCCCAGCTGCTCGTCGCTGACCCCCAGCGCGTCACGACAGAGCCGGTACTCGTCGAGCAGGCCGGGACCGAACAGGAGCGGGTCGTCGGCGTTGATCGAGCAGCGGACGCCGGCGTCGAGCAGGGCACCGAGAGGATGCGCGTCGAGCGCCGGAACCACACCCAGCGCGACGTTCGATGTGGGGCACACGTCCAGGCAGGTACCGAGGGCCACCAGCCGATCGATCAGCGCCGGGTCCTCCAGTGCCCGCACGCCGTGCATGACCCGATGGGCGCCGCAGGCGTCGAGACAGCCGGTGACCGAGGCCGGGCCGGCCAGCTCCCCACCGTGGGGCACGGACAGCAACCCCCCGTCCACCGCCGAGCGAAACGCCGCGGCGAACGGCTCGGGCGGCCACCCGTTCTCGTCGTTGGCCAACCCGAAGCCGACCACGCCGTGGGTCGCCAGCGTCACCGCCACCCGGGCCAGGCTCTCGGCCTCCGCCGGGTCCACCGTCCGGTCGGCGGCCACGATCAGGCCGGTGCCGACGCCATGGGTCGCGCCGGCCGCCGCCAGCTCGTCGAGCACCACCTCGATGGCCGCCCGGTCGGAGCCGAAGACAGCGCGGTAGCGGGGGCTGTAGAACGCCGGCTCGACCCAGGCGGCCCCGTCCACGGCGGCGTCCTCCACCACCTCCCGGACCAAGCGACGCAGCTCGGCCTCCGAGGTCAAGACCTGGCAGGCCGCGACGTACATGTCGGCGAAGGCGGCGAAGCCGGAGAAGCCGCGGACGGGTGGCACGGAGATCCCGGCCGACGCGGCCAGGGCACGCAGGGTCTCGGGGCGCATGGCCCCCTCCAGGTGGAGGTGGAGGTGGCCCTTCGGGAGCAGGCCGAGATCGCGGCCCGTGCTCATGACACCCGCCCCTCCGAACCGACCAGCGGGCGGTGGCCGCCCCGCTCCAGGCCGGCGGTCACCGCCGGTCCGGCGCCGTGGGGGTCGGCGGCGACCGCGGCGGTCAGCTCCAGCAGCCAGCGCCGGTACTCCACCGACACCCGATCAGCCTTGACGTGCAGCTCCCCGGCGGGCTCGAGGGGCAGAGCAGCCGGGACCTGGTTGCACACCACGGGCTCGTCCTCGGCCAAGACGACGTCTTGGAAGGCCAGATAGGGGGCGTCGGGCTCGTCGTGGGCGTCGCTGCGGGCCACCATCCAGAAGGTGCGGCAGGTGCCGGGATCCATCGGCGACGCCGTCATCCACAGGTGTCGGCGCACACCGGGACGCCCGGCGATGTCGAACGCGATGTCGACGGTCAGGGGCATCGGCATGCGGTAATCGCTGCCGCCGACCAGCGCGGCGTCGGGCGGCGCGTCAGGCGCCGGAGGCTCGACGCGGAAGCGCAGCTCGCCGTCGATGCGCGCCAGGTCCGGCGCCGGAGGCACGGCCTCCTCCCGTCGACCCAAGGTGCCGTCGTGGACCCAGGCGAAGTGGGCGAGGTCGACGAAGTTCTCCACCCGGCGGGGTGCGCTGGTGGGCCATGTATAGGGGGCGCCGGGCACCACGCGCATGGTCGGGTCGGCGGTCGCCGGCATGGCCGGGATGCAGGTGCCCGCCCGATCGTCGAGGCGCACCCAGACCAGCCCGTAATCGACTTCGGCCGAGAATGCTCGCTGGCAGAAGCGGGCGGGTATCGGCGTCAGCGGAGCGGACGGGATCTCCACGCAGCGCCCGGCGCCGTCCCACCGCCAGCCGTGATAAGCGCAGCGAACGGCACCGCGGTCGACTCGCCCGACCGACAGCCGGGTGGAGCGGTGCGGGCAACGGTCCACCATGGCGCTGACCCGGTCGGGGGCCAGGCGGGCGATCGCCAGGTCCTGTCCGAGGAGGCGGACGCCGAGGACCCCTCCCGTCGTGGCATCGAGCTCGTCGAGGGTGCAGACGGGATGCCAGAACAGTCCGAGCAGCGTGGTCAGGTCTTCCTGGCTCAGGTCCGCTCCCTGCGTGGCGGCGCTGCTCACCAGTCCATCCCGTCGGGTGCGGCGCGCCACGTCTGTCCCGCGGTGGCGTAGGTCGGGGGCGGCGTGGCCGGCAGCCATGCCCCGGCCCGGACACAGCCGACGGGGGCCAGCGCCATGGGTGCGTCCACCGTCTCGTGGCCGTCGCTGACCGGGAAGGGTCCGTCGGTGCGTACGGCCAGCACGCTGATCTCGGCGGCCCGGCCGGCGGCCAGGCTGCCCAGCTCGTCGGGCCGGCCGATGACCCGGGCGGCGTTCGTGGTGGCGATGGCGATCACGTCGCGCAGGTCCATCTCGAGCGCCAGCAGCTTGGTCAGGTTCTCCAGGTAGGAGAAGACCGGACCGTCGATGTTGAAGACGTTGAGGTCGGTGGACGCGGTGTCGGGCCGGTAGCCCTGGTCGAGGAGCCGGCGGGCCTCCCGGAACCGGAAGTCGGTGCCCGAGTGGCCCATGTCGAGCACCACGCCCCGATCCACGGCATCTCTGAGCTCGGGGATGGCCTTGCCATCGCGCCCTAGCGTCCCCCCCGCTCCCCGGAAGGCGTGGGTGACGATGTCGCCGGGCCGAAGGGCCCGGAGCAGCGCCGCGGGGGTGACCGTCGGGGTGTGCGGGAAGCGGCCGAGGTGGACCATGACCGGTTTCGGCCCGGCGGCCCGCTGAGCGGCGGCGAGGAACGGACTGTGGTTCTGGTCCCCGACATGGCAGGCCCGGGCCTTGAGCCCGACGACGATGTCGGCATGGCGCGCCATGGCGTCGACGAGGGCTGCCTCGTCGAGGTTCCGCAGGTCGTTGGCGATCTCCAGCTTGTGGCAGATGAAGTCGCCGGTGGCCAGGTACAGCTGGTTCGGGTCCATGAAGGCCAGGACCCGGGTCCTGACCGTCGGGTCGTCGATGATGGCCCTCCGGCAGATGTCGAAGGTCGCCACGCCGCTGGTGCCGCCGTCGACGAGCACCGGGACCCCCATGGCCACCCCGATGCGGTCAGGCTCGACGCAGAAGTCACCGAGTCCGGCCATGACGTGGGTGTGCAGGTCGATCAAGCCCGGCGTGACCACCAAGCCGGCGCAGTCGACGACCTCGGCCGCGGCCGGCACGGCCGCATCCGCCGCCACGGCGACGACGTGACCCTCCTCCACCACCACATCGGCGACGGCATCGAAGGAGGTGGACGGGTCGATCACCCGACCGGCGCGCAGCACGAGAGAACCCACGCTTGGATCTTCTGCGCTGGGTTCGGGTCGGTCAAACGAACAACATGTTTCGTAGACCTGGCGCGGCCAGCGCCGCCCAGGCCTGCGCCATACGCGCCCGGGCGTCGGCCAGGTCGGCGCCGACCGACTGGACGAGCGCGGCAGAGCCGCACGCCGCCAGGGTCTGCACCGCCCAGCCCGGCCCAGCCGCTGGGGCCAGGCGAGCACCGGGGTCGGCTACCACTACCACGATCGCCGCACGGTGCTGGCCGAGCACGGCTGGACTGGCCGCCGACGAGCGCGCACCGATGTCGAAGCGGTGGCGCAGGGCGGTCGTACCGTCGACGGTCACGTCGAGGCCGAAGCTTGCCGTGCCGGCCGGTTCGTGGTCCCGCCCGACCAGCAGCTCCTCGCACCAGACCAGGGTGGAGGCGGCGGCCAGCGTGATCTCGGCGTGTTGAGCATGGCAGCAGCGCGCCGTGGCGATGATCGGCTCCGGCTGCCAGTGCAGCGACGCGCCGGCGGCCAGGCGGACATGGGTGCGCTGTCGGCTTTGCTCACCGGCCCACAGGACGGTCGCCGCCGCCGATCGCACGACCAGCTCGGCACCGGCCTGCACGTCCACATCGACCACGACCTGGTCGAACCCGAGCGGCCCGGCTGCGGTCCCCACCAGGTACACCCCCTCGGGGGTGGGCCGCCACCCGATCGGTGGGGCCGACACCATCCGGGTGATACGGGCGCCGGGCCCGCCATCGACGGGAGCGGCGGCCGTCAGCTGGGCGTGGGCGTGCACGGATCGGCGGGGCGGTCACGTTGGGCCCCCACCCACGCGGCCACGGCATGGGCGCCGCCGCCGTCGGCCAGTGAGGTGAACAGCACGGGCCGCTCCCCTCGTGCCGTCACCGCGTCGCGTCGCATCACTTCCAGGTCGGCGTAGACGAGGGGGGCGAGGTCGCATTTGTTGATGACCAAGAGGTCGGAGCTGACGATCCCCGGCCCTCCCTTGCGGGGGACCTTGTCGCCACCGGCCACGTCGATCACGAAGATCTGCCGGTCGACCAGCCCGTAGCTGAAGGTGGCAGTCAGGTTGTCGCCGCCGGACTCCACCAGCACCAGGTCGAGGGCGAACCGGGCTTCGAGGTCCTCGACGGCATCGAGGTTGGCGCTGATGTCGTCGCGGATCGCGGTGTGGGGGCAGCAGCCGGTCTGCACCGCCACGATGCGCTCGTCGGGCAGGACGGCTTGGCGCCGCAGGATCTCGGCATCCTCGGTGGTGTAGATGTCGTTGGTCACCGCGGCGATCGACAGCGAGTCGCCGAGGGCACGGCACAGGGCAGCGAGCAGCGCGGTCTTGCCGCTGCCGACGGGGCCGCCGACGCCGATGCGCAGCGGGTGGACCCCGGGCGGGCGCCGGCGGTCGTCGCCGCCTTCGGGATGCGGGTGATCAGGATGCAAAGAGCCGGACCTCCCAACGGTCGTGCCACTCGGCACCCAGGTCCAGGAGGGGCGCGGCGGGCGCCGGCAGGTCCCGCCCATCTTTGCCCGACGCCGCCCACAGCATGGCTGCGGTGGCCACTGCGTCGATCTCGGCGGCCAAGGCAGCCAGCGCTGCGGCCACGCCGAAGGGGTCGACACCGAGCAGGCGGGTCGCGGCCCAGGCCGGGCCGCTCACGCTGGCCGAGGCGGCCGCGAGGGTGACGGGTGCCAGCCCGAGGCCCGCCCGGCGCCCGGCCGCCCCCAGGGCGAGCGGCCACGGCAGCACATCGGGCTCGTCGGGACTGGCGGGGCCGGGCCAGCACCGTCGGGCCACCCGGGCCAGCCCGCGACCCTGGGACCGGCTGGCGGCACGCAACGCCGGCGACGGTGTCCTGGCGTCCCATTCATCCACCAAGGCGGCCCACGGTGTGGTCCGGGCGAACGCGACGGCAGCGAACGCGGCATCCACGGTGCCCGTCGTGGCCAGGCGACCGGCCAGCCAGCACTGCAGCGAGGCCAGGTCGGAGACCAGGCCGGCTCCGATCGCCGCTTCCAGCCCGCCAGAGTGGGCATGACCCCCGTTCGGGAGGCGGCCATCGGTCAGGAGGAGCAGGTTTGCTCCCCCCTCCTGACGCGTCGACCCCATCAGAAGAGGAAGTAGCGCTGGGCCATCGGCAACACGGACGGGGGGTCCTCTTCCACGACCACACCGTCGACGGTGACGGCGAAGCTGTCGGCGTCCACCTCGATGCGGGGCAGGGCGGTGTTCTCCGGCAGGTCGGCCTTCGTCAGGCGCCGGGTGCCAGCGGTGGCCACCAGGCGTCGCTGCACGGCGAGGCGATCGGCGAGTCCGTCGTCGATGGCGGCAGGGGCGACGAAGGCCAGGGAGGTGGCCGGCGCCGCTCGACCGGACGCGGCGAACATGGGTCGACCGAACACCGGTTGGGGGGTGGGGATGGACGCGTTGGCATCACCCATCTGCGCCCAGGCGATCATGCCGCCCTTGAGCACCAACGCCGGGCGGACGCCGAAGAACGCCGGCTGGTACAGCACCAGGTCGGCCAGCTTGCCCACGGTTACGGAGCCGATCTCGGCATCGAGGCCGTGGGTCACGGCCGGACAGATGGTGTACTTGGCCACGTAGCGCCGGGCCCGGTGGTTGTCCGCCGATCCGTCACCGGCGAGCAAGCCCCAGCGGCGCTTGGAGACGTGCGCCGTCTGCCATGTACGCAGGACCACCTCGCCCACCCGGCCCATGGCCTGGGAGTCGGACCCGATCATGGAGATGGCGCCCAGGTCGTGGAGGAGGTCCTCGGCGGCGATGGTGGACGGGCGGATGCGGCTCTCGGCGAAGGCCAGGTCCTCCGGCACCGACGGGTTCAGGTGATGGCAGACGAGGAGCATGTCGAGGTGCTCGTCGATGGTGTTGACCGTGTGCGGGCGCGTCGGGTTGGTCGACGAGGGAAGCACATTGGCCTCCCCTGCCACGCGGATGATGTCGGGCGCGTGGCCGCCGCCTGCCCCCTCGGTGTGATAGGCGTGGATCGCCCGACCGCCGATGGCGGCCACGGTGGACTCCACGAAGCCGGCCTCGTTGAGGGTGTCTGTGTGGATGGCTGCTTGGACGCCTGCCTGCTCGCACACCCGCAGGCAGCTGTCGATGACCGCAGGGGTGGTGCCCCAGTCCTCGTGCAGCTTGAAGCCGGCCGCGCCGGCGCGCAGCTGCTCCCACAGGCTCTCCGCCGAGACGGTGTTCCCCTTGCCGAGCAGGGCGACGTTCACGGGCCACGGGTCGAGCGCCTCGAGCATCCGGGCCAGGTTCCACGCCCCGGGCGTCACCGTCGTGGCCCGGGTGCCCTCCGCCGGACCTGTTCCCCCGCCGATGACGGTCGTGACCCCGGCGGCCAGGGCCTCCTCGATGACCTGCGGGCAGATGAGGTGGACATGGCAGTCGACCGCACCGGCGGTGAGGATCATCCCGTTGCCGGCGATGATCTCGGTCGACGGGCCGATGACCAGCCCGTCGGTGACACCGTCCATGACGTCGGGGTTCCCCGCCTTGCCGACCGCCGAGATCCGACCGTCACGCACGCCGACGTCGGCCTTCACCACGCCCCAGTGATCGAGGATCACCGCGCCGGTGATCACGAGGTCGGGGGCTCCGTCGGCGCGGGTGGCGCGACCCTGCCCCATGGACTCGCGGATGACCTTGCCGCCCCCGAAGACGGCCTCGTCGCCGGCCCGCCCTGGGCCGCCGCAACGATCCTCGGTGACCTCGATCCACAGCTCGGTGTCGGCCAGGCGGATGCGGTCGCCCGTCGTCGGCCCGTACAGCTCGGCGTAGCGGCGTCGGCTGAGCTCAGCCATCCAGTCGACCACCGACCTGGCCACGGAAGCCGGCGGCGATGCGCTCGCCGCCGAAGGCCACCAGCTCGACATGGCGCGCCAGGCCCGGCTCGAAGCGCACGCTGGTCCCGGCGGGAACGGCCAGGCGCATGCCGTATGCCGCGATGCGGTCGAGCTCCAGGGCCGGGTTCACCTCGGCGAAGTGGAAATGGGAGCCCACCTGGATGGGACGGTCGCCACCGTTGTGCACCTCGATGCGCACCGTGGGCTGGCCGGCGTGCAGGTCGATCGACCCTTCGGCGGGGATGACCTCGCCGGCGACGAGCCTCCGTGGCGTGCTCACGGCACGGGCTGGTGGACCGTGACCAGCTTGGTCCCGTCGGGAAACGTGGCCTCCACCTGGACCTCGGGGATCAGCTCGGGCACGCCGTCCATCACCTCGTGGCGGCCGAGGACATGGCGGCCATCGGCCATGAGGTCGCGAACGGACCGCCCGTCCCTTGCGCCTTCCACCACGAACTCGGTGACGAGCGCCACCGTCTCGGGATGGTTCAACCGCACACCACGCGCCCGTCGGTCGCGTGCCACCATCGCCGCCACGGCGACGAGGAGCTTGTCCTTCTCGTGCGGCGACAGGTACACGACCAGGATGCTCGTCGCTGCGCCGGTCGGGCCCGTTTCCGGTTCGTTTCGAGCTCATGAACCCTCCGGCTGCGGCCGGCTTCCCGGACGCATCAGGTTCCTCCTCGTCGATGTGGCTACCCGGCCCACGCCCTAGAGCTACGATCCTGACATACAGATACGTTGGTGGATCTCGATGTCGAGCTCGTCGGGTGGGCCGGCGTGACCGTCGAACGGTGGACGCCCGAGCGGCGACGCCAGCACACACACGACGTGCTGCTGGATGCGGCCACCGAGGTCTTCGGGGCACGCGGCTTCGAGGGGGCGTCCCTCGAGGAGATCGCCGAGACGGCGGGGTTCACCCGGGGCGCCATCTACAAGCACTTCGGGAACAAGGAGGAGCTCTTCGCCGAGGTCAACGCCCGCTTCGAGATGGCAGCGATGGCCGGGTTGGCCGATCTGGTCGGCGACGAGACGGCGCTGGACGCCATCGACGTCCCGACCCTGGCCCGGCGCTGGCATGAGCTGTACGCCGAACCACAGATGGTGGCGCTCATCCTGGAGCTCCGCCTCTACGTGCTCCGGAACCCCACGGCCCGGGACCGCTTCGCGTCGCACCGCCGCCAGAAGGTGGAGATGATCGCCGGGAGGGTGGCGGAGGAGGCCGCGGTCACGGCTGTCGAACCTCGGTGGTCGGCAGACACACTGGCCCGCGTGCTGCTGGCTGGTTCCGACGGCATCCACCAGGCGACCGTCCTCGAGCCGGCCGACTACCACCTGTTCCAGACGTTCCTCGAGCTGTTCGTCGCTGCGTTGCGGAACTCAGCGTGACCTTGCCCTCGGTCCGGGCGGGCTAGCGCCGCGTGCGGGGAAGCCCCAGGCCCCGTTCGGCGATGATGCTGCGTTGGATCTCGCTGGTCCCGCCATAGATGGTGGTGACCGCAGCGTGGCGGAAGAGGTGCTCGACCCAGCCATCGACCGGTGCACCGGCTTCGCCGTGAGGCACCAGGCCCTCGGCCCCGAGCATGTCGAGCAGCTCGGACGCGTCGGCGGTCAGGGACTCGGCGTAGAAGAGCTTGTGCATCGAGCCTTCGACCCCGGGCAGGCCGCCGCTGGCCACCAGCCACGAGACCCGGTGGGCCAGGAGCTTGGCCACCTCGTTGTTCGTCCGCATGACCGCCAGCCTCTCGCGAACCAGCGGGTCGGCGATGACCGCGGTGCCGTCCGGTCGCAGGGCCCGACGAGCCCAGGCCACGGCCTGTGCCCACACCCGGTCCGACTCGCTGAGGCCGAACCCGCCCCGCTCGAAGGTGAGGGCGACCGTCATCACGTCCCAGCCACGGTCCACCTCCCCGACCCGCAGCTCGTCGGGCACGCGGACCTCGCTGTAGAAGGTGATGTTCGTCCGCTCGCCGCCCATGGTATGGACGGCCTGGATCTCGATCCCCGGCGCGTCGAGCGGGACGATGAACATGGTCAGGCCCTTGTGCTTGGCCACCTCCGGGTCGGTGCGGGCCAACAGGAACACATGGGACGCCTCGTGGGCCAGCGTGGTGAACATCTTCTGCCCGTCGATCACCCACTCGTCGCCGTCCCGGCGAGCCCGGGTCCTGGCGGCCGCCACATCGGACCCGGACTCCGGCTCGGAGTAGCCGAGCGCGAAGATCATCTCGCCGGCGAGCAACGGCGGCAGGAAGCGCTGCTGCTGTGCCTCGGTGCCGAGGTGACGGAGGGTGCGGGCCACGATGAGCGAGTTCGCCATCCCGTCCATCGGCGCACTGGCCAGGCGCAGCTCGTCCCGCAGCGCGGTCATCTCGAACGGACTGCGATCCTGGCCGCCGTAGGCCGCCGGCCACGAGGCGGCGATCCACCCCTTGGCCCCCAGTGCCCGGTAGAAGTCCCAGTCGTGGGCGGTCCCAGTTCGGTGGACCCGCTCGACCGCCTCGTCGCTGAGGTGCTCGGCCACGAAGGCCCGGACCTCGCTCCTGAACTGCTCGCTCTCCGGTCCGAGACGGAAGTCCATGCCAGACGACGCCGTCTCAGCGGCGGTCCTCGGCGCCGGGGTGGCAGGAGACAGCGTCGCCGGCGACGGCTCGTCGAAGAGGCCGGCGGCCAGGCCGGCCAGCTCGGCACGCGGGTCGCCGGCAGCCAACGCCCACGCCTTGGCCCGCCGGTAGTAGAGCTGGATGTCGTACTCGAGCATGAAGCCGTAGCCGCCGTGCACGTGGAGGCTGGTAGCCGCGCTGCGCTGCGCCGTGCGGGCGGCGAAGCCAAACGCCATGGCCGCCAGGACGGGCGCCTCGGCTCGTCCCTCGTCGGCCGCCCACGCCGCCTCCCGAGCCAACAAGCGCGCCCCGTCAACAGCGGTGGCGGCGTCCGCCAGGTCCCTGGCCAGCGACTGGAACGAGCCGATGGGCACGCCGAACTGGTGCCGCTCGCCGGCGTAGGCCACACCGATGTCGAGGGCCCGGGCGGCCAGGCCGACCAGGCTGGCCGCGGTGAGGACCCGCCACTCGTCGGCGGCGCGCCGGGCCACGGCCATGGCGTCGTCCCCTCTGGCCAGCACAAGACGGCCGGGCGCCCGCAGGTCCCAGGTGGCCAGCGGGATGCCGCCCAGTCGGGTGGGGACCACCGGGCGGAAGGGCGCTCCGGCGACGCCCACCAGGCGGTCGCCGTCGAGGCCGACGACGATCTCGCTCACCCCACCGGCGGGTACGTGGTGCACAAGGCCGTCGACCGCCGGACGCAGGGCCACCGCTGCCGGGCTGGGCAGGTCGGCGAGGAGGGGCGCCAACAGCCCGGCGCCCTCGTCACCGGCGGCCGCCAACGTGCGCGCCGTTACCGCCGACTCCACGAAGGGAAGCGGGGCCAGGACCGCACCGAGCTGTTCGCAGATCAGCTCTAGGTCGAGCAGCGAGGAGCCCCCGCCGCCGAGGGACTCGCTCACCCCCATGGCCGGACCACCGAGCGGGGCGAACGTGTTCCAAAGCTGGTGATCGAACCCGACGGGTTCGGCATTGCGGACGCATGTCGTCGGGCACGCCTTGGCCAGGAACGCCTCGACGACGGCGACCAGTCCCTCCTGCTCGTCGCTGGGGCGCAGCTCCATCAGGCGAGGTTGGACACGTCCTGGGCGTTCAGTCCCAGGATCTCTTTGGCTATCGACTCAGGCATGGTCTCCAAGCGCTCGTACAGCTCCTCGGTCACGGACTGCTCGGTGACGGACTCGTCGGTGACGGACTCGTCGGTGACGGACTCGTCGGTCCAGAGGATATCGGGGTGCGGGCCGGGACTCCCCACCTCGGGCGAGTGCCGTTGCGCCATCCGCCCTGCCGGACGGCTACAGGTCGAGGTGGAGCCGAAGGGCTTCGTCGATCTCGGCCATGATCGGCGCCACCAGCCGCCCGAGCGCGGGTCGAGTCGTTCGGCGGCTACTGAACGGACTTGCTCAGCCTGAGCCTTGGAGTCGACCCGAAGGCCCGCCTGGTCCGCTGGCACGAGAACCTGAAAGGGAAAGATCTTCGTCGTACTGCTCGTCAGGGGCACCACCGTGACGACTCCCCGATCCACGCGCTCGGCGACCGCGTTAGCCCGATCGTTACTGACCACGATGGCAGGTCGCCGGGTGTTGGCCTCGCCGCCGCGGACGGGATCGAGATCGAGATCGAGCAGGCGAATCTCTCCACGGCGCATCAGGACAGGCCGTCGCCCACCGCCGTCTCCCACAGCTCACGGTCGGCTGAACGCTCCCAGCCCTCCCACGCCGCGGCGTAGTCCTCCTCGAGCCCGGAATGCCGTAGCAGCCGGACCGCTTGGTGGATCGCCGCCGAGCGAGATCGGAGCCCCGTCTGGCGAGCGTGTTCGTCGAGCAGGGCGACGTCCTCCACGGGAAGGCTGACGCTGAGCTTCATGCGGAGATCATCCGACATGAGGAGCGTGGAGCAGCGCATTGCCGGCTCCCAGCCGTTGATCAGAGACCAGGTTCTCGCCGTTGCGGATCCGCCCATTCCGATCTCGTGTAGGTTCGCTCTCGCCAGAGCGGAGGGCCTTGGGCGCTCGCCGCCAAACAGCCGCCCCAGTGGGCGGATCCCGTGGGACGAACAGATCAGAGGGAGAGGGACAGCAGCATGGATCTCGGTTTCGCAGGCGCCACGGCCGTGGTTACCGGCGGCAGCAAGGGAATGGGCCGGGCCATCGCCCAGACCCTGGCCGATGAGGGAGCCCGGGTCGCCGTGATGGCACGGGGCCGCGAGGCGCTCGACGAAACCGTCTCCGCCCTGATCGATCGCGGCAGCCCCGACGCGGTGGGGCTGTCGGTGGACATGAAGGACCCGGCCGCCATCACCGACGCCTTCTCCGCCATTGGCGCGCGCTGGGGCAGCCTGAACGCGCTCGTGCACACCATCGGCCCTACCGATGGGAGCTTCGAGGACCTCGACGATGCCGGGTGGGATGCGGCGCTGGCCCTCGGCACCATGGCCGGGGTGCGTTGCATCCGCGCCGCGCTGCCCCTCCTGCGAGCCGCCGAATGGGCACGCATCGTCAACTTCGCAGCCCACTCCATACAACGCCAGAACCCCCGACTCGTCGCCTACACCGCATCCAAGGCGGCACTGACCAGCCTGTCGAAGAACCTGTCCAAGAGCCTGGCCCCCGAAGGCATCCTGGTGAACACGGTCAGCCCCGGCACCATCGTCACCGCCAGCTTCACCGAGAACCTGCGCGGGATCCTCGCCGCGGACGGCCTGGACGCCAGCGACCCCGTCGACGTCATGCGCTGGGTGGAGAACACCTTCCATCAGCCGGCCGATACCGGCCGGGCCGGCATACCCGACGAGGTGGCATCGATCACCGTCTACCTGGCGTCGCGCCGCAACGGCTACGTCACCGGGGCCAACGTGAACGTGGACGGCGGGTCCGACTTCATCTGACCGCCGCCGGACCATTGATCCTGCCGTCCCAGTGCTCAGAATCTGCGGGCGGTCGGGCGGTCGGCCGGTTCTGGGGTCGAAAAACTAGCGCCCGTGCAAGCTCGTTGACACCAGAAGCGTCAGAAGCCCGGATCGAACGTGCTGAGCACTGCTCGGCCGGGCTCAGACGGGAACGAAGCGGCCGGACCCGCTCACACCCGTGGGTGGAGACGGAAAGAACGTGTGGCCAGCGGCCCGTGACAACGGGCCCGACGGCTCGACCCGACCGGTCCCCGGGGCGCCAGCGTCAATCCGCCGCACCAGTGTTCAGTAGGTTCGACTGGGTCGAACATACTGAACATTGCTCGGCCACCGACGGACACGAGTTGCCGGCTCACGGGGGGCCAGCGCCCGACACGCCAGCCCCCGACACGCCAGCCCCCGACACGCCAGCCCCGGACACACCAGCCCCCGGCACGGCGCCGGCCGGGTCCAGGGCCCATTGCACCAGCTGGGCCCGCTGCACCTGGCGGGTAGCGCCGGTCCGAGGCAGTCCGTCGACGACGACCAGCCGCCGGGGGTGCTTGAACGGCGCCAGCCGGTCGGCGCAGTGGGCGCGCAGCTCCGCCAGGCTGAGGCGTGCGCCCGGGCGGAGGACGACGAATGCGGTGATCACCTCTCCCCACTCGGCGTCGGGAACACCGGCCACGGCCACGTCGACGACGCTCGAGATGGTCCCGATCACCTCGTCCACCTCGGCCGGGGCAACGGTCTCCCCGCCCGTGCGAATGATCTCCTTGGCCCGCCCCACGATGCGGTAGTAGCCCTCGTCGTCGCGCTCCGCCAGGTCCCCGGTATGGAACCACCCGTCGGCGAGCGCCGCCGCCGTCGCCTCCTCGTCGCGGAAGTAGCCGTTCATCAGGAACGGGTTGCGGACCAGGAGCTCGCCGTCGTCGGGGCGGAGCCGGAGCTCGCAGCCCGGCCCGGCCAGGCCGACGGAGCCGGCCTTGCGGTGGATGTCCTCGGGCCACAACCGGCACACCCCGCCCGCCTCGGTGGACCCGTAGGTGATCGAGGTGACCGAGCCGGGAAAGGCATCGGCTATCTCGGCCAGCAGCTCCGGGGTGGTCGCCGACGTGCCCGTGTCGCAGACGCGCAGGCACGATAGGTCGTAGTCCCGACGGTCGGTGGCCAGGATGCGTCGCCACACCGCGGGGATGGCGTAGAGCCGGGTGGCCCGCCGTTCGTGGACGGCCCGCAGCAGCGGCTCCGCGTCCGCCCGGTCCACGTAGACGACCTCGTCGGCGTTCGCCCATCCCGTCATGGGCCCGTACCAGCCAGCCATGTGGAACTGCGGGAACATGCAGACGGTCGGGCCGTTCGGCATCTGGGTGGAGTCGGTCATCACCCGCAGTCGGGAGGCCCGGTGCGACAGCTCGACACCCTTGGGGCGCCCCGACGAACCGCTGGTGAAGAAGATGACGTGGGGCTGGCGCTCGTCAACATCGGGGACGGCGACACCAGTGGACCGCTCCTCGGCCGTGAGCGCAGCCAGGTCGACCTGACCCGGACGGGCATCGTCGCTCACGATCAGGGCGGCATCGACCCGGTCGAGCAGCGCCCCCGATTCGATCGGCGTCAGCCGGGGGTTCACCGGGACGAACGCAGCCCCGAGGCGAGCGACGGCAAACCACAGCGGGATGGCGTCGAGCGTCGTCTCCCCCCACCACACGACCCGATCCCCCGCGCCCACGCCCCGGGCGCCGAGGACCCGGACCAGGCTGGTGGTGGCCGCCTCCAGCTCGGCGAAGGTGACCAGCCGCCCGGCCAGGGATGCGGCCACGCGCCGGGGCGCTCGGCGGGCGGTCAGCGACAGCACATCGCCGACCAGCAGGGGCTGCACCGTCAGTCCTTCAGCTCGACGAGGATCTCGTAGTAGCGGCGGGCCCCGGTGTTTCGCGCCAGCTCCGTGCCACCCGCCGGCACCCAGAAGACCTGTCCGGGCCGGACCTCCGACTCCTTGTGCCGGGCCGGGTCGCCGTCGGCCGGCGGGACCCCGGCGATGCGGTCGCCCTCCACCACGACGAGGACGTAGTCGCGGGCGTGGTGGTGCATGTCGGACTCCTGGCCCGGGGCCAGATCCATCTCCCACACCTTGACCCGCTCGTTCTCGAAGAGCAGGGCGGTCCCCACGTCTCCGAGCTCAGGCATGGCCAGGAGACCTCGTCGGAGCAGTCGTATCTTTGATCACTCCGACCTGGTGCACGCCAGCCAGGTGCGAGGTGAGGTACTCCGGCGCGTCTGCGGTCTCCACGAACCATCCGGTGGGGCACATGGTCAGGATCTCGACGAAGCCGAAGCCGGCGCCGGCCGCCTGCACCTCGAAGGCCCGGCGCAGCATGCGCCGGGTCCGGGCCACGTTCCCCGCCGAGCTCACCGCGCCCCGGGCCACGTAGGCGGCGCCCTCTACCTGGGCGAGGAGGTCGGCGATCAGGATGGGATAGCCGTGCCGGTCGGCGTCGCGACCGTCCAGCGTGTTCTTGGTCCGCTGCCCGAGCACGGTGGTTGCCGTCATGTGGCCGCCGGTCTCGCCGAAGACACCGTTGTTCAACAGCACGCAGGTGATGGCCTCGCCCCGCGCCGCGGCGTGGATCACCTCCTGCAGACCCTCGTTCACCATGTCGCCGTCACCTTGCAGGGTGAACACGATGGCATCGGGTCGGGTCCGCTTCACCCCGGTCGCCAGCGACGGGGCTCGACCGTGCAGGGCCTGGACGACCTCCACGTCGACGTTCGACGAGAACGCGGTGTAGCAACCGACGCCGAAGGTGGCGATCGCTCGCTGGGTCAGGCCCAGCTCCTCGATGATCTCGACCACGCTGCGCACGGCGATGGGCTCGCCGCACCCCGGGCACAAGCCGTGCTCCCCGGCCAAGATGAGGGAAGGGGTGAAGTCGTCGACCACCCGTCCCGGCGGGGCATCCTTCATCGTCACGACCGATCTGACCGTCATGCGCGCTCCTCCTGTGGTGACACCAGCTGGTCCAGGCAGGCCCTGACCCGGGCTTCGAGCACCTCGGTGTCGAGATCCGGCGCGATGCCGAAGCCGGAGCTGTCGAAGCTGATCCCACCGATGAAGGTGACCGGGCAGTGTCCGAGAACGGCGAGCTGGACGTCGACGAGCATCTGGCCGGCGCTCAGCTCGTAGACGGCCACGGCGCGCGCGTTCACGGCCGCATCGGCGATGACCTCGGTCGGGAAGGGCCAGAGGGTGACGGGCCGGACCAGACCGACCGGCAGACCTTCCGCCCGCAGGTGCTCAACCACGAACCGCAGGTAGCGTGCCGGCGTCCCGTAGGCCACTAGCACCAGCTCGGCATCCTCCAACCCGACGGTCTCGGCCACCGGCGCCACACCGTCGGCCATGGCAGCCATGACCTCGCCCATGGCCATGAGCCAACGACCGTGGTTGGTGTAATCGGCGTCGCCTCGCTTGTTCGGCGTGATCGGCGAGATGAAGCGGGCAGCCCCGCTGCCGCCGGTCGAGCCGTCCAGGGCCCACGGTTTCGCCGGGCGGGGCCCGAAGTCGATCGGCGCGACGTCCACCGCTTGTTGGGTGTGGGCCAGGTAGTAGTCACCCATCACCACGACCGGGTTGCGCCAGCGGTCGGCCAGGTCGAAGGCCTGCTGGACGAGGTTGACCGCTTCGCCCACGTCGGCGGGGGCCAGCACGATCTGGTGATAATCACCATGGCCACCGCCCCGAGTGGCCTGGAAGTAGTCGCCCTGGCCGCGGGCCATGTCGAGAACGACCAGCGGTAGGCGAGCCCGACACATCTCCGACAGGGACTCCTGCATCAACGACAGGCCCTGCCCAACCGAGCCCGTTGCCGCCCGCGTTCCAGTGGCGGCCGCGCCCCAGGCCATGCCCACCGCCTCCAACTCGCTCTCCGCGTTCATGCAAACGCCGCCGACATCGGGCAGCAGGCGCGCCATGTGCTCGAGCACCTCGGTGAACGGCGTCATCGGGTAGCCGGTGAAGAACCGGCACCCGGCGGCGACCATGGCCTCGGCGATGGCCGCCGACCCCTCCAGCAGCGCCCGGCTCATCGCCGGTCCTCAGGGACACGAACCGTCTCGACCAACCCGACGGCCACCTCGACGGGCTGATCGAACTTGCGGACCTGGAAGACGAAGTCCGGGCAGATCTGGGCGCACGCTCGACAGGCCGTGCAGCCGGCCCGCAGCTCCGGGTACCGGTAGCCGCGCTCGTTGCGCGCCGTGGCCGTCATCTCCAACACACCGGGCTGGCACGCGTCGATGCACAGGTCGCAGCCCTTGCAGGCCTCGACGTCGATGATCACCGTCCCCCGCGTCCGGACCGTCTCTGCGCTCATCGCACACTCGCGGCGACCGGCCACGCCTCCACCATCGGCGCCTCCACCAGCTCGAAGCCGGCCTGCAGGGCGCGGGCGTTGGCGGCGGCGTGCTCCTGGCGATAGGCGGGCAGCACGTCGTGGGCAGCGCGCCGGGCGGCATCGACGCTCACGATCCCGGTGGCGGCGACGAACGCGCCCAGCGCCAACATGCCGGCGGCGCGCGACGTCCCCAGGTCGGTCGCCAGTCGGGTGGCCTCGATCTCGAGGACCCGACCACCGGGGATGTCCACCGGTTCGCGAAAGACGCTCGCATCGACCAGGGCAAAGCCGGCCGGGTCCAGCCGATCGCGCAGCTGCGGCCAGTACGCCGGGTGCATGGCCAGCGCCGCCCAGTACCGCGAGACCGTGGGAGGGGCCAGCACCCGACCCTGGCTCAGGACCACGGTGGCGTCGGTGTTCCCGCCCCGCATCATGCCGCCGTAGCTGCCGAAGACCATCACCTCGTGGCCTTCGGACATGGCGGCCAACGCCAGCGTCCGGGCGATCAGCTGGACGCCCTGACCGCCGATGCCGGTCATACCAATCTCTCGTTCGACGGTCCGTCCCACCCACACACCTCTTCTTCGACACCCGAGCTCTCCGACACCCGAGATGGGTAGGCTACCCCTCCGGACGATAACAACTGTTTTCGGGACGTGCCGAATGCCATCACCAACCACCGAGGAACGACCGGCCGGGGCCCGCGCCAAGACCACAGGCGGCCCGGAGATGGCCCAGCTGGTTTCGGCCACGTGGGCGGTCACCGCCCGTCACGGCACCATCGAGCCCTCGGTGCGCGAGATCCTGGCCGAAGCCGGCCTGTCCACCAAAGCCTTCTACCGGCACTTCCGCGCCAAGGACGAGCTGCTGTTGGCCGCCCTGGAACAAGGATCGCACCTCCTGGTCGACCATCTCGAACGCCGGATGGCGGCGGCGACCGACGAGGTAGGCCGTATCGACGCGTGGATCGTCGGGTTCGTCCGCCAGGCCGCGAACCGGGCCGCGGCCCGCCGGACGTTGCCGTGGACGCTCGGCGCCGGCCGCCTGGCCACCGACTTCCCCGACGCGCTGGGCAGGAACCAGGGCACGGTGATCGCGCCGCTCGAGCGCCAAATCCGGGCCGCGGTCGCCAACGGGCGGTCCACCAGCCCCGACCCCGCCAGCGACGCCCAGATCATCTTTTCCTTCACCGCCGACACCCTGCGCCGCTACCTGGCCCGGGGGACGGGACCGGAGCCGACGACGGTCCGCCAGCTGGTCGACTTCGCCCATCGGGCCCTCGGCCTCCCCGACCCCCGATGAGCACACCGGAGCGGTTCGCCATCCACGTCGACGACACCGTCCTCGACGACCTTCGATCACGCCTCTCGGCGATCCGGTGGCCAAATGACCCGGGGAACGAGGACTGGCGCTACGGCACCAACCGGGCGTGGCTGGAGGACCTGGTTGCCTACTGGCGCGACGGCTACGACTGGCGGCGCCAGGAAGCGGCCATGAACCGCTTCGCCCACTACCGGGTGGTGCTCGACGACGTGCCCATCCACTTCATCCACCGTCGCGGTGTCGGACCGAACCCGATCCCGATCGTCCTCACCCACGGGTGGCCGTGGACGTTCTGGGACTTCGGCGAGGTCATCGACGCGCTCGCCGATCCGGCCAACCACGGCGGTGATCCCGCCGACGCGTTCGACGTCGTCGTACCCTCGCTGCCGGGCTACGGCTTCTCCACGCCGCTCACCCGCACCGGCGTCACCGTGCGCACCACCGCCGCGTTGTGGACCCGGCTCATGCACGACGTGCTGGGCTACGAGCACTTCGGCGCCCACGGCGGCGACTGGGGAGCCAGCGTCACCGCCCAGCTCGGCCACGAGTTCCCCGACCACCTGCTCGGCGTGCACCTGAGCCTGCCCGTCCTGCTTCGCGTGTCGTATTACTCCGGGTTGAGCGCCGAGCAGTACGGCCCCGGCGAGGAGGGATGGTTCGACCGGATGCAGACGAGGATGGCCAGCGCGGCCAGCCATGTCGCCGTGCACTCGCAGGATCCCCAGACCCTGGCCTACGCCCTGAACGACTCGCCCGTTGGCCTGGCGTCGTGGATCCTGGAGCGGCGCCGGCTGTGGAGCGACCACGACGGCGACGTGTACGACGCCCTGTCGCGCGACTTCTTGTTGACGAACGTGATGCTCTACTGGGTCACCGGGTCCATCGGCTCGACCATGCGCTACTACTGGGAGAACTGGCGCCAGGCGGTTCGTACCGTCCACGACCGGAACCCGGCGATCGAGGTGCCCACCGCCATCGCCGTGTTCCCCAACGACCTGGTCTTCGTCCCCCGTTCCGTGGCCGAGATCCACACCAACCTGGTGCGCTGGACCGAGATGCCCCGCGGCGGCCACTTCGCCGCCGCCGAGGAGCCCGACCTCATCGTCGAGGATCTACGCGCCTTCTTCCGGGAGCTGCGCTGAGCGTAACGTCGCGTTCAGATCGGCGGTCTGGGGAGGATCGATGCGACGGACAGTGCGGGTACTCCTAGGAGCAGGGCTCCTGGCCACTCTTGCCGGGTGCGGGGCCGGCCATACCACGACCAGCGCCGCAGGCAACAGCACCGCGGCCGCGGCCACTCTGACCGCAGCTGACCTCCAGAACCTGGCCGCGGCATTTGACTCCTACAGCCAGACACCCCTGTCGTGCCCCGCCCAGGTCGTGCCCGGAACACGAAGGCAGCGACCCTGAACGGCGTCGAATGGGCCATCCACGTTCGAACCGGCCAAGAATTGCACCGTCACCTACGACAACAAGCCGATCTCTCCCCACGAGGCAGGACCGTACGTCGTAGTCGCTGACCGCTCCGGGGTGTTCATGCGGCCCGCCGGCGGGAAATGGGCACAGAACTTCAGCTATTCCATCCCCTTCCCATGTCCGCAGGCGGCCCGCCCACCAGGCCCCGGCAGCCCCGTCCTCCCGCCCGACGTCATGAAGGTCTGGAACCTCTCGTTCGCCCCCGGATGCGCCACCGCCAACTACCCAACCCAGTTCTAGAGACGGGCTTGGACTCGATCGTCAATGAGCGAACAGTGGCCACGGAATCTCCGTCAGGGACCGTCGTGGTAGCCGTAGCCGGGCTCGATGCGGTACCAGACCGTCACCGACGCAGTGACGCCGGGGGTGGTGCGCCATTCGGCCCGTTCGCACGCCGCCGCGGGTGACGGACCGTCGAGGTAGGCCTGCAGGGCTCCCTCGTCGGCGAAGGCCTGCTCCCATAGATGGGTCCAGCGAGAGGCCGGGCCGACGGGCGTCTCGCCGTCGAACCAGGCCGATCCCAGCGTGTTGGGCGCCAACACCGACGTGGCCAGGCCGGCCGACGCGATGACGGCCTCCACGTCGGCCACCTGGTCCGGCGTCGCTGCGCCCAGGTCGAGAACGACCAGACGCCGGAGCCCGGACGCAGAGAACCAGCGCGGTTCGGCGCAGGCGTAGCCCAGCAGCCCGATGCCGACGCCGTTGTCGGTGGTGACCCGCTCGGGGCTATCGGCGAGCAGGTAGCGATCGAGCACGCTGGCGTGAAAGGGGTGCACCATATAGCGCCGGTAGTCAGCGGGCGAACGATAGGCGTGCTCCCAGGCCAGGTGCAGCGGCGAATTGCCACGATCGTCGCCCACCGCCGAGTGCCGCACCTCGGGGATGTGTGCCGCACAGTCCCGCAGGCCCGTGCGCAGGGCGGCGACGGCGCTCGGGGATGCGGCGGGATCGAACGAGTAGATCTCGAAGCGGCGGAGCACGGCTCAGGTTCCCAGGGTGACGGGGCGCATGATGCGGCGGGCGCCGCCCCGGCGCAGGGCCGCCGCTCTCCGCCCCCAGTCGTGCCAGACGGGATCGACCACCAGGTCGCGGCGGATGCGATTCCAGGTGACGAAGCCCGGCAACCGCCACACCACCTCGATGTCCACGTCGACGCCGAGGTCGTCGGCCGTGGCCCGGCAGGACTCCAGCACCGCCCCGGCACGGCGCATGACGGGCAAACCTAGCTCCTCGAAGGTGCGCAGGTAGGCGGCTACGTCGCCGGGAGCCACCTGGACCACGTCGACCAGGAAGAACTCCTCCTCCCCGACGAGTGGCGGGGAGGCCGCGCTCACGATGCCAGCCGGACGCCGCGCTTTTGCACAGTCACGTCGATGTCACCGGGTCGGAACTGGCAGGCCAACCGGAGCGTCGCATCCGGCCGGAGGCGGCACTCCGGCACGGTCTGCAGACGCTCGTGCTCGCGCCGGGTGACGGGCGGCAGGTCCGCCGTCGCGAAGACCAGCAGCTCCATCACGCAGGCGCCACATTCGGCTAGGCCGCCACAGATGGACGGCCACCGATAGCCCGCTCGCACGGCCGCGCCCATGAGGGTCTCGTCCCGACCAACCTCGATGCGCGCGCCGGCGGGCTCCACCCGGACCGTCACCGTTCAGTCGACGGTGTCGAAGAGGTAGCGGTCGATGACCTCGTGGAACCGTCGCACCCCACATTCCTGCCTGCGGTTCCAGCGCAGGCCCGGACCGTCGGGGACCATCAATCCCCGTTGGATCGCCGCGAAGTTCGCCATGTCCTGGTTCACGATCAGGCCCCAGTCGTGGGTCAGGTAGTCGGGCGCCCACTCCGTCTCCGGCACCGGTCCCTCAGGGGTGCCATCAGGGACCTGCTGGAGGGTCCAGATCTCGAAGAGCGAGGAGTGCGGGTCGAAGCCGTTGGGTCGGATGCGGTAGGCGAACCATCCCCCGGCCACCACGGGCCCGAGCACGCTCGGGAACATGAGGGGATCGTCGCCGCCCAGCACCTGCTCGTCGGTCAGACCCGACCAGTCGAGACCACGGGCTGCCGCTCCCTGTCGCCGCCGGGCCAGGTAGAACTGCCCGGCACTGGTCCCCTCCGGCAGGGGCGTCCGGGTGATCTCGTTGAGAGCGGCCAGGTCGTCGGGCCCGAAGTACCCGGGGAGGTTGGCGACCAGGTCGCTGATCTTGAGGGCGAGCAACTCGTTCTGGTCCACGTCGTCGGGCTGGTAGCCGAGGCGGGGGCTGGGTCGCGGCTCACCGCCCCCTCCGTACATGGTATGGGTCTTGAAGGTGGTGTACTCCAGGGAGGTGTCGTCCTTCCACTGCAGCAACTCGGGATGGGTGGCGGCAATGTGGTACCCCTCGTTGAACGCGTCGACGACGACCTTCCAGTTCGCCGGCACGATCGTGGCCTTTCGCCCGGTGAGGCGCATCCGCTCCGGCTGGTAGACGTCGAGCAGCTCGGGGAGCGGATGGAGGAAGTCCCGCAGCGGTTCGGGGTCCGAACCGAGGTGGACGAACACGAAGCCGCCCCACGTGTCGACCGCGCAGGTCCTGAGCGCGATGTCCTCGGCTGCGGTCGGCGGGAACTCATGGGCATCGAGCACGAAGGTGTTCGCCCCCTCGAGGTCCCAGCGCCACCCGTGGAAACGGCACCGGATCTCGCCGGCCAGGTGACCGCACCCCTCAGCCAGACGAGTGCCCCGGTGCGGGCAGGTGTTGTGGAACGCCCGCAGCTGGCCCGAGCTGCTCCGCACCACGACGACCGACCTCGGCCCGATCGAGTACTCGACGAAGTCTCCCGGTTCCCGAAGCTCCTCCACCCGGCAGGCGATCTGCCAAACGCGCGGCCACAGCCGCTCGTACTCCAGCTGCAGGAACGCCACCGAGGTGAAACGCTCTCGCGGGATCAGGTCCGATCCGACGCAGCGGAGGTCGTCGGCCCCCGCCAACTGGTCCACGATTGCCACCGCACCGCTCCCCTCGCGCCGATCCGTCCGCCGAGAATAGCTGTTCTCGAGAAAGCGTCTCGATCGGACGCGCCGTGGTCGCGACCGAACCCGACCATGGGCCACCAAAAAGGCGGGCGGGCGGGTGGCGGCCGGGCGGTGGCCGACGGATGGCAGGCCGGGCGGTGGCCGACGGGCCGACAACGTGGCGAGGTCGTCATCGTTCGCGCGTTCGCCCACGGACGTTCCTGGGTCAGCGCGCGAACGATGACGCCGGCCACACAAGTGCCGCCTGCTGACGTGGGGGGCGAGCGGATCACCCGCCCGGGCCAACGATGATTCCGGCCACACCGGTCCCGCCCACGCCGGTGCTGCTCGCCGACGCGGGGGCGGGCGCGTCGGTCAGGCCACCCGTTCGGCCCGGTAGCCGGCGGCGCGCAGGGCGCCGAGGACCTCCTCGTGGTGCTCGGTGTCACGGGTCTCGACGGGACGGCGACCTCCACCTCGGCCAGGTGCAGGGCGCGCCCCGAGCGATGGTGCGCGACGTCGAGGACGTTCAGCCGCAGGTCGGCCAACGCCGATGTCAGCGCGGCCAGCGCGCCCGGCCGGTCGTCCATGACGATCCGCAGCACCAGGTAGCGCCCGGCCGCCGACAGGCCGTGGGCGATCAGCTTGGTGCGCAGCAGCGGATCCACGTTCCCACCCGACAGCACCGGGACCGACGCCGGCTCGACCGACCCGTCGAGCCATCCATCGCTCGCGAGACACCGCAATCCCATGTCCATCCGGCGTCGCGTGCCGGCGCGCGGGCGCTCTGCTAGACCTGTCTCCGGAAACGAGTGTACTTAACGCTCCCTAAGGTCGGCACGTCAAGGCGCACGCCTGCGGGAAGCGACGAGGAGACGTCCGGGGGAAGTCACGAGAGGGAGGTAACCAATGGGTTCTGTCACAGTCACCAGGCGCGTCCTGGGTTTCGGCGCCGCCGCCGCCATGCTCGCCGGGGTCGTCACGGGCTGCGGATCGAGCAGCTCGAAGAGCACGGCGAGCCCAGGGAGCCGGAGCATCCCGGCCGGCCCCATCAAGCTGGGGGCCATTTACACGTTGAGCGGGCCGACGGCTGCGTTCGGGCAGGCCGACGCGGCCGAGGAGCAGTCCATCGTCGCCCGCCAGAACAGTCGCGGCGGCATCGCCGGTCACCAGATCCAGCTGACCTCCCTGAACGACCAAGGCGACCCGTCGGTGGCCGTGTCCGATGCCGAGCAGCTGGTCAACGACCACGTGGCTGCCATCGTCTATGACGGGACGTCCACCACGGTCCAGCAGGCTACCGCCGTGTTCATGAAGGCCAAGGTGCCGGTGGTGGACTTCGCCCCCGACGACACCTGGGCCGACGGCAGCAAGTGGCCCTATGCCTTCACCGACTACAACGTCCTGCAGCCCCAGGGTGTGGCCATCGCCAAGTACGCCCACGGGCTGGGAGCGTCGAAGCTCGGGATTCTGAGCGATACCACGCCTCTCGGCGAGGGCCTGGCCTCCGACGTGGCGGGCGCGGCGAAGGCGAACGGGGACACGGTCGTCGGCAACACCACCTATTCCCTCACCGCCACGAACATGACCACCCAGCTCCAGCAGCTGCGATCGGCCGGGGCCGAGAGCCTGGTGCTGCCCGGCGAGGTCGGGCTCGGCCAGGTGTACACCGACCTCCAGGGCATGAACTGGTCGCCGCACATCTTCACCGAGTTCGCCGCCTACTTCGTGGGCTACTCGTCCATCGGATCGTTGGCCGCGCACGCCCTCTCCACCTGCCAGACCGACATCCCCGAGAACCAACCCATCCCGGCACCCCTGAACGATCTGACGGCGTACGTGACCGCCCGGACGCACATCTCGCAGCCGGGCCTGGCGTCGAGCCTCCTGAACGCCAACGACTCGCTGCTCATCCTGAAGTACGCCATCGAGCAGGCCAAGAGCCTGAACGGACCGGCGATCGTCAAGGCTATCGAGGGCATCCACGGGCAGGGCTTCACCGTGCCGCAGTGGACGTACACCTTCACCGCCGCCGACCACGCCGGCTGGCCGAACAGCTCGTCGTACCTCTGCAAGCTGACCCCGCTGGGGCCGTACCAGACGCCGTACACCGCACCCAACCCGTAGACAGGGGGACGAAGCTTGCACCCCGGACTGCTCCTGACCGCCATCGTCACCGGTCTGGCCACAGGAGCCCTGTACGCCATGGTCGGGCTCGGCTATACCGTCGTCTACAACGCCACGCGCGTCTTCAACCTGGCCCAGGGCGACCTGGTCATGGCCTCGGTCATGCTCTCGTACCTCTGCCTGGACGTGTGGCACTGGCCCGAGCTGGCCGCCTTTGCCCTGTCGATCCTCGGCCCGGTGGTGCTGGCGCTGGTCGAGGAGCGGGTGATCGTGCGTCCGCTGCTGCGCTTCGGGCACGGGAGCATCAGCTGGTTGATCGCCACCCTGGCCTTCAGCCTGGTCATCGAGACGGTGGCGGCCCGGCTGTACGGCAACCACGCGCCCCAGGGCATCCCCAGCCCGATCGGCAACCACGCCATCCGGGTCGGGCCGGTCACCCTCTCGACGCACTACCTCCTGGTGGTGGCGGCGCTGGCTGTCGTCCTGGTCGGCGTGGAGGTCTTCTACGGCAGGACATGGACGGGTCGGGCCATGCGCGCCACCGCCGAGGACCGTGAGGCTGCCGCGGTGTTCGGGATCGAGCCAGGGCGTCTGGGGTCCATCGCGTTCGGCCTCGGCGGGCTGGTCGCCGGGATCGCCGGCTTCGTGATCGCCCCCATCGTGTTCTCCGACACGACCATCGGCTTGAACTTCAGCCTCCTCGGCTTCCTGGCCCTGGCCATCGGCGGGTTCGGGAGCCTCCGCGGTGCCGTGGTTGGGGGCCTGCTGGTCGGCGTTGGGGAAAGCGTATGGGACCTCTACGTGGGGTCGCAGGTGGACATCCTGGCGGGCCTGTGCCTGCTGGCCATCGTGTTGATCGTGCGTCCTGTGGGCCTGTTCGCGCCCCGGGCCGAACGGCTGGTATGACGACGGCGACGTCCACGGGAAGGCGCCAGGTGCCAATGGGTCGCGTCGGCGCCGCGATCGGCGTGTTCGTGCTCGTCGTGGTCCTCCCCGTCGCCCTCGGAACCTCGATGTTCCGCCTAGGGCAGTTCGAGTTCATCGGCGCCATGGCCATGGTCGCCGTCGGGCTGAACGTGGTGACCGGCTACGCTGGGCAGCTCTCCCTCGGCCCCGGCGCCATCTTCGGCATCTCCGCCTACACCGTTGCCGTGGCGGCGACGCACTGGAGCTGGGCGGCGAACCTCCTCGTCATGGCTGGCATCGGCGTGCTGTCCGCCGCCGTGGTCGGCGCCCTCATCGCCATCCCGGCCCTGCGGGTCAGCGGCTTCTACCTCGGCATGGCCACCCTGCTGATCGCCGCCGCGGTGCCGATCGTGGCCCAGAACCTGAGCATCACCGGCAAGACCGGCGGGATCCTGCTCATCACCGACCCCACCTTCCACCAGTCCCCGTCCGGTCGGGGCCTCTACGTCCTGACGGTGGCCGTCGTCGCCGTTCTGGTCCTCCTCTCCCTGGGCCTGTCACGATCACCGACCGGTCGACGGTTCCAGGCCCTGCGCAGCAGCGAGGAGCTGGCCGCGTCCGTCGGGATCGTCGGCTACCGCACCAAGCTGTCCGCCTTCGTCCTCTCAGCCGTCCCTGCTGGCCTCGGTGGCGTGTTCTACGTCTACACACAGCAGGTGGTAAGCCCGGGCAGCGCCAGCCCCAACCTGTCGGTGTACCTGCTGATGGCCGCCGTCATCGGCGGGTTCGGCACCGTCACCGGCCCGGTGATCGGCGCCGCCATCGTGTTCGGCCTCAGCGAGTTCCTGGGCGGACTGGCCCAGTACGAGGGCCTGGTCTTCGGCCTGCTTCTCATCGTGGTGGTCGAGCTTCTCCCCGAAGGGATCGTCGGCATCCGCCGCCGGTGGGAGACATTCATGGGCAGCCGCGTCGGCGCCGCGCTCCGCAATCGCGTCGGGCGGCCGGGCCCCCACCCGGCCAGCCATCGCGGTGTGCGAAACGATATCGGGACGGGCCTCGAAGGGGCCGCCAGCCGTGCGCCGGGAACCGACACCCGCACCGGCTGGAGCGGGCCGGGAACGGCTCCCGGCCCGGCGCTCGAAGTGCGCGGCCTGTGCCGAGCCTTTGGGGGCGTCCTGGCCGTGGACGGCGTCGACCTCCGCGTCGAGCCCGGCCAGCTCTGCGCGCTCATCGGACCGAACGGCTCGGGGAAGACCACGGTCATCAACCTGATAACAGGCTTCTACCGGGCCGACGACGGCGACGTCATGCTGGGGGACGAGCAGCTGGCCGGCCGATCCCCCGCCGACATCGCCCGACATGGCGTCACCCGGACCTTCCAGGCCCCCAAGCTGCACCTGGCGGGCACCGTTGCCGAGAACGTCATGGTGGCCGCCGATCGAGACGGTGGCTGCAGCGCAGTCGAGTCACTGCTGCGCGTCGGTCGGGGCCGCAGGGTCGCGGCCCAGGTCCGGGCCTCCGCCCAGGGTTACCTCGATCTGCTGGGCATCGGCGCCTACGCCGCCGAGCCCGCCGGCGAGGTCCCCCACGGCATCCAACGCATGGTCGAGCTCGCCCGTGCCGCCGCGCTCCGCCCCCGCTATCTCCTCCTCGACGAGCCCGCCGCCGGGCTGACATCGGCCGAGACGACCGCCCTGGGCGCCGCCATCCGGCGTTTGGCCGACTCGGGGGTCGGCATCCTTCTCATCGAGCACAACGTGCCGTTCGTGCTCGACCTGGCTGAGCACGTCACCGTGCTCCACCGAGGGAAGGTGCTGGCCGCCGGGGCACCGGAGATCGTCAGCCGAAACCCCGATATCGCCCGGGTGTTCCTCGGCAGCCAAACCGTCGATGACGAAGGCGTGGCGCCGACCGCCCCGCTGGCCGGTGAGGGTACGGGCACTGGCACCAGCCGGGCCCGGCTGTCGGTCCGGGACCTCCGGGCCGGATACGGCCAGATGGAGGTGGTCTCCTCCGTGTCGTGGACGGTCGAGCCCGGCGAGGTGGTGGCGCTGGTCGGGCGCAACGGGGCCGGGAAGACGACGACGCTGCGCGCCGCAGTCGGCCTGCGCGACGGTCGCTTCGCCGGGACCGTGCACCTCGGCGCCCGTGACATCACCGCGCTCAGCCCGTCGCGGATCGTGGAGTCCGGCGTCGTCCTAGTCCCCGAGGGACGCCGCCTGTTCCGGTCCATGTCGGTGCGCGACAACCTCCGGCTGGGCTCGTTCGTGCATCGCCGTGACCGCTCGGATCGGTCCGCGGCGGACCTCGAGCACGTGTTCGAGCTGTTCGGCGCCCTGCGGAGCTTCCTCGACAAACCGTGCGGGCAGCTGAGCGGTGGCGAGCAGCAGATGGTGGCCATCGGTCGGGCCATGATGGCCAGGCCAGCCGTGTTGCTCCTCGACGAGCCCACATCGGGCCTGTCGCCCGCCGCCTCCGAGAGCCTCTACGTCGCCCTCCGAGCCCTGGCCGGGCAGGGAGTAGGGATCCTGGTCGTCGAGCAGAGCGTGGAGCGGGCCCTGCGGTCGTCCGACCGCATCATCTTGATGGAGAACGGGCGGATCCTGCAGGAGGGTCGGAGCGATGCCGTGTCCGGCGACGAGCTGGCCCGAGCCATCGTCGGGGTGGGCGAACCGGCCTAGCGCGATTCAGGGATCGCCCAAGGTCATCGCCGCCCGATGCAGGGCGGCCATTGCCATCTCCTCGACGAGACGGGCGACAACCGCCTCGTCCTGGCCGTCCCGCAGGTCGGTCGCCGCGTTGATCAGCCCGATGGCGGCCTGGACCGCGACGGCGGCCCGATCGGCGGCCATCGACGGCTCTAGCGCCTGCAGCGCGCCGACCCACAGCTGGATATAGGCTCGCTCGGCTCGATGCACCTGCCGACGCCGCGGCGCCGCCAGCTGGGCAACCTCGCGGCTCCGGACCACGAGGTGCTCGGGATGGGCGATGGCAAAACCCACCTGCCAGCGCACCAGCTCAATCAGAGCCGCAGCCGGGTCCAACGCCTCGCCGACGATGCGCCGGCTTCCGGCCAGCAGGCGATCACCCGTCTCCACCAGCATCTCGACCAGCAACGCCTCTTTGTTCGAGAAGTGCCAGTAGACGGCGGGCCCCGACACGCCCGACCGAAGCCCGATGTCGTCGACCGACGTGCCCACGTACCCTCGCGCTGCGAACAGCTCGGCCGACGCCTGGAGGATCACCTCGCGCCGGCTCGGCACGCCCAGCGCGGTCGACGATGGCCTCACTCTGCCCCGACTGGCCATGGCCCATGCTAGGGCGGGCGATCGAACGATCACGCAACTGTCGAACGATCACGCAACTGGTGGTCGACCTGACCGCGTATATCAACCTGAGGTCGACCACCCGTTTGCACTGACTACGCTCATCGCATCGCGCCGCAACCCACGCCATCGCCGGCCTTCCCCGGGGAGGTGCGCCAGGCCGGCTACGTGGTGGCCGACCTGGCGTCGGCCGTGCGGGGCTGGGAATCGGTCGGGGTGGGCCCGTGGACGTGCATGGAGACCAGGCCACGGGGCATGTACCGGGGGGCGCCCTCGGCACCTGCGCTGGCCGTCGGCTTCGCCCGGTCCGGGCGTACGCAGATCGAGCTGATTGCCGTCCTCGACGACGAGCCCAGTGTGTGGCAGGAGTCGCGGCACGCCGGCCGGTTCGGGCTGCACCACGTCGCCTACTGGACCGACGACTTCGACGGGACGCTGGCCCGGGCGGATCTCGCCGGCCTGGATGTGGTGCAGGCAGGCGGGCAAGAGGGCGCGGAGCCCCGCTTCGTGTACCTCGAGGCCCCGGCAGTGCCGATGATGGTCGAGATCATGGAGCTCACCGACGCCAGCCGGGCGTTCATGGAGGGCGCTCCGTAGCGGATCGGCCCTCGGCCGGCGGGAGGAGAGGGTACAGTGATTCTCCTCCGACAAGAGGGGGGTTATCCACCGGTGGAGCCAGCAACGGACACCAGCTCGACGGTCGTCTTCGACCCGTTCTCGTCGACCTACTTCGACGATCCCTACGACCTGTACCGGCGGCTGCGGGACGAGGCACCCGTGCACTTCAACCCGACCTACCGGTTCTGGGCCCTGGCCCGTCACGAGGACGTCACCGAGGCCCACAAGGACTGGGAGACGTTCTCGAGCACGCACGGGGTCGACCTGGCCACGCTGAGCCTCGATCCGGACGTGGTCGAGTCCTTCCACTCCATCATCATGATGGACCCACCCGACCACGACCGCATGCGCGGCCTGTTCAGCCGGGTGTTCACGCCGCGGGCCATGCAGGCCATGGAGCCATTGATCCGCGAGGTCATCTCCGGCTTCGCCGACCGCCTGGAGGGCAAGGAGGGCTTCGACGGGGTGGACGAGTTCTCGGCCCTTTTCCCCGTGGAGATCATCTCCCGCATCCTGGGCGTGCCCGAGGCGGACCGCCAGCAGATCCGCCACTGGCTCGACATCGGCCTGCACCGCGAGCCGGGCCAGATGGGTCCGACCCCCGAGGGGCAGCAGGCGCAGCTCGCATCGGGCGCCTACTTCTACGCGCTGGCGCAGGAGAAGCGAGCCCACCCGGGCGACGACATGATGACGCGCATGACCGAGGTGGAGCTGGAGCGCAGCGACGGTACCAAGACCCGTCTGGAGGACGCCGAGATCGCCGGGTTCGCCGGGCTGCTCGGAGGTGCCGGCGCCGAGACGGTCACCAAGCTGGTCGGCAACGCCTGGGTGATGTTCGCCCAGCATCCCGACCAGTGGGCAGCCATCGTGGCCGACCCGTCGCTGATCCCCAATGCGGTCGAAGAGGTGCTCCGCTACCATCCGCCGTCGCAGTACCAGGGCCGCTTTTCGGTCCGCGACTCCGAGTGGGGCGGCGTGACCATCCCGGCTGGGTATCCCGTCCTGCTGCTCACCGGGTCGGCCACTCGTGACGAGCGGGTCTACGAGGATCCGGATCGCTTCGACATCCACCGGCCGCCGCGCCAGGCGCTGGCGCTCGGCCTCGGCATCCACAGCTGCCTGGGTGCGGCTTTGGCCCGCTTGGAGAGCCGGGTGGCCTTCGAGGAGATGACCCGCCGCTGGCCGACCTACGGGATCGACACGGCCGGGCTGCGGCGGGTGCAGATGTCAAATGTGGCCGGTTACAGCCACGTGCCCGTCCGACCGCTCTCCCCCCGCGTCAGCGCCGGCCGGTGATCACGATCGAGGAGGGCAACGGGCCATGACCGACGACGTCGACACGTTCCGCAAGGAGCTGCGCGCCTGGTTGGAGGCGAACGTCACGCCCGAGCTGGTCGCCGCCGGTGCCCGGGGGCCGGAAGCGGCGAACCTCGAGGTGCTGCGGGCGTGGAACCGCACGCTGGCCGACGCGGGGTGGGCGGCGCCGTCCTGGCCCGTCGCCTTCGGCGGACGCGGCGCGGGGATCGACGAGCAGATCGCCTACTTTGAGGAGATGGACGCGGCGCGCGCGCCCGGCCCGGTGAACGTGATCGGCGTGTCCAACATCGCCCCGGCGATCATGCACTTCGGTACCGACGAGCAGAAGGACCGCTACCTCGGCCCGCTGTTGCGCGGTGACCGCATCTGGTCGCAAGGCATGTCCGAGCCGGACGCCGGTTCGGACCTGGCCGCCCTCCGGTGCGCCGCTGTGCGCGACGGCGACGAGTTCGTCATCAACGGCCAGAAGACGTGGAACAGCCTCGGCCACCACGCCGACCTCTGCCAGCTCTATGTGCGAACCGATCCGGCAGCTCCCAAGCACAAGGGCATCACGTGCCTGCTCATCGCGCTCGACACCCCCGGGGTCGAGGTTCGCCCGTTGAAGACGATCACGGGCGACGAACCGTTCGCCGAGCTGTTCTTCAGTGACGCCCGGGTGCCGGTCTCTTCAATCCTGGGCCCGCTCGACCAGGGGTGGATGGTGGCCATGACCACGCTCAGCTTCGAGCGCGCCGGCGTGGCCAGGCTCCACCTCATGGTACGGCGCCGACTCGACGAGCTAATCGCTGCGGCCCACGCCGCCGGCCGCCTGACCGATCCGGTCACCCGCGACCGGGTGGCCGCCATCTACGCCGAGGTGGCCTGCCTGCGGTGGATGTCGGACCGAGCGCTGCAGCAGGTACGCGACGGCCAGCCGGGCGGGGCGCTCGGCAGCCTGATCAAGATCGCCTGGAGCCGAGCTGAGCAGAAGCTGGCCAGCCTGGCCATGGATGTGCTGGGGATGGCGGCAACGACGTCGTCGTGGGCCACGGCGCTGGCGTCGACCCGGCAGCTTTCCATCGCCGGGGGCACCACCGAGATCAACCTGAACATCGTGGCCGAGCACGGGCTGGGCCTGCCCCGCTAGATCAACCGAGCGAGGCCATCTTCCTGAAGTCCCAGCTGGCGATGGCATTCGGGACCATGCGCAACCATCCGTGGCGGCCGTCGCTCACGAAGGTGTCGCTGTCGAAGTACTTGCGGGCGAAACGGCGCTCGGCGTCCGCCAGCTCGGGGGACTCGTCGGTTCTGGGTACGTCACCGACGGGTGCCACCTCGCCCCGCAGCTCGACCCCCCGCAGCTCCCCGTAGGCCTCCCCGGCGTCGACCGAGACCGATACCCGCGGGTCCCGTTCCAGGTCGGTCCAGCGCTGGCTGTTGACCAGTGAGTGCAGCCACAGCGCCGCCCCGTCCCAGACGAACCACAGGGGGGTCACGTGGGGGCCGTCCCTGGTGACGGTCCCGACGCGACACGTGCGTTCGGCGCTCAGGAAGGCGTCCATCTCCTCGGCGCTCATGGCGATCCGTCGGCCTCGTCGCTGGGTGGACTCCATCGTCGCAATCTATACTTGTCGGGCCGGATGATCGGACAGGGGGTCGGGCACTATGAGTGAGATCCGTGGGAGCCGTCCGGGCGTGCGGGCCGAGGATCTGATCCTCATCAGCGTGGATGACCACATCGCCGAGCCGGCGGACATGTTCGCCTCCCACGTGCCGGCGCGCTACCGGGACCAGGCTCCGAGGGTGGTGACCGAGGCCAGCGGCACCCAGCAGTGGTACTACGGCGACGTGCGCGGCCGGAACCTGGGCCTCAACGCGGTGGCCGGCAAGCCTCCCGAGCTCTACAACTTCGACGCCAGCCGCTACGACGAGATGCGGGCGGGCTGCTACGACGTCCACGAGCGGGTGCGAGACATGAACGCCGGCGGTCAGCTGGCCGGCTTGAACTTCCCGAACTGGCCCGGGTTCTCTGGCCAGGTCCTCAGCCAGGGTCCCGACCAGCACCTGAACGACATCATGATCGCCGCCTACAACGACTGGCACGTGGACGAGTGGTGCGCCGCCTACCCCGACCGCTTCATCCCGTGCGGCCTGCTCCCCCTCTACGACGCGGAGAAGGCAGCCGTCGAGGTGCACCGGTTGGCCGCCAAGGGATGCCATGCCGTGACCTTCTCGGAGAACCCCGATGCGCTGGGGATGCCGAGCATCCACAGCCGCTACTGGGACCCCCTCTTCGCCGCCTGCTCGGACGAGGGAACGGTGTTGTGCTGCCACGTGGGCTCGTCGTCGCAGGCGGTCCACACGTCGGCGGACGCACCGCCGAGCGTGGCGCTCACCCTCTCGCCGGTGGCGTCGATCCTCACCATGGCCGACCTGATGTGGTGCGACGCGTTCATCCGGTTCCCGGAACTTCGCTTCTCGCTCACCGAGGGCGACGTCGGATGGATCCCGTACTTCCTGTGGCGGGCCGAGCATGTGGGGAACCGCCATCACGGATGGACGGGCCACCGCTTTCCCGAAGGGATCAGCGGTCCGTCGGCGGTGTTCCGTCGGAACATCCTGTGCTGCTTCATCAGCGACCCGATCGGGGTCAGGGACCTGTCGGACTTCAACGTGGACAACCTGTGCTGGGAGTCCGACTACCCCCACTCCGACGGCAGCTGGCCTCGTGGTCCCGAGATGGTGGCCGAGATCATGGCCGCCCTCGATCCCGATGTCGTCGACCGCATCACCCACGGCAACGCCATGCGCCACTACGGCTTCGACCCCTTCGCCCACCGGTCGCCGGATTCGTGTCGGGCCGACGCCCTGCGCGCCGAGTCACCCGACGTCGACACCGTCACCCGCGTCGGGCGTCCCGCCGACGAGCGGGATCGCCAGGCATGGGAGAAGGTCGCCGTCCGGGTGGCGGCCGGCAAAGCCGGCCGACACTGACCCACGAAGCGGCCGGCAAAGCCGGCCGACACTGACCCACGAAGCGGCCGGCAAAGCCGGGCGACACTGACCCACGACGCGGCCGGCAAAGCCGGGCGACACTGACCCACGACGCGGCCGGCAAAGCCGGCCGGCACTGAGCTACGTCAGCCAGCCGGGGGATCCCAGCGGACCGGCATGTGCTTGATCCCAGACACGAAGTTGGAGCGCAGCATCTCCGGCTCGCCGTCGAGGTGGACGTCGGGCATGCGGGTCACCAGCTCGGTGAAGATGAGGCGCAGCTCCATGCGCGCCAGGTTCGAGCCCAGGCAGAAGTGGGCGCCGCCGCCGCCGAAGGTGACGTGGTCGTTCGGGGTGCGGTCCACGTCGAAGCGGAAGGGATAGGGGAAGGCCTCCTCGTCCCGGTTCGCCGACGCGTACCAGAGCATGACGCGGTCGCCGGCCTTGATGACCTTGTCGCGCAGCTCCACGTCGCGGGTGGCGGTGCGACGGAAGTAGTGGATGGGCGACGACCAACGCAGGATCTCCTCCACGGCGCGGTCGATGCGCTCCGGGCTGGGATCGGCACGCAGCTTGGCCAGCTCGGCCGGGTTGTCGATCAAGGCCCGCATCCCGTGGGCCGTGGCGTTCCTGGTGGTCTCGTTCCCGGCCACGACCAGCAGGATGAAGAACATCTGGAACTCCCCGTCGGTCAGGCCCTCGGCCTCCTCGACGGTGGCGTTCGTCAGGGTGGTGACGATGTCCGAGCGGGGGTCGACGACCCGCTTGGCGCGCAGCCCGTCGGCGTAGGCCATCATCTCCGCGGCCGCCACCACGCCTGTCTCGATGTCGCCGGAGAACTCGGGGTCGTCGATCCCGGTCATATGATTCGACCACACGAACATCTGCTGGCGGTCCTCCTCAGGCACCCCGACCAGCTCGGCGATGGCGTGAAGCGGGAGGGCCGCGGCCACCTCCTCCACGAAGTCGCACTGGCCCTTGGCGATCACCGCGTCGACGATCGCCGCGGCCTTCTTGGCCAGGTGCTCCTCGATGAGCCGCAGGGTTCTCGGGGTGAAGCCGCGGTTCACGATCCGCCGGTAGCGGGTGTGCTGCGGGGGGTCCATGCCCGGCAGCATCTCCTTCATGACCCCGCTCTGCATGTCGCCATCGACGATGTCCATCATGGCGAAGCCCTTCGAGCTGATGAAGGTCTTGGTGTCCCGGTTCGCCATCTGGACGTCGGCGTGCTTGGTCAGCGACCACGCGCCCATGCCCGTGTGGTCGACGTGCCAGTGGACCGGGTCGTTCGCCCGCAGGTCGGTAAAGATCGCATGATGCTCACGGCGCTGGAACACGTCGGGACCGAGTGCGTCGCCGGGCGCCTCGGATCGGCCGGAGGACTGGTCGATGCTCATCATCACCTCTGTTTCCGTGGGTTGACGCTGATCAGGATGAGGTCATCGGGGTTGAGCAAGGCGCTCCCCTCCCAGGATCAGGGGCCGGTGCAGCGGTCTGCGGGCCGATCTGCGGTCGCAGATCAGGGACGGGGTATCGAACACCTTGACGCTCCCTGTACGTACCGTAGACTCCCGGCTGACCGCATGCAATGCGAGGGGCGGCGGAGAACCGATCGTACGAGAGGCGCACTCTCGCCGGGAGGTGATGCCCCCTGTACTATCGGGCGACCGTGCATTTGCGATCGTGGGGCAGGCAGACGACGGTACGGGGAACCTCCGTCGACGCGACCAGAAAGTGAGACGACATGACCGGGATGATGAATGGCGTACGAGTGCTCGAGGTGGCGGCATGGACGTACGTGCCGTCGGCCGGGGCCGTCCTAGCCGAGTGGGGCGCCGACGTCATCAAGATCGAGCATCCCGAGTCCGGTGACCCCCAGCGCGGCCTGGTGAGCTCGGGGCTGGTCCCCTCCGGTCCCGGGGGCATCAACCACATGATCGAGCTCCCCAACCGGGGCAAGCGCAGCGTCGGGCTGGACCTGAAGACGGAGGAGGGACGCGACCTGCTCATGCGGATGGCCGAGACCAGCGACGTCTTCCTGACCAACATGCGGCCCGACGCAGTGCAATCGCTCCGCCTCGGGGTCGACGATCTTCGTGCCGTCAACCCCAACATCATCTACGTGCGGGGGTCCGGCCAGGGCGTGAAAGGCGCCGAGGCCAGCAAAGGAGGCTTCGACGGCAGCCACTTCTGGGGCCGGACCACCGCCGGCCTCTTCAGCCTGGAGGACCCGGTCAACGACTACCCGCCCAGCCAGCCCGGCCCGGGCTGGGGAGACCTCATGGGAGGGCTGATCATCGCCGGCGGCATCTCGGCCGCCCTGTTCGCCCGGGAGCGGACGGGCGTGCCGGCCGTCGTCGACAACTCCTTGCTCGCCAACGGCATGTGGGCAGGCTCGGCCACCATCCTGGCGTCGGGCCTGTTCGGCTTCGACCAGATGCCGGCCATGCAGCGCAGTGCCGTCCCGAACCCCCTGGTCGGCAACTATCGGACCAAGGACAACCGCTTCATCATCTTGATGATGCTCCAGGCCGATCGCTGGTGGCCGGACCTGATCCAGCGCCTGGGTCGTCCCGACCTCGGCGAGGATCCCCGCTTCGTCGACGCCGCCGCCCGCTTCGAGCACAAGGAAGCGTGCGTGAAGGCCCTCGAGGAGGTGTTCGCCACACGGAACCTCGACGAGTGGCGGGCGGCGCTAGCCGACGCCGACGGGGTCTGGGCTGCGGTCGAGACCCCGGGGGAGCTCCTCACCGACCCGCAGGCCCTGGCCAACGGTTATATCCGGCCGGTGGAAGCCCACAACGGCACCACCTTCCGGATGGTGCCGTCCCCGCTGCAGTTCGACGAGCAACCCCCCGATCTGGTGCGGGCTCCCGATCACGGCGAGCACACCGACGAGGTCCTGACCGAGCTCGGCATCTCCAGCGACGAGCTGATCCAGTTCAAGATCAACGGGTCGGTGCTGTGATCCGTTGATCCCTCGGCCTGCTCCTGCTGGGTGCGGCGGGCCACGTGGTCGGCGGCGGCCCCGTCGCCCGGCCCCCCGCGCTCCCGCAGGCGGCCGAACACGGCCTGGCGGTGCGCCGGGTCCACGTTGCCGCCGAACTTGAACTTGGCCCGCACCTCCTCCACCGCGATGGTGATCGCCCGGATGGCCCGCAGCTTGGCCGGATGGGCCTCCTCGGGATCGGCCACCGCGACGTCTGGTTGGAGGTCGGCCATCTGGGCGCGCAGGACCGCAGCAATGACGGCCGGTTCGGCATGGACCGTCGCCGTTCCCACCAGCTGGACGGCGGCGTAGTAGGTCGTCGGGATGCCGAGGGCCGGGTCCTCGTCCCCCGTCGCCTTCCAGGCCGACGGGATGAACGCCCAGTCGCCAGCCACGCTCATGACCACGCGCGGCTGCTCAGCCAGCGCGGTGAAGACCGGGTTCGGTGCCGCCAGGTGCAACAGGATGCGCTCCCCCTCGAGCACGAACTGGGTCGGCACCACCACCGGAACGTCGCGTCCGCGCCCGGCGGCCACCAGGTGCCCGAAGCCCTGCGCAACCACGAAGGGGCGCCACTCGTCGTCACCGACGCTGCGATCGGGCGGGGCGATGTACATGCCCCAGGATCGCGCCGCTCGGAGCGGGCCGACCGCCCGCGTCGCCCGCCTGTGCCCCGGCCCACCCGGCTAGCCTCGCGGCCGCACCGGAAGGGGATCGATGAGCACAGACACCGACGAGCAGATGCCTTCGCAGGAGACCCTGCTGAAGATGTACGAGGTCATGGCCACCATCACGGCCTGCGACGATCGCGCCCGACGGGAGGCGCGCCAGGGCGACCTGAAAGCCGCCTTCTATCCCGTCCAGGGACTGGAGGCGGCCTGCGCCGGCGTGGGCGCCCACCTCTCCGGCCACGACTACCTCGTATCGACGTATCGGAACCTGGGTGACGTGGTGGCCAAGGGCGTGCCCCTGCGCCGGGTCATGGCCGAGGCCTACGGGCGGGCCGGCGGGGTGTCCAAGGGCAAGGGCGGCCCGATGCACCTCAGCGAGGTGGCTGTCGGCCTGATGGCCACCAGCGGCGTGGTGGGCGGGGGGCTTCCCATCGCCGCCGGCCTGGCCTGGGCGAACCAGTTGGACGGCGACGGGGCGGTGACCGTGGTGACCTTCGGTGACGGCGCCACGTCCATCGGCGCGACCCACGAGGCCATGAACCTGGCCGCCGTCTGGCAGCTGCCGCTGGTGCTGGTGTGTCAGAACAACGGTTGGGGCGAGCACACGCCCCTCGCGCAGTTCGCGGGCGGGAACGACCTGACCGGGCGCGCCGCCGGGTACGGGATGGCCGCCACGGCCGTCGACGGCTTCGATCCGATCGCCGTGTGGCGAGCGGCCGGTTCCGCCGTCCGCCGGGCGCGCGCCGGCGACGGGCCCACCTTCCTGGAGTGCCGCACCTACCGGCTGAGCCCGCATGCGGCGACGAGCGATGCCTCCTACATGCCCAAGAACGAGCTGGACGCCGCCATGGAACGCAACCCCACACCCACCTTCCGCCGGCAGCTCCTGGACGGATCGCTGGTGGACAGCGAGTCCCTGCAGGCCGCCGACGATCGAGCACGAGCGACGGTCGACGACGCATTCACCTTTGCCCAGAGCAGCCCCCCACCAGGACCCGAGGAGCTGTACCGCGACGTCTACGCCGACGAGACGGCGACGGTCGGCTCATGAGTGACGAGTCGACGGAGCTCAACATGGCCGGCGCGCTCGGCGCCGCCCTCGACATGGCCATGACCGACGACCCGTCGGTGCTCATGCTGGGTGAGGACATCGCCGACCCGATCGGCGGGGTCTTCAAGATCAGCGCCGGGCTGTCCACCCGCCACGGCGCCGAGCGGGTGCGGGCCACGCCCATCGCCGAGCAGGCCATCGTGGGCGCGGCCATCGGGGCGGCCATCGGCGGTTACCGGCCCATCGCCGAGATCATGTTCTTCGACTTCACCATGGTCTGCATGGACCAGTTGGCGAACCATGCCGCCAAGCTGCGCTACATGTCCGGCGGGCAGACCCCTGTGCCCATCACCGTCACCACCACGATCGGCGCCGGGCGCTTCGGGGCCCAGCACACCCAGTCCCTCGAAGCCTGGTTCATGCACACGCCGGGCCTCAAGGTGGTGATGCCGTCGAACGCGGCCGACGCCAAGGGCCTGTTGCTCAGCTGCATATTCGACGACGACCCCTGCCTGTTCATCGCCCACTCAGGGCTCCTCTTCGGGCCGAAGCAACCCGTACCGAGCGGCGACCACCGCGTCCCGCTCGGCTCGGCCCGGGTGGCCCGACCGGGGACCGACATCACGCTGATCACGTACGGCGCCTGGGTGGCCCCGAGCCTGGACGCGGCCGGCGACCTGGCCGGCGAAGGCGTCGACGTCGAGGTCGTCGACCTCCGCAGCCTGGCTCCGCTCGACACGGCGACCATCCTGGACTCGGTCGGTCGCACCCATCGCGCCCTGGTGGTGCACGGTGCGGTCCGCACGTGCGGGCCGGGAGCAGAGATCGCATCGCTGGTGACCGAGGCGCACTTCGCCACGCTGGCCGCCGCCGTCGCCCGCTTGGGCGCCGCCGCCGTCCCGACCCCGTTCGCCCCGGAGCTTGAGCCGTTCCCCACCCGAGCGACGATCGCCCAGTCCCTCCGGGAGCTGGCCTCGGCCTGAACGGCTCCGTTGGGCTGTCGGCCGGCGCCGATCGTGCCATCGTGGTGTGTGCGCGTGCTGCTGGTCGAGGATGACGACGCCATCGCCGAACCTCTGGTCGAAGGCCTGGTTCGGGAGGGTTTCTCGGTGGTGCGGGTGGCGACCGGCGCGGCGGCGCTGGAGGCGGCCACACCCGACATCGTGCTCCTCGACCTAGGCCTGCCCGACATGGACGGCTTCACCGTCTGCCACGACCTGCGCCAGCGGTCCTCGGTGCCGATTCTGGCCGTGACCGCACGGGGTGCGGAGGTGAACCGGGTGGTGGGGCTGGACCTGGGCGCCGACGACTACATCGTCAAGCCCTTCGGCTTCCGCGAGCTGGTGGCGCGCATGCGCGCCGTCCTGCGGCGAACCGGGCCGGGTGCCGGACCGGGCGATGCCGTCCAGCGGTTGGGCGAGCTGACCATAGACCGAAGGACCCGGCGAGTGCGCGTCGGCGACGTCGACTGCCCGCTCGCCCCCAAGGAGTTCGAGCTGCTCGCCCTGCTGGCCCGGGACCCGGGCGCCGTCGTCACCCGCCAGGAGATCCTCGAGCAGGTCTGGGATCCGCACTGGTACGGGCCGACCAAGACCCTCGACGTCCACGTGGCGTCAGTACGCCGGAAGCTGTCTCATCCCGAATGGATCGAGACCATCCGCCGGGTCGGTTTCCGCCTGGCCGCAGGCGTCGGCAATCAGGCCGCAATGGAGCATCGAGCGTGACCCGACGCCTCCTGCTCTTCTACGTGGGGCTCGCCGTGGTGATCCTGGTCATCCTGGAGGTCCCGCTCGCCCTGATCGGCGCCCGCCGGGAGCGAGACCTGGCCGTGAGTCAGGGCCAGAAGATCGCCACCGGCCTGGCCATCGCCGCCAACGAGGACTTCGAGCACAGCCGGGTGACGGACCTCGACCGCATCGTCGTCCACTACCGGCAGGTGACCGGCGGGGAGGTGGAGATCGTAGGCAGCGGCGGGCGCGTGATCGCCACTGCGGACGACGACCACGACAACGATGCCGCCGGACCGGCAGGCGGCCTCGTCGCCGATGCCCTCGGTGGGGTGCTGAGCGGGGGCATCGTCTCTGACGAGCATCAGCCCTACGTGGTAGCCGCGGCACCGATCGGCGAACCGGGTCACGGGCCCGGCGTCGTCGTGCTCTCCATCTCGGCGTCGGAGACCTTCACCCGGATCCATCTGTTTTGGGGAGCGCTGGTCGGCTTCGCCGCCGTCGTGCTGTTGGTAGCCCTGCTCGTCGGGCGGTGGATGATCGCCACCCTGTCCCGGCCGCTCGAACGGCTCGGCGACACGGTCAGCGCCCTGGGCGAGACGGACCTGGGGATCCGAGCCAACTCCGAGGACGGACCGGCGGAGGTGCGGGCGCTCGCCGCGCAGTTCAACCAGATGGCCAACCGCTTGACGGAGCTGGTCAGGGCGCAGGGGCGGTTCGTGGCCGATGCGTCGCACCAGCTCCGCTCGCCGCTCACCGCGCTGCGGTTGCGCATCGAGAACCTGGAGGCCCAGGTGCCACCCGACGGCCGCCAGGCCGTCACCGCGGTCGGCGACGAGGTCCAGCGGCTGTCTCGCCTGGTCGACGGTCTGATCACCCTCGGCCACGCCGACGGCGCCGCGCCGGAGCGGGCCGTGGTCGACGTCGGCCAGGTGATCGACGAGCGATGCCAGTCGTGGGCTGCCCTGGCCACCGAGCGCGCCGTCGTGCTCGAGGCCCCCGCCGCCGACGGGAACCGCTACCTGGCGTCGCTCGTCCCTGGCGACCTCGACCAGATCCTCGACAACCTCCTGGCCAACGCCCTGGACGCCAGCCCGCCCGGGTCCGAGATCACCGTGCGGGTCGAGGAGGTGGGCGCGGGCGCCTTCGAGATCCACATCGTCGATCAAGGCCCAGGAATGAGCGAGGAGCACCTCGCACGCGCCTTTGACCGGTTCTGGCAGGGATCCGATGCGGCGGGATCGCACGGCGGGCTCGGCCTAGCCATCGTGCGCCAGTTGGGGGTGCGCAACGATCTGACGGTCCATCTGGCATCGGGTCCCGGGCGCGGGCTCGACGCCTCGGTCGCCCTGCACCGACTCCTCCGCCCCGCCCACACCCGTCGGGTCCCGACCCCCTGAGAGCCGCCGGCCCCGACGCCGGCGGGTCGGGCTGCGGGCAAAGATGCCCGCCGGCCAAAAGGACCAGTCGGGCGGGGCTGGGGTCCCCGCCTCGACGAGCCGGCGGGTTGGGGTGCCCGCCGGCCAAAAGGACCAGTCGGGCGGGGCTGGGGTCCCCGCCTCGACGAGCCGGCGGGTTGGGGTGCCCGCCGGCCAAAAGGACCAGTCGGGCGGGGCTGGGGTCCCCGCCTCGACGAGCCGGCGGGTTGGGGTGCCCGCCGGCCAAAAGGATCAGTGCATGCGGTGGAGGTAGGGCCCGACCTGGCCGACGGTCAGGCCGGCCAGAACGACACCGGCGACCAGGCTGGCGATCAGCAGGGCCTGGCGGGACGAGGCACCCCTGACCCGGTGGCGGGTCCGGCGCAGCCAGTCGAGGGGGCCGAGGTGCAGCGTCTCGCGGGCATGGCCGATGACGTGGATCGTCATGGCACCGAGCCACACGATGAAGCTGGCTTTGTGCACGAAGAGGGCCTGATGGCGCAGGGACTGGGGGCCGACGAGGACGACGATCCCGCTGGCGAAGAGGGCGATGGTGAGGACCACCACGAACGGGCCGAGCATGCGCAGGACGGCCGGCGGCGGACCCTTGTGGCGGTAGGCCACGTCGCCGCGGTAGTAGCGCAGGAAGCGCCAGCTCGTGCTGGCGATCTTCACGACGACGGGAGGTACCAGCAGCATCCCGACGAAGACGTGGGGCGTGAGGAGTGCTCGTACCTGCAAGACCGTCGCCCCCTCGATCGCCAACAGCACGAGCAGGACGGCGGCGACCGCTCCGGTCAAGCGGGCGTTGGCTTCCACCCGGTGGCCGGCGGCGGGGTCCGCCGCGTCCGGATCCGATGAGATCGAGCGGCTCACGGGGTTTGCCTCGAGACGGTACGGATGCGTAAGGCGAGCACGGGGCATGCGGCCACCGCCCGTCGGGCATGCCCCTCGAGGTGCGTGGGCAGGGCGCGGCCGTCGACGATCGGATAGCCCCAGTCATCGAGAGTGATCCATTCGGGGAGGAGCTCCGCGCACAGGCCGTGGCCTTGGCAGACGATGGGGTCGACGACGAGGATCTTCACCGCCACTGGTCCGGTCGGGGGGTGGGGAGCACCGGGGCGGCAGTCGGGCAGGGACCACGCCGGCGGTGGCGGTCGATGTCGCCGGCGAAGGTGGACAGCGCGCTGCGCACCAGACGGACCACGCCGTCGGGCAGGTGGCATGCGCCGCGCCCGTCGACCATGGCCAGCCATCGCTCCAGCTGCGCCTGGGACCGCCCGGCCCGATCACCGGACACGAGCTGGTCGAGCGCCCCGGCGATGGCCGGCAACCCGTTCGTGCAAGGCCCGCACTGCTGGGCGCTCTGTCCGGCGAACCACCAGACGATCCTGGCCGTCTCCGCCAGGCCACAGGCACTGGCCGGGAGCACGACCAGGGCACCACAGCCGATGGCGCCACCGGCGCGGCGCAGGTCGTCGCGGGTGAGCACGCAACCGGCGAACGTGTCCGCCGGGATCCAGGTCCCGAAGTAACCGCCCAGCAGGACGCCACCACTGTCGGACAGGGTGCCTCCGGCGGCCGCCACCACGTCGATCATGGTGGTGCCGAACGCGGCCTCCACGACGCCGGGGCGAGCAACGGCGCCCCGTATGGTGAGCAGGGCGCTGCCGGGATCGGTCGGCGGCCCCAGGCCCCGGAACCATTCCGACCCGAACCGGGCGATCAGGCCGACGTGGGCCAGGGTCTCCACGTTCTGGACCAGGGTCGGGCGTCGGTCGAACCCCCGTTCGTAGACCGGCGGTGGGGTGGTGGTCGGACGGGCATCCCCTCCGTTCAGCCAGTGGACCAGGGCGGACTCCTCTCCCGTGATGTAACGGCTCGGGGTGGCAGCCAGCTGCACCTCGGTCCGATCCACGCCCACCCGGCGCCGCTCGACGACTGCTTGCGTGACGGCACCGAGGGCCGCGGTGCTCTGGCGGTCGACACAGATGAACGCCTCGTCGGCGCCGACCGCATCGGCAACCGCGGCGAGTCCGTCGAGCACCAGGTGCGGTGCGGCACCGAGCAGCACCCGGTCCTTGCTGCTGACGGGCTCGCCCTCGGTGCCGTTGGCCACGACAACCGGATGCCGACCGGATGCTGCGGCTCGCAACTTCACCCCGGTCGGGAACCCCGCGCCGCCGCGACCACGGAGACCGGCCACCTCGATGTCGTCGATGAGCCTCCCGGGCGCGGCGGCGATCGGCCCCCACTTATCGAGGTGGGCGTCGAGGTGGGGTCCTGCTCCTGGGGCGAGCAGCCGGGGCAGCGCCTGCGAGGGATGTCGCCCGTTCATCGGCGCCCCTGCACCGTTCCGGTGACCCGGCTGGAGCCGCTGGCGAGATTCAGGTCGACGTCGAGGACCATGGCGCCGTCGGAACCGGAGAGAGCAGCGACGATCTCGGCGCCGGCTAGGCGACTGACCGAGCCCGTGAACTCCTGGGGTGAGCCCGGAGGCCCGAACGTGACCTGGCTCTGGCTGAGCGCCACCCCGCCTCCCTGGTCCGGGGTCCCGTGGAGGACGACGGCCAGGTCGCCCGGCGTGGCCCCGGCGGTCTGGCCGGTGATGGTGACCGACACCAAGCCGCTGGCATCGGGGCCCTGATCGCTGACCGTGCCGGAGAACGGAGCCGTGAAGGGCAGCACCAGGCCGGCCGCAGAGGGGGCCGTCGGCGGCGTCGCCTTCGTCGATGCCGCCGTCCTGGTCCCGCCCAGGAGCGCCACCGGAGTCCCCGCCCGCCGGGCCCAGCCCGGTCGCAGGGGTCCGGCCACCGTCCAGACCCCGACGACGAGGACCGTGGCGCCGGCCACCAGGACGACCGTGGCGCGCCGCACGGCGTTGGCGGGGCTCCACCCCGTCGCCAGGCGCCAACCCATCGCGCCCAGCACGGCGGCCAGGCACACGGCATAGACGAGCAGCACCCACCCCAGCTTGGTGTCGCTCCCGGTCCCGATCCCATGGGCCACGGCGATCGGCCACGATGCGTAGGCCGTCCAGTGCACGGTTCGCCATGTCCGCAAGCCGATCCGATCCCGGATCAGGCTGCTGGCCACCACGGCCAACATCAGGTCGAAGGCCAGGGCTCCCAGGCCGAGCCAGACGGCCCGATAGGTGCCGACGAACGGCACGAACACGTCGGCCACCCGGATCGGCGCATAGGTGTCGGCGACCGCGGTGACGATGTGCACGACGAGCAGGACCGTCGCCACCAGCGACGCGTTCCGGTGCAGACCGGAGATGACCAGGCGAGGCAGCCCGGGGCGGGCGAAGCGAACGGCTTGGGTGATCCCCAGGACCAGCGCGACCGTCAGGAGGATCATGGCGACCAGCCCGGTGCCCCGGGTCAGGTACCACAACGCCCGCGAGTCGACCCCGATGGCGGCTAGCTGCATACCGTCTCGGCCCCGTCCGCCGGCCATCCAGCCACGACGGTCACGGCGCCGGTGGCGTCCACCAGGCGAGCGGGGAGGCGACGGTCGGCCAACCAGGCCGGGGCGGACGGACCCAGGATGACCGATGCGGTGCTGGCGATGTTGGCGTCCACACAGCTGCCGGCGGCCACGCTCACGGTCCGCCACCACTCCGGCGCAGGACGGCCCGTGCTCGGGTCGACCAGGTGGTGCATCCACATGCCACCCCTCGCCCATCGGCGCACCGACGTGCTCGACGTGGCCAGGCCCCCCGACCTCACGGCGACGGTCGGTCGCTCGGCGGCAGCGGGGTCGTCGGCAGCGGCCGCGGCCGCAGCAGGGTCGTCGACCGCGGCAGCAGCATGGTCGTCGGCGACCCGTACCCGCCATCCGCCGGCCGGGGCCCGTCCGGCGATCGCCAGGTCACCGCCGAGGTTCACCAGCACGCCGGACCGGCAGCGCGCCGCCACCGCCGCGGCCGCCCGGTCGGCGCCGAAAGCCTTCGCTGTGGCCCCGAGGTCGAGCTGCGCTCCGGTGGGGATCTGCACCGTCGACGTGCGGCGCTCGACACGGATCCTGCGCCACCCCGGCACCGGTCGCAGCTCCACCCGCAATGCCGGGCCGGCCGGCGCCACCTGCGAGAAGTCTCGGTCGTAGCCGATGGCCGACATCGCCGCCCCGACCGTCGGGTCCACCAACCCACCCGTGACCCGGGCGGCGCGCACGGCGACCTCCACGGCCTCGAGGAGCAGCGGCGAGACCGCGACGGGCTGGCCGGCGGCGTCGTTCACGGCCGCCAGCTCGGAATCCGGGCGGAACCGGCTGCACGCCCGGTCCAGGTCGTCCAGCTCCGAACGCAGGATCGACGTCGCCTCCTCGAGGACATCCGGACTGGCCACCAGCACCGAGGCAGTCGTCCCCAGCGCAGCGAACGTCGCCGCCGCAGCGGTGTCGATCACGAACCGCCCGATGTCGTCTGGGCGGGCGCCGAAGTCGGCGTCGGCACCTGCACCGGCGGGGCCAGCGTGGTCACCGTCCCACCGCCGGCGTCCTGGCTCGGCGTCGACGTCGACGTCGGGCCGGTCGACGGCTGGGCGGTCGACGGCTGGGCGGTCGACGGCTGGGACGTCACCTGGTGGGCCGAGGTGGCGTGGCCCGGCACGGCCCGGGCCACCAGCGCGGCGAAGATGCCGCTGGCCGCGATGGCGACCACCGACATCCAGCGGGTCGTGCGACCCACCCGGTGGCGCCCGTGATCCCTGGTGGTCGGCGAGGGCATGCACCCACCATGACCAACACGTGTGAAGCCCCTCTGAGACCAGGGTAAAGCTCCGGTTAAGGGTTGGCGGGCCGCGACCGTCACCAGGCCCATCGGTTGCGCCAGGCGATGAGCACGGCCGGCCCGACCGGGCGAGGCTGGCCGGCGCGAGCGTCCTCGGGCGCAGTCTGTGCGACCTCGGGCGCAGCGCGAGCGATCTCGGGCGCAGCGCGAGCGACCTCGGGCGCAGTCTGTGTCGTGGGGAGCCCAAAACCGCACCCGACCTCCCCCCAGCCCCCACCCGACCGCAGCCCCCACCCGACCGCCGCCCCCACCTGACCGCCGTAAGGCCGAGCGCCGCGCCCCCGGCCACGCCCGACCTCGACCGGCCGCAGGGCATCCACGCCGACCGGACGGGGAGGTCACCGCACCGAGAGGCGCACCTCCCGTTCCCACTCGCCTGCGGCCGTCGCCCGGCCGTAGAGGTAGCCCTGGGCCTGGGGGCAGCCGAAGCCGGCGAGCATCCGACCCTGTGTGAGCGTCTCTACTCCCTCGGCGACGATCCCCAACCCGAGGGCGCGGCCCAGGCTGATGATGGAGCGCACCACCTCGGTGTCGTCCCGATCGACCCCGAGGCCGGCAACGAAGCTCCGGTCGATCTTCAGCCCGCTGATCGGGAAGCGGCGCAGGTGGGCCAGGCTCGACATGCCCGTGCCGAAGTCGTCGAGGGCGACGGCGACGCCCATCTCGGTGAGGTCGTGCAGGGCCCGGCAGGTGGCCGCGTCGGCGTCGATCAGCGCCGACTCGGTGAGCTCCAGGCATAATGCGGCGGGGAGCACACCGGTCGCGGCCAGGACCTCTGAGACGTCGTGGACCAGGCTGGGCGTGCGCAGCTGGCGAGCGGACAGGTTCACGGAGATCGATGACGGGCTCCGTCCCTCGTCGGTCCAGCGGCGCTGCTGCGCGCACGCCCGGCGCAGGACCTCGAGGCCGAGGGGCACGATGAGGCCGGTGTCCTCGGCGACCGGGATGAACTCGTCGGGGGGCACCAGGCGACGGTGGTGGTCGACCATCCGCACCAGGGCCTCCGACCCGACCCGTTCGCCCGTGGGCAGGGCGACGATGGCCTGGTAGTGCACCACGATGCGGTCGGTCCCGAGCGACCGGCGAAGCCATTCCTCGGTGTCGATGCGCTTCTGGGCCCGCCTGCGCATGGCCTGGTCGTACAACTCCCATCGCCCCCGACCACCGGCCTTGGCCCGGTACAGCGCCGTGTCCGCCTGCTGGAGCAGCGCATCGGGCGGGCTGCCGTCCGCGAGCGTGATCCCGATGGAGCATTCGACGCTGATCACCCGGCCACCGAGATCGATGGGCTCGTTCAGCGCCCGCCGGACCCGTTCGGCGATCTGGCTGGCGATCCCTGCGTCGGCGACGTGCTCGGCCAGCACGACGAACTCGTCACCGCCGAGGCGGGCGACGGTGTCGGCCGGCCGCATGACACCCAGGAGGCGATCGGCCACCGACATCAGCAGGTGATCACCGGCGGCGTGTCCCAGCGAGTCGTTGACCCGCTTGAAGTGATCCAGGTCGATGAACAGCAACGCGCAGCGATCGCCGCCCCGCTCTCCCCGCCGCAAGGCCTGGCTGATCCGGTCGAGGAGCAGGGCGCGGTTGGCCAGGCCGGTGAGCGCGTCGTGCATGGCCTCGTGGGCCAGGCGCTCTGCCGTCTCCACCCGCTCGGTCACGTCCCGGCTGTTGGTCACGATCCCGCCGACCGCCGGGTCGGCGAGGCGATTGGTGGCCGTCACCTCGAGGTGACGAACCGTCCCGTCGGGATGGACGACCCGGCAGTCCAAGGTGATCACCTTGTCTGGGGCGGCAACGAGCTCGGCGAGGACACCGTCGACCCTGGCTCGATCGTCGCCGTGGATCCGGTCGAAGATGGGCCGGCCGACGCGCACTGCCGGGCTCTCGCCGTAGACGGTCGCGTAGGCGGGGCTGGCATAGCGCACCACCCCATCGACCTCCATGATGCAGATCACGTCGGAGCTGTGCTCCACCAGCGACGAGAAGGTCCCCTGGGCGGTCTCGAGGGAGTACCGGGCCCGTCGCCGATCGGTGATGTCGACCAGGGAGAAGACGACGGACTCGATCACACCGGAGGCACCGAAGACCGGCCCGGCGTTCGACGTCAGCCACCGGAGGGGGGTGTCGCCGTGCGCGCAACCCCAGACGAAGTGGCGCACGGGTCGGCCGGTGCGGGCCACCACCGCGAACGGGAGATCGTCCCTGGCCAGCCGCTTGCCGTCCGTGTCGCAGACCCACGGCCCGGCGGCCTGGCCCGACGACATGGCGGCCAGGGTGGCGGCATCCAGGCCGAGCACGTCGCAGGCGGCGGCATTGGCCAGCTCCAGGCGCGTCTCGCCGTCGGATCCGACGGCGTAGACGATGACGCCCTCCGACAGCGTGTCGAGGACGCGCCGCTGATGAGCCCGGAGCCGCTCCATCTGGATCACCGAACCACTCTCGGCGCCGTCTCCTGTCACGCTGCTCCTGTCACCCTGCTCTTGTCCCGGAGTGTAGAGACGACACGACCTCAGGTCACGGATGGTGGTGTGGCCACCACAAAATGGTGCGGTTACGTCCCGCGTCGGGACAGGTGGAGCAGCACCTCGATGTTCCCGGTGTGACCGAGTTGGGCGATGGCGAAGCTGGGGTTCGGGATGTGCCACAGAGAGAAGGTGATCGGGATCTCGGCGTTCAGGTCGATGGCCTGCCCCACCCGCTCGGCGCGCAGCGAGAACTGCACCACCCTGGTCACACCCCGGAGGGTGAAGGCACCGGTGGCCGGGGCGGTGACGACGTGGCTGGGTGCCGGGATGGCACCCAGCTGGATGGGACGGGTGAGGCGGAACCCGGCGCTCGGATAGGCCCCCGTGTCCAAGATGTAGTCGTGGAACTGGACGTCGCGCCCGGCTTGATCGCTGTGGACCGACGCCATGTTCACGTGGAAGTCGGCGGCGGTGACCGTCGTACCCGAGATCACCATGCCGCCGCTGACCTGCGAGGTGCGGCCGACGGCGGTGTGGTGCAGGTCGAAAAGTGTCTCGGCCACCCGATAGCCGGCCTGGGAGCCCGAGGTCACCGTCCACGTCCCCGTCACCGGCCCGGCCGCCAGTGGGCCGGCCGGCACGCCCGCGGCGGATGGCAGGCTCAACCGTCCCGGGGTGGAGCCCTCCAGCAGCCGGACGATGCCGACGGCGAGCAGGACGGCAGCGACGACCAAGGCCAGGATCCCGCCGATCAGCCACTGGACGTGGCGCGGTCGTCCCGGTCGACCACCCCGTCGCCCCCGCCGCGAGCGGGTGGGGCCGAAGCCGGGCGGCGGCGCATCCAGCCCGGTGGGTGTGAACGGCTGCGGTGGCACGCTCTCCAGTATCCCGGCTGCCGGCGCCAGGCGCCTAGCGCGACCGGAGGACCGCCAGGTGCACGCTGACCGGGACGGCGCCCATCCGCGGCATCCCGGTGATCCGGTCGAACTCCGCAGACGTGCTGAGCAGCAGGTTCGTGTTCGCCCCGTACCGCTCCGGATCGGCGACGGCGTCGGGGTGCTGCCCGAAGCCATGGCTCATCGACAGGACGCCGTCGCGCAGGGACTCGTCGCTGGCCACGACGGCTTGCAGCGCGCCGTGGGCCGACCGCACCTCGACGATGTCGCCCTCGTGGAGGCCGCGGCGAGCCAGCTCGGTCGGCGCCAGGAAGGCCGGGTTCACCACGGGTACGCCGGTCAGGGCGCTGGCGGACTGGCCGGTGGAGTTCACGAACCGCTTGTCTCGTCGGGGCACGAACAGCAGGTCTGCGCCGACGTCAGCGCCGGCCACCACCGCCAGCTCGGCGAGCATCTCGGCCGCCCCGACGTCGAGGCGCGCCCGGTGGCCGGCATCCTTGGCCTCCACCACGATCCTGGCCTCGTCGTAGAGGTGGCCGTGGGGATGCGATCGGACCTCGGAGAGCGGCACCCTGGACCCGTCGCACATCAGCTCGAACAGCTCCTCGGTGGTGGGCTGGCGCGCCATGTCGAGCGGACGACTGGTCGGCGGGATGTCGAAGTCGCCGGCCAGGCCGTAGGCGCTGACCAGGTGGAGCTGGAGACCGAGCCGCTGGGCCAGCCCGTAGTAGAGCTCCCAGTCGTCGACCACCTCGGCGCCCTCTGGCGGATCGGCGGCGGGCGGCGCGTAGTGCGCGTATGGCCGTTCGACACCTTTGCCCCGGCACATGTACTTGAGGTACTCGGCGGTGTGCGTGCAGGCCGGCGTCTCCAGGCCCATCTTCCCGGCGATCACGTAGTCGGCCGCCCGGGCGTTGGCCGAGAGGGTCACATCGGTCGTCACGTACAGCTCGAGGCTGGCCAGGGCCCGGGCGGCCAGCGCGGCGTCCGGCAGCGCCATCAGCGGGTTCGACCCGACGCAGAACAGGGCCCGGACCTGACCGGGACCCTCGGTCAGGATCTCCTCGAACATGGCGCCGGCACCGATGCCGGCGACCCCGCCCACCAGACCCCGGACGCGGAGGCGCTCGCCGAAGCCCTGCGCCGCGAACGGTCCTCGGGTCTGGGCCTTCGGCGTCACTGCGGGGAGCAGGACGTTCGGGCGCAGGAACGGGTCGCCGGCGCGAGCCCACCACCCGCGCAGCGAGTGCACGGCCAGGGCCAGGTAGTAGACGAGGTTGCCCCCCATGGTCGACATCGACGCCCCGGTGCTGCAGTACGCGCCGCCGCGACGGGCGCCGGCGAGAACGGCGGCGGCCTCCTCGAAGTGGCGGCGTTCGACATCGGCGCGAGCGCACACCACGTCGGGGGCGAACGGGGCCACGGCCTCGCGCAGGGCCTCCACGCCGTCGACGTCGCCGGCCAGGAAGTGATGATCGAGGGCGTCGTGATCGAAGAACCAGCGCACGAAACCGGCCAGGATGGCGACGTCGGTCCCGGGGCGGGCCTGCAGGTGGACCTGGGCGTGACGGGCGGTCTCGGTGCGGCGGGGGTCGATCACGACCAGCTGGCACCCGTTGCGCACCGCCATGCGGATACGGCCGAGGGGGTTGTCGGCGAAGTACTGGTGGGACACGACCGGGTTGGTGCCCACCAGCAGCCAGGCATCGCAATCCTCCAGCAGGTGCTCGCCGCCGAGCCAGGTGCCGTGGAACGCCCGCGACACCAGATCACCTGGTTGGTCGACGGTGAGGGCGCTGAACTGCATGGGCGACCCGATGGCCCGCAGCAGCGCACCGGCCAGCGGGCCGGTCGTCGGGTACTGCGCGTTGTGGGTACCCAGGTAGGAGCCGACGGCCCGGGCGCCGTGGCGCTCGATGATGGCGGCCAGGCGCTCGGCGATCTCGTCGAGGGCGTCGTCGAAGGCGATGTCCCGGTACGACCCGTCACCGTGCCGCTTCTGGCTGCGCAGCAACCGGTCGGGCCGATTGTGGAGCAAAGGGAGGGATCGTCCCTTGGCACACGAGTAGCCACCGAACATCGCCGACTGGCGGTCACCCACCACCCGCACCGGCCGACCGTCCTCCACCGTGACCTCGATCGGGCAGTGCGATGTGCAACAACGGCAGATGCTGATGCGCTTCTCCGACATCTCTCCCCCTCGTCGCTTCTCTCGGGGAACCTATCGGCTCCCAGGCCTGGCCCTACCGGTCGGCGCCGGCCTCGCCGCCTGCCAGGCCGGCCTGGGACGGCTCGCCCCGATCGGGGACGTGCGCCCGAGCCGCGTCCGGCGCCTCCGGCGGGAGGCGCCCCCAGACCATCAAGATGGCAATCGAGACCACGAAGACACCGATGCTGACCCAGTCGTTGAGGCGCAGGCCGAGGTAGCGATGCGCCTCGTCGACGCGGAGATGCTCGGTGAAGAAGCGGCCGACGGTGTAGAGGGCGGCGTAGACGAAGATCAGGTACCCCTTGCGGATGCGCAGGTGGCGCTCGGCGAGCAGGACCAGACCGACACAGGCCAGGTCCCAGATCGACTCGTACAGGAAGGTCGGCTGGAACGTGGAGACGCCCGGCGGGTACGGCCCACAGTTGGTGACCGAGCTGCAGTGCACCGGATGATCGATTCGCAGCGCCCACGGCAGGCCGCTGGGCTTGCCGTAGAGCTCCTGGTTGAAGTAGTTGCCCCACCGCCCGATCCCCTGGGCCAGGGCCAGGGCGGGAGCGGCGCAGTCGACCGTGACCCGCCAGTCGAGGTGCATCCGCCGGGCGCCTATGAGCCCGAACGCCACGCCGGCGGCGATGCCGCCCCAGATTCCGAGACCTCCCTGCCAGATGGCGAAGATCCGGTACCAGTGCCCACCGGTGTCGGCCTGCCAGCTGGTGACAACGCTGTAGATGCGCGCCCCGACGAGGCCGGCCGGGACCCCCCAGAGCGCCAACCTCGTCATGGTCCCCGGTGCGCCGCCCCGGGCCTCCCACCGGCGCTGGGCCAGCCACACCGCGGCCACCACACCGATGGCGATGACCAGCCCGTAGACATGAAGGCGTATCGGGCCGACGCTGATGCCGCTCGTCGGCGGGCTCGGGATGAACGCTCCCATGGCGGTCAACGACACGACAGCAGCGTAGATGCCTCGGGCATCCAGCGCGGCGCGCAGGAGGGCCAGTCGGGCGAGATCGTGCGTCGGCCCGTTCCGACCCACGATGATGGGCGGGTGGCGTGGCGCGACCGACCGAGCGACCGGTTGCGGTTGCCACCACCGCTCATCCGTCGCCGCCTCGCATCCGGTCGCGGCGCCACCGAGCAACCGAACGCCACCGGCGACGGCGACGCCGCCCTCACACCCGTGTTCTGGCTGGCCGTCGGCCTCACCGGCGTGGTGACCGGCCTGATCGGCGACCTGCTGATGTGGCTGTTGTTCACCGTTGAGCACCTGGCGTTCGGATATCACTCCGGCGGGTTCGAAGCAGGCGTGGAAGCCACCAGCGGCGCTCGGCGGATCGCCCCGCTGCTCGCGGCCGGAGCCATCGGTGGGATCGCCTGGTACGTCCTGCGCCGGTGGACCCGGGGAGAGCGGTCGGAGGTCGACGAGGTCATCTGGGCCGGCGACGGCCGCATGTCGTTGCGACGGACGGCGGCCGACTCAGTGATCTCCGAGATCGTCATCGGCGCCGGCGCCTCCATCGGGCGGGAAGCCGCGCCGAAGGCGATGGGCGGCGCGTCGGCCAGCGTCCTCGCCGGCTGGCTCCGTCTCTCCACCCCCCAGCGCCGTCTGCTCGTGGCCTGCGGCGGAGGAGCGGGGCTGGCCGCGGTCTACAACGTCCCGCTCGGAGGGGCCCTGTTCACCGCGGAGATCCTCATGGGCACCATCACCCTGCCCGTCGTCCTCCCCGCGCTGGTCTGCTCGGGGATCGCCACCCTCACCGCCTGGATCTACCTCCCCACCCACGCCACATACCTGGCCATTCCCGACTATCACGCCACGGCCACCATCATCGTGTGGGCCGTCGTGGCCGGACCCCTCATCGGCCTGGTCGCCGCCGCCTACATCCGCCTCGTCGGCTGGGTGTCCCATCACCGCATGACCGGACCGAAGGCCATCGGCGCACCGCTCGCCGCCTTCGCCATCCTCGGCCTCGTCGGCCTCCGCTACCCGCAACTGTTCGGCAACGGCAAGGACATGGCCCACGACGCGTTCGTGGGCAGCGGCAGCGTCGCCCTATTCGCCGCCCTGTTCCTCCTCAAGCCGGTCGTCACCTCCCTCTGCCTCGGGAGCGGCGCGTCCGGTGGGCTGTTCACCCCGGTGCTCAGCACCGGGGCCATGCTCGGCGGGTTCGCCGGCCTGGCCTGGTCCCATCTGTGGGCAGGCTCGCCGGTCGGCGCCTACGCCGTCGTCGGGGCCGCGGCCATGGTCGGCGCCGGCATCCAAGCACCGCTCGCCGCCCTGGCCCTGGTGCTTGAGCTCACCCACAGCGGCTTCGCGCTCATGGTTCCCATGCTCATCGCCACCGCCACCGCCACCGTCGTCACCCGGTATGTCGACGGCTACTCCATCTACTCGGCTCGACTCGGTGCCCTTCCCCGCACAGGGGATCGGGGCGGACCGCCCCGGCCGTCGACCTGACCGTCGACCTGACCGCTCGGCCGCAGGCCGGCGATCAGGGGTGCTGGCGCCGGCGTCAGGGGCGCTGGTGGCGACCGCGGAAGTGCCCAAGCCGGTACCCGACCCAACCGGCGACCAGGGCGACGGCGATCAGCTCGATCAGGCGGGCGATGGCCAGCACTGCGCCGATCAGGAACCATCCGACCAGGACCAGGACGATCAACGCCACCACGAGCATCACCAGCTGGCGGCCGATCGGCCGCCTCCGACCTTCCCCCGACGGAGCCGGTCGGACGATCTCCACCGGCGTCGGTCCACCATCCAGGTCAGGGCGCGGCTGGGCCCGGTTGGCGGTCCGGGTCCTCTCTCCCCCGGTGGCGGCCCGGGACGGACCGGCGGTCGTCGATCGGGCCGGGCCGGTGCCGAGGGTCTCGCAGATGAGGCAATCGGCGGCGGGAAAGCCGTGACCACAGATCTCTCCCACACCGCCATCCTGGCCCAGGCGTGACCGTGACGCACGGCGCGGGCTGCTCACCGTTCTCCCCGAGCCCCTACCGCTGGCCGGAGCGGGACGCCGGTACAGGCGCCCCGCTCCTCACCGCGCATCAGACCTTGGCGGCCTCGTCACCCGGCTTCGTGGGGCTCTGACCGGTGGTCGGCGCCTTGCCTCCTTGCTGGGACCGGACCGCTTCCTCCACCCGCTTGCCGAGGTCGGAGTCGATGTTCGTCCAGTACTCGAACGCCCGCACCAGCACCGGCTCGGTCACCCCGTTGAGGAGATGGCCACTGATGTTGCCGATCAGGCGCTGCCGGGCCGCATCATCGAGCACGTCGCGGACCAGGGTCCCGGGCTGGCCCCAGTCGTCGTCCTCCCCATGCTGGACGTAGGGCGAGCGGACCATGTCGCCGCCGGCCGACCAGCCGGCGCCATCGTCGTAAGCCTCGGCGTCGGCCGCCGGGCCGCCGTGCGAGTTCGGGGCGTACACCGGGATGGCCGGATCATTCCACGAGTAGCGCATGGCGCCCTCCTTGGAATAGGAGTTCACCGGCGACTTGGGGGCGTTCACCGGGAGCTGCAGGTAGTTCGAGCCGATCCGATAGCGATGGGCGTCGGGATAGGAGAAGAGCCGGCCGAGGAGCATCTTGTCGGGGCTGGCCGCAATGCCGGGAACGAAGTTCGACGGCTCGAACGAGCTCTGCTCGATCTGGGCGAAGAAGTTCTCCGGGTTCCGGTTCAGCGTCATGGTGCCCACCTTGATCAGCGGGTAGTCCCCATGCGGCCACACCTTGGTCAGGTCGAACGGATTGAACCGGTAGCCGTCGGCGTCGGCCAACGGCATGATCTGCACGTGCATCGTCCAGCTCGGGAAGTCACCCTCGGCGATCGACCCGAACAGATCCTGGCGGTGGTGGTCGGGGGACGCACCGGCGAGGGTGTCGCCCTCCGCCTGGCTGAGGAAATCGTTGCCCTGGTCGGTCTTCAACGTGTACTTCACCCAGCACCGCTCGCCGGCGGCGTTGATCCACTGGAACGTGTGGGACCCGTAGCCGTTCATGTGCCGCCAGGTGCGAGGCAGGCCACGGTCGCCCATCAACCAGGTGACCTGGTGCGCCGACTCAGGTGAGAGCGTCCAGAAGTCCCACTGCATGTCGTTGCTGCGCAGGCCGGAGTCGGGCAGGCGCTTCTGGCTGCGGATGAAGTCCTGGAACTTCATGGGGTCCTTGACGAAGAACACCGGTGTGTTGTTGCCTACCAGGTCGTAGTTGCCCTCTTCGGTGTAGAACTTCAGGGCGAAACCACGCGGGTCGCGCTGGGTGTCCGCCCCGCCCTGCTCCGGCGCCACCGACGAGAAGCGGGCCAGCATCTCGGTCCGCTTGCCCGGCTGCAAGAAATCGGCCTTGGTGTACCGGCTGACGTCATCGGTCACCACGAACTCGCCGAACGCGCCACCGCCCTTGGCGTGGACCACCCGCTCGGGAACCCGCTCCCGATTGAACTGCGCCATCTTCTCGATCAGATAGTGGTCTTGGAGCAGGATCCCGCCGTCTTTGCCCTGCGTCAGCGAATGCTCGTCGCTGGCGACCGGGATACCTGCATTGGTGGTGGTGTGACCGTTGGACGGTGTGGTCATTTCTCTTCCTCCTGGTTGGTCGTATCGATGGTCTGGCATGAAGAGCAAAGGCCCCAGAACACGACCTCGGCCTCGTCGATGGCGAAACCGTGGTCCTGCGATGCGGCCAGGCACGGGGCGGCCCCGACGACACAGTCGACGTCTTCGACGGTTCCGCACGATCGGCAGACCAGATGATGGTGGTTGTCGCCGGTCCTGGCCTCGTAGCGGGCCGGGGAGCTGGCCGGCTGGATGCGCCGGACCAGCCCGGCCTCGGCGCATACCGCCAGGGCGTCATAAACGGCCTGCGTCGACACCGAACCGAGGGAACGGCGAGCCTCGACGGCCAGTGCCTCCGCACTGGCGTGGCGATGCGCCCGCACGGCATGGAGCACCGCGATCCGTGGGCTGGTCACCCGCAAGCCGGCCGCACGCAGAAGCACCCCGATCGCTTCCCTCTCATTATCTGGATTCATTCCAGAATCAAGGTCTCACAGATAACGGACGAAGTCAACGCTCTTCTGGTAGGGGGGCGGGACGGTCGGGGGTCGGGCGGACGGGGCGGCGGGGCTGCCCGGACCGTTCGACCGTTGACACCATCCCGTGCTCCTCTTAGTGTCTGATTGCCATGTCGGCAGATCCTTTTGCGGGTAAGGAGCGCCCGATGGAGAAAATCTGGGCCGACTCGGCTGACTCGCACTTCATCGAGCCTGAAGGCCTCTGGCGGACGAACCTGCCGGCACGGCTGGCGGCGCTGGTACCCCGCTCGGAGAAGGACGCCGATGGGCTGTGGGAGACCGTGCACATCGAGGGTCGGTCGTTCCGCCGCAGGTTACCAACCCCATCCGCCCAGAGGTTCCTCGACGCGTCGCGAGCGCCGGGAGCCGAGAACGTGCATCTCCGGCTGGCCGATCTTGACCAGGAGGGCATCTGGAGCGAGCTCGTCTACCCGTCCATCGGCATGTGGAGCTCCATGTTCCGCTCCTCCGAGGTCCTGCGCGAGGCGCTCCGAGTGAGCAACGACTGGGTGCACGACACCATCCACCGGGTCACGAACCGTTTGGTCGCCACGGCCCAGGTGTCGACCCTGGACATGACCGATGCGATCGCCGAGCTCGAACGGTGCGCCGAGCTGGGCTTCCACGCCGTGTTCCTCCCCGTCACGCCCCATCCGCTCCAAGCCGACTACCAGCACGACGACTGGGAGCCCTTCTGGGCGGCCGCCGAGGCCGCAGGTATCGTCATCGCCTTCCACATCGGCACCGAGCCGATCGACCTATCGGCTGGCGGGTCCGCCGGTGTGGTGTACCGGGGGCCGGGAGGCGCGGTGCTCAACTACACAGAGACCACCTTCGGTGGTCAACGAGCCATCATGAAGATGGTGGCCTCCGGCGCCCTCGACCGCCATCCCGACCTCCGCGTGCTGGTCTCCGAAGGCGGTGCCACGTGGGTGCCGTTCATCGCCGACCGCATCGAGGAGGGCTATCGACAGCATGCCATGGCCGTGCGCCCCAAGCTGCGCCGTCCACCGCGCGAGATCATCTTCTCCCAGGTCTATGCCTCGTTCCAGCACGACCGAACGGCGGTGGCTGCCGTCTCCGCCATGGGCTACCAGAACGTCATGTGGGGCAGCGACTATCCCCACATGGAAGGGACCTACGGGCATACCCAGGAGACCCTCCACGGCCTGTTCGAGGGCGTCGACGACCGCATCCGCGAGCGGATAACCGTCGGCGCCTTCGCCGAGCTCTTCCCCACCGTCCCGCCGCTGCTCGCGGCCGCACCCGTCACGGCCGCCGCCACACCCGTCGGATAATGGCAATCGTCAGTGGGCCGCGGTGCCTGGTGTTGACGACGAGGCGCGGCCGATGATCCTCGACCTCTGGGTCAACGCCCTGTCGGCCCGGGCCACCGAAGCCTTCCTGGCTCAGCGGGGGTTCGGGGAGATCGAGACGTTCTTCGGTGCCGGGATACGAGGGGGCACGACCGGCGAGAGCCTGCTGGCCGAGATGGATCGAAACGGGGTCGACCGCGCCGTGCTGAGTGGCTCGCTGTCGACGGTCGAGCCGGAGAAGATGGCTCTCGTCGCCGACCACCCCGACCGCCTGTCGTTCGCGGCCAGCACGAACGAGCCCGAGCGGCCCCGCCAGCAGGCCGCCGACATCCGGGCCCGCTTCGCCGGCGGCACGCTCGACTTCGTCCGGGTATCACCACTGGTCCACCAGTACCCGTTGAACCACGCCCTCTACTACCCGGTCTATGCCACCTGCGAGGAGCTCTCCATCCCGGTCTCGATCAACATCGGGATCCCGGGACCGAGGATCCGGTCCCGTTGCCAGGACCCCGTGCTGCTGGAGGACGTGCTGATCGACTTCCCCGACCTCGTCGTGATCGGCGCCCACATGGGTCACCCCTACGAAGAGCTCTTGATCGAGTACATGCTGAAGTGGCCGAACCTCTACCTGTCGAACTCGGCCTACCTCGCCACCTACATGCACCCGGCACTGGTGCGGTTCATGGGATCGAGCCGAGGCCGCGGTCGCGTGCTGTTCGCATCCGACCATCCGTTCCTGCCGATGGAGCGGGCGTTGGACGCGGCCCGCTCCCTACCCCTGGACGAGGCGGCGATGGCCGACTTCCTCGGTGGGGCGGCGACGCGCCTGCTCGATCGGATCCCCGACCGTGGTTGAGCTGGCGGGCGAGCGACTCCCCGACCAGCTGCGACTCATGGCTGCGGCCTACCCCGATGCCATGGCCTATCGGAACCTGGGCAACCAGACCTCCATCACGTTCCTCCAATGGGAGCGCAGGAGCAACCAGCTGGCCCGGGGCTGGCGGGAGCGTGGGATACGGAAGGGTGACCTGGTCGCCATCTACCTCGAGGCCGCGCAGATCCTCGACTGGATCGTGGCCTACAGCGCCGTCCACAAGCTGGGGGCCGTCGCTGTGCCCACCAACAACCGCCTGACCCCCACCGAGGTCCGCCGCGTCTTCGACCATGCCGAGATCTCGGCCGTGGTGGCGAGCGGCACCTACGACAGTGCCGTGGAGCCGCTCCTGGGGTTGCTCGCGTCTCTTCGGGTCGTGGTGACGGTGGGGCCGTCGACCCTGAGCGGTGCCGTGGATCTCGAGGCGGTGATGAGCGACGACTACGGCGAGATCCAGGAGCCGATCGCCGAAGACGACCTGGCCGACGTGGTGTACACGTCGGGAACCACCGGGATGCCCAAGGGTGTCGCGGTTCGCCACCGGCACGTCGCCTTGCTGCCCAACACCCACCCCGAGTGGCGTGGATCGGCGTGGCTCACCGCGACACCGGTCTTCACCTTCGCCGGCCTCGGCTTCATCTACAACCCCATGAAGACCGGGATGTCCGTGCTGTACCTACCGAAGTTCGACGCCAGGCAGTGGCTCGACATCGTCGAGCGAGAACGACCGACCATCGCCTTCCTGGTCCCGGCCATGGCCCAGCTCCTCATCCACCACCCCGCCTTCGCCACCGCGGATCTCTCGAGCCTCACGACGGTGAGCCTCGGCAGCGCCCCGCTCGCACCCGAGACCCTGAGCCGGCTGCAGGCCAAGCTACCCGCCGCCGCCGTCCTCAACAGCTACGGCATGACCGAAGGCGGCTACGCCACCTTCACCATGGACCCCGAGGGCGCCCGAAAGCGCCCAGGGGCAGTCGGCCGGCCCAAGCCACCCACCGAGGTCCGGATCGTCGAGGACGGGCGAGCACTCGAGGCCGGTGCCGTCGGCGAGGTGATCACCCGAAACCCGAACGGCCATCGCGAGTACTACAAGGATCCCGAGGCGACGGCCCGGATATGGGACGGCGGGTGGCTCCGCACCGGGGATCTCGGGTACCTGGACGAGGACGGCTACCTGTACATCTCCGGACGGAAGAAGGAGATGATCATCCGCGGTGGGATGAACATCTACGCCAACGACGTCGAAGCCGTCCTCATGGCCCACCCCGACGTGGTCGAGGCCGCCGTCGTTCCCGTCCCCCATCCCGTGCTCGGCGAGGACGTCGCCGCCTACGTAGTCTGCCGCCCCGGCATCGAGCTGACCGGCGAGGCGCTGCAGGAGTTCGCCCGGACGCAGCTGGCCGACTACAAGGTTCCCCGCCACATGACATTCCTGGCCGAGCTCCCCCGCAATGCCGGCGGGAAGGTCATCAAGCGCGATCTGGTGGCGGCGGCCGCCACGATGCCGCCCGCCCGCTGACACCACAGGAGGCACGCCGTGCAGGACCACCGGTTCGATTTCGTCGTCGACGCCACCCCCGAGGAGGTGTGGGACGTCATCTGGGCGCGCACCCGCGCCGGCCTCCGGACCGACACGGTGCAGATCGAGATCTTCCACCAGGGTGACGACGAGGGGAACGGACTGGTCCGCCACTGCCACTTCCCCGTCCCCCGGTACCTGCTCTCCGGTGGGGTGGGCCGGTCCTGGGAGTGGATCACCGAGGCGACACGCCCGACCTCGTGGCGGTACGACGCCATCGGCAAGCCACTGTGGTCAAAGGCCTCCGGCTGGACGCGGCTCGAGGACCTGGGAGGCGGCCAGACGAGGGTGTACTTCCGGGAGACCTACGAGGCCTTCAATCCCGTGATGCGGGCGCTGCTCGAGAAGCGAGTCCATCATTTTATCTCCAAGGACAACGACCGACTGGTCGAGGCGTCCCTGAAGGCGTCCCTCGCGGCCCGCCGCCAGCCGCAACCTGAGTAGGGCTACTCCTTCGCAGTGCCCTCGGTGGGCTCCAGTACCACCGGCTCCAGGACCACCACGGGGATCACTCGAGGCGCGGCCGAGACCTCGTAGTCGGCGAAGCCTGGCGTCGACGCCTTCTGCCGATCCCAGATGGCCTGGCGCTCGTCGCCGATGGCCTCCCGGGCCACCACGGCGACGACCTGCTCCCCGACCTCGACCGAGGTGGCGGGGTGGGCCATGAGGTTCCGGTACCAGTCCGGGTCGTCGGGCGCGCCGGCCTTCGAGGCGAACACGACGTAGCCATCACCGACCGGCTGGTAGACGAGCGGATTGACGCGCTCTGCACCGGTGGTGCGGCCGAAGTGGTGCACGAGGATCATCGGCGCACCCTCGAACTGGCCGCCCACCTTGCCCCCGTTCGCACGGAACTCTTCGATGATGCGGGCATTCCAATCGTCAGAGTCCGTCATGCCGCCAACCTACGCCGAGGACTCCTGGTATCGACGCCAATGTTGTGTGAGGGTGTTGCCATGACGAGACCGGTGGACATCGGAGCCGTCGACACGTTGATCGGCTTCCGATCGGCCAGGAACGCCTTCGAGGTACCGTCGCTTCGCGACAGCGACCGCGGCGAGCGCCACCCGGCCGAGTACATGTACAAGCAGGTGCCGGCCGCGCATCCCGCCGACGCCGACCCCCTCGACGCCATAGCCGAGACCGTCGAGAAGATGGACACCCATCACATCGACGTCGGGGTGATCAGCCTCTCTGACCCTCGTACGCCGAACGCCCTGGGCCGCTACCCCGACCGGTTCGTCGCGGTGCTTCCGGTCGACGGGAACGACGGCATGGACGCGGTGCGGGCCGTGACTCGCGCCGTCGAGGAGCACGATGTGCGCGGTGTCTCGCTGTTCCCGGCCGGGACAATGCCGCAGCTGCCGATCGACGACAAACACTGGTACCCGATCTATGCCAAGTGCGTGGAGCTGGACCTGGCCGTGTTCGTCGCCACCGGGGTGCCGGGGCCCCGGGTGCCGCTGCGCACGCAGCACGTAGAGCTGATCGACGAGGTCTGCTTCGACTTCCCCGAGCTGAAGGTCGTCATGCGTCACGGTGGTGAGCCGTGGACGGACCTGGCCGTGAAGCTGCTGTTGAAGTGGCCGAACCTGTTCTACTCGACGAGCGGGTTCGCGCCGAAGCACTACCCGCAGGCGATCATCGACTTCGCCAACACACGGGGCGCCGACAAGGTCATCTACGCCGGCTACTACCCGTACGGGATCGAGCTGGAGCGGACCTTCGCCGAGCTCGACGGCGTGCCGTTCCGAGCGCATGTGTGGACCCCGTTCCTGCGTGACAACGCCCGGCGCATCCTCCGCCTGGACCCCGTGGCCGCGACCGCGGCCGTGCTCAACCAGACGCTCCCGAGGTGATCCGGTCGATCTCGGCGACCTCGTCGGCGGTGGGCTCCCACCCGCCCGCTTCGACGTTGGCCACGACCTGCTCGCGGGAGGTGGCGCCGGCGATCACCGAGGACACCGTGGGCTTGGCCGCCAGACCGCCGATGGCGACGTGGAGGATGGTGATCGAACGCTCACGGGCAAAACCCTCCAGCCGCTCCAGCACGTCGAACGTGTCGCTGGTGAGCACCGACTCCCGCTTCCATGCCTGGATGCGGGAGCCCTCGGGCGTCGCTTCACCCCGTCGGTACTTGCCGGTGAGCAGGCCGCTGGCCAGCGGGAAGAACGGCAACAAGCCGATCTCGTAGTGTTCCAGGGCTGGGACCAGATCCACCTCGACCTTGCGTTCCAGCAGGCTGTACTCGTTCTGAGCGCTGACGAAGCGCTCGAGGTGGCCGGTACGGGCGATCCACTCCGCGTCGGCGACCTGCCAGCCGCTGAAGTTGGAATGGCCCAAGTAGCGGACCTTGCCCTCGTGGACCAGGTCGTCGAGCGCAGAGAGAGTCTCCTCCATCGGGGTGGAGGGGTCGGGCCGATGGATCTGATAGAGATCGATCCAGTCGGTGCGCAGCCGGCGCAACGAGCTCTCCACCGCTCGGCGGATGTAGCGACGGGATCCGCGAGCGCCCCAGTCGACGCCGTTGTCCTGGCCGAGCCGGCGGACGTCGCTGCCGAACTTGGTGGCGATCACCACATCGTCGCGCCTGCCCTGCAGGATCTCACCGAGGCGTTCCTCGGAGTCGCCGTAGGAGTCCGAGGTGTCGAACAGGTTGATGCCCTGATCGAGCGCGGCGTGGACCACGGCCCGGCTCTGGTCGAGATCGAGCTTCATGCCGAAGTTGTTGGTACCGAGGCCGACCACGGAAACGGCGAGGCCGGAGCGGCCGAGGCGCTGGAGGGAAGAGGAGGCAGTCACGTGTCCAGACAGTAGTCATGGCCGCGCCTAGCGCCCAGACGGATGCGTCAGTGCGGCGGGATCCGACGCACGAGGGTGGCGGCCGCCTCCAGGACCAGGTCACGGTCGTGGGTGATGGCGTAGTCGAACCGCCGCTCCCCTTCAGGGCCCGTGTCGCCCAGGTCCCGGGCCACCAGGGCGGCGGCCTGGTGGGCGCCCACGACGACCACAGACCATTCGTCGGCGAGCGGATCCTCGGCCGCGAGGGGCGCACCGCGGACACCGTCGACGGGCTCGGCGGAGAGCCCGACACCGAAGGCAGCGACCAGCGGGCAGGACCCAGCAAGATGCCGATATCGACGGGCCGTGGCGGGCGTGAGATGAGCAACATCCTGGAACGCGGCCAGGACCACCGCCGGAGGCGACAGGCTGACCGCCTGCGTTTCGAGATGCTTGGACATCTCGACGAGCATCGCCTTGGTCGAGCGTCTCGTTGCTCGTCTGGCGCTCACCGCCTCGAATGGGGTGACGCCCGAGCCTGGGAGGCTGTGGCGGTCCATGAACTCGATGCCTCGAAGCGACCGGCGATCGAGTCCGGCGACGTCGGGCCGCCCGAACAGGTAGCCCTGCGCGTACTGCGCTCCCATAGCCCGGGCCCGGGCCAGATGCGCCGGCGTCTCGACGCCTTCGGCCAGGATCTTGGCGCCGGTCCGCTCCGCGTGGGCGAGGACGGCGGTGATGATCTCGGCCACCTCACGATCGGGCCGAGCCTGGATCAGCCGCAGGTCCAACTTGATGACGTCGGGGTCCACGAACGGTAGGAGGGCCAACGAAGCAGGGTCCGCACCGACATCGTCGATGGCCACTCCCCAGCCCTGGGCCCGAGCCGACGCGGCTGCGGCCACCACCTGGGCGGGCCGGGCGGTGATCGCCCGCTCGGTTATCTCCAGGACCACTCGAAGTCTCCTGACGGCGTCGGTCTCGGAGCGAACGAAGCTCGCCGGCGGATCCATGCCCAGCGTGGACGGCTCGACGTTCACGAACAGCGCCGTCCGGCGATCCAAGCCTTGCTCGAGCGCCGTGCGATAGGCGGAGCTCCGGCACGCCCAGTCGAGCTCCGCCACGCCGCCCCGCTCGTAGGCCGCCGCGAACAGCGCCGCCGGCGATTCCCACTCGGTACCGACCGGTCCCCGGGCCAGCGCCTCGTACGCCACCGGGAGCAGGGTGTCCACCTCGACGATCACCTGAAACACAGATCGCAGGCCGTCTCGGGTGATCACGTCGTCCAGCATCGGTACGGCTGTCATAGCCACGGTTGACCTCCATCGATTCCGCGGATCCGTGGATGTGATCGACATCCCGACCCGGCACCTTGAGCGAACCCCGACGCCGCGGCCGAAACCGGCGCGCGCCCTGCACGGTGCGGGCACGGGGTACGGTCGCCGGGTGCCCATCGCGTCGCTGGGCGGTCGACGAGCGGGGCGAGCCCTGCGCCAGCCACGTCACCTGGCCGCCATCGGCGTAGCCCTGGTCGCGCTGGTCGTGGCGGCGACCGCGCTGGCGTCCGGGGTTCACCGGGACGGGGCTACCGGCGCCACCGCAGGGTCCGGTGCCCACGTGGCGACGACGTCGGGATCGCCGACCAAGCAGGCCACCAGCCTCGGTCTGCCGGTCCTGGGCAACTCGCAAGTGGTCGAGCCCGACGATGTCGGCGATCCGTTCGTCCTGACCGTTCCGGCCGGCGCGGCGGGAAACCAGAACGTCCGCTACGTCCTCTACTGGACCACGGACTGGCGCTCCAACGTGCCGACGGCCGTGTCCGGCGACCTCGTCCACTGGCGCCGCGTCGCCGACTCCCTGCCGACCTTGCCCACGTGGGCCGTACCCTCACGGACCATGACCTGGGGCCCGACGGTGCAGCACGTGGGTCGTCAATGGGTGCTGTACTACAGCACCCAGGACGCCAGGTCCGGGCTGGAGTGCATCGGTCGGGCCACGTCGCCCCGCCCCACCGGTCCGTTCACCGACCGATCCGCGGCTCCCTTGGTCTGCCAGACCGGACTCGGCGGCGACATCGACCCGAGCGTGGTGACCGACGCATCGGGGGCATCCAGCCTGCTGTGGAAGAACGACGGCAACGCCACTGGGGTGCCCGTGGGCATCTGGGAGCAGTCGTTGGGCCCCGATGGGCTGACGCTGACCGGGTCGCCGGTTCGGATCCTCGGCGCCGACCAGGCCTGGGAGCACGGGATCATCGAGGGCCCGGCCATGCTCGCATCCACCAAGGGAGGGTGGTGGCTGTTCTATTCAGGGGGGACCTGGCAGTCCAACACCTATGACACCGGCGTCGCCTGGTGCGCCACGGTGTCGGGGCCCTGCCGCGCCACCAGCGACGTCCCGCTGCTGGCCAGCACCCCCACCGCCGTGTCGCCGGGAGGCTTCGATACGTTCGTCGATGGCACGGGAAAGCTGTGGGCGTCGTACTCGGCATTCCCCCACCAGCCGGCCGACGCGCGCGCGGCCATGGCCGAGGATCGCGTGCTCGAGATCGCCCCCGTCCTGTCTCACTGAGGACCTGGTCCAATCGTGGCGCTACATGGCGTTGGTGGCGTCCATGCCCATCGCTGAGGGCAGCTGCGCAAAGGCGCGGATCATGGCTTGGAGGGTGTAGCTGGCCACTAGATCACCGTCCTCGGTGAACACGTGGCCCTCGCCCTGCGCCAGGCCCCGCCCCGCGTGGATGGCGGTATTCGTGTAGAGCAACCACCCCGTGACATCGACCTCGTCGTGGAAGGCCATGGTGATGGCCATGATGCCGGTGGACAGCGTGACGTGGGCCTGCGCCTCGCCGATGCCGGGGTGTGGGCGCATGGCGGCGGCGATAGTCCAGTGTGTCGTCGACTGGGCCATCAATGCCGTGTGCATGTAACTCTCGTCCGGCGCCCGCCGGAACCGGCACCACACGTTGATCTGGGGCGGTCCGACCCGGTCGGGGTCGGGATCGTAGGCGCCGTCGACGACGCGAATATCGCGACCGGTGGTCCGGAACCGGCCCAGGGCCACGCTGTCGGCGGGTCCGGCGACGTCGGGCATGGGGGTCCCGCCGCGGATCACATCGGGCGCCCCGACATCGAGCAGCAGCAGGCCCGCACTGCGCAGCTGGCCGTGCTGGTTCACCTTGGCCTCGACCGTCGAGAAGGTGCGTCCCCCACGCAGGATCTCGACATCGACGTCGACCGGCGCATCGAAGGCCGCGGCCTTGGCAAAGGTCATGTGCGCCGACGACACCCGCTGGCCCGGCACCGACTTCGACGCGGCCACGATCGCCTGGCCCAGCATCTGGCCGCCCTCCACCACGTTCCGGCTCACATCGCGGTGTGGCGGCCCGACGAAACGACCCTCGCCGGCCGGCTGGACATCCATCAACCGCACCAGGTCGTCGGCATCGCCCCATGCCGGGAAGGAGGTGATCGTCGACGCCAGCGGGCCCACCCCCGGCCACTGCTCCTCGACCTCCACGCGGACCCGGTCGTGGTCGAACGCCACGTGCCCGCCGATACCCGACACCGCCGCCGGCGGCTCACGATAGGCCCAGGCCACGTCGGCCACGGCCCCCGCAGATACGATCGACGACCAGTGCTCGGCCGCTCCCTTGGCCGCGCCCGTGGTGCGCGTCGGCGAGGCTGTGAGGTGCTCCCATCGCACGTCGGCCTCGGGAACATAAAGCCGATCGGCGTGGCCCGGCTCCTCCAGGCGCACGCACGCATCGCTCTGGGCCAGGACGACGTCATCCCACCGCACCCGCACTCGATGCGGGCAGGGCACCACCCGCATCCCGCCGTCGGCCTGGCCGGCGATCGCCTCGTCTCCCATGTGCCCGCTCCCCTCGTCATCGGCGCTGGCGCAGTCTGCCCCGTGGGACGGGGTCCGGTCGAACGGGCGTCTACGCTTCGATCCGACCCCACTCCTCGGCCGCGACCTGCTGCAGGAGCGCGCCCTCGGCGAAGCCGTTGTACGCCGAGAACTGGAGGACGATCTCGTCCATCTCGAGCCGTGAGACGTCGCCCGAACGGAGGGCGGAGCCGACATGAGAGTGGATCGGTGTCACTGCGCCAGAGAGACCGACGCACGGAATCGTGATCAGGCGTCGGTCGATTCGGGCGAGGTTCGGTCGTTGCCACACGTGACCGAACACGAAGTTGAGGATCCCCGCCTGGAAATAGGGCGAGTCCCGGGGCGGGGCGGGACACAGATTGATGTCGGCGAAGCACTCCTCTCCCTTCGCCAGGCGCACCTCCGGGTCGCGGGGACCGAGCGACTCGTTGGCGAGGACGGGCCACGTGACCTCCTCGCTACGCTCCCCGGACAGACGCGTCGCCTGAAGTCGGAGCGAGCTCTCGGCCTGTGAAGCCTTCGGCCATCCGCAATAGACGGCAAAGTGGAGGACGAACTCGAGCAGCTCGTCGAGGGTGAGATCGCCGCTGGCCAAGGCGCCGTACATGTGGGCGTCGACCGCGTCAGGCGCAGTCGCTCCGCAGACGCAGGCGAGCGTGACCAGGCGTCGCTGCCGGCGGCTGAGCCCGCCCCGCGGCCAGACCTGGCCGAAGACGAAATCGAGGGTCGCCTGCTCCTGCGCCGACGCAGGGGTCGGAGGGTCCGTCATCATGACGTCCGCATACGTCTTGGCGGCCAAGCCGTCCACCTGCACCTCCTAAGTTCGGTCCGACTCAACAATAGGTCGGTTGACCTACGCCGTCCATGCGTGCTTCTCTAGGTCCATGGCCACGCCCGCGACGCCGGCAAGGTCCGTCGGGAGGTCGACGAAGGAGATGCTGGTGCTGACCGGCGAGCGGCTCTTCGCATTGCACGGCATCGAGGGCGTGTCACTGCGCCGTATCGGCACCGAAGCGGGAATGGGCATGAACACAGTCGTCCAGTACCACTTCGGGTCGAAGGACCGTCTTGTGGAGGCGATCCTGCTCAACCGGATCGAGCGGCTGGCCAGCCGCCGGGCCCTCCTCGACGAGCGCGCCCCCCGAGACGATCTCCGGGCCGTCATCGAGGCGCACCTGCTGCCCGTGATCGAGCTCGGCGAAGACCCCGACTGCTACTACCTCATGTTCCTCCAGCAGCTGCAGCGTCATGGCGTCGGCGTCCATCCCTTCGACCGGCTCACCCCGGCACAGCGGTCCTCGCAACGCCGGTACCTCCGCCGCGTGAGCCGTCTGTTGACGAACGTCCCGAGCCAGCTCCGGGAGCAGCGCATCAACCGAGCCTCGGCCATGTGCCTGCACACCTGCGCGGACCGTCAGCGGGCTCGCGACTTCGGCGCAGCCATCGATCCGTACGCGCTCCACGTGAGTGAGCTGCTCGACGGGGTGGAGGCCTTCCTCGCCACCGCGCCCTCGGAGGAGACGGTGGAGGCCCTTCGCTCGTCCCCGAGGCGTCCCACCTCGCTCGTGGCGCTGCCATGAGCGGCTACGTCCAGGTCCCGGAATCCGTCGCGGTCATCACCGGTGCCGGAAGCGGCATCGGTCGAGCCGCGGCGATCTCGCTGGCCAGGCGCGGAGCCCGCATCGTGGTGACCGATGTCGACGAGGGACGGGCCGAGGCGGTGGCGGAGGAGATCGCCGCGGCCGGCGGCCAGGCCGTCTGGGCCAGCTGCGACGTCACCGACGCCGAAGCGATCGAGCGGGCCCGTGACCTGGCGCTCACGGCGTTCGGCCATGTGGAGATCGTCATGAACAACGTCGGTGTCCTGGCCATGGGGCCTCCGGAGTCACTCCCGCTCCACGCCTGGCAACGGATCGTTGATATCAACCTGCTCGGCGTCGTGCGGAGCAATCTGGTGTTCCTCCCACACCTACTGGCCCAGGGCAAGGGCCACGTGGTCAACACCGCCTCCGCCTCGGGGCTACTCGCCTACGGCTTCGATCGACTGCCCTACGTGGCCACCAAGCACGCGCTCGTGGGCCTGACCGAGTCACTGGCCATCTATCTGCGGCCACGAGGGATCGGCGTGACCTGCCTCTGCCCGTCGGGAGTGATCACCAACATCGTCGAGCAGATCACATCGTTCGGCGAGCCCGCGGCGCCGCGTGCGCCAGACCATCCCATCGTGGCGGCCGAGGTCGTCGGGGAGCTGGTGGCCGGCGCCGTCGAGACCGGACGCTTCCTCGTGCTCACCGCAGCAGAGGTCCACGACGAGCTCGTCGAGCGGGCCCGGGACATCGACGCCTACATCGACACCCTCACCCAAGGCGGCCCGGCATGACCTCCGAGCCGTGCTCGACGAACAGGAGAGGAACCACATGCACGACATCGTGATCCGGAACGGCACTGTCGTAGACGGCACCGGGGGTGCCTCCCGCCGGGCGCACGTCGCCATCGACGGTGACCGCATCACCGAGGTCGGTGAGGTCGACGGGCGAGGCCGGCGGGAGATCGACGCCGAGGACCTGGCGGTGACCCCGGGTTGGATCGACATCCACACCCACCTCGACGCCCAGCTCCTCTGGGACGACGAGATGCTCCAGTCGTCGGTGCACGGCGTGACGTCGGTCGTGATGGGCAACTGCGGCGTGGGCATCGCGCCGGTGCGCCCGAGCGACCGAGATTGGATCCTCGACCTGCTCGACGGGGTCGAGGACATCTCCGCGACGTCCCTGGGGGAGGTCCTCGACTTCACGTGGGAGACGTTCGAGGAGTACCTCGACGTCGTCGACCAGGGCCGGTACGCGTTCGACCTGGCCGCCCACGTCCCCCACTCGGCGGTGCGCCGGTTCGTGATGGGCGAGCGCGGTGCGGACCCGACAGAGGTGGCCAGCGCCGACGACATCGCGGGCATGGCCGCCGTGGTCCGGGGCGCCCTACGGGCGGGAGCCATCGGCGTCTCGACCTCGCGCACGGTCAATCACCGGCAGCGCAGCAACGGCGCGCCGATCGGCACCATGTCGGCGGCACCCGACGAGGTGCTCGGGATAGCGTCTGCGTGCCGCGACACCGGCCTCGGTGTCGTGCAACTCATCAGCGACGCCTACCAATCGGCCGATCCCGAGTACGTCGCCGCCGAGCTGGACCTGGTCCGGGCTCTCACCGAGCTCGGTCGACCGGTCTCGATGTCGCTGCTGCAGCTGAGCTCCCAACCGGAGCGCTACCGCGAGGTCCTCGACCACCTCGACCGAGTCCACGCCGGCGGCGGAGACGTGTGGGCGCAGGTCGCGCCCCGCCCGATCGGTGGCGCCTATGCCGCCGACGCAGCCCGGAACCCGCTCATGCGCTCACGGTCGTACCGAGACGCGGTCGTCGACTCCCCCACCGGGCGGGCCGAGCGCCTGGCCTCCGCAGACCTTCGTGCCCTGGTCGTAAGCGAGGTGCAGGACAGCATCGCCCGCGCCACGACTCCGGGGCCCGACTTCGACAACCTGTTCCCGATGGCGGATCCACCCGAGTACTCCCCGGCCCCCGGCGACTCGATCGGGGCGCGAGCGCGGGCGTCGGGAACATCCCCACTGGAGGTGCTGTACGACGTGTCCCGGGCCGCAGCTCCTGACGACGCGGTAATCTACACCCCGTTCGCCAACTTCGCCAGCGGCGACCTGAGCGCCGTCCGGCGCATGCTCACCTCGCCCCGCGCCCTCTTCGGCCTCTCGGACTCGGGCGCGCACTGCACCACCATCTGCGACGCCTCCTTTCCCACCTACGCCCTGAGCTACTGGGGCCGCGACACCGCGCTCGCCCCCATTCCCGTCGAGCACCTCGTGCACTGCCAGACCCGACGGCAGGCCGAATACCTCGGCTGGGCGGACCGCGGCGTGGTGGCTCCGGGCTACCTCGCCGACGTGAACGTCATCGATCTCGAGACCGTCGGCGTACGACGCCCCACGCTCGTCCGCGACCTTCCAGCCGGCGGCGGCCGCTACCTCCAGAAGGCGGACGGCTACCGGGCCACGCTGAAGCGAGGCGAGGTGCTCTTCGAGAACGGCGAGATCACCGACGCACGCCCTGGTCGGCTGGTCCGCGGCGCCCAACCTGGCCCTACGCCGGCATGGATGGCTGCGCCCCGGTGATCTCGATGAGACGGCTCTCCAGCAGCCAGGGTCAGGAGAAGGCGGGGATGACCTCGTGCTCGAGGAGGTGGAGGCTCGGCCAGGCCAGCTCGGGAGGCATCCCCCCACAGAGCGGGTGAAGCATGGCGAACGGGACCGGCGCGGCCTCGAGCTCCTCGATGTAGTCGTGGGGCGTCAGGATGCGATACTGCCCCTGGGCTCGCAGCGCACCGATGTTCTCGACGAGACGGTAGGGTCCGGCGCCGTCGCTGTCGCTGTCGGACAGCCATTCGCCGTAGGCGTTGGTCTCGTGCAGGAAGAACGGTCCCATCTGCTCCCACGCCCGGTCGGGGTCTGCGGCCAGGGCGATGGTTTGGTTGGCGCCGGTGGGGCACGGGCCCGGATCGACACCTCCGAGCTGGAGGACCTCGTCGCGGTAGAAGCCCCAAACCTCCGGCACCGACGGAAGGAATCCGTCGGCGATCCGGGCGGCGCGCCGGGCGGCCGGCTCGCTGCTTCCTCCCATGATGACCGATGGGCCCCCCGGCCGGAACGGCGCCGGAGTGAGGTGCACGGTGCGTCCTCGGTAGTCGAACGGCTCGCCGCGAAAGGCACTCTTGAGCGTCTTGACCGTCTCGGTCACGCGTCGCCCCCGCTCGTTCATGGGAACCCCGTAGGTGGCAAACTCTCTGGCCACGTAGCCGGCGGCCACGATCAGGTCGACCCGGCCACGACTCAGGTTGTCGAGGACGAGCATGTCCTCGGCCAGGCGCAGCGGATCGTAGAACGGCGCTATCAAGGCAGCCACGGTGAATCGGATGTCGGTCGTGCGAGCAGCCATGGCCGCAACCATCGGGAGCGGACTAGGCAGGTAGCCGTCCGCGGAGCTGTGGTGCTCGGACACCGCCACGCTCAGGCCTCCGAGCCGGTCGGCCCACTCCACGATGTCGAGGCCGGCGGCATAGCGATCGGCGAGCGCCGTGCCGCCCAGGTCCGGGTTGCGGAAGTCGAAGCGGAGACCGAAGAGCAAGGACATTGGTTGGCGAATGTAGCGCCGAACCACCGGTGCTGACGAGAGTGACTACCGTTCCTGACAACACGAAGGGGACAAGGCTACGGACGACCTCGAAGCGATCAAACAGCTCAAGGCTCGCTACTTCCGAACCATGGACACCAAGGACTGGCCGGCCATGCGACAGGTGTTCACCGACGATGTCGTGATCGACACGACGGCCGCCGGCGGCTCCGTCGTCAACGGCGCCGACGAGTTCATGGCATTCCTTCGCGATGCCCTCGCCGACGTCGTCACCGTGCATCACGGCCACATGCCCGAGCTGGATCTCACCTCATCCACGACCGCCACGGGTATCTGGGCCCTGCAGGACATCCTGCTCTGGCCGAACGGGAGCCGAATGCACGGCTACGGCCACTACCACGAGACCTACGAGCTGGCCGGCGGTGCGTGGCGGATCAAGTCGTCGACGTTGACCCGCCTGCACGTCGATGTCAACGACGGCGGATCCTGATTTTGACCGTGACGGCCATCTGATCCTGCCCAGATCAAGGGTCGGACGTGCTCGACGGTCTAACAATCTCATACCGGCTGGCGAGACGCTGGCGGTGAGCGCGAGGTGATCCGAAGAGCGTGCGGTTGAGCGCAGCGCGCTTGAGGTAGGCCGGTACACCGCTTGCCCACGTGTGGCCGATGCTGCCGTGCAGTTGCAGAGCGGGCCGCCGGCGTATGGGCGGCCGGCATGGGCCGCCGGCAGTGGCGGGTGTGCGGTCGGCATTGGCGCGCTCCCCGGGTTTGGTGCGGTTTTGGCGCGGTTCTGGCCGGGCCGGCGGGGGTTGGGTGCAATCGTGGTCGTGGGGGACCCAAAACTGCGCCCGACCTCGCCAGCACCCGGTCAAGACCGCACCGAACCTTTCGGGCCGCGAGCGTCAGGGACGCGATCCGATGGCCGGCTCAGGCGATGGTCACCTGGCCAGGTGCATCACCGGGCGCATCGCAGGGAGGTGCCCGGTCGCGCTGCCCGGCGGTGTCGGCGGCGAAGAGGGTGGTCGCGGCGTGATGGGATTCCACGAACGCCAGCACCAACCTTGGCGCGTCGCAGACCAGCAGCTCCTGGTACAGGTCCCTCGGGACCTCTGCGGCGCACCACTCCCGTACCGATGCCCGGAACTCGCGCAGAGCGGCGCCGCTCGCCACTTCAGGCTCCCGCCCTGCGTAGCGCCTCGAGCCGCTCGAGGTGCTCGGGCGTCTGCATGGTCGCCTCCTCGGCGGCGAAGCCGGCGGCCACCGCGCCGGAGAGGGCCCGTGAAAGGTGCATGTTCAGGATCCGCTTGGTGCCCTGCAGCGCGCCGGCGGGCTGGCGGGCCAGCCGGTCGGCCAGCGTGGTCGCCTCCGTCATGAGCGCCCCGCCCGGGACAGTCCGGCTGGCCAGGCCGATCTCCGTGGCCCGGGCTGCAGGTATCCGCTCGCCCGTCAGGAGGAACTCCCGCGTCCTCAGGATGTTGGTCAGCAGGGGCCAGAGCGCAGCCCCCCCGTCCCCAGCCACCAAGCCCACCGAGACGTGCGGGTCCGAGAAGTAGGCGTCCTCCGCGACGAGGACCACGTCGCTCAAGATGGCGATGCTGCAACCCAGCCCGACGGCCGGCCCGTTGACCGCGGCGATGACGGGGAGGGGGAAGCGAAGCATCTCGTCGATGATCTCGGCCGCCTCCCGTATGCTCTCGTGGCGCCCGGCGGGGTCGTGCTCGAAGGAGGCGACCCACTCGAGGTCACCACCAGCGGAGAAGGCGCTGCCCGCCCCGGTGAGGATTACCACCCGTGCGTCGCGGTCGGCTGCCAGCTGGCGCCATACGTTGGCCAGCGCCCAGTGGAGCGGTCGGTTGATGGCATTGCGCTGCTCCGGACGGTTGAGGACAACGGTGCGGAGAGGTCCGTCACTGCGAACCCGCAGCTCGGGGGGCAGGTCGTAGCTCATGGCGTGAACAGCCCGTCGAGGGGTCGGCGGCTCACTCGGCGGCCCAGCTCTCTTCGGGTGGCAGATAGATCAGTCGGCAGGCGGCGCAAGGGGACGCTGTAGCGGGACATCCATGACAGTGTGGTCTCGTCGCAGAATCCGATCGCTCCGTGCAGCTGGTGGGCCACGCGGAAGATCACCTCAGCAGCCCCAATGGCCGCAAGGCGCAGGGCCAGCGCGTCGTCGAGCACCCCCACCCGTTCCGTCTGGATGCTCCAGAGGGCGTACTTGGCGAGCTCCTCCAGACCAACGTGTTCAACCTCGGCGTCGGTCAGCTGGAACTGCACTCCCTGAAAATGGGCGAGCGGCTGCCCGAATTGATGGCGGTCCAAGACATGGTTCCGGGTCAGTTCGAGTGCGCGGTCGAGCATCCCGAGGAGCGTCCAACAGGGCAGCACGACGCCAAGGGCCACCTCTCGCGGGCCGACTCGGTCGGCACCCTCCATATCGAGGTTGGTGACGAACGCAGTCTTCCGAGCTGGCGCGACCGGCAAGCCTGGCCGAGCCCGACTTCGACGGCCATCAAGAGTGACTGCAGCCCACCGGAGGTCGAGACCCTCGCTCGGCGCGGCCGGGTGGTTGGCCGACACGACGACGAGGGCATCGACGTCGAAGTCGGCGGGCCGGGAGAGGCGCTCGGCAACGGGATACGGCAGCGCCCAGTACCCGGCGCTGCGACAGAGTGCGGCGGCGGCCTCGAGCTCGTCGCTGCTTCCTCGAGGGTCGAGCTGCCAGACGCCGAGGTCTGCGAGCACCGGCTCGATCCCACTCCGCTGCTTGGGATCGGTCTCTGCGTCCTGGAGCAACCGGTCGCCGCCCGCCGATTCGATAGCGCGGTGGGCGTGACGAGCGAACTCGAGCGCCTCCGGACTCAACTCGAGGATCATGGCCGGGCCAGGGACCGGGCCAGGAGGATCCGCTGCATCTCGATGCTCCCGGCCGCGACGGTTGCCGACACCGAATAGCGCCAGTGGTCCTCGACCGCCCGCCGGAAACGTTCGTAATCGTCGTCGTCGAGGTCCGCCCCGGCTGCGGAGATATCCATCAACACCTCAGCGCTCTCCTGGTCCAGTCGGGTCACGGCAATACGGTAGGCGGCAGCGTCGCCGGGACGTACCTGACCGTCCGCCTGGGTCCCCAATACCCGGTAGGCGAGCAGCCGGGCCCTGCGGGCGAGCACCAGCATCCCCGCCCAGCGAGCACGCAGGTCACCACCGATCTCGTCCCACCGCTGGCCCAGAGCCGATGGCGCCCAATCCAGGAGCCGCTCGCAGCGAGCGTACCGGGCGATGCCGACGCGCTCGAAGGAGAGGACCTCCTGCACGATCCTCCACCCGCCGCCGACCTCTCCGAGGACCTGACCGCCATCCGCCCATACCTCGTCGAAGAACACCTCGTTGAGGTGGTGTGGACCGATCATGGACGGGATCGGGCGCACCTCGATCCCTGGCGACGACATCGGCACCAGGAAGATCGTCAGGCCCTGGTGCTTCTTCTCGGCGCGCTCGGTGCGCGCCAGGAGGAAGCACCACCGGGCCATGGTTGCGTAGGAAGTCCAGATCTTCTGGCCCGTGATCCGCCACCCCTCGCCGTCGCGGTAGGCAGCAGTCTTCAACGAGGCCAGGTCCGACCCGGCATCGGGCTCGCTGAAACCCTGGCACCAGATGACCTCACCTCCGGCGATCGCCGGGAGGTGCAACCGCTGCTGCTCGGGGGTGCCGTGGCGGATGATCACCGGGCCCACCCAGTTGACGCCCATGTACTGGGCCCCGCGCGGCTCGTGGTGCGCCCACATCTCCTCGCGCACGGCCGTCTGCTCCCAGATCGACGCGCCCTTCCCGCCCCACTCCTCCGGCCACGCCGGGCACAACAGCCCCCGGCCAGCCAGCTGCTGGCAGAAGCGCTGGGCGACATCGAGATCCGCCGGATCGTCGGTGAAAGCGCCGAGGAAGTCCTTCGGCACGTGGTCGACCACCAGCCGGCGTAGCTCACGGCGCAGGCCGCCGACACCCTCCCCCATGTCGAAATCCATGCGCGCCCTCGCCTTCAGCGAATCCGATTGGTCGCAGCGTACGCTGTCAACCGGAAAAGTTCTAAGTTTGTGAAGACAGTCACCGTGTGGTCCACCCGCCGTCCACCACGACAGTCTGGCCGGTGACGTAGCGAGCAGCATCGGATGCGAGCCACAGCACGGCGCCGGCGATGTCATCGACCTGGCCCTCGATCGGCAGGAGGGTGTTTCGCCGCAACCACTCGAGACCCGATTCGCTGTCGTAGAGGGGGGCGGTGATCTCGCTTCGGAAGAACCCGGGGGCGACGGTGTTCACCCGGATGGAGCGCCGGGCCCACTGGACAGCGAGCTCGCGGGTGAGACCGGAGAGGCCCAGCTTGCTTGCGGCGTACGACGCCTGCGGGATGCCGGGGACACCGACGTGCCCGCTGATCGACGAGACGTGGACGATGGAACCTCCGCCTGCGGTCACCATGTGGGGAAACACGTCCTGGGAGAGACGAAACGGAGCGACCAGGTTCACGCGCAGGGTCGTCATGATCGCGTCGAGCGGCTCATCCTCGGCACCGGCGTCGGTGAAGGTGATGCCAGCCGCGTTGACGAGGATCACGGGTGCGCCGAAGCATTCGACAACCCGTGGGACGACGCCCGCGACCTGCTCAGGGTCGCCGAGATCAGCGGCGACAGCGAGGCCGCCGATCTCGTCGGCCAGTCGCACCAGGCGCTCCATGCGTCTGGCGACGACCGCAACGCGAGCACCGCATGCGGCCAGGGCCCTGGCCAGCCCCTCCCCGAGGCCGGAGGATCCGCCTGTCACGATTGCGACCCGGCCAGTGAGGTCGTAGAGCTTTGCAGGATCGAAAGCGGCGGAGGTCATGACGGGATCCTCCCAGAGGACATGGCAGTCGGGGATCGGCGGCGCCGTCGAGGCGGCAAATCGCTCGTGATCTCGAGCGCTTCGGACGCCGCTACGGGCTCGTCTCCCCCGATGCGAGGAGGTCCAGGACGGCTTGGCGCCGGACCTTCCCCATGGCGTTACGCGGCAACCAGTCGATGATCATGATCCGCTCAGGGACCTTGTACTTCGCCAGCTGCACTCGGAGGATCTCCTGGATGGACGCTTCGGTCGCGGGTGACGCCGGATCGACCTCTACGGCGGCTGCGACCCGCTGGCCGAGGCGGTCGTCGGGCAGGCCGACAACCGCGCTGGCCCGCACTCCGGGCACCCGGTCGAGGAGTTGCTCCACCTCGGTGGGGTACACGTTCGCCCCTCCCCGGATGATCACCAAGCTCTTTCGGTCTCGCACGAAGAGGTTTCCGTGGTCGTCGAGGTAGCCGATGTCACCGGTTCTCAGCAGGCCATCGTCGGCTGACCTCTCGACCCCACCGTCCCGCCACAGGCCGAGGTGCGGCTGGTAGCGACCTGCCCAAGGGCCTTCACGGACTGCCGAGACCGAGATCTCTCCCATGTCGAGCGGAGGCAATGCCGTGCCGTCGTCGCCGCGGACGGTCACCCGTAGGTGGGGCAGCGGCCGCCCGCTGGCCCCGGCGACGTGCGGAGCGGCGAGATCTTCGATGGCGACGACCGTGGGCGCCTCGGTCAGGCCGTAGGTCTGGCGCAGCGGAACCCCGAAACGGGCGAGGAACTGCCGGAAGACATCCTCCGGGCAAGGGGCCCCCCCGGCCCAGGCCTCCCGGAGGCTGGAGAACTGCGCCGCTTCGATCTCGGGGTCGTGGACCATGCTGTAGAGCTGCGTCGGCACGCCGTTCCAGACGGTGACCCGCTCGCTCTCGATCCACTCGGCGATGCCGCGAGCATCACGCCGATCGGTGAGGACGCAACAGCCGCCCGCTGCGGCGGTGAGAAGTGACGTGAGCACCTGCAGGTTCAAGATGGTGAGGGGCAGGCAGTCGCCCTTGCGCAGCGACTTGTCGTAGTGGCTGGCGGCCACGAGCGCCGCTGCGGGGAGGAGGAGGTTCCTCTGGGAGTGGACGATGCCTCTCGGCGAGCCGGTGGTCCCACTGGTGAAGGCGACAGCAGCCGCGGCGTCGGGATCTGGTGGTGGAAGTCTCGATGCCCCCGCCGCAGCGGTGAGGGCAGCGCGCCAGGTGCTGCTCCGATCGGCGGACTCGACGGTCAGCGTCCGCCAGCTCGGGTCATGGTGCTCCGCGGCAACCTTGGGCTCGGCCAGGAGCACGACCGGCTGCGCGGCGTGCAGGAGGGTGTCCTTCTCCGCCGGGGCCAGCGGACGGTTGATCCCCACCCAGATGGCGCCCAGGCGCATCGCCCCGTGGAAGGCAACGACGATGTCGACCTCGTTCGGCAAGCAGGCTGCGACCCGGTCGCCGGCTCTCACTCCGAGCGCACTGAGCGCGGCGGCCGCGGCATCGGCGTTGCGATCGAGCTCGGAGTAGGTGAGTGATCTGCGTGGGTCGACGACGGCGACCCGGTCGGGATCGGACGCCAGGACATCGTCCAACGCCTCGGTGATGGTGCCAGCCAGCGTCACCTTCACGGCAGCCCCACTGCGTCGCGACCGGTTACCTCAGAGACGTGCAGCTCAACGCTCCCTCGACAAGGCCCGCATCGGGGCAGCCTGCACCACCGTCTCCTGCGCCTCCGAGAGCGTGTAGCGCTGCGACTCCCTGAGGTGAAGACGTACCAGTCTCGCAGCGCGCTCGTCCTCACCCTGGTCGATAGCCTGCACAAGCGCCTCATGTGAGGCGATGGCCTGTTGCTGAGCCTCCGGCGACGGGTAGGACCCGCGAGTTTGCGCTCGCTGCGCCCATTGCCCCTCCTGCTGAGACCACATGGTCTCTAGGGTCCCCAGAAGGACGATGAGAGTCTCGTTCCCGCAGGATCCCACGAACTCCTCGTGGAACCGGCGCGCACTCTGCGTGAAGTGCACGCCGTCGCCGATCGAACGCTCGGTCGCCTTCTGCGCGGCGCGTAACTGCGGAAGCACGGCGCGCTTGCGATCCTTTCGCCGAGCGCACAGCGCGGCGGCAATAGGCTCCACGTTGCGGATGGCGTCGGCCAGATCTTCCAGGTGCACGTGACGGGACTGGAGCACCAGGCTGAACATGTAGGCCGACGAAGACGCAGTCGGCGTACGAACGATCGCCCCACCTACGTTACCCCGCTTGACTACCAGCAGCCCCTCGGCCTCGAGAATCCTCAGCGCCTCACGGAGAGACGGGCGGCTGACGCGGAACTCCCGGAGGAGATCGTCCTGCTTCGGCAGCCGGGCACCGTCGGGCAACTCCCCCTCGACGATCCGGTTCCGGAGGACACCGGCGATCACCTCAGCGAGTCGCGGCTGATGGAGCTGGTCGATGTCGTCGTGTCCGTCAGCCTCGAGCACATCCGTCAAGGCTACAAAGACTACAACAAAAGGGATACAGGTGACTTCCTCCGAGCCGGCTCCCATAACCCGACCGGGAAAAGTGCCATGGGTGGCCGCCTCCGGGCTCTGGCTCTGGCGGCGGCTCCCGACCGTCACGACACCCTGATGACGGCCCTTCATCCGCCCGCTGCCCGCCACCGGGTGCATGTGGCTCCCGGCTCGCTCGCCCGAGCCGGGCGACGCCGTGTCGGTGACCGCCATCTGCACGCTGCGCCGCGTTGGGTGCATCTCCCATCGGGTAGAGGAACGCACACGGCAGGTCTCGAGCAGCGACTTGAGCTCGGCACACCGCCGGCCACCCAGAGAACATCGCCTCCAGGATGTGGTCGTCGGCCAGGTTCCCGCACGTGCGGGGCAGGTGCGCCGGGAGCATCGAAAGTCACCCTGCCGCAAGATTCCCGGCATCGTGTCCAGCGGGCCGGCAGTGGCAGGCCTCGGGGGGCCGGCAGCCGGAGCAGTGGTGGGGGCCGGCAGCCGGGCCAGCGGATTTACCCGATGGTGGCAGGCGGTGAGGCGGGACGGACTCCAACACGGTTCCGATCACATTGGCGATGCCCGAACCGTCGACTCGACGGTGCTCCCATGTGTCACCAAGCCGCCAGCCCGACACGTTGACGGGCTCAGAAACGGGCCGTCAGCTTCGCGACCAGGTCCTGGTGCGGCCGGGTTTCGGGCCCTGCTCGACGCCCGTCCATCAGGGCACTCCACCTGCTCGGGCGAGGATTCGATATAGATGACATAACAGGGTGCGGCCGTCGGCCATCGCGTTCTCCTCGGCTCGTCGTCTGATCGCGCATCGCTGCGTTCGGGCGGCCAGACGGGCTGCGTGGAGCCGTCCGCTGAGCGCTCAGCTGGGGGTGGCACGCCGCCCACGGACCACGTCCAGGGTCGACAGCACGTCTGGGTCGCTGATCATCTCGATCTCGCGCACCAGGCCGGCCTCGACCTGGAACGCGAAGGCGACCTTGACCGCGCCGGCCATGATCCAGGCGGCGCCCCGATCGCCGTCGATGGCGACCGGCACCGCCCCCCGGGTGCCGTTGAATCGGGCGGCCACGGCGGCGCCGCCGTCGTACACCGGGTCCGCGCCCAGTTGCTGTCCGACCAGGTCGGCGCGCATGACCGCGTCAGGAGCGAGTAGCAAGAGCAGGGTCGCGAGGTCCCCGCCGCGGGCCGCGGCCAGGAAGGCGTCGACGACGCGCCTGCTCTCGGCGCGCGCCGCCCGCGCCGCGACCGGCTCCGGGGCGCCCTGCACCTTGCGCCGGGCCCGGCTCGCCAGCTGGCGTACGGCGGTCCCCGAGCGCCCCAGGATGGCGCTGATGTCGTCGAAGGGATATCCGAAGACATCGTGCAAGACAAACGCCGCCCTCTCGGACGGGGCCAGGGCATCGACAACGACCTGCATGGCCCCGCCGATCGTTTCCGCAAGCAGCGCGTCGGCCTCCGGATCAGCTGCGGCGGGGCCGAGCGGCGCCTCGGCCTCCGACCTGGTCCGTCGCTTGCGGAGATGGTCCAGGCACAACCGGGTCACGACGGTCGTCAGCCAGGCGGGCAGATCATCGACGTTGTCGGTGCGCGAGAGCCGCAGCCAGGCCTCCTGCAACACGTCATCCGCATCAGCCCGCGACCCGAGTATCCGGATGGCGATCGCGGTCAACCGGGGCCGCTCGGCGTCGTAGTCGGTCGAGTCCATGGTGGTCACACTCTGTTGACGTCCGCCGACCCAAAGGTGTGACCGCCACGCTCATTGTCACATCCGCCGGGCGGCGTACGTCAAAACGGTATGCACACACTACAGTCCGTCGTCCACGCTCACCCGTAGCGAACAACGTTGGACAAAGAGAGGAAGCGAGACCTATGAGAACGATGACGTGTGAACAACTGGGTGGGCCCTGTGATTTCCAGCTCCGTGGAGATACTGCTGACGAGGTGATAAAAGCGGAAGACAAGCATCTGCGAGACATGGTCGCAAGCGGCGATGAGACGCACGAGGACGCCTTGAAGAAAATGAAGGGCAGGTGGAAGCATCCGATAGCAGGAATGGGGTGGTATAAGAAAGCAAAGCATGATTTTGCTGCTCTCCCCGAAGACTGATTTGTCCCTCCGCTCAGCGGGCGTGCCGGGCTGCGTCTTCGTCGAGGGCGTCCCGACTCACGTCGGATAGGGAACGGTGCCAGGCTGGACTGGTGAACAGTTCCGACGATCGCCGAGCGGCTCTTCGGAGCGCCATCTTCGATGAGGACGGTCGACGCGTCGTCGTCGCACTCTCGAAGGGTCTTCCGGACGAGCTGCTCCAGCTTGCAGGTGACGGACTCGTCCTCGCGTTGGCTCAAGGCGTGGAGGAAGGGCCCGACCTGGCCCGGCGATGCGCCGAGCAGCTTCGCGGGCGCGCCTGGGCGGGCGATGACGATCTTGCCAAGCAGCTCGACACCGCGCTCGGCGGTCAGCCCGCACCTATGTTGCGCCCGCTTCCGATCGACCTCGAGGAGCTCATGCCGAGACAGCAGCCTCCACATCCCCTCGGGCCGGGACCTGGCACCGGGGACGACTGCTGGGTGGCGTCTGTCGGTTGCTGGTCAGCTCGGACGGGTGCTCGAGATGCCGCCGTCGATGGCGAGGGTGATGCCGTGGATCATCGTCGCGTCGTCGGAGACGAGAAAGACGACGCCGCGCGCGATGTCGTCGGGTTGGACCAGGACACCGGCGGGGGTGCTCGCAGCCATCTGGTCGAGTACGGTTCGCGCCGCTTCGTTGCCGGGAGTGAGGGTGGCTCCAGGTGCCAGGGTGTTGACCCGGACACCGCGAGGGCCGTACTCGGCGGCCCAGGCTCGGGTGAGCTGCTCGTCGGCGGCTTTGGTGGCGGTGTACATGGCTGCGGCGGGGTTGCCGACCCGGGCCATCCACGAGCCGATGTTGACGATCGTCCCGCTACCGCGCTCTGCCATCGCCGGTGCGAGGGCGGCGACGAGGACATGCGGTGCCCGGACGTTGACCGCGAGCATGGCGTCGAGGTCAGTGTCGGCCAGATCAGGGGTCAGCGTTGCGGGGTAGATCCCGGCGTTGTTGATAAGGATGTCCAGGTGACCGCCGAGGGTGGATGTGGCATCGGCGGCGAATCTCCGGATCTGCTCGTAGGACCCGGCCAGGTCCACGGCGAGAAAGTCGGATCGTCCGCCTGCCACGCGGATCTCGCCGACGACATTGTCCCCGCGAGTGACGTCACGGCCGCTGATGATGACGTGTGCTCCCTCGGCGGCGAGCGCCCGGGCGATCGCCGCGCCGATCCCGCTCGTCGAGCCGGTCACGATCGCGCTGCGTCCCGGGAGTCGGAGCCGGGTGTTGTTGGGAGGTCCGCTTGCCGCGGTCGTGGATGCCATGACAACCGGTTTACGGGGTCGGCGCAGATCAGGCGAGGCCCTGGTGAACCTAGGCATGCCCTGACCACCCGGTCGCCGAGCCGACCCCGTAGCGTGGAGCCGTGTCCGGAGACCGAGTTGCCCTGGGGGCCTTCCTCCGCTCTCGACGGGACCGGCTGAGCCCGGCGCAGGCCGGTATCGACCCGTTCCCCGGGGCGCGCCGGGTGCCCGGGTTACGTCGCGATGAGCTGGCCGTGCTGGCCGGTCTCAGCCCCGACTACTACAGCCGGGTTGAGCAGGGTCGTCAGACCAACGTGTCCCGGGAGGTGCTCGACTCGCTGGCTCGGGCTTTGCGTCTCGACGAGGTGGAGCGCGACCACCTGAGCGACCTCGCCGACCCGACATCACGCCGCCGCACGGCTACGACCGGCGTAGCCCAGCGCCCGGACCCGGGCCTGCTCCGCGTGATGGCCGCCCTCGACCATTTACCGGTCCTGCTGCTCGGGAACCGAGGGGACATACTGGCCCGCAACGGGCTGGTGAAAGCCGTGTTGGGGAGCCCACTCGAGCCCGGCACGTCGTTCATGAGGTTTCTGTTCCTCGACCCGATGGCGCGCCAGCGAATCGTCAACTGGGTCGATTTCGCCCAAGCTTCTGTCGGCGCTCTTCGCCGCGAGATCGGCCGACGACCAGGCGACCGCCGCCTACAGCTACTGATCGACGAGCTGCGCAGCGGGGACCCCGATGTCGACCGATGGTGGACCGATCACGGCGTACGCGACTACGCGTCGTTGGCCAAGCGGATCCGGCATCCCGCGACGGGCGATCTGTTCTTCGACATCGAGATCGTCGCCGCACCCCAGGAGCTCGACCAGCGCCTGGTCATCTACACGGTCCAACCCGATTCTCCGACCGCCGCACTCCTACCGATCCTGGCCAGCTGGGACGTCGGTACATCAGCGCCAGTCGACAGGGAAGACCACCATCCATGACCCGCCAACCTGCGCTCGACCTCAGTGACATCGACTGGCCGAAGGCATCCCGGGAATCCGCCACTGCACTGGAGCAGTCAAGGCAGGGCTGGCCCGCGTCTCCGTTGGGGATTGCCATCCCGCCAGGCCGACGGAGGTGGGTAGCGTGCCCTGATGGAGCATCGCAACCTTGGTCACACCGGAATGTACGTCAGCCCGCTGTGCCTCGGCGCCATGATGTTCGGCGCTTGGGGCGAGCCGGATCACGAAGCGTCGACCAACATCATCCACAGGGCGCTGGACGAGGGAGTCAACTTCGTCGACACAGCTGACGTCTACTCCCAGGGCCAATCCGAGATCATCGTCGGCGAGGCGCTGCGCGGCCGGCGCGACGACGTCATCCTGGCGACCAAGTTTCACGGTCCGATGGACGTGTCTATGGGAGCACCGGGCGGGGACCCGAACAAGCGCGGCAACTCCCGGCGGTGGATCCTGCAGGAGGTCGAGAACAGTCTGCGGCGCTTGCAAACTGACTGGATCGACCTCTATCAGGTGCACCGTCCCGATACAGGTACCGACGACGACGAGACGATCGCCGCGCTGACCGATCTGCAACGTCAGGGCAAGATCCGTGCGTTCGGTTCCTCTACCTTCCCGGCGTACCGGATCGTCGAGGGCCAGTGGATCTCCGAGAAGCGTGGACTGGGCCGGTTCGTCACCGAACAGCCGCCGTACTCGATCCTTGACCGGGGCATCGAGCGCGATGTGCTCCCGGTAGCCGAGCAGTTCCACCTTGGAGTCCTCGCATGGAGCCCTCTCGCCGGAGGCTGGCTCACCGGGAGGTTCCGCAAGGGGCAGACCGCGCCGCAGACCAGACGGGCGCAGATGATGCCCGACCGCTTCGATCTGTCCAAGCCGGAGAATGTGGCCAAGCTCGACGCCGTCGAGGACCTCGCCGTGCTCGCCGAGGAAACGGGCATCTCCCTGGTGCATCTGGCGTTGGCGTTCGTGATGCAACACCCTGCGGTGACGGCTCCGATCATCGGTCCCAGGACTATGGAGCAGCTCGACAGCCAACTCAGCGCCACCGACGTGCACCTCGACGCTGACGTGCTCGACCGGATCGACCAGATCGTCGCCCCGGGCCAGACCATCGCCGACGACGGCAACACCTATGTCACTGATGCGCTGAGAGACCCGTTCCTGCGCCGCCGGCGCACCGCCTAACGCCCGGTCATCGATCGCGCTGGGAAACGAGATGCTGGCCCCGTCGACCCAGCGACGGCGAGCACCGACAGATGGACGACATTTCCAAGCGACCGAACACGGCCCCCCTCCCAGGGCAGAAGCCTCGCCAATTCTGGCACGACAGCGAATTATGTCAAAAGTGGTTGGTATATATACCACCCCAAATCGCACACAATTCGTCCAGAACCGGCTTGCCGGTACGCCCACCCGGCCCAGATGATCTTCGGCCATGGAAGCCACCGACGTGGCCGCACAGCTTGCACGCAGGGGCCGCCTGCTCGCTCGACTGTGAAGACTGTGGCCATCGTGCGGTCAGCGGGGTAGGGTCAAGGTGCCTGTCGGCTGAGCAGTCAGCCGGGGAGGGGATCCCTCTCGTGAGCGTGCTCGGCGCGATCACGGGTTTAGGCTTCAAGCCTGCGAGAAGAGGACCTGTGACCATCGCCCAGGACCTGAACTTTTCTGTTGCCACCAGCCTCTGTGAGGGCGAAGCCACCCTCAGGGTGCATGGCGAAGTCGATGTCGCCACGTCGCCGGCACCGTGGGAGGCCTTGACGGAGGTGATCGGGCATCGACCTTCTCGGGTGGTGCTGGACTTGGCTGACGCCGGGTTGTTCGATTGCTCCGGTGTCGGGGTGGTCGCCCGATGCCTCCACGTGCTGCCCGGCGAGGCCACGCCCGTGGTCTTGCGCTTCCCGAACCCGCTGACCCGCAAGGTCTGCGAGCTCACCAGACGGGACCAGCAATGCACGCTCGAGGCCTAAACACTGGCGCGTGCACGAGCGCGCAACCAAGAACGGCCACCAGATCAAAGGGGGACAACATGACGATAGACACCGATTCAGATACTGGGTCGGCCCGAGAACTGCAACCAGGCGATCATGTAGTCGACGGTAATGACGAGTACGAAGTCCATGCCGTAGAGCGAGGCCAAGGCCGCTCGCGCGTCATCGATACCGCTGGCTTCGTGCACCGATATCCCGGCGAATCTCGGCCGTGACCGGAAACGTTTCAAGCGGTGGATCCTGTGGCCAGCTCGGAGTGGCCGCTCTCGCTGGCGCGTCCTGACCAACGACCTCAACGGTCACCTTCCAGCTGGCTAGCCGCCACGGCAGCCACCACCGACACTGCCCATTCAACGGCACAGGAGGCCTGAAGATGACGGTGAGCCCTTTTAGCGACTTACCACTCACTGACCGATCCCGCCGCTGGAATGGCGGCACGGCCGAGAAACGCGTCCGCGCCTGGGCCGGGGCAAAGGACGGGCCGAATGCCCGCTACCGCAAGGCCCACCTGTGGTACGACGCGGACAACAAGGACAATTTCACCGGCTACAAGCTGCATGTCCCCGACAGCGACCTGCCCAGGCTGCGCCGACATCTGACCCGCTACTACACGAAGATGGGCAAGTCCCCACCATGGAGATGACCGGACCCGGACTTCCGCCTGTGGGCGGCTTGCAGTGGGTCCGCCTATTCGGCAGACCGGGATTGGGCGGGTTATGCGAGTCGACCGACGGCTCCCGCGGCGTGGAGCATGCCATCGACTAGTTGGACGCGTCGGTCGGCGTAGGCGTGAACCATGGGGTCGTGCGACGCGATGAGGCAGGCGCATCCTTGCTCGGCGACCGACCGCAAAGTGTCGAGGACGCTCTTGGCGTGTAAGCGGTCTTGGTGGGCGAGGGGTTCGTCGGCCAAGATGACCGCGGGACGAAGGAGGACGGCGCGAGCGACGGCGGCGCGTTGCTGCTCCCCGACTGAGGTCTGTCCTGCTACTCGCCCGGACACCTTGGTCAGGTCGAGGGCAGCGAGAATCCTGTCGATATTCGGTCTGCGCCGATGCTGAAACCTGAGCGGGAAGGTGACGTTCTCTTCGACGGTGAGCTCGGGAAACAACGTGGGGTTCTGGGGGACAACCGCAATGACGTCCCAACCGAGGGCATCGAGCTGATCAGTCCGACCGGCTACCTCCACGCTGCCCTGGTTGAGTGACTCCCATCCCAGGATGACGTTCAGCATGGTGGTCTTCCCTGATCCCGATCGACCTTCGAGGGCCGTGACGGTCCCGGGCCATAGCTCCAAGTTGATGTCGGCGAGGAGCCCGATAGCCCCGTCGGTGTCGAAGGACTTGGAGACGCTGCGAAGCTTGACGATGGTCACGACGTGACAGTTCCGGACATGGTCGTGACTCCATAGTCCAGCACACTGAGGGTGGTGGCTCGTTCGATCACGAGCGGGTCGTGGGACGCGATGACGAACGTCGTCCCGGCGTGGGCGAACTGCTCGACGAGGTCGAGGACACCTTCGGTGGCACCAGAATCGAGTTGGGCGGTTGGTTCGTCGGCCAGCACGAGGGCGGGGTCACCGATCGTGGCGCAGAGCACCGCCAGGCGCTGCTGCTCGCCCCCGGAAAGCTGCGCCGGGCGCCGGTGAGCGCAGCGTTCGAGGCCGACGGTTCGCAACAGAACACCTGGGTCCCGGGGCAGATGGGTTTGCCGGACGGCGGCGGCATGCGTGAGGTGATCGACGGCATCGAGCGAGGAGATGAGATTGTCGGCCTGTGCCTGGAAGAGGTAGCTGATGTTCTGTCGTCGGAAGCGGCGCCGAGCCCGCTCACCGAGACTGTCGAGGCGGACCAACCCGACGTGGATCGTTCCCGACGAAGGTGGCTCGATCCCGGCGAGGAGGCGCAGCAGGGTGGATTTCCCCGATCCCGACGGGCCGGCTACCACCGACACCTGTCCGGCGGGGAAGTCGGCGGAGTAGCTCGACAACGCGGTCACGGCTTCTCCGACGTCGGCGTAGCGATAGGTGACGTCCACGCAGGTGGCCGCCGGAGGCGCCGTTACCGGCCGGTCAGCGGGCATCGCGCAAGACCTCGGCGGGGCGGCCTCGATCGGACACCACCTGGGCGAGCGTGCACCCGGCGATCGCTGCCCCGAGCAGAACTGCGGCGGACACAAGCAGAGTGGAGGTCGGCAGGCGCAGCAGCGCGGCGGGCGGGAGGTCCCGGTACGGGTCGAGCCGGGGGTAGATGGCTCGCAGCGAGCCCAACGCCGCTCCAGCACCAACCACCACGGCCGCCAGGGTGGGGACCGAGAGCTCGAGAAGGAGCGCGACCCAATGCGCCCGTCTCGACAGCCCCATCCGCCGCCCGAGGACATAGGTGGCCCCCCGGGTGCGCTGGCGAGAATCAAGGTACAAGGCCAGGCCGACGACGCTCATCGCCCCGACGATCCATGCCACGGCCGCCAGATAGCCAACCGTCCAGCGGGTAGCCCGGAACGACGTGGCGTCGAGCACCGCGACCTTGGTGACCACCACCCCGGTCTCGATACCCGCGGCGCTCAACACGGACAGCACCGCAGGGGCCGTACCTTTGGCCCACACCTCAGTGCTCGCATCTGCGGAAAGATGCGCCAGGCGGGACCTGTCCACCACGACCAAGGAACCGTTGGTACCGGGGAAGGCATCCAGATTGGCGGCCGACCGCACCGGGAAGGGCACCGACGTCGGGCCAACCTCTATCGGTTGGCTTAGATGTCCTCCGGCGACGATCGCTGGTGCCGCAGGTCCTGGCGCCTCCAGCAAGCGGAGCAGACTCGTGAGGCTACGACCGCCACCCAAAGACGAGTCCCAATAGGCTCCCTTGGCGAACGTGGGGGGGTCGACTCCGATCACGTCGATGGGGGCCCCACCGGTGGATGCCTGATTCACGCGGAGGATCTCGGTGGCGTGCGAGCGAAGAGCCGGCGGGAGGGGCGCCGGCAGCGGCAGCCCGGCCCGCACGTCGCTACCGACGAACACCGAAGCCTTGGCGTCCAATGTCGCCGCCTCGGAGCGGCTGACCCCCGCGCCGTATCCGAGGAGGGCCACGGGGACGATCCCCGCCGCCACCATCATCACGGCCAATTGCGGGCGGCTCGCCAGCCGACGCGCCGCCAGCCAGACGCTCGACGAGCAAGCAAAAGTCGGTCGGCGCAGATAGGGCACGGCCGTGGCGACGACCCGACCTGCGAAGATCATGACGGCCGCTACGATCAACAGCGGGAACAGCACCGAGCGCGCCCCGACCGACGCCACCGCCGTCGGCGCAGCGGCGTCCCCCTGGGAGATATGGGCGCCCTCGGCCACCACCACGGCTACGGCAAGCAACCCCAGCTCGACCGGGATCCACCAGGCCCAGCGCCGGCGCGTCCGAGTCAGGGCCGCCCGGTGTGTGGCCTGGCGTACACCGGCTGCCACCGACAACCCAGCCACCGCCAGCCCGCCGACGAGCGCCAACCCGGCCAAGCCAAGACCGTGCACCGCGGCCGAGGCATCGGGCGCGGCACCGGGGCCCGCCACCCTCACGCCCGCCCAGGCCAACCCCCAGCCAGCCATCAGCCCCACTGCGGTGGGCCCGGTCAGCTCCATGACCGCCTTGGTGGCAATCCACGCGCCGCTGACACCTTGCCCGTCAAATAGCAGCACCTCCTGGCGCCGCTTTTGCACCCAGAACACACCCGCACCACCGATCAGTGCCAGGGCTGCTAGCTCGCTGGCCCACACGATCGGGCCCGTCCCCGACCGGACGCTGCTGGCCAAAGCGACCGCCCGGGGGACCTCAAAGGGAAGGTCACTGCGCAGCCCAGCACCCGACCCTAACTGTACCGGTTTGGCTCCCAGCCCCAAACGGGGCGCGGCCCGCTGGACCTGGCCGAGCAGCGAACGCGTCCGTTGCGCGCTTCCCAGCGTGGTGACCGCCAACTCGGCCTTGGCGGGAATCACGGGTACCCGCAGCCGCTCCGCCACCGCGATCACCGTAGCCGGGTCGGCCAAGACGATCGGCGGCGGGACAAAGTCGGGCGGTTGGTAGTAGATTTCGTTCGCCAGCGAGCACCACCATGACGACGGAACGTCGGCCTCTGCCTTGAGATCCCGGTAGATCCCCGCCACCGGCAGGTGCGAACGTCGCCCCGAAAAGGCCACGGTCAGTCCGTCACCGGGTCGGATGTGCGACGTCGATGCCAACAGATCTGAGATCCACACTCCCTGACGCCCCGGCGGGGTCAGTCGCTGCACATGATCGAGTGCACCGGTCCTCGCTAGCAGCGTCGCCGAACCTGACAATCCCGGCGGGTCCCCGGTACGGCCCGCCTGCAAGCTGGGCGCCTGCAGTGTGAACACCGCCCCATCGAGGCCGGCCACCGACCGCGACAGACGCCCGGCGCGCTGCTGCGCCACGGCCAGGCCCTGCGCTGGTTGTGGCGCCCGCAAACCGGGGTCCCCGTTCGCAGCCTGCAGCCCGACCGGCAAGGCCGCCACCGCCGACGTGAACAGCGGGTCGCCGACTGTGATCGCGCTCTCCCAGGAACACTGTGAATGTGCCTGTACCGCCAACTCAGTGTTGGCCGACGCCGACACATACATCGGACCCGCCGCCGCCGCCACCCCCAGGACCGCCCCGGCCACCACCGCCGCCGTCACTACAGCGGGTTTGGTCCATCCCGAGACGAACGCGCCACGCCATACCGGGGACCGGAGCATTCAGGATTGCACACCCTCAGTGACCACCGCTCGACCTCCTCATATGCGGCCGCTCGTACACCAGCGCCATCTTGGCAACCCCAATCCGGGGCCGCAACGGGAGGTGGGACCGCACGCCGCCGGTGCGGATCGTGCGGTTCCACTGGTCGGTGGTGTGGTGAGGGGGGGTTTAGGGAGTGGTCCCGTAGGGGTGGGTGTCTCCTTGGGGGCCGATGAGCCGGTAGCCCAGGTTGTTGTTAGCGACGATCCCGACGATGGGGATGGTCCCAGTGGCGCCCAGAGATCCGTAGAAGACGGCGTCGCCGAAGGTGAAGACCCCGCCATCCGCGCCGACCAGCCAGTAGCCATTGCCGTCGGGGGTAGCGGCGATGCCCACCACGTGCTTGTTCAGGTTCACCCCGCCCAGAGACCCGTAGAAGACGGCATCGCCGAAGGAGAACACCCCGCCGTCGGCGCCGACCAGCCAGTAGCCCTTGCCGTCGGGCGTGGCGGTCAGACCCACCACGGGCTGGTTGAGACGGACACCGCCCAGAGATCCGTAGAAGACGGCGTCGCCGAAGGAGAACACCCCGCCGTCGGCGGCCACCAACCAGTAGCCGCGCCCGTCAGGAGTCGACGCCATCCCCACCACGGGCTGGTTGAGGTGGGCGGCGCCCATAGACCCGTAGAAGACAGCATCACCGAAGGAGAACACCCCGCCATCGGCGGCCACCTCCCAATAGCCGTTGCCATCAGGAGTCGACGCGATCCCCACGACAGGAGCGGCCAGATGGGCGCCGTTCTCCGAGCCGTAGTCAATCGCGTTGCCGTGCGCCGACAGGATGCCCCCAGCAGTCAGCGCCCAATACCCGGCCCCGCCGGAAGTAGCCGCAGTAGCCCCACCCGTCGGTACCCGCACCACCGCCGGCACGCTCGGCGGAGTCGTCACCGGAGGAACAGTCGGCGGTGTCGTAGGCGGTGTGGTCACCGTGATAGTGATCGACGCGCTCGTCACCGTCCCGGCCGCATTGGTGGCCGTGACCGTGAACGACCCCGAGCCCGTCGGAGTCCCAGACAGCACACCGGTGGTCGAATCCAAGCTCAGCCCCGCAGGCAGAACACCCGAACCGATACCGAACGTCGGCGCCGGCGACCCCGACGCCACGAACCTGTAGGAATAGGCCACCCCCACAGTCCCCGCCGGCGGGCTATCCGCACTGAACACCGGCACGGTAGACATCGGAGGCACCACCGGCGCCGCCGGGATAACCGTGTTCGACGCAGCCGACGCCACCGACGTTCCACTGGTGTTGGTGGCGGTGGCGCTGAAGGTGTAGCTATCGCCGTCAGTCAACCCGGTGACCGTGCACGACGTAGCCGGCGAGACCACCGTGCAGGTCTGCCCGCCATTGACGCTGGTAGTCGAATCCGCCGCGGTCACCGTGTACGAAGCGACCGCGCCCCCCGAGCTGGGCGCCGCCAGCGTCACCGTGGCCTGACCGTCACCACCCACCACCGTGGGAGTCCCAGGAATACCAGGAGCCGGCTGGGGCGCCGCCGGCACCGACGACGTCGACGACGTCGACGTGCCCGAAGCGTTGGTGGCGGTCGACGCGAACGTGTAGTCGACGCCGTTAGACAACCCCATGATCGTGCACGAGCTAGCCGGCGAGACCACCGTGCACGTCCCCACGCTCAAACCGGTAGCGCTATCCGTAGCAGACACCGTATAAGAAGACGGCACACCCCCCGAGCTCGGCGCCGACACCGTCACCGTCGCCTGACCATCACCGACCACCACCGTCGGAACCCCAGGCACACCCGGAGCCGGCTGGGGAACCGCCGGCGTCGACGGTGCGCTGGAGGTCGAAGTCCCCCCAGCGTTAGTCGCAGTCGCGCTGAAGGTGTAGCTGTCGCCGTTCGTCAACCCGATGATCGTGCACGACGTGGCCGGCGAGACCACCGTGCAGATCTGCCCGCCGTTGACGCTGGTGGTCGAATCCGCCGCAGTCACCGTGTAGGAGACGACCGGTCCACCGGAGCTGGGCGCCGCCCGCGTCACCGTGGCCTGACCGCTACCGACCACCACCGTCGGGGTCCCGGGAGTGCCGGGCACGGCGACCTGCGGGATGACCGTGTTCGACGCAGCCGACGCCACCGACGTTCCACTGGTGTTGGTGGCGGTGGCGCTGAAGGTGTAGCTATCGCCGTCAGTCAACCCGGTGACCGTGCACGACGTAGCCGGCGAGACCACCGTGCAGGTCTGCCCGCCATTGACGCTGGTAGTCGAATCCGCCGCGGTCACCGTGTACGAAGCGACCGCGCCCCCCGAGCTGGGCGCCGCCAGCGTCACCGTGGCCTGACCGTCACCACCCACCACCGTGGGAGTCCCAGGAATACCAGGAGCCGGCTGGGGCGCCGCCGGCACCGACGACGTCGACGACGTCGACGTGCCCGAAGCGTTGGTGGCGGTCGACGCGAACGTGTAGTCGACGCCGTTAGACAACCCCATGATCGTGCACGAGCTAGCCGGCGAGACCACCGTGCACGTCCCCACGCTCAAACCGGTAGCGCTATCCGTAGCAGACACCGTATAAGAAGACGGCACACCCCCCGAGCTCGGCGCCGACACCGTCACCGTCGCCTGACCATCACCGACCACCACCGTCGGAACCCCAGGCACACCCGGAGCCGGCTGGGAGTTCACAGTCCAAATGAAGGTCTGGCTCGCGGTGGCCCCTGCGGTGTCGGTCGCGCTGACCGTGGCGGTGTAGGACCCAGGGCCCATCGCAGCGCCGGAGATCACCCCGGTGATCGTGTTCACGTTGATGCCGGCCGGTAAGCCGGCGGCGGCGTAGGTGAGAGCGAGACTCTGCGAGTCGGTAGCCGACAGGGCCAGCGGAGTCACCGTCTCACCGGCGGTCGAGGTTTGCGCTCCGGGGTTGGTAAGGGTCACCGACAGGATGTTCCAGGTAAGGCTAATGGCCCCGTTGCCGCCGTTGGCACCAAAGCCGTCGGAGACGACGGTGTTGGGGTTGACCCACGACGAACCGCCGCCGCCACCGCCGGAGCCGGCGCAGGCCGTTGAGCCGAAGGTCCCGGTGCCGTTGCCGCCACCGTTGGCCCCGCCGCCGCCGCTGCCGGGAAGCTCACAGGCAGCGCCGCCAGTGCCGCCGACGCCGTTGTTGGGCACGGTGGCCGTCGCTGACACGGGGACGTCCCATCCAGCGCCGCCGGCGCCGTGGCCGCCGGCGCCACCGCCGGTGCTGCAGCCGTTGCCGCCGCCGCTCCCGCCGGTCTGTCCGTCGATGATACCCGTGGTGTCGGCGGCGGCAGCGGGGTTGCCACCACTGCCGCCGTTACCGGGGGTCGGGTTGGTGCAGCCGTGACCTGTGTCTCCGTTGCCGCCACCGCCACCAGCGATCAGGAAAACCGCGGATTGCAGCTCGTTGGTTCCCCCGAAGTTGCCGCAGACCACCCCAACGCACAATGCTGACGCCGCCCCGCCCCCGTTCGAGCCGCCTCCGGCTGCGCCGCTGCCTGAGTCGTTGGCGCAGCCAACCATGGCCGAGTACGTCTGTCCCGCGGTGCCGGCCGTGTTGATCACCGCAGTGATGGTCTGGCCGGCCCCCCCGCTCGGGCTACTGCCGTAGTTGTTGCCGGCGCCTCCGGAGATGGTCACCGTCGCCGAGTACGCCCCCGCTGGGGCCACTGTCGTATAGATGTGCGGGGAGCAGGTCGGTGTCGACATCTGACCGTTGTAGGTCCACGTCGCAGCCACAGTCGTCGGCGGTGTCGCACTAGCCACCCCGCTCGTGGCGCCGACCGTCGCACCGATCATGGCCAAGGCGAAGACAACCGGGATGCCCCATCGGCCGACGCCGAACCAACCGAACGGACGGCCGTGTGCCGCCCACGTGCTCCGTCGGCGGCTGCTCATAGCTGTTGGGATCTTCATGGCCTGAGCCTTCTCCTCTGCGACAGACGACGGTTCGACCGGAGAGGCCGCCTGGACTATCTATCGGCCGTTGAGGCCCGAACCTGAATCCGTGGCCCTCACGTCAGGGAGGGGTGTGTGCTCACGTGCCCCTTTTCGCTGCCCAGGGGTCAGGTTGTCGCTCCCATCAGCTTCGCCGGAGAAGACGCGAGGCGAGAATGAGGGCGCCACCGAACGCGATCAGCGCCAAACCCGCACAGCCGGCAAGGGTGGCGTCGATCCCGGTAGAGGCCAAGTCGGTCGGTCTGGCCACACCTGACTGGCTACGGCTCAGGTTGACTCCGCTCTCACCAGGGTCGTAGCCGTTGACACCCGCTGTTGTAGCACTCACCGTCGGGGTGCCCCCAGTAGATGGATCAATCGGGGCTATGGCGGATGGATCAACCGGCGCTACGACGGACGGATCAACCGGGGCTATGACGTATGGATCAACCGGGGCGACCGTTGTGGTGGTGGTTGTTGGAGCGACCGTGGTCGTGGTGGTCGGAGCGACCGTTGTGGTGGTCGTCGGCGCGACCGTCGTAGTGGTCGTCGGCGCGACCGTGGTAGTGGTCGTCGGCGCGACCGTCGTGGTGGTGGTCGTCGGCGCGACCGTCGTGGTGGTTGATCAGCCTCGCGTATTCCGGACAGCTGGTTCGTGCTCTTCAGGCTGCCAAGTTGCGAGATAGGTACTCGTCATGGACCTCTTGTGGAGTCCGGTAACCGAGACCCGAATGCAACCTACGCCTATTATAGCGGAACTCGATGTACCGCACAATGTCTTTTCGGGCTTTCTCCCGGGTCGGGTACACGGTGCGGCTAACCCGCTCGTTCTTCAACGCAGCAAAGAACGACTCGGCCATCGCATTATCGTAACAAATGCCGGTCCGTCCGACCGACTGGCAGATATCGTAGCCAGCCAGATGCGTCGCGAACTCCTCGGACGTGTAATTGCTGCCGCGGTCAGAATGGAAGATCGCCCTCGGTGCTATGTCGTGGTCGGTGACCGCCATGTCGATCGCGGCGCAGATGAGAGGAGTCTTGTAGTTGTCGCCGGTCGCCCACCCGATGACCGCCTTGTGGTGACAGTCGATGACCGTGGCCAGATACAGCCAGCCCTCCCAGGTGGGGATGTAGGTGATGTCACCAACCATCTTCGTTCCCGGGGCAGTGGCCGTGAAGTCCCGGGCCACAAGGTCAGGGATTGGGCCTGCCGGTCCGCTCTCGGTCAGGTTGTGACGCCACGGGCGGGGCTGACAGGCCACCAGGCCCAGCTCACGCATCAAGCCCCGGACGAGCTCAGGACTGGCGTGCTCGCCCCAACGGGCCAACTGAGCGTGGACCCGCCGGTACCCGTAGGTGCCGTCAGAGTCGACGAACGCCTTGGCGATCGCCGCGGCCAACACCTCCCGCCTGGCCGCGGTGGCCGACAGGGGACGACCCCACCACTCGTAATACCCAGACTTCGACACCTGCAGCCATGAGCACATCTTCACGATCGTGTATTTCTTGGCCCCGCTGTCAGTGGTTGTCGCCTTCTCGCCGTCGATGAACTCGTAGCGAGCGATCACCGATACTCCTGGGCGAAGAAGGCCGCGGCTTTTCCCAAGAACTCCGACTTCAACCGCAGTTCTCGCACCTCGACCTCCAACTCCCGTAAACGAGCCCGCTCCGGCATCGACAACGGCGGCTCCTCACCAGCGTGAGCCTTCCGGTAAGCGGCCACCCAATTCCGCAGAGTCTGCTCGTTCACCGAAATCTCCCGAGCCACCTCAGGAACCGGCCGGGACTCGTCAATCACCATCTTCGACGCTTCTTCTTTGTATTCAAGAGAAAACGTTCTACGTTGCTTTGGCATCAAACTGGCTCTCTTCCTAAAAACAAACCTTAGTGGGTCTGCTGTCCGGAAGGCTCAAGGCGTCTCAGTGCCCGGCCGCGACCAACACACGGGCGGTTTCTTTGCCGAGCCCTTTGTTGGCCCCGGTGATCAGTGTCGTTGTCATAACGTGATCGTCGACCGCTCCCCGGTGGTTAGCCAGGCGTCCGGTTGTCGTAGGACTGGCAGGGCCAGGACAACCCCGCCAGCGGTGTTGCACACTGGGGCCTATGGAGGCGTGGGAGTTCGGCGGGACGCTAAGGCGGGCGCGTGACCGGGTTGCGCCGGAGGCGGTCGGTGTCCCTATGGGCGGTCGCCGGCGTGCTACCAGACTGCGCCGCGAGGAGGTGGCCGCGCTTGCCGGGATTTCGGTCGACTACTTGACCCGGCTGGAGCAGGGCCGTGCGGTCTCACCGTCAGAGCAGGTGGTCGAGGCCCTCGCTCGCGCGTTGAGGCTGCCCGATGCCGAGCGTGAGAACCTGTTCCGGCTGGCCGGTCTGGCCGCGCCCGGTTCGGGAGTCGTGTCGACGCGCATCACGCCGAGCGTGCAGCGACTGCTCGATCGACTCACGCACACCCCGGTCTGCGTGCACGACGCGGCGTGGAACCTCATCGTCGCCAACGCTCCCTACGACGCTCTCATGGGCGCGACGTCGGCGTGGCGAGGGCTCGAGCGCAACGCTGTGTGGCGCAACCTGGTCGGCCCCGGCGGCCGCGCCGTCCACACCCCGACCGAGCGGGCCGAGTTCGAGGAAAGTCTCGTGGCCAGTCTGCGCCTGACCGCCGGGCGCTACCCGACTGACCGCCAGCTGCGCAAGCTCATCAGCGAGCTGCACGCCGCAAGCCCCCGCTTCGTGAAGCTCTGGGACACCGCCGAGCTACCCAACCCGCGCGAGTCCTCCCGGCACAAGATCATCGACCATCCCGACGTCGGCCGCATCGGCCTTGACTGCGACGTGCTCTTCGTCGCCGGCGACGACATCAGCATCACCGTCTACACCGCCGAACCAGGCACCGAAGACGCCGACAACCTTGACTTCGCGATCGTCCTCGGCACCCAAGCGCTCGCTCGCTGAGCCTGCGGAGCGCCGACGCAGACACAGCATGTCGCCGGTCAACGATGCCCAGCGGGCCCGCTTCTAGGACGGCCACCGATGCTGGCGCGGATCAGGGCCGCGTGTCGGCCGGAGTCGTCACCCAGTTGGCAAGCAGGGGCAGCACCCGGGCGGTGGGTGAATCGGGCTCGACGGTGTACACGACGAGACGTTGATCAGGGTCGTTCGGCCCGATGACCGACTCGATCCCAAAGGTCAGCGGCCCGGCGACGGGATGGGCGACGTGTTTGGTGAGCGAGGTCCGGAAGGTGACCCGTTGATCGTTCCACCATCGCCCGACGTCCGGGTCACCGTGGCGCAGTTCATGAACCAGGGCGGCAAGGTGTCGGTCGTCCGGGCGGCGTCCGACCTCATACCGCAGCGCTCCAACAGCGGACGCGGCGAAGCCGGCCCAGTTGGTGATCCGCTCGCGAGCAGCGGGGTCGAGGAACAACCACCGGACGAACGACGCTCCGGGCTCCGCCGGCCAGCCGAGCGCCTCGCGAAGCAGGCCGTTGCTGGCCAGGACCTCCGATCGACGCCCGAGCAGCAGCGTCGGGACGTGATCGAGCACGGCCATCAGTCTGAGCATCCCGGGGTCGGGCCGGGCCGGTAGGTCAGGCACGACCCGTCGCTGCCGCCCGGTGGGCGCGGCGAGGTTGCGCAGGTGCGCTGTCTCGACCTCATCCAGCCGGAGGGCGCGCGACAGCGTGTCGAGCACGTCGTTGGTGACGGTGTGCTGCCGGCCCTGCTCGAGTCGGCTGTAGTGATCAGGGCTCAGCCCGGTGAGGACCGCCAGCTCCTCCTTTCGCAGACCCGGCACCCGACGCGGTCCGGGGAACGCTGCGATGCCGGCCTGCGCCGGGGTGAGGCGGTCGCGGCGAGAACGCAGAAACGCGCCCAGCGCGGAACGGTCGGTCGACACGCTCCCGAGAGTAGATGCCGGCGGCCATCCTCAGCCTGGGCACGTCGTGCCCAGGCACCGCTCGCCCTGGCACTACGGGCCGGGAGCCGGTCGACTGGCATCCATGACCTCAACCACCGCACCACGCACCGTCCTCGTCACCGGCTCCACCAGCGGCATCGGCGCAGCCACCGCCCGCGCCCTCGCCGCCGCCGGGTGGCACGTCGTCGTCACCGGACGCGACCAGGATCGCGGCACCGCCGTCGTCCACGACATCACAGGCAGCGGCGGCTGCGCCGTCTTCGTCCCCTCCGACCTGACCGCTGCCCCGGACGAGCTGCGAGCATTCGCCGCAGCCGCGACCGAGGCCGCCGGCGGCCGGATCGATGCCGTGGTCCACAACGCCGCACTGTGCCCGGCCGTAGACACACCCTCGCTCACCGATACCGACCTGGAGGCCACGCTGGCTGTCAACGTCCGCGCGCCCCACGTGTTGACCGCCTCGCTGGCCCCGGCCATGGCCGAGCGCGGTACCGGCGGGATCGTCGTCATCGGATCGTGGATGGCGCACATGGGTCACGCATTCGTCGGCCTGTACTCGGCGACCAAGGCAGCCGAGATCCAACTGGCACGCAGCTGGGCCGCCGAGTTCGGGTCTCGCGGTGTCCGCGTCAACACCGTGTCACCCGGAGCCACCCGAACCCCGATCAACGCCGACGCCGACGCCGACGACGTCATCGCGCAGATCACAGCCGCGACGCCCGCCGGACGACCCGGAACACCCGAGGAGATCGCCGCCGCCGTGGCATGGGTGCTCTCCGACCATGCCGCCTACCTGCACGGAGCCGAACTCGCCGTCGACGGCGGCATAACCTCCACCCGCTGACCACAGACAATCCGGGACGGAGGTATCGCCATGGTCGCCCGGCCACCCGTTCCCGGAACGGTCATAGGCTGCGACTGACGCCGAGTTGTCGGGCGAGGGTCGGGGTGTGGCCAGGATTGAAACAAGATTTAGCGGTAGCCGGACCGAGCCCCTGTCGCAGGACGCCCGGATCAGCGGTCAGGTGCCCGGAAGGGGAACTTGGGTTCAGACGGTCGACGCAACGCCCCGGGACATTTCCAAGGGTCCGCCACCCGACGCGCCTGAGGGCCCACCAGGGGTCACCGTCCGGGCAGGTCGCCGACGCTGTCAACGCTCACGGCTCCTCTCATCTCGCGCCGGGTCGATCCCGCGCCCGTCAACCGGGAGGCCCTCACCGCCGGTCCTCACCCCCACCGCATAGAGCTGACCAGCCGGCTTCGCTGCCTGCCCCTCCCGTCACCATTGCCAACCCTGACCGCGGTGGCCCTCGCAGCGGCCCCCCCGAGCGGGGCGGGCGGGTCCGTTCCCCACCGAGCTCCCCATCCGCTGCCTCACGCCAGACGTCTGGAGGGGAACGCAGCACCCACGAGTTCCCCACCCCACCTCTTGCCTTCCCCACTCGCACCAGCGACCGCCGTGAGTAACACGAACCCCACAACCGCAGATTTCGTCGCCGGCGTCGTCTTCGGCCCTGTCGCTGACCACGACCACCGCACGTGCCCTCCCGGCGCCCGCATCGAACACCCGTGTGGCGCCCCGTCACGGCCGGCCACCGCGTCGATGCGCAACGCCAGTAGCCGGTGCCGGGGACGTTGCCGAGCCGGACGAGCTGCCGACGGAGAGGAGAGAATGTTGCCAGCCCGGACGGACCTGCACGCGCCTCTTCGAAGCCGGGCCACCGAACTGTTTCGAACAAGCCTCAGCGCCATCGTGTAGCCGTGACCAGGCCGCCAACCGCCAGAGCGCCGGCAGCTACTCCGTACAGGTTCGAAGGCGACGCCGGTAAGACCCCGAGATAGTTGAGGATGACCATGGTGCCCCCCAGTACGAACAGCGTGACCATGAGCACCGGGATCCACCCGGGGCTGCCTCGCAACCTGTGCGGGATCGGCGACGTGTAACGACTGGACGGGGCCCCCATCTCCTTGGCCCGCTGGTCCTTCGGCGCTGCGATCACCTTCACTCGTCGGGCCGGCGGCGGCCGCACGCCGCGACGGGTCCAGGGGCGGGGCATCATTCCGGGATTCCGATCATGCGACCGATCTCGGCTCTCCCTGACCTCATGGCAGGACTGACGCGATGCAGCGCTCGTGCCTCCTGCGGCTCTCCGCCCGCGAGCAGACCGATCGGTTCTGTTCGGCGGAGATGCAAGAGGTACAGCATGTGCGAACCAATGCGCTTGCACCGTGCTGCAGCATGTCGCCGTACCCCGAGCCGCGATCCCTGTTGGCGATGCGGTCGTCGGCCACGCGTGCCAGTCATCACGACTCCGGATTGCAATAGTTAACTTCATCTGTGGGGTGAAAGTTGGCTACGAGGACGTCCCTCTTGAAGTCGCCGCCTTCGCTGATCTCTTCAGCGGAGACGTCGAGTGTGAACTGCTCCATGGGGCGGAGGTGGCGGCCGCCGAGAAAGGGTGGTCGCTTGACGAGGTAGATGGGCGACCACGGGCAGCAGTAGCAGTGGCCGATGCGGCGGCCGCCCCTGTCGATGGCGTAGCCGATATCACCCATCGCCAGGGCGGCCTCTATCTCCTGGTGGGTGCGAAGCGTTGCCTCGGGGTTCGGATCCGTTGGCCCAGAGCGCTTCGATCGACCGCTGAGCTTGGCGGTCGTGCTGCCACTGGCCGCGGCTCTCGAGATCGGTCAGGCACCACGGGTCGAAGCTCGACGCGGCACTGGCGCCTCTGCCGGCCCCGGGAAAGTACGGATGCTGTGACCGTCCCAATTGAGGCTGCAGGGCGGTGGCCGGCATCGCCAAGAGCTGCCCGACTTCGAAGTATCCTTCCAGCGCCGCTTTCAGGTGTCGCTCGACGTTGGCGTGGACACCGGGCGGCAGTCGCTCTGCCCAAAGCCGGGTGGCGTAGTCGGCGTCGGCCGTGGAGCGGGCCACGAGTTCGTTGATCCTGTCTCGGGCTTGCTGTTGTGGAGCGTCGTCACCCAGCGAGAACCCGGACAGGGTGGCCTCCGCTTGGGTTCGGAGCCGTGCAGTTGCCGCGCGCATGGCTGCAAGGTGGGCGATGGGACACGGTTCGACCGCTGCGAAAGCCGGGAGTGGGGCCGGGACCGCCACATCCAGCTTGAAGGTCTCGCTGGCCTGGGCCTCGCGCACGACCGAGAGCCACGTGGGTACTGGCCCGTAGAACGCCAACGCTTGTTGCGCGGTGATCGGTGGTAGGTAGCCGGGGGTGGCGGGATCCGCGGCATAGTCTGCGTCAATCATCTCGTCACCGAGGACCTGCAGAGCGAAGGCGCTCCACACTGCCAACAGCGTGACCTGCGTCGACGCAGGCGCGGTCCAAGCGGTGACACCCTTGACACCCCACTCGGCCCTGGCCTGATCGAACTCGCCGATCAAGTCGTACACTTCCGCCCCCGCCCGACGGTAGGCGTCCACCGTCGCGGCTGGTATCTCGCCGTGCAAACGGGCCACCATACGGGTTCGGAATCCGGGCCTTGCCGTCATCGAGCCTCCGGGTTGGCGCGAGATGGGCAGAAGATCATGGGTTCGGCGCTGGCTGCGGGGCGGCCCCGCTGCGCTCGGTCAGGGCGGCTGGCGTCAACGACCCGGCGTCGAGCTCGGCCAGGATCTGATCTGCTTCGCTGTTCAGCTCGGCGTGGTGGGCGTGCATTTCAAGCACCTCGGGGCTGCCGCTCGACAGCTCCGTGGATGCCTGGGCCTCCGCGAACTGCCCTGCCACCTTTTGTTTGATCTCGTCGAAGGAGGGCACGTCACCGCTGCGGGTCAGGTCGGTGACCTGCTTCAGGCTGGCGGCCATCTCCTTTTGCATGTTCGCCTGGTCGACTTGGGCCAGGATGGTGCCTTTCTCGTTCAACTTCTGCTGCATCTGATCGGCCGACTCCTGGACAGCCTCTCGGGCGTCGGCCGCGGCCTGCTCCAGCTGAGGGATCTGGGCGACGAGACTCTGGATCTGGTCACGCAAGCTGGCGATCTTCGAGGCAAAGGTGCGGGCCACGTCAAGGTGGCCCTGTCCCTTGGCTGCCAACGCCGACTTCCTGTACTTGGCCTCCTGCCCCGACAGGTCCGCCAAACGCATCTTGGCCACCTTTTCCTGAGCGATGACGTGGCTGGCGGCCGCCTCCAGATCCTGATGGTGCTCCTGCAGCCCGGCGATCGCTTGCTCGACTTGAACCTTGGGGTCAGCGTGCACGTCGAACTCCGACTGAGCCTTCGCCTGAGCGTAACTGTTCGCTCGCCGGAACACCTTGCTCCACGACATCGCTGTCACTCCTCTTCCCATGACCGAAACACCCACCCGGCGAGTCGACTCGACGACCGGGCCCGGTCCCCGGTGGACCAGGCAAACCGGGAGTCGGCTGCGTCGCCAGGCACAACGACAGAGTGTAGTCATCACAACGTCCGTGTGTCCGTGCCCTGCGAGCTGGCCAGTCCATGCCGCCGGCGAAACTGTCCGCGACCGACCCGCAGCAACCTGTACGATTACCCGTCCGCCGAGAGGAGTTCGCAGCGTTGTCAGCGCGCCGGGAGATGGGTTCGCTCGAAACCGAGGTCTTAATGTGCTTGTGGGCCTCAGAGGCACCGCTGTCGCCTGCTGAGGTGCGTAGCGCCTTGGGAGACACCCTGGCGTACACGACGGTGATGACCGTCCTCACCCGCCTGTGGCGCAAGGGCCTCGCCGAGCGAGATGCCCAAGGCCGCGGGTTCGTGTACCGCCCACTGGTATCGGAGGCGGAACTGGTGGCTCAGCGGATGCACAGTGATTTGATGCGGTCGAGCGATCGGGACGGGGCGTTGGCGCAGTTCGTGAGTGGCCTGTCTCGCCGGGAAGCCCAAACATTGCGGCGCCTGATGGGCCCGCGGCGGTCGCCGCGGTGAACATGGTGGTCGCTCCAGCTGGCGCCGCCGGTGTGATGATCGTCGGAGCCGTGATCACGCGTGCCCGGGTCAGACCGAGAGTCGAGGCGGCGACCATGGCCACCTTGGCGGCAGCGGGCATCGCCGTTACGGTGACCGGGTTGGTGCTGACGTCGCTGGTGTTCGCTGGACGGGCACCGGTTGTGGCCGGGGTGTTGGGCTGGTGCGCACGCCTGACAGGCACCCTGGCGTGGTGGCTGGGAGTGCCCGCCGCGGTTGGGCTGGTGGGACTGGCGGTCGGAACCGGCACCGTCACTGCCCGCTTTCTTCGCGCCCGCCCGGCGAAAGGCGCTCCCGGGATGATCGTCGTGCCCACCGTCGAGCCCCTGGCCTACAGCGTGGGAGGTCGCGGCGGCCAGATCGTCGTGTCAACAGGTCTGCTGGCACGGTTGGATGCCGACGAGCGTCGGGTGGTCTTCGCCCACGAGGCCGCCCACCTGCGCCTGCAGCATCACCGCCTGCTGTGGCTCGCCGACGTAGCCGCGCTCAACCCGCTGCTACGGCCGGTGCGGACCAGACTTCGCTTCGCCGTGGAACGCTGCGCCGACGAAGAGGCGGCTCGCCGGGTGGGCGATCGTGCTTTGGTAGCGCGAACGGTCGCTCGGGCTGCGCTAGCTTCGCTCGCCGATACGCCAGCGGGGGCCCTCGGCATGGACGGCAGCGGTGTCGTTGACCGAGTCGAAGCGCTGTTGGCTCCGACGACAGTCGCAGCACCGACCCGGGCCGTGGCCGCCGGGTTCGTGGCGGTAGCTCTCGGCGCAGCGTTGACGTTGTCGCAGTGGCCCCGCCTGGCGGAACTCTTCACCCATCTGTGCAGGGTGTAACCACGACGACCTTCGGTCCCGACGCCCCGGGGCGGACAGTGAACGCCGGTACCGAGTCCCCTCCGCCCGCTTTCGCCGCTTCGTCCTCCCGTTCCCCCCAACAGCAACGGCGGTTTGGTGCTACTCGCTAACCGCCAATTTTACTACTTCGTGTAGTAGATCACGGAGCGGGTAGGTGACGACATGTCGTTGTGTTGGCTCGGGCGTGCCCGATGATGAGAGCCCGAGGGTGCCGATGAAGACCGAAGGGCTCCGCCCGTTGCCGCCCCGCCGCCGCCATCTAATCCGTTGGATCGCCGTCGGTATCGGGCTCGGCGCGATCGGGCTCCTCGCAGTGCTCGCTGCCTCGCGCCCCCCAGCCAGGCGCTCGGCGACAATCCGTTGGTGGGCCGGCCGGCGCCTCGGGTCACGGGTCCCGCGGTGACTGGAGGAGGCATCCGGTCGTTGTCGCAATACCAAGGGGGTTGGGTCTTGGTCAACTTCTTGGCGAGCTGGTGCGTCCCGTGCCGACAAGAGATGCCCGACCTGGAGCGCTTCGCTGCGGAGCATTCCCGGAGGGGGTACGGAAGGGTGCTCGGCGTACGCTACGACAACGCTGACCGCAACCTGGCCAGCTTCCTCGCGGACCGGCATGTCACGTGGCCGGTCCTCAACGACTCCAATGCGATCGTCGCCTACGGGGTCGGCGGGGTACCCGAGTTGTACCTTGTCGATCCTAGGGGCGTGATCGTGACAAAGATCATCGGTCGGGTCAATATCGCCGAGCTAGACCGGCTGGTCGCGCACCCGCCAGTGACACACAAGCGCGGCCTGATAGAAGCGCGCACGATGAACGTCCCTCCCACTGCGACGGCCGCAGCATTGCTCGCTACAGCATGTAGTTGATCCGGTCGCAGGCGATCCCCTAGGGTCGCGGCCCATCGTGACTACTCGACGGACGTACTCCCGCCGGGTGGCCATCGGCGCCGGCGTGGCGCTGCTCGGCCTCCTCGCCCCCGTACTGCCCGCGCACGCTGACCCCGTCACGGACAAGCAGGCGCAGGCCGCCGCGCTCGCCTCCCAGATCAACGCATTGGGATTCAGGGAGTCAGCCCTGGCCGAGCAGTACGACAAGTCTGTGATCGCCGAACAACAGGCGGCGCAACAGGTCGGTGCTGCCCAACAGCAGGTAGCAGCCGCTGGGAGTCACGTCCAAGCCGCCCGAGGTGCGCTCAGTCGGGATGCCGTCGACGCCTACACGCACGGCGGCCCAGCCAACCTCATCGAGGGCGCCTCCCGGCCGCTGCCCAATGCGCAAGACGGGTTGCTGCGCAGTGAGTACGCCAGCATGCTCGCCTCCAACCAGCAAGATGCCCTTGACAGCTTTCGCACCGCCCAGGCCGAGGCACGAACCTCCGAGGCCCAGTTGACCAACGCTCAGCAGCAAGCCACGGCGCGAGTCACGTCGGCCGACGCCGCCCGCCGATCCGTTGCCGAGTTGCAAACCCAGCTACAGGGTACCTACGCCCAAGTGAAAGGACAGCTAGCCGTCTTGGTCGCTCAAGTCCAGGCAGCCCAGCAAGCCGAACAAGCGCGCCAAGCGCAGCTGGCCGAGCAAGCCCGTCAGGCGCAGCTGGCCGTGGACCGCCAACGAGCCGCCCAGCAGGCCCAGATGGCGGCGGTGAGCACCGCCCGTAGCGGCTCGGTGCAGCAGCCTTCTACCTCGCCGTCGGCACCTTCGCCGGCTGCATCGGTCGCGCATCCCTCCGTTGTGATGCAACCGGCTACGCCGACCGCCGTAGCGGCCAATCCACCCGCACCAAGTGGAAGCGGCGGCTCGGTCGCTGTTGCCGCGGCCATGACCCGCCTCGGCGACCCCTACGTGTGGGGGGCAGCCGGGCCGAGCTCGTTCGACTGCTCCGGCTTGACCATGTGGGCGTGGGCCCACGCCGGTGTGTCCCTCCCTCACTACAGCGGGTCCCAATATGCGTCCACTACCCACATCGCCATGAGCGACCTGCAACCGGGCGATCTGGTGTTCTTCGCCGACCCCGGAGAGCACGAAGCCATGTACATCGGCGGCGGTCGGATCATCGAAGCGCCATACACGGGCGCCAACATCCGCATCGAGCCGCTCTACTCCCAGTTCGTCCTCGCCAGCCGACCCTGAACCTTGTTTTGAGGATTCCGTCTCCGGATAGCACGGAGTACGGATTCAGGAGACCCTTGCAGTGCCCAGTCCGCACGCCCCCTGTGTGGTGGAGCGGCAACCGGAACTGAGCCCTCTGGTACTTGCGACCTATCCCGTCATCATTAGCGGCTTCTGGCTCTCTCGGGCCGGCGGGTCGACGCTGTGGTGAGCGGCCCGGCGCGCCCGGCGGGCCGCCAGCGGCCGATCGCCGGTCCCGGCGTTAGTTCCACGTTTCAACCGGCTGGTGCAGGAGGAAAGCCTCTGCCTAGTGAGAGCGTGAGTGGTCCGCTCGTGACCGTCGTTCTTAGCCGGTGACGGTCACGAGCGTCCCGTACGGCAGTTCGGACCAGGCTTGGGCCGCCGCAGGGAGTGGCAGTTCGACGCAGCCAACCGATTGTGGGTATCCGAAAGAGGTCCTGGGGATGTAGTGCACGGCGTCACCCCCGTTGAAGTAGGCGATGTATTGGACGGGGTCGGCGTACTTGGTGCCGTCGGGGTTCGTCCCACGCATGACCTACGAACGCAACCGCTCGTAGACGGGGAAGGTGCCGTCTGCGGTAGGGGCTTGAGGGATCCCGGTGTTCGCCGCCGACTGGAGGACTTGAACGCCGTCATGCCAGACCGTGAACGTCTCTGGGCGGCCTTGGGACGCCGGTGCATAGCTGTAGCCGTCTTGGTGGACTTTCCCTTTGGGCGAGCGAGTCCAGCACCGCCGACCACACCTTTGCACCGGCGATCCCGTCGGTGGCTAAGCCGTGATCGGCTTCGAACGCCATGACGAGACCTCGGGTGAAGACGTTGTCGACGCCGGGTTGCCATTGGGAGGTCAGCTGGGCTGGCCATCGTTGGGCTCGCCAGGTGAAGCTTCCTGCTGGTGGCGAAAAGGCGCCCAGGGCCTGGGCTGCCTGGTCGCTGGCCGGGACCGGGCTGCCCGCTGGTGACCAAGCCAGCGGCGAGTATCCGAGCAATGACAGTAGTTGCTGGAGGCGCAAAACTGACGGGTGACCGACCGAGAAACGCGCCGCGAACGGCCGGGTCAGGGTGGCACCGTCGACGCTGCGCATCCCAGCGGGGACCGTCAGCGTGACTGGCGTGTCGGGCGCGAAAGCGTCGGTGGGAGTGAACGTCAGCGTGTTCTGAGCGGATTTCGCCCAGCTCCCTGGTGTGTGCGGTGTCAGGGTAGGTTGGGGCGACAAGCCGGAGATAGGCGCGGAAAAGGTGACGGTCACGGGCTGGCTTCCGACGACACCCGCGGTGCCGTTTGCGGGGGTCAGATCAACGACGCGCAAAGCAGCATGCGCCGTCGTCGGCGCTGACACCGTTGGAGCTCGACGCGACGTGGATCGACCGGTCACTCCTGGCCGTCCGCCGGACCCGGTGGCCAGAGAACCGCCACCAGGGGGCGGTTTGGGGGCTTGAACACTCCCGTGACGGTCACGGCAGCAGCGCGGCCACCACGACGGCGGCGACGCCAGGAGGGATCACGGCGCGTCGGCGAGTCCGTCGATGCTGCCCGGTCACGGAGCCCACTCTCTCAACGAAGCCCATCCGATCACCATCCTGCTACATGGTGTCGTGGTGATCCACGCAGCCCCGGCATTCGGCGTGATGCGCTCATCCCGTCAGCGCTGCGGTCACGACGGCAGCGAGAGAGATGCCGGCGGCGACCACGGCGACGAGTCGCGGCCCGAGCGCCGTTTGGCGAGCTTCGGCGCGCCAGCGGAGGATGCCCTGCCGAGCGAAGGTGTGCGCGGCCAGAGCAGCCACAAAGATGGTCCCGTGGGCTGGTCCGTGCAGGACCACGGCGGCAAGCGCTGCTCCTCCCACGACCAAGCCCAGGGCGGTCTCCATCGGTTGAGTGGGAACACGCCGTGCCCCGATGCGCCGGTCCGAGGACCATAGGCCCCAGCGCGAACATGTCGGGCGCCCGTAGCAGCAACCGGCGAAGAGACAGCCGACGCGTCCCACGGCCATGCCTATTAGCAGGCCAGGCGCGGATGCATCTAAGAAGGCGCCGACCAGAATGTCTGACAACAACCACGCGCCTGTTACCGTTACGACGAGGCCTGTGAGTAGCCCTTGGATGGCCCAGCCATCCCACCGCCGCTCTCGTGAGTGGAGCACCACGTACCAGGCCTTGGCGGCAACGACGCCTACGGCGAGGGCGATCAGCGAGAGCGTCAGGGCCGAGCCGATGTGGAGATGGTCCCATCGGATGATCAGCGCCTGAAGGGTGAGGCCAATGGCCATGCCAGCGACCGCGGTCAGTGCCCAGGCGAGGGGCGTAGTGCCTGGGGCGTAGCTCAGCGGCGCCAGGCATGTCTCTACCGGTGCTGGGGCTGCTTCGGACATCTTCCATTTCCGCCACGACCACTGGGCGCGATGTACAGGGATTGGGAGCGGACGAGGATCTCGCCGCTTGCCGCTCTTGGAGGCACTGGACGGGAGCAGGTGGGCGTTCACCTCCCACTCGCCGGCCTCCACGCCCGGCACCTTGGCGGTGACCGATACGGGGCCGGTGACTGCGAATTGATCATCGACCACCTCGTCGTGGACGAAGCGGTCGCTGTCCTGCAGCCGGCCTGTGGCACCGACGCGCCGGCCTCTGAATCGCATCACCAGCGGGTAGCTTCCCCGATGAAGCGCTGGGTCGAACCAGAAGGTGACCGCCAGCACCTCCTGCCTGGCCTGGTCCAGAAAGGAGGAACGCCCATCCCCGTCGGCATCATCGCGTGATACCGACTCGGTTGATGCTGGAGTGGAGGAATGTCGAGCGGTCAAGGGCGTCAGGAGTTCCTCTCACGTACTACAGGGAGTAGTTAGATTACAGGATGAACTCCTACAGCGTGTAGCGGAACGACGTCCGTGTACAGTCCGTTCGTGCGACGCAGCAGCCGACTCGGTGCGCTTCGACCATGCTCACGGTGGCTAACGCATGACCGAGAAACCTTGCGGGGAGTAGCCGGCCGGTGCGCGTGTCTGTCGGTTCGAACGAGCCTCACCCGAGTGGTCTGAGTCGTTGAGCTCCGACTTCGTTCCAGTGCTGGCCCTGGGCGCGGTCGCAATTGGAGGGGTCGTGGCCGTCTACGGGGCCAGTCGTCTGGTTGCCGTGGTCCGCGACCCGCTGCGGGCAGCGCCGTTCGAGTCGGGACTACTCCCCAGCGAACACGCGCTGAGCCGCTTCGATGTGCGCTGGTACACGCTGACCATGCTGTTCTTGGCTTTCGACATGGAGATGGTGTTTATGTACCCCTGGACCCGGGCGGTGGCCGCCGTGGGCGACAGCGCGGTGATCGAGATGTTCAGCTTCTTGGCGGTCCTGCTCGCCGGTGTGGCCTACGCCTGGAGGGAGGGCGCATTGCGGTGGGCCTAGCGACGAGGCTCCTCGCGTCGGCCAGCCGGCGACCCCATGTGCTGGTGGTCGCCGTCCGGGCGGGACCGGAGCTCGTCTGGCGGTCGAAACCGAGGTGCGGCGACGAGGCTGGCCGATCGTGGCCAGCCCGGCGGATGCTGACATGGTCGTGACCGCAGGAGTCGTCCCCTCGGCGTTGAAGCCAGCGGTGGCGAAGGTGTGGGCCGAGACACCAGCTCCTCGAGCTCGCGCCCAGATCGCTCATCCGGCCGCCGTACCAGGAGCGCTCGACGACGCCCAGCGTCAGCTCGCGAGCTTTCGTCCCGAAGCCGTCGCCGAGGTTCGCCACGGCGACGGCCAGCAAGGGCGGCCCCGCGAGCAGGCTGACCGAAGGACGCACGAAGACATCCGCATGTCAGCGGGCCTGGAGATGGCGGGTCGGGGTCCTGACCGTGACGGCCTGAAGCTGGACCAGCTTCATCTGTCCTTGGGTCCGGTGCTGGCGGACTGGCCGACGGGATTGATGCTGCGGATCACCCTGCAAGGAGACGTCATCCAGGGCGCCCACGCGGTACCGGTTGGGACGAAGGGAGCGACCTCCTTTTGGACGGATCCGTGGTGGCGGGCTGCGCAGGGGGAGGCGGTGACCGTCGCCCAGTCGGCCCGGCTCACCGCCGCCCGCCGACTCGACAGCTTGGGTCGGTTCCTGGCAGTAGCCGGCTGCCGGACGCTGCGGGTGCGGCGCGCTGGGTGCGCGACGCTCGGACTGGCGAGTGTCGCGGCGGCGATGCGACCGGGCGCCGACGCACCGTTGTTCGCCGGTGTCCGGGCCGGGTTCGCCGTCGACGGGCTGTGCTCGTGGTCACCGTCGCCGCTGTGACCGCCGCCGTGCTGGTCTTCGCCGGCGGCGACTTCGGACCCGAGGAGGCCCGCAGCCGGTTCTTCGGGATCATGCTGCTGTTCGCCGGGGCCATGCTGGTCACCGTCACCGCTACCACCCTGGCTGTGCTGTTGATGGGCTGGGAGGTGATGGGGGCGGCCAGCTGGGCGCTGATCGGGTTCTGGTGGCACGACCGGCGTCGAGTGGAGACGGGGACCGTGGCCTTCGTGACAACTCGGCCGGTGATGTCGGCCTCATCTGGCCGGGGGTGCGGCCATCGCCGGTGGGGTCGGCTCGCTCCGCCTCGATGCCCTGCCCAGACTGGGGGCGCCGTGGCTCGACCTGGTCGCCGCCGGTGTCATCGCGGCTGCGTCCGGCAAGTCCGGCAGCTGCCGTTCAGCTTCTGGCTGTCCCGGGCCATGGAAGGCCCCAGCCCGGTGTCGGCACTTCTGCACTCGGCGACGATGGTCGCCGCCGGCGCCTACCTGCTGCTGCGCCTCGAACCGCTCCTTGCAGCATCCGGTTGGGCCCAGCCGACGGTGGCCTGGGTGGGCGCCGCCACTGCGGTGGCCCTGGGGCTGGTGGCTGTCGCCCAGCGGGACCTCAAGCAGCTCCTCGCCGCGTCGACGTGCGCCCAGATCGGCTTCATGGTGCTCGTCGCCGGTGTGGGCGGCGTGGGCGCCGGCACCGCCCAGCTCGTCGCCCACGCGGCCACCAAGAGCCTTCTGTTCCTGCCAGCGGGCGCCTGGCTGAGCGCGCTCGGCACCAAATAGCTGGCTGCGCTGGCCCGGGGGCGCCCGGCGCTACCGCCTGGTAGGCGTCACGTTCACCGCCGGGGCGCTGACCCTCGCCGGCATCCCCCCGCTGTCGTTGTGGGCCACCAAGGACGCCGTCCTGGCCGCCTGGCTGGCCGCCGCTGTCATCTCGGCCGTGTACAGCACCCGGGCTGCCCGCCTGGTCTGGCTCCCAGCTCCCGCCGGCGTCGAGGCGGGCTACGAAACCGAGCAGGCCGGCACCCGACAGGTGGGGCCGGCCATGGGCGCCCCGCTCCTGCCCCTTGCCGTCGCCGCAGCCGGGTTCGGGATCCTCGTCCTGCCCGGCGCGGGGGCGGCATTCGATCGGGTCGTCGGCGCCCGGGGCGAACCCGGACCGGGTGGGCGCTGGGCCTGTCCGTCGGGCTGGCCGTCGTCGCCGGCGAGGCGACTTGGCGGCTCGCCGGCCGCGTCCGGGTCCCCGGCTCGGTCACCTCGGCGTTGGGTGCGTGGCTGGGCCTGGAGGCCGCCGCCCACCTGGCGGTGATAGACCCGACCCTGCGCGTCGCCACGGTCCTGGCCCGATTCGACGACGTCGTCGTGGACGGCGCCGTCCGCCAGGTGGGCGCGGTCGCGCTCGGGATGGCTCACCTCGTCGCGCGCGTCGGCGAGGTCAGCGTCGACGACGTGGTGACTGCGGTGGCGACGGGAACCCGGCGGCTGGGTGGGTTGGCCCGGCGCCCGCAGACCGGCCAGTTGCACCAGTACTACGCCCAGTCGGCCGTGGTGCTCGCCGTGGTGGTGCTGGTCAGGTGACGTCGTGCTGAGCCTGATCACCTTCCTGCCCGCAATCGCAGCCGTCATCCTGGGCGCCCTTCCCGGGCGGATGTCGGGCCGGGTGTTCACCCGGACCGATCTGGCCGTGGTAATCGCGGCCTGGATCGGCTACCGCTCTCAGGGTGGCATCCAGTTCGACGAGAACCTGCGGTGGATCCCCTCCGCCGGCGTCGGCTACCACGTCGGCGTCGACGGCCTGTCCCTGCCGCTGGTCGCCCTGACCTCGGGACTGTTCCTGGCCTGCGCCATCTACTCTCTCCGCGAGACACGGCGCCCCCGAGCCTACGTCTGCCTGTTCCTCGGGCTGGAGACCGTCTGCATCGGCCTGTTCGTCGCCCTGGACCTCATCTTGTTCTTCGTGTACTTCGACCTGTCCATCGTCGGCATGTACTTCGTGATCGCCGGTTGGGGCCACGGCGAGCAGGCCCGGGCTGCTGCGTTGAAGTTCTTCCTGTTCACCTTCGTCGGGTCGCTGGCGCTCCTGCTCGGATTCATCGGGCTGTACCTGGCCGCCACCCCGCACACCTTTGACATCGTCGCCTTGACCCAGGCGAACCCGCTCGCCGGTCGGGGGCTCTACGCCGGCTTGGTCCTTGCCGCCATCGGGGTGGGGTTGGCCATCAAGACCCCGACGGTGCCGTTCCACACGTGGCTGCCCCCAGCCCACACCGATGCCCCCGCCACCGGGTCGGCCATCCTGGCCGGGGTGCTGCTCAAGATGGGCACCTACGGCTTCGTGCGCATCGCCATGCCCCTCCTGCCCGGAGCGTGGCGGCGCTACGCACTGGTGTTCATCGTCGTTGGCGCCGTCAGCGCCATCTACGGAGCGCTGGTGGCGTTGGCGCAGCCCAACCTCAAGCGGATGATCGCCTACACCAGCGTCAACCACATGGGCTACGTCATCCTGGGCGTCGGCGCCGCCGGTGTCCAAGCCGGCACCGACGCCCAAGCCCGATCTCTGGCCGTCACCGGGGCGGTCACCCAGATGGTCTCCCACGGGCTGATCACCGGTGCCTTGTTCCTGCTGTCGGGAGTCCTGTGGGACCGCACCGGCAGCTACGACATCGGCGCCCACTCCGGGCTGGCCCGGGCGGCCCCCGGCTTCGCAGGGCTCACCGCCGTCGCCGCCTTCGCGTCGATCGGCATCCCTGGGTTCTCCGGGTTCGTGGCCGAGTTCCAGGTCTTCACCGGCAGCCTGGCCTCCCAGGTGGCCGCCACCGCTGTCGCCGTGCTCGCCATCGTCGTCACCGCCGGCCTGTTCCTCCGCGCCCTCCAGCGCATGCTCGCCGGCCCACTGATCCTTCCCGGCGGCCCCGGCGCCCAGAAGGGCTTCGCCGAGATCACGGTCATCGAAGCCACCTCCGTCGCGCCGCTCCTCGTGGCCTCGGCAGTCATCGGCATCGCCCCCCGGTTCCTCCTCGACGTCATTGAGCCGGCCTCCCGTCATCTGGTCGGGCTGGTGGCCCGATGATCGGAGGCCGGTAAAGTCGGATGCCCGGGATGAACGAGGACCCCGCCGCCCTGATCCCTGAGATCGCCTTGGTCGCGGCCGCGGTCGTCGGGCTGCTGGCCGGGGGTTGGCTGCCCCGGACGCGTCAGTGGGTGGTGCGGGTCGTGGCTGCGCTCGCTTGCCTGGTCGGCCTGGCCTTCACTGCGATCGCCATGCTCGGCTCCTGCCGGCGGGTCTTCGGCGGCAGCTACGCGGTGGACCCGGCCACCAATGCCACCCGGATCGTGGTGATCGCCGCCACCCTGCTCGTCGTGTGCCTTTCGGTCGACACCATCGGCAGTCACCGCCACGAAACAGAGTTCTACGTGCTGGTCCTTCTCGCCCGGCCGGGGCGATCGCTCTGGTTGGCGCCGATGATCTGCTCACCCTCTTCGCCGCCTACCTACTCACCAGTGTCCCCAGCTACGGGCTGGTCGGCCTGCTGTGCGACCCACTCGGCACGGAGGCCGCCCTCAAGTACTACCTGGTCGGGGCTCTGCTCGGCGTGGTCATGCTCACCGGGATCACCGTCCTCGTCGGCGTCCCCGGCACCAGCGCCTACCCGGGGCTGCAGCGTGCCCTGGGCCACGCCCCCCACGCCGCGGTGGCCTTCGGAGTGGTCGCCGTGGCCGCTGGTCTGCTGTTCAAGATCGGTGGGGTGCCCGCCCAGTTCTGGGTGCCCGACGCCGTCGACGGCACCTCCACCCCCGCCGCCGCCTTCGTCAGCACCATCCCCAAGATCGGCGGTCTCGGTGCCGCCTGGCGCTCGTTACTGAGGCCCTCCCCGCCCACGGCGTCGACTGGGCGCTGCTCGCCGCCATCCTCGCCGCCGCATCGATGACCCTCGGCAACCTGGCGGCCTTCCAGCAGACGAGCGTCAAACGACTCTTGGCCTACCCCACCGTCAGCCAGGTCGGCTACCTGCTCATGGCCGTCACTGTGGCCGGACGCTCCGAACTAGCCCAGCGGGCTCTGTGGTACTACCTAGCCGCCTACGCCGTCACCAACCTGGGCGCATTCGCCGTCGTCGCCGAGCTTCCCGCGGCGCACACCGTCGGCGACTACCGTGGCATGGCCCGCCGCCACCCCGCCCTCGCCGCTGTTCTCGTCGTCTGCCTCCTGGGCCTGGTCGGCACCCCGCGCACCGCCGTGTTCATCGGCAAGCTGGAGATCTTCACTGCCACCATCGACGGCGGCTACACCTGGCTGGCCGTTCTCGCCGCCGTCAACACTGTGGCCAGCCTCTACTACTACTTGTGCTGGCTCGCCCCCACATTCCTCCGCGCCCCGGCCTCCACCGACCCGGCGCCTCTTGCGGCCGCCGGGACGTGGAGCGCAGCCGCCGCCTACAGCGCCGCCCTGGCGTCGCTCGCCCTCGGCCTCGCCGCCGGAGCCGCCCCCTCGGCGGCGGACTCCTTCTACCCTGATGTTGGTGCGTTCGGCCGCACGCGCCTCGATACCCCGAAGGGGTAAGGTGACTCCCAGCGTGCTCACCCCATGGCGGCCCCACTGGCTCGTTCGGGCACGGCGGGCGGCGACCACCCTGCCGATCGGTGGTGTCGTGTCAGGGCTGCTCGTGATGCACGAGCTCGGCCCCATGCCGTCCGTCTGTGCATCCGCCGCGGCTGATCACGTCGCCGTCGCCGCCCACCTGATTCACGTCGAGCCTCCTGCGGGAGGCGTCTCGATGCCCGCGCACGTTGCTACCTGCGTTCCGCCCCCGCCACGCCACGCCTCCGCCGCCTGGTCTGCGCCAGGCACTCTGCTCGCCGGAGCTGCCGCCATAGGAGCCGGGTCGAACGCCGCACCGTCGCCCCGCCGAGCCCAGTGGGTGACCGGGCTTCCGCCGCCGCGCCCGTCGCCTCTCACCGTCATGTGCATCTCGAGGACCTGAGCCACAACGGCAGACCCGGTTGGGACCCGACGTCCCGCGGCACCTTACCAGGGTGCCATCGAGAAAGGCACACACCACGAATCGCGAAGCTCACTACCCGGCCGACGCCGTGCTCACCCGTCGGCAGCTGCTTGCCGCCGCCGGTGGCGCCGCAGCCACCGCCGCCCTTGCCGCCTGCGGCACCACGGCCACGTCAACGGCAATCGGGCCCCAGGGCCGCCAGGTGGCAGCCGTGGAGGCGGCCCGACATGGCACCGGACGCAGCACCGCTCTCATGCTGACCCCACGCCCAGTCACCGTCGACCTAGCCGGCCGGACCGCTGCCACGTGGGCCTACCAGCCCACTCTGGCCGGCCCCGAGATCCGGGTGCGCCCCGGCGACCGCCTCGACGTCACCGTCGTCAACCAGCTCCCCGCACCGACCAGCGTCCACTGGCACGGCCTGGCCATCGACAACGCATTCGACGGGGTCCCCGGCATCACCCAGCCGGCCATCGCACCCGGAGGCCACTTCCGCTACCACTTCGTCGTCCCCGACGCCGGAACTTACTGGTACCACTCCCACCAAGGCCTCCAGCTCGACCGTGGCCTGTACGGGCCGCTCATCGTCGAGGACCCCACCGACCCGGGCGTGGACGTCGACCAGGTCATCGTCATCGACGACTGGATCGACGGCGTCGCCGGTACACCGGATCAGGCCCTCGCCGATCTCCGCGGCTCCATGGGCGCGATAGGGTCGATGGGCGGCATGGGATCTAAGACATCTAGCTCTGGGATGCGGGGCATGACCTCGCCGCTGCTCGGCGGCGACGCCGGAGACGTCAGCTACCCGCTCCACTTGATCAACGGGAGACCGCCGGCCGACCGAGTCACCATCGGCGCGCCTGCCGGCGGCCGGGTGCGGTTGCGGGTCATCAACGCCGGCTCCGACACCGCCTACCGCTTCGCCGTGGGAGGCCACGCCCTCACCGTCACCCACGCCGACGGGCGCCCCGTCCAGCCGACTAATGTCGACACTGTGGTGCTCGGGATGGGCGAACGCTACGACATCACTCTCACCGCCCGCTCCGGTGCCTGGCCTGTCTACGCCAGCGCCGAAGGCAAAGGCGGCAACGCCGCAGGCGTGCTACGGACCAACGACTCCTCGGTGAGCGCCGCTCCACCAACTGCGGCCCGTCCCGGCGAGCTCGACGGTCGACTCCTCACCTACCGTCAACTCCGCCCCACCGCCGGGACCGCACTGCCCGCTCGGCAGCCCACAAGAAACTACACCGTCGACCTGGTGGGCAACATGGGCCGCTACAGCTGGGGCCTTGCTGGCGATGCCAACCACCTCGACGTCCGCCAAGGCGACCGCGTCCGGCTGGGCATGCGCAACCGCAGCCCCATGTGGCACCCCATGCACCTCCACGGTCACACCTTCGCGCTCGCCGGCCTCGCCGGTGCCCGCAAGGACACCATCAACGTCCTGCCCGGCCAGACCACGGTCATCGACTTCGACGCCGACAACCCCGGGCAGTGGATGTTCCACTGCCACAACACCTACCACCAAGCCATGGGTATGGCCACCACCATCTGCTACCGCACCTGAGCGTCGAGGCATCTACGACAGTGTGTACTAGTTTTGATCGGCGTGGACGGCGACTTGGAGATGAGCGCGCCCGCCCCCAGGCCATTCCTGCCCCGGTGGCTCACCTTCGGAGTACTGCCCTTCACGGTGGCCCTCGTGGTCTCCATTGTCGCCAACACCTACCTCTACGCGCGCACCCACACCGGCGCGACAACGCCAACCGGCTTGGCGCAGCTCATGGGCCTGTCCGAGTTGCCCGGGCGCACGGCCCCGGGATTCACTCCCACCGATCAGCACGGGACGCGAGTCACCCTGTCGGCGTTCAGCGGCCGGGCCGTGCTGCTGGCCTTCGGCGACTCTCGCCGCACCGAGGTATGCCCGGTCCTCGCCCAAGAGCTCCTCCTCGCCGTCCGAGACCTCGGCGCATCAGGTTCGCGGGTAGCGTTCGTGGGCGTCAACGCCGACGCCAAGGCAGCCCCCACGGCCGCCGTCGAAGACTTCAACCGACGCCAGGGTCTCAACCGATTGCCGAACTGGTACTTCCTCATGGCTGCATGACTCGCCCGCTTCACCGCCGGGGCGCCGGCGTCGGCAACTAGTCCGCCGCCATGTCACCGCTGCTGCCGCTGTTCGCCATCGTGGCCGGGATCATCTCGTTCACGTCCCCGTGCGCCCTGCCGCTCATTCCCAGCTACCTGTCCTACGTGTCTGGCCTGCCGATCTCCGAGCTGGGCCAAGGGCGCACCACCCCACTGGTGCTCCGTTCCTCGGGGGCGTTCGTGGCCGGCTTCACTGTCGTGTTCACCGCCCTCGGTGCCTCGTCGACGCTGATCGGCTCGCTCTTGTTGCGGCACCTACCGGTCATCCTCGACATTGCCGGAGTGTTCATCATCGCCCTCGGCTTGGCATCGGCAGGCCTGCTCCGCGTCCCGTTCCTGGCCCGAGAGCGCCGCCTCGACCTCTCCCGGCTCCCGCAGGGACCGAGAGGCGCGTTCCCGCTCGGCATGGCCTTCGCCTTCGGCTGGACGCCATGCATCGGCCCCGTGCTGGCCACCATCCTGGCGGTCGCCAGTGCCAGCGGAACCGTCTTCTCCGGGGCTGGTCTTCTCGCCCTGTACTCGCTCGGCCTGGGCGTCCCGTTCCTGGCTCTCGCCGTCGGCTTCTCGCAGGCCCGCAGTTCGCTGACCTGGCTGCGTCGCCGGGGACGCGCCATCGAGATTGCCGGCGGTCTTCTACTCGTCGCCGTCGGCGTCCTGTTCGTGACCGGCGTCTGGAAGACGCTGTTCGTCCCGCTCCAGGCTCGCTTCGCCCAGTTCGGGTGGCCACCGCTATGACCGCCGACCGCGCACCGCTGCCCGTTCCCGCCCGCCCTCCGAGCCGGCGGGCGGGGAAGGGGTGGTGGATCCTGGCCTCGGTGATGCTTGTCGCCGGATGGCTCACCGCGCTGGCCATCATCCGGGTGGCCGCGCCCGGCGACGCTGGCCTGGCCAAGTCGCTGGCAACCTCCCCCGGCGGGGCCTTCCACCAAGAGCACGGGCAACGTGTCCCCGCCTGGTCGCTCCCGAGCCTGCGAGACCGATCATCCACGCTATCGCTCGGCCAGTTCCGCGGGCATCCACTGGTGCTCAACTTCTGGGCCTCGTGGTGCGCGCCGTGCCGCCAAGAGATGGCCGCCCTCGCCGCCACCGCCCGCCGGCTCGGCGGCCGCGTCTCCTTCGTGGGCATCGACACCAACGACCAACCGAACTCGGCGCTGGCCCTCCTCGCCCAGACCGCTGTGGCGTACCCTGCCGGCTTCGACCCCCACGCCGGCGTGGCCGGCGCCAACGGCGTGTACGGCCTCCCCACCACCTTGTTCGTCTCGCCCCAAGGAACGCTCCTCGGCCGCCAGGTCGGCGCCATGACCGACGGGCGCCTCCAGCAGCTCACCAACCAAACCTTCGGCGTCCGACCTGAGCCGCTCACCGTCGTGCCCGGGGCTGACCCCGGCGACGGTTGAGCTTCAGTCGTGCACGACAAGCGGAGCGGCGCCGTAGAGACGTTCGATGCGGCGCACCACGAAACCGTCTTTGATGAACAGCCCAACGCCGGCCGGTTGGACGCATCGACGTAGAGCACGGCATCACGGCACCCCTCAGCCCGGAGGTGACTGAGCCCCGCCGTCAGCAAATGGTGACCGAAGCCATCCCCACGAGCGTGCTCAGCGACAGCGATCACCCAGATCGTCCCGGCCGGAGGATACGGCCGTCGGTCCACACGAGTCCAGCAGAACCCGCGCAGCTTGCCGTCTTCCGCGGCGAGAAGCAGTCCTTCCGGTTCGAACCAGGGCTCCCGCATGATCGCATCCAGTCGACGCCGGTCCCAGCCTCCTTGCTCGAGGTGCCAGGAGAACACGCTGTTGTTGAGCGCGAGCACGGCCGCCTCGTCGAAGCCAGGACGAAACGGTCGGGTCACTATCGCCGGTGGGCCAACCTGCGACAGCGCCCGGTGCATCTGGTACAGACCGGGTCGCCGTGCCGTTCGGCGCTGAGGGCCTCCTCAATCTACTGGTTGGCCAGGTCCAACAACCGCCGGACAAGGGGATAAGCGGCTGATCGCCAGATACTCTCGCGGACCAACGCTTGGCCTGTTCGATGACGGCCATCGGCCTGACAGTAGCCGCCGGGCACCTGCGGTTCAGCTACCTACGACGTGCTGTCGTTGGGTAGGATCCCTCGCTAGTGAACCTGCGAGCGCGCCTGATCCATCAGGCCGAGCGATGCCAGTTCGAGGAGAGCCCCCATAGAGCGGCCCCAACTGCTGCGTTGGGCCCGTGGTGCCGTCCTGTGGAGCCGATGGATCCGCGACTCGCGGAGCGGCCCCGTCAGCCAGGGAGCTCCGTCCCGCTTTCGCGAAGGTGACTGGGTGCGCGTGCGCGACCGTGCGAAATTCAGCGCACGCTCGATCCAACCAGCAAGACACGTGGGCTGCTCTTCACCGACGATCAGTGGAGCTACTGCTCGGGGACTTACCGGGTCTCCCGGGTGGTGCGACGCATGCTCGACGACTCCTGGCGCATGCGCGCCATCTCTGGTGCCGTCGTCCTCGACCAGGTCACCTGCGACGGCGGGGACGGCAACCGAGGCTGCGGGCGATCCTGCGCGCTCATCTTCAAAGACGAATGGCTGGAGCCGTCCAGTCCCGATGCCGCCACCACGGTGAGCCCGCCGCCCACCCAGGTCCGCATCAAGACGATCGACCAGATCCGCGCCACGCTCGGCCCCGATGGCCGCCTCGACGGCGCCGCCACACCCCGGCGAGTCGAGCCAACAGCTGACCGGCGATCGAACAAGCGGCCGGGCAGTCAGGGTCCGAGGTGCGACGGCCCATCGGTGAGAACCTTCCTTACTTGCGAGATCAAGGTCATGGGCGCCCGGGCTTGGGGGCCGGATCCTGGTCACGCCGCCCTGTCTATCCGGCAACGGTGACCAGCGTCCCGATGGTCAGGTCAGGCCAGACCGCCCTCCCCATCTGATCGGGGATCTCGACGCAGCCGAGGCTCTGGGGGCTGCCGTAGCTTGAGCGGGCGATGTAATGGATGGCATCTCCTCCGTGGAAGTAGGCGACCCAAGAGACCGGGTCTGCATAACGGGTGCCGTCCGGGTTGGTGCCGCGCATCACCTGGGTGGCGAGCCGCTCGTAGACGGGGAACGTCCCGTCAGCGGTCGGCGTCGCCGCGATGCCCGTGTTGGCCGGGGTGCGGGCGAGGATGGTCCCGTTGTGCCAGACGGTGAGGGTCTCGGGGAGCGATTTCGATGCCAGCGCGTACGTGTAGCCGTGCGGGTTGGTGATCATTGGGCTGGCGGCAGAGGCGTCGAGCAGCGCGGCCCACACTGCCGGCCCGGCGATCCCGTCGACCGTGAGGTGCCGGTCAGATTCGAAGGCCATGACTGCGCCCCGTGTCATCACGCCGCTCACTCCCGGCGTCCATGCTGCGGCGAGCGTTGGTGCTACCGAGCTCCAGGACCAAGAGAATGTGCCCGCCGGTGGCGAGTACACGGCCCGTTGGGCCGATGCCGTCGCCGAGCGGCCCGCAGCCAAAGCCGACCTGGAAGGATCTGCCGCCCGCCGGGAAGGGCCGGAAGGATCAGCGGCAGCTTGCGGTGTCCACGTGACGGGAAGGTAGCCGAGGCGGGCCAGGAGTTGTTGGAGGCGCAAGACCGAGCCCGGCGCCGTCCGGAACGACCAGGACCTCGAAGTGGCGAGGGTGGCGCCGTCGGCAGCTCGCAGCCCGGACGGCACCCGCACGGTGACAGCGGTGTCAGGTGGCCACGCCCCTGACGGTGTGAACGTGAGGGTGCCTGCCGTCTCCGACCAGCTTCCGGCGACGGAGGGCGAGATGTGCGGCATCGGCCCACGGGGGGACACGAGTGTCGTGGTCACGATGGTGATCGGGGCAGTGCCGGGCACGTCGGTGCTGGACGCGGCCGGCGAGACCGTGGTGAGAGCGAGCGGCGTCGACCGGGTGGTTGTCGTCGGCGCCACCGACGCACGCTCGGCGCCCGGCGCGCGTTGCCCCCCAGGCTGGTGCGGGCTGGGCGCGGCCGCCGACGAGGCCGCCACGGCAGCCACTCCTGCGGCCGTCGTTGCGGCCAGGGCCGCCACCACGGTGGCGATGCCGAACCGTATGCGCCGGACGCGTGGACTGGTCGGCCGGGAGGCTCGAGACGCTCGGATGCGGGTCACGAACCGGTCGACACGGTGAAGAAGTCCCGGGACTCATGGGTCGGGCCGAGGTAGCGATCGGCAGAGCGCTGCATCTGCGGGTAGAGCTTGGTGCCGGTGGTCCGGGCCGGGTCTGCCGAGGTGGGGTGTTGGTAGAGGTTGAACGTGACCCACTCCGGGTTGATGTCGAGGGTCATCCCCCGCACTGCGCCGGCTCGTTGCAGCGCCTCGGCCAGCGTCTTGGCCGTGAGCGCAGGGCCGGCCACGTACACGAGGGCTCCGTCAGCAGTGACCCCGATCCCGGATCGGGCCACGACGGTGCTGGCACCGAGTGTGTTGCCCCACACATGGGTGTCGTGGTACGTGGCGTCGGGGGCTATGGCCCCGTGATCGACCAGCGGAACCAGGTTCTGGAGCACCGCCTTCACGTGCGACCCCATCGTCACCTCGCTACCCCATGCGCCGATGTCGACCTTCCCGTTGTCGTACATGACGACGGACGCCGCTCGCGTCCGGAGGGCCACCGCGGTGCGGCCATCGAGGTAGAAGCCGCCCTGGGCATCTTGGAAGCGGAAGCCTCCATTGAATGCCGCCACCGCATGGGCGGCGGCGGTCCCGGTGAGGTCAGGTGGCTGGGTCCACGTGCCGCCCGGTTCCTGCGCCCCGGGGACCAACCGGATGCGGAGGGCCGCCGGGTTGATCCATACCGCCGTGGTGATCTGGCTGGTGTAGACGGTGTCGGCCCGGTACTGCGCCACGTACATGCCGGGGTGCCCGTGAACGAGGGGCCCGGTGGGCTGCCACTGGCCTTCGCTCGCGAGCGCAGGGGACACGACGAGCGGGACGGGTGCGGGGGGCGGTAGGGCTGGAGCGGCGCGAGGGATCGGGCTACGGGACGCGACCGGGGGAGGTACGGCGTTCAGCGAACGCGGGCGGCCGCCTTTGGCCGGTGCCTGCGACGAGTAGTACCAGCGCTCCAATGGGGTGACCACCACGCTGGCATGATGGGCGCGGAGCCAGTCCGCCCACTTGGCTTTGAAGTCGGCGTTCCCCGGCATCCGTGCGGCGCTGGCCACGGAGGCGGCCAGGAAGAGGGTGAGCGCCGCCACCACGGCTCCGGCCGCGATCAGCATCCGGCGCCGCAGCCGGTGCCTGCGGCGCCGCGGTGCGGTGGGCGGGCGCCGATCAGGAGCGCCCGGGTCCTCGGCGTGCTCGTCGCCGGCGGCCCAGTACGATTCCGGCCAGTCGTAGCCGCGTGCCATCAGATCCTGCCTCCGAACTGGGTGGGGGGTGGAGTGACCCTCCTGGCCAGGGGCAATGGTGCATGAGGCTGTCCCGGTGGCCGAGAAGGCGTAGGCGGTGGTGGCACTGCTGCGACCGGGAGCGAGACGACGACCTGCGCGCCCCGGACCGTGTCGGCGAAGGCGACGCGACCGCCCACCCGGGTGACGATGTCGCGGACGATGGCCAGGCCGAGGCCGGCGCCGCCGTCCTCTCCGGTGCGGGAGTTGTCCAGCCGGGTGAAGCGCTCGAAGACCCGTTCCCGATCGGCCGGGGCCACGCCCGGTCCGTCGTCGGTGACCGTCACCCTCACCATGGCCGGGTCCGGCTGATCGGTGGAGACGAGCACGTCGGCGCGCGCGTGACGCTGGGCGTTGTCGAGCAGGTTGGTGATGACGCGACAGGTCAGGTCGCCGCTCAGGCGCACCATGGTCGGCCCGGTCACGTCGGATCGAAGTGTGAGCCCGGCCCGCCCGGGGCGACGCTCCACCTCGGCGCGGATGATCTCCGCCAGGTCGACGGTGTCGGCGCCGGAGAGCCGGGGGTCGTTGTCGAGCCAAGCGAGGATGAGGAGGTCGGCGACCAGCTGCTCGATGCGCGCCTCGTCGACGAGAGCGTCGGAGACGACGGCTCGCCAATCGGTCGCGGCGCCCTGGGCCAGACCGATCTCGAGCTGGGTGCGCAGCGACGCGAGGGGGCTGCGCAGCTCGTGTGACGCGTCGGCCACGAAGGCCCGCTGCCGGCCGACGGACGTCTCCAGGCGGTCAAGCATCGAGTTCATCGTCCGGGCCAGCCGGGCCACCTCGTCGGCGGTGGCGGGCTCGGGGACCCGTCGGTCGAGGCCATGGGTGGTGATCTCCGATACCTCGGTCCGGATGGCCTGGATGGGCCGGAAGGCGCGGCCCACGATGATCCAGGTCGTCGCGGCCACCACGAGCAGGAGGATCGGCAGCCCGACGAGGAGGCCCACGGTGGCGTCCCGGACGGCCAGGTCGCTGGTCTGGTAGGAGTAGACGGTGTAGACGGTGATGGGCTGGCCGTCGGCACGAGCAGGTGTGGCGACCAGGCCGAAGCGGCCGGCCTCTCCGGTCGGGATCCGGTGCACCGTGTGCACGATCGGGTCGCTTCTCTGGGTGAGGAGTGGACCGACCGCCGGCTCCCCGGCGATGTTCGCCGAGGCCGCCAGGACCCGACCGCCACCGGCGACCACCTGGGCCAGGGTGGTGTCCTCGTCGGGGAGTCCGAGAACCGGCGGGAGGTGGCCGGCGGCGGCCAGGCTGGCGATGTCCGCAGCGCGCGAGATCGCCGCGGTCTTGCGGTCATTCTCCAACGAGGACTGAAAGAGGTGGAGCAGCGCCCATGCGCCCATGGTCAGCGCGACGGCGACGACGAGTGTGGCGGCCAGTGTGGTCCGGACGCGGACCGTTCCTGCCCACCGCAGCCTTTCCCCGACCTTGCTTGCGGTCGAGCTCCGGTCGCTACCCATCGCCGGCCACCAGCTTGTACCCGGCGCCGCGGACGGTCTGGATGCTCTGGCGTCCGAAGGGAGCGTCGATCTTGCGTCGGAGCGCGCTCACATGGACCTCCACCACGTTCGCCTCGCCGTCGAAGGCGAAGTCCCACACGTGCTGGAGCATGTCGGTCTTGGTCACGACCTGGCCGGCCCGGCGCATCAGGTACTCCAGCACGCTCAGCTCCTTGGCGGTCAGCGCGATCTCCCTCGATCCTCGACTGCACCGCCTGGCCGCCGGGTCGACTGCGAGGTCGCCGCAACGCAGGACGGCGGGCCGCTCGATCGCCCCGCGGCGCAGCAGGGCGCGCAGCCGAGCCACCAGCACGACATAGGAGAACGGCTTGGACAAGAAGTCGTCGGCGCCGGTGTCGAGCGCTTCGGCCTCGTCGTACTCGCCATCCTTAGCGGTCAGCATCAGGATCGGGGTCCAGTTCCCGGCATCGCGGAGGCGGGCGCAGAGCTGGTAGCCGTTGATGCCAGGCAGCATGATGTCGAGGACGATGAGGTCGTAGTGCTGCTCGCTGGCCAGCCAGTGCCCTTCCGTGCCGTCGAAGGCGACGTCGACCGCGAAGCCCTCGGACTTCAGGCCGCGCCGGAGGGCGAGCGCCAGGCGCTTCTCGTCTTCGACCACCAGCACCTTCACCTCTCCCAAGCTTGCAGGATCAACCTGAAGCCAAGCTGAAGCACATGCGGCGCCGGAGGGCCGGGTAAGGGCCGCCGGCGCAGGGCGACGCCGGCGGCCCATCCCTTAGCGGTCGGCCAGCCTCTGGCTGACCGTCGACAGCACTGCTCAGCCGTTGGCTGTCCGACGTTCGGGTCTGCCTCAGCCGTTGGCTGTCCCGCTGCCAGCTCCGGCGTCTGGCGAGCTGGTACCGGCCCGGTCTTGGTGCCCGCCACCGGATTGGACGTTGGCACCGGCCGGGTCCTGGTGGCCACCGGGGCCGTCGGCCTCGGTCGCCGCCCCAGAGTCGGGTGCATCCGCTCCCTGTGCCCTCGGCATGTGCCCGGTCATGGCGGGAGGGGTGGGGCTCGGCACCGCCGGAGCGCTCACCCCGACCGCCGGTGCCACGGGGGTGGTCGGCGCGGTCTGGGCGTGGGCGATCCCGAGGCCGAGCGAGCCGATGCCCGCTCCGACGAGCCCGGTGGCTCCCATGGCCAACTTCTGTGCCAATCGCATGTGTGTCTCCTGTGTGTTGTTGGATGCACCCTGGACCGGGGTCCGCGGATGGGTCCCGAACGGGACAGGGCCACAGTGCGCCCCGGGCCCTGAAGCCCTCCTGAATCCAGCGACGTGCACGCCGGACAACAAGCGCGCAGCCACCGGCCGGCAGTGCTCGTCGCCGTCAACAGGTGGGGCTCGGCCAGGCCATCGTCCGAGACAGCATGACCGCGCCGGCGGCGTGCTGGCGTTCGCTCACACCGCCTCGGACCCGGCCGGGTTCGATCGCGCAGAGGCGGTCGCGGCCGCCGAACAAGGTCGCGGTCGATACGATGCCGGCTTAGAGGCAGCTCAACTGCTGCCAAGGAGGCATCACGATGACATGGGGCAAGCTGTTCAAGCGGGCCAACAGCTATGCGCAGGCAAACGCCCAAGCTCAATTCGACGCGCACGCTGACCCCAAGATTCAGGTGGAGCAGGCCATCAGCGGCCTCCAAGAGCACCATCGGGACCTGGAATCGGCCGCCAGCCAGGTGATCGCACAAGAGAAGATCGCCAAAATGCACCTGGCCGAATTGTCTCAGCAAGAAGCGCGCTACACGAAGTCAGCGCTGGCAGCCAAGCAACAAGGCAACCTCGACGTGGCCCGGACGTTCGCCAGCAAGATCGCCAGCCTGCGTGACCAGATCCAGTCCCTGTCGGCTCAGATTCCACAGCTCCAACAGGCGGCGGCCGACGCCCGCGAAGCCGTCCAGGAATCCGCCGACCAGCTGCAACAGAAGATAAACGAGAAGGGCACCATCCTGGCCCAAGTCGACCAGGCCCGCATGCAGCAGCAGATGGCAGCCAGCCTCAAACAGGTCAGCGACCTAACCCGCAGCACCGACGTACCCTCCCTCGACGAGATCAAGCAGAAGGTAGCCGGACAGTTCGCCCAGGCCCAAGCGTCGACGGAGCTTTCCAGCTCGAGCCCCGAGGTCCTCGAGATGCACGCCCACCACGCTGAGCTGACCAGCGAGGCCGACGACATCCTGGCCCAGCTGGACGCCGGAACCCTCCAACCGGCTGCCCTGACTGCCGCCACCCCCGAGGCAGCCGGGCCGGGAGGGCAGCCGTCGACATCCTAGATCAGAACAGGCCGCCTCCGTCGTCGTTCCAGCCGCCGTCGCCGAATCCGCCGTCGCCGCCGCCGAATATCTCTCCAGCAATAACACCGCCCACCAGACCGCCGAGCAGGCCGCCGCCCATCCCCGACAGGACACCACCACGGCGGCGCTGCGCCACCTGAGGGTAGGACCGAATCATGGTCTCGAGGAACGAGTGGGGGCCATCCTGTTCGGACCCTGCCTGTCGAACCCTGCGGGGGGCGTCGGCGAGGCCCGGCATGGCGATCACCTGCCCGAGGTAGAAGTAGGACTCGGCGGCGTGCTTGAGGTTGGCTTCGATGACCTCGTGTAGCTTGGCCGGCGGCGGCCCCGCCGTCGCTCCCCACAGGCCATTGGCGTAGTCAGCCGCCGACTGGGCTTCAGCGACCCCCTCCGCCACGATGTCTTTCGCGTGGGCCTGCTGCGGACCCGGGTCGAAACCCGCCAACAGTCCCTCGGTGTGCTCGCGCAGGCGGGCCGTGGCTTGGCGAAGCGCCAACAGGTGCGCGGCCGGACACGGTTCCACCTCCACCCACTCGGGGAGCACCTCGGGAACCACAGCGTCTAGCCGGTAGGAGGGGTTCGCTTTCGCCGCTTGGGCTCGGGCCATCCACGCCTGCACCGGCTGGTAGAACTCCATGACCTGCTTCGCGGTCACCGGAGGCACAAAGTGCGCCGTGGACGGATCGAGTGCCGCGTCGGCGTCAAGCATCTCGTCACCCAGTACTTGCAGCGCAAAGGCGACCCAGCCGGCCAAAAGCGCCGCCTGCACACTCGGAAGCGACGTGTCCTGCACCCGCAGCGCGTCGAGGTCGAGAACGTACCTATAGACGCTCCCGCCAGCGGCCCGATAAGGATCCAATGCCTCGCGCGACACCTCGCCGTGCGCCTTGAGCTTCTCGCGCCAGTTAGCCATTCGGACCTCCTCCGAGCCGGCCAGAGGGCTGACCGCTCGGTCCAGAGTACGGCAGCTTCGGGGCTGCCAGTGCATCGCTGGCCTCATATACAGCTTCGTAGCCAACTCGTTGACCTGGACGGTCGAGAGCATGTGCGGGTCGTCCCAGTTTAGAAAGTCGACGTGGGAAAAGGAGGAGCGCGACGTCGAGGTGGCTGGCGTCGTTGACTTGGACGAAGGTTGCCCTGGGAGTTGTCGTAGCGGTCGGCCTCATCATCGTCGGAGCCGACGGGGCAGCCAAGCTAGCCAACCTGGGACTGGCATCAACCCCAAACCAGAATCCCGCCAGCGACGTGCGCTCTCTGGCGGCCACACTGCGCGCCGCGTTGTGGCCCGCGGATTCCGATGGTCGCCTGGGATGCTTGCTGCGTCTGGTGGCAGACACCGGCCCCGATCCTGGGCGCTTTGTCGGCGACGCCCAACATCTCGCCATGCTGCTACGTCAGCTCCGTGCCGACACGGCCACACACCAGGGAGAAGGTGACGCGACCCAGCCTCCAGACGATGACCCGACCGCGAGGCTCGAGGTGGCGTCGAGCGCGGGGGATCCAACCGGCGTACTGCCCCCTTTCCAATCGCCGGACCCGACCGAGATCCTGCCCGCACCATCCACCAACCCGGCGCCGCCCGACACGACGAGGCCGGCGAGACGACACCGACACCATCGAATGGTTTTGCTGACCGTCGTTCTTGTCGCGGTGGCCCTCGTGGTCATGGCGGCCGCCCTCGCTCACTGCGCCATCGATGCCAGCAACCAGCGGAGTAAAATTGTCGGTCCGGCAACGACGACCAGCCTCCCTGCCGCCGCGACCACGACGGTCCCGGCCACCAACAACCAGCTGTCTCCGACGAGTGATACGTCGGGTCCGCAACCCAACGGTGCCGGAAGCTCGCCGGTCGATCGGGGCCAGTCCGCCAGCCCATCGGCGAACGCCGACACGCCGGCCAGTTCGCCTGGCGGACCACCACCAGCCGACCGCGCCGGCCGATCCGGCGCGGTCGGTGCGTCCGGGCCGAATGCTGCCCGACCCGGACCGGGCGGCAGCTCCGCTCCGGGAGCCGTCCTACCATGACATCATCGGCGCTTCTGCTCATCCCGACCCATCCGCCCACCGGTCTCGCCTGTCCGGCGACCCACGATCTGCTGACACGAAGCTATCGCGGTCGCAATGACCTCCGGCACTGACCGTCCCACCGCCGAGCGACTCGGCGACAACCTGCCCGGCTTGCACCGGCCGCCCCGGCGCCCGTCGATCCTGGTCGTCGACGACGAAGCGGCCATCACCAGCTTCTTGCGCATGGGCCTCGACCGCGCCGGCTACCAGGTGACCGTCGCCGGCGACGGCCCCCACGCCCTGGCCGCCTGCGACACCACCCACATCGACCTGGTGGTCCTCGACCTCATGCTGCCCGGCATGGACGGCGTCGAGGTGTGCCAACGCCTGCGCGGCGACCCCGACCTGGTGGTGTTGATGCTCACCGCCGCCGACGCCGTGAGCCAACGGATCGCCGGGCTCGACGCCGGAGCCGACGACTATCTGGTCAAGCCGTTCGACTTCGAAGAGCTCCTGGCCCGCATCCGCGCCCTGCTCCGCCGTCGCCTGCCCAACCAACAGTCCCTGCTCGCCGCCGGACCCTACGTCCTCGACGAGAACGCCATGACCGTCACCAACGACGGCGAAGCGGTCGAGCTGACCCGGCGCTATTACGACCTGTTCTGGCTGTTCCTGCGCCATCCCCGCCAGGTCCTCACTCGCGACGTCATCGTGGACCAGGTGGGGGGCCACACCTTCTACGGCGACCCCAACATCGTCGACGTCTACGTCCGCTACCTGCGCAATAAGCTCGACGCCGACCGCCGTCACCTCCAAACGGTGCGTGGCCTGGGCTACCGGCTGATGACCTGAGCGCCATGCCAACCCGGCCGCGCCCACCTGGGGTGCCATGACCATCCGACGGCGCTTGATCATCGGGGTGCTGGCCATCCTGGCCGTGCTCATCGCCGCGGTCGGCACCGCCGAGATCCTCGTTTTGCGTCACGTCCTCTACCAGCGCAGCGCCCAAGGACTGCGCGCCGAGCTCAACGTATTGGCCACCACCCCGCCCCTACCCGCCTCGACGACTGGCGGATCGACCGGCTCCACCACCAGCTCATCGACCCACACCTGCGCCAGCGTCGGCACCGTCCTTCCCAGCGGCCCGCCCAACCGCGACGGCCCGACCGCAGGCCCGGGCGCCAGCCACGGCCGCGCCCCCGGACCGGGGGGCGCGGCCGCCGTCACCCAAGCCCTGGCCGACAAGACCATCGCCAGCGCCATCGCCGGGCCTGACGGCACGCTCTTGGCCTGCGCCGCCGCCGGGCGCAACGGCCGTCAAAGCAGCTTCAGCGTCCCGACCTCGGTGCTGACCAACCTGCCGTCGGGGTCGGGGTATGTGACCGTCCGATCCCAGGGACACCACCTTCTGGCCATCAGCCAGCCTGTTGGGGCCGACACCGCCATCTTGGTCACCGATCTCGGCAGCGACGACGCCGCTGTTCGAGTCGTCCTCACCGTGACCGTCCTCGGCGGCCTCGCCGCCCTGCTCGGCGCGATCGCCCTCAGCCTTCCCCTGCTGCGCTCCGCGCTCGCCCCGCTACGAACGGTCGCCCGGATCGCCGACGGCATAGCCGGCGGCGACCTCGACCAGCGGACCAACCTGCAACGCAGCCGCGACGAGATCGGCCAGCTCGGCACCGCCTTCGATCGCATGGTCGACCGACTCCAAGGCGCGCTGGTCGAACGCGACACCCTCGTCGAGCAGCTCCGGGACCGAGAGGCCGCCATGCGCCGCTTCGTGGCCGACGCCTCCCACGAGCTACGAACCCCGCTCACCGCCATCCGCGGCGGCGCCCAAGTCCTCCGCTCGGCGCCCTCACCGACCCCGACGACCTGGCCGAATCCCTCGGTCACATCCAAGCCCAAACCGAGCGCATGTCCCGCCTCGTCGACGACCTCCTACTGCTATCCCGACAAGAAGCCGGCCAACCCAGCCAGCCCAACAGACCATCGACCTCCGCCGCCTCGTCGCCGACCAACCCGAACAATGGCAAGCCGCAGCGGGCGGCCACCCGATCCAAGTCGAGACCGGACCAACCCACGTGCTCGCCGACGCAGAAGGACTGTCCCGGGCCATCACCAACCTGGTCGAAAACGCCGCAAAGTACAGCCCTCCTCACGCCCCGATCACCAACCGGGTCACGACCCACGGCACCCGAGCTGAGCTGAGCGTGTCCGACCACGGACCGGGCATACCCCCAGCCGAGCGGACCAAGGTCTTCGAACGCTTCTACCGCGGAGACCCCGCCCGCGCCCCCGGCGGCGCCGGCCTCGGCCTCCCCATCGTGGCCGGCATCGCCGCCGACCATCACGGCCAGGTCCGAATCGACGACAACCCCGGCGGCGGAACCACAATCGTACTCGACCTCCCACTCGCCGCCAACGGAACCGGCACCCACCACGCCACCGAGCACCGTTCCGTTCCCCACGACGAGCCATGACGCCAAACCCCACGGTCGTCCTCCGGGACCCACGGTCGTCCTCCGGGATGGCGGCGTGGCGTCCCGCGCCATAGACCACCGCAAGAGGACGCGTTCCGGGGTCGGTCTTCAGCGTGACGCGCAGCACCCGCCACACTCGAAGGCGTGGATCAGCTGCAGCCACCCACCTTCCGCTTTGATCCCGCTGCGCTGCGACAGTCCATCAACACCGAGCGCGGAGGGTTGCTCGGGGGGCTAGCCTTCAGCGCCGGGCGGTGAGCGGCTTGGTGCCTTCGACGACCGTGGTGGCGGTCCCGTTCATGGAGGTGACCTCGGCCCGGACGCCGGTCTTGAGGGCGGCCGCGCTGGCGGCCTCGTTGCCCCGGTACTTGGTCGTGGGGGCAACGGCGACGGTTACCGACTGGCCGTCGGGGCGGGCCAGGGTGATCGACGAGCCCGAGACGGCGGTGACGTTCCCACGGTCGAGGGTGACAGTGACCCACTGGCCCTTCTTCTCGACCTCGGCGGTGGCGTGATCGGCGCGCGCCAGGAGATCGCGTCGGGCGTGGGTCTTGGAGTGGTGCGCCGGCTGGGTGACTGCCGGCGGCTGGGTGACTGCCGGCGGCTGGGTCGCGGATGGGGCGGTGGCCGCGTACGCCGCTCCCCCGCCTGCGGCCAGGAGAAGGCCGGTGCCGGCGGCGGCGGCGACCGCTACCCGTTGCTTGGTGGTCGTGAAGATGTGCATGAGGTGCAGTATCGGCGCCGTCGATGAGGCGTTCGTGAGACCGGTGTGAGAAGAGTGTGAGCGCTCGGCTACTGGCCCGGCGGGGCCTCGACCTGGCCCTCTGTGGCCACGGCGGACGCTCAGGCCGCAGCGCATTCGCCGACCGGCCGGCGCCGGAGTCTGGGCTGCTCGCCGGCGGGATGGGGGCCTGGTCGAGCATGCCGATGTCAGTACCAGGGTGACGATTACGTCGATCCGGTCGAGGATCCTCCAGCGGTACGGCTAAATGGGGCCGTCTGAGCCAGGAACCTGTCAGGCAAACTGGGCGGGTGGTCGATCGGCGCGCCAGCGAATACGGCGACACTCATGCCGACGCCTACGACCGGATCTACGGGGCGCGCTTCGCGCCCGATGCCGCAGTTGAGACCCTGGCCAAGGCGGCAGGTCCGGGCGGACGTCTGCTGGAGCTGGGCCTCGGAACCGGGCGGCTGGCGATCCCGCTGCTCGAGCGCCGAGTGCATGTCGACGGCATCGAGGCGAGCGGCCGCATGATCGAACGGCTTCGCGCCCAGCCGGGTGGCACGCGAGTCGGAGTGTTTCGGGCGGACCTAGCCGATTTCAACCTGCCCCGCATGGACTACGACGTGGCGGTGTGCGCGGTCAGTACCCTGTTTATGCTCTCCGGCCACGCCGCTCAACGTAGCTGCATCGCCTCCGCCGCCCGGCACCTTCGACCGGGTGGCCGACTGTTCATCGAGGCGTTCCGTCCAGACCGGGACCGCTACGACGCCGACGGTCGGCGCGTCGAGACCCGCCCCGATCCAGGCGGTGGCGGGCATGTCGTGCGAAGCTGCCATGACGCCGATCGGCGGTGCATCCATATCACCCACGAATTGTCCGACGCGTCCGGGCTCACCGCTTACGACGTCACCCTTCACTACGCCACGCTGGAGGAACTCGACCAGATGGCCGGCCTCGCCGGCTTGGCGGTGACGGCGCGCTGGCACGACTGGACCGGCACAGCGGCCGGCAAGTCCAGCACCGACCCGATTAGCATCTACACCCTCGACGGGGCGGTGACGAGGCGATGACCGACCTCGCCAGCAAGATACCGATCGTTCACCCGGGCGCCGTTGCGCAGGAGGTGACAGCGCAGGTCCCTACGTAACGGGGCTGTCGGACCCCGGTTGAGGATCGTCGAGGCGGATAGCTTTCGCTTGGTGCGAATCTCCCCGTCATCGCCTGACTGCGCAAGCTCGTAGGCCACGAGCTGCTGGTCCTCCCGTCAGTCGCGGTGCTTCCCTGGGACGACGACGGACGCGTCCTGCTCGTCAAGCAGGCCGACAATGGCCAGTGGGGCACCATCGGGGGGTGGCGTCGAGAGATCGACGGGGCTCCTCCGGATGCCGCCATCGGCGAACACAGAAGGAACTAACGTCACCGTGGAGCTACCAGGGTACTCGCGTTGTCCTCGGCGGCCCCCGGTTCCGAGTCCGTTACCCAAACGGCGACGACACCTCCTCGTGTCAACGGTCTTCGACGCCCGCGTCACGTCCGGCACCCCGCACGCAGACGGAGACGAGACCCCCAACCACCTTCGCCGCCTACGCCATGCCCGTCCCCCCGGCGGAGCCACCCCCGCCTCGCCGAATGACCCGGTCGACGCCGTCTACGCCGCCGCCCGCGACCTCTGCGCCAACGGCGCCGCCAGCGGCCGCGATCTAACTGGCGCGGTGTTCGCCTACAACCATAGCCAGGCCTACGTCGCCCAGGTCATGGCCCTCGCCGCCACCTACGCCAGCACAGGCGCCACACCCGCCCAACCCGGCGGCCCAGCGGCCACTGCTGTCGCGTACGCCGTAGCCCAGATCGGCACCCCCTACCGCTGGGGTGGCAGCGGTCCCGGCGGGTTCGACTGCTCCGGACTCGTCCAAGCCGCCTACGCCGCCGCCGGTATCCGGCTTCCCCGCGTGGCTCAAGCCCAATACGACATCAGAGCCCCGCTTGCCCCCGGGACCCCAGCGCAGGCGGGCGATCTGGTCTTCTTCGGGGCCTCGGCGGCCGACGTCACCCATGTCGGGCTGGTCGTGGCCGCCGGCCAAATGATCGACGCCCCCCACCGGGGCGGTCGTCCGGACCGAGGCGTATCCCGCCGCCATCGGCGCCGCCTGGGGCGCCGACGTCTTTATGGGGTCTACTCGGCCGGCAGCACCTGCGTGACCCGAGGCGCCAGCCAGGCGAGGCGCACCGGGCGGCCTGAGTGTCAGGTCGCAGCCACATGTTCGGCAGCGCCAGGATTGGGGCGATGACAATCAAGTGCGACCCGCTTCGCCGCTACCTCGATTCTGCGCCCGACAACGAGCCGGTGTCGTTGTCCTTCGAAGAGCTCGACCGCTGGTCGGCGGCTTACCACCCAGCGCCCAGCAGCGAGTGCGGTGAGCGAACACCTTGGGCAACCACTCGCAGGCACAGGCGTGGATGGGAGCGGGGCGCTAGCTAGCCCCACGTCGGGGGAACGACGGCGCGTACGGTCTACCCACCATCTGCTGGGGCTGGGCGCGAGGAAGCTCCCCGGGCGGCAGGTCGGCGCCATGGCCGCAGGCTCTCCGACCGCTCATCAGCCAAGCATTCAGGGTCGGCGTCGCAAGCATCGGATCCCCGCCCGCACCGTCACCTGCATTGCCACTGCTCCGGGCGGCCGGGGCCCAGCGGGGCCGCCGGGTCGGTTGAAGCCCGCCCCGGCCGTCAACCACCCGGCGGAATCCTGTGGCGGCCTCGTCGGCTCCCCCCCCACGACGAGGCGTCGTCCGTGCCCTGGGTCGCGGCACGGCAGCGAAGGTATCGGACCGGGTCCGCGGCTTGACCGGTGACACGCATCGGAACCCACGCCGAACGGTTGTCTTCCTGATCGTGCGAGCTTCCAGACAACGGCGGTTCATTGCCGCTGCGCCACCGGGAATCCTCGGGGTGGGATGTCGGCACAGCCTTCAGGCCGCTCCGCCTGCTTCCTGGTCGGGGGAGCCGCCCATCATGGCCAGCATGGGCCGGCCACCGCTGCGGTAGAACCGGATTACGAGGACGGCGGTGAGGGCGATGGCGACGATGTTGAGGTAGGTGTCGCTGTTGAGCGAGATGTGGGGGCTGATGGCTTTGGCGTTGCGGTTGGCGGGGATCAGCCCGAGGGGGGCGAAGACGAGTTCGATGATGTAGCCGCCGGCGACCATGGTCACGTAGAAGAGAGCGAAGAGCCGGAGGGCCATGCGGGTGCCGTAGTACTTGCGGTAGATGAGCAGGATGGGGACGATGATCAGGTCGGCGAAGATGAAGCTGACGACCCCGCCGAAGCTGATCCCCCCGTTCCAGAGCACCGCGGCGAGGGGGACGTTGCCGATGGAGCACACGAAGGCCACGACGGAGATGGCCGGCCCGATGAGAGGACCCCAGATTTTGGCGGCGAGGGGGTGGCCGGTGAAGAACAGGTGCCGCCAGAAGCTGTCGGGCACCCAGGCGGCCAGGCAGCCGGCGATGACTAAGCCCAGGGCGATGTCGAAGATGACGCTGGCCCAGTTCATGACATAGATGTGGCTGGTGGCGGTGAACCCCTGGGGGGAGAGCAGTCGCCGCCAGAACGGCCCGTCGCCGGTGACGCTCATTTCCATCGCCGCGTGGCCTTCCATTCGCCCGGCCAGACCCCGGTCGGCCTGGGTGCGGGCGTCGTCGAGCAGTTTCTGGGAGACGAATAGCCGGAACGCCAAGGCCAAGAAGATGATCATGATCGGTCCGCCGATGAACTCGGCCAGGGTGAACTGCCACGACAGCAGTAGGGCCAGGATGATCCCCAGTTCGATGACCAGGTTGGTCGAGGCCAGTTCGAAGACCATGGCGGCCACGAAGTCGGCGCCTTTGCGGACCAGGGAGCGGGCCAACGCCACCGCGGCGTAGCTGCACGACGACGAGGCGGCGCCGAGACCGGTGGCGACCGCCAGGCTCTTGGCCCGGTGATCGCCCAGCAGTCGGCTGATGGTTTCTTTGTGGACCAGAGCCTCCACCACCGCCGAGAGGTAGAAGCCGAGGACAAGCGCCCACAGGATCTCCCAGCTCATACTGCCGGCCGTGGCCGCGGCGTGGCCCACGGCGTGAACCACCCTCACAGCTGGCCTCCGGTGCAGGCGGGCAGGGCGATGGTTACCGGCTGCCCGACGGTGGGGACCGTCGCCGTACGAAGGCCGGTCGATTCCTGGCTTCTCGTGGTTCGATCATGGTGGTCCATTGAGCTATCCCGGTCCCCGCCCGCTACACCGCGTGCGTTGCCTGTGCCGCGGCAATGGGCCGGGGTGAACGCCGGGCGCCGGGCTGGTCGGTTGCGGTGTCGGTGAGTGGCCGGAAGCGGTGGAGCCGGAGGCTGTTGGTGACCACGAACACCGATGAGAAGGCCATGGCCGCCCCGGCGATCATGGGGTTCAGGTAGCCGGCGGCGGCCAAGGGGATGGCGGCGATGTTGTAGGCGAACGCCCAGAACAGGTTGCCCTTGATGGTGGCCAGGGTGCGGCGAGACAGCCGGATGGCATCCGCTGCCGACCGCAGATCGCCGCGCACCAAGGTGAGGTCCGAGGCCTCGATGGCCACATCGGTGCCGGTGCCCATGGCCAGGCCGAGGTCGGCCTGGGCCAGGGCGGCGGCGTCGTTGACGCCGTCGCCGACCATGGCCACCACCCGACCCTCGGCTTGCAGTCGGCGGACCACTGCCACTTTGTCGAGCGGGAGCACGTCGGCGATCACGTCGTCGGCGGCGAGGCCGACCTCGGCCGCGACGGCGGTGGCGGCTCGGCGGTTGTCACCGGTCAACAACAGCGGGCGCAGACCGAGAGCGCGCAGCTGGGCGATCGCCTCGGCGGAGGTCGGTTTGACGGTGTCGGCGACCACCAGCACGGCCCGGGCTTGGCCGTCCCAGCCGGCCACCACCGCGGTCCGCCCGGCGCCCTCAGCCTCTTCTACCGCGGCGGCCAGCTCGGGCGGCAGGTGCAGGCCAGCCTCGGCCAGCAGGGCCGGCCGTCCGGCGACGATGGCGACACCGTCGACGACGCCTTGCACGCCCAGGCCTTCACGGTTGGCGAAGTCGGTCACCGCGGGCCGGGCGCCGACGGCATCGGACGCGGCGGTGGCGATGGCTTGGGCGATGGGGTGCTCCGAGGCGGCCTCCAAGGCGCCGACGAGACGGAGCACCTCGACGGGATACTGCCCGGAGGCGGCGACGACGTCAAGGAGGCTCATGGCTCCGGTGGTGACCGTGCCGGTCTTGTCCAACACGATGGTGTCGACCTGGCGGGTGGATTCGAGGACTTCGGGGCCTTTGATCAAGATCCCCAGTTGGGCGCCGCGGCCGGTGCCGACCAGCAGCGCCGTGGGGGTAGCCAGACCGAGGGCACACGGGCAGGCGATAATCAGCACCGCCACCGCGGCGGCGAACGCCGCGGTCACACTGTGGCCGGTGCCCAGCCACCCGGCCAGGGTGACGACGGCGATGACGATGACGGCGGGGACGAACACCGCGGCGACGCGGTCGGCGAGGCGCTGCACGGGCGCCTTGCCGCTCTGGGCGTCCGTAACCAGGCGGGCCATCTGCGCCAACTGCGTATCGGCACCGACCCGGCTGGCGCGCACTACCAGCCGGCCGCCGGTGTTGACCGTGGCCCCGGTCACCGCGTCGCCGGGTGCGACCTCGACGGGAACGGACTCGCCGGTGAGTAGCGAGGCGTCGATGGCCGAGGAGCCTTCGGTGACGATGCCGTCGGTGGCGATCTTCTCGCCGGGGCGGGCCACGAACAGATCCCCGACCGCCAGCTGATCGATAGGGACCCGGGTCTCGGTGCTGCCGCGCAGGACGGCGACGTCCTTGGCCCCCAGAGACAGGAGGGCTTCGAGGGCGGCGCCGGAACGGCGCTTGGCCCGGGCCTCGAAGTAGCGGCCGGCCAGCAGGAACACCGTCACCCCCGAAGCCGCCTCCAGGTAGATCTCGTCCCGGCCGGCGATATGTCCGGCGGTCAGAGAGAACGGCATCTTCATGCCCGCCATGCCGGCGTCGCCGACGAACAGGGCGTACAGCGACCAGGAGAACGCGGCCAGCACACCTAGCGAGACCAGGGTGTCCATGGTGGCGGCCCGGTGGCGGAGGTTGGTGGCCGCGGCCCGGTGGAACGGCCACGCCCCCCACACCACGACGGGGGCGGCCAGGGTGAGCGACAGCCACTGCCAGTTGCGGAACTGCACTGCCGGGATCATGGCCATGGCGATCACCGGCACGGCCAGGACGGCGCTGATCGCCAACCGGCTGCGTAATGACCGAGTCGCGTCGTCGTCTGTCTGCTGGGTCTCGCCCGTCGTTTCGGTTTCCGCGGCCGGCCCCGGGACTCGGGCGGTGTATCCGGCCGCTTCGACCGCGGCGATCAGGTCTTCGGTGCGCAGTCTGGTGGGGTAGTCGATCGTCGCTTGCTCGGTGGCGTAGTTGACTGTCGCTGCAACTCCGTCGAGTTTGTTCAGGCGCTTCTCGATCCGGGCTGCGCACGACGCGCAAGTCATGCCGCCCAGCGCCAGCTGCACGTGCGCTTCAGCGGTTGTCGTGGCGGCGGTGGGGTTCGTGGTGGTCATTGTCTGTTCGCTCTCGATCGGGGTGCGCTACGGGTGAGCTCCGGTGCTCAGGCGACGCCCGGATCGGCGGCGTCGGCGAGCTGGTAGCCCGCTTCATCGACGGCGGCGGCCACCGCATCCGGTGTGAGGAGTGCGGTGCTGGTGACGGTCACTCGCCCCGAGTCCAGGTCGACGGTCACGTCGGTGACACCCGTCAGGGCCTGCAGTTCGTTGGAGACTGCGTTGGTGCAGTGCTCGCAGGTCATTCCGGTTACCACGTACTCGGCGGTGGCCATGGCAGTACTCCTTGCTGGTTGTGGTCTCAGGAGCGGACGAGCCGGGCGATGGCGTCGGTCGCCTCGCGGACCTTTCTGTCGGCCTCTGGGCCGCCGGCTCGGGCGGCGTCGACGACGCAGCCGGCCATGTGCTCATCCAGCAAGCCCAAGGCGACGGACTGCAAGGCCTTGGTGACCGCCGAGACCTGAGTCAGGATGTCGATGCAGTACTTGTCGTCATCGATCATCTTCTGTAGCCCTCGGACCTGCCCCTCGATCCGCCGAAGCCTCTTGAGGTAGTTGTCCTTGTTGGCGGTATAGCCGTTCACGTCACCCTCCGAAGGCAGCTCTCACCCGGCGAGACACTATACCCCCGTTAGGTATCGGAAACAAGATCGGGCTGCGCCTCCTTTTCGCCCTGACTCCCTCCGGGATGGGGATCTAAGGGCTTTCGTGCAGTTCCAGCCAAGACTGCGCTGACGGTCCCGCCCGCCGCGACCGGCGAGCCGGTTTCAGTGAGATTCGACAGAGCCGGCAACCACCACGGTGCGGATGGGGCACTCCCGTCGCCGGTTAGGCAAACGGCGGCACTCGAAGGGGCGCCTCACCGTAGAGGCGTTCGATGCGGCGCACGACGAATCCGTTGTTGATGAATAGCCCGAGCGCCCCCCGGTTCGATGCGTCGACGTAGAGTGTGGCGTCGCGGCACCCCTGCGCCGCGAGATGGCCGACCCCTGCGGTCAGCAGCTGCTGTCCGAGGCCTTCCTTCCGGGCGTCTGGGGCGACAGCGATCGCCCAGATGGCCCCGGTGGGTGGGTGGGTCTGTCGGTCCAGGCGCGTCCAGCAGAACCCTCGCAGCCGGGAGTTCTCTTCGACCAGCAGCAGCCCGCCTGGCTCGAACCACGACTCCTGGGTGACCGCCTCGAGTCGTAGCCGGTCCAGCCGCCCTGTTCGGGATGCCAAGAAAAGGCGTCGTTGTTGAGAGCGAGCAACGCCGCGTCGTCGACGCCGGGCAGAAACGGTCGGGTTTGTATCGCCGTAGATCCGACCCTCGACAGCGTCGCGTGCATCTGGTACTGCGTCCGGACGGGGCCGTCGTGGCGTTCGGCGCTGAGGGCGTCCTCGATCCCCTGTGCCGCCAGGTCCAGCAGTCGGCGCACCCGGGGACGAGACGCCGATCGCCAGATGCCGGCGCGCACCAGACGTTTGGCGCGCTCGATAATGGCGATCTCTAGGACAGTAGTCAGAGAGGCGAGCCAGCTACGACGTGCTGTCGTTTCTGAGGTAAGGTTCTCCCGTCCATGGCTGTCCGAGCACGTCTTTCCACGGGGCCGAGCGATGCCAGTTCGAAGAGAGTCCCGTGGACCGTCCCCCGTTGCTCCGGCGGGTCCGCCACCGGCGCCACGGCCCTGTCGTGCCAGGGCCTTCGTCCCGGTTTGGCGAAGGCGACTGGGTGCGGGTCAAAGACCGTGGCGACATCGAGGCGACCTTGGACTCGGCCAACAAGACACGCGGCTTCGTGTTCACCGACGACCAGTGGAGCTACTGCTCGGGGACGTATCAAGTCTCCAAGGTCGCGCGCCGGATGCTCGATGACACGTGGCGCATGCGGGCTATCTCTGGTGCCGTCGTCTTAGACGGAGTCACCTGCGACGGCACCCAGGGGTGCGGGCGGTCCTGCGCGCTCATCTTCAAAGACTAATGGCTGGAGCCGTCCAGCCCCGAACGTGCCGTGCCCGTCGACGTGCCCGTCGGCGTGTCCATGCACCAGGTCCGGATCAAGACGGCCGATCAGATTCGCGACACGCTCGGGCCCGACGGCCGAATCGACGGCATGAGCCCTCCTCCGGGCGTCACCGAGCTAGGCGGCACCGTCCAGACCTCGGACATCGCCATCGAGCATCCCTCCGTTCTGGGCCGGGGACCCAAAGCCCGCTGGTACATCCTCGACGGTCTACGCTGGGACGGCTCGGTCCTCGGAGCCGACGGCCCATGCGACCGCCGCTGACCGCTGCTGTGGCACGAATCGTGGCTCGAGGACAGACCCACGCAGCCGTCGCCCGCGCCGCAGTCCGCTGCGTCGGACGTTGGTTCGTGAGACTCACCACGATCGGCGCATCCGGACTGCAGCTGCCAGCCGACCGCGTCGCGAACCACCACCCGGCTGGGTTGTAACGATTCGGGTTCGTCGCCCAGCGGGCGGTGCTCAGTGCCCGAGCAGACCGGTCGTGGTGGAGGTCGTGGTCGACCCGGGGGTGGGCGCCGTTGTGGTCGGCAGGCTCCCGCCGGCAACGGTCGTGGTAGGCCCAGGGCCGCCCGTGCCCGGCACGGTGGTCGTCGTCGTCACGGGGGCGGTGGCGCCCGGCGGGGCGACGTAGCCGGGAGGCGGCCGCGGTGGCGGCCGCAGCGTTGGCCTTGGCCAATGTCATCCGGGCAGTCGCCGCCTGAGCCTCCGCCGTGGCACGCACGAAGGCGACGCTTTGCGCTTCGAGGATCTGCTGAGCCGGGGCCAGACTGGCCTGCAACGGGCCGCCCTTGGCAGCCACGGAGCTCAGGGTAATAGCCCGCTGCAGGAGGGCGTTCGGGTCTGGCCAGCGGTGATGCTGAGCGGCACGCTCGGGATGGGTGGCACCGGCGTCCTTGATGCCACGGTTCTTGATCTCGGTCAGCACGTGCGCCCAATATTTGGCGCCCTCGCCGCCGTCGCCGGCCCACAAACCCAGGATGTCGCGTTCGCCGTCGACGGTCACCCCGACGGCCACGTACATGGGCCGGTTGGCGACCTGCCCCTCCCGAATTTTGACCACAATGGCGTCGATGAACACGACGGGGTAGACCGCGTCGAGGGGCCGGTTCTGCCAGGCCACCATCCCCTCGATCACGTTGTCGGTGATCCGGGTGACGGTCTCTTTCGACACCTTCGCCCCGTAGATCTCCTCCAGGTGAGCGGAGATCTCCCCATGCGTGAGGCCCTTCGCGGACAGCGACAGCACCATCTGATCTACGCCACCCAGACGACGGGCCCGCTTGGGGACGATGACCGGCTCGAAGGTCCCCGCCCGGTCCCGGGGAACGTCGATCTCCACCGGCCCGACATCGGTGATCACCGTCTTGGTCCGGGTGCCGTTGCGAGAGTTCCCCGAATGATGCCCGGCGGGGTCATGGGGTTGATAGCCCACATGGCCGGTCAGCTCACCCTCAAGCGCTGCTTCGAGGACCGCCTTGGTCAGCCCCGACAGCAGACCGCCAGGCCCGACCAGGCTCACCCACTCGTTCCCGGCCCGGGCCAACAGCTCCGCGGCGAGCTCCTCAGTGCCGACCTTGGTCGCCAGCGCATGACCCGGCGCCGCTCCATCCTCGCCGGGACCTCCGCCCCGTCGACCACTACTTCCATCGTGTCGGTCACTGCACATCCTTTCCGTCGGGCGTGGCCCGGCAACTGTAGGGGGACAGTGTCGAGTGGCCGGGGGGAATCGCACCCCCCGGCTCTCACAGAACCGTACGTGACAGTCTCCCGTCATACGGCTCCTGCAGTCCGACCTGTGACGGCGATCAGGTGCCAGTGAGCGAATAGGCGTGGGTCTCGCCGCCGGATGGCGTCGAGCCATGCCCAGGCTCGGCCTGGTCGCCGTCGGAATCGTTTGAACTTCCTCCTGACCCATCGGATCAGGTGCTCGTCGATGCGCTTGGCCATGAAACACAACTTGGAGCGGTAGAAGCGCCCGTAGTAGTTGATCCAGCCTCTCACCTGTGGATTGATGCTCCTGGCGATGCCGGACAGGTCCGTCCCTATGCGACGATTGAGGTGCCAGCCTCGGATCTGCTTGCTCTTCGCCTTCTTCGCCTTGTCGCTCATGGCCGGGATGAAGCTGACAAAGTAGCCATTCCGGCCCCGAGCGAAGCGCCCCTGGAAGCCATATCCGAGGAAGTCGAAGCTGGTGTGCTCCGAGTCGCCTCGGCGGTTCGAGTCTTTGCAGAACACGATCCTGGTCTTGTCAGGGTGCAACTCGAGACCCAAGGCCCCGAGTCGCGTGGCGATCGCAGTTTTCAGTTCCTCGGCCTGCTCCTTGCTGTCGCAGTGGGCGATGATGTCATCCGCGTAGCGCTCGGACGGAAAGCCCGGAAAGGTCCGGTCCATCCAACGGTCGGACGCATAGTGCATGAACAAGTTGGCTAACAAGGGCGAGATCGGGGAACCTTGTGGGGTTCCTCTCTCCCGTGCGACCATGGTTCCGTCCGGCATCTGGATGGGGGCTTTGAGCCACCGTTCGATGTAGAGCAGAACCCACCCCTCGTCGGTGTGGTGAGATACCGCTTTGAGCATCAGATACCACGGAACGCTGTCAAAGAAGGCCCGGATGTCGAGATCGACCACCCAGCCCTTCCTCCAGCAGCGCTGCCTGGTGACAGCCAGGGCGTCATGGGCCGAACGCCCCGGACGGTACCCATAGCTGTCAGGATGGAAAATCGGCTCCAGCTTCTCCTCCAGCAGCACCGCTGCCGCGGTCTGGGCGATCCGGTCTGCCACATTCGGCACCCCGAGCGTCCTGACCCCCCATCCGTGATCCTTCGGTATTTCCACCGCTCGCACCGGTCCCGGCATATACGAGCCCGAGGACATCCGGTTCCACAGCTTGTAGAGGTTGTCGGCCTCCCGCTCTTGGAACTCGGCGATGGTCACGGCGTCCACGCCCGGCGCCCCTTGGTGGGCCCGGACCTTGTCCCACGCCTCGAACACGAGATGAGCATCCCCCCGTTGGACGGACATCTCATATAGGAGGTTGTTCATGTCCAACAAGAAGAGGACCACTGCGAGGGGTCGGCCTTCGAAGTTCCCGCCGGAGTTCCGGCGAGACGCGGTGACGATGGTGCTTGACGAGGGCCGTCCTATCGCCGAGGTGGGTCGAGCCATCGGGGTGAACCCGGGCACCCCGGGTAACTCGGTCGGCCTGGAGCGGATCGAGCGGGGTGACCGTCAGGGGCTGACCGCGGATGACCGGTCCGATCTAGTTGAGCTGCGAGCGGAGAACGCGCAGCTGCGGATGGAACGAGATCTGCTCAAACGATCTCTGGCCTTCTGGATCAAAGAGACGTCGACACCGTGACCCGCTACGTGGGTGTCGATGATCAGAAGGCAGCCGGGTTCCCGGTGACGGTGGCGTGCGAGGCGGTCGAGGTGTCAACGTCGGGCTTCTACGATTGGGCGGCCCGCCATGCGGCGGTCTGTATCTACAACGGTGTAACTGTCTACCTACAGTAGCCGGGCCCAGCCTGGCGGAAGGAGAGACAGTGACAGACGTTATTGACGTGGTCGACTCGACCGTGGTGATGGAGCCCTCGCCCGGTTCGGCGCTGGCCGCGAAGATCGGCACGGAGGAGTTGGCGGCCGAGCTGTTGGCCCGGGCTGACGGCGACGCCATGAGGTTGGTCGGTCCGGGTGGGCTGCTGGCGGACTTGACCAAGCGTTTACTCGAGGCGGCGCTTGAGGGCGAGATGACCGAGCACGTCGGCTACGAGCCCTACGACCCAGCTGGGCATCACTCGGGTAACAGCCGCAACGGCACCCGCACCAAGAGGGTGATCACTGATATCGGCCCGGTCAGTATCGACGTGCCCCGCGACCGGGACGGGTCGTTCCAGCCGGTGATGGTGCCCAAGCGTAAGCGTCGCCTGGGCGGGGTGGACCAGCTGGTGCTGTCGTTGTCGGCCAAGGGTCTGACCCATGGTGAGATCTCCGCCCATCTGGAGGAGATCTATGGGGCCAGGGTGTCCAAGGAAACTGTGACGCGCATCACCGACGGGGTGCTCGAGACCATGGTCGAGTGGCAGAACCGGCCCCTCGACGCCGTCTACCCGGTCATGTTCGTCGATGCCATCCACGTCAAGATTCGTGAGGGTCAGGTGGCGAACCGGCCGATCTATGTGGCCATCGGGGTCACCGTCGACGGCGAGCGCGACATCCTGGGTTTGTGGGCCGGCGAGGGCGGGGAGGGGGCCAAGTACTGGGCTCACGTGCTGACCGAGATCAAGAACCGGGGCACCAAGGACGTGTGCATCTTGGTCTGTGACGGCCTGACCGGGCTGCCCGACGCGGTGGCCTCGGTGTGGCCGAAGACCATCGTGCAGGCCTGCGTCGTGCATCTGATCCGCAACAGCTTCCGCTACGCCAGCCGCCGGGACTGGCCCGAGCTGGCCAAGGACCTCAAGCCCATCTACACCGCCGTGACCGAGGCGGCTGCCCTGGAGCGCCTGGCTGACTTCGCCGGGCGATGGGAGGCGAAGTATCCGGCCATCGTCAAGCTGTGGGAGTCGGCCTGGGCCGAGTTCGTCCCGTTCTTGTCGTTCGACCCCGAAGTGCGGCAGGTGATTTACACCACGAACGCGATAGAGAGCGTGAACGCCAGGATCAGGAAGGCGGTCAAGGCTCGGGGTCATTTCCCGAACGAGCAGGCTGCTCTCAAGTGTGTGTACTTGGCCGTGATGAGTCTCGACCCGACCGGAAGAGGCCGTCAACGCTGGTCGAATCGATGGAAAGGAGCGTTGAATGCCTTTACAATCGCCTTCCCAGACCGTATGATAGTCGGAACGAAGTAACCGAGATTCACTCGTAAGAGAAGAACCAGTTACACCGTTTATGAGACAGTCCCACGCACTACACCGTTGTAGTTACACTCCCGGTTGACAAACTCAGGGGGCGGTGGTAGCGGATGATGTCATGCCGAGGACTGTGGCGATGAGGGCGAGGAATTCGATGGCGGTGCGGTTGAGGTTGTCGGTGGGGTGTTCCCATCCGGTGACGATGGCCGAGTCGATGGTGTTGTCGAGGCGGACCACCGGTTGGATGTGGACGGCGCGCAGGTCGAGTTGGCTGCTGGTGCGACGGTCGGTGAGGGGAGACGTGGTGACGTCGGGGACGAAGACGGCGCTGTGGCGGTCGATGGCTGCGGCCAGGCTGTTGGTGGCGGTGCTGTCCACGACCAGGGTGTCGATGACCGAGAGGCGGGCTCGGTCGGTGAGGGAGTTGCTGGGAGTGAAGTACGGCGAGTCGGGTCGGCTGCGGCGCAGGATAATGGCGCAGTCGCAGAGAAGAAGCTCTGCGCACATGCGCAGGTGGAGGTCTTCGGCTTTTCGGCGCTGGCCGTGGGTGCGGGCGGTGAGTATGTGGCGGAGCTGTCCGGGGAGACGCTGGGCGGCGAGAGCGACCCGGCGGGTTTCGAGTTGGCGCATTACTGTCCGTGACAGGCTGGCGAGGGCCCGGCGTTGCGCGTTGGTCAGGTTGCGGGGTTTGCGGTCGATGACGCACAGGCTGCCGAGGGTGTGACCGTCGGGGGTGCGCAGCGGGGCGCCGGCGTAAAAGCGGATGTTGGGGTCGCCGGTGACCAGGGGGTTGTTGACGAAGCGTTCATCGGCTTGGGCGTCGGCTACTTCGAGGAGGTCGACACCGGTGAGGGCGCGAGCGCAGAACGAGTCGGATCGGGGAGTTTCGGTCGCCTCGAGCCCGACCCGGGACGCGAAGTGCTGCCGGTCGACGTCGACCAGGCTGACCAGGGCGATGGGGGTGTTGCAGATGTGGGCAGCCAGCGCGGTGATGTCGTCGAGGCCAGCGTCGGTTTCGCTGTCGAGGATCCCGTAGCGGTAGAGGGCGGCGATCCGGTCGTGTTCTGCGCTGTCGTCGAGCTGGCTATCGCTTTGTCGGCGGCTGTCTCGTTCGGCGGTGACGAAGGCGGTGAGAGCGGTCTCGATGAGCGGTTTGGAGAAGAAGTAGCCCTGGAGGATATCGGCTCCGAACTCGGTGAGCCGGCGGGCGGTCGCCTCGTCCTCGACGCCTTCGGCGACGACGTCGAGACCGAGACGGTGACCGAGCTCTCGTACCGAGCGGATCACGGCTTCGTCCGCGGTGGAGGTGGCGGAGCGGCGGATGAAGGACCGGTCTATCTTTAACTCGTCGAGGGGGAGACGAGCCAGCACGCTGAGTGAAGTGAACCCGGTCCCGAAGTCATCGACCGAGACCCGTACCCCCAGTACCCGCAGAGCGGCCAGGAACCGGGTGGCGACTTCAGGGTCGGCCATGACCGCGGTCTCGGTGATCTCCACGGTCAGACATGACGGGCGCAGACCGCGAGATCGGAGTTGCTCGTCGATCCATCCGAGCAGCCCGAAGTCCCCGACTGACTGGGCGGACAGGTTGACCGCCACGGCCACGTCGACCCCGGCGGCCTGCCAGCGGGTCTGGGCGTCGAGGGCCTCCGCGAGCACCCAGCGCGTTAGTTCGCCCATCATCCCGGCGGTTTCGGCCACCACGATGAACCGGTCAGGGGCCACGACCCCCAAGACGGGGTGCTCCCAGCGCAGCAGGGCTTCGACCGACTCGATCCGCCGGGTCTGGGCCAGCACCTTCGGCTGGTACACCAGCGTCCACTCTCCACGCGAGCCGGCCCCTCGGAGCGCTTCGCTCAGATCCAGGTCTGCTGTCAGCGAGGTCGGACCGGCGCCAGCGGCGGACTGTGCTCTGGCAGTGTCGGGTACCAGCCGGTCGACTGGCAGATGATCCGCCGGTCTATTCCGGCGCCCTCGCCGTTCCCCAGGAGACAGAGACGTCACAGTCCGACGATTCCGCAGCCACCGACCATGACGCCTCTATCGGCACGAAAACACCCGAACTGAACGGCCGCACCGTGGTCTCGTAGACGGTCATGTCGTAGTGCCATGGTCGGCGTGACCGTTTCTCTCTCGACCGTCGGCGGTGCCTGTTCAGGTGACGACTCTCGCTGCCGATAACCCTGTGGGAGGTGCTGAGCGCCTCGGTTCGAGGATCGGAGATGGAGCGCATGCGCCTACTACTTGTACTTGCCGCTGGTCGGGACAATCTGCGCTGGCGATTCCTCGCCGGTGTGGGGGCGGCGGCCACTGTAGGTTTGCTGTCGGCCACGACGCTTCCCGCGATGGCCGCGACCGCGACGACCTTGACGCCCCTAGGCAGCGAGACATTCACCGGCGCGTCCACGCCGGTGGGGCAGTGGGTCCTGCCGGCGGCGTTTTTCGGGACGAACCAGGCCTGCCTGACCGCTGCCGGGTCTGGTGCGACGTCGATACCTCGTTGTTCGCCGGCGACCGATGCCGCCCCCGGCGGCGCCTTGCAGTTGAACTCGTCGGCTCACGACAGGGTTGGGTCGGTGTTCAACACCGCGGGGCTTCCGACCAGTCAGGGCTTGGATGTCAAGTTCGATCTGTACCAGTTCGGAGCTCCTTCGGGTACCGGTGGGCCGGCGGGTGACGGTCTATCGTTCGACCTGGCCGCCACCGACCCTGCTCACCCTGTCCCCCCGACTTCCACCGGTCCCCTCGGCGGGTCGCTCGGCTACGCGGCCAACGCCGCCAACGGTGAGTCAGGACTCCCTCACGGATATCTGGGCGTCGGCTTCGACGTGTACGGCAACTACCTCAACAGTGCGTCCCAGGGCAGCGGCTGCACCAACGACACTTCCGACCCCACCTCCCCGCAGGCGGTGACCGCGCGAGGGGCCGGGAATGGCACCGCCGGCTACTGCGTGTTGGCTTCGTCCGCCGGAACCACGCCCAGCGGCACCAACAACCTGGGAGGCGACACCCTCGACACGCCTGGGTCCACCACCCGATCGACTGGGGTGCCAGTCGAACTGGCCATGAACCCGACGGCGAGCTCTGCGACTACTGCGTCAGGGCTGACCGTGGGTGCCCAGCGCTTCGTCGTCTCCTACACCCCTGTCGGAGCGACGGCGCCCCAGACGCTCACCGGTAGCCTCCAGAGCCTCACTGCCAACGCCTCCTTCCCCTCGTCCTGGATCAACCCGGCGACCGGGGCCCCGTGGCAGTTGACGTTCGGTTGGACAGCGTCGACGGCCAACGCCTATGAGACCCACGAGGTTGCCAACTTCTCGGCCAGCACCCTGACCGGCCCACTGCCGGTATTGACCGCCACCAACACCGACAGCACCAGCGGGGTGTTGACCGGTGGCACATCTTCCGCTTTCACCATCCAGCCGACCGTCAGCCCCACCGCCGGCGACGAGACCGATCCGGTGTCGGTCACCGACACCTTCCCAGCTGGCCTTCTTCCCGGGCAGCCCAGCGGGACGGGTTGGACGTGCGGAGCCCCAAGCAACCAGACCGTCACCTGCGCCTATCCTGCCTCTTCGGCGAGCCCACTGACCGCAGGCACAGTCCTTCCAGCGATCGCCGTGCCGGTCCTGGTGTCCACGGCCGCCGCTTCGGGGCCGGCTACCGACACGGCCACGGCCTCATCGGATGACGCCAGCACCGCCGTCGCCACCGACTCCTACACCGTCGAGCAGCGACCTGGCGCCCCGACCGGCGTCAGCGCTACCCCCGGGAACGCGCAGGCCAGCGTGGCGTTCAGCGCCCCGGCGTCAGACGGCGGTTCGGCCATCACCTCTTACACGGTGACCGCGACCGACACCACGACCCCGGCGCATGGCGGCCAGACCGCCACCGCCACGTCCAGCCCGATCACCGTGAACGGCCTCACCAACGGTGACAGCTACACCTTCACCGTGACCGCCGCCAACACGGTCGGCATCTCGAGCCCCTCGCCGGCCTCGACCACCGTCGCCCCCGCCGCCACCGCTCCTGGCGCCCCGACCGGCGTCAGCGCCACCCCCGGGAACGCGCAGGCCAGCGTGGCGTTCAGCGCCCCGGCGTCAGACGGCGGTTCGGCCATCACCTCTTACACGGTGACCGCGACCGACACCACGACCCCGGCGCATGGCGGCCAGACCGCCACCGCCACGTCCAGCCCGATCACCGTGAACGGCCTCACCAACGGTGACAGCTACACCTTCACCGTGACCGCCGCCAACACGGTCGGCATCTCGAGCCCCTCGCCGGCCTCGACCACCGTCGCCCCCGCCGGCCCGCCGGCACCCCCGGTCTCTTCCGCTACCCCGGTGTTCAGCGCTGACAGCCCATCTTCGGCTGCTGCCGGTTCGCCCTACTCTTACACGTTCGTGGCGTCGGGTATCCCGACACCGACGTTTGCCGTCGGTTCGGGCGCCCTGCCAGCCGGACTGGCCCTCGACCCCACTACCGGGGTGCTCTCCGGGACCCCGACCGCGTCGGGGACCTTCACCGTCACCGCCACCAACAGCGCCGGGACAGCGACCACGCCTTCGGTCACGGTCACGGTGACCACGCCGCCGGTGACCACGCCGCCGAGCGGACCGGCGGCGGTCCGGGAACCGACCGGTGGTGCGGTCGCCGCCACCCCGGGCGGGGCCGGGTACTGGGCGCTGGACGGGAACGGGACGCTCTCCACGCACGGCAACGCCGCCGACCTGGGCTCGGAGAACGGCGCCCGCCTCAACGCCCCGATCATCGGTGTCTCCGCCACCGCTGACGGTCACGGGTACTGGCTGGTCGCCGCCGATGGTGGGGTGTTCTCCTTCGGTGACGCCAAGTTCTACGGGTCTGAGGGCGACAGGCATCTCAACCAGCCCATCGTCGGCATGGCTGCCACCCCTGATGGTTACGGGTACTGGCTGGTCGCCGCCGATGGTGGGGTGTTCACCTTCGGTGACGCCAAGTTCTACGGGTCTGAGGGCGACAGGCATCTCAACCAGCCCATCGTCGGCATGGCTGCCACCCCTGATGGTTACGGGTACTGGCTGGTCGCCGCCGATGGTGGCGTGTTCACCTTCGGTGACGCCAAGTTCTACGGGTCTGAGGGCGACAGGCATCTCAACCAGCCCATCGTCGGCATGGCTGCCACCCCTGATGGTTACGGGTACTGGCTGGTCGCTGCCGATGGTGGCGTGTTCACCTTGGGTGACGCCAAGTTCTACGGGTCGCTCGGAGCCCCCGGCACCACTCCTGTCGTCGGGATCGTCGCCAACAGCGACAGCGGTTACCGCCTCATAGGAGCCCAAGGCGACGCCCACGCCTTCGGGAACAATCCGTAACCTGCTCGCCATCGATTGATACGAACCGCACGATTCGCGCCAGCGAATCCACCGTGCGGTAGCAGGATCGGCTGGCGAATCGGGTCGGTTCCCTGCTCCACGGCTCCCGGCTCATGGCGGCCGAGAGGCTGCATCGGGCGTGCGTCGCCGGGACGCGCTCGTCATCGGCAACGGCAGGTGGGGAGACCCCAGGGCAAGTTGCTCGACGAGGTGAGCGGCTCGGCGACGACGAGTTCGTAGTCTCCGCGGACGAGAAGTCCTACGCTCCAAGCGCTGCGACGAGTCCATCCCGAGCTCCTCGTGGAGCACCTGGGTCATGGCGACGAGGTGGGCCAGCCTCCCTGCATAGACGGCGCGGCCCTGGGCGTGCGGTGCGGGCCGCTGAATGCGATCATCCCGTCCACGTTGACGATCCTGCTCTTGCCGCGTTCAATCAATCCCGGCACGGAGGCGCAAATCAGGACCGTGGGGGCGACGACCTTCACGTGTACCACCTCGCTCGCCTTGAGTGGCATATCGAGCACCGGTAGGTCGTCCTGATGCGGAACGGCGGCGACTGCGAGTCATTCGACCAGATTGTTCACGAGGGCAAGGATCGCCTCAGTAACCGGCTCAGGTCGCGTAACCGGGTCGGGGTGCGCTCCCGGCAGCGCGAGGACCGGCCATCCGCGGCGGGCGGCTTCTGCCTCATCGGCGGCGTAGGGCTCGCTGAGTCGAAGGTACCCCGGACTTGCCGCCAGTCCAACCCGTGGGGACGGGCACCACGGCGTCGAAGTACGACAGAGGCAGCCGAGGCAACTCGGCGCAGACGGCAGCTCGTCGTTCTTCGTCGGGGATCAGCATCTCCATCATGCCCGGATCGAATCAGTCTGACCATTTCGGTAGCAGCCCCTCGACGGCGATGTTCTCGAGCTGCGCCCGGAACTGGCTGGGGATCAAGCGGGCGTCGCCGGTCTGCGGTGGGACGCCTGCGTCAACGAAGACCGGATGGCCGGCATCGCCGACGCTTCGTGCCTGGATCTGCGGCAGGAGAAGACCCGCGCCGCTATGGCTGACCAAGACAGTGTCGCCGTCGCCGACCTGGGCCGCCACCGAATCGGCGAATGACTCCTAACCAGACGACGCCACCGTTTCGGGGACGGACGGAACCGTGACTCGATGACCGCCCGCCACCAGCGCTTCGGCGACCCATCTCCAAGTGCTGGGCCCGACCAGCGGGCTATGGACCAGGACGAGCGGCTGCATCCGCACATTCTGTCAACGGCCCGGGTATGTATGCGGTCATCGATTCTGGGGGGCTTCCCGGATGGTGAACCTCGGGCTGGGGCCGACCAGCCAGGCGGGCACCGGACACCCAGCGCGGGTCGTCTCCACCTGCCTAAGGGTGGCGACGGGCGGCCAGGGACCCTGATGATGTTGCCGCGGGACTCCGTCCGCCACTCGTGGCGTCGCTAACCACGCGGCCAGATCCCGGCGGCGCCCTGATCGCTCACAGGTTGGTCGGCCAGGTGCCGCCCGAAATTCTCAAGCCGCTCCTGGTCTGGGCGCAGCAACTCGATCGGCATCGTCTTGAGCGAACAGGCACACTGCACCCGTGAACGAATCGGCCCCTGGACGTTGTGCTCTGATAGCCGATCACCGCCGGTGCAGACCCAGCACCGGCGGCGGCGAATGACGAGGCAGGCAGGCCGGGGCCAAGCTGCCTGCCTCGCGTTGCTAGGTGCGGTGCTCCTCGGCATATCGTTGGTCAGCTGCTCCAGCCGCCCACCGTCGACTGGGGCGGGCAGTCCGATCGCTTTTCCGGCGTTTCGGAACTGCGAGACGCACCTGTCGGGGTCAGCCACCGACATCGTGGTTCCCGTTCGAGTTGTCCGACCCGTGCCGGGGTTTGCGGTCGTGGTTGCCGGCGTCTGCGTCGACGGCCGGGGCCCATTCACCTTCGACGTTGACACCGGCTCCGCCGCAAGCATCATCGACTCTGGCCTGGCCGCACGGCTGCACCTCGACACCTTCGACACCCGCCATGCCACCAGCTTCGGCTGCGCCCACACCATTTCCCTCACGGCACCCGGAGACCTCTCAGTCGACGGCCTGCCGCTTCGAAATGAGATCCTCGGCGTAGGCGCTCTACAGTCGCGACACGCCCCGGGACTCATGGGAACGCTCGGTTCCGACATCCTCAGCCGATTCCGGGCCGTGCGGATTGATTTCCGAACGGAACGCCTTACCCTGGCGGGACCCGAAGGACCACCGATCTCGAGCACCACCGGCGATGAGCACGTCCAACGCAGCACGGCAGTAGCGACTGGAGCATAGTCGGCAATCGGTGCTTGTCCGGGCGACGTGACCTACGTCAGGTCACACTAGGTGAGGGCACTCCCCCCTGGGGACATGTTCCACTTTGTCCCTAGATCCGGTCCAAGGAAGCACCCCAGATCCGCCTATCTCAGCGCCCTTCCCAGTCCAGCGGCCTCCAGGGCTCGTCTGGTGGCCTCGAACCCTCCGCCCAGAGGAGGATGTAACTGTCCGGGTGACGGATCGCCTGCCACAACACGGTCAGGGGCTCCCCCATCGGCCGAGCCTTGACGTACAGAACTGCAGCACCACCACAGGTCACAGACACTCCGACCTTCGGACTGCTCCACCACCGTCCTATCTTCACTTGCACTGAATGATCACCGACGCCTGCAACAGCCTCAAGCGTCTCGCCGTTCTTCGGCCGCCCCGCTGTTCGGCCGTCGACGAGGACCTCGTACGCTCGCACCCGATCTCGCCAGCCAGTCTTGATCCTGTGGACCTTGATTACCCCTGCGGCCGCCACGAAAACCAAATCTAGGCGGGTGATTCTCTATCCCGCTAGCCGTTCGTGGAATGGGGCCTGAGGAGTAACGATCCGAGGTGTCGATCCTGAATCCACCCAGGCCTCGACGTCTGTGAGTCGTGATCGGCGATCCGTGCTGCATGACCGGCCAGCGTCGTCATGTCGCTCCGGGCATCTCGGTAGTGTTCTGGTCTTCCACCCGTTGCATCGAGGGACCGTGCCGTCGCAATTGATGAAGCTGATCTACCGGTGGGATGGCAGCAACCAGCACCGAGCAGACCGCGCCGAGCAGCGGCGCCGCCAGTCTCCGCACCCCCGAGATGTCCGAAGCCACACCGGGACACCCTTCCATCTCGAAGCTGGACCGAGGGGCTACCCATCGGGCGACGGCTACTTCGCGGGTGCTGCCTGGTTGCCTTATGCCCTCGGGGTGGCCTTGGAGGTGATCCGGTATAGCCGCCACAGATGGAAGTTCGCCAAGTCCTGGCAGGTCATCGTGACCAAGCTTGACGACCGAGGATTCCGGACATCCGACCGACGGTGCGTCGTTGTCGCCTCTCGGGCTGCTGCCACCGAAGCACTCGCGGCGATCGGCGAGCTTGTCGAGCGCGACGGCATCACGGCTCTCGACACCATGGTGGCCAGCGGACAGTGGCGCCCCTGCTGAACCGGCGTGGAAGAGACGGAACTTGCGCCCGAGCGCCTAAGCGGGCTTACGAAGCGTCGACGCTGATTCCCAGGTGCGATTCTTCTATGCGCTCAGCGCTGGTTCCGGCCTGGCCAGCGGTCAGTAGGAGTGAACGTGGGGTTGCGAGCCCATTACCCCTGCCGCAAGGCGTCAAGCGCCGTCATGATCCTGTTCTCGAGGAGGCGAGTCCCCGCGGGTACTCGAGCCAGGTACCAGCCCTCGTCGCTCGTGCCGGTGACCGACACCATCGTTCCCTCCTTTGTTTCAACGGTCTTGACCGAGACCTTGTACGGAACCGCATCCCTGCCGCGTGACAGGTAGGCACCCCAAACTCTGAAGCGCCGCCGTGACCCGTACGAAATCGTGGCAGCGGAGTTGTCGACTCGCTGGAGACGACCGCCGGTACGCGCTGCAAGAGCCTCCGCAGCAGCTATCACTTGCGGGCCCGTGGCAGTCGTCGTCCAAGATGCTGCTCTCTCAATCGGTTTCACCACCAGGGTCGCTCCCTCACGCGCCTCTGAAATCGAGGGAGAGGTTAGCGAGGCCCGACTGCCGAAAGCGTCCAGCGCCCGACGAACACCCAGCCGGTAGCGGGCCTCGCCGCGGGTAGCAGCTGGCACAGCCGCTCGGCGATCTTGACCTGACAGCGCCCGTCGTCGGACCGCACCCACCAGACCCGCTGCGTCTCGTCGAGGTCCTCCCAGCGCAGCCGGCACATCTCCGAGGACCAGAAACTGCCGTGGAGGGCGACGAGGACCATGAGGCCGACTTGGCCGCCGACCGCTACTGCCGCCGCCTCGAGCGCTTCCGCCTCCCCGGGAACGAGCGGTGCGTAGGTGGTCAGTTTCGGCGGGGAGATGCGCCGCCCGATGGCCGCTACCTTGTCCGGCGGATCGGTGCGGCCAAGAGCCCGCCAGATGTGGGGGAGCGCGCAGAGGATCTGGTTGCGGGCCGACGCGGAGGAAGCCATCCACTCAGCGGCCACGGCGGCCAGCTGCTCCTCGTTGCACGTCGTCAGACCCGTTCCGGCCTGGGCGAGCAGGCGCTCGAGATGGTTCCCGGCACTCGAGTACAGCCTCGCCGTTCGGGGGCTCAGCGACGGGTGGGCGAGGTCGGCTGGGGGGAGCAGCCGAGGGCTACGGTCGGACATTGGGACATCCCTCCTGTGTAGGGGTGGCTCGGGCCCCGGTGGTGCTCCAACACCGCCGGGGCCACCTGGTGGTGGATCTACGTCGTGGGGCTCTTGGTGACCTTCTCGGCGGCCTGGTCGGCGGCGGCGGGTTCCATCAGCTGCTGCACCCGCTGGTGCGACAGCCCGAGGATCTCGGCGGCGTCTCGGACTGACAGCTGGCCGTCTCGCACCAGGGCGACAGCGGCGGCCTTGGTTGCCGTCGCGGCCGCCTCCTGCGCTGCGGTCGCTCGCAGGCGGGCCTGGTGGGCCCTGGCGGCGCTGGTGCGGGCCTTGGGGGGCAGGCGGACGTCGTCGACGAGGGTCAGCGAGTCGGGTTCGGTCTCGAACCACAGCGCCGTGGCGTCTCGGATGTTCTCGCGGGCCTTGGCCAGGGTGCGGCCGTAGGTGTGGACGCGGGGCTCCTCGAGGAGTTCCACGAGCCACATGCCGTGGGCGTCGCGCTGGTAGACGGCGGTGTAGGTGCCGGTCGTGGTCGTGGTCATCGCAGCCGTCCCTTTCCGAGGCAGGGCTCCAGATCTCGTTCGATGCTCCGCAGCGTCCCGGTCGGGATGTCGCCCCCGTGGATTGGGACGACGGTCCGGCACGTGCCGCATTGGACCACCAGGTGCGAGCCGCTCTGGCGGAGTTCTTCGCAGCCGAGCCGACGGAGCCGGCGGCGGAGATCCCGGGAGGTCACACCCGCACTTTACCGTAGTAGACGGTAACTGTCTACTACGGTAGACAGAATCTTGAAGGGGACCCGCTTTGGATTTTCGGGTCAAAGAGTCGTCGACCTGAACCAGGCTCCGGCGCGATGAGTGCGGTCGACGCAGCGAGGCTCCGGGCCCCCGCCTGAGCCGCACTGGATACCCCACATAGGGCCGCGGACGAGGCCCCTGTAGCCGTACCCACGACCCACGCCGGCGGGTTGTGGCGACGTCAGGGGGCAGTGCCGACGATCCCGTAGATGGCGGCCCCGCTTCAGCTTGAGGAACCGGGCGAGCTCGGGGACCTTGGCCCCGCCGTCGTAGGCCTCCCGGATGGCCCGGTCCCGTTTGCCGATCTCGTAGGAGTCCTGGCTGGCCCGCTCGAGGTGGCGGAGGTGGGCCGAGCGGGCCCTGAGGGCGGGGATGGTCCACGTCGCAGTGTCGACGTCGGCCGTCTCCTGATCGCTCGCTGCTGTGACAGGCACGGTCCCCTCCGGCGTCAGTGGTGCGACCATTTGCCGGTCTGATCCCCCGCTAGTCACTGTCGGTGGGCCGACACCCGGGTGTCGCAGCGGCGACATCCCCCCGTCGTGGGTGCGATATAGCGAAGACCGGACACCGCTTTGCTTCTGTGCCCGATCGGGCACGTCGTGGAGATGAACGCACTGCCCGCCGGGTGAAGGGACAACTCGAAGCATGGAAAGCGCGAGAAGTCCCCGGATCTGGCATCGTCGCAGGTCAGAGAGCCGGCCGGTGGCGCCGATGTCGCGCCCTAAGTGCCGAAAGTACTGAACAGCATTTGGGTGCGGCTCTCTTTGGAGGGACCGGTTCAGGCGGCTGTGGGTAGTCGGACGTGTTGGTAGCGGGTGTGGTGGTTCCGGCGGTGTTCTTGCTCGAGGTGGTAGCGGATGTAGTCGTCGTAGTCGCCGTTGGTGTTGACGGCTCGTAGTTTGAGGACGGCTTCGGCTCCGGTGGCGCTCCAGCGGGCGCCGGTGATGTCCATGCGGTCGGCGACGAGGTGGCGGCAGGCTCCTTCGATGACGCCGGTGGCGATGGGCCAGCCGGCGGCTAGGGCGGTGGGGTAGTCGAAGTAGGGGGCCTTGTTGGTCAGGTAGGTGGCGGCAGCGTCGGCCTTGGTCCGTTTGGTGGCGGGCAGGCCGAGGGCGGTCGCTCGCCGGCGGATGCCGGCGGCGACGTCGCGTGCTTTTCCTTCGAGGACAACGATCGCTTTGTCTCGCACCCAGGCGTCAGCGGCGGGGTCGGCTTCGGTGTGGAAGCACCAGGCGGCCCCCCACAGGTCGACGAGGCGGTGGAGCGGTTTCTCGTCGAGTACCTCGGCGAGGAGAAGGGGCGAGCGGAGAAGACTGTCGGTGACTACCGCAAGCTCCACCACCGTTGGTTCTCCCCCACCGTCGGGTCCTACCCGGTGAAGCGCGTGGACACAGCCGTCATGGATCAGCTGTTCGGCGCCATGCGTCAAGCCGGGCTGAGTGAGACTCTCCCCGTTGGCCGGACGGGTGGTTATGAAGCTTGACGGTATTGCTGTTCCCACTCGATCGGGGGGACCCCGTCGAGGCTGGTGTGAAGCCGGCTGGCGTTGTACCAGTTGACCCACCGGAAGATCGCTCGGCGGGCTTCGGCGCGGGTGGCGAAGACCTGTCCTTGGATGCATTCCCGTTTCAGGGACTGCCAGAAGCTCTCAGCCACGGCGTTGTCCCAACAGATTCCGGTTCTTCCGACCGATGGTCGCAGCTGATGGGTGTGGCAGAACTCGAGGTAGTCGTTGGAGAGATACTGGGTGCCCCGATCCGCGTGGGCGATCACCCCGGCGGCGGCACCGCCCCGGGGCGGTGAGGGCCATGGACAGGGCGTCGGTGACCAGCTCGGTTCTCATGTGGTCGGCCATCGAGTAGCCCAACAATCGACGCGACCCCAGATCGAGGGTCGACGCCACGAACAGCCAGCCTTCCCCCGTGGCGATGTAGGTGATGTCCTGACACCAGGCCACGTCGGGGGCGCCGGGGTCGAAGCGCCGCCCGGCGAGGTCAGGGACCGTCTCATAGCCGGGCCCGGGGAAGGTGGTGCGGCACCGGCGGCGATGGTGACGTCCGATCAGCCCGGCCCGGTGCATCAGCCGGCGGACCTTCTTGTCGTTGATGACCATCCCGGCCCGGCGCAGCTCCTTGTACATGCGCGGCACCCCGTAGTTGCCGTCAGAGGCGGCGTGGACCTCTCGCATCAACTCGATCAGGGGGTCATCGGCGATCTGACGCTCGGTCGGCCCGGCCGCCTCCCGGGCGCCCCAGTCGTAATAGCCCGACTTTGGACACCCCCGTCGCCTCACACGCAGTGGGGACCGGGAACCCGGCAGCCTTCTGGTCATCGACGCAGCGGAAGCGGCTCACGACGTCGACTCCTTCACCCAGAAGGCCATCGATCGTTTGAGAGATCACGCTCCATGCGCAGCTGAGAGTTCTCGGCTCGCAGCTCGGCCAGCTCCGCCCGATCGTCGACGGTCATGCCCTGGCGCTCACCGCGTTCGATGCGCTCCAGGCGGACCCAGTTCCCCAAGGTGCCCTCATTCGCGCCGACCGACCGGGCCACATCGGCGATCTGGCGGTGCTCATCGAGGACCAACGAGACCGCATCTCTGCGGAACTCCGCACTGAACCTCGACGGGCGACCGCCCCTCGACTTCCTCTTCATGGACATGGACTCCTCCTATACGAAGTGTCCGTCCAACGGGGGGATGCTCAGAGCAACTCCCGGCTTAGGCAAGCCAAAAGTCTCCACGCCCCGTTCTTCCGGTAGGCAAAGCGACGCGGGATGTCCAGTCGCAACCCGATGGCCGACTTCGAGCTGCCCACAAATACTCACTCCTCGAAGGAGCGGACGCCGCCCGAAGTCGACGAGCTCCACTTGTTGTTGTCGACCGCAGCGGACGTCGTTCCCGATGTTCGCTGCCATCCTTCTCCTCGGGGCCGTCACCGGCATGCGTCGCGGCGAGCTCGTCGGCGTCCGTCGATCCGGCATCGGGTGGTCCAAGGGCCAGATCTCAGTAGACAGCGCCATCGGCGAGTCCGGAAGGGTTAAGACGACCAAGACGCGACGTGGCCGCACCTTTCACGTCGATGGCGAGACGATGGCAATGCTGCGCCGCCACTGCGATCGCCTTGATGAACGGGCATCCGAGAGTGGCCGCGAGCTCTGCACGGACTCGTTCCTGTTCAGCCTCGCGCCCGACTGCGCTACGGCTATGCCGTCGGACTACCTGACCAAGCACGTCGCGGTTCTCAAGGGCTACCTCGGCATCGAGAGCAAACGGCCGGACGTACTGGCCATCGAGCACGAGGCCCTTCGACTCCGGCGTCAGCCGACGCGGCCTCGGCCGGCCGGCATGACAGCCCGGCACCCCAACGGGGTATGTCTTTCCGTGAGATCGGTGAGCACCTCGGTCGAAGCGAAGGGTGGGCGGCTCTCACTGTTCAGGCCGCGGAGCGGCGCCAGGGCGCCCCAGTCGGCAGGCTTGATTTCGACGGGTCGGTCTTCGCTGACCGCTACCGGGTTGCCTGAGCGCGTCGTGACCCCAAGGTCATGGCGGGGGTCGAGCTGCTCGAAGGGGCTTCCGGCGGCCGCAGCCGGCGCGGGCAGCAGCCTGATCGGTAGGATGGCGGCGAGTAGTTGGCGAGCGGTCCTAGTCGGAGGGAATGCCAGCCTTGCGCGAGGGTGCACCAAGGGCCAGTGCTTGACGGTGATGGGGGTCGGTCTTGATCCTTCGGCGAGGGTGGCGGCCCCGATGCGCTCGGCATCGCGTCGGCGAGGAGTTCGGGGTAAGCCAGATGCAGGTGTCGCGCCGCCTGCACAGTCTCCTCGACAAGCTGCGTCACCACTCGAGTCGTCGTCGATGTGACCGGCAGATCCGGGTAGGTCCAAGTCAGCGAACGCCCGCCACAGATCGGAGAGCGATGCTCAGCCAGTCCACCCCGACGTCGACCGCCAGGAGTGCCCTGGCATGTCCTAACCCGTACGCACCCGTCGGCGCCAGGGGTGTCCTCGTGACCGGGTGGTTCAGCTTCGACACCGCCGAGGTCACCGCTGGCGACCTCCTCGCACAACGCACCGTCAGCCGGTGGCTCGACGACGCCGGCATCGACCACGACGTGGCCATGGCCGCCACCTTCCGACGCCGCGGCCAGCTGGCGTGGCACGACGTCCCGCCGGCGACGGTCGGTCACCTGGTGTTCGTCTGCGGGCCCGCCGGCGGCGAGCTGGTGGAGGAGCTCTTCGCCCGGTTCACCGGCTCGCAGCGGGTGGCCGTCGGGGTATCGGTCGTGGACCGCACGCCGGCCCTCGCCCCCGTCACGGTCCTGGCACGCGACGAGCCGGGCCGGGCCGCGGTCGACCTGGCCCTCGGGACGGCCCACCGCCCGGTGGCCGACGTGGCGGTGGCGGCGGTCATCCGGAGCCACTCCCAGCCCGAGTACGGGAACCGGCAGCGCCACGACGGCGTCCACCGCTGCCTCGACGGGTGGCTGACCGGCACCGACCTCGCCGTCGTCGAACTCGACACCCGCCTGCACCCGGGCGACGCCCGCCAGCTGTCCACCCCGGAGCAGTTCGCGGCCGCAGTAGCGCGCGTCGACGTGGTGGTGACGACCCGCTTGCACGGACTGGTCCTCGGGCTGGCCGCGGGGGTGCCGGTGGTGGCCGTCGACCCCGTCGCAGGCGGGGGCAAGGTCGGCGCACAGGCCAGGGCACTCGGGTGGCCGGCGGTGATCAGCGCCGAAGCCGTCAGTCACGACGCGTTCGACGAGGCGGTCGGCTGGTGCCGTTCCGCCGAGGGACGGGACCGGGTGGCGGCCTGCACCGAGGACGGCCGGGCCGCCCTCCTCACCGACCGGGACCGTCTGGTCGAGCTGCTGCGACCGGTCGGCTGACATGGCCGCGAGCCCGACGTCGCTACGCGAAGACCTCACCGTCGTCATCATCACACGGGACCGGTGCGACGAGCTGACTCGCACCCTCCACCTCCTCGAGACCCTCGAGGAGGACCCCGGCATCGTGGTCGTCGACAACGGCTCCGCCGACGCCACGGTGGCGACGGTGCGGCGGGACTTCCCCGGGGTGACCGTGGTGCCGCTCGGCTGCAACATGGGCGGCGCCGGCCGCAACGTGGGGGTCATGCTGGCAGGCACCCGGTTCGTGGCGTTCTGCGACGACGACACGTGGTGGTCGCCAGGGTCGCTCCGCCGGGCCGTAGGCCTGCTACAGGCGCGACCAAACCTGGCGGTGGTCACCGCTCGCATCGTCGTCGAGCCGGGCGGGACCACCGACGCCATGTCCGAGGAGATGGACCGCAGCCCCCTCCCCCGCCCGGCGGGCGGCCCCGGCGCACCGCTGCTCAGCTTCCTGGCCGGGGCATCGACGGTACGAGCGGAGGCGTTCCGGGCCGTGGGCGGCTTCTCGGGGCGGCTCCTCATCGGAGGCGAGGAGGAGCTCACCGGAACCGACCTGGCCGACGCCGGCTGGGAGATGGCCTACGTGCCGGAACTCGAGATCCACCACCAGGCATCGGTGCTGCGCGACCCGCACCTACGTCGCCGGCAAGGGATCCGCAACACCCTCTGGTTCACGTGGCTTCGCCGACCGGTGTCCTCGGCAGCGCTCCGGAGTGCGGCGCTGCTGCGCAGCGCGCCGGCCGACGGCCACAGCCTTCGGGCGGTGGTCGAGGCACTCAGGGGAGGGTGGTGGGTGGTCGCTGCTCGCCGGAACGTCGGTGCCGACGTGGAGGTCGGCCTGCGCCTCCTCGACGCCGACCACGACCGTTCGAAGGCCCGCCAGTACGTCTCGTGAACCGCCGGCGCTCAGCCGGCGAGGGCCTCGAACGCCGCCCCGACTGCTTGGGGGACCGGGTGGCGCCGGCCGGCCGCCCACCCTGCCGAGCGCAGGGCGCTCGCCGCGCCGACGACACCTTCGGGGCCGGTCAAAGCTGCGACGCTCCGCCGCAGCGCTTGCGGCGGCGGGTAGGCCAGCCAGGCCGTCAGCACGGCGTTGCGGGCCAGGAGTCGTCGGCGGCGGTGGGCGTCACGGGAGGGTGAGGGGTGGTGACGGACGACCACCTCGGGGTCGTAGACGAGCTTCCATCCGGCCGTGGCGAGCCGCAGGGCGACGAGCTCCTCCTCTCCGCCGATCACCAGGTGGGGCTCGAACCCGCCGGAGGCGAGGAACGGCTCGCGTCGCACGACCGCGGCGCAGGCCAGGAAGCCGGTCACGCCTCGACGGCCGGAGGCCGACGGGCGCAGCCACTCGTCAAGCGGGCCAGCTGCCATCGCCGCAGACGTGGGATCAAGCGTCGCCTCCGTGCCGACGAGGACCCGTCCGGTGAGCAGCCCGAGCGCCGGGTCCTCGGTGAAGCAGGCGGTGGCCCGCTCGAGGGCCCCCGCCTCCCACCACGAGTCGTCGTCGGCGAAGGCGACCAGCGGGGTGGTCGCCAAGCGGGCGCCGACGGTGCGGGCGGCGGCACCGAGGTTGGCCGGCAGCGCCAGCAGCGCCACATCGGGGAAGGTCGCTCGGACGGCGGCCGCCGTCCCGTCGGCCGAGGCGTTGTCGATGACGACCACCGGCGGCGGGAAGGGGCGGTCGAGGGCCCGGCCCAGCGTCGCCAGCACCTCGGACCGGCGGTTCATGGTCGCCACGACGAGGGTTAGCGGTCGGTCCCGCTGCGATGTGCCCATTGGCCTAGTAAATCCTCTGCAGGTGATTATCTGCAGAGGATTCACTTGGTTGGCGCCGGGTATCACTGTCGCTGGGTCATCGCGAGGCAGGAGGCCAAAAATTGGCGGTCGTTTTCGGTATCAACGCAGTGTTCCACGACCCGGCCGCAGCGCTGGTCATCGACGGTCGGATCGTGGCTGCGGCCGAGGAGGAGCGCTTCACGCGAATCAAGCACGGCAAGGAGGCGGTGCCGTTCTCGACATGGGAGTTGCCCGTGAATGCTGCCCGGTGGTGCCTCCGTAAGGCCGGGGTTTCACCTGGTGATGTCGATGCTGTCACCTACTCCTACGACCCGTCGCTGCTGGGGGCGCCTGGTACCTCGGGCGCCGACCTGGCTGCGGACGAGTGGGAGCCGATGCGGACGTTCTACGCCCATAGGGCCCCTTCGTTCCTGGAGTCGGCGATTCCGGGCATCGACGGCGGCCGGCTCCGTTACGTGCGCCACCACGTCGCCCACGCCGCCTCCGCTTACCTCGCCGCACCGTTTCGAGACTCGAGCGTGCTGGTCCTCGACGGGCGGGGTGAGACTACGACCCACCTCGCTGGCCGGTCCGTTGCCGGCGACCTCGAGGTGTACCGGACCCAGGAGCTGCCGCACTCGCTCGGCCTCATGTACGAGGAGCTGACCGTGCACCTCGGCTTCAAGCGCTCCTCCGACGAGTACAAGGTGATGGCCATGGCCTCCTACGGCGAGCCGCGGCACCTGCCGGTCCTCCGGGAGCTGATCTTCGCCGACGGCGAGGGCGGCTTCCGCGTGGGGACGATCCCCTGGGCCCAGCTGGCACCGGCCCGCGACGGTGAGGGCGCCTGGGACCACCGCCACGCCGACCTGGCGAGCAGCGTCCAGCACCGCCTGCAGGAGGTCCTCCTCGACCTCGCCGGCTGGCTCCACGGCCGTACGAGAGACCGGTGCCTGACGATGGCCGGCGGCGTGGCGCTCAACTGCGTCGCCAACTCCCACCTGCTGCGCCACGGGCCCTTTGAGCAGGTGTGGGTCCAGCCAGCCTCAGGCGACGCCGGCACGGCCCTCGGCGGTGCTCTCTACCAGGCTCACCACCTCGGCGACCCGGTTGAGCCGTTGCGCACCGCCGCCCTCGGGCGGAGCTGGTCCGACGACGAGCTGGAGGGGTGGCTGCTCGAAGCCGACCTCCCCTACGAGCGACCGGACGACCTGACGGCGACGACCACCGAGGTGCTCGCCGCCGACGGGATCGTGGCGTGGTTCCAGGGCCGCAGCGAGTACGGCCCCCGGGCGCTCGGGCACCGCAGTCTCCTGGCCGACCCCCGCCGGGCCGAGACGCTGATCCGGCTCAACACGGTCAAGGGTCGCGAGCAGTTCCGGCCGGTGGCGCCGATGGTGACCCTTGAGCGGGCGAGCGAGATCTTCGACGGCCCGTTTCCCAGCCCGTACATGCTCTTCACCCACCGAGTGCGCCCCGCGTGGGAGGCGCGCCTCGGTGCGGCGATCCACGTCGACGGCTCGGCGCGAGTGCAGTCCGTAGACCGGGCGACCGAACCCCTCGTTCACGAATTGCTCGTGGCCTTCGAGCAGCGGACCGGCGTCCCGGTGCTGGTCAACACCAGCCTCAACACCGCCGGGAGGCCGATGGTCGACGACCCCCGGGACGCAATGGAATGCTTCGGCTCGGCCCCCGTCGACCTGCTGGTCCTCGGGCCGTTCGTCGTCCGCCGACCCCGGCGGGGACCGGGGGTGCTCCGGCAGCGACGCGCGGTGCCGGCGTGAGCGGCATCACCGGCCCGGACCCGATCGGGTACAGCGTGGTCGTGCCGACCGTCGCTCGGCCATCGCTGCGCACCCTCCTCACCGCGCTAGCCGACAGCGAAGGCCCCCGGCCCGATGCCGTAGTGGTGGTCGACGACCGGCCCCCGGCGTCCGCCAGCCCCCTCGACGTCAGCCCCGACGTGCGAGTGCTCCGCTCCGGTGGGCGCGGCCCGGCCGCTGCCCGCAACGCCGGTTGGCGCTCGACGGTCAGCCCGTGGGTGGTGTTCCTCGACGACGACGTCGCGCCGGAACCCGGCTGGGCGCTCCAGCTCCTCGACGACCTGACTGGCCTCCCGGTCGAGGTCGCCGCCTCGCAGGGCGTGGTGCGCGTGCCGCTGGCGGCCGACCGGCGGCCGACCGACTGGGAGCGCAGCGTCGCCGGCCTGGAGGCAGCCCGGTGGATCACCGCCGACATGGCCTACCGGCGGGAGGTGCTCGCCGAGGTGGGCGGATTCGACGAGCGCTTCCCGCGCGCCTACCGCGAGGACGCCGACCTCGGCCTTAGGGTCGCCAACGCCGGGTACGTCATCGTCAAGGGTGCCCGCACTGTCGAGCACCCTGTCCGGCCGTCGGGCCGCTGGGTGAGCGTCCGGACCCAGGCCGGCAACGCCGACGACGCCATGATGCGGGCCCTCCACGGCACCGGCTGGCGCGACGCAGTGGGCGCCGGACCGGCGCGCAACGGCCGCTATTCCGTGTCGACCGCCGCCGCCGCAGGAGCCGTTGCCGCTGCGCTGACCGGCCGCCGGGCGCTCGCCGGGGCGCTCGGCGCGACTTGGGCCGCGACGACGGCAGCGTTCGCAGCGGAGCGCATCGCCCCAGGCCCCCGCACCCGCTCCGAGGTGGCGACCATGCTCGTCACCTCGGCGCTCATCCCTCCCGCCGCCGTGTTCCACGCCGCACGCGGGTGGGCCGCGGTCCCGGGTGCGCTCCGGGCTGAGGAGGGCTCGCCCCTCGGCCTGGGCCGCTCGCCGCTGGCGCTGCGGCCCTCGGCCGCCCTCCGGCCCTACCGGCTCCGCCCCCGCTCCCGACGGGTTGACACCTCGTGGCGACCTGAGCTGATCCTGTTCGACCGCGACGGGACCCTGATCGTCGACGTGCCCGGCAACCGTGACCCCGACCGGGTCGCCCTGATGCCCGGTGCCCGCCGGGCGGTTGCGCGGGCCCGGGCCGCCGGGATGCGGACCGGAGTGGTCACCAACCAGGCGGCGGTCGGTCGGGGCCACACCACCCTCGACGAGGTGTTGGCGATCAACCGGCGGGTGGACGAGCTGCTCGGCCCCTTCGACACCTGGCAGGTCTGCCCGCACGCCCCTGCCGACGGCTGCGCGTGCCGGAAGCCGGCCCCCGGGCTGGTGCAGGCGGCCGCGGCCGTGGTGCGGGTGGCGGCGGCGTCGAGCGCGGTGATCGGAGACATCGGCTCGGACCTCGCCGCGGCACGCGCCGCCGGCGCGCGAGGCGTGCTGGTGCCGACCCGGGTGACGCGCCCCGCCGAGGTGGCGGCGGCACCGGTGGTCGCCGTCGACCTCCTGCAGGCGGTCGACGTGGTCCTCGCGGGGATGTGTTGAGCGGGATCCTCGTCGCCCGCATGGACAGCGTCGGCGACGTCCTCCTGACCGGACCGCTCACCCGGGCGTGCGCCGCCGAGGGTCCGGTCACCTATCTGTGCAGCCCGGCGGGGGCCGCGGCGGCCGGGCTTCTCCCTGGCGTCGACGCGGTCATCGTCGGACGGGCGCCGTGGATCGAGGGCGTGTCCTCCCCCGTCGAGCGGGGGGCGGTCGAGGACCTGGTCGACGCGGTGCGGGCGGCGGAGGTCCATACTGCCGTCGTCGCCACGTCGTTCCACCAGAGCCCGCTGCCGCTCGCACTGCTGCTGCGCCTCGCCGGCGTCAGGACTATCGGGGCCATCAGCGTCGACTACCCCGGGTCGTTGCTCGACGTGCGCCACCACGTCGACGACGACATCCACGAGGTGGAGCGGTCACTGTCGCTCGGCGCCGCAATGGGCTTTCACCTCCAGAGCCGGGACGACGGAAGCCTGATGGTGCGCCCCGAGCTGCTCGGGGCACCCCCGGCCGGACTCCCGGCCGCCGGCTACGTCGTGGTGCATCCGGGCGCCTCGGTCACGGCCCGGGCGTGGAGCCCGGTGCGCGACCGCGAGCTCGTCGAGCGCCTGCTCCGCGCCGGCCGTGACGTGGTCGTGACCGGCGGCCGGGACGAGACAGCCCTGACCGCCTCGGTCGCCGCACCGGGCGCCCTCGACCTGGGCGGTTGCGTCAACCTCGCCGGCCTCGCCGGCGTCCTTGCCGGCGCCGGGGCCGTCGTCGTTGGTAACACCGGGCCCGCCCACCTGGCCGCGGCGGTCGGCACGCCGGTCGTCAGCCTGTACGCGCCGACCGTACCGGCCGTGCGGTGGCGGCCCTGGCGGGTCGACCACGTGCTGCTCGGCCGGCAGGACATCGGCTGCGGCGGGTGCAGGGCCAGGACGTGCCCGGTCCCCGGTCACCCGTGCATCGACGAGGTACCCGTCGGCGAGGTGACCGACGCCGTCGAGAAGCTCGCCGCCCGGCGCACCCCGGCCCGCAGTGGTGGTGGCGGCTCGTGAGGATCCTGCTCTGGCACGTGCACGGATCGTGGACGACGGCGTTCGTGCAGGGCTCTCACTGCTACCTGCTCCCCGTCCTGCCGGGCCGGGGTCCCGGCGGCCTCGGCCGGGCCCGGACATGGAACTGGCCGGCGTCGGCCGAGGAGCTGACCCCCGACCAGCTGCACGCCACCGACGTCGACGTCGTGGTCCTGCAGCGCCGGGAGGAGTTCGACCTCGTCCAGCAGTGGCTCGGCCGGCGCGCCGGGCGCGACCTGCCGGCCGTGTACCTCGAGCACAACGCGCCGGATGGACCCGTAGCGTCGATGGTGCACCCCCTGGCCGACCGGACGGACATCCCCGTCGTGCACGTGACGTGGTTCAACCAGCTGTTCTGGGACAGCGGCAAAGCCCCGACGTCGGTGATCGAGCACGGCATCGTCGACCCAGGGCACCGGTACACCGGCGAACTGGCCGCCGCCGTCGCCGTCATCAATGATCCCGGCCGGCGGGGCCGGGTGACCGGGACCGACCTCCTCGCACCGGTGCGCGCCGCGAGCGCCGTCGACCTGTTCGGGATGCGGTCCGAGCCCTTCGGCGGGCGCGACGTGCCCCAGGCCGAGCTACACGCCGAGATGGCCCGACGCCGGGTCTACTTCCACCCCAACCGGTGGACCTCGCTCGGGCTGAGCCTTATCGAGGCCATGCAGCTGGGCCTCCCGGTCGTGGCCCTGGCCACCACCGAGGCCGCCGAGGTCGTCCCACGCTCGGCCGGCGTGGTGTCCAACCGGCTCGACACGGTGGTCGAAGGAGTGCGCCGGTTCGTGCACGAGCCCGCGGAGGCCGCCGCCGCCGGACGCGCCGCCCGGGACTACGCCGTCGAACGCTTCGGGCTCGGACGGTTCCTCGCCGACTGGGACCGCCAGCTCCTGGAGGTGACCACATGCTGATCTCGATGGTGTCTGAGCACGCCAGCCCCCTTGCCGCGCTCGGCGGAGCGGACGCCGGCGGTCAGAACGTCCACGTCGGCTCGCTCGCCCGGGCCCTCGCCGACCTCGGCCACAAGGTGACCGTCCACACCCGCCGCGACGACCCCGGCCTGCCCCGCTGGGTGACCGCGGAGGGCGGGGTGCGGGTCCACCACGTCGATGCCGGGCCGCCCCAGGCCGTCGCCAAGGACAACCTGCGCCCCTACATGGAGGCCTTCGCCGACGGACTGGCCGAGACGTGGCAAAAGCGGCCCCCGGACGCGGTCCACGCCCACTTCTGGATGTCCGGGCTCGCCGCGCTGGCCGCCGCTCGGCCGGTCGGGGTGCCGGTCGTGCAGACCTTTCACGCCCTCGGCGCCGTCAAGCGCCGCCACCAGGGGGCAGAGGACACGAGCCCCCCGGACCGCCTGCGGACCGAGGAGTGGATCATGGCCGAGGCCGACCGGGTCATCGCCACCTGCCACGACGAGGTCGGTGAGCTCCGGCGCCTCGGGGCGCCCGCCGAACGGCTGCGGGTCGTGCCCTGCGGCGTCGACCTGAAGTGCTTCCGACCCGGCGGGCCGGTGGCCGCCCGCTCCGCTCTGCACCGCCTGGTTGTGGTCGGTCGCCTCGTCGAGCGCAAGGGTGTCGGCGATGTCATCGCCGCGCTGGCAACGCTGCCCGGCACCGAGCTGCTGATCGCCGGCGGCGGCCCACGGCACGATCTCGAGACCGACCCCGACGTGGTGCGCCTCGGCGACGCCGCCCAGGCCCACGGCGTCGCCGACCGGGTGCGGTTCCTCGGGCAGGTGACACGCGGGGCACTCCCCTCGCTGCTGCGCTCCGCCGACACGGTGGTCTGCGTGCCGACCTACGAGCCCTTCGGCATCGTGCCACTCGAGGCCATGGCGTGCGGGGTGCCGGTCGTGGCCGCGGCGGTCGGTGGCCTGAAGGAGTCGGTCGTCGATGGCGTCACCGGTGTCCACGTTCCACCCGGTGATCCCGACCGGCTGGCGGCGGTGCTTGCCGCCCTGCTCGCCGACCCGGCGGCGCGCAGCCGGCTCGGTGCGGCCGGGATGGCCCGCGCCCGGAACCGCTACGGCTGGCCCCGGGTCGCCGCTGCCACCGCCTCGGTCTACGACGAGATGGTCGGCGCCGTCCTCCCGTCGGTGGCCCGGTGACCGGCCCGACCCTGGTCGTCGTCGGTGACGCCCTCCTCGACCGCGACGTCCACGGGTCGATCGAACGGGTGGCCCCCGACGCCCCCGTCCCGGTGCTCGACGAGCATGGCGCGGTGGTCCGGGCCGGAGGCGCGGCGTTGGCCGCATCGCTCGCCGCCGGCCGCCACGACGTCGTTTTCCTCACCGCCCTGGCCGACGACGAGGCCGGCGCCGAGGTCCGCCGGCTCCTCGGGGACCTCGGGGTCGAGGTGGTGGCCCTGCCCGCTGGCGGCGCCACCCCGGAGAAGGTCCGCTTCCGCGCCGGCAGCCACCCGCTGCTCCGCCTCGATCGGGGCGGCCTCGAGGCTCCGACTGCCCCGCTGTCCGATCGCCTCAGCGACCTCCTCGCGCGGGCCGGCAGTGTGCTGGTCTCCGATTACGGCCGGGGGATGGCCGCCCACCCGGGCGTGCGCGCTGCCGTCGCCGACCGCCGCATGCCCACGGTCTGGGATCCCCACCCTCGCGGGCCGGTCCCCGTCCCGGGCGTGACCGTCGTCACCCCCAACCGGGCGGAGTTGAGGGCCGCGGTCGCCGGGATAATGCCTACCGTCGGGACCGGCCCCGCCTGGCCCGGCGACGATCTGCGGGAGCTGACCGCCCTCGCCCGGACTGCACTCGGCCACTGGTCGGTGGGTGCGGTGGCGGCCACCCTCGGCGCCGACGGCGCCCTGCTCGTCGCCGGCACCGGGGCCCCTCTCGTCGCCCCGGTCACCCCTGTCGACGGGGACACCTGCGGTGCGGGCGACGCCTTCGCCGCCGCCGTGGCCAGCGCCATCCTCGGCGGTGCGATGCTGACCGAGGCCGTGACCGCGGCGGTCGAGGGTGCCGGTCGGTTCGTCGCTGCCGGCGGCGCAGCGACGATGTCGAGCCCCGTCGCCTCCGGACCGCGACCCGTTCCCCCGGCCAATGCCGGCCCGACTTGCGAAGGTGGTGCCGACGGGCTGTCCGCCGGCATCCGGGCGGCTGGCGGCCGAGTGGTCGTCGCCGGTGGGTGCTTCGACCTGCTCCACGCCGGCCACATCTCGCTGCTCGCCGGCGCGCGCCGGCTCGGCGACTGCCTGATCGTGGCGGTCAACAGTGACGAGTCGGTTCGCCGCCTCAAGGGGGCAGGACGGCCAGTCGTGTCCGAAGCCGACCGCGTCGCCATGCTGCGGGCGCTGGGGTGCGTCGACGACGTCATCGTCTTCGGGGAGGACTCGCCGGTGACGGCGCTGCGTCGCCTCCGGCCCCACGTGTTCGCCAAGGGCGGCGACTACTCCGCCCGGCAGCTGCCCGAGGAGACGGTGCTCGCCGAATGGGGCGGCCAGGTCGTCGTCCTCCCCTACCTCTCCGGTCGGTCGACCACCGGCCTACTCGAGGTCGCCGGGGGCCGGACGTGACCGGGTGCCGGACGTCGACGCCGGTGCCGGACGTCGACGGGGCGCCGGCTTTGACGGGGCGCCCCCGAGTCGTAGTGCTGCGGGCGCTCAACCTCGGCGACCTGCTGACCGGCATCCCTGCGCTCCGGGCCCTCCGCCGCCACTTCGCCGACTACCACCTCACCCTGGTCGCCCCGGCTGCCTTCTGGCCGCTCGTCCGTCGCGAGGGCCTGGCGGACGCCCTGAGCGACAGGCACGAGCTGACGTCCCTCGACCCGGCGCTTGCCTTCCCGGACGTCGCCGTCGACCTGCACGGGCGGGGCCCGGGCAGCCAGCCCCTCCTCCTGGCGCTCCGCCCAGAGCGGCTCATCGCCTTCGCCCACCCGGCGATTCCCGAGACCCGGGGCTTCCCGGACTGGCGGCCGGGTGAGCACGAGGTCGCCCGCTGGTGCCGGCTGCTCGACGCCAACGGCATCCCCGCCGATCGGGCCGACCTGGCGCTTGGCCGGTCGCCGGTCGCGGCGCCGCCGACGGCCGTAGGCGCCACGATCATCCATCCCGGTGCCGGAGCGCCAAGCCGGCGCTGGCCCTCGGAGCGCTTCGCCGCCGTCCTCGACGCCGAGGCGCGCGCCGGGCGCCGGGTGGTGCTCACCGGGTCCGTCGCTGAGCGGGACCTGGCCCTCGACGTAGCCCGCCGTGCCGCGGTCCCGGCGCCGGTGCTGGCCGGTTCGACGGACCTCGACGGGCTCATCGCCGCCGTGCAGGCTGCGGGGCGGGTGGTGAGCGGGGACACTGGCGTCGCCCACCTGGCGTTCGCTTCGGGCACCCCGTCGGTGACCCTCTACGGCCCAGTGCCGCCCGACGAGTGGGGCCCCCCACCCGGGCGCCCCCAGCACGTGGCGCTCTGGGCCGGCCGGCGCGGCGACCCCCACGCCACCCTAATGGACCCCGGCCTGGCCGCCATCGGCGTCGACGACGTCGTCGCCGCGCTCGCTCAGGTCACCGCCCCCGCTGATATCGCCTACTTGGCCGACGTCGCCGATCGGCCGGTGAAGGCGGCCACCACCAGCGAAGGAACACACCGATGACCGGCACCCACCTCGACGCCCTGCGCGACGCCCTCGATCACTTCGAGCGGACAGCGCTGACACAGGTACAGGCCTGGGGCAAGCGCCTGGCCGACCGCCTGGTCGACGGCGGCCGGCTGCTCACGGTCGGCAACGGCGGCAGCGCGGCCCACGCCGAGCACCTGGCGTCAGAAATGGTCGGCCGGTACCTCGAGGAGCGGCCCCCGTTCAGCGCTCTCGCACTCCACGTCGACGGCTCCGCGCTCACCGCCCTAACCAACGACTACGGCCCGCAGGAGATGTTCGCCCGCCAGGTGCGCGCCCACGGACGTCCCGACGACGTGCTGATCGCGTTCTCCACCTCCGGCCGTTCGCCGAACGTCGTCGCCGCAGCGGACGCCGCTCGGGCAGCTGGGATGGTGGTGTGGTCTTTCACCGGGCCGGCCCCCAATCCGCTGGCCGCCGCCAGCGACGACACCGTCGCGATCGTCGCCGCCGGCACGCCCACCGTCCAAGAGGTACACCAGGTCGCCGTCCACCTACTCTGCGCGGCGTTCGACCGGCGAGTCGCCGAGATGACCGACCCAGTGCCCCACGACCAGGCGGTGCTACGGGACCCGGCCGTGCTGCAGGGCTGAGAGGGTGGAGCAGCGCTTCATGCACGGTGCTCGGGGCACTGTCGTCTCGTGCAGAAGCGCGTCGGAAGCACAACGCGTTGCTGCATAGAACGCTCGCCCGCCGCTCGGCCCGGAGCGGTACGCGGCGGCTGGTGCCGCGACGCAGCGCCGGGCCATCGCCGCCTCGTCGTCTGCGTCCCACCGCCCGCTGATCTCGCCGCTGTCGTCGCCGGTGATGGCGCAAGACACGTGGGTGTAGGCCCCACGGTCTCCGCCCGGGCGGCATGCGAATCGGGTCGGTCATGCCCCGCTGACCCAGCGGTAGGAACGGCCAGGCCGAGACGTCGCCCACAGCCAGGGCGGCGGACGACCGGGGGAGGTCGTTGAGGCTGTCGGCGACGTGCACCGTTGCAGCTCCGCGAGCGTCCTCCGCGAACCACAGCACGGGAGCGGACAGCGCCCAATCGACCTTGACCGTGCTGGCGTCCCACTGGAACCGGCCCTGGTCGGCGTCGAGAGCCTCGGCAAGGGGCTCGGCCGCGAGCAGGTCGCGAGACAGGTGGGGGGGCGACGACGTCGGCCAGGACAGCGCGGCGGGCCGTGATCTCGTGGCCGCTCCGGGTCCGGACTCCGACGGTACGCCCCCCGGACAACGATCGCCTCGGCTGCCCGCAGCGCACCTCACCGCCGTCGGCCTCGAGGCCGACGAAGGCGCCGACGTCGTGCTGGTGCGACCGTCGAACTACGGTCCGTTCGACCGCGCGCGGGCCGCCGACGGCATCGTCTGGGCCGGGCTCAGTCAGATCGTTCGATTCCCTCTCCGGCAACGGGCGCATGCCCGCCGAAGGCGAAGCCCTCTTGGAGTGGATGACCGACCATGAAGCGGAGTGGCGGACCCCGATCGATCGGCTGCCGCCCCCTGCCGGCAAGGCATGACCATCGCCGACGACATCCGCACTGTGGTCGCCCGTCGAGTGTTGCTCGACGCGCTGCAAGCCCGCCGCGCACATCGCCCGGCCCTGGTCGTCGTAGGCGCTCAGGCCGTCTACCTCCGCACCGGCAGCGGAGACCTCGCCGTCGCCGCCTACACCTTCGACGGCGACCTGGCGCTCGACCCGACGCTGCTCGACGACGATCCCCTCCTCGAGCAGGTCATGTCCGACGCCGGGTTCAGTCTCATGCAGCGAGACGGCCACGACGAGCCGGGGACGTGGGTGACGAGCCGCCGGGCAGGCCGCGAAGAGATCTGGTTCCCAGTCGATCTCATCGTTCCCGAGGCATTCGCTCCCCGAGGGGGGCGAAGGAGCGTCCAGGTCGGAGCACACAGCAAGCTCGCTCCCCGCCGAACCCATGGTAAGGAAGTGACCGACGGTGCAGTTGGGCGCCCGCGGCGGCTGCAAGGGCGGTTCGTCGGGCGATGCGGGCGTAGAGCTGGGCGCTGCGGGCGCGCAGGCCGGCCTCGGCGAGCTGGGGTGCGCCAACACCGCCGGGGCCACCCGGTGGGTGGATATACGTGGTGAAGCGGTTGGTGACCTACTCGGCGGCCTAGTCGTCGCCGGCATGGATCACCACCTGCTGGACGCGCTGGTGCGACAGCCCGCGGATCTCGGCGGCGTCCCGGACCGACAGCTGCCCGTCTCGCACCAGGGCGACCGCTGCGGCCTTGGTCGCCGTGGCCGCCGCCTCCTGGGCGACGGCTGCCCGCAGGCGGGCCTGATGGGCCTTGGCGGCGCTGGTGCGCACCTTGGCCGGCAGGCGGACGTCGTCGACGAGCGGCAGGGCGTCGGGGTCGGTCTCGAACCACAGCGTCGCGGCGTCCCGGATGTTCGCCCGGGCCTTTGCCAGGGTGCGGCCGTAGGTGTGACGCCAGGCTCCTCGACGAGCTCCACGAGCCACATGGCGTGGGCGTCGCACCGGTCTGCTGGATGCCACTTCCCCGCTGCGTTCATGAACAGCAGCGTCTCCGTCGCACCAGGGCTACCTGCGGCGGCGACGTTGACGACCAGATAATCCCGGGCGCTGGGCCCGTTAGCCGCTCTCGGGCACTTCGAGGTTGTCGGGTACGACCGCGCCTCGGCGCATGGCCTCGATCGCCAGCTGTACTCGCTTCTCGTTGCGCGGGAGCTGCTCCACGTGGAACTTGGCGAACAGGACCCGAAGGTGGGTCTTGACCGCGTCGACGCTGAGGCTCAGCTCGCCGGCGATCTGCAGGTTGGTGGCTGGAGGTCGTCGTTCCTCCAGGTCTCGGCAGGGACGGCACAGGGCGGTCAGGACACCTCGTTGGACGTCGGTGAGCCGAGGGACGGCCGGGAGCTGGTCGCTCGCCGCCGTTGATGCGATCGCCTCGAGCGGCGCGCGATACAGGAGCGCGGTCAGGCCAACCGAGATGAGGTCGCCGTCGCGCAGTCGACGGCGTCTGGTCAGTCGCCTGCCGTTGACGAACGATCCGTTCCGCGACAAGCCATCGTCGATGATGACCCACTCCCCACCCAGCAGCTGCAGCTCGGCGTGGAGGCGCGAGGTGTTGGGGTCCCAGGGGACCGCGATGTCGTTGTCCTCGCGACGCCCGATGGTCAGTTTTCCCGCGGGCGAGTCGAGACAGACGATGCGCTGGAAGCCGTCCGGCTCACGGAGCACGAGGATCGGCAGTCCGCGACGGCGGGCCTCCGATCGTGCCCTCATCTCCTCGGGCGAACGGGACCGGAGGCTGTCCCGATCGTCCTGCCGTGTCGGGGTCATCGGGGGCTTGGCCTCACGTGCGTGGTCATCTGGCATGGGACAACAGTCTGGAGGTAGTGCTTTTCCACCCTGAGGGTGGGTTCCCTCCGGATCGGGGCAGTTGTCATACTCTCAGCTATGACAGACGATGCGCGGGGATGGCCTGACGGGTCGGAGCGGCCTGCAGCGGAGCTGCGCCCCGGGATGACCTTCGGCGGCTACCGAATCGAGGAGATCGCCGGCCGAGGCGGGATGGGGGTGGTCTGCCGAGCCACCCATCTGGCCCTGGCCCGCACGGTGGCGTTGAAGGTGATCGCCCCTGGGTTCGCCGAGGATCCTCGCTTTCGTCAGCGCTTCGCCCAGGAATGCCGACTGGCGGCTTCGCTCGAGCATCCCCACGTCGTTCCCATCATCGACGCGGGCGAGGAGGGCGGGCTGCTGTACGTGACTATGCGGTGGATCGAAGGCGCCGATCTGCGGTCCATCATCGACGATGAGGGGGCGCTCGAGCCGCGCCGGGCGCTCGGTCTTGTGGCGCAGGTCGCGTCGGCCCTCGATGCCTCACACGCCGCCGGGCTGCTCCACCGCGACGTCAAGCCGGCCAACATCCTGGTTGAGTGGCGCGAGGGTGGCGAGCACGCCTACCTGGGTGACTTCGGACTGGTCAAGCGGGCCGGTTCGACCCGGGCCTGACGGGCAGCCAGGGCTGGATCGGCACGGTCGACTATGTGGCACCCGAGCAGGTCCGCGGTGAGGAGGTTGGCAGGGAAGCCGACATCTACGCCCTCGGTGCCGTGCTCTACACCGCCCTCAGCGGCCGGGTCCCGTTCCACCGCGCCGACACCGCCGCCCGGCTGTGGGCCACGGTCAACGAACCGGTGCCGACGCTGAGCGGCGGCGGATCGAACCTGCCTCCCACCCTCGACGAGGTGCTGGCGAAGGCGACGGCAAAGGAGCGGGGCCAGCGGTACGCCACCGCGGGCGCGTTCGTCGCTGCGGCCACCGACGCGCTCGCCGCCGCGCCACCGGCCCTGGACATGGAGGGAACCGCCGTACCCCAGCCCGCCCCGCCCTCCACCTTGCGGCCCGAACCTGTCGCGACGGCGGAGCCGGTGTGTCCGCCAGCGCCTGACCGAACATCCGTGCGTCACCTTCGCCGCCGCTTCGCAGTCTCGGCCGGGGCCGTGGCTGCGGTCATCGCGCTGGTGGCCATCGGCCTCTTCGCCACTCAGGGGAACGGCAAGACCCGCCGCACCGGGGGGTCCGCACCTATCGTCGGCGCCCAGCCCGCCACCACCGGATCGGGCCGGACGATGACGTTCCAGCTCGCCGGCACCTCCGTCCCCGTCGTCACCAAGGTGCCCGACCAGCCCATCGCCAGCATGGCGTCCTCCATCGCCGGGATCACCTTGCAGCTCTATGTCGTGCAGCGGGCCCAGCCGGGCGCGGTGCTGGTCGTATCCGCCCTGAAGGTCGATCCGTCGGCCGCGAGCATCGGCACGGAGACCAACGTGGAGGAGGGACTGAGCTTCAACCTCGCCACTGCTGGCGCGTTTGGCCACACCGTCAGCGGTGTCGCCCTGCTCGACCCGGCCGGACTCAAGGAGTACGAGACGTTCATGGCGGATCCGGCCAAGGACACCACGTGTCTTTGCAGCGTCCTCGGCGGCCAGAACTTCGACAGCGAGCAGCAGACGGTGACCAACTACGAAGCCGCGCTGGTGGCCGCCCCCCCCTGCGGATGTCACCACGGTGTCGTTCGTCAGCGGCATGGGGTCCTTCGCCAACGTTGCGCTGGGCCGATGACCGACCGACCTCGACGGTGGCGATCCCGGCCGCGGCGCGCCGCAGCCATCGGCGCCGCACTGGCGGCGGCCTCCCCGGCGGGGGCAAGCTCGGTGCCGACACCGGGCACGCCGCGAGTTGTCACCCTGCAGCCCCGGATCGTGAGCCTGCAGCCTCGGATCACCAGCATCGCCCCCACCCAGCCCGCTCCCGACACCTTCAACGTGGGCAGCGACATCCTCTTCGCCTTCAACGTGGCCACCCTCTCGCCTGATTCCCAGGCCGTGCTCGGCGATGTCGTCAGCACGCTCAAGTCCTCTGGGGCCGGCACGGTGACGATCAACGGCTACACCGACTCCGTCGGCACCGACAGCTACAACCAAACCCTCTCCCAGAACCGCGCCGCGTCGGTGCAGGCCTTCTTGCAGGCCAACGTCGGCAACGGTGCCCTCGCCTACCAGGCTCAGGGCTTGGGCAAGGCCGACCCCGTGGCGCCCAACACCAACCCCGACGGCTCGGACAATCCTGGCGGCCGGCAGCAGAACCGTCGCGTGGTCATCGCCTACACGGGCGGCTAGGCCGCCGGGTGAGGAGCAACCACCAGAAGCCCCTTCCCTCCGGGGATCTGCGCGACGCAGCTGCGGGCACATTGCGATCTTCAGCAGAAGCCGATCATGTTGGGGCTGAAGGTGGGCCGCCGTGACAGACTGTGTCCTGTAGGTCACCGCGGATCTTCCGTGGGGCGGGAAAGGAGCGAGGGGGTGGCTGACGGCAGTGCCGAGACCGTTGTCGGGAAGCTGGGCCGGGTGATCACCCGAATTCCCGGGACCGATCGGGCTGGCGAGATCACAGTCCAGATCCGGGGCGGCACCGAGACGTTCCTCGCCTACGCTGACAAAGAGATCCAAGTGGGCGTCTCGGTAGTCGTGATCGACACACGTGGCGCACGTAGTGTCGATGTCACCTGGTTCAGCGACTAGGTGCGCCCTGAGACATTCCGCCCGACTGGCAACTATCACGAAGGAGTTCTCTATGTTTGGTTGGCGCATACCCTCACCTGACGAAGCGATGCTGATTAGCGGATCGAAGGGCCGCGGGGAAGGTGCCACGCCTTTCAAGATCGTGACTGGCCACGGAGCCTTCGTTCTCCCGCTCCGTTCCAAGGTGTCCTTTCTGACGTTATCGATGCAGGAGGCGGAGGTTCTTGAACCGTGTGTGACCCAGCAAGGGATCACGCTGGCCGTCAAGGCGGTCATCGCATTCAAAGTGGGTAACGATTCAGAGTCGATCACCAACGCCGCGACCCGATTTCTTGCTGACGAGGACCAGATGACGCGCCTCACTGGGCGCATCTTTGCCGGTCATCTCCGATCGATTGTCGGATCCATGACAGTCGAGGACCTCATCCGCGAACGGCAGAAGCTCGCAGAAGAAGTCCTCGATCAGTCAAAACCCGAGATGGCCAAGCTTGGTCTGGTGGTCGATTCGCTGCAAATCGAGTCAATCGACGATCAAGGGTCCGGGTATATCAAGGCGCTCAGCCAGCCACATGTGGCGGCCGTCAACCAGACGGCCGCTATCGCTCAGTCCGCGGCGGATCAGGCGGCTGCCCAAGCGCGCCAAGAGTCGGACCGCAACCAGGCCGAGTATGCCCGTCAGACCTCCATTGCCAGGGCTCAGTACGATGCCGAGGTCGAGGCCGCGCAGGCCAAGGCGGCGCAGGCCGGTCCGCTAGCCGCCGCTCAGGCCCAGCAGGACGTTCTTGGCGAGCAGGCGAAGGTGGCCGAGCGTAACGCCGAGCTTCGTCAGCAGCAGCTCATCGCCGAGGTAGTCCGTCCCGCGGAGGCGGAGGCGGAGAGGATCAAGGCGCTTGCCACTGCCGAAGCCGAGGCGACGCGAGTCCGCGCCGATGCCGCCGCAGCCAACGACCGCGTCGCCCTCGACCAACAGCTGATCGCGATGCTGCCGGATGTTGTCAGAGGAATTGGCAGCGGATTGACGAACGCCAACATCACGGTCCTCAACGGCGCCGATGGGTACAACGAGACGGTCGCCGGACTCGTTGGCCAGTCGATCGCCGTCCTGGAGTCCCTCCGTGCCGGGATCGGCCGCGGTGGCGTCGGCCGCACCACCAGCAACGGCGCCGACAGTCCGGCTGCCACGGATCGAAAGGGTTGGCTCCCCCCGGTTGATCTACCAAGCGGTGCTGCGAGTCGGGACACCGCACCGCAAGGAAATCGTCGCCTCGGGGCCGACGACGTCTGAATTGAACCGCTACATCCGGCAGGCCCGTGCCTACGATGGAACAAGCGGCGACAGTGCTCCGAGCGCAGATGGTTGCGCGACTGATAGACGCGGGAGTGGTCGTCACCGCCTCGGTGGCAGAAGCGTTGCAGCACGTGCCTCGCCACCTCTTCGTCCCGCAGGTCGACGCCCACGGTGCCTACCTCGACGAAGCCGTGATGGTAAAGCACGCCGATGACGGTTCACCGATCAGTTCGGCTTCCCAGCCGACGATGGTCGCAATCATGTTGGAGCGGTTGCAGGTAGCTTCGGGGCATCGCGTCTTGGAGGTCGGCACCGGAACCGGTTACAACGCTGCACTCCTGGCGGCACTTGCAGGAGACGACGGCTACGTAGTCAGCGTTGAGCTCGAGCGGGACCTGGCCGATGCAGCCCTGCGGAGCCTCGCTGGACTCGGACAGCACCGCATCGAGGTGGTCATCGGTGACGGCCGGGAAGGCTGCTTGCGACGAGCGCCATACGATCGGGTGATCGTCACGACCGGAGCGACAAGAGTCGCCTGGTCATGGAGGGACCAACTCGCTGGCGGAGGTCGGTTGGTGGTGCCGCTGGTTAATTACAGCGGTGCCGGCTCGGTCGTCGTTTTCGACAAGATCGACGGTGGACTCGTGCGCGTCGCCGAGGACCCCTGTGGATTTCTCCCCATTCGAGACACCCCGACGCCCTAGGTCACCGACACTTGGCTCGACGATCTCACAAACGACCGTTCTAGCCCCGGCCAAGGTGTTGCGCCTGGGCTCCCGCTATGGGGTATCCCTTTGCCAGCGCCAGTCACCGATGTGGTCGGTACGTGTCCGGTAGAACCCTGCGCATCTCCGCCTCTCCGTCGTCCGTCATGTCGTCGCCGTGGACGACCTGGCCGGCGTTGTCGTGAACGACGACGCGGTCGCGTCCGGCGAGCTTGGCATCGAACAACGCACGGTCGGCCCGTTCCAGCGCAGTTGAAAGCTCTTCGTGCGTGTGCGCCTCGGTCACACCGAAGCTCACGGTGTACTTGGGCGCCCCGGCAACAGTGATCGCGGCGTCAAGTCGGACACGCATCGAATTCAAGATGCTGCGGGCAGTCTCAGGCGGACAGGCGGGAAGAGCGATGGCGAATTCCTCGCCTCCATGGCGGCAGATCACATCGTCAGCGCGCATGGATTCCTGCAGGACCTGGGCGAAGAGGCGCAAGGCGCGATCACCCGTGTTGTGGCCATACGTGTCGTTGAGCGCCTTGAAATGATCGAGATCAGCCATGACGACTGTCAACACGGGATGACGCCGCCGGAGCGCAGTGCTCTTCTCTTCGAAAGAGCGTCGATTCAACAGTCCCGTAAGGCTGTCCGTCGAGGCTTGGAGCTGGGTCTCGGCCATCACCCTGAGCAGCCCGAGCCGGGCGCCGCCCAATTTGGCGAGGGTCGTCAGATCATGCACCTGGTTGCCCTCCACGATGGCACCCGGGGCCCCGGTGGCGTGGATGACGCCGACCGTACGGCCCATGATCGACACCGGCACACAGAGCGCGGAGAGGGGACCGTCCTGTCGCTGCCGGAGCTTTGGGCACGCGTCGAGGTCAGTGCTGTCGGAGAAGTGCTGGGTTTGGGCGCGACGCGCAGCCGGACACTGGTCAGGTGAATCGACACCGCAACCGCCGGTCACTCCTCGAGCTGGCTCGCCGGCCGGAGCGACGTTTGCCATCCTGGTCAGATGGGCCTGGCTGCTGTCAGCCAGCAGGAGCTCCACCGAGGAGCCTGGCAGCACCGACGTGAACGATCGCTCGATCACATCCAACACCTCCGGCTCGCCACCGGCCATGTCCAAGGCGTTCGCCAAACGACTCTCGAAGTGCTGACGCCGTGACTGCATGTCCCGTTCCTCTGCCTCCCGCTCAGCAGCCCGTAGCGCCTCCGAGAGCTCGCGGGCCAGCAGGCGGACCTTGGCATTGGTGAGCTGCTGCTTGTGCTCGGTTATACGCACCAGGGCGATGACGACCGGCGCTATCACCAGCAGAATGAAGGCGGCCGAGATCACGTACTTCGTGGCGCCAGACGCGATTACCGATCCTAGGACCATCGCCGGGATGCTGAGACCCCCGAGGGCGAGCATCCCGAGAACCGAAGCGCGGAGCCGCTGCGCCCGGGTCTGCTCTTCTTCCCAGTCTGCTTCGGCCATCATGGACTCGTCTCCGTCCCCCCCGCCCGTCGCACGGGCACGTGCACGTGCGCTTCGTGGCTCAGCCACAAGGCTTCCTGGTATTAATCGGCTGATCACGACCCGACCTGAGCACGATCGTGCCGAGGTCGCGATGCCCGACAGCGGCGGTCGTCGAGCTCCTCTTCACTGGTTGCGGGACGCCACCGGTCCCATGGCGCCCCGTAGACGATTGCCGGAGCTAATTCCTTGCAGTCTGCTATAAAATGAGGCAGCAAGCATCGCTCGGAAGGAAGGGTGGAGGGATGGCGGACGAGAGACCGGCCGGAGAGCACGAGGTGGACGAGCGTGTCGTCGGCGCGGTGCTGACCGCCAGCCGCACGCTGATAGCTGTGGCCACCCGGTCGCTCGGCGCGACCGCCGAGGAGACCACCATCGCCCAGTACAGGACCCTGGTCGTGCTGGCCTCGCGTGGTCCGCACCGTCTCGTCGACCTAGCTGGTGCGCTCGGCGTGGCCCCGTCTACGGCCGGCCGGATGTGTGACCGCCTGGTTCGCAAGCGGCTGATCCGCCGTCACCGGGCCCGCAAGGACCGCCGGACCGTGCTGGTGTCTCTGACCCGGGAGGGAAGGCAGGTGGTCGACGACGCAACCGATCGTCGTCGGGTGTTCATCACCGACATCCTGCGCTCCCTGACCACCGAGGAGCAGGCAGCGGTGGCCGATGCCATGCGGGTGTTTGCGGCATCCGCCGGCGAGGTCCCCGACAGCGAATGGCCCGCAGAAACCGCCGACCTGCCCGCGTTGAACCCGCCCGGAGCGATCCGATGACGCATGGAACGCCTCGGTGACCGACGACGCTGAGATGGTCTTGGACACCACCGGGGCGACGGGAGGTGCCGCAAGCAGCCGGCCGGCGTCGGCCGGCCCTCCGGGCTGGGTAAGCGGGGCGGGCGGGTGGCTGCGCGGTTCCCGGTTCGGCCTGTTCTTTGTCGCCTTGGTCGTCGGTGTGGGCGCCGGCTTCGGCGCCATCGCCTTCCGCTACCTCATCTACGGGGCGACGTGGTTGGCGACGGGACACGAGCAGTTCGGCCAGGCCGGTTACACGGGCAGCGACCACCTGCCGTGGCTGGGCCTGGGGTTCTTCGTCGTGATCCCGGTCCTCGGGGGTTTGGTATACGGCCCCCTGATCTACCGCTACGCCCGCGAGGCACGTGGCCACGGCGTGCCCGAGGTGATGATCGCTGTGGCCGAGAACGGCGGCCGGATCCGCCCGCAGGTCAGCGGGATCAAGGCCGTCGCTTCCGCCGTGTGCATCGGCGTCGGTGGCTCCGTCGGTCGGGAGGGACCGATCGTCCAGATCGGCTCGGCGCTCGCCTCCACCTTGGGGCAGTGGGTACGGATGCCCGAGAACCGCATGCGGATCCTGGTGGCGTGCGGAGCCGGCGGGGGCATTGCCGCCACATTTAACGCGCCGATCACCGGCGTGTTCTTCGGCGTCGAGCTCATTTTGCGCGAGTTCGCCATCGAGGCGATCTTCACCGTGATGCTGTCGTCGATGGTCGCCGACGTCATCAGCCAGGCCTTCTTGGGCAGCGGCGCGTTCTTCAGCCGCTTTCCGTCGGGCATCGCCTTGCACCACCTTCACAACTACCTGCTCATCGTCCTGCTGGCGGCTATCGCCGCCCTGATGGGACTGGCGTTCAAGGCGGTGCTGTACAAGGTGGAGGACCTATGTGATCGCCTTTGGAAGGGCCGCCCGGAGTGGGCTCGGCCGGCGGTCGGCGGGGTGCTGCTCGGGTTGCTGCTGCTGGCCGTGCCGCAGATGTACGGCGTCGGGTACCCGGTCATGTACAAGGTCGTCGGGGGCGGCTACGGGGTGTGGTTCTTGATCCTGCTGTCGTTCGCCAAGATACTCGCCTGCAGCCTGACTATCGGCATCGGCGGCTCGGGCGGGGTGTTCGCACCGTCGTTGTTCATCGGGGCCACATCCGGTATGGCCTTCGGCGTGATGGTGGACCAGGTGTTCGGGTCGGGCGCCGGCCAGCCCGCGCTCTACGCCGTGGTGGCCATGGGTGCAGTGTTCACCGCTGCGGCCCGCGCGCCGTTGACGTCGCTGGCGAGCGTGGTGGAGCTAACGGGCGATTTCACTCTGACTCTGCCCGTGATGCTGGCCGTGGCGGTCGCCTCGACGGTTTCCCGGGCGCTGAGCTACGGCACGATCTACACCACCAAGCTGCTCCGCCGGGGCACCGATATCGACCGGGCCACTCCTTTGCGGGGCCTGCAGGATCTGACCGTCGCCGACGCCATGAACGCCTTCCGCGCCCCGCTCCCCGCGGCTCAGAACCCGGACGCATCGGCCAACGGATTCTCCGCACCGGACTGGCCGGCGCTGATCGGACCAGTCACCCATGTGGGAGAGCCGCAAGCACTGTTCGTCAATGAGTCCCTCGCCCAGGCGCTGCGCCAGCTGGTGCTCTACGGACGCGACGGCCTACCGGTCCTGTCCACCGACGGCCGAGACGTCCAGGGGTGGATCACCAACCAGGACGTGGTCGAGGGGCTGGCCCGGCGGCTCAGCTCCGTCCAAGCAGAGACCATCCAGGGGCAGCTGGCCGCAGACTCGGCGGTGCCAGACGCGACCTCGGCCCTCCACCAGCCCCGTACCCCGCTACATAGCTACCGCGTCGTCGAGATCTCACTCGCCAACGACTCGCCTGCGGCAGGCGAGATGCTGCGAGACATCACCTGGCCGCCCAACTACATTCCCGTCTCAGTCATCCACAACCGCAAGCTGCGCCGACCCGACCCGGGGATCACGCTCGCACCCGGCGACCGGGTCAACCTCCTGGCCCTTGCCCGGGAAGATGACCCTCCCGACAGCCAATCGGCGCCGCCCCGACCGAACGAGCTGCCACTCGATGGTCCCAACCCGGGGCCCTCTGAATAACCGTGCCGAAGTGACCAACCCGGTCCGTCACTGTCGATGCACACGCCCGGCTGTACCCGTTGTGACCACCGGCCTGCGTAAGCGGAGGATACCGTTGATGATCGGGGCCCTGCGAAGTCGGCGGGATCTTCGCTAATCTCGGTGCTCTCGAGGGGCAGGGGGATCGCAGATGGGGCAGCGTCTGGACGGGCGGGTGGTTGTGGTCGTCGGAGCATCATCGGGCATCGGGCTGGCCGCCGCCACGCTCTGCGCGAGCGAGGGAGCTGACGTCGTGATGCTGGCGAGAGGCCGAGACCGCCTGGAGAAGGAGGCGAATGCACTCAGGGCGACCCCGGTCATCTGCGATGTTGCCGACCCAGCCAGCGTTCGAAACGCCTTCGGCCGAATCGACGAGGCTTTCAGCCGGGTCGACGCGCTGCTCAACGTGGCCGGCGTGGCCCGGGTCCGCCGGATCGAGGACGCAACCGACGAGGACATCGCCTACGTCATGGGAGTCAACCTGCTCGGGCCGATCTACACCACGCGTGCGGCCATCCCGTTGCTCCGCAAGGCCGGCGGGGGCGACATCGTCAATGTGACCTCAGAGATCACGAGCGACTACCTCCCTTCCATGGTCCTGTACGGGGCGTCCAAGGGCGGCCTGGACCACTTCTCGCGAATGATGGTGCACGAGCTGAAGGAGGACCGCATCCGGGTGTCCAACTATGTGAGCGGTACCGTCACCAGCGATTTCGGGTCCAACTTCGCGCCCGAGGAGGTCGAGGCCGCCTTCCCGGCGTGGGATGCCAGTGGCTACCTGACCCGGGTCGCCGGTCCCGGCCAGGACCCGGCGTGGATGGCCGAAGCCCTGGTGTTCATCCTGACCCGCCCGGCCGGGCAGATGATCGACGTCGTCCACGTGCGCAGCTTCGGGCCCGGCCACCCGGACCCCAGCGCCCTGCCGCCCCCTCCGTGAACACCACCGCCGAGACGGCAGCGGACCGGGTCAGTTCCAGACCAAGTCCAGGTTGTCGAGGCCGACCTGCCCACCATGCTCGACGATCGCGGACCCCTCGGCGAGACGGTAGTCCGGGATGCGGGCATGCCACTCGACCAGACCGATGCGCAGCTCCTGGCGAGCCAGGTGGGTGCCGAGGCACCGGTGGGGTCCAACACCGAAGGCTATGTGCCGGTTGACCTCCCGGTCGATCAGGACCTTGCCGGCGTCAGAGAATTCCTGCGGATCGCGGTTGGCCGAGACCAGCGGGAGGTAGACCATCTGGCCGGCCCTGATCGGACAGCCCTGGAACTCACCGTCCTGCACGATCTTTCGGCCTGGGGTGACAAAGGAGTAGTAGCGAAGGAACTCCTCGATGGCGGTAGGCCAGAGGATTGGCTCCGCCATCAGCCGGCGGCGGTCGTCGGCGTGGGTGGCCAAGTGCAGCATCGAGTACGACAGCTGCATGGCAACCGTGTCGAGGCCGGCCATGAAGAGGAGCAGGCACAGGCTGAGGAGGTCTTCGTCGGAGACCAACTCGCCGTCGATGCGGTAGGACAGCGCGGCGCTCACCAGGTCGTCGCGAGGGGTCTTGCGCCGCTCGGCGACCAGTTGGCCGAAGTAGCCGACAACCTCCATCATGGCGTTGTACGACGCCTCCTTGCCGACGCTCCCGTGCAGGATTGCAGTCTCCCACGCCTGGAACTGGGCGGCGTCCGACACCGGTAGGCCCATGATCTCCATGAAGATCGTGTTGGGGAAGCACAGCGCGACGTCGGCGACGTAATCACAGCGGCCCCTGGCTGCCACCTCGTCGAGGATCTCACTGAACCGCTGGCGGACCTTGGGCTCGAGCTTGGCGATCGCCGCTGGGGTGAAGGTCGGCCCGAGCAGCTGGCGCCACTGGGTGTGCAGCGGCGGGTCGAGCATCTCAGGGATCCACTGGTAGGGGGGATCAGGATCGTTGGGCTGCACCGAGCGGCTGGAAAAGGTGGCGGGCTGCTGGAGAGCCGTCCGAATATCCTCGATCGTCGTCAGCATCCAGAACTCGTGCCCGTCGGCATCGCCGAAGTGGATTCGAGCCTGCTCCCGCTTGCGGTCGAAGTTGGCGAAGTGCCACAGGGCGTCGGCCTTGCCTACGTTGACCTCCTCGTAGCGAACGAACGGGCAGGTCGTCCCCGCCGTGGTGACGGGCTGCTCCTCGATGGCGCTCATCTCGGATCTATACCGGCCGGCCGGGGAGCTCGAGTGGCGATCCGGCGTCGACGGCGAGTCTGCTGACCGATGACGAAGGCGACCTTGCCCTCCAAGTGACCTGCCATGTCTCTGTCTCCCTCGTGTCGTTCGTCCATCCAGGTAGGCGGACCGGGAACAACTTGTGCCCGGCTGGCTCCACGACGCAGGGCGCGGCCAGGCGCTTGCATGCTCCGTCGCACAGCATGACCCCCCCGGAGCGCACATATACAACAAGTGGTACCGACACGATAGCTGCACGGTCGACGGCGCGCACCAGGGAAAGTTTAGACGTCGACTGACTTTACCGTAGCATGTGGTTGCTCGCGCGAAGTACAACTACAGCGACACTGGCGTGATTTGGGGGGACCTTCCACGTGACCACCGCCGCAGCTACCGGCCACACCATCGATCAGGACGCGGCCCGGGTCCCGGTGCCCCTGCGTCTCGCCTCTCACAGCGACGAGACGACACTCAGGGTGGAGGACCTGCGCCATAGACCCTCGCTGCGGGCACGCGACTTGCAGCGGGAGCACGTATTGGCGCTGGCTGAGGTGCCCGACCGGTGGCCGGCCATCCTGGTGTCCGGAACCACCCTCCAGGTCATCGATGGGATGCACCGAGTGGTGGCTGCGCGCCAGCTCCGGCTGACGACCATCAACGCCCGCCTCTTTCACGGCACAGACGACGAGGCCTTCATCGAGGCAGTACAGGCCAACGTCCAGCACGGACTGCCGCTGTCCATCGCCGAGCGCAGCGCAGCGGCGAGGCGCCTGCTCGCGACCTCACGAGAGCGATCCGATCGGGCCATCGGACGGATCTGCGCGTTGGACCACAAGACCGTGGGTCGACTGAGGGCTGCGGTGCGGGCGGGGGACAGCAGGCCGGAACCCCACGTACGTGTCGGCCGGGACCGGCGGGTGCGGCCGGTCCACGCGACGGCGGTGCGAGCTCGGATTGCCGACGCCATCGCTACCAGCCCGAGGGCCTCCCTGCGCCAGATCGCGCAGGAGGTGGGGGCCGCTCCGGAAACCGTCCGATCGGTGCGAAACCGCATCGAGCGCGGCGAGGACCCTCGCCGCTCCCACCAGAGGGAGGTGTCGGCCCCGTGGAGCCCGCCGACGCGATCCGAGCCGGCGTGGACCGGGGACACAGCGTGCCGGTCGAGCGACGACAGCGCCGACTTCGCCTCCTGGTTCGACGCCGCAGGCACGGCGGCCCGATGGTGCGAGTACATCGGCGCGGTCCCTCTCAGCCGGATCTATGAGGTGGCCGACCAGGCGCGCCGCTACGCCGAGGACTGGCGTCAGTTCGCCGACGCCGTCGAGCGACGATCGATCAACTCCGCTTCATGAGCGGCCTCGGCCAGCAGCTTGCGGGTGTGGGCCAGTTGCCGTCCGAGTGCGGGTAGTCGCTCTCGAACGAGCTCCTTGTCATTGGCACCCGAGGGTGCGGGCCCTGGACACGACTGCCCGGGGCTATACGACTCCGCCACTGATCTTGACCTCGGATCGCCTCGTCGTCCATACCGAGAGGCGCCAGGACGGCGTCTGTGTGCTCCCCTAAGGTCGGCGCCAGCCGCAGCTCCGGCGGAGCCCGGTCGAACTGAACGGGATTGGCGACAATCGGCAATGAACGGTCCTCCCCGTAGCCCACGTCCTGAATGAAGCCGTTGGCGACCGCCTGCGGGTCAGACCCAACCTCGGATACCAGCCGGACCACGTCCCATTGCCCCTTCTGGCAGGCAGGACCTCTAGCCAGTGAGCCAGTGGGTGCTCGGCGAACGTCGTCTCCAGCTCGGCTACCGCAGCATCACCGTTGGCGGTGCGGTCTGCCGGGTCTGGAACCGGGGATCGGAGAGGATGTCGGACCGCCCGACGGTCGCGAACAGCCGGTCCCAGTAGGCATCGCGCTGCAGCATGCAACAAGGCCACCCACCGGTCGTCGGAGGTTCGGTAGCTGGTAACCAGTGGGTTGGCCACCGGGGCGACGTCGAGCTTGGCTGGCGAGGGGGCGGCAGCTGCCACGGCGGCGCCGACGATCCCCATCTGCATGGCCCACATGGCCGTCCCGAGCAGCGAGCCGTCGACCACCGACGCCTCGCCTGTTCGAGCCTTCTGCACGAGCGCAGCGGCCACCCCGCCGGCGAGGGCCATGCCAGAGATGGAGTCGCCGAACGCCCCGGCCGGCATGCCCACCGGTCGTGGGTGCTCTGGAGGGGTGACCGCTGCGGCTATAGAACCGCGCGACCAGAAGGTGATGGAGTCGTAGCCGCCGCGATCGGCTTCGGGGCCCCGGGCTCCCTGACCGGTCCCGGAGGCGTAGATGATGCCGGGGTTGGCCTCCCGGATCCTGGCCAGGTCCACGCCCAGCTTCTTGCGCGCCGGTGGCAGAAGGCTGGTGAGGAACACGTCGGCGTCTGCGGCCAGCATGTAGACGATCTCTTGCGCCTCGGGCCTGGTGAGGTCCAGAGCGATGGCCTTCTTGTTGCGGTTGAAGATCTCCCAGGTGAAGGTGATATCCGCCATAGGCCCGACTCCGGCGTTCACCAGGCCCCGGATGGGATCGCCCGAGGGGGATTCGATCTTGACGACGTCCGCTCCCCAGTCAGCCAGCACCGCGCCGGCCGAGGGCACGTAGGCCCACATCGAGAGCTCGACGACTTTCACGCCGGCCAAGGGCTTCGTCATCGCACCACTCCTAGCCTCATTTCGTCTGCTCGATGTCGACCCATCCGCCGCCGTCGGAGGAGCGCAGCGCTGCATCGATGATCTGTTGCACTCTCCAGCCGTCTCGCAGCGAGGGCAGGGAGGTCGGCGCGCCGTCGAAGGCCGGGAGCCAATCCTCGGACGGTTGCCTGCACAAACGACACGGGCCCGGCGCTCCGCCCTCCGCCAGCTCCCGGATAGCCAGCCGCTCGGGGGACCAGCGGTTCTCGAAGCAAACTGCAGTGGCCCGGTCGCTGCGCTCGGCGGCGAGGACCATGTCGAGACACTCGTCACCGTTCATCGCCAGAGGCTTCTCGCACAGCACATGCTTGCCGGCGTCGAGCGCCGCGAGCGTCATCTCCCGGTGGAACGGTACGGGTGCGGAAATGGAAATCAGGTCGAGGTCGTCGCGCCTGACGAAGGACTTCCAATCCGTCGAAGTGTCGCTGACACCGGGTCGCTCGGACGCCCGCGCCACGCTCTCCGGACGGGTGGCACACAGGGCGACGAGTTGGTATCCAGCGACGGCGCGGAACGCAGGAGCGTGGACGAGCGCACCCCATCCCACCCCCACCAGACCCACCCGCAGCATCGCTCCCATTTTCCCAGTCCTCTTCCTGAGCTCGTTGGCCCCTGTCGAGGACGGTAGCAACGGACTACCGAGGTGTCCGCTGCGGACGGACCGATACGCTGCCGTCCGGTGGCTCGAAGCAGTCAGGAGAAACACATGGACAAGCCCGTGCCGCAACCCGACGCGGTGTCGGAGTTCTACTGGGAAGGCGCCCGCCAAGGGAAGCTGCTGGTGCAGCGGTGCGATGCGTGTCGCCGGTACCAGTACCCGCCCACCGTGGTGTGTCAGATGTGTGGGGCCGACCCGTTGACGCCGGCTGAGGTGAGCGGCCGGGGCCACATCTACGCCTTCACCGTCGCCCGCCAGACCTTCGACCCCGCCTTCGAGGTGCCGTTCGTGCTGGCACTGGTCGAGCTCGAGGAGGACCCCTCCGCCCGGATCCTCACCAACGTCGTCGGCTGTGCGCCGGAGGACGTCAAGGGCGGGGCTCCGGTCGAGGTGACGTTCGAGGTTCGAGGCGAGTGGAGCCTGCCGCAGTTCCGCCTGGCCGGGACCCCGGCATGAGCCGCCTGTCCCGGCCCGTCGCCATCGCCGGCGTGGGCTACTCTCCCATCGCTCGGTCAGGTGCGCCCGACATCCGCAGCATGACCTTGACGTCATGCCGCGGCGCGCTCACGGACGCCGGCCTCACCCCTGCCGACGTGGACGGGATCGTCGAGTACCAGTTCGGCGGCCGGGGGGACTCACCCACGGCCATCAGCGCGCAGAAACTGCTCGGCATCGACAACCTCCACGTCTTCAACGACATCATGGGCAGCGGCCCCTCCGGGCTGGCGGGCGCCTTGGATGCCGCGATGGCCATCGCCTCCGGCGCGTGCGACACGGTTCTGGTGTATCGGACCATCACCCGTGCCGCCGGCCATCAGGGGGCGGTGCTCACCGAGCGCCAGCCGGCCGGCGGCCACGAGCAGTTCACCGCCCCCTACGGCCTGGCGGGCGGGATCATCCAGTCGATGGGCATGCGCAAGCAACGCCGCATCGCCGAGCTGGGCGGCTCGAACGAGGACTACGGCCACATTGCCGTCAACGCCAGGAGATGGGCGGCCGGCAACGAACGGGCCGTGCTGCGCGACCCCATCACCATGGACGACTACCTGGCCTCGCGTCCGGTGGCCGAACCGCTGGTCCTTCTCGACTGCGACTACCCAGTCAGCGGGGCCTGCGCCGCAGTGTTGACGACTGCGGAACGAGCCGCCGACCTGGCGAAGCCGGCCGTGCTCATCGACAGCATCGCCTACGGGACCGGCCGCACCCCTGACTGGACGTTCCCCGATGACCTCCTCTTCGGGGGCACCCGTCAGTGTGCGAAGCGGTTGTGGTGCGACGCGTCGGTCAGCGTCCGGGACGTCAACGTGGCCGCGCTCTACGACGGCTTCACCCACATCACCATCTCCTGGATAGAAGCCCTCGGATTCTGCGGTATCGGGGAGTTCGGTGACTGGGTCGACAACGGCAAGCGCATCGGCCCCGGCGGCAGCCTTCCGCTCAACACCCACGGAGGTCAACTGACCGAGGGGCGCCTGCACGGTCTGGGTTTTCTCACCGAGGCGGTACTGCAGCTGCGAGGCGAGTGCGGTAGACGCCAGGTCCCCCACGCCAAGGTGGCCGTGGTAGCCAACGCCCACGGCCCCCAGTGCGGCGCAATGGTCCTCACCCGGAGCTGAGCGGCTGCCGTTCGGGAGGCGAAGCAGTGCGAGGTTGGATGGCGCCGCTCAGTTGCGCGGCGTCTGGATCCAGGGCGCCCCCCGATCGACCGCCGGTTCACGGGGCAAGCCGAGCACCCGGTCGCCGATGATGTTCCGCTGGATCTGATCGGTGCCGCCGGCGATGGCAACCCCGGGGCTGCCGACGCACGCTGCGGCGAGATCGGAGGCCATCCTGCGCATCCCGACCCGGTCGTCCGGCAGCGAGTCGTACCCTTCTGGCAGGATGCAGCCCTCGGCGCCGAGGAGTGCCGGTGCCCACTCGTTCAGTCGTCGCAGCGTGGCGGAGACCGCCACCTTCCCGAGCGAGCCCTCCGGACCGGCGATCCCGAGAGCCCGCCGCTCGGCCGCCCGGCGCAACAGCAGGCGGAGCACCTCGTTGTCGACCCAGTGGCGAAGCAACTCCGCCCGCAGGGCTCGTGCCGTCGGTGAGCTCTTGTCCTGCCGTCGTTGCCACGCATCGACGGCCAGGGAGATGGCTCCTTCCCCGCGACTGGCCACCTGGGGCATGTTGTAGCGCTCGGCCAGCAAGGTGTGCTGCGACACCGCCCAGCCGTCATTGACCTCGCCCAGTCGCTCGGAGTCCGGAACCCGCACCCCGCCGAGGAACACCTCGTTGAACTCGGCGCCGCCCGACATCTGCCGCAGCGGCCGTACTTCGACGCCCGGGTCGTGCATGTCGACGACGAACTGGGTCAGCCCGGCGTGCTTGGGAACCGTGAGATCGGTCCGGGCCAGGAGAATGGCGATGTCGGCGCGATGGGCTCCAGAGGTCCACACCTTCTGCCCGTCGACGACCCACTCATCGCCGTCGCGTACGGCTCGAGTGGCGAGGGACGCAAGGTCCGAACCCGAGCCGGGCTCGCTGTAGAGCTGACAACCCATCAGCTCGGCCGTGAAGAGCGGTCGGAGGTAACGGCGCTTCTGGTCCTCGCTGCCGTAGGCCAGGATGCTGGCCGCTCCCTGTCCGGCGGCGATGGCGTTGGTCGTACGGCCGCTCGGCGGAGCTCCGGCCGCAGCAAGCCGCAGGTCGACGGCCTGCTGCAACTCGAGGGGTAGCCCCAAGCCCCCGTAACCCGGCGGGAACCAGACGTAGGCCAGTCCGGCGTCGAACTGTGCCCGCAGGAACTCCACAGGCTCGGTTGACGCCGGGGGATGCTCCTCGAGGAGGTGGTCGACGGCGTTGTCGACGACCTGCCGGTCTTCGGTGTCCATGTGGGGAAGGTACCCAACCCACCCCTCGAGGCGGGACGCTCCCGTGGACATTGGCGTGTCCACGGCGGCGAGGGCTGGTGCGACCCTACCGGGCCGAAGCTCGGGAAGCGCCTCGGCGAAAAACGTCGTCTAGGCCGGAAGCCCGTAGGTCTTGGTCTCGGTGTACTGCTCGAACCCTTCGAACTCGTTCTGGCGACCGACACCGCTCTGCTTGAACCCACCGAAGGGTGATGCCGGGCCGTACCAGCTGGATCCGTTGATGGTGAGCACCCCGGCCCGGATACGGGAGGCCACGCTCAGGGCGCGCTCGATGTCGCTCGAGGACACCGCCCGATCCGGGTGGCGTTGAACGGTGTGTCGGGCGCAGCCTTCAGGACCACGGTGTTGCCGGTTGCCAGCGCCGGACCCAACTTGTTGAGCGCCACCTCGAACGGATAATTCCACGGGACGATCGCGCCGACCACGCCAGCGGCCTCCTTGACCACCTTGCGCCGTGTCTTCTGGCCGAAAACGTCGGCGACACCGAGGTCGCGCTCCCAGGGATACTCGTCGATGTACTCGGCCGGCCATCTGACGGCGTCGCCGAGCGGGGCGTCGATAAGCAGTCTGGACTCGTGCGTTCCTGTCATGTCTCTGCTCCTTCTGCGATACGGACCGCCGAGGCCGCCGGTTGTACCGCCGCGGCGCAACCGGCGCAGCTACTCGACGGTGATGGCCTGCTCGGGACAGTTTTGCGCCCCGATCATCGCCTTGTCCCGCAGGGCCTCGGGCACATCCTCGTCTGCGATCCTGCCGTAGCCGGCGTCATCGCACTCGAAGACCTCTGGCGCCAACGAGTAGCAGCGGCCGTGGCCGGTGCACGCCGATGTCTCGATGCGAATCTTCACGGGTTGTCCTCCTCCAGGTGACGTGCGTCTCGACCGGTCCTCGGGCGGTTTCGGCAACCTGGCCTCCGGCACCTCTGGTGCCGGACCCTCCCCACCATGGGTGATGCCCTCCGGGTGAGCGCAGGTCAGGGCCGGTTGGCGCGATCCATGAACTGGTTGGCGTTCATGTCGAGCCCGTAAGAGTGGTCGAGATTGCCGTACTCACGCGCCGTCGTGTCTACGTCGGTGGCCCGCGCCCGCAGCGCCCCGACGGTGGCGTCCTGGCGCGTCCGGTGCTCGAAGGGATCGAACTGGTACCAACGGGCGGCGTTGGACCAGGTGACCTTGTCGATCTCCTCGTCGCTGAGCTCGGCCGTCTCCAGGGATTTCATGAGCACCTCAGGGGCCTGCGGCCACGTCGAGTCGGAGTGCGGGTAGTCGCATTCCCAGGTGATCATGTCGATACCGATCACGTCGCGCGCCCGGAGGCCAGTCAGGTCGTCGATGAAGCAGCCCTGCACGTGCTCGCGGAACACCTGCGATGGCAGCTTGTCGCCGAAGTCGGCCCCGGTCCACAGGCGGTGGTGGTCGTAGACGAAGTCGGCCTTCTCGAGGAAGTAGGGAATCCAGCCGATGCCGCCCTCGGCCAAGGCCATGCGGACGCCGGGGAAGCGCTGCATGATCGGCGACCACAGCAGTTCGGCGGCGAAGATCGCCGTCTGGAACGGCATGGCGTGGGGGATGACAGAGAACGGCGAGCGGGGCATGAACGTGGGCATGCCACCAAAGTGGAACACCATGACCGTGCCCGTGTCCTCGCAGGCCTTCCAGGCGTCGTCCCACTCGTCGCCGTGGTAGTCGGGGTGATCGGCCCGGTAGGTCTCGGGGTGCAACGACACGGCGTGGCAGCCGCGCTCGGCCATCCGACGGATCTCGCCGGCCATCCATTCCCCGCCGAGAGGGAAGCCAGAGATGGCCAGGGGCACGAAGCGCCCCGGGTAGGCGCCACACCATTCGTCGAGGTGCCAGTCGTTGTAGGCGCGAACCATCGCTGCGGCAAAGTCCTTGTCCTCGCTCGCCACGAAGAACTGGCCGGCGATGCCCGGCCACGACGGGAAGCACAGTGACGCCAGCACTCCGTTGGCGTCCATGTCCTGGACTCGGGCGTGGATCTCGTATGTGCCGGGCCGGACCTGGTCGAAGCTGGCCGGGTCCGATCCCCACGCCGCTCGCGGGCGGCCCTGGACGGCGTTGAGCCCGAAGGTGGCGATCTCCTTGCTCTCGATCAGCCAGGCGTCGCTGCCGTCGTCGCGCCGGATCACCCGTGGCACCCGATCGCGGTACTTCGCCGGAACATGCTCACGGAAGTACTCGCTCATCGACGGTGGCTCCACGGTGTGGTCGTCCACGCTAATGAGGACCATGTCCTCGACTCGCATCGAATGCCCTCCCCTTTTCCGAACTGACGGGCGCCGCCCTGGCGGCGGCAATTGCGCAAGAACGTCGGCCGGCTGCAGTCGGCGTTCCTGGCTCGAGTGTATGCTCTGCAGGAATCAAACATCGCGCAACTTCCAGGGGGCAGCCGCCATGACCGTCACCGACGAAGAGCAGCTTCGCCAGTGGGCCCAGGACCGGGCTCGCGATCCTCGCGCCTACTACTGGCGGCTGATCGGGGAGACGCCAGTCGACTACGTCGAGGGTGCCGGTGACGGGTCGGCGACGATCCTGCGACGGGACGACGTCGAGTCAGCGCTGCGAAACCCGGCGCTGTTCTCGTCGGTGACGACGACGGTCACCGACATCATGGGCAGCTCCGAGCCGGTGATTCCCCTCAACGTCGACCCACCCGAGCACATCCGCTACCGACGGCTGCTCGATCCGCTCTTCGCGCCCAGACGCATGGCCGCCCTGCGGCCCGCGATCAGCGCTTACACCAACCAGCTGATCGACAGCTTCATCGACCGCGGGTCCTGCGACCTCTCCGCCGAGTTGGCCGTACCTCTGCCGTGCTCGACGTTCCTCAGCCTCCTCGGCCTGCCCATCGACGAGCTGGACAACCTCGTGCGGTGGAAGGATGTCATGATCCGGGCCGAAACCTTGGCGCCCGACTCGGAGTCGGCGAAGAAGTTGCAGATCGACACCGCAATGGAGGTCTACGGGCGTTTCGCGTCGGCGATGGAGGAGCGGCGGGTCACACCGACCGACGACCTCATCAGCTATCTCCTCTCGGCGGAGATCAACAGCGAGCGGCTGACCGACAGCGAGATACTTCGCATATGTTTCCTGCTGCTGGCCGCCGGGCTGGACACCGTCACCATCTCCCTGCAGTGCATCTTCCACTACCTCGTCACCCACCCCGAGGCCCGGCAGCTGGTCATCGAGCACCCCGAGCAGCAGGCGCAGGTCATCGAGGAACTGCTGCGGTGGGAGACGCCCGTCCAGGGCGTGAGCCGGCGGGTCACCGAGGACACCGAAATCGCCGGCTGCCCGTTGCACAAGGACCGGTTGGTGACGATCGCCCTGGCGTCGGCCAACATCGACCCGGCCTTTCCGGAGGCCACCACGGTGGACTTCCAGCGCCCCGACAAGAAGCACTTGGCCTTCGGCGGTGGAGTGCATCGCTGCCTGGGTTCGCATCTGGCCCGCATGGAGCTGCAGGTCGTGGTTGAGGAGTGGCACAGGCGGATCCCCGAGTACGCCCTCGCCTCCGGTGCCGACCTGGAGTGGAACGGCTCGTCCCTGCGCGGCATCGACTACTTCCCGCTGGCCTGGTAGGCCGCCTCCCAATACCGTGGTCGCCACGGCCGGCCGCCGCCAAGCCCCGCAGATCCATCCCGGCACAGAACGCCCATCGGCGGCTCGCAGGCCCGCTCGGCCTGCGAGCTCGGGCTGGCTCAGGGCGTGGTTGACTCAGGGCTTGGGGAAGGAGATGTAATTACCGCAGATGGGTCCGCCTGTGGCCGGCGACCACTTCCCGCCCTTGAGCTGCTCGTAGAAGGCACAGCCTCGCGGCCCGAGCTGGCGGCGTTGCCGAACCCGGTGAAGTGGGCGGGGTTGTCGGACAGCAGCCCGTTGTCGTCCCAGCTGTCCACCTGGCGCAGCTTGGAGATGAACATCGACGACGTCGGATTGGCTCCGGCCAAGCTGAGCCCGTAGGCGGCCAACTGGACCGAGATCGCCGACCCGAGCAACCCGAAGTCCGGGATGTCGCGGGTGAAGGAAGTGTCGTACTGCTTCAAGGTGCTGAGAAACGTCTGCCCCGCGGCGCTCGGCGGTGAGAAGTTGATCTGCGCTGCGGTGCGGGCTATTCGTGGTCGAAGAAGACGTTGATCGGCTACACCGAGCAGATCGCCTTCACCTCGCCCCCCGCTTCATTCGCGCCAATGCCATCCACCCGACAAACTGCAACACGCACCTGCTCAACAACGAAGGCCTCTACAAGACGTTCCGCCCCGACCTGGAGAACCCGACGCGCGAGGACGCCCTGCCGGCGTTCACGTACTTCCAGGCCATGCCGATCCCCTACGTAGAGCCGGTCGACATCTCGAATGCGGTGCTCTGGCTGGCCTCCGACGAGTCGCGCTACGTGACCGGCCAACAGCTGCGGGTCGACGCCGGGTCGCTGCTGAAGTTCCCCAACGGTCCGGCGTAGTCACCGATCGGGGCTTGACTGGCGACAGGCCGGCCGCCGGTCAGCGGTCGACGGGCAGTACGAATCGATGCACGGCGAACTCCTCGGAGTCGGTGTCGAGCACGCCGTAACTGGACATACCCGGGTGGGCCGGATCGCCGCCCTGGCCCAGTGACCCCGGGTTGACCACAAGGGTCGAACCGACGCGTGTCGCCATGGGCACGTGCGTGTGGCCGAGCACCAGGATGTCCGCATCGAGCTCTGCGCACCGGGCCAGCTGCGGGCTTCCCTGGTACAGGTAGTCGTTGTAGGGCTCGAACGGGCTGGCGTGCACCATCAAGAGCCGCTTGCCCGAGACCCGACGCTCGTGACTGAAGGGAGCCGCGGCCATCACCTCGAGGTTGCGGGCGTCGATGCCCGGTGCCTCCCGTGCCCGCCGCCCGTGCTCGCCCAACAGGATCTGTTCGTGATTGCCCGTGACATAGGTGATCCGGTTGTCACGCACCGCCCCGATGACCGCATCGGAGAAGCGGTACTGCAGCACAGCGTCACCGGCAAGGAGAATGTCGTCTACCGAGCCGGCCAGCTCGTCAACGGCGCGCTGCATGGCAGTGGCGTTGCAGTGGACGTCGGAGATGATCCCGAGTCGCACTAGCGTCCTAGTTCCACGGCCGGTCGCAGCGGGCTTCGGCGGGCCGGCCGCACAATGACCCGAGGAACCCGGGATCGGACAAGGTTCGGCCGGGCCGTGTACCCCTTGGTCGTGGGAGGCAGCACCCACGGGTTTTTCACCCGGATGATTCCATCAAGCACCTGCCGCACGTCCTAGGCCTCCCCTCGCTCGGCCAGCATCCTGGCTCCCCCCGACCGTACTGGCTCGGGGCCGCCGACGGCTCACGAGCCGACCCGAGCGGCGGTCCCACAGTGTGAAAGCTGATCGGCTGCCCGCCTGGTCAACCTGTGGCAAACGGCTCGGTGCCCTTCTCCAGTGGTACGCCAAGGGCGTTGAGGCAATACGACACCAGGTGGTAGTAGCCGACGAGCATCACGACCCCGATGACCTGGGCCTCGTCGTGGCGCTCGGCAAGCGCCGCCCACGTGGCGTCGTTGAGGGTTCCGGTGTCGTGCAGCTCGTCTGCGGCCCGGCATAGCGCCGCTTCGCCGGGCTCCCAGCCGGCGGCATCCGGTCCGCGGCGGATGCGCTCCATGTCAGCTACGGTCATGCCGGCGGCACGTGCCACCCGCTGGTGCTGGGCCAACTCGTACCCCGAGGCGCACTTCCAGCCCGTGCGCAGGATGAGGATCTCGCGCTGGCGGTCGGTCAGCCCCTCCCGGCGCAACGTCCGGCCCATGTTGAACATGGCCGCGGCCGGCTCGGTGGCCCGCACCATGCTCCGGTAGATGTTGACCGTCGAGCCGACGACCGCCTCCTGCACCACCTCACGCTGTCGGGGCGAGAGCTGATCGTCGGCCAGCGGACCGAGCCGGACCGGTCCCATCGATACCGGTCCGGTGCCGTCAGGGGCGCTCACCGGCTGTCGCCGCCAATGTAGTTGGCGGCGAAGGCGGCGATGAAGTCCAGCGACGCCTGGGGCGAACCGCTCGGCCCGGCGACCACTACCCATCCCACGCCGATGGATCCCAGGTGGCCGAGGACGTCGCGGTGGCGCTCGACATCGCTGTCGGGATGGCTTACCGAGGCGTCGGTGTAGCCAAGGGCGATGTCGAGAGCGTTGGCCCGGTCGCCAGCCATGTCCTTGAGAAGCTCGATGCGGGCGCGGACGTCGTCGAAGGTCGCCAGATATGCCGTGCGGGCGGTGTGGGCGAGCTCGGCCGGCCCGGTCAGCGGCATCCACCCCTGGGCCCGCTCCGTCACCCGGCGCAGGGTCAGCTTGGAGTTGCCGCCGATCCAGACCGGGATCGGATCCTGCACCGGTCGGGGCCTCGCCTTGATATCGCGGGCGTCGAAGTGCCTGCCGCGCTGTGAGAACGCCTCCCCGCTCCAGTGCCGGGCCATCACCTCCAGGGCCTCGTCAAAGAGGTCGTTGCGCTCGTCGAAGTCCACGCCGAGGGCGAAGAACTCCGACTTGAGGTACCCGGTCCCCGCCCCCAGGATCATGCGGCCACCCGACAACTTGTCCACGGTGGCCGCCGCCTTGGCCAGGAGGAGCGGGTTGCGGTAGGGCAGAACGCTCAGATAGGTCAGCAGTCGGAGGTGGGTGGTCACCGCAGCGACATGGCCGAGCGCCACGAACGGATCCAGCGTCTGGTGGCCGCCCGTCGCCAGCCACCGGGCTCCGGGTGCAGGGTGCTCGGTGAACGCGAACCCGTCCCATCCAGCCGCCTCCGCCCCCTTGGCCAGATCTGCCACCGGACCGGAGTCGAGAAGATCGCCGTCGCTGCCTTGGACCTCTGGATACTGGAATATAAAGCGCATGGCGACCGGGACCCCCGTGAGACCTGCCGAAGCGAATGGTACCGGGTGCACAGCGGTCGGAAATCCGGCCCGATGCCGGGCTCGCCCAGAGGACGTCTTCCGGCTGCTGACCGAGGCCGGGGCGATGACTATGCCGGCGCGACCCCGAGGGCAGGGAGGCTGAAGCGCAGGACATGGTCCAATGCCTCTCGCCTGGTCAGGCGAACGGGGCGGCTTCGTGCCCAGTTGACCGCCTCCCAGGTGGCGGCCCGGATTGTCCGCACGTCAAGCTCGGGCCGGGCCGCCGGGAAGGCCCCGCTGCGCAGGCCCTCCTCGAGAACAGCCCGCAGCGGCTCGACGTACAGCGCGTCGCCGACCTCCTGCACGGGGGTCCCGGCAACGATCCGGGTGATCATCGCCGAGCTGAGGGCCGCCAGCCGCTCGGCCCGCCGACGGTCGTAGGCCAAGCCCAACACCTCGTTGATCCAAGCAGTGAGCGCAGCCAGCGGATCGGGCGCAGCGTCGACGTAGCGGCGGAGATGGTTGGCGAAGGACTCAGCGTCACGCCCGTAGAGGGCCCGGATCACGTCCTCTTTGCTCTGGAAGTGCCGGTAAAAGGCTCGCGTCGACAACCCAGCCTCGGTGAGGATGTCGGCGAGGGTGGCCTCCTCGCCGTCGTTGCGTCGCAGCACCTCGATGGCGGCGCTCAGGATTCGGTCTCGCTCGGCATCCGGCTCGTAGAGGCGGGGTCGACCCGGTGATCGCAGCGCTGCGACGCGAGCCTGCTCGCCAGTAGCCATCGAAGTATCCTACAAGCCGCTCATCGGCTACCCGGCTGCCGCTCAGCACCGCCCCGGGCCGTCACATCGCCGGTTTGGGATCGACCGATCAGCTGGCCGCTGAAGGCGACGTCGGTGACTGAAAGCTGTTCGGGGCGAGGACCCTTGGAGGCCTGCTCCGCCTCGTGCTTGGCGAACATCTGGGTGGCAGCTGCTACCCGCTTGGTCACCAGCTCCTCCTGGTTGGCGGTGACCCAGCGGCTCCCCGGCCGCTACGCAGAGCATCCCCAGGTCGTAGCGGCCTGCGAGGCGGCCACCAGAGGGAGTCACGGCACTGGCCACGCACACCTCCGGATGCGGCTGGGTGTAGGGCCGGAGATGAGTGCGACCGTCATTCAGGGTATACCAGTCGGTGGTCTCGGTAACCACCTCCCCGCGCAGTAGGCGGAGGATTGCGGCTAGGCCTTCACCGAGCCGGTCCCGGGTGGCCTCCGGCTCGATGCCTCGGCGGCGTCCTCGCGTGCGGTCCACGAGACCGGTCCGTCGGCGGGCACGGCGATGACTCCGGTCTCGAGCCACGGGCCCATCAGCCAGTTGAGGCTGTGGGCGTAGAAGCCGTTGCGCAGCGAGGTCCAGGCGACGCCGGACTCGGCGAGCAGCTGCTCGGTCGCGGCGTGGTCGCGGCCCGGGCCGAACGGGGTGTCGAGTGCAGCGCCCTGGTGGATCGTGTAAAGGATCCGTCGGACACCTGCGGTGACTGCTGCGTCAATCGCGAGGCGGTGCAGGCTCACGGCGTCAGCACCCGGATCGCTGGACGACACCAGCAGCAGCTGATCAGCACCCTCGAATGCGACCGGCAGGGAATCCGGGTCGGCGTAGTCGTCGTGCCGTACGGCCACGCTGCGATCCGCCAAGCGCTGGGCCTTGGCCGTGTTGCGCGCGATCACGACGATCTCGTCGACAGGTATGCGGTCCAGCAGGTGATTGACGGTTGCGCCGTTGAGGGCGCCCGTGGCTCCGGTGACGATGATCATGACCAGTCTCATTGCTAACGATGGAATCATTCAGATCGTTTCAACGATAACACAGGGATAGCAACAATGCGTTAGCTTTGGTTCATGGTCGATGCCACAACCAGCCGGAGCGACATGCGGGCGAAAATCGTCGATGTCGCAGCGCGTTTGCTTCGAGAGCAAGGGCCGGTGGCGGTCACCACGCGCGGGGTCGCCGACGGAGCCGGTGTGCAAGCGCCAACGCTCTACCGTCTGTTTGGCGATAAGGACGGCTTGCTCGAGGCCGTGGCCGAGCATGTGATGGCGACCTACGTGTCTGCCAAAGCTGCGGTTGTGGAGGCGGCAACGGCAGATGACGTCGATCCGCTCGAGGATCTGCGCGCCGGATGGGTGACCCAGATCGACTTCGGCGTCGCTAACCCGACCCTCTTCCGTCTTCTCAGCGATCCGGACCGAGTGGTGCACTCGCCCGCAGCGCGATCGGGCAAGCACGTTTTGGAATCGCGAGTTCACCGGGTCGCGCTGACCGGACGGCTGTGTGTCGGCGAACAGCGCGCCGTCGACCTCGTTCAGGCGGCAGGGATGGGAACGATTCTGGCGCTGCTGTCGATGCCGCCCAAGCACCGTGATCCCGGTCTCGCCGACGCCATGTACAAGGCAGTTCTCCAGCAGATCCTCACGAATGGGCCCGAACGTTCGGACGACGGGCCGATGGCCACGTCCGTCGCCTTCCGTGCGGTCGCGCCGCGACTCGACATGCTGAGCGACGCCGAACGACAGCTCATGGCCGAATGGCTCGACCGTGCAATCGAGGCCCTCCAGCTTGGCGACCCGCGACCAGGTACCTCATCCCGGTAACGGATCGTCTTACGGGCCGGGTTGGGTCGGTACCGGGGCCCCCGAGCCGATTAGGCGAGGATTTCGGCGACGAGCCGAGCCGGGGTGTCCTCGGCGAGTAGGTGCCCGGCGCTGTCCTCCCACAACAAAGGTGCGTCTTGAAGCCGTGAGGCGGTCCACTCGGCGTAGTAGTTGGGAAGGATCTGGTCGTGCCGGCCCCAGAGGATTCGCACGGGGACCGCGATCTCGGTGAGCAGGTGCTCGTACTCGGCGGTGTCGGCTTGACGCAGCTGGCTGTATTGGCGGTAGTACGCGGCCTGGCCGTTGACGCCGAGCCAGGGGGCGAGCAGTTCGTCGAGCACGCCGGGACGAATTCCCAGATGCGTGGCGTTGTGCATATGGCTAGCGACCAGCGGTGGGCGTAGCCGGGGAGCGCTTCAAAGACCTCTGTGTGTTCGAGCATGAGCGCGAACAGTCCACGCTCCCAATCACCGCCGGTGACCGCGTCGAACAGCAGCAGGTCGCTGAATGAGGCGCCTTCGAGCAGGAGAGCGCGCAGGGCGATGGCGCCCCCGATGTCGGTCGCAACGACGGTCGGGGGGTCAAGGCGCCAATGCTGCAGCAGTCTGGCGAAGCGGCGGCCCTGCGCTGCAAGGCTGAGGTCCTGGCCTTCACGCTGCTCAGATCGGCCATAGCCGAGATGATCGAAGAGGAAGACTCGTCGGCGAGCTGAGAGCGCTGGGATGATCGCGCGCCAGATCAACGATGAGTAGGGGGTGCCGTGGACGAGCACGATCGGCGGGCCGTCCCCGATGCTCGTCCAGCGGATCTCGCCGCCTTCGTCGTCAAACCGCTGGTCCAGCGTCTCCACCGGCATCGCCTCCCGTCGTCGCCGGATCAGGACCGACGGCCGCGACCGTTCGTGGATATCACGGATCTCCTGCCCGCGCAGTGGTCGCACCAATCTTATGAAAGCTGCCAACCGGCCAACAGACTGCTGTTCTCCGTGGCCGGTCGTTGAGCTGGTCGGCGACGTCGTCGAGGTGACGGCGGATGACCCAGGCGAGGTCGACGCCCTTGAGAAGTACTGGCGTACTGTCGCTGACATGGCGGCCTCGCCCGCCGCAAGAGGATGGCCACGTTCCCTGTGGACGAACCCGCTACGGCGAGATGAGTCGGCCCCAAGCGCGGTTTGTCAACGACACCTTCTCGATCCGCGGAGGTACTGGGGGCTCGCGGTGATGCGCGGGTGGAGGGTTGGGGGTAGCCGAGGCGATGCGCCAGAACCGGATCGCCCGTGTGGTGCTCCTGAGCAGCATCGGCGCCGAGGCACGCCACGGCATGGGCTTCGTCGACGGCTGGCCAGCATCGAGGAGCGTCTCGACGCAGCGCGGGATGAGACCGGCACCGCGCTGCTGCATCTGCGCTGTGGGTACTTCATGACGAACCTGCTCATGGATCTCGACGGCCTGCGGGCCGGGCGGTTGACCACCGTCCGGCGGCTGGAGGACCGATGCCGTGGGTCGACCCGGGGGACATCGCCACCGTGGCCACCCTGCGCCTGCTCGCCGAGGACTGGACGGGCCGGCAGGTGCAGGCGCTGCACGGACCGGCGACCTGACCTGGACCGACGCCGCCGCGGCGACCGCGGCGAGGATGTCGATCGAGGCGCAGCGGATCAGCGACGACGAGCAGCGCGCCGCCCTGCGTGACGCAGGCATGGGAGACGTGGCCGTCGAGGGAATGGTCGGCATGAGCGTCGGCCAGCGCGAGGGATTCACCCCCGGACAGCCGCGCTCGCTGCTGACGACGACGCCGAGCAGCCTGGCCTGCTGGGCGATATCCCAGGCGATGTACCGCAACGAACCAGTGAGCTAGCCGATTCGTTGGGCGACGAATGGCGGCGAAGGGCAGACTTGGCGGGTGACGCCGCTGCCGTACACCGACACCGCAGCGAAGATCGCTTTCTATTTGACGGTCGGCGGGTTCGTGCTCCCGGAACAACGCACCCGGTTCCGGAGCTTGCTGAACCGGCAGGGGTTGCGTTCGGATCGCGGCAGCCTGGCGGTGGTGATCGCGTCGGTCGCCGCCGGGATCGTCGGGTCCTTCCTGCTTGCGAGCGGTATCCCGGGCGCGGCGATCACGCTCTGGCGATGGGCCGCCTTCGTGGTGGGCCTGATTTTGATGTGGGCTGGCATCGTCATCCGCCAGTGGGCCATCACCCTGCTCGGACGGTTCTTCACCGTCGATGTCCGGGTCCAATCGGGCCAGACGGTGGTGGATCGCGGACCGTACCGATGGGTGCGGCATCCCTCCTACAGCGGGATGATCATCACCTTCGTGGGCATGGGCTTGGCGCTGGGGAACTGGCTCTCGCTCGCCGTGCTCGTCGTCGTTCCGACTGTGGGACTCATCGTCCGCATCCATGTCGAGGAGCGAACGTTATTCGACGCCCTCGGGGAACCCTACCGCCGCTTCACTGCCGGACGCCGGCGGCTGTTCCCAGGTGTGTGGTGAGCCGTCGGTTCGCCGCGTCGCGACAGCTGACGACAGGCTCAGCTCCGCCCTGCTCGATGAGCTGTTCTGAGGGACCCGGGCGCCCAGACCCCCGGTAGCCGATCGCTACTGCATCGAGTTGGGCTGGCCGAGGTACCACTGGGAGGCCACGGTCCAGTTCCGATCGGCAAGGTCGTGGTTACGGTCGTCTCCGATAGGGGCAGGGACGATGGCGAGCACGGTCCCCATGGCGGCAGCCGCGTTCTCGACGCTGGCGAGGTCACCGTCATGGTCCAGCCGGTCGACGAGCAGGACGGGACCGCCCGGGTCCTAGACCGGCGGAGCTGGACCGAGCAGTCCCGAGAACCCTGGTCCTGTCACGCGGCCGGAGGCAGTGTCGGATGCTGCAGTCGATTCGAGCGGCTTGACCCACCATTGCTCAGCCAGGATCAGGCCGGCGGCGGTGAGCATTGCCACCTTGTCCCGGTCCGCCCTTGCGGTCACGACACGCATGGTGGTGGGCGTGTCGTTTGCGACCCGCGCCCACAGCTCGTCAAGCAAATCCCGCCCGTCGTCACCCCAGATCCCTGTTTCGTCGACAGCGAAGTCGTCCACGAAGCACTCGGCCTGGCGGAGCTGACCGACGACGAAGCCGTGTTCCGCTCGCAGGCACACGTTGGCCGGGTTGGCGGCAAGGCAGCTGAGGAACCCGGCGTGTAGCCCGGTCACCCCAGCTGCTGGCCGCCAAAACATCGGTGAGTAGCCAGCGCAGACCTGCCGTCGTCGCTCCATGAGCTTTGCTGCCCACTCGACATCGTCAGCTTCGAAGTCCCGGCGGTTCATCCTCGACAGCGTGGCCGGCACTTCGGCAGCCACCATCCGAGCGGCACCGGTGTTACTTCTCATCTCGCTGGACCTGACGCGGGTCATGGCGATGGACAGCGGGCTGGGGCGACTGAGCATCAGCGCCGAGGGCTCGGTGTACCCCTTTGCCCACAACATCCTGCCCCAGCGCGCGCCGCAGGGTTCGGCGGAGTCATCACCACGGTGCTGGTGCGCCAGGAACTCGCGGTGAAAGAGATACTCGGGCTTCTGGCCGATCATGTCCTGGCCTGCACCGTCCCGCTAGGCCGGCCGCAGCGGCAGATCACCCGCCTGCGCCGCCCACCGGGTCGAGGAGTTCACGAGCCTGGAGACCTACGACGGGCCGCCACTTGCCGGCCCGGACGGCCCGATGTCGCGCGCTGTGCAATAGCGATACGATTACCCCGGCGCCGCCGGGCGCAGCATGCCGAGGGGGAGGAGCCGGCCAGGATGTTCGACCGCACCGAAGACCAGCAACTGTTCGAGGAGACCACCAGGAAGTTCCTCGCGGCGCAGTCTCCGCTCACCAAGGTGCGCGCCCTGGCCGGGACCAAGGCCGGCTTCGAGCCCGACTTCTGGCGCCGGGGTGCCGAGTTGGGCTGGACGTCCCTGGTCGTCCCCGAGGCCGCCGGTGGCGGGAGCGTGAGCGGTGACGGCGTGCTCGACCTGGTCCTCGTGGCCTACGAGTTCGGCCTGCAGGCTGCCCCCGGCCCGCTGGGCCCCACCAACCTGGTCGCGGCTGCCCTGGGCCGGTGGGGCACCGGGGCACAGCACGCCGGACCCCTCGCCGCGCTCCTGGCGGGAGAGCGTACCGCTGCATGGGCCTGCGGATCCATCGACGCCCGGGTTGACGGCGAGACCATCGCGCTCCGTGGCCGCAGCGGACCGGTGGAGGCAGGCACCGAGGCGGCCGACGTACTGGTGACGGCTCGGACCGTCGGCGGTACCGCGCTCTACTTGGTCCCCGGCGACGCCTCCGGGCTGACTGCCACGCCGTTGCAGGGGCTGGATATGACCAGGCGCTTCGCCCGTCTGGATTTCGATGGCGTGCGGGTCCCAACCGGCGGCGTCGTGGCCGAGGGAGCGGCGGCCGACGGTGCGGTCGCCTGGCTTGAGGACCTGGGTGCCCTCCTCGGCGTCGCCGAGATCGTCGGCTGCATGCAATGGGCCATGGACACGACCCTCGACTGGGCGTTCCACCGCTATTCCTTCGGCCGGCCGCTGGCGTCCTACCAGGAGATCAAGCATCGGTTCGCGGACATGAAAATGTGGCTGGAAGGCAGCTACGCGATCTCCGCCCGGGCGGCGCACACCGTGGAGGACGACAGCGCCGACCGCTCCGAGGTGGTGAGCGCAGCCAAGTACTACGTCGGGCTGCATGGGGCGGAGATGCTGCAGGACTGCGTCCAGCTCCACGGCGGTATCGGCGTCACCTTCGACCACGACCTCCACCTCTTCCTGCGCCGGGTCACGTCCAACGTCCCCGCCTTCGGCGCCCCGGCCGAACACGCCGCCCGCCTGGGTGGGCTCGTCCACGCCAGCGCCACCTCGCCGGTGGCCACCGCCTCCTAGGAGACCGACCGATGACCACCACCACGACGAGCAGCACCGATACGGAGTCCGTAGAGGACTTCACCCAGCGGGCTCGCGAGTGGCTGGCCGCCAACATGGCGCCGGCCGCCCGCAGTGATGAGGGGGGCGGGGGGGACTACGTCCGTTCGGACGAGGAGGAGCTTGCCCGCATCGCTCGGTGCCGGGAGTTACAGCGGATCCTGTTCGACGGTGGCCTGGCCGGCATCTGCGTGCCGACGGAGTACGGGGGCCAGGGCCTGACCTTGGCCCACCAGGAGGCGCTCAACCGGGAGGTCGTCGGCTACGACTACCCGTCGGAAACCCAGGTCCCGACCTTCACACCGTGCATGGCGGTAATCCTCGAGTTCGGGACCGAGGAGCAGAAGCGCCGGCTTGTGCCGCCGATCCTCAAGGGTGAGGCGTTCTGGATGCAGTTCCTCTCCGAGCCCAGTGGCGGCTCCGATGCGGCCGGCGCCCAAACCACTGCCGTGCGCGACGGCGACGAGTGGGTCATGAACGGCTCGAAGATCTGGACCACCGGCGCGTGGTGGGCGGACTGGGGCCTGTGCCTGGCCCGCACCAACTGGGACGTTCCCAAGCACCGAGGCCTGAGCGTCTTCGTCCTGGAGATCCACCAGCCGGCGATCGAGATTCACCGGATCGAGATGCTCAACGGCTCCAAGGAGTTCTGCCAGGAGTTCATCACCGACCTGCAGATCCCCGACACCGATCGCATCGGGGAGGTCGACCAGGGCTGGAGCGTCGGGGTGCGTTGGATGTACCACGAGCGCACCGTTGCCGGCGGCTCGCCGTACGTGACCCGCCCCGCTGGCCAGCGCGAGGCCCACGGCGCCGAGGGCGGGGCTCGGGGCCTGGCCAAGCACATCGAAACCGCCGATCCGTCCCGCCGGGCTCGCGCGCTGGAGCTGGTCGGCGAGGCCCGGGCCCTCGAGCTGGTGGGCCCGGCGCTGACCGAGCGAATCGCCGACGGCATCCGGACCGGGCGCACCACCGACCAGGCCGCGGCGGTGACCCGCCTGTTCGGGGGGACGTCCTCGGTCCGCCAGTCGACCATCGCCTTCGAGCTGGCCGGCTCGTCGGCTGTGGCGTGGGACGAGGACGAGGACGCCGCCGGGCAGGCCGGCGTCGGTTTCCTGATGCGCCAGGCCGCCTGCATCGGCGGAGGCACCACCGAGATGAGCCGCAACGTGATCAGTGAGCGGGTGCTCGGCATGCCCCGGGAGCGAACCGTCGACAAGGACACCCCCTTCCGCGACGTCCCCCGGAGCGCCCCGACCCGGTAGTGATGCGTTTCGGGATCTACCTCCCCCAGCTCGGCAAAGCCATCACACCCGGTGGCGTCGTGCGTGCCGCAGCGCGCGCCGAGCAGCTCGGCTTCGACGACGTCTGGGTGAGCGACCACCCGATCTAGTGGCTCCCCCCGGCGAGCCCGGCGACAAGAAGAGCGCCTCGCCGGCGCAGCGCGCCGCCGAGGTCCGCGCGACCCGACGCGTGCTCAACGATCGAGTCCATGACCAGTGCCTGCAGCATCTGGCCGGCCTCCGCCGGGTCCAGGGCTTCGGCCAGCTCCCCGGTCTCCCGAGCCCGGGCAAACAGCGCCTCGAAGGCGGAGGCGAAGTCCAGCCGCCCCACTTCGTCGCCCCAGTCAATAGGGTTCCGGCGGAACTCGGCGGCGGCCCGGCCGACCGCCGCCGGCGGCGCAGCCCGGATGTGACGGACCAGGACCGCGATGACCCGGGCAAGCGAATCGGCCAACGGGCGGTCCCGCCGCAGGCAACGACGGACTTCCTCGGCGACCACCTCCGCGCTCTCCCAGCCCATCTCCAGGAGGATCTCGTCTTTGCGGGCGAAGTGGAAGTAGAAGGTGCCCTTGGTGACTCCGGCAGCCTGCACGATCTCATCCACGGTGGTCTGCTCGATGCCGTTCTCGAAGCCCCGGCCGCTCCAGAGGTCCAGGGCGGCTCGGACCAAGCGTTGGCGCGTCTGGCGGGAACGGTCCTGCAAGAGGCCCGAGCGGCGGCGGGCGGGACGGTCGTCTGCCATGTCTGCTGCAACAGTAACGTCACGGGATGGTGCCCGCCGGGGTACCGAGAAGGAGCCCCAGCCTTGGTGCAATCGGATCCGGTACTGACGACGAATGGACCGCGGCGTACAGCCTTGGCCCAGGACCGCTCGAAGGCGACGCGACGGCGGCTGGTGCGAGCAGCCCTGCGGCTGTGGACCGAGCGCGGCTTCGAACATGGCATCGAGGACACGACAGTCGACGAGATCGTCCAGGAGGCCGGAGTCACCAAGGGCACCTTCTACTTCCACTTCGCCCACAAGGAGGACATCCTCCTGGAACTGGGGTGGGCTACGGCGGAGGCGATGTACGACGAGGCGGTGAAGGCGACCAACGGGCGCCGGTCCGGGCTGGCCGTGGTCCGCCACCTGATGGTTTCGTTGGCCAAGCGGGTCGAGCCCGTCGGCCGGGCGGCAGTCATGCGATCCGTGGCCGGGTTCTGGGCCCACGGCGTCCCCCGGCCCGCCCCGGGACGCCTTGACATCCACCAGGCGTTCGGCGTCGCCCTCGATGCAGCCCGCAGCCAGGGCGAGATCCCCGACACCGCCGACACCGAGGAGTTGGCCCGGGTCATGGCCGCCCTGGCCATGGACGCCCTGTACCGCTGGAGCCGCGGCGACCGCCGCCGCCTGCGCCCGGTGCTGTTGGCCCGGGCCGAGGTCGTGTTCGCCGGCGCCCAGCAGGCACCTAGGCCGCTGCCCGCCCTGCGCGCCCCATAGGCAGGCGTTCCTGGCCGCACCTCGGTCGCGGCAGTAGTGTCGGAGAAAGGGACGTGTTGCGGGGAGAGGGGTCTGAGCGTTGCCCGAGATGCGGCTGGAGTTGCCTGGCGACGTCCTGTCGTGGATCGAGGAGATCGCCGGAGCCCCAGTGACCGCTGCTGACCGCATCCCCGGTGGCGCGGGAAGCGGTCCTGTCCGAGCGGGTGTCGGGCGCCACCTGGTTCTATCGGATCCGGAACCCCGACGAGCAGTTGCGCGTGGCCCGGGACTTCATCTGCAATCTGGCGGCCCAGCACCGGCTCGGTCCCACGCAGCTCGGCATCCCGGAGCTCGGCCCCGTGCGCGGTCGGCACCAGCACGCCCTCGAGCGCATCGCCGGCATACGGTCGCGGGGGACTGCGCCCGACGGGACGATCCATCCGGTGTTGCGGCTCTCGTGCGACTGGCTGTCCTCGCGGACGGTCTCGCACCGCCCGGGGGAGGGTCACGAGGCGCCGGTCACCCGCGACATCGGCAACGGTCTGATCTACCGGCAGCTGCACCGTCGGTTGTGGCTTGAGGCCCTCGGTGCGGTCATGGGTCTGCAACCCGACCCGCCGAGCCTGCCCCCGCCCGAGGAACTGCCGGAATGGCACGGCAACTACGCCGTGGTGCTCGACAGCCTGCAAACCATCGTCCCCCGCATCGCCGATCCGCTGGCCGGTCACTGGACCATAGACGTCGCCCGCGTGGTCACGTACGGCTTACGGGGCCGGTGGCCGCAGCGGGCGCCCGGTGGCGTCGACCCACGCCTCGACGACGGCGTCGTAGGTGCCCTGCCGGATGGTCTCCGCCTTGCCAGGGAACTCGAACGCCTCGGGCGGCAGCTCGCCGTGCTCGAGCAACTGCGTCGCCCACTGGCGGTGCATGCGGGCGGCTGTTGCCGTACCCCAGCCGGTGGAGAGGGCGACGGTCAGCCCCGGCACCAGCTTCCCGTAGCCGGCGACGGGTAACGACAGCTCGTCGGCGATCGTCGCCACCTGCTCCTCGGTGGCGAAGGTAGGCAGGTACACGTCGGCGCCCGCCTCCTGGTAAGCCCGACCCCGGCGGATGGCCTCGTCGAGGGAACCCGTCCCCCCGCCTCCAACGCGGTAGAGCTCGTCACAGCGGATGATGAGCACAAGGTCTGGGTCGGTGCGCGCCGCCACCGCAGCCCGGATCCGGGCCTGCATGTCTTCCACCGACAGGAGCGGGCCGTCCCAGGCCGAGTGCTTGGGGGGGATCTCGTCCTCCATGTGGATCGCGGCGACGCCGGCGTGCTCGTAGCGGCGGACGCTCCGGTAGACATCCGCCACCGTCTCGCCGCACTGGTCGGCGTCGACGATCAGCGGGATGGAGATGACCTCGGCGACGCGACCAGCCTGGTCGATCATCTCGGTCGGCGTGAACAGGCCGTTGTCGGGGATGGCGTAGTGCATCATGCTGGTGGCGTGACCACCCATGTAGCAGGCGGGGAAGCCGACCTCCTCCACGATGCGAGCGGTCAGCGCGCTGTAACAGTCGGCGGCGACGAAGGGGCCGCTTGCGATGAGCGAACGCAGTTGCTGACGGGTGGACATGGCTGGTGCCTCCTGACTCAGACGTCCCGGGGGACGATGGTCTCGAAGTTAGTGTCCGGGGCCCACACCTCCGGGTCGATGCGGACGTCGAGCAGGGCCGGGCGCCCGACGATGATTCCGCCGTCGAGCAGCGTGCCGATGCACACCCCCCTTGACATTGGCGACCAGCTCCCGGCTGCCGTCGGCGGCGACGCTCGTATCCGCCAGTTCCACGGTCAGCTTCTCCCCCGCTATTCTTGCACAACGACCAACAAACGGAGGGGCCGTTGACCAACATCAGCGACGAGATGCGTGCCGCCATCGGTGCACAGACGAGCCGGAGGGTTTCGTACCCGGTGTCGGCGTCGGACATCCGACGCTGGGCCATCGCGGTGTACTGGCCCGACCGGCCACCCCGGCTGTTCTGGGACGAGGACGATGCCACGGGCACGGTCCACCAGGGGATCGTGGCGCCCGAGGACTTCAATCCCTTTGCCTGGATGTCGGCGGAGAGCAGTGCGCCTGCGGCCGCGCCATCCTCCGAACCCAACGACCCCGACCAAGGCGAGCGTGCCCTCGGAATAGCCGGTCCGGGACTCAAGTTCATGCTCAACGGAGGGATGGAGGTCGACTACGGCGTACGCATGCGCCCTGGTGACATCATCACCGCCACCGGGCGCTTGGCCGACTACCGGGAGCGCGAGGGCCGGCTCGGGTTGATGCTGTTCACCATCGCCGAGGACACCTGGGCCAACCAACGCGACGAGCTCGTCAAGTGCACCCGCTCGACCCTGATTCGCTACTAGCCGGAGGCCCAATGCCCGATCCAATGCCCGTCAATGTCGGCGACGAGCTACCGACCTTCCAGCGCCAGCCCGGCCTGCACCACTGGAACCGCTACGCGGCGGTCAACGACGAGTTCGTGGCCATCCACATGGACGACGAGGCGGGCAAGGCAGCCGGCTACCCGTCGGCTTTCGGCATGGGCAACCTCCAGTGGGCTTACCTTCACAACCTGCTGCGTGGCTGGATGGGCGACGCCGGCCGAATCATGTCGCTCTCATGCCAGTTTCGCGCCCCCAACACCAAGGGTCAGACGGTGACCGCTCATGGCCGTGTCACCGGTGTGCGCGACGAGGGGACCGAGCGCTTCGTCGATGTCGACGTGTGGACCGAGGATCAGACTGGAACCAGGATGGCTCCCGGCCACGCCGTGGTTGCCCTTCCCCTGGGAGCCTGACCCCCCCGGTTTCAGCTCCCCTGTTGTCAGACCAAGTACAACACTACTGCGCCGGAGGCGCGTGCAACTGGCCCCCGAGGCAAGAATCGGAAACTCCGCTTTCTTTCGCGCTACGGTACCGGCCGACGAGCAAGACAGGGAGCGTGCCGGTGACGATGCGGGACCAGACGGCGGTCGTAGGCATAGGTGCGACGCCGTACTACAAGCGGGGCCAGTCACTTCCCGAGACCCAGCTGTCCATGGCTTGTACGGCCATCCTGGCTGCTCTTGACGACGCCGGACTTACGATCACGGACCTGGACGGGTTCACGATCTACTCCAACTCCATCGACCCGGCCCAGGTGGCGTCGGTGTTCGGGGTGCCCGAGGTCCGCTTCGCTGCCAGCCTGACCTCCGGTGGTGGTGGCTCTGCCGGATCGCTGGGTCTCGCCGCCGCCGCCGTGCACGCTGGTATGGCCGAGTGCTGCGTAACGGTGATGACCCTCCAGCAGGTGAACCGTCGCCTCGGTGGCACCGCCGTTGCGGGCGCCAGCATGTACGGGGGGGCGGCGGGGGCAGCCCCTACGGCGGTGGCGGCATACCGCCAAGCATGGCCTTCACCGCCGGAAGCGGCCTGATCTCGCCCGGCCACAGCTTCTCGATCCTCACCCGCCGCCACATGGCGCAGTACGGCACCACTCGCGAGCACCTGGCCGAGGTGGCGATCAACCAGCGCAACAACGCCATCACCCGGCCGACGTCGATCCAGCGCACCCCGCTCAGCTTGGACGACTACTTCAACGCCCGGATGATCAGCGAGCCGCTGTGCCTGTTCGACTACACGATGGAGACCGACGGCGCCGTCGCGGCAGTGGTCACCTCGGCGCACCGGGCCCGGGACCTGCGCCAGCCACCGGTGTACGTTCTGTCGTCGGCCAACGGCGGGATGGGCCGGTGGGGACCGGCGATTTTCAGCTACTTCCAGCAGCCCGACGAGTACTTCGCGTCCTCGGGGCACCGGCCGGTGGCCAAGCGGCTCTTCGAGCTTGGCGGTGTCACCCCCGACGACGTCGACGTCGCCCTCTTCTACGACCACTTCTCACCGATGGTGCTCATGCAGCTGGAGGACTACGGCTTCTGCGACGTAGGCGAGAGCGGCCCGTTTGTCGCGGAGGGCAACATCCGCCTCGGCGGCAAGATTCCCGTCAACACCCATGGCGGCCACCTTTCGGAGGCCTACATCATCGGCATGACCCACGTCCGGGAGGCGGTTAAGCAGCTGCGCGGCGTCGCCGTCAACCAGGTGCCGGGAGCCGAGATCGCCCTGGTCACCGGCGGACCAGCGTCACTGCCCGTCAGCGGCACGCTCCTCAGGAGGTAACGATGACCGACCCCGCCACGCGCGGTGTGTACCCCGTCGCCATCCGCGATCCGTACGCGGACGAGACCACCCAACCGTTCTGGGATGCCGCTCTCGACGGAAGGCTGGTCTGCAGCCACTGCACTACATGCGGCACCTTCCTCATGCCCCCGCAGCCGCGCTGCTTCAGCTGCCAGGGCACCGACTTCGACTGGACCGACCTCCCGGGGACCGGCACCATCTACAGCTACATCGTGGTCCATCACCCCCTCTCGCCCCAATTGGTCGACGCCGTCCCTTACGTCTCGGCGGTCATCGACCTTGACGGGACCCAGGGCGCCGGCATGCTCGCCAACGTCGTCGACTGCGATCCCGAAAGGGTGGCGGTTGGTGACAAGGTGCGGGTCCGCTTTGACCCGCTGAGTGACACGCTGGCGTTCCCCCGCTTCGAGCCAGCGTGATGGAAACCGTCCTCCCTGACCCGCCCCGCGACCCGACGAACGCTCCGCCGGAGCGGCGGCCCAGGTCGATGCGGCGAAGGCGTCAACGGTGAGCGGGGCATCGAGGACATCGCGGCCATACCGGTCCTGGGGCGCGGCTCGGGGCGTACCGGTAGCGTCCGTGCCACATCGGGGAGGATCCATGGACGAGGCATCACCGCCGGACGCCGGGGGGGCACTCGAGGGACTGGTGGTCGTCGATCTTTCCAGTCACCTGGCTTCGGCATTCACCACACTGCTGTTCGCCGACCACGGTGCCCGGGTCATCCAGGTCGAGCGGCCCGGGGGCAGCCGCCTGCGTTCGATGCCGGCGTGGCCGTTCTGGATGCGTGGCAAGGAGAGCATCGTCTGCGACCTGCAGGATCCGGGCCATGTCGAGGTCGCTTACGCTCTCGCCGCCGGCGCTGACGTGGTGGTCGAGGACTTCGGTCCTGGGGAGGCAGACCGCCTGGGCCTTGGCTACGAGGCGCTGACCGCCCGCAACCCGGGGTTGGTGTACACCTCGATCACCGGCTTCGGCCATGCCGGGGAGTTCGCCCACCTGCGGGCCTACGAGGCGGTCGTTAGGCCAAGTCCGGCTCGATGTACGGCAATATCGCCCCGGGGCGTCCAGGTGAGCCGGTGATGACGACCCCGTTCGGAGCGACCCTCTCCGGCGCCCTGCTGGCGATGCAAGGCACCCTGCTCGCCCTCCACGCCCGCCAGGCCAGCGCCCACGGCCAGCGCGTCGACGCCACATTGGTCCAAGGGATGATGGCCCAGGACCCCTGGTCCTATTTCATGAAGATCCTGGCCAACCGTTACCCCGACGCCTTCACTGCGGTGGGCGCGCCGGCGCCCGGCCGGCGGGTGCCGACCAGCTGGCTGAGTTTCGGGCGGCTCAACGGCTACAGCAGGGACGGCCGGTGGCTGCAGTTCGCCCATGCGGTACCCAAGCAGTTCGAGGCGTTCTGCAGGGCGTTGGGTCTGGGCTGGGCCAGGACCGACCCACAGTGGAAGGACGCTCCCGACAGCGCCGACGACGACGTGCGCGACGCGTGGTGGACGATGATGCTCGAGGCTGTTCGCCGGCGCACCGTGGCCGAGTGGCAGGACGTGTTCGACGCCGACAAGGACGTATTCGCCGAGGTCTACGGCGGCGGGCGCGAACTGCTCGACCACGCCCAGATCGTCCATGACCACCACGCCGCAGAGGTGGACGTGCCCGGGCTCCGCCGAGTGCGGGAGATGGGCCTGCTGGTGCAACTGCATGGCACACCGGGGTCTCCGCGGCGCCCGGTGCCCGGACTCGATGAGCACGGCAGCCGGCTGCGAGCCGAACCCCCGGCGCCCGCCGCGCAGCCGACCGAGACCGCCCCCGCCGCCGCCTCGCCACTCGACGGCCTGGTGGTCATCGACCTCGGCACCTTCTATGCCGGCCCCTTCGCCAGCGCCATGCTCGCCGACCAGGGGGCCACGGTCATCAAGCTCGAGACCCTCGAAGGCGACCCCATCCGGTTCCAGATGCCGATGCCGGAGTCGGCTGGCGTGCGGGTCCTGCAGGGCAAGAAAAGTGTGGCCGTGGATCTTGGCACCGAGGCCGGTCAGGAGATCGCACTGGAGCTGGTCGACAACGCCGACGTCGTGCTGCACACCTACCGGGGCGGCGTGGCCGCCCGCCTCGGTCTCGACCCCGACACCCTGCGGGGCCGCAACCCGGACCTGGTATACCACCACGGGGTCGGATACGGCGTGGACGGTCCCTACGCAAGCCGGCCTGCGTTCGCCCCCACCATCGCCGCAGGCTCCGGCTTCGCCCGCCGGTCCGGAGGCGGCGGTCCCGAAGGGGTCGACCTGACCATGGAGGAGATCAAGGAGGCCAGCGTCGCCATGGGGGGAGCCCAGCCCGGGCATCCCGACGGGATGGCGGCGCTGGGCGCCGCCGTGGGCATCCTGCTCAACCTCTACGCCAGGGACCGAGGCCACGGTGGCCAGGTCTCGTTGACGTCGATGATGTCGACGATGGGCCACATGATGTCGGACCTGCTGGTCGATTACGACGGGGTGCCCGACGCGCCGGCCACCGACCCCGACGCCTACGGCTTCGGAGCGCTGCACCGGCTGTACCGGGCCTCCGACACCTGGGTGGTGCTGGTCGCCCCCTGTGAGCGGGAGTGGCAACGACTTGTCGCCGCCCTGCCCGGCGCCGGCCTCGACACCGACGACCGCTTCGCCGACACCGTCAGCCGCCGCGCCAACGACGCCGACCTGGCTGCGGCATTGGCCAAGCTGTTCGAGACACGGACCGCCGCCAAGTGGGAGCGCGATCTGAGCGCAGCGGGCATCGGCTGCGCCGAGGTTCTCCCCCTCCAGGGCGGCTTGGGCATGGGTCTGTTCGAGGAGGTCAGACCGAGGAGGTGCTGCGCGACATGCTGGGCTACGACGACGGGCACATCACCGCCCTGCGGGCCGAGGGGGTCATAGGGGGCTGAACCGTCCGAGTGCCCGGTCCACCCTCAGCCGGCCGACTGGTTGGTTCCCGCCGCCAGGATCTGGCCGTTGACCGACCGGGATAAGTCCGACACCAAGAAGAGCGCAGTGGCGGCAACGTCCTCGGGCGACGCCAGCTGCACCTCGATCGGGGCGAGCAGCTCGGGCGGCAGCTCGCGCATCATGTCGGTGAGAGCCGACGGCGACAAAGCGTTGACCGGATGCCGAAGCGGGGCAGTTCCTTGGCCCAGGTCATGGTCAGGCCGACCAGACCCCCCTTGGACGCAGCATAGGACGAGAAGCCAACCGTCCCGTGGGTACCGGCCCCGGAGATCACGTTGACGATGACGCCGTAACCCTGGGCCTTCATGACCCCGACCACGGCCCGGGTCAGGTACATGGGGCCGGTCAAATTGATGCGCAACACCTCCTCCCACTCCTCGTCGGTCACGCGTGTGACTGCGCTGCGCCGAGAAATGGCCGCATTGTTGACCAGGATGTCGATGCGGCCCAGCTCGGAGCGGGTCCGCCCGACGAGCGCGTCGATGGCGTCGACGGCGACAGGTCGCCACCGATTCCCACCGCGGCAGGTATGCCTGCCGCCACCGCATCGGCGTCCTCCTGGCGCCGCCCATTGACCACCACCCGGGCGCCTTCGGCGGCGAAAGCATCGGCCATGGCCCGCCCGATTCCCCGGGTCGACCCGGAGATCACCGCCACCTTGCCCTCCAGTAGCGGTCCACTCATGATCGGCTCCCCCCGGCGGTATCGGACGGGCCGCACCGTACTCCCGGGCAGCCACCAGGGACAGACCCCGGCGCCAGCGGCCCCGCGAGGGCGGATAAGTCCTGGGTCGGGCGCCGTAGCGAACGCTGCCCTCCTCGGCGACAAAGGCGCGCGCCTCGATGCGCAGCCCGGGCCCGTCCGGTCGTCGTCCTTGGCATCCCACCGCTCGCCGAACATCATCCGTGTCGCCGCCTCCGCAGGCCATCGATTCGTGAACGTCGCGCGAATAGGGTGACGCCAGGACCGAACACGGGAGGGGACCGGAATGGGCGATGCCATTGCCGACTGGGCCGAGGCAGGGCTGGACTACGAGGTGGTCGACGGCGTGGCATGGCTGCGGATGAACCGGCCGGACAAGCGAAACGCCATGGACCACTACCCCGGCGGGGGCGGTCCCGACGGTATGGGGCTGCGCGACGCCCTGCTCGGCGCCATTCGGGACGCCACCGAGGACAAGATCGTCAAGGTCGGCGTGATCACCGGAAACGGGCCGGCCTTCTCCGCCGGCGCCGACCTGCGCCAACCCGGCGGTCCAATCGAGATCCCCGAAGCACGCCGGCGCATGCCGACCCTGGCGCGCGACGACGGCATCCTCTACGGCTGGTACAGGCTGCTCGAGCAGATCTGGCGCAGTGAGACGCCGTTCATCGCGGCGGTGAACGGCCCGGCGGTCGGTGGCGGCTGCCAGCTGGCTCTGGCCTGCGACCTCATCTACGCATCGGAGGCGGCGACATTCTGGGAGATCTTCGCTCGCATCGGCCTGCCGCTCGAGGGCGGCGCGGCGTGGCTGTTGACCCGATCGATCAGTCTGCCCCTGGCCAAGGAGATGGCGCTGCTGGCCGAGCCGCTCACTGCGGCCAAGGCGTACGAGTGGCAGATGATCAACGGCGTGGTACCGGCCGGCGACCTCGAGGCGACCGTCGCCGACGTCGCCCGGCGCATCGCCACTCTGGGTCCACCCTCCGGAGGGCCGGCCGCCTCCGGCGCCCCCCGCGACCTCAGCGCCCGGGTCGGTCACATCAAGGCCCAGCTCAACGCGGCCTGGGAGCAGACCATGTGGCAGACCTTCCGCGAGGAGGTCGCCCTGCTCAACCAGCCGGCGGGGGACGACCCCCTGGAGGACTGACCTCCGCCTGCCCGGCGGTAGGGCAGCGGGCAGGGTTGGAGCCGCCCCGCCTCCGCCCGCCACATTGAGTCTGCCCCCCCCACATCGGGCTCACCGGCGACCCGGTCCTGCGTCAGGAGCTGGTGAAGCTGTACATCGCCGAGCGGCTGCTGGCGCTGATGGCTCAGAAGATGCGCGACGAGATCGCCGCCGGGATCAATGTCGGCTCCAGGGGTTCGATGGCCAAGCTGGCAACCGCCTTGCTGTCGCACCAGTCCACCTTGCTCGGGATAGTTGTGGCCGGTGCCGCCTCCCAGGCGTGGGAGCCCGGCGATCCCGCCGGCTCGGTGCTGGCCGACGCCCTCAACTTCTCCCCCATGACGGCCATCGCCGGGGGCACCAGCAAGATCCAGCGCAACACCATCGGTGAGCGGGTGCTGGGACTCCCCAACGAGCCGCTGGTCGACAGGGACGTCACGTTCCGGGACATCCTCGAGGACTAGCGGGGCAGCAGCTCGACTTGGCCGTGCTTGAGCAGGGCTATCCCTTCCTGGATGCCCTCGAAGGCATAGGCCCGGCCGCCGCTAGCAGTTGGGCCCGCGTCGTAGAGCCGGACGTGGATGTCCTTGCCTGGGTAGGCCGGCGCCGAGAAGCGCACCGCCAGCCGGCTCAACCGGGTCGGGTCCCCCTCGGCGGCCATGTCCACCACCGCCCCACTGGCCAGACCGAAGGTGCACATTCCCTGCAAGATCTTGCCAGGGCGCCCCTCGGCCCATGCGACGACGTCATCGACGGCATGGCCGGCGTGGTCACCCGAGACCCCCGCATAGCGAAACGCCTGGTCCCGATCCACCGTGACGACCCGTTCGTCGACGGGCCGACTGCGAGCATCGTCGGGGAAGGCGTGGTCCGCCAGCGGCGGACCGAAGTCCTCGTCGATCACGCCTCCGATGAGGTAGCTGGACCACAGGTGCTCGACCAGCGGCACCCCCTCGGAGTCGGTCACCACGATCTGCTGGGCGACCAGCACCCCGCCCTTGGTCTGGTGCCCGCTGTACTCACTGGCGGACCAGCGGAGATCCATCCCAGGGTGGATCACTTTGTGGAAGTAGACGTCCTGCTGACCGTGCACGCCGTTGGTGGCCCCGGTGACCGCCGCCGCCCGGGCCCCGCTGTGCTCGGACACCGCCTGGGCCTCCAGGACCATGGTCGCCGTGAACAGCGGCGGCACGGCGCGCCCGTCGGCATAGCGCGGGTTGCGGTCGTTGGTGGCCTGGGCGAAGGCGTAGACAGCGTCCTCATCCACCCGGCCCTCGTAGCGCACCGATCGGAACAGGTGGTTTCGGATGTCGAAGTGGGTCTCGCTCGTCACGGCCGAAATGATACCGAGCCCAACTGAGCGCCCCGAACCGTCGAGCAGCGACGTCGGTCACACCGGGATGTGGACCTCGGCGCCCAAGCCTTTCTGGCCCGTCGGCGTCCTCGGGCTGCAAGGTCCCGGCGTGCCACTTCGGTAGCCGCCGAAGAGAGGGGCTCGTCCCGCCCGGAGATGATCCCCCGGTACCTGCCGGTGCGCGCCTCCATTTCGGGCATCCTCACCCCGCCGGCAGCCAGACCGCGCTCGTCACTGCCGCGGGGCGGACTAGCCGAACTCCAGGACCCGTATGCCCGCCAGCGGGAGGGCGGGTTCGTCATCCGTCTCGACGCGAGTCACCGGGCGGCGGTCAGGGCCGGGAGCAGCGTCTCGAGCCACCGGCGCTGCGTGGCCCCGTCGCGGGTCTGCGGAGCAAGGACGAGCTCGGTGACGCCGGCGTCCGCGTACGCCGCCGCCCGGGCCCGCCACGCGGCGCGGTCGAGATCATCGGCGTCGATATGGAGACGGACCTGGAGGGGAAACCCCTCGATGGTGCGGCCGGCCTTCGCCAGGGCGCGCGCCAGGTCCCGACGCAGGCCGCCCACCGCGCCTGGCTCGACGCCGAGGCCGTGCCAGCCGTCGCCCCTCGTCGCCGTCCGGCGCAGGGCCACGGTGCCGTTTCCTCCGATCAAGACCGGGAGACCGCCGGCGGTGTAGGGACCGGGATAGGCCTCGACGGCGTCAAGGGTGAAGAACTCGCCCCGGTAGTCACTCGGTCCGGGGGACCACAGCAGCTTCATCACGTCGATGCACTCGTCGGCGTAGCGGCCCCGGCCGGCGAAGGGGCCGGCATTGACAGCAGCGAACTCCTGGGCCAGCGCACCCACACCCACTCCGACGTCGATGCGCCCGTGGCTCAGCCAGTCCAGGGTGGCGAGCTGCTTGGCCAGCACCACCGGGTTGAGGTAGCCGAGGACTAGGACGCTGGTACCCAGGCGGACCCGGGTGGTGGCGAGGGCGGCGGCGGCCATCGAGATGAGCGGGTCGTAGTAGTTGCCAGTCCCGAGGCGCTCGACCACGAATCCGGTGTGGACCTCGTGATGGCTCACCCACAGCGAGTCGGCTCCGAGCTCCTCGGCCAGTACGGCCAGCTCGACGTCGTCGCGTGGGTCGGGAAGGCCCCAACTGTTGGGAAGGACGTAGCCGATGCGCATCCAATCAGCTCCGGCGGAACGACAGGGTGAGGTGCCGGGACGCGAACGTCCACCTGCCGGCCTCCTCCACCTCGCTCATCGGCCGGCCGCCCCGGGCATGGCATTGTGTCCGACCTGGCTGAAGGGTTTGTCCCGGTCCTCGGCAGGCTGGCGCGGCAGTCCCAAGACCCTCTCGGAAATGATGTCGCGCTGGATCTCGGCGGCCCCACTGGCCATGCACCCCCCTTGGCGCCCCAGATAGCCGATCCCGAGTGCCGATCCCGCCGCCCAGCGGGTCCGCCCACCAAGCCACGGCAGCCTCCCCCCTTCGACCCAGGCGTCGGCGGCGGTCTCGGCCGCGAATGCGGGGACCGCTCGGTCGAGCCAGGCCCGGGCCCTCGCCCGGATCGCCTGGATGTCCTCGGCCACCGCTAAGTCGCCGACATCGAGCACGGCAGCCGCCTCTCCTACGCCGGGCAGTCCGTGGCGGCCGACGAAATCATACTGTGACAACGTTACCGCTCGCCGCCGAAGTGGGACCCCTGGAGTATCTCACCGATGCCGAGAAGCTGTGGGCCAACTCTGGCGACTAGCACTACACGGAGCCCCCGTCGCTCTACGAGAAGCTTCCCGAGCACCTCCGGGACCGGATGCCCCAGACGGTGAAGGACGAGGAGCGTGGCGTCGAGGTCATCACCGTGGACGATCAGTGCTTCGAGCGGCCCATCCCCAAGCCCCTCACCCCCGAGCAGCTCGCCCGCATCGCCGCCCGGCCCGACGAGGCCGACCTCGACGAGAATCCGGCGCAGGAGCGGGCTCCCGGCGCCTTCGACCCGGTGCTGAGACTCAAGGACCTCGACCAGGAGGGGATCTGGGCAGAGGCCATCTACCCGTCCCTCGGGACGTGGACCTTCAACATCCAGACCGCCGAACTGGTCCAGGAGGGGTGCCGGATCTCCAATGAGCTCGGATTCTTCCCGGTGGCTCCGCCGTTCGGGCGGCCGCCCTGGCACCAGACGGAGTGGCACCCGGTGTGGGAGGCCCTGGAGGAGACCGGCATGGTGCTCGGCTTCCACATCGGCACGGAGCCGGTGGACCCGACCGGACGCATCGGCCTGTACCATCGCGGCCCGGGCCGGGCGGTGCTCAACTACGTCGAGACCACCTACGGCGGTCAGCGTGCGGTGAGCCAGCTGATCGCGAGCGGCGCCCTCGACCGGCACCCTGGACTGCGGGTCCTGGTCTCCGAAGGCGGCGCCACCTGGGGGCCCTTCCTCGCCGACCGGATGGACGAGGGCTACCGGCAGCACGGCGCCGCCGTGCGGCCCAAGCTGTCCAAGCCGCCGAGCCAGTACCTCTTGGACCAGGTATACGCCTCGTTCCAACACGACCGCACTGCCGTACAGGCCAATATGGCGATGGGCTGGAAAAATGTCATGTGGGGCTCGGACTACCCCGACTACGAGGGCACTTTCGGCCACAGCCAGAAGACCCTGCACGAGCTGTTCGACGACGTCCCCGCCGAGATCAGCCACCGGATCCGCATCGGGGCGTTCAAGGAATTGTTCCCCCTTCTCCCCGATCCGCCGGAAGCCTGATCCCGGCCCGGCTACCCCCAACAGCCGCGGGGACGGCGTCGGTGCCCGGTCGAGCGCACACACGAAGGAACTCTCGTGCGTTGCGAGGAGCGCACGCAACCTGGTCGTTGTTGAAATACGCGTAGATATCGGCCGTCGGCGGCCAGAGCGTGGACAGCCGACTGGCCCAGGACCGCAATGCGACTCGTCCGTAACATGGCTCGGGGGTAGCCTGGCCGGCGTGGAACCGTACGTAGCCCCAGTCCGCTGTCTTCCACTGGGGGCGGCCCGGACCCTTACGGTCGGTGAGGCAGAGAGCCGCGCCGCGGCGCTCGAGGACTTCTCTAACGGCATCGCTCTCCCAACTGCGATGGCGAAGCTCGACGGCAACGCGGACCTCGGAGCCGAAGGCCTCCAATGCAGCATCGAGGAGATCTGGACTGGCCCGACCATCTGGCGGAAGCTGCAGAAGCACAGGACCGCGCTTTTCTCCGAGCGCTGCGGTGCGCTCGAGCAACAGCGCGACCGGCGGCCCAGGGTCACGAAGTCTCTTCACATGGGTCAGGTAGCGGCTCGCCTTGATCGCGAACACGAAATCGTCGGGTACCGAGTCATACCACGATTGGAGCGTCGACTCCTTGGCCAACCGGTAGAAGGTGGAGTTGATCTCCACCGTCTTGAAATGCTGAGCGTACAGGCTGAGCCATCGGGATGAGTTCTCCTGCGCCGGGTAGAAGGGGCCCCGCCAATGGCGATAACTCCAGCCCGACGTGCCGACGTGCACCATCACGGGTGCTGTGGAACCGATCGGCGGAGATCGGCACTCGGTCGATCCTCGGCGTTGGCTCGTCGTCGCATCGGCTGCTCGCCCGGTCCGTCCTCGCGACGGCTCGTGCCTGCCGCAAGCCCCGGTGCGAGACGATCGGCGGTCGGGTAAGGCAGCCCGGTTGGTCTGGGACGCCGACGAATCTGCTGGCTCACTGCTTCATGGATGGTCGTGACACGATCAATGGCGAACCTCGTCCTTCGGGCGACAGAGGTGGGTCGGCGGCGACGTGGACGCGTGGCGTTTCGGCCTACCCGCCCACAGCGCGCTCCAGCTCAGCTTTGGTCATCTTCGAGCGACCCTGCACGCCGTGGCGCTTCGCCTCGTTGTACAGCTGAGCCTTGGTCCGACCGCCGGACCCTCTATGTGAGCGCAGCCCGCCTCGGCGCCCTGACGAGAGGTCGTCTATCGACGACGAACTGGCCGTCTTGGACTCCCCGGTTCGCGCCCGTTCCTTGTTGACCGTCCGGGCGGCGATCTCCTCAGCGATGCCCTCGCTCCGGCCGTGCTCGAGCAATCCTTCCTTCACATGCTCGTATTGGCGCTCACGCTTCTCGCTCCATGCCTGCTGCGGCATCCGTCCTCCTCGAGTCGAATCCGACAACTGCGTCTCTACCCGAAGCCGCGACGGTGCACGCTGCGTCGCCGGATGCGGCGGGACTTGCCGGCCGCGACATGGACCGGGCGCCTTCCCGTCCAAGCAGTGACTCCCCCGCCTATCGTCTGCACACGCCACCGAGGGGTTCTCGTCTCGATCGGCGAACCGCTCGTGGAGCGCTCGGCCAGCAGATCGTGGTCGTGGTCACCGACACCAGGAGGAGCGCCGTCCGCCGACGTCGGGGCCGTCGCCGTGATGTTTTGGGGAGCGAGCTACCCGTTCGGCTGTGGCAGCCGGTAGCGAAGATGCGTCACCCGCCTCCCCTCGATGACCTCGGGGTCCTCGAGCAAGATCGGTGCATCGGTCAGCTCGTCGAAGAACCGAATACCACGCCCGAGAAGTACCGGTGCGAGATCGACGACCAGTTCGTCCACCAGATTCAGACCGAGCGCCTGCTGAACTATATTGGGGCCGGCGAGAGCGACCGTTCTGGACCCGGCAACCGCCTTGGCCTGTTCGATGGCTGAGGCCACACCATCGGTGACGGCGGTGAATGGGGCATCGGGACGGGGCCACGCTCCGGGTGGATGGTGGGTCACCAAGAACAGAGGCACATCCAGCGGGTGGTTGCCACCCCAGCCGCCGGTGTAGTCGTAGACCCGACGGCCTACGACAATCGCCCCGGCTCCATCGATTGTGCGCTGCAGGTAACCGGCGCTCTGCGGCGTCACATGCGAGACCATGTCCATAGCGGGCCAGCGCACTTCAACATCGCCCGCCCCATACCAGTCGAAGAGGGGTCCGACGCTATCGTCGTCGTGGGCGATGAACCCGTCGACAGACATGGTCAACGCAGCAGACACCTGTGCCATGGTGGCTCCTCCGTTTCGGCAGCCACAGTTTCCGAGCCGGCGAGATTACACGAAGCTCCTGTCGCGGCAATGGACGCTTCCGGTTGGTGGCCGTGGTTCGATGGGATGAGGCGCCTCCGTCTTCGGCCAGCGGACCTGGCTTACTTGCCCGAAGCGCTCCAGGGCCCAGATGATGCGGGCGCTGGTGTCGAGCTGACCCCTCTGCACGCCGTGGCGAGCAGAGATGGGATCGGCGTGATGGGCGTTGTGCCAGGACTCGCCCATCGACGGGATGGCCAGCCACCACACGTTGCCGCTGTTATCACGGGTCTTGAACGGGTGGCGGCCAGTGACATGGCAGACCGAATTGATGGCGAAGGTGACGTGGTGGAGCAGCGCCACCCGGACCAGACTGCCCCAGAAGAATGCCGTCAGCGCAGCGGTGAATGACCAGCCCCACAGGCCGCCGACTAATGGCGGGATGAGCATCGAGGCAACCACCAGGTAGTGGAACTTCGCTGACACACGGGCGATCGTCCGGTCCCCGACGAGCTCGGGGGCGAAACGCTGCTGGGAAGTATGCTCAGCGTCGAAGAGCCACCCGAGGTGCGCCCAGAAGACACCTTTGGTCAGCGCCCGCAGGCTTTTGCCGTACCGCCATGGGGAGTGGGGGTCGCCATCGCGGTCGGAGAAGCGATGATGTTTGCGGTGATCGGCGACCCAGCCTATGACCGACCCCTGGACGGCCATGCTGCCCGCCACCGCCAACGCCACCCGGAGCCACGGTTTGGCTTTGAACGCCCGGTGGGTGAAGTGACGGTGGAAACCGACGGTGACGCCGTGGCCGGTAATTGCATACATCACTACGGTGATGATCGCGTCATGCCACGACAACCGACGCCCCCAGGCCAGCGGAATGGCGGCCACCACGGCGATGAACGGAATGACGATGAACAGCCCGAGCGCGACTTGCTCCCAGGGCCGTTTCAGGTCTGGGGCGATCTCTGCCGAGGAGGCCGGGACGGCTACGGCAAGCACGCTCTCGGCTGTCCTCACCGGACCGCTCCCGGCCATCGGACTGACCGGACGGCCTGGCCTACCTGCACGCGGAGCGACGACGGCGCACCGCGCCCACCCACAGCGCTCATGGTCGTCGCACCCCGACTCGTCGCCATAGGACGATCGATCATCTCTGGCCGCCGATATCGACGTTGGGAGGCCGATGCGGTTGGGCATTATCCGAAGCAACAGGCACAGGGGCCTCCCCTTCCTTGTTAAGGATTGCGCACGAGACCATCCGGAGCTGACCTGGAGGGCTTCCAGACGGACCGCTGTGCTTGATGAGTTGAGGCTGTGACCTCTCGCCGGGATCTGCGTGTCTTCTGGACAGGATCGCTGCGGTGAGACTGTTGGCGACGGGAGTCGCCGTGTGCTGCGCTAGTACCACTTGCAATACCCAGCCTGGCCCGGGACGAACCCTCCGGGAGCACTGCCGGCGCAGAATTCACTCGCTGCTCTCGTACGGCGACGGTTGTGGCATTCGGGTGTAGAGTGAGATCAGCTCATTGTGAGCGACTGCGCCCCCGTTTTACGGGGGAAGATCGGCGGCTCCCAATGGGAACCCGGGTGTCAGGGAGCGGACCGATAGGGTCCTTCGTGCTTCCGCTCGAGTTGCCGCCGGTCCCGGGTATCACGCCTTGGCGACGATGTGGCGCAGCCGGAAACATCTCTCTCAGCCGGCGGCTTCGTGCGCGTCGGGGATCGGAAGGCCGACGATGTTCGGGTTCCATGTCATCCGCCAGTACGAGCAGGGCATCGTGTTCCGTTGGGGCAAAGTGCTCGACCATGTCCGCCAGCCCGGGCTGACGTGGTTGAATCCGTTCAGCTGCCGGCTGACAAAGGTGAACATGCAGATCGTGGTGGCCACCATCCCCGCCCAAGAAGCCATTACCCGCGACAACGTCACCCTCACCGTCGATGCCGTCGTCTATTTCAAGGTAGTCGACCCCGTGAAGGCCGTGATCAACGTGCAGGACTACCACCACGCCGTCTCACAGGTGGCCCAGACCTCGCTGCGTTCGGTGATCGGCCACAGCGACATGGATCAGTTGCTCTCCGAGCGTGAGCGGGTCAACGCCGAGCTCAAAGAAGTCATCGACGAGCCAACCGAAGGGCCCTGGGGACTTCACATCGAGCGAGTCGAGGTCAAAGACGTCTCCCTCCCCGAGTCGATGAAGCGCTCTATGTCGCGCCAAGCCGAAGCCGAACGCGAGCGCCGGGCCAGAGTGATCGCCGCCGACGGCGAGTTCCAGGCGTCGATGAAGCTGTCCCAAGCCGCCCAAGCCATGGAAGCCACACCCGGCGCGCTCCAACTCCGGCTCCTGCAGACCGTCGTCGACGTGGCCGCCGAGAAGAACAGCACACTGGTCATGCCGTTCCCCGTCGAGCTCCTCCGCTTCTTCGACCAAGCCACCCCCCAAGCAGCCAAGGTCCTCTCCCAAGCCGCAGAGGTGCTCGCCAGGAACGACTCTGACGACTCGACGAGCGCCACCACGACCTCCAGCCCTCCCGCCTTGAGCAACGGCGGCGCAGGTGCATGAGGCCCCCACCTCTTCGCTCGAGGCACGCCTGCGTGTGCTCTTGGTCGATCCACGTCCCGAGCGTCGCGCGCTCATGCGCATGGTCGTCGAAACCGGCGTCGGCGGTGGCCGCGTGGTCGCCGAGGCAGACAATCTCACCGCAGCCATCGCCGCCATCGGGCGCAACGACATCGACACCGCGGTCGTTGACATACAGATGCCGGTCGCCGCCGGGCTGGCAACCATCACCGGCCTGCGGGCCGGGCGTCCGTTGCTGGTGATCGTGGTGTGCTCGTTCCATGGCGACGCCTCCACGCAACGACGGGCCGCCGCCGCCGGCGCCAGCACCTACATCACCAAACCGGTGAGCCCCCGGGACCTTCATGCCGCCTGTCGGCCCGCAGTGCCGACCGCGCCGAGGGACCTCAGCGTGATCTAGTAGGAGCCGGCGGTCTCTACCAGATCGCCCGCTGGGCTGGCCTGTGGGGTCAACGGAACCGGGGGTGGTTCATGGCGGCCAGGCTCTCATTCTTGTGTACTCGTTCGTCGTAGCCGATCTGGCGGAACAGGTCGGCGAGCGAGCCGAGGTTGGCGTAGTCGGCGGCGAAGGCACTGTCGAAGGGCTGACTCTCCCACTCGGGGTGATCCTCGACCAAGTGGGCGTATTCGTGCTCGGCGTGGTCCTCGAAGTCGACGTTCAGCCGGTAACTCCAAGCGGGCCGAATGACGTAGAGAAGCCAGGACAGCTGGTAATAAACGAATGCCAGCGCCTGCGGCATGACCGCGAACTTCACGAACCCTTCCCTTGCGCCCTGCTTGGCGATCAGTTCCTCGAGGATCAGCAGGTGCCACTGCTCGTTGTCCTCCTGCGCCCGGCTCTCGACGACCCGGTCGAAGACGCGGCGGGCCAGGTCAGGCCGGGTGTAGGTATGGGTGATGGCGATGTAGGCCACCTGCTCCCATGACTGGTACGGAACACGAGCGACGAGTTCGAGGACCTTGAACTTCGACAGGGTGCGGGGCTTGCCGTAGACCAGGTCGAGGAGGGCGAAGAGAAGCCTGCCGCCCAGTCCGTAGCGACGGGTCGGGGTGTCGAGAGTTTCGGAATGGGACGCAAGCAGCTGCTCGTGGTCCAATTGGGCCATTGCCCCCTGCGTCCTTGGCGGAGCGCTCATGGACGGTATGACACAGGTGGGGTGTCTGCTCTGCTGATCGGAGTAGTTCGGTCCGTGGTCGATTGAAGGGGTGTCATCGCCACGGCTTGGGGGCCCCAGATTCGTTCGTGCTCGGCGTGACCTTCGGGCTGCCCGACGATGGCGGACAGGTCGGAGCCGTCGATCGTCTCGCGCTCCAGTAGGAGGCTGATGACCCGGTGCAGGGTGTCGAGGTGCCTGCGGAGCAGGTTCGTGGCCCTGATCTCGGCTTCTCGGAGCAGCCTGGCCACTTCGCGGTCGATGGAACGTTGCGTCTCCTCGGCGTACGGGCGGCCGGCGAAGGGGTTGTCCCGGCTCGGTCCCTCCGGCCCGTAGCCAATGGGTCCGATCTGGGTCGAGAACCCCCACTCTCGTACCATGCGCGTCGCCAGCTCGGTCGCACCGGCCAGGTCGTTGGACGCACCGGTCGACGGTTCCCCGACGACGATGATCTCGGCGGCGCGACCACCCAGGCGTACGGCGAGCGAGTCCGTGAGGTAGCTCTCGGGGTACAGGTGACGTTCGAACTCCGGCAGCTGCTCGGTCACACCCAGGGCCGCGCCGCGAGGGAGGATTGTGACCTTCGCGACCGGATCGGCATGCTCGGACAGGGCGGCAACGAGCGCGTGACCGGCCTCGTGGACGGCGACAGAGTGCTTCTCGTCGGGTAGCAGCGCGTTCGACGCGTCCCGACGGCCGATGAGGAGCCGATCCCGTGCCGCGTCGAAGTCGGCTGCAGTCAGGACGTGGCGGTGGGCTCGTACGGCGTTTATCGCTGCCTCGTTGACCAGGTTGGCCAGATCCGCTCCCGAGAACCCCGGCGTTCCTCGCGACACCGCGTCCAGATCGACGTCGCGACCAAGCTTCTTGCCCCGCCCATGGATGGCGAGGATCGCTCTTCGCTCCGTCTGGTTCGGCAGGGGGATCTCCACCGTCCGGTCGAAGCGTCCTGGCCGCAACAGGGCCGGGTCGAGTATCTCGGCTCTATTGGTCGCAGCCATCACGACCACATTCGCGCCCGGCTCGAAGCCATCCATATCCGACAGCAGCTGGTTGAGCGTCTGTTCGCGTTCGTCGTTCGAGCCGAACCCCCCTGGGCCTCGCCGACCCCCGATGGCGTCGATCTCGTCGATGAAGATGATCGACGGGGCTCGCTTGCGGGCGTCGGCGAAGAGGTCTCTGACCCTCGACGCGCCCACACCGACGAACATCTCGACAAAGCTCGAGCCGCTCAGGGCGAAGAAGGTTACGCTCGCCTCGCCTGCGACTGCTCTGGCCAGGAGCGTCTTGCCCGTCCCCGGCGGCCCGACCATCAACACCCCTTTGGGGCCGACCGCCCCGGCCGCCGCGTAGCGTCCGGGATGCTTGAGGAAGTCCACGACTTCCATGACCTCGGCCTTGGAACCCTCGTAGCCGGCGATGTCGGCGAAGCGCGTCGATGGCCTCTCGTCGTCGTAGACCTTGGCCTTGGACCGACCGATACCCATGATCCCACCGAGGCCTCCGCCGAGCTGCTTGCGGGCCCGGCGACCCATCCACACGAAGACGCCGACTATGGCGACAAGCGGCAGCAGGGAGACGATCACGCTCAGCACCGATGTCTTGCTAGGGGTGGTGGCCGTCACTTGAACCTTGTGCGCGAGCAGGAGAGGAGACAGGGCGCTGTCGTTCAACGCCGTGGGGACGTGGGAGCTGTAGGCGACGCCGCTCTTGAGCTTGCCGCTCACTGCGCCCGTCGAGCTGATCGTCGCGGTCGAGACGCTGTTCGTCGTCACCTCGTTGACGAACGCGGTGTAGTTCAAGCTGCGAGGCGGTGTCCCTTTGGTGCTCGGGTAGAACAGCAGGAAGAGAGCTACGACGGCGATCCCCACGGGCAGAAGCCATACCTGCCAGCGCGACCGCGGTGGCGGTGGCACAGACGGCGGGAGCAGATCGCTCGGTCGACCCTCCGAGGGCGACGTCGTGCGATGCCAGATGCTCATTGGCGGGGGAGCTCGGTGGCGGACGGGGCACGGTCAGCAACCACCGGTGATTCGCCCGGTTCGTACTTGCGGATGACATGGGACCCGAACATTGTCGGCCTTCCGATCCCCGGCGCACACGAAGCCGCCGGCTGAGAGAGATGGTGGCCGGCGGCAGTCATCACCGACACCGAGCTTGCGCTCGTGTGAGTGGCGGGTGTCTTGACCGTAACCGGAGGCGGGTAAACCGTCACAAACGACGGCCCCCGTCCGGTGAACTTCTTATGAGACCTACCCCACGCCTCGGTGGTCTCAAACCAGCAGCGAGATCATCTGACCGCCGACGTCGATGGATCCATACGGCGTAGGGTCATAAGCCAGACTGTGTCCAGCTATGGCCGCAGGTGACATCACCGAGAGTGGTGAAATGGTGTCTTCATGCACGAGCTCGCTGTGACCCAATCCATCGTGGATCAGATCACTGGCAAGACGGAGGGCAATCAGGTCCGTCGGATCGCCCTTCAGATCGGCAAGCTCTCGGGTGTGGTCCCCGACTCGGTCCGGTTCTGTTTCGAGCTCGTCGTCGAGGGCACCCCTCTCGAGGGAGCCGTCCTCTGTATCGACGAGCCGGGCGGCCGGGCCGTGTGCGCGACGTGCGGGATGGCATTCTGTTTGGAGCAGCTCATCTTGTTGTGTCCGTGCGGGAGCGCGGACGTACGAATCGTCGACGGTGAGCAGCTGCTCATCAAATCGGTGGAGGTGGCTTGACGATGTGCACGACCTGCGGGTGCGGTGACGAGGCGGGGATCAGCGTGACGTTGCTCGGCGGCGCGGTAGCTCGCTCGGAGGGGACGAAGGATCATGGCCACGGGGTGGACCATGCCCACCACGTCCACGCCGAGAGCGGCGACGATCAGGCGCGGAGTGTGCTGCTCGAGCAGCACATCCTCTCGAAGAACGACGCGTTGGCCTCGGAGAACCGCCGGTGGTTGGCGAACCAGGGGATCTTGGCCGTCAACCTGATGAGCTCGCCGGGGTCGGGCAAGACGACCCTGCTGGAGCGCACCATTCGCGAGATGGGCGACGAGTTGGCGGTATCCGTGATCGAAGGCGACCAGGAGACCCCGCTGGACGCCGAGCGAATTCGGGCGGCGGGGCGGCCGGTGGCGCAGGTCAACACCGGTGCAGGATGCCACCTCGACGCTCAGATGGTGCGACGGGCCCTGGACGTCTTGGCGCCTGGGCCGGAGACCACCGTGTTCATCGAGAACGTCGGCAACCTGGTCTGCCCGGCGCTGTTCGATCTGGGTGAGGGCCAGCGAGTGGTCGTGGCCTCGGTGACCGAAGGCGCCGACAAGCCTTTGAAGTACCCGCACATGTTCCGCAGCGCTGCGCTCGTCGTGGTGAACAAGGTCGATCTCCTGCCCTACGTTGACTTCGAGGTCGCCGCCTTCACCGCCGCGGTTCGCCTGGTAAACCCGCAGGTGGAGGTGGTCACGGTCTCGGCAACCACCGGGGAGGGCCTCGAGGGTTGGTACTCGTGGATCCAGGCCCGTTCCCGCGTCACCGCAGCACGACGCCCGTCCTGACCACGCCACACTGAGGCTGGCCCACGACGCCGTCTGACGCACCGAACATTTTTGCCCGGTGACTCGGACTTCGGGGACGAAGTCCTTGACATGGCGTGTCGTCCGTCATAGACCAGGAATTGCGCATTGTTGTCTATGTGCGCAGGGGGTCGCCATTTCGCCGACTCCGTAACTGAGCGAGGAGAGGGCGCGATGCCATCTGCCGAGGCGATCAAAGGCGAGGAGACGCTGATCCATGTCTTGTGGATCAATGCCGGCCTCAGCTGCGACGGCGACTCCGTCGCATTGACAGCCGCCACGCAACCGAGCATCGAGGAGATCGCCCTGGGTGCGCTGCCGGGGCTTCCGCAGGTCGCCGTCCACTGGCCGTTGATCGACTTCGAGTGCGGCCCGGCCGGAGGTGCCGACGACTTCCTGGAGTGGTTCTGGAAGGCGGATCGCGGGGAGCTCGACCCGTTCGTGCTGGTCGTCGAGGGTTCGATCCCGAACGAGAAGCTGCACGCCGAAGGCTACTGGTGCGGGTTCGGGAACGACCCGGCGACCGGGCAGCCGGTGACCACCAGCGAATGGCTGGACCGATTGGCACCCAAGGCCTTGGCCATCCTGGCTGCCGGCACCTGTGCCACCTACGGCGGGATCCATGCCATGGCCGGCAATCCGACCGGGGCGATGGGCGTCCCCGACTATCTGGGCTGGAAGTGGAAGTCGAAGGCGGGCCTGCCGATCGTGTGCGTGCCGGGCTGTCCCGTGCAGCCCGACAACCTGTCGGAGACGATCACATACCTGCTGTACCAGGCCACCGGTCAGGCGCCGATGATCCCGCTGGACGACGCCCTTCGACCGACGTGGCTCTTCGGCCAGACCGTCCACGAGGGCTGCGATCGGGCGGGCTACTACGAGCAGGGCGATTTCGCCACCGAGTACGGTTCGCCGAAGTGCATCGTGAAACTCGGCTGCTGGGGGCCCGTGGTCAAGTGCAACGTGCCGAAGCGCGGCTGGATCAACGGCGTGGGCGGCTGCCCGAATGTCGGGGGGATCTGCATCGGCTGCACCATGCCCGGTTTTCCTGACAAGTTCATGCCGTTCATGGACGAGCCGCCGGGTGGGAAGGTATCGACCACGGCGTCGGGCTTGTATGGCTCGGCCATCCGCTCCCTTCGCAGCGTGACAGCCAAGACGTTGGACAAAGAGCCGAAGTGGCGGAAGCCGGGGCGGGCGCTGCTCACCGGTGCCGACCGCACCTGGTAGGAGCGTGCCGTAGGTCGCCGACAACGTACGTCGGGCATCGCCCGGCTGGTCCGTCAACCGAGCAAGCAACCGACGAAGAGAGGCCTAATGACAGCGACCGAGACTCCCAGGTCCCAGCGGAGCAGGGCAGCGTCCGACGATCTGGTCGAGATGTCGTGGGATCCCATCACCCGCATCGTCGGGAGCCTGGGGATCTACACGAAGATCGACTTCAAGCAGCGCACGGTGGCGGAATGCCATTCCACCTCGTCGATCTTCCGGGGCTACTCGATCTTCATGAAGGGGAAAGACCCGCGCGACGCCCACTTCATCACCAGTCGGATTTGCGGGATCTGCGGGGACAATCACGCTACGTGCTCCTGCTACGCCCAGAACATGGCCTACGGGGTGAAGCCACCCCACCTCGGCGAGTGGATCGTGAACCTCGGCGAAGCGGCCGAGTACATGTTCGACCACAACATCTTCCAAGAGAACCTGGTCGGGGTGGACTACTGCGAGCGCATGGTAGCCGAGACCAATCCGGGCGTCCTGGAGCGGGCGAACAGCACCGAGGCCCCCCATGGCGGCGATCACGGCTATCGCACCATCGGCGACATCATGCGGTCGCTCAACCCGTTCAGCGGCGAGTTCTACCGAGAGGCCCTGCAGGTGAGCCGCAGCACCCGGGAGATGTTCAGCCTGATGGAGGGACGCCACGTCCACCCCTCCACCCTCTACCCGGGTGGCGTCGGGACCGTCGCCACCGTCCAGCTGATGACCGACTACATCACCCGCCTCAGTCGCTACGTGGAGTTCATGAAGAAGGTCGTGCCCATGCACGACGACCTGTTCGACTTCTTCTACGAGGCCATCCCTGGTTACGAGCAGGTCGGCCTGCGTCGGACCCTGCTGGGCTGCTGGGGGGCGTTCCAGGATCCTGAGGTCTGCAACTTCGAGTACCGGGACATGACGGAGTGGGGCCGGAGGATGTACGTCACGCCGGGGGTGGTGGTCGACGGGAAGCTGGTCACCAACGACCTGGTCAAGATCAACCTCGGCATCCGGATACTGCTCGGCAGCTCCTACTACGACGATTGGGAGGGCCAGGAGGTCTTCGTCGACCGGGACCCGCTCGGCAACCCGGTCGACCGGCGCCATCCGTGGAACCAGCACACCAACCCGCGACCGCAGAAGCGCGACATGGACGACAAGTACTCATGGGTGATGTCGCCACGGTGGTACGACGGCACCGACTATCTGGCTCTCGACACCGGCGGCGGACCGTTGGCCCGCTTGTGGGCCACCGCCCTGGCCGGCCTGGTCGACATCGGCTACGTCAAGTCCACCGGGAGCAGCGTGCAGATCAACCTCCCGAAGACGGCGCTGAAGGGTCCGGTGTCGTTGGAGTGGAAGATCCCGCAGTGGAGCAACACTTTGGAGAGGAATCGGGCCCGCACCTATTTCCAGGCGTATGCCGCCGGGTGTGCGCTGCACTTCGCAGAGAAGGCGTTGGAGGAGATCCGGGCGGGGCGCACCAAGACCTGGGAGAGCTTCGAGGTACCCGACGAAGGAATCGGCTGCGGCTTCACCGAGGCGGTACGCGGGGTCCTGTCGCATCACATGGTGATCCGGGACGGGAAGATCGCCAACTACCACCCGTACCCTCCGACGCCGTGGAATGCCAACCCTCGAGACAGCTACGGCACCCCCGGGCCTTACGAGGACGCGGTGCAGGGCCAGCCGATCTTCGAGGAGAACGACCGCGAGCACTTCAAGGGCATCGACATCATGCGGACCGTCCGTAGCTTCGACCCGTGCCTGCCCTGTGGCGTCCACATGTTCCTCGGTGAGGGCAAGACCCTCGAGATGGTGCATTCGCCGACACAGTCCGTCGGCGCTTCGTGAGCGATCCCGAGGGCGGCGCCGACGGCTCCCCGGTCGACCTGCGGGCCACTGGGGAGCGGATCGAGGCCTTGCTCGACGCCAGCTCGAGCGGCGGGATCGTGGCCAGGGAGCGATCGGAGGAGCTGGTGCGCCTGGTGGTGGAGCTCTATGGGTCCGGCCTCGAGCGGACCTTGGAGATCCTCCACGAGACCGGGCGCCTCGACGAGGTGGCGCTCGACGCGTTGGTCGCAGACGATCTGGTGGCCAGCCTCCTGCTGGTCCACGGATTGCACCCTGACGGGTTGGTGACCCGCGTCGAGCGGGCGCTCGACGACGTTCGTCCCTACCTGGGCTCGCACGGCGGAGACGTGGAATTGCTGGAGGTGTCCGGTTCGGGAGTGGTTCGCCTCCGCCTGCTCGGGAGCTGCGACGGGTGCGCGTCGTCGGCTGCCACCTTGACCCTGGCCGTCGAGGGAACGATCCGCGACGCCGCCCCCGAGGTGACCGACATCGAGGTCGACGCGGCCACGGCGACACCCGACCCGGTGCCCGAGGCGGCGTTCATCCCGCTCGGTTCCTTGCGGGTCCGTGCGTCGGGATCGGGCGGCGACGGAGTGGGGGCGTGGCAGCCCGCCCCTGAGCTCGCCGAGCTGGCGGCAGGTGAGCTGCGGGCGGCAGTGATCGCCGATGTTCCCGTGGTCGCCTGCCGGGTGGGGTCGGAGCGGTTCGTGTTCCGGGATCGATGCCCGTCGTGCGCAGCCAGTCTGGCCGACGCCCGGGTGGAGCGCCGGCTGGGTGGGGACGCCAATGACGCGGTGCTGCGCTGTGTCACGTGCGGCGCTCACTACGACATCCGTCGCGCCGGAGTCGGCATCGACGACGACCGCGAACACCTCGACCCCGTGCCGCTGGTGACCCGTCACGGGGATGTCGAGGTGGCGCTGCCGAGGTCGGTCAGCGCGTGACCTCCGCCTCCCCGACGGGGCCTGGACCGGCGGGGAGCCCCTTGGCCGTACTGCACCGCATCGTAGCCACCCCGCGCCCACAGCCGGCCGGGGAGCGCTGCGAGATGTGCGGCGAGTCGGTTGGTGATGCCCATCAGCACGTGGTCAACGTGGAGGGCCGCAACCTGCTGTGCGTCTGCCGACCCTGTTACCTCCTCTTCGCCGCCACCGACGCGCACCTCAAGTACCGGGCGGTCCCTGACCGCTGGCTGCGCTTCGAGGACTTTCGGCTCGGGCCCGGCCAGTGGGACGACCTGGAGATCCCCGTTGGCCTGGCGTTTTTCTTTCGACACTCGGGGATGAACCGGACCGTCGCCTTCTATCCCGGGCCCGCCGGCGCCACCGAGTCCGAGCTTCCGTTGTCGGCCTGGGAGTCGGTGCTGACGGCCAATCCGGGACTCGACGTGCTGGTTCCGGACGTGGAGGCCCTGCTGATCCGAGTCGACGAGCGCCGCCATCACGCCATCGTCTGCTTCCTGGTGCCGGTCGACGCCTGCTACGAGCTGGTCGGCCAGCTCCGCCAGGTGTGGCGGGGCTTCGACGGCGGACAAGAGGCCCGCCAGCGCATCGACGACTTCTTCGACGCGGTGGCCCAGCGGAGTCGGCCTGGCCTGGTAGCCAGCGGGCCAGAGCCGGCATGACGTCGCTGGCGTTCGCGGTCACCGACGTCTTCCCTGACCGCTATGCCGCGGCCCCGTCGCTGACAGCACAGATCCGTATCACCGAGACCACCGGTGCCGCGGTGCACGCGGTGGCTCTGCGCTGCCAGGTGCGCATCGAGCCACAGCGACGACGCTACGACCGCGACGCCAGCGGTCTCGGCGACCTGTTCGGGACCCGCGACCGCTGGGGATCGACGCTCAAGCCGTTCCTGTGGTTGCACACCTCCGCCATGGTTCCCGGTTTCAGTCACACCGTCGACGTCGATCTACCGTTGGCCTGCACCTACGATTTCGAGGTGGCGGCGACCAAGTACCTCCATGCGGTGCGCGACGGCGACATCCCACTGGCGCTGATGTTCAGTGGCACCGTGTTCACTCGGGGAGAGACCGGATTCCAGGTCGAGCAAGTCCCCTGGCATGCCGACGCCGACTACGCCATGCCCGCGCAGGTGTGGCATGACGCCATGGACGCCTTCTTCCCCAACAGCGGCTGGCTGCGCCTCTCCCGCCCCACGCTCGACGCCCTCGACCGGTTCCGCACCGACCGGGGCCTGACCGACTGGGAGGCGACGTTCGCGGCCCTGCTCGACGCGCCGGCGATTCCCGAAGCCAGCCTGCCGGGAAGTAACCGATGAGCCTGGCCGGCGTGCTCGAGGTGGCCGACGCCGTCCTCTACGAGGGCTACCTCCTGTATCCCTACCGGAGCACCTCGGCCAAGAACCAGGCCCGGTGGCAGTTCGGAGTCCTCGGACCGCCGGGGGCGGCGGAGGCCGGCATGGGCGAGGAAGCCGCGATGCACACCGAGTGCCTCCTGCGCCCCGGCCCGTCGGCCGCCGTCACCGTGCACGTGCGGTTCCTGCAGCTCTGCGCCCGCAGCGTCGAGCAAGCCGACCCCGCCCAGCTCAACGGGTATCTACCGGTCGACGAGCTGCGCGTCGGCGACCAATCGCTGGTGTCGTGGGACGAAGCCACGGAGTGCCACATCGAGCTTGGCCCATTCCCGTCGGCCGCGCTTGTCGGCGACGGAGTCGAGATGCCGATCGAGGTCGCGGGGGCAGAGACCGTGGAGGACGTGGCCGCCGACGGCGCGATCGCGGCGCGCGTCGTCCGCCGTCGGTGGACGCTGCGCGCCGTCATTCGCATCAGCGCGGTCGCCGTCGCCCACGACACCATTCGGCTGGTCATCGACGTGGCCAATGCCACCGAGCCCGTGAGCCAGCGCCTGGAAGCAACCAGGCTGTCTCTGCTCGGCGCCCACCTGGTTCTCCAGGCCGCCGACGCCACGTTTGTGTCCCTGCTCGATCCTCCCGCCGATCTCCAGGCGGCAGCCCGGGAGTGCCAGAATCTTCGGTGCTGGCCGGTCATGGCCGGCGAGGAGGGCACCACTGACACCGTCCTGGTATCGCCGATCATTCTCTACGACTACCCCGCAGTAGCGCCCGAGAGCCCCGGCGCCTTGTTCGACTCCACCGAGATCGATGAGATCCTCACCCTCCGGGTGATGACCCTGACCGACCAGGAGAAGTCAGAGGCCCGGGCCACCGACCCGGCGGCGGCGGCCATCATCGACCGCTGCGAGCAGATGACCGCTGAGGACCTTCAGGCCCTCCACGGCGTGCTGCGCGATGCCCACCACCCGGACCCCTCCCCCACCCCAGCCACCGGGCCGGACGGCGTGCCGTCGTTCTTCACCCCGACCGACGACGACCGCGGCGAGGCGATGCCGTGGTGGGACCCAGGGGTCGACGCCGAGGTTTCGCCTACCAGCGATGTGGTCATGGTGGAGGGAGTGCCCGTAGCCAATGGCAGCGCGGTGATCCTCCATCCTCGCCGCCAAGCCGACGCCCAGGACCTCTTCTTCGCCGACCAGCGAGCCACAGTTACCGCAGTGTTCTCCGACGTCGACGGGGGAACCCATGTTGCCGTGGTCCTCGACGACGACCCGGCCGCCGACCTGCACCGGTGGTACGGCCGTTACCTGTACTTCGCGCCCGACGAGCTCGAGCCGATCGACCCGGGCCGGGCCACAACCGTGTCGCAGCCGACGCCGGACATCGACCTACTGGCCATCGACAACGAGGAGTCATCATGAGAGGTATCGGGATCTTGGCCACCGCCGTCCTGGCTGCTGCTGCCGCCGCGGTCGTCGCTATGACGGTCGCATCACGCGACGACATGAAGCGCTACGTGAAGATCCGGAGCATGTGACCAGGCATGACCATGCCATCTGATGCCGGGCGACCATCGTCGCGTACCTTGGTCGCTGGCATCGGCAACATCTTCTTCGGCGACGACGGCTTCGGGTCGGAGGTGGCCCGGGCACTCGGCTCCCGACCGTTGCCCGACGGGGTACGGGTCGTGGACTACGGCATCCGCGGCACCCACCTGGCGTACGATCTGCTCGACGGGTGGGACGCGCTGGTGTTGGTCGATACCATCCCCGCTCAGGGGTGCCCGGGGCGGGTGCACGTCGTCGAGGTAGCCACCGGTTCGGGCGGCCGCAGCCTGTTCGACCCGCACCAGATGGATCCCGGATCGATGTTCTCCAGCCTGGAGGCGTTGGGCGGCAGCCTCCCTCCGACGACGCTCGTGGTGGGCTGTGAGCCGGCCGTGCTCGACGAGGGGCTGGGCCTGTCGCCCGAGGTGACTGCTGCGGTGCCGACCGCGATGGCCACGGTGGAGCGCCTCGTCGCTGCGCCCCATCACCGCCGCCCTGACCCCGTCGAGCGCGTCGCCTTCGACGCAGAACGGAGCTAGCTCATGTGCCTGGGAATCCCCGGTCGGGTCGTGGCCATGGTGGAGGGCTTCTCCGACCAGGTCGCGCTCGTCGACGTCGTCGGGGCCAGCCGTCAGATCAACGTCGGGATGCTCGAAGAGGCGGTACGGCCCGGCGACTGGGTCATGATCCACCTCGGCTTCGCCGTGGAGAAGGTCGACCAGGCGGCGGCCGAGGACGCGCTGTCCGGGCTGGAGATGATGGGCCGGCCCCGAGACCCCGTCGGGGATGCATCGTCGTGAGTGCCACGAGAGGAGCGCACCAATGTGCTTAGCCGTTCCGGGCCGGATCCTTCGCGTCGATGAAGAGGACGACGTGCTGATGGCCGACGTTGCCTTCGGCGGCGTCGAGAAGCGGGTGTGCCTGCAGTACCTGCCTGACGCCACCATCGGCGAGTACGTGGTCGTGCACGTCGGTTTCGCCATCCAGCGCCTCGACGAGGCCTCCGCCATCGAGACATTGGCCAACTTCGACCGACTCGGGGTGCTCGATGAAGAGCTCGGTGACAGCTGGGGGCGCGTCGATCGCTCTCCCGGGCCCTTGACGACGGTCCCGACCGGAAGCGACGAGGGCGCATGAAGTACCTCGAGGAGTTCTCCAACCCCACCGTCGCCCACCGGCTGTTGGACGAGATCCGGGCCTCGGTGACCCGGCCCTGGGCCATCATGGAGGTCTGCGGCGGCCAGACCCACTCCATCATCCGCCACGGAATCGACCAGCTGCTTCCCGACCAGATCGAGATGATCCACGGACCCGGGTGTCCGGTCTGCGTCACCCCGCTCGAGATCATCGATAGGGCGTTGGCCATCGCCGGTCGCCCTGAGGTCATCTTCTGCTCGTTCGGCGACATGCTGCGGGTGCCGGGAAGCAGCAAGGACTTGTTCGGGGTCAAGAGCGCCGGTGGTGACGTACGAGTCGTGTACTCGCCGATGGACGCGTTGAAGCTGGCCCGCCAGAACCCTGACCGTCAGGTGGTGTTCTTCGGGATCGGCTTCGAGACCACCGCTCCCGCCAACGCCATGACCGTCTATCAAGCCAAACGGATGGGCATCGCCAACTTCTCGCTGCTCGTCTCCCATGTGCTCGTCCCGCCGGCCATGGCCGCCATCATGGATTCTCCCACGTGCCGGGTACAAGGGTTCTTGGCCGCCGGACATGTCTGCAGCGTGATGGGCACGAGCCAGTACGGCCCGCTAGCCGAGCGATACCGCGTTCCGATCGTCGTCACCGGCTTCGAGCCACTGGACATCCTCGAAGGGATCCGCCGGACGGTGGTGCAGCTGGAGGCCGGCCACCACCAGGTGGACAACGCCTACCGACGGGCGGTCCCGGCGACAGGCAACACCGCCGCCATCGCCATGCTGGCCGACGTCTTCCAGGTCACGGACCGGTCGTGGCGAGGAATCGGGATGATCCCCGACAGCGGCTGGCGCCTGTCAGACGCCTACGCCAACTTCGACGCCGAGGTCCGCTTCGACGTCGCCGACATCCGGACGACAGAGTCCACGCTGTGCCGCTCCGGCGACGTCCTCCAAGGGCTCATCAAACCGCACGAATGCCCAGCCTTCGGCCACGAATGCACGCCGCGGAATCCGCTGGGGGCGACCATGGTCTCCTCTGAGGGGGCCTGCGCCGCGTACTACCTCTATCGGCGACTGGAGCTCACCGGTTCCCGAGCCTGATGGCGAGGATCTCTTGAGCGAGCGAAGGCCGTCGTCCGGTGAGATACTCTTCGCTCGCTACGCCTACCCGCCCAACGAGCTCGGCTACTGCGGGACGGGCGACGGAGCCGCGCTGCTCGACGTGGCTTCCGGCATCGGCACGCAGAATGTAGAGGATCGGGCTCGTGGTTTCGACGGCGCCTGGCCCTACCTGCAGATCATCGCCACCGCAGCTGCGATCGCCGATCCGCTCGACGCCCGTGTCGTCGACGCGTACTGGGTCGGCAACCAGCTCCTCGACGCCGTCGACCCGAAGCAGTTCGCCGCCGAGGCACGCCGGCGGTTCGCCGACCAATCCGGGGCCGACTGGCAATGTCTGAAGACGGCGACGGCTCCCCCGGTGCCCCACCACAGCTTCCACGTCTTCGCCATCTACCCGTGGACCGGCCTGCTCCGACGCAGCGGAGCGCCCACCGCCCTCGAGGTCCTCGACAGATGCCGGATCCGCTGGGGCGAGGTCACGCAGGTGGAAGGCGACCATCTCGAGGTCCGCACCCGGAAGCTCTGCTGGGACCACCGAGCACTCACGCTCGGGCCGCCCAGCATCGAGCGCGCCCGGTGGACCAAGCAAGGACGCTCGCTCCAGCACATCGTCAGCCCGGGCGACTGGGTCTCGCTGCACTGGGACTGGGCATGCGACACGCTCTCCGAGAACCAGGTCACCGCCCTGGCGCACTTCACCGACCGCCAGCTGGACGCCACGAACTCCTCCGGTCACCCCGCTCGGTCGGCGCCCGACTCCGGACCACACTAATCCCGCTGGCCCGTCACCCGCCGTGGGTTGATCACTTCAAGATATTGACGGCCCGAGCGATCACCAGGGCCACCGTCATCAGGGCCACCGACGACTGCAGCAACATGAGCATCTTCGACCAGCGCGCAAGCGGCATCGTGTCCGTGGGGCTGAACGCGGTGGCGTTGGTGAACGATACGTACAGGTAGTCGAGGAAGACCGGAACCCAGTCGTCGGGCGCCAGATGGGCTTGGGTCATCTGCGGGAACAGGAAGTCCGGAAAGGGCCGACGGCCCAGGGCTCGCGCCACCGGGCCACCTCGGTCCCATTCCCAGTACCACAAGGCGAACACGATGATGTTGGTCAGGTAGATGCTGGCGCCGCTGGCCAAGAGCGGCCCGGCGCTCTGGCCTTCGGTCCCGTTGATGAGAGCGTCGATGAGCCGACCCGACGACCAGGCGTTGGCCACCGAGGTCACTGCGATGAGAATCACGCTGGCCGAGCGCAGAAGGGTCGAGGTGCGGTCGATGCGGCGAGGGTTGGCGGCCGTGATCCCGACCAGCAGAGCTCCCTCGAGGGCGGGAAGCAGCCAGGTGGGTTTGAACGTCAGATGGGCCGGGAGGGCGATCTGCAGACCGATCGCCACGACGACAGCCAGCGCCACGGGAAGACGATCCTCACCCCGATGTGAACGCTGCCACGCCGGACGAAAGCGGCGTGCCACCTCGCTTCGGGCCGCCTGCGACGGTGACCCCACGATGCGTTCGAGGTGCTCGAGGTGCTCACGAAGCGCGCCCAGGGTGTCGGCGACAGCGGGATCGCTACCGTCGGTCCCAGGCATGGGCTTTCCGGGTTCAGCAGCGGGGTCGGTCATCGCCACAGACTGCCCTAACCGGCCGCATCGCGCACCGGATCACGGCGTGGGCGGCGCAACTGGCTGGACCTACAGCGGTTGGGCGGCTGCGCCCGTACCGACCGCAGGGCGGTTGCGGTGGGCGGGCGGGCCGCGCTTGACTCGGATGTGGACTCGTCGCGCTCGCGGTTGGCAGCGTCGGACCCGCTGGCGGCGTACCGCGACAAGCGCGACTTCTCCCGCACCCGCGAACCGGACGGCCTGCCGTCTCCGGCTCACCGCCCCGATGCCACAAGCCGCCTGTTCGTGGTGCAACGGCATCGGGCCCGCCGTCTGCACTACGACCTCCGCCTCGAGATCGACGGCGTGTTGGTGAGCTGGGCCGTGCCCAAAGGACCCACCCTCGACCCCGGCGCACGACGGGCGGCATTTCACGTCGAGGACCACCCGTTGGACTACTTCGACTTCGAAGGCGTCATCCCCGCCGGCGAGTACGGCGGCGGGGACGTCATCGTCTGGGACGTCGGAACGTGGGAGCCACACAAGCCAGCCGATCCGGGCCGGGGGGTGAGCGACGGCGAGCTGCACATCGAGATGCACGGCGAGAAGCTGCGGGGCCGCTTCGTGCTGGTACGCACCCGAACGGAGGCCTCCGGCAAGGAGACGTGGCTGCTCCTCCACAAGCACGACGAGCACGCCACCGATGGTTGGGATCCCGAAGCCCACCCGCTCTCGGTCCTGAGCGGGCGCACCAACGACGAGGTGAAAGCCGATCCCGACCGGATGTGGCGCTCCGACCGCCCACCGGCGGAGGCCGCCCTGGCACTGAAGGCCCCTACATGCCCGGCGGCCGACCCAGCTGAGCTCAGCGAGCTCGACGCCCTCGGGTCGTCCGGGACATGGAGCGTCTTCGGCCGGGAGCTCCGAGTGACCAACCTGGACAAGGTGCTGTTCCCGCCGCGCCCAGGCGAAGAGGCAGTCACCAAGCGCGACCTGCTACGCTACTCGGCGCACATCGCACCTGTCGTGCTGCCGTACCTAGCTCGGCGGCCCCTCAACATGAACCGCTTCCCGGACGGGGCCACGACCAAGGGCTTCTGGCAGAAGGCGCTCCCCGCCCACGCCCCCGACTGGTTGTCCCGCTGGGACAACCCCGGCGCCGACGGAGGCGAGACTCGAACCTATCTGGTGGTCGACGAACCGGCGGCTCTCGTCTGGGCGGCCAACCTCGGGGCGCTGGAATGGCACGCATGGACATCCCTGATCGACCAGCCTCGCCAGCCGACCTACGCCCTCATCGACCTCGACCCCGGCGAGCGCACCGACTGGGACGACCTGCTCGTCCTGGCTCGACTCCACCGGACCGCGCTGGACCATCTCGGTATCCGGGCCCGAGCGAAGGTCACGGGACGCCGCGGCATCCAGATCTGGCTGCCGATCGCTCGAGGCCCGAGCTTCGACGACACCAGGGCCTGGGTCGAGCAGCTGTCCAGGACCGTGGGTGCCGTCGTGCCTGACCTGGTCAGCTGGACGTGGCAGGTGACCGAGCGTGGCGGCCTCGCCCGCCTCGACTACACCCAGAACGCCATCAACAAGACCCTCGTGGCCCCATACAGTCCCCGGCCCGCGCCCGGCGCGCCGGTGTCGACGCCAATCGAATGGGACGAGCTCGACGACCCCTCGCTCTCCCCCGACGGCTTCACCATCCGCACCGTTCTTCCCCGAATCGCCGAGCAAGGCGACCTGTTCCGCGACGTGCTCGACTTCGGCCAGCAGCTGCCGGCGCTCAGTTGAAATGACGGCACGGTCGACCATCCGCAAGCTGCTCGTCGCCAACCGAGCCGAGGTCGCCGTGCGCATCCTGCGCTCGGCCGCGATCCGGAAGATCGATACTGTCGCGGTTGCCCCGGCCGACGACGCCACCTGCGCTCACGTCGGTCGCGCTGACGAGGCGGTGCGCCTGCCCGGCGCGGGAGCCGCCGCCTACCTGGATGTGACCGCGCTGGTCGCAGCCGCCACCGAGGCGGGTTGCGATGCCGTTCACCCCGGCTACGGGTTCGTCTCGGAGAGCCCGGCCTTCGCTGCGGCCTGCGAGGATGCCGGCCTCACCTTCGTCGGTCCGACGGCGGAGACGCTGGCCCTCTTCGGCGACAAGACGGGCGCCCGGCAGCGGGCTACGGATCTGGGGATCCCGGTGCCAGCGGGAACGCCCGGCCCGACGGACCTAGACGGGGCTTCTGCGTTCCTCGAGAGCCTGGGCGCCGGGGGGGCGGTGATGGTCAAAGCAGTGGCCGGTGGCGGCGGTCGGGGGACGCGACCGGTAACGCGCGTCGCGGACCTCGCCGAAGCGTGGGCGCGTTGTCGCTCCGAAGCAGAGTCCAGCTTCGGCGACGGACGCCTCTACGTCGAGCACCTGCTCACGCGCTCCCGGCACATCGAGGTCCAACTGCTCGGGGATGGAACGGGAGCGGTGGTCTCGCTGGGCGAGCGGGACTGCAGCCTGCAGCGCCGGCGGCAGAAGCTGGTGGAGGTGGCGCCCGCCGTCTTCGTGCACCCCTCCGTGCGCGCCGAGCTCATCGACGCCGCCGTCGCCCTCGGCGCCAGCGTCGACTACCGGGGACTGGCCACCGTCGAGTTCCTGGTCGCCGACGAACAGGTGGCATTCCTGGAGGTGAACCCACGCCTGCAAGTGGAGCACACGGTTACCGAGGAGGTGACCGGCCTCGACCTGGTCGACCTCGGCTTGCGCATCGCCGGCGGGGCCACGCTCGCCGAGCTGGGGCTGCCAGCTGGCGTCGAGCCGCCGGCCCGGGGCCTGGCCGTGCAACTCCGGGTCAACAGCGAGACCCTGCTGGCCGACGGCGCGGTGCAGCCATCGGCGGGCCCACTCGTGTCCTTCTCCCCGCCGGGCGGCCCGGGCGTACGGGTCGACACGCACGGCTATCCCGGTTATGCCGTCAATCCCCGCTACGACTCGCTCCTGGCCAAGGTCATCGTCTCCGAACCGGGTGGCGACCTCGACCGCCTGTCGGTCCGGGCGTCGCAGGCGTCGGGTGAGTTCATCGTCGACGGGGTAGCCACCAACATCCCCCTCCTGCACGCGCTCGTCGCTGCCGGCGCGCTCGGCGATCCGGAGGTGCACACGAGTTGGGTCGATGAGCACCTGCCCGCTCTGCTCGAGCGCGCTGCCGTCTTCCTCGCCGCCCGCGCTCTCGCCGAGCCGGAACCAGCAGCCGCCATCCCGGTGGTCGCGGCCGGACCGGAGGGCACGATGCCCGTGCGCGTCTCCACGACCGGCACCCTCGTCGAGATCACCGTCGAACCGGGCGAAGCCGTGGCCGCCGGAGCGACGGTGGCTGTGGTCGAGGCCATGAAGATGGAGCACGCCGTGGTCGCCCCTGTCGCGGGCATCATCCGCCTCGTCACCGGCTCCACCGGCGAGACGCTCTCCGCCGGCGAGGCGGTCGTCCACCTGGAGCCGTCCGACCTCAATAGCGCGGACGCCATCACCGCCGAGGTCGACCTCGACCGCATCCGACCGGATCTGGCCGAGTCGATGGCACGACACCGCATCGGCCTCGACATCGGCCGCCCCGACGCCACGGCCCGCCGCCACCAGCGGGGGCGCCGCACGGCGAGGGAGAACATCGAGGATCTCTGCGACCCCGACAGCTTCCTCGAATATGGCGCGCTGGCCATCGCCGCGCAGCGCCGCCGCCGATCGCTCGACGACCTCATCGCCAACACGCCGGCCGACGGGTTGATCACCGGCACGGCAACCATCGGCGGCCAGCTCTGCGCAGTGATGTCATACGACTACACCGTCCTGGCCGGCACTCAGGGCCTCCAGAACCACCGCAAGACCGACCGTCTTCTCGATCTGGCCGGCCGGCGTACCCTGCCCCTGGTCGTCTTCGCCGAGGGCGGGGGCGGGCGGCCCGGCGACACCGACACCACATCGGTGGCCTCCCTCGACGTGCCCACCTTCCGCATGACTTCGCAGTTGGCGGGCCGGGTGCCGACCGTGGCCATCGTCTCCGGCTACTGCTTCGCCGGCAATGCGGCGTTGGCCGGGGTGTGCGACGTCATCATCGCCACCGAAGGCAGCAGTCTGGGCATGGGCGGACCGGCCATGATCGAAGGAGGAGGCCTCGGCGTTGTGGCTCCCGGTGATGTGGGCCCCATGGATGTCCAAACGGCCAACGGAGTGGTCGACGTCCTCGTCGCCGATGATGCGGCCGCCGTAGACATGGCGCGCCGTTACCTGGCCTACTTCCAGGGCCAGCCAACCGATTGGGATTGCCCCGACCAGCGGCTCCTGCGGCACCTGATCCCCGAGAACCGGGTACGCAGCTATGCCATCCGACCGGTCATCGCCGGACTGGTCGACGGCGGCAGCCTTCTCGAGCTCCGGACCGGCTGGGGCCCCGGCATCGTCACGGCACTGGCCCGCATCGAAGGCCGGCCCCTCGGGATCCTGGCCAACAACCCCGAGCACCTGGGCGGGGCGATCGACGCCGACGCGGCCGACAAGGCCACGCGCTTCCTGGAGATCTGCAACGCCCATGGCATGGCCGTGGTGTCGCTCTGCGACACGCCCGGCTTCATGGTTGGACCCGACGCGGAGCGAACGGCGACGGTCCGACGCTTCGGGGCGATGTTCATAGCCGGCAGCCGCCTGCGTTCGCCGCTGTGCACGGTGGTCTTGCGCAAGGGTTACGGGCTGGGCGCCATGGCCATGTCCGGCGGCGACCTGAAGGCCTCGGTGGCGACGGTCAGCTGGCCGACGGGCGAGTTCGGCGGCATGGGCTTGGAGGGTGGCGTGCGTCTCGGCTACCGCAAGGAGCTCGAGGCCATCGACGACCCCGACGAGCGTCGCACCCGATACGAGCGCCTGGTGGCTGACGCCTACCAGCGGGGGAAAGGGCTCTCCACGGCCTCCGCCTTCGAGATCGACGATGTGATCGACCCGGCGGACACCCGATCGGTCATCTCCCGGGCGCTGGCAGGCATATGACCCTCATCACGGCACCCCGGCGACGGGTGACCTCGGGTCGTCCCTCACCTGATCTGACCGGGAATTCTGAGTGCGAGCTGGTTCGAGTCGCGGACGAGAGGGAAAGGATCCGGAGGGCTGATGCCGGCGCCAGGATCGTGGCGCCCAGACGAAGGATTCCCGTGACGACGTGAGAGCAGTAGTGAACAAGGATTCCTTTGGCTTGGTCGACGCGGCCTTGGCTGGAGTTGTCGATCGCACTGCCGCCCTCCCGCTTCCGGGCGGGGGCCGCACACCCGAGCGGCTGACCCAGCTGGCCGATTGGGCGGCCAGCGATCTGAGCCTCGGTCGGCTGGCCGAGGGCCACGCGGACGCACGTGCCATCCTGGCCGAGGCTGACCTCGGCGACCACCACCCGGCGGCGGCCTACGGGGTGTGGGCGACCCGTTCTCGCCAGGCCACCCGGGCCGAGGTCGACCAAGCGGACTGGTCGATCTCGGGAACGAAGGTGTTCTGTTCGGGTGCCGGTCTGGTGGATCGGGCGCTGGTCACGGCAGATGCGGCCGACGGCTACCGGTTGTTCGACGTCGACCTGTCGACGCCCGGCGTGGAGACAGTTGCGGGATCGTGGCCGGCGGTCGGCATGGCCGGTTCGGCCAGCTTCACCGTCGTGTTCGACGATGTTCGCGTCGCCGCCGCCGATGCTGTCGGCGAGCCGGGTTTCTATCTGTCCCGGCCAGGCTTCTGGTTCGGGGCGGTCGGTGTGGCCGCCTGCTGGTTCGGCGGAGCCCGGGCGCTCGTCGACGTGCTGATCGACGGCCTCGGCGCCAACACGAGCGAGGCCCGGCTGGCCGACCTCGGCCGGGCCGTCTCCCTCGTCCGGGCCCAACGCGACATCCTCGACCGTGCCGGCAGGGACATCGACGCCGATCCCCGGGACCGCCAGCGGCGATCGGAGTTTTGCGCCCAGGCAGCCCGCCAGGCCGTGCATGACAGCTGCGTGGAGGTGCTGGCATGCGTCGCCGCTGCGGGTGGCGCCCGGCCGCTCGGCCACGATGGGCTCCAGAGCCAGCGCGCCGCCGACCTCTATGTCTACCTCGCCCAACACCATGGGGGCGCCGACGCTGCCGTGGTTGGCCGCATGGCGTGCGACGGGTCGCCGTGGGCATGACGGTCTCGCTCGACGGCCTCCAGGTCGATGACCAGCATCCCGGGACTCCCGAGGATGCCTGGACGAGCTCGGGACACCTGACCGACACCGAGCCGTTGACCCTCGGCCGCTGGTCCGCTGCGGTGGTCGTTGCGCCCCACCCCGACGACGAGGTCCTAGGCGCCGGCGGCCTCATCCAGGTGCTCGTCGACGCCGGGCTCGACGTCACCGTCGTGGCCGTCACGGACGGCGAAGCGTCACATCCGCGTTCCCCAGCAGCTACCCGTCTGGACCTGGGCGCCCTTCGAGCCCGCGAGCGAACCGTCGCGCTCCGACGACTCGATGCATCCCGGGTCGCAGTGCACAGGTTGCGGATCGGCGACGGCCGGGTGGCCGAGAACAGCGCACGCCTCGGTCGCCTGTTGGCCGAGATGGTCGGCCCTGACGTTATCTGCGTGGCTCCCTGGGCGCATGATGGCCACCCGGATCACGACGCCACCGGTCGGGCCGCGACTGCGGCGTGCGCAGTGTCGGGCACGACGCTGATCAGCTACCTGGTCTGGGCCTGGCATTGGGCGACCCCCGCAAATCTGCCGTGGTCAGCGTGCCGGCGCCTCGATCTCTCGACAGGCCAGCTCGCCCGAAAGCAACACGCAGTGGCCGCCTACCGCTCCCAGACGACCGCCCTCGGCCTCGGTCGACACGATGGCCCGGTCCTGCCCGCCGCGGTGCTCGAACGGTTCTCTCGACAGCAGGAGATCTTCGTCACCTCACCGGGATGCGACCGCCGGTGAGCGAGCCCACTCCCCGGAGCTACTTCGAGCAGCTCTACGCCGCGAACATCGACCCGTGGGGTTTCGAGTCCCGCTGGTACGAGCAGCGAAAATACGCCCTGACGCTGGCGGCGCTCCCCAATGCCCGGTACCGGTCCGCGTTCGAACCCGGCTGCGCCAACGGCGTGCTCAGCGAGGCACTCGCCGTTCGCTGCGACCGCGTGCTGGCCACTGACATCATCGCATCAACGGTGGAACGCGCCCGGAGCCGCCTGGCCGCCTTCGACCACGTACGGGTGCAGGTTCAGTCCCTACCCGACGGCTGGCCGATCGACGAACCATTCGACCTGATCGTGCTCAGCGAGATCGCTTACTACTTCGACACGGCCACGCTCCAACGGATCCTCCGCCTGGTCAACCAGTCTCTCGAACCCGGCGGCACGCTCGTCGCAACGCATTGGCGCGGCGCAACGGACTACCCACTGTCGGGCGACCAGACCCACCAGATCATCGGCCGATCGACCACGCTTCAACGTCGCGGGCGGTACGAGGACCCCGAGTTCCTCCTCGACGTCTGGACGCGCCTGTGAGCCCCGTCCGGTCGACTCGTGCCGTCGGCGTCATCCTACCGGTCCACGACGAACAAGAGCATCTCGACGCCGCGCTCACTGCCCTCAGCCACGCGCTCTGTCATCCCGCTCTGGTTCACGTCAGTCGCCGCGTCGCCGTGGTGCTCGACAGCTGCCGCGACGGGAGCCGTGCCATCGCCGATCGATGGTTGGCCGGCAGCCACGACGCCGAGGTCCCCTTCCAGGCGGCGATTGTCGACGTCGACGCAACGAACGTGGGCGTGGCCCGTCACGCTGGCGCCGCCCACCTCCTCGCCGGCTGGGCCATCGTCGACCCCGCTCGCATCTGGCTGGCGACGACCGATGCCGACTCCCGAGTGCCACCGGACTGGCTGGCCCGCCAGGTTGCCCACCACGATCGCGGCGTCGGGATCTGGACCGGCACCATCGACGTCACCGACTGGTCCGAACGCACCCCCGCTGTCGCCGCAGCATGGCACGCCAACAACCTGGCGGAGTCGAGACCGCTCCATGGCGCCAGCATGGGCCTCAACGCGTCCGCCTATCTCCAGGTCGGCGGCTTCTCCCCGTTGGCCACCGGCGAGGACCGGGCGCTCCACCGGGCCGTGACGGGAATCGGCATCCGGTCGATCCACGATGCCGGCGTCCCTGTCCTCACCAGCAGTCGACGAACGGCTCGGGCTCCCCTCGGATTCGCCCACGCCCTCGACGAGCTCGACGAGCGGCCGGCGACACCTCCCGTTCCTGCGTGAGCGATGGCGAGAACGACGTGGGAGGCGCTGTCCCACCAGTGAACCAGCCACTCACCAACGGTCGAGACCACCAGCGACGACGCCTGCGGTGACCGCTCCGTAGGCCATATGAGGGACGATGTCGGTCACCCAGTCGACGCCGGACCACGTCCGCGGGTCGGTGATCCGCAGCGCCGTCATGGGCCCATTCGTGCCGATCAACGCGCCAACGGCGGCCACCACCGCGCCGACCGCCAGCCCGGGACGCCAGCCTGCGCCCCGCGCCGCCCCGAACAGGGCGCCGACGCCGACACCAGCGGCGATCCCCGTGAGCGCGCCGAGCCCGGAGACCCGGTTCTCGCGGGTGTCGCCGTCACCGGGTACCGACAGGTCGGCCCGGTCGGCCAACTCCTCGACCGTGTCCTGGGGAGCACTGCTGGTCCCTCGCCCTCGTCCGGCCATGTCGAGGTACGTGACGGCGTTGAGCGCCGTCGTACCCGCGGCGCCCGCCGCCATCCCCCACAACAGACCACGCCGGACACTCACCGCCGTGCACCCAGAATCTGTCCTGCGCTCATCCCAGATCTCCTCGCGTCCAGCCGTCGGTGTGTGGCGCGCCCTCAACCGTTGGTGGGGTTGAGCACGACCTTCGTCCATCCCGCATCGCGAGCATCGAAGTGCCGGTAGGCGTCCGGTGCGTCATCCAGGCCGAGGTTGTGCGAGACCAGCATCGACGGCTTGGCCTTGCCCTGGTGGATGAGGTCACGAAGGTGGCGGTTGTAGGCCTTGACGTTCGCCTGGCCCGTACCCATCGACTGGCCCTTCATGAAGAAGGTGCCGAAATCGAACGCCATCTGGCCTTGCTTGGCCAGGTCGTCGCCGGCCTGGGGGTCCTCGGGGACGAACACGCCGACCACGCCGATCGAACCGGTCGGGCGGACCACGTCCACCAGCGCATTCATGGTCATGTTCGACCGCTCGTTGCCGTCCGAGTCGTGCGCCTGGTAGCCGACGGCCTCTACACCGCGATCGACCCCTTCGCCGCCAGTGGCGTCTTTGATCTGCTCGACTGGATCGCCCTTGGTGGCGTCGATCGGGATGGCACCGAACTGCTCGGCCAGACCCAGGCGCTCTGCGAGGTGGTCGACGACGAACACCTGGCTCGCCCCCTGGATGACCGCCGAATATGCGGCCATGGTGCCGACCGGCCCGGCGCCATACACGGCTACGGTGTCGCCTGGCTCCACCCCGGCCAAGCGGGTGCCGTGCCAGCCGGTCGGGAAGATGTCCGCCAGCATCACGTAGTCGTTCTCCTTCTCCACGCTGTCCTCGGGCAACGCCAGCGCGTTGAAGTCGGCGTAAGGCACGCGCAGCAGCTCGGCCTGGCCGCCGTCGTAGGGACCCATGTCCGCGTAGCCGTAGGCGCCCCCCGCCATCCCGGGGTTGACAGTGAGACAGAAGCCGGTCAGACCGCGAGTGCAGTTCTTACAGAACCCGCATCCGATGTTGAACGGGAGGCACACCCGGTCCCCGACCTTCACCGCAGTGACGGCTGGGCCGACCTCGATCACCTCGCCCAGGTTCTCGTGGCCGATGACCTTGCCGGGCTCCAGATCGGTTCGGCCCTCGTACATGTGCAGGTCCGACCCGCAGATGTTCGTCGCGGTGATCCGCACCAGGGCGTCGGTCGGCGCCTCTATGGTGGCGTCCGGCACGTCCTTGACCGCCACATCACGCGCTCCGTTGTACACCAGTGCTCGCATCTCGAAATCCGTCCTTTTCCCGTAGGCACTTCGATCAGGCGCTGGGGCCCCTACGAAGCCAGCGGCGGCACGGCGAGCTGTGTGCTCAACTCGCGCACCTGGCCGCTCCGCTCGAATACCCGCTACCGCCATCCTCCACACCTTGGTGCGGTGGGAGTCGAGGGCAGTTCAGCGCTCGGATGACGTGAACTCCTGGACGATGGCGCGGCAGAACGTCTGCAGGTCGTCGGGCTTTCGGCTGGTGACGAGCGTCCAGCCGTTGCTCGGGCAGACGAAGGCCTCCTCGTCGACCCATGCGCCGCCGGCGTTGCGGATGTCGGTCTGCAGGCTTGGCCAGCTGGTGAGCGTCTTGCCGCCCACGACGTCGACCTCGACGAGAGACCACGGCCCATGGCAGATGGCCGCGACCGGCTTGCGGGTGTCGACGAAATCCTTGACGAAGGCCATGGCCTGGCTGTCGGTGCGCAGCTTGTCTGGGTTGGTGGTACCCCCGGGCAGGACGAGGGCGGCGTAGTCTCCCGCCGCCGCATCACCGACGGCGACGTCGACGGGGAAGGTGTCGGCCCGCTCGACATCGTGGTGGAAGGCCTGGACCGTCCCCGGCTGCGGGGCCACCAAGACAGGTTCGCCCCCAGCCTGTCGTATCGCTTCCCTCGGTGTCGTCAACTCGATCTGTTCCACGCCGGCATTCGCCACGAGGAACGCCACCTTCTTGCCCTGCAGTTCATTCGCCATGTGTGGGAGGTACCCGCTGGCCGCCCGGACCATGCGACTGCCTCAGGGATCGACCCCGGGTCGGGCGAGCATGGTCAGCCGGATGCTGCTCACCCAACCCCGACCACGTGCCGTCGGCGAACCGTCCAATCAGCACGTCTACCACGTCGACCGACTCGCCGTCGGCTAACAACATAGGAATGGGCCGACGAAGTCGGCAAGCTTCGCCGCGGATGCTGCACCACCCCCGTGCCCCGCACCACGGGAGGACCAGCACAGTTCGAGCTCACCGGACTGGAGTTCACGTCCGCGCTCGACCACGACGGCAACAGCATTCCCGGTGGCCGCGTGAGAGCCAGGCCATGGATCGTCATCGCCCCGGTCGCCCGGGCGATAGCGGTCGCCGAGCAACTCTCACCAAGCGACCTGGTTTTCGACGAGCCATCATTCCGCTGTGAGGAGCGGGGCCGCCCTCCTGGCGTCCGGGCCATCGACGCAACCACCAGCACATTGCGGCTCCGCTACTACGTCGAGTGGATGAACGCCTTCGCCACGGCGGCCGGACGAACCGGAGAGCTCATCCCCGCCGACCCCGACGGTCCGGTCCGGCTCAGCCGGATGCGGCGCACGCTCGCCTGGTTCTGCGCGGCTACACCAGCGAAGGCTACGGATCACCCACCCACTCCGGTCTACGCGCCGTATTTCCGATGGAAGAAACCCGCGTCGCCGCCGACGCCCTTTACGCCGCAGCCGAACGCCTCAACAACGACGAGGCCGTCAGCGGCCCCGCCAAGCAGCGCTACCTCGACGGGGTCAGTGAGTTCGCCCACACCTTCGACGGTGCCTATCTCACCGCCCGTCAAGCAGCAGGGCTCCACACCAACCCGAAGCTACGGATCCACGACAACGGCATCCAGCCCCTTGCCTGCTGCTACGACGCCAACAAAGCGAAGTGCACCCTGACCGAACCAAGGCGACGGACCCGGCCACAACCCCGGACCTGACCGCTGCGACCCGGACTGCGCCAACGTCGCCCGCACCGACAGCCACATCTCCACGATCCGTGACGAGATCGAGCATCGGCGTGAGCAGATCGACTCACCGCTGACACCCGAACCGATCCGCGAACGCCACCGATAGCGAGTGACCGCCGTCGAAGCTGTCATCACCCGTCACGAACGAACCAGACGCGGCGTCGACCGACACCACCCCGACCAAGCGGACCGGGCGCATTTACGAACCCGGCCGACACTGGTCTGCGACATGTCAGCGGGGGCCGAGACGCCGCTTCCACCACCAAGCGGCAAACGATTCGCGACGCTATGATCCTGAATCGTTAAGGGTCACCCGCTGCACTCCGACGGTAAGCTGACGATCAAATCGCTCGCCGCCGAAGCCCAGCCCAAGCGCTGGATCCTCACCCACAAACACACCGACCTCCAAAGGGAATTTCCGGGCTCTTGTCGATCAGCAGGACCAGATGCCCTCCGAGCATCAGCACCTCATAGACCAGAGTTGAGTCCACCTCGCGCGGATCCACGAGCTCACCGAGCAACTCGCGACTGCTCACGCAGATGACCAAGCGCGAAGCCCGCATCGTCCAAGTGCTGACGCTCGAGAACGAGCAACTCCGTCACTAGATCGCGAGCCCACGGCAAGCGCCGCCACGACGTCACCGGCTCCGCTGACGGGGCTCTATCCCAGAGTCCACGTAGATGATCTACGACGTGCCGCAAGCGGCACCCGCTACGGAGCGCGGTGCTGCAGTGTGAGCGGAGCCGCCGGCCCGCCCCGGCTGCACCGTAGGCCGATCCTCTTGTGCATCCGGGCGCACCGGCTGCGCCTTGGTTATGGATTATGGCGTGGTGCCTCGACGCCAGTTCAAGAAGGCTGTAGAGGACATGATCGGGATTCCGTCGAAGTTCCCGAGGGCCAGCAACCCGCCGTCGCTGGTCACGATCGCATCAGCCCGGGCCTCGACAGCGGCCTCAAGAACCCTGTTGTCGGGCTCGTCAGCCACTACGGCAAGAGTGAAAGCCGGCTCCACCATGTTCGCCACGATCCGGATGCTCCCGGCGATCCCAGCGGGGTCGGGGAACACTCCGGCCAGCTTGGGGTAGGACAGCACACGCTCCAGTTCTGCGAGCAGCGGCGGGCTCGACACCAACAGCAACTGGCCCGCCAGCACTGCGTCGATGATCACCGAAGGAGCGCCAGACCATCCGAACCCCGAGACCAGGGTGTTCGTCGAGCACGACGCTGATCACAGCCGGCGAGCTGCCGCGATTGCCTCGTCGATTACTCCGACATCCAGACCAGCCTGGCGTACAGCAGAGCGCGCCGATCCGAGAGCCTCACCTAGTTCGGCTCGGGCCCGCTCGGTCGCCACCAGCTTCATTTGCACGTACTCGTCTCGGCTAACCAGCACGGCCAGCGCCTTGCCCCGCTTGGTCAGCGCCACAACGTCACCGCCAGCGGCAACTTCCTCCACAAGCCGGCCCAGCGAGCCGCGAGCGTCGTCGACTCCTACAAACCTCTCCACATGAACCTCCGGGTCAACCGTAAGGTTACCCGGTCGGTTGACCCGGAAGGCGTCCCAGTTGGGGATCTTGAGTTCAGGCGGGCGCCGGGGCGGGTCAGACCTCCGCGATGCGTACGTTGGGATGATTCGCTGCCAGCTGCCTCAGGTCGGACGGATCGTGAGTCAAGATCAGGCCACCGCCGAGGCGAACAGCGGTGCCAACGACGAGCGCATCGACGGCCATCTCGCTGCCAGCCCCTGTTGCGCTGAGCAGATGACCAGCGATCCGAGCGACGCGCACGCCCGTGGTCACCACCTTGGCGTATCCACGGTTGAGCTCGAGGTCGATCGTCTGGTCTCTGCCGGCCCCGCGGTAGAGCTCAACCAACGTCGCGGACGGGACTCGCACAGGTTCGCCTCTACGCTGGGCGGAGCGCATCGCTGCCCGCACCCGCTCATGCCGGCCCGGGGCTGACCGCGGGCGAGCAAGGGCCGAGAGCGCCTCGCTGTCGAGGATCAGGGCCACAGCTCGTCGTATTCATTGACCAGCTCGGCGGCTGTCGGACCGAACGCGGCGTCCAAGTCGTCCAAATAACCCGCCAGCGCATCGCGCTCGAGCTCGTGGTCGACGGCTCGGGCAACAAACGCGCTCAGACCGCGATCGCTGACGTGCTCCTCGACTCTGCTGGCAAGATCCTCCTCGATGCTCACCGACCATTTGCGTACGGCCATACATCAATCCTACAGAAGTAGGAATCGATTGTCGATGACAGCTCGGGGGTTGTCCGGTGGCCGGTCCGTCGCGCGACGTGCGAGCCTGCGCTCATGTCCGGGCAGGGCGCACCAGCGGCCGTACCCGAGGATCTGGCGCGCCTGCTCGTGGAACGCGTGAACGCCGGGGACATCGACGGGGTGGTTGCGCTCTACGAGGCCGATGCGGTTCTCGCCCTTCAGACGGCGAGGTTGCCGCGGGAGAGGAAGCGATCCGGCGCTTCTGCGGGAACTTTCTTGCGACCAAGCCCATCTTCTCGCCCGGCGAGCAGTCCCCGCCGCTTCGCCGGGGCGATCTCGCGCTGATCTCGACGCGACTCGTCGGGGGAGGCGCCACCGCCGAGGTCGCCCGGCGCCAACCGGACGGCAGCTAGCGCTGGATCATCGACCGGCGGAACGTCCTGCCCTGATCACGTCGCCCCTGACCGGGAGCCGATCCGGCTGCGGGATGTTCTTGGCCGCGGACGAGTGTCACCGCAAGCGGAGCACCGCAGTCAGCGATCGCGAGCGGCGACGTAGGCGGTGACCGTGGCGTAGTCGGTCTGGCCGTCGCCTGCCTGGATCGCCTGGCAAGCGCTGTTGCGAGCGGCGCTGGTCACGGGCATCAGCTGCTCGCCACCGGTGTCGGTCACATCAGACGGGTTGAGGTCGGTTCCGGGCGCGACGATCTCATCGATCCGATCCAGAATCTCGTCCTCGAGGGTGACCTCGGCAGCGCCGAGCAGGTCTTCGAGTTGATAGATGTGGCCTGAGACGGCCATCGAGTGCACCGAAGTCCGGCGGAGCAGGGGACATCTCAAATTGAATCCTTCCGGTGTGGGGCCAACCGGCGTTTGATCAGGTCCTGTTCGCCCGGGTTTGCCGTGAGGGCCAGGGCGGCCCGGTCGGCTTCCTCCGCCTCGCCGTCGCGTCCCACCCGCCGCAGCAGAACAGCGCGGGTGGCGTGGTACGGGTGGTAGTGGCCGAGTACCCCGGCCAGGCGTTCGACCTCGCCAAGCGCGGCCTCCGGTCGGTCGACCTCGGCGAGCACCACGGCCCGGTTGAGCGCCACGACCGGCGACGGGTCGATGGCGGCGAGCATCGAGTACAGCACCAGCAGTTGGGGCCAGTCGGTTAGTTCCCACGACGGCGCCTCGCAATGGACCGCGGCGATGGCCGCCTCCAGTTGATACGGCCCGGTGCGACCGGAGCGTGCTGCCCGCTCGATGAGGGTGATGCCGTTGGCGATGCGGCGGCGGTCCCAGCGCGTGCGGTCCTGGTCGCCCAGCAGCACAAGGCGGCTGTCGTCACTGAGGCGGGTCGGCCACCGGGCCAGGTGGAGCTGGATGAGGGCGAGCAGGCCGAGAGCTTCGGGCTCGTCGGGCATCCAGCCGACGAGCAGCCCGGCGAGCCACTCGGCGTCGATGGCCAGGTCCCTTCGGACCGGCGAGTCGCCAGAGGTGGTCAGGTGCCCCTCGTTGAACACCAGGTAGACGACCCGCAGCACCGAGGCGAGCCGATCACGACGGTCTTCGGGCTCGGGAGCGGCGTAGGCGATGCCGGCGGCCACGATCTTCTGTTTGGCTCGGGTGAGCCGTTTGGCGAGCGTGGCTTCGGGCACCACGAACGCTCGGGCGATCTCCGCAGTGGTCAGCCCGGCTACGGCGCGCAGGGTGAGAGCGACCTGAGCGTCGACGCCCAGCGCCGGGTGGCAGCAGGTGAAGATGAGCCGCAGCCGGTCATCGGGCTCCCGGATGGTCGCCTCGGGCAGGGCAGCGACGGCCTCGAGTTTGTCCCGGTACCGGGCGTCGCGCCTGAGCCGGTCGATGCCCTTGCGTCGGGCGGTGGTCAGCAGCCAGGCGCCCGGCCGGTCCGGCACCCCGTCGTGTGGCCAGCGAGCCATGGCCTCGGCGACGGCCTCTGCGACCATCTCCTCGGCCAGGTCGAAGTCGCCGAGGAGGCGAACCAGGCTCGCGGTTAGCCGGCCCGCCTCCTCCCTAAACGCCCGGTCGAGCGCCGAGCGGGCCGACCCGACCGGGGGCGCCGCCATCGTTGGGACGCTCAGCGCTCGACGACGGGTCGGACCTCGACCTTGCCGTCCGGCACGGGGAAGCTCCTGGCCAGATCGAGGGCGGCGTCGAGGTCGGCGACGTCGATGATGGCGTAACCGCCGATCGCCTCCTTCGCCTCGAGCAAAGGCCGGTCGAGGAGGGTCGAGCTGCCGTCTTCCAAGACCACGGTGGTGGCCGTGTGCCCCGGTTGCAGCTGGTTGGCCTCCACGATGGTGCCGTCCTCGCGGAGCCTGGCGAACCATTCGCCGATCTTGGCGAACACCTGGCCCTGCTCCTGGTCGTCGCCATGTTCCTGCCAGGCGCCTCGGGTGAGTAGCAGTGCGTACTTCATGGGGTCCCTCCTCGGGTGGTCATTGTGCCATCACGACGAACGGCGCCCCCCCGAAAGGACAGCTCTGTCGATAAGCGTTCCTCGGCACATCACCCACTTGCGCCTTCCGCCGGCATGGCACCCCCCAAGGTCGCCGAGGACTACGAACGAGGCGCACGATGATGTGTGCGGTCAGCTGCCGAGGCAGCCCTGCTCACAACCACGAGGTGGAGCGGGAGTCCCTCTCCTACGGCTCGCCTACGCCTGCGTCGTGGGACACCTCGTGATCGACGGCGAGGTTGTCGAATTCGGATGTTCGCTGGTCGGGGGCGTGGTTAGGCGTCGCCGCTGGGGCCCCTGTTCACAGAGGTACGATGCCCGTCATCGGCGGCCCCACTCCCCCACCACCGGTCGGATCGCCGCCGGGTGAGTCGCCACCGGCGGGCGGCGGACGGCCGACATCGGGCGGGACGCCGGGTGGGTCACCGCCGGGTGGGTCACCATCGGGTGGGTCGTCGCCAGGTGGGTCACTGGCCACCGGTGCCGCGGCGCGCAGGCGGGCATCGCCCGCCGTGGAGCTGGCGTGGCGGGCCATGGCCACCAGCGCGTCAGCACCATACGCCTCGAACGACGCTCGCCGCCCGCTGCGCCGGGCCTGGTCGAACACCCGATCCTCGAACGGCGCCAGCGCCGAGCACACGGTCGCATACGCATCAGGTGTCAGCCGAGCCTCGAAACGCCCCGCCCCGTCACTGTCAACCCACGACCGCAGATACCGACCGTCATGGATCCGCCGATACCAGGCTACGACCGAGGTGAGACAGCTTTCCGTATCGTCGGCTGGGAGCGGTCAGCCGATGGGAGCGGTGAGCTCGAGGTGGACGCCGTCGGGATCAGAGAACGAGAGGATAGCCAGACCTGCGTCGCCCAGGTCCTTGACCTGACCGTGCTCGATGCCCGCCTCGTCGAGCGCGACTTGGGCAGCGACGAGGTCATCTCGGGATTCCACCATGAAGCTCACGTGGTCCAAGCCCGTGCGGCTGGAGTCGAACCGGTCAGCTCCCACAGGCCGCAGACCGAAGAGCGCACCGGACGGCGTCTGATACACGACCCCGCCGTAGAAGTGCTCGGGCGACTCTCGCACCCCGGGCTCGTCCGCCTGCGCAGAGGCGTCGATAGCCGTCGGCCAACCGAAGACCTGGTCGTAGAACGCCCTGGACGCCGCGATGTCGGTGACGGTGAGGCGTATGTGGGCGAGCCCGGAGCTGGAGACGAGAGCCATGGACCGGATCTACCCGCTGTTGGCCTCCGTACACACCTGCCAATGCTCATCGGCCCCTGGCCGTCCGCTCATCGTTTCCTTACGTCTCGCGCCTAGACCGGAAGGATGCTCACCACGCGGACTCAGCGGCTACGCGGATCGGTCCTGGCCGTCGCTGGAGTAGGGGCGTTGCTGGCGTCTGGCGTCAGCGCATGCGGCTCATCGTCGCCCTCGGCCGAGAAGGTTACCGGGGGCCCCACCGGCACCTACATCGTTCCCCCCGGCATACACAAGGTCAAGCATGTCGTCGTGATTCAGCAGGAGAACCGTTCTTTCGACAGCTACTTCGGCACCTTTCCCGGCGCCGACGGCATACCGATGGCGAACGGGTTGCCGACCGTGTGCAGTCCCGACCCGCAGAATGGCACGTGCATGAAACCCTATGTCGACCACGCCGACGTGAACGGCGGTGGACCCCACGGCCAGACCAACGCCACTGCCGATCTCGCCGGCGGACAGATGAACGGCTTCGTCGGCCAAGCCGTCGCGGCCAAGAAGAGCTGCGTCGACCCGAACAACCCAGCCTGCGCCAACTCCAAGGCGCCCGATGTCATGGGCTATCACACCCAGAGCGACATCCCCAACTACTGGACGTACGCCAAGGACTTCGTCCTCCAGGACCACATGTTCGAGCCCAACGCCTCATGGAGCCTCCCCTCGCACCTGTTCCTGGTGTCGGAATGGTCGGCGTACTGCACGCAGCACGACAATCCCGGCAGCTGCGCCAACGCGCTGGAGAACCCGGGACGTCCGCCCGGGGGAGCCAAGGGCCACAAGCGGGCCAAAGCGCAGACCAAGGCCCCGACGGTACCGAGCACGGCGAAGTCGGCCCAGCCCCCGACCTACGCCTGGACCGACCTGACCTACCTGCTCCACAAGGACCATGTCAGTTGGGGCTACTACGTCTCGAAGGGAAGCCAGCCGGACTGCCAGAATGCGTCGGCGGTCAGCTGCGCCCCCGTCGCCCAGAAGGCGACGACACCGGGGATCTGGAATCCGCTGCCGTACTTCGACACCGTCCGCAACGACGGTCAACTCGGCAACATCCAAGACACTGCCAATTTCTACAGCCAGGCCAAGGCCGGGACCCTTCCTTCGGTCAGCTGGGTGATCCCGTCGGGGGAGAACAGCGAGCACCCGCCGTCACCGGTGAGCTTCGGGCAAAGCTATGTGACCTCGATCATCAACGCGGTGATGACCAGCCCGGACTGGAGCTCGTCGGCCATCTTCCTGGCCTGGGACGACTGGGGAGGGTTCTACGACCATGTCACTCCCCCTGCCGTCGACCAGAACGGCTACGGCCTGCGGGTCCCGGGCATCATGATCAGTCCCTACGCTCGCAAGGGTTCCGTCGACCACCAGACGCTGTCCTTCGACGCCTATGACAAGTTCATCGAGGACGACTTCCTGGGCGGCCAGCGCATCGACCCCGCCACCGACGGCCGGCCCGACCCTCGCCCCGACGTCCGGGAGACCCAGAAGCTCCTCGGCAACCTCACAGCCGAGTTCGATTTCGCCCAGAAGCCGCTGGCGCCGACCGTGCTGCCCGTCCACCCGGCGACGACGCTCACGGGCACGCCGACGCAACGCAATCTCACGCAAGCCCAGAAGGCCGGCGACAACGACGGCTAGAGCCGGCGGCGCTCCCGGCCGCCGGGCCACCACTCTGGGGTCGGACTCGCCCAGCCTCCCTGGACGACATCGGAGGGTCTTACCGGAGACATGTCGCCGTGACCCGATCGGTGCACGTGACCGACCCACAACCCGGACTCGCCGGGGGCGCCCCCGCCTCGGGTCGAGCCTGCGGCTTTAGTAGTAGTGGCGCCGGCCACCGATCTCACGGCCCAACCGGCCCAACACGAGCAAGACGAGCCCGACGACGAGAACGACGATTCCGATAGTCCACAAGATCGGGACAGAAAGCACGAAACCAAGAATCAGCAATACTACTCCTGCGACAATCATCGATTGGCCCCCTTTTGTGACTCAGCTCATCTGGCTGGCCCGCCAACATTTGCCCATTGGCTCCTAGCCGCAAACACGCAACACCGATCGCCTGGACCCTTGCCTTCCGCCAACGGCTCTTTCGGCGATGAAGTGCGTTCCGTGCCGATCGTGTCGCGATGGGCGCTCTCCTCCCGAGTCGCCCAGCCTGCGATCGACCGCGCAGCGGCGCACGAGGCCTCCGACCATCGTTAATAACTTGCTTGACCGTCTGACGGAAGCGCTCTAGACTTAACAGGGTGCTTAACCATGCCAGTCGCCTGGACCGTGTCTTCCAGGCCCTGGCCGACACCAGCCGTCGGGACATGGTGGAGCGGCTGATCAGCGGTCCGGCGTCCGTCAGTGAGTTGGCCGCGCCCTTGGCCATGTCACTGCCCGCCGTGATGCAGCACCTGGGCGTCCTCGAGGCGTGTGGCCTGGTCCGATCCGAAAAGGTCGGCCGGGTCCGCACCTGCCACCTCGAGCCGGCTCCCATACGCGTGGCCGAAGAGTGGATCAGCGCGCAACGCACGACGTGGGAGCAACGCCTGGACCTGCTCGGCGACTACGTCGCCGAGCAACCCGATGCAACCAACCACCCGAATCATCGACCTAGAGGAGACAACCCGTGACCGACCCTTCCGTCATCCATTCCACCTTCACCCTCGAGCGCGCATATCAGGCGTCGACGGCCGACGTGTTCGCGGCATGGGCCGATCCGGCGGTGAAGGCCCGCTGGTTCGCCAACGGCAACGAGAACAACCACAGCCTGGATTTCCAGGTCGGCGGCCGCGAGGTCACCCGCGGCCACGACCCGAGCGGGCACGCCATGACCTTCGAGTCCGAGTACCACGACATCGTGGCCCGACCGACGCATCGCGTACACGTCGACGCTCTCCGAGGACGAGACGGTGGTGACGGTGTCGCTCACCACCGTCGAGCTGATGCCGGTCGACGACGCCACGCGGCTGGTCCTCACCGAGCACGGAGCATTCCTCGACGGCCACGAGGAACCGGCCTGGCGTGAGCATGGCACCAACGAATGGCTCACTGCCCTCGACGCCGAGCTGGGACGCATGATGGCCCGAGGGTGACGCCCAACGGCCGCACCGGTGCGCTCGGGCTCCCAAAACCCGGCCTTTGGCCTCCGTGTTGCGGAGGCTCCAGGAGGGCCGCACCCCCTGCTCGACCTGCCGGCTCTACACCTGCATGGTCACGCTTCCGGTGCTGCGGTTGAAGAGATCCGGCTCGGGGTGGCGCCGGCGGAAGCCGACACGGGAGTGTCCAGCACCACCGCGGAAGCGATGTCGAGGACAGGGGCAAGTCGACGGGAGCGGCGCATGGTGGCGATCCCTCCGGAGCGAGTCGACAATTGCAGGCGATTTCCCGGCGGCGACGACCGCTAGGCGGGGCGCCAGCCCGTAGTGTCGGGACCCGTCGTGTTGAGCTCCCTCCGTCCCTTGCGCCAGCGCGACTTCGCCCTGGTGTGGACCGCAGCGCTGGTCTCCAACGTCGGGTCATGGATGCAGACCGTGGCAGTGGGCATCCTGGTCACGGCTAGGACCGGTCAAGCGGGCTGGACCGGCCTGGTGGCGGCGGCCGCCTTCCTACCCATCGGGTTGCTGTCCCCGCTCGGCGGGGTGATGGCCGACCGGATGGACCGCCGCCGTTGGCTGTTGATCACGACGGGCGGCGAGACCGCCTTTGCGGCTGCGCTGACCGTCGTGGCCGCCGCCGGGAACCCCGATCCCGCCGTGGTGACCCTGCTCGTGTTCGGGGGTGGAGCCACGGCGGCGATCGGGTTCCCAGCCTACCAGGCCATGCTCCCCGATCTCGTTCCTGCCGCCGATCTGGGTTCGGCGATCTCGCTGTCGTCCGCCCAGTTCAACCTGGGCCGCGTGATCGGTCCGGCCCTCGCCGGGGCGACCATCGTGGCCGGCGGGTACTCCTGGGCGTTCGCGATCAATGCCGCTTCCTTCGCCGCCGTCATGATCGCCCTGCTCCTCGTGCGACTCCCTCCGCCGGTGGTTCCGGCGATCCCCGAACGGCTGGGCCGGCGCTTGGTCGAGGGCGCCCGAGCGACCGCAGCTGATCCGGCCTGCCGGCTGGCGGTCGTGCTCATCTCGCTCGTGGCGCTGACCGCGTCGCCGTTCATCGCCTTGGTCCCGGCGGTGGCGCTCAAGGTGTTCGGCTCCAAGGCCGCGGGCACGTCGGTGCTGATCACCGCCCAGGGCGTCGGGGCCGTCGCCGGAGCGCTCGCGCTCACGCCGCTGGTCCGTCGCTACGGTCGCCGGAAGGTGCTGCTGTTCGACCTGGTGAGCGTCTGCGTCGTCCTGGTCGCCTACGGGCTGGCCCCCACGCTGTGGGTGGCCGCCATCGCCATAGCCCTGGTGGGCGCCACCTACCTCGGGGTGCTGGCCGGGTGCAACACCATCATCCAGCTGCAAGCGCCTCCCGCCATGCGGGGCCGGATGCTCGGGATCTACATGATGGCCTTGGGCATCCTCTATCCCATCGGCGCCCTGGCCCAGGGTGCGCTGGCCGACCAGGTGGGGCTACGCGTCGTCACCGTGGCCGGCGCCGCGCTGCTGATGGTGGCCGTCCTGGTGATGATCGCCCGGCGGGTTCCCGCCGTCCTCGACGGCGGGGCGCGGTCACCCCTACCGGCAGGGCCGGCGGCCGCCAACGGCGCCGGCTGACGATGGCGGGTGGGCGTCTGCTCCCGATGCCGGCCCATCGGACCGCCCATCGCCCGACGGCGGTCAGACCTTCATGAGGCGGCCGAGGTTCCCGCCCATCACTTTGGCCTGATCCTCGACGGACAACGTCGCCAGCTCGTCGACGAAGGAGATCGGGTCGTACATCCCCTCGGGGTGCGGGTAGTCGGACCCGAACACCACGTTGTCGACACCGACGATGTCGATGAGGCCCAGGGGATCCTCCTCGTGGAAAGGATGGACGTAGATGCAACGGCGCAGGGCCACGAGTGGGTCCTCGGCGAACATGTCCGGCGTGCGCTCGTGCAGCCGTTCGAGGACCTGGGTCAGCGGCCGGACCCAGGCGCTGCCGTTCTCGACGGGGACGATCTTCAGTCGCGGGAATCGGGTGATCAGCCCGTGGCCGACGATCGACGCCACCACGTCGTGGATGCCCCGGTGGCCGGCATAGATGATGTTCACGAACGCAGACGGCCGGGCCAGGAACGGCTGGTACTCGCCGCCCGCCAGGCCTTCCCACTCGTTGATGTAACGCTGGCCGCCGTCGTCGGAGGCATGCATGCCGACAACGATGTCGGCCTCTTGGACCGCCTCCCAGAACGGGTCGAACTCCTCGAGCGCGAACGACCGTCGCCGCCCGTCGAGGCCTGGAACCGGCGCCGGTCGGATGAGGATGGCCCGGGCACCGCGCTCGAGGACCCATTCCAGCTCCTTGATGGCCTGGTCGACGATCGGCAGGGTGATCACCGGCGTGGCGAAGATGCGGTCCTGGTAGTTGAACGACCATGTCTCGTGCATCCATTGGTTCAGGGCATGGACGACCACATGGGTGGTCTCGGGATCATCGGCCATCCGCTCTTCGAGCAGGCTGGCCAACGTCGGCCACATCATCGAGCGGTCGAGTCCCAGCTCGTCCATCAGCGCCAGGCGGGGCTCGGGCTCGAAGAACCCGGGAAGGGCCTCGATGTAGCGGGGTGGCGGCTCGAGCGTGAGGTCGTCGGCGCGAGACCTCGACGACGGGTTCTTGAGCTTGAACTTGATCTCCTGCGCGCCAGGGGGAGCCACCTTGGTGAAGGTGGGGTTCGGGATGTAGTTGCTGATCTGGCCCTTGACGGCAATCTTCGTCCGCCCGTTCACCTGCACGTACTGGATGACGTCCTTGTAGGCCGCCGGCAGGAACTTGGTGAGGGCGTCGGATGTCTCGTACATGTGATTGTCGGCATCGAAGACCTCGAATCCGACCGAGCGTGACGGCATGGTAATCCTCCTGGGTAGGCCCAATGGCCCGACGAGGCGTCCTGGTCGTGACGGTGTCGGGGCCGTCAGCCCCTCGTTGGCACGACGTTCGTCCGAACCTCGCGGAACGGCCGGTCCAGGTCCTGGGAGCGCTCTCGAGGCATGCCCAAGACCCGTTCACTGATGATGTTCCGAGCGATCTCCGTGGTCCCTCCACCCAGACAGATCCCCTGGCGGCCCAGATAGCTCACACCGATCTCGCCGACCGGATCGCCGTCCTCCCACGCCACGGTTCGGTCGCCGCCGACCTCCAGCGCCAGCGTGGCCAGGCGAGCCCCGAGCAAACCGTTGGACAGCCTGGGGATGGAGCCGGCCGGCGGTGGCAGCCGGCCCGTGCGGATCGAGGTGCCGATGCGCTCGACGAGCGCCTGGTGCACCCGCTTGAGGACCTGCGCCTCGCCAATCAGCTGGCGGGTCTGGGGATCGTCGGCCCGGTCGAGCTCCAACGCCAGCCGGGCGATCCCGGCGCGGCCGCCACGGCGCTCCTGGGACTGCACCCCGACCTCGTACGGCGACGAGCTGCCCACGGCAGCCCGCTCGTGGAACAACAATCGCGAGGCGACCGTCCACCCGTCGTTCACCTCGCCCAGGAGGTTCTCGACGGGGATGGGCACATCGTCGAAGAACTCCTGGCAGAACTCGTCGGTGCCGTCGACATACTTGATCTGATCGATGTGGATCCCCGGCTGGTGGACCTTCACGATCAGCACGCTCAGCCCCCGGTGCTTGGGGACGTCCCAGTCCGTGCGACAGACACACAGTGCGTAGTCGGACTTCCAGGCGTAGGTGCTCCAGATCTTCGATCCGTTCAGCACGTAGACGTCACCGTCACGGGTCGCCTGGGTGATGGCGCCGGCCAGGTCCGACCCACCGGATGGCTCCGACAGGAACTGCACCCACAGCTCCTCACCGCGTAACACGCCCGGGATGTACCGCTTTTTCTGCTCCTCGGTCCCGAAGTCGAGGATGGTGGGGGTGATGATCGTCAAGGTCGGCGTGTTGAACAGCATCGGCAGCTCGTAGCCGTGGGACGCCTGGTTGAACGCTCGTTGGTGTGCTCGGGATAGGCCCTGACCGCCGTACTCGACGGGATAGCAGAGGCCGGCGAAGCCTCCATCCCACAGTCTCCGCTGGATCTGCTTGGCCCGCACCACCTGGTCGGCCTGGTCCTGGGCATGGCCCAGGAAAGGATCGGCCCCGTCGAGCGACTCCAGGTTCTCGGCCATCCAGGCCTGGGCCCGGGCCCTGAACTGGGCGATGTCCTCTCCCGCATTCTCGTCAGTCACGGGCTCCGACTCTCCCGCTCGTCGCCGACGCGCCGATCCGATCGCGCTGCTCGATGGGATCACCGAACGTCTGGCGGTGCAGCACCGCACGGCGGAGATACAGGTGGAGATCGTGGTCCCAGGTCACACCGATCCCCCCGTGCATCTGCACACAGTCCTGCATCAGCTCAGGACACCGATCGCTTACGTACGCCTTGGCGATCCGCACGACATCGCCAGCGTCAGAGTCGTCGCCCTGCACGGCCCGTGTGGCGTCGACGGTGATGGCCTGGGCGGACTCCAACCACAGCTTCATGTCGGCGAAGCGATGTTTGAGGGCCTGGTAGGACGCCAGGGACCGGCCGAACGCGAACCGATCGAGGGCGTACTGGACCGTGAAGGCGAAGACACGATCGGCCGCGCCGACCGTCTCGGCACACTGCAGGACCAGAGCGGTGCGCAACTGCCGCTCGAAGGCGGGGTCTGCGGCATCCACCGCGCCGACGACGGCATCGGCCGGCACCCGCACCTGGTCGAAGCGGACCTTGGCATGACGTCGGACGAGATCGAGCCCGCGCAGGCGCGTCACCTCGACCCCCGTGGTTGCGGCAGGGACCAGGAACTGCGACAACCCGCCAGCGGTCCGTGCCGTCACCAGGAACCAGTCGGCTTCCGCGCCCGCCTCGACCGGGCTCTTCACCCCGTCGAGGACGAAGTCATCGCCCTCTCGTCGAGCCTGCACCTCGACCCCGTCGACACTCGCCGGGCGTCCCGGTTCGGCGACCGCCCACGACGCCACCGTCTCGCCCGAGAGCAAACCTCCGAGAACCTCGTCGGCCTGCCTGGCCGTGCCGTCCGCGGAGACGGTCTGGGCCACGATGTTCACCGGGGCCAGCGGTCCGGGTGAGACCAGGGCCCCCATCTCTTCGGCCACCAGCGCCAGATCCTCGAGACCCTTGCCCGAGATGCTGCCACCTCCGTGCTCGGTGCCCACCAGCAGGGAGGTCCAGCCCAGCTCGGCGCCTCGCTTCCACCACCCGACGTCGAAGCCCGCCGGCATGTCGGCCCAGGCGCGCACGGTGGTCAGCGGCGCCTGGGCTCTCAGGAACTGTCGCGTCGTGTCCCTGAACAGCTCCTGATCCGATGTCAGCTCGAGATCCACAGGAGAACCACACTACCCAGTGACGAGAACCGGGTGGCGTGGAACTCCTCGGGCTCGCTCGGGAGCCGGGGCCGGCGCGCGCATCTCGTCCACCGATCGGGCCGGGCGCCGGGCAGCCGGGCAGCGGGCAGGCGGGCAGCCGGGCAGCGGGCAGGCGGGCAGCGGGCGGCGGCTCGCATCGTTCGCGCGATGCCCCAGACGCGTTCCTGGGCGAACGCGCGAACGTTGACGGAGCGGCGCCCGCCGGCGGGCGCCGCTCCACCGGCCCGCCAAACCCGCCGAGCAGCAACCCGCCGAGCGGCCGACGCCCACCGGCCCGCCGAGCCGGACGGACGGACGGACGGACGGACGGACGGACGGACGGACGGACGGCCAAGTGGGACGGGCCCCGTTCTTGTTGAATGGTCTCCGTGTCCGACTTCGACGGCAGGACGTACCAAGCCAGGTTCGACGCGCTGGCCGAAGCAGGGGTGGCCGTCCATGGCGAAGCGGAGCTCGTCCGGTCCTTCCATCCTGGGACGGTGCTCGATGCGGGCTGCGGCACCGGACGGGTGGCCATCGAGCTGGCCCGCCACGAGGTCGATGTGGTCGGTGTCGACACGGACGCCTCGATGCTGGACGAAGCGCGCCGGCAGGCGCCCCTGTTGGCGTGGGTGGAGGCTGACCTGGCGACCCTGGACTTGGGTCGCCGCTTCGACGTGGTGGTGCTGGCTGGCAACGTGCCGTTGTTCTGTCCCCCGGCGGCGCGCTCCGACCTGGTCCGGATGTGCGCCGCACACGTGGGGCCGGGCGGGGCGATGGTCGCCGGGTTCCAGCGGGACAGGCGGTATCGCTTGGACGACTACGACGCCGCATGCCGGGCCGCCGGCCTGACGCCGGCGTGGCGTTGGGCCAGCTGGGACGGGGAGCCATTCGTGACGGACAGCCCCTACGCCGTGTCCGTCCACCGGCGCTGAGCCAACCGGCCCACCTCATCCCCAGGGGCGAGTCGTCTCGACCGACGACTGCGGCGTCTCGCCCTTTCAGGCGTCCAGCTTGGCGGCCACCCGGCGCAGGCGGCCCAACCAGCGCATGGTGCGATCCCTCGCCTCCTCCGCCGGGACCGTCAGCCCTCCGAGGGACTCCAGGCCCCAGCACCGCAGGACCATCGGGACCAGGATCTGCTCGTAGTGGACCCTGAGATCGTAGATGCCCGCCCCGGCGATGGCCGCGGCGTGGGCGGCGAAGCCGACGATGCCGGAGCCGGGCATCTCGAAGGCGGTCACCTGACGCTCGATGGCCATGACCATCTCGGAGGGATCCTCCGCCAACGCCGCGCTCACCATGTCCCGGTAGAACAGGGCGTGGAGGTTCTCGTCCGCCGCCACCCGCTTCATGATCTTGGCCCCGGCGTCGTCGTCGAGCAGCAGGCCGGTGTTGCGGTGCGAGATCCGGGTGGCTGCTTCTTGGAGGGCCAGGTAGACCAATCCGTCGCCGAGGGTCGCCTCGCGGGCGGCGGAGCGGAAACCGGTGCTCACCTGGACCATCCGGGCGCGCTCGAGGCCGACCAGGTCGATGGGCCGGGTGACGCAGATCCAGTCCCGGATCACGATGGCGTGTCGCTGCTCCTCGGCGGTCCAGCGCCGGACCCACTCCCCCATCGGCGAGTCGCGGTCGAACGCACGCGCCAACACGTGGAAGTAGTGCGGCAGGTTGTCCTCGGTGAGGAGGTTGACGAACAAGGCGCTCTGCACCCCGGCTGGCAGCCACGTCTCGTCGGCCGGCGCGCCGGGTTCGAAGGTCCGGCCGCGGCTCCACGGCACCAGCTCGTGGGGGAACCACTCCTTGCACATCGACAGGTGCCGGTCGAGCAGGGTGCCGGCGCATGCCGAGAGGCTGGGCGAGACTTCGAGCTCGGACACCTCAGCCTCGATCCAGGTTCGGGCTCGGCGACGGGGCCGGATGCACCCGTCGTTCGAGGACCAGGCGGTACAGGGTGCAGACCCGTCGGTCGAACAGGGCCCGGGACACCCGCAGGTACCGGAGGTACCGGCGGTAGGTGGCCGGGCCCACCAGGGCGACCGCAACGTCCTTGTGCTGCTGGAGTCGCTCCTGCCAGAGGTGCAACGTGTGCTCGTAGTGGCTCGCGTCGCTCCGCAGTGAGCGGACCCGGAACTGGGGTTCGGACGTCGTGATGATGTCGCTCAGGTAGGGCAGCGACGATTCCGGGAAGATCTCCTCGGAGAAGAACGAGGAGACCGGCGTGGCCGCCGCGTCGAAGTCCTCGTAGGCGATGCTCTGGAGCGAGAGCTTCCCGCCGGGCGGCAGCCAGGTGGCGCATCGGTCGAAGAACGTCCGGTACACGCTGCGCCTGGCGTCGACGCTGAGATCCTGGCGGGCGAAGTGCTCGAATGCGCCGATGGAGATGATGGCGTCGTACGGCGCGCTCGGCGCGTGGTCAGCCCAGTGCTCGATGCGGACCTCGGCGCGGTCCGGGCCGGCGACTGCGGCCTGATCGGAGCTGAGGGTGAGGCCGGTCACGTGCCCGACGTGGCGCTCCTCGACGAGATAGCGCATCAGGGCGCCCCAACCGCAGCCGACATCCAACACCCGGGCCGCCCCATCGGCGCCGACGGCGTCGGCGTGCCAGGCCAGCTTCGCCAGCTGGGCGGCGTCCAGGTCGTCGTCGAGATCGCCCGGCCACAGTCCGCAGGAGTAGACGAGGCTGCGGTCGAGCCACAACCGGTAGAAGTCCCGTCCGACGTCATAGTGATGCTCGATAGCCGCCTGGGACGCGCCGCTATGGCTCATGATTCACCCTGCGGCTCATGATTCACCCTGCCAATCGGTCCGGCAGCACGCCATCACCCGCAAGACCATACAGGGGCACCGGCGTGCGTTGTCGTCGATGCTCAGGAGCGCTCCGGCGACACGGTCACGAAGTCGATGAGGGACTCGACCGCGCCGACCAGGGCCGGCTCCAGGTCCGCGTAGGTGCCCACCCTGGCCAGCAGCTGGCGCCACAGTCGCCCAGGCTCGGCCACCCCGAAGGCGTCGCAGATGCCGTCCTTCCACGGCCGACCCCTCGGCACCACGGGCCAGGCGTCGATGCCCACCACCTGCGGCTTGATGGCCTGCCAGACATCGACGAACGGCGTCCCGGTCACGCGCACATGAGGACCCTGCACCTCGATGGCCAGGCGGGACTCCTTGCTGCCCGCCACCAGGTGGTCGACGAGGACCCCGAGCCGGGCGTCGGCACCGGGCCCGAACGCGGCGATGACATCGGGGAGCACGTCGACACCGTCGAGGCGCTCCACCACGATGCCCTCGGTTCGTAGATCGTCACCCCAGACCTTCTCGACCAGCTCGGCGTCGTGGAGACCCTCGACCAGGATGCGACTCGAGCGGGCCACCCGAGCTCGACGGGTGGGCGCGGCCACCGAACCCGATGCGGTGCGCGCCGGCTCCGGCGGGCGGCCTGGTCTCGGGCGGACCAGGGTGACGGCCTCCGAGCCGAGGGTGAAGGCGGCGGGTTGGAGCCGGAAGAGCCGTTCCATGCCGGTGGCGTCCGAGCGCAGGACCACTGCGCCGTCGTGCTCGAAACGCACGACCCGACCGCCGAAGCCCGAGCCGAGGTGCCGGACGAACAGTCCGACCGTGGCCTCGACCTCACGAACGGTGCGCCGGTCCCGCCAGTTCCCGTCGACGGGACCGCTGAGGATCCCCGCCGCTCCCGGGTGCCGGCCGTGCGGTGCTGCTCCAGACATGTCAGCGGAGCCTAGGCAGGCGCCGGGCACCCGTCGTGGATGCGCGCCAGCTGCGGGTAGAGCACCCCTTCCTCGCCGCAGTGGCACCGGTAGTGCAGCTCGAGGCCGAAGGGGCCGCTGGTCACGTCGATGAGGTTCCCGTCACCCAGGAGCACCGGGCGCCCCTGGGCAGAACACGATGCCGTGAAGTACATGCCTCGACAGTGCGCCCCGTGGTCCATGCAGTCCAGCGAAGCTTTCTGATTGATTCCGTACAGGATTTCTGCATAGATTGGCCCATGCTCGATGTCCGTCGGCTCCGGGTCCTCCAGGAGCTCGACCGCCACAAGACGGTGAGCGCCGCCGCAGTGGCGTTGCACCTCACCCCGTCCGCGGTCTCCCAACAGCTGGCGGCGCTCGCTCGCGAGGCCGGCGCGCCGGTCATCGAGCGCGATGGGCGCGGCGTGCGACTCACCCCCGCCGCCCAGGTGCTGCTGACCCACGCCGACGAGCTGTTCGCCCAGTTCGAGCGACTGGAAGCAGATCTGGAGGCCAGCGCCGAGGGCTTGGTCGGCACCGTCACGGTGGGCGCCTTCCAATCGGCGACCGCCAGCCTGGTGATCCCGGCGGCCGCCGCGCTGCGTGCCCGGCGGGCCCGGCTGGCCATCGGCGTCGTGCAAGCGGACGCCCCGGCCGCCTTCGACGAGCTGGCAGCCCGCCGGCTCGACGTGGTGGTGAGCATCGCCTTCCCGAGTGCCCCGCACGAGCGGGACCGACGGTTCAGCCGACGGCCCCTTCTCGACGATCGCATGCGGGTCGCATTGCCTGCCGATCATCGCTGCGCCGCCCAGGGGAAGGTCGGCCTGCGCCAGCTGGCCGACGAGACCTGGATCGGCGCCCAGCCGGGCAGCGCGTGCCGGCATGCGACGTCGGCGGCCTGCGCGGCCGCCGGGTTCACCCCGACGATCGCACATGCTGTGGACGACTACGCGCTGGCCTTGAGCCTGGTCGCCGCCGGCCTCGGCGTCGGCTTCGTCCCGACGTTGGCCCCCGCATCCATCCCGGCGGGAGTGGTGCTGCGCGACGTCGAGGACCCGGCACCGTCGCGTGCCATCTTCGCCGCCACCCGCTGCGGCGCCGAGTCCTCGCCAGCCGTGGCCGCCGTCCTCGACGCGCTGGAGGAGCAGGCGTCGGCATGGGACGACCCGACGGCGGCACCGCGGCCGTTGGCCTCCTGAGGACGACGGTTGCTGCTCCACCTCCCCGTCGCGGCGACCATCGGCCTGGACGCTGGGGTGTGGCTGGCCTGGAGTGCGCTGGTCGGGTGGTGGGCGGCCCGGCTCACGCCGGCGACGCTCGACCGCGACACCTGGCTGACCCGGCTGCGGCCGTGGGAGGCGGACGGTCGAGTCTACCGCCGGGTCGGGATCCGCCGGTGGAAGGGCCTGCTGCCCGACGCCGGCCGCTTCGGTGGCGGGCGTCGCAAGCAGCTCGGGCATCGTCGCCGCGACCCGGCGGAATGGCGGGCCCTGATGGCCGAGACCCGGCGGGCGGAACGAGTGCACTGGTACATCCCCGTCGCCCTGGTCGCGCTCGTCGGCTGGAACTCGGGGGTGCTCCTGGCCGCCATGATCGTCTACGCGGTGGTGGCCAACGTGCCCTGCATCGTCACCCAGCGCTACAACCGGGCGCGCTTCTCGGGCCTGCTCGCCCGATCGCGGTAGACCGTTAGGGTAGGGCCGTGGCAGATGTGCAACCCTCGGAGGTCATCGCCGACGTCTTCACCGTGGACCCGGAGGGCCACGGCGACGACCGCGGCCGGTTCTACGAGACCTACCGGCGATCGTGGTTCCCGTTGGGGCGGGAGATGGTGCAGGGAAACCGCAGCGACAAGGCCGCCGGCGCCGTCGTCGGCCTGCACTACCACCTGCACCAGGCCGACTACTGGCAGGTGACCAGGGGGACCGCCCGCGTGGTCCTCCACGACCTTCGAGAGCGCTCGCCGACCCCGGGAGCCACCCAGATGCTGACGCTCAGCGGGGAGAACTGCCGCGGCGTGTTCATCCCCCCGGGCGTCGCCCACGGCTTCGCCACCCTGACCGAGCTGACCCTGACCTACCTGGTGGACAACTACTACAACCCCGACGACGAGCTCGGCGTGGCCTGGGACGATCCCGACATCGGCGGCGACTGGGGCATCGAGGGGACGCCCACCCTCTCCGCTCGCGACCAGGCCAACCCGCAACGGGCCGATCTGGCCCCGGCGCACACGCCGGTCTACGGCCTCCGGCGGTGAGGCTCCCCGTGGCGGCGTGCACCGGGGGCGCATCGCGCTCCGGGTAACCTGAGGGGGTTGTGAGCAAGGTCCTCCCCTCCTCCCGCCGCAGCCACGACGCGCCGCGGGAGCCGACCCGGTCGCTCGCCGCCGGCCTGTTGCGCACGGCCCGCCCCAAGCAGTGGACGAAGAACGTCCTGGTCTTCGCCGCGCCGGGCGCGGCGGGGGTGCTGACCCACGGCGGTCCCCTGCTGCGATCGCTGGTGACCTTCGTGCTGTTCTGCGTGGTGGCCGCAGGCACCTACTTCCTCAACGACGCGTTGGACGTCGACGCTGATCGCCAGCACCCCACCAAGCGCCACCGGCCCATGGCATCGGGGGTGTTCAGCCCGAAGGTCGGCGTGCCCATCGGCGTCGCCCTGCTCGTGGTGGGCGTGGCCGCGTCCGCCGCCATCACCTGGCGCCTGGTGGTGGTGATGGCCATCTACGTCGCCGTCCAGTTCGCTTACTCCTTCTGGCTCAAGCACGTGCCGATCTACGACCTGGCCCTGGTGGCCGGCGGGTTCGTGCTGCGAGCCATTGCCGGCGGGGTGGCGGACCAGGTCCCCATCTCGCAGTGGTTCCTCATCGTCTTCACGTTCGGGAGCCTGCTGATGGTCACCGGGAAGCGGGTGGCCGAGCAGGCCGAGCTGGGCGACGGGCGCGCCGCCCACCGCGCCACCCTGGCTGCCTACAGCTCGACGTTCCTGCGGACGGTGCTGGGCATCTCGGCCTCTGGCGCCATCGTGGCCTACTCGCTGTGGGCGTTCAGCCTGCAGACGGCCCTGACCCACCATGCCGACCCCATCTGGTACCAGCTGTCGATCGTCCCGATCATCGTCGCCCTGCTCCGCTACACGTTCCTGGTGGAGAGCGGGCAGGGAGCCAAGCCGGAGGAGCTGGTGCTGACCGACCGCTCGCTGCAGCTCCTGGGCGGGGTGTGGGCCGTGCTGTTCGCCCTCGGCGTGTATGCCAGCTGAGACCGCGGGACCGGCGGGTACTCGCCGCCTGTTGACCGGTTGGGGCCGGACGTCGCCGACGGCTGCGGACGTGGTGGCTCCCGGTTCGGCCGACGAGGCAGAGACGGCGGTCAAAGGGGCGGGACCACGAGGGGTGATCGCCCGGGGCCTCGGCCGCAGCTACGGCGACGCCGCCCAGAATGCCGGCGGCCGGGTCATCGACATGACCGGCCTCGATCAGCTGCTCGACCTCGACGTCCGCGCCGGGTGGGCCCGAGTGCAGGCCGGTGTCAGCTTGGAATGGCTGATGCAGACGCTGCTCCCGCTCGGGCTGTGGCCCGCGGTGAGCCCCGGCACCCGACGGGTGACCGTCGGCGGAGCCATCGCCTCGGACATCCACGGCAAGAACCACCACCGCGACGGCGCCTTCGCCAGCCACGTCGACTCGATGGTGCTCGACACGCCCGGGCTGGGCACGGTGACGGTCTCACCCACCGAGGACCCCGATCTCTTCTGGGCCACGACAGGAGGCATGGGGCTCACCGGCGTGGTCTTGGAGGCGACCGTCCGCCTGCTGCCCGTCGAGACGTCGATGATGCGCGTCGACAGTGAACGCCTGGCCGACCTCGACACCCTGATGGCCCGGATGCTGCAGTCGGACGGCGACTACCGCTATTCGGTGGCGTGGATCGACTGCCTGGCTCGGGGGCGGTCGCTCGGCCGCTCCATCCTGGAGCTGGGCGACCATGCCCGGCGCGACGAGCTCCCGGCCGATCAGCGCAGCAGTGAGCGCGCCCTGCGCTTCCGGTCCAGCACCCGGGCATCGGCGCCGCCATGGGTCCCCTCCGGGCTGCTGAACCGGCGCAGCATCGCCGCGTTCAACGAGCTGTGGTACCGCAAGGCGCCTCGCCACGCCGAGGGCCACCTGGTGCCGGCCAGCTTCTTCTTCCATCCCCTCGACCTGGTGGCGGACTGGAACCGCATCTACGGTCGGCGAGGCTTCCTGCAGTACCAGATGGTCGTCCCCGATGGCGCCGAGGAGACGGTCCGTTGCGTCGTGGAAGCGCTCAGCGCAGCCAGGTGCGCCTCGTTCCTCGCCGTTCTGAAGCGGTTCGGACCCGCTGACCCCGGCCCGCTCTCGTTCCCTCGGCCCGGATGGACCCTGGCCCTCGACATCCCGGCCGGCGGCGATGTCCTCGGCCCCCTGCTCGACCACCTCGACGAGCTGGTGGTGCAAGCCGGCGGCCGGGTGTACCTGTCCAAGGACTCCCGACTGCGCCCCGAGCTGCTCGAGGTCATGTATCCGCAGCTGCCGGCGTGGCGCGCCGTCCGGGACCGGGCCGACCCGGGGCGGGTCCTGCAATCCGATCTGTCCCGGCGCCTGCCACTCATACAAGGAGGTCGATAGATGGCGCTGCGCCGCGGCCCGACCGGAGGTCTGTCGTGAAAGACGCACTCGGTGCGGTCAACTCGGTGCTCGTGCTCGGAGGCTCGTCGGAGATCGGCGTGGCCATCGCGTGCAAGCTGGCAGCACCCCGTCACGGCACGGTGGTGCTGGCCGGCCGCCGGCCCGAAGCCCTGGAAGCCAGCGCGTCGCAGGTCCGCGCCGCCGGAGCCGGTCGGGTGGAGACGGCGCCGTTCGACGCTGACGACACCGACGCCCACCAGGAGTGCGTCGACGGGGCGGCCCGGCTGGTCGGCGACCTCGACGTCGTCATCCTGGCATTCGGCCTCCTCGGTGACCAGGGAGCGGACGAGGCCGGCGGCGACGGCGCCGTCCGCCTGGCTCGCACCAACTACGTCGACGCCGTGTCGGCCGGGCTGGCCGTAGCGCGACTCCTGCGCCGCCAGGGCCACGGCACGCTGGTCGTACTGTCGTCGGTCGCCGGCGAACGGGTACGCAAGGCCAATTTCATCTACGGCTCCACCAAGGCCGGGCTGGACGGGTTCGCCCAGGGGCTGGGCGACGCCCTGCACGGTTCGGGCGCCTCGGTGCTCATCGTGCGTCCCGGTTTCGTGAAGGGGCGGATGACGGCACACATGGACCCCATTCCCCCGGCCACCACGCCCGAAAAGGTGGCGGATGCCACCGTCAAGGCCATCGCCGCCGGCCGGGAGGCCATCTGGGTGCCGGGCGTCCTGCGCCTGGCCTTCGTCATCCTCCGCCATCTGCCCCGGCCGCTGTGGCGAAAGCTCCCGGCCTGAACGGCGAACCGCCGCCGGCCTGGGCGGCGTTCGACTTCGACGGTACCCTGGTGCCCGGCGACAGCCTGCTGCCCTTCCTCCGGCGAGTGCTCGGGTCCGCCGAATTCGCCCGCCTGGTGATGCGCGCCGGCTACCAGACGGCGTGGGAGTACCGGCGGGGCGGAAGGGACGGTTCCAAGGCCGAACTGCTGCGCCGGGCGCTCGCCGGGCGGCGGGAGGCGGACGTCGCCGACGAGGGCCGCCGCTACGCCGATGGCCTGGTAGCCCGGGTCCGACTCCCGATGCTCGACCGGGTCCGCTGGCACCGCGACCGGGGCGACCGGCTGATCCTGGTCTCTGCGTCCCTGGCCCTGTACCTCGAACCGTTTGCGGGCCGGCTGGGCTTCGAGGATGTCATCGCCACCCGGATGGAGGTGGACGCCGCCGGGTTGCTCTCCGGTCGCCTGGAGGGACCCAACGTCCGGGGGCCCGAGAAGGCCCGCCGCCTCCGGCAGCTGATCGGCGACGAGACGGTGGAGCTGTGGGCCTACGGCGACAGCGCCGGCGACCGCGAGATGCTCGCCATGGCCAACCATCCGCTGCTGCTACGGCGCCGGCAGCACTCGGGCAGACTGGGCGGATGACGAAGACCGCGCTCATCACCGGGATCACCGGGCAGGACGGCTCGTACCTGGCCGAGCTGCTGTTGGAGAAGGGCTACCGGGTCGTGGGCCTGCACCGGCGGAGCAGCACCGTCACGTTCGAGCGCATCACCCATCTCAAGGACCAGATCAGCCTGGTACCGGCGGACCTGCTCGACGAGGCGTCCATGATCCGTGTGCTTCGTGACTTCCAGCCGTCCGAGGTCTACAACCTGGCGGCCCAGTCGTTCGTGCAGACCTCGTTCGTCCAGCCCATCCTCACCGGCGAGGTCACCGCCCTGGGGGTGACGCGCCTGCTCGACGCCATCCTGCTCACCGATCCGTCCATCCGCTTCTACCAGGCCAGCTCCAGTGAGATGTTCGGCAAGGTGGTCGAGGTCCCCCAGACCGAGGCGACGCCGTTCTACCCTCGGAGCCCCTACGGGGTGGCCAAGCTGTACGGGCACTGGATCACCGTGAACTATCGCGAGAGCTACGACCTGCACGCCAGCAGCGGGATCCTGTTCAACCACGAGAGCCCGCGGCGGGGCATGGAGTTCGTGACCAGGAAGGTGACGCTCAGCGCGGCGGCCATCAAGCTCGGGATGCAGAAGGACGTGAAGTTGGGGAACCTCGACGCCCAACGGGACTGGGGCTACGCCGCCGACTACGTCCGGGGCATGTGGCTGATGCTGCAACAGGACCATCCCGGTGACTACGTCCTCTCGACGGGTGAGACGCATTCGGTGCGCGAGCTGTGCCAGATCGCGTTCGACGAGGTGGGCCTGGACTGGCAGGACCACGTGAAGGTCGACGAGCAGTTCTTCCGACCGGCGGAGGTCGACCTGCTCATCGGTGAGCCGACCAAGGCGAGGGACCAGCTGGGCTGGAAGCCCGAGGTCGGGTTCGCCGAGCTGGTGCGGATGATGGTGGACGCCGACATGCATCTGCTCGCCGGTCGCTGAAGCGGCGCCGTCGCTCAGCTGCGGTGAGCGATGACGGACACAGCACCGGCGGCCGCGTCGCCGAAGTACGGCGCATCGCCGAACCCGTAGACACGGCCGCTCGTCGCCAGCTCCAGGTAGCCTCGCCCGTCCGCGGTCGGCGCCACCGAGGCGACCGTGTCGCGGACACCCCGGCCGGGCAGCGATCCGACGAAACCGGCGTCGCCGAAGGTGAAGATCCCCCCGTCGCGCCCGACGAGCGTGTAGCCCCCACCGTCGCTGGTGGGCACCAGGCCGACGATGGGCTGGGCCAGGCGGACGTTGCCCGTCGAGCCGAAGAAGGCGGCATCACCGAAGGTGAACACCCCGCCGTCGGCGGCCACCAGCCAGTAGCCCCGACCGCTCGGGGTGCTGGCCATCCCCGCGATGGGCCGGGCCAGGCGGACGTTGCCCGTCGAGCCGAAGAACGCGGCATCACCGAAGGTGAACACCCCGCCGTCGGAGGCGAAGAGCCAGTAGCCGCCTCCGCTGCCCGTCGGCGCCAGGCCGATGACGGGACGGGCCAGGCGGATGTTGCCGGTCGAGCCATGGAAGACGGCGTCGCCGAAGCTGAAGATCCCGCCGTCCGACCCGACCAGCCAGTAGCCGGCCTGATCCGCGGTCGAGGCCATGGCGACGATCGGTGCGTTCAGCCGCTGGCCGGCTGCGGAGCCGTAGCTGCCGGCACCCCCGAACGCGCTGACCCCGCCGTTGCTCGCCGCCACCCAGTACCCGTCGTTGCCGCCGCTCGGCGTCCCGAAGCTGGGCACCGAGAACCAGTCGGACTTGAGGCCGAGCGCCGCCGCCACCTGATCGCCCGTGACGGTCACCGAGGTCGCTGTCCCGCTGACCACCACCGTCTGGGCGCGCCCGCCGAGATCCCCGAGCCCGTTGCGTTGGGTGACCGTGATGGCGGTGAGGCTGCCGATGGCCGGCCACGCGGCCTGGACGGTCGCGGCGGCGACGCTGGCCGTCCAGGTGTGGTTGGGGTTGCTCGGGGTGGCATCGCCGTCGTCGGGCACGGCCGGGAACCGCCCCCCGGCGCTGTAACCACCGGTCGAGGACGAGTACTCGGCCAACGCCACCGAACCGGCCGTCCCGCAGGTGGTGTTGGCATTGCAGGTCAGCACCTGGCCGGCCGTGGCCTGCTCGGCCTGGTCCGAGTAGGTGGTGTACGACGAGTGCGTCGGGCTTCCGGCTGCGTCCTGGTCACCGCTGTAGACCTGGCAGGTCGTGGAGTCGCAGATGGTGCCGTTGTTGCCACCCCCGGCCAGATAGGCGAGGGTGTACGAGCGGGCGGCGACGGCTTGGGCCTCCAGGGCGGCGAGGCCGTTCACACCCCACGAGGCGGGCGACTCGGCGGGCACGACGCCGGCGATGTACTGCTCGAGGCTGACGGTGTTCCATGTCTGGCCGCTGCCCGCCTTTACGGTGAACGTGCCGTTGTAGCTCCGCCACCCCGACGGGAGGGACACGTTCAACAGGCTGCCGGCGGTGAGCGTCACGTCGCCGGGGACCGCGGTGCCCGAGACGGCCAGTCCTGCGCCGTTGCGGGTGACGGTCAGCTGGCTGCTGGTGTGCGAGCCACCCGGCCAGGTGGCGGTCACCGTGCCGCCGCTGGCGTCACGGACGGTCGTGGTCGCACCGTCCAGCTCGTTCAGGTGGACGATGATGGGCCGGTTTCCGTCGACCGTCGAGACGCTCGTGCCCCCGTAGTAGTGGCCGACGATCTGCTGCCAGCTCCAGCCGGACTGTGCATAGCCGTACGCTCCGTACTGGCCCATGCCCCGGCCGTGGCCGAACCCGTGCCCCGTGAGGGTGATCGTCGTCGGCGCCGCGGCCGATGCCGGTGATCCGGCCCCGAGGAGGGAACCGGCGGCCAGGGCCAGGGCGAACAGGCTCAGCAGGGAACGACGCACGCCATACCTATCGACCAGCGCGCATTCGTCCTGAACCGCGCCACCCGAGCGATTGGGCAGCGCTAGCCCGTGATGGCGATGATGGGCGCCGGGAGGGGAACGCCGCCCAGGGACCCCTGGAAGTGCACGGACCCGAAAGTGAACGCCCCACCGTCGGCGGCGATGAGGAGGTACCCCCTGCCCGTCGGTGCTGCCTGCATCCCGACGATCGGCTGGTCGAGGCGCACGTTCCCCGTCGAACCGAAGAACGCGGCGTCACCGAACGAGAAGATCCCACCATCAGACGCCACCAACCAATACCCCCGACCATCCGGCGTCGCCGCCATCCCCACGATCGGCCTCGTCAACCGCACATTCCCCGTCGAACCAAAGAACGCGGCGTCACCGAACGAGAAGATCCCACCATCAGACGCCACCAACCAATACCCCCGACCATCCGGCGTCGCCGCCATCCCCACGATCGGCCTCGTCAACCGCACATTCCCCGTCGAACCAAAGAACGCGGCGTCACCGAACGAGAAGATCCCACCATCAGACGCCACCAACCAATACCCCCGACCATCCGGCGTCGCCGCCATCCCCACGATCGGCCTCGTCAACCGCACATTCCCCGTCGAACCAAAGAACGCGGCGTCACCATACGAGAAGATCCCACCATCAGACGCCGCCAACCAGTACCCCTCGCCGTCGGACCTGGACCCGGCGCCGACGACCGGGTGCGCCAGCCGGACGCCCGAGGGGTCACCGGCATAGGGGTCGGCGCCGAAGGCGTACACACTTCCGTCGGTGCCGACCATGCGGTAGCCGTCGACGGGCAGCGCCGGGTTGGTCGCCGCCAGCAGGGCGGCGGGAGCGTTCAGCTCGCCACCGGCGATCTGGGGACCGTTGGCGGACACGGGGCTGGCGCTGTCCTCCAGGGCGGTGACGACCTGTGGGCCGCTCAGACCCGGGTTCACAGCCCGGATCAGGGCGGCGGCGGCAGCCACGTGCGGGGTCGACATGGACGTACCGTCGAGCGTGGCGTAGTTGGCCTGGTCGGTGGCCACGCCCTGGGGGCTGGTATAGGTCGAGACGATGTCCACGCCGGGGGCGGCGATGTTGGCCGCGTCGCCGTACTCGGAGAAGCCGGCGACCGTGCCGCTGTTGTCGGTGGCGGCGACGGCCAGCACCCCTTCGTAGGACGCAGGCCAGACCGGCTCGTCCGAAGCGGAATACCCGGGCACCTCGTTCCCGGCGGCGGCCACGATCACCACGCCGCGACTCTGCGCGTAGCTGACCGCGGCCTCGGTGTCCGGATCGGGCCCGCAGTTGGTCGGGCTGACCGAGCACGGGTCGTTGGACAGCGACATGTTGATGACCTGGGCACCTGCGCTCACCGCGTCGTAGATGCCGGTGGCCAGATCCGTGGTGGTGCCCGCACCGGTCCGATCCAGCACCTTGAAGACCTCGGCGCGGGTGTCGTAGCCGAGGCTGGCCACGCCGACGGCGTTGTCGGTGGCCGCCACGATGGTGCCGGTCACGTGGGTGCCATGGCCGGCGTCGTCGGTGTTGGTGCCCGAGACGCCCTGGCAGAGGCTGTCGTCCTGGGCGCAGATCACGGGCCCGACCGTCACCTTCCCGGCCAGGTCGGGGTGGTTGGCGTCGACGCCCGAGTCCAGCACGGCCACCATTACGTTGCTGCTGCCATGGGTGATGGCCCACGCCGCCGGGGCGCCGACCTCGGCGAGGTCGGCGGTCTGGCTGGCCGCCACCAGGTTGGTGCCCGCCAGCCCACTGATGCTGTCGGGATGGTTGTAGGCCTGGCAGGAGCTGCTGTAGCAGGGGTCGTCCGGGGTGGTGGCGGCATGGACCGTCTGGCTGACCGAGGCGTAGGCCACACGGGTGTCTGCGTGCAGCCGGGTCAGCAACCCGGCTGTCTCACCGGACGGCACCTGCAGGACGTAGCGGGAGCCGGGGAGCTGGCCGGGGGTCGAGCCGGGAAGTCCCGACAGGACCGAGCTGGCCCGCAGCGAGGGGTCGTGGAGCTTGACGACGATCTGGACAGATGCCACCTGGTGTGGGGTGGCGCCCGCGGGCGCCGGCGCAGCAAAGGTGGCGACGAGCGCGCCCGCGACGCCGGCGGCCGCCCCGACACCCTTGCCGAACCTGCGCTGCAGCTGCATCCGTCGACTCCTCGCCGGTCATGACCCCGTGTTCGCCGGGTCACCATAGGGGACGGGCGAGCAGGCGCCCGGGCACCATCACGTAGGTTGCATCCTGATCCGAATGGTCGTGGCGCTCTATCATCTCCCCGATGCACGGTGCGCCGAGGGACCGGCGGGTGCTCGGTGTGGTGGCCGTGTCCTTGGTCGTGCTCTACCCGCTGGTCGAGGTCATCCGGATCGTGGCCGAGCGATCCCACCGGTACCTCTACGGTGACTCCGCGCTGATCGAGCTGTCATCGCGGCGCGCCGCCGACTTCACCCAGCTGGTCGGCCCGTACAGCCGGGAGGGCTTCCACCACCCGGGGCCGGCGCTGTTCTACCTGCTGGCCCCGTTCGTCGCGCTGCTCGGGTCGGGACCAGGCGTCTACCTGGGTTCTATGGTGATCTCCGGCGCGACGCTGGTAGCGATCACCGTCCTCGTCTGGCGATGGGCCGGCCCATCGGCCGCGCTCTGCACAGTCGTCGCGCTGGACGTCTTCTGCCTCTGCGTCCGGGTGTTCACCTTGCGCGAGCCGTGGAACCCCTACGAGGTGGTGGCGCCGATGGCGCTGCTGGGACTCCTGGCCGCCGGCGCCATCGTCGGTCGGCGCGGCACGTGGATCTGGGCTGCCGTCGTGGCCTCCTACGAGGCGCAGACGCACCTGTCCACGGCGCTCGTCGCGGTGGCGCTCATCGCTGTGACGGGCCTCGTCGGTGTGGTGCGGGCCGGGCGCCGACGGCGCCTGTTCGCCGGCGACCGGTTCGCCAGGGGCCCGCTCATCGGGGTCGTGGCCTTGGTGGCCATCTGGGTGGCACCCGCCGTGGAGATCGGGCGCGATCATCCGAACAACATCACTCGCCTGTGGGATTTCTACACCGCCTCGCATCCGTTCCCGACGTTCGCCCAGGCGCTGAAGGCCGGCGCCAACGCCTTGGCCATCGTCCCGTTCGGCAACCGCGACTACGTGAACGTGCTCACCCGCCCGAGATGGGAGCTGGCCGCCACCGCCGCCCTGCTGGTGGTCTGCTGGCTGACGACCCTGCTCGTCGCCCGGCGGCGCGCCAGCAGCCTGGCCGGGGCCATCACCGGTACGGGGGTGGCCATCGCAGTCCTCGGCCTGGCCAGCCTGACCCGCGCCGCCGGCGGGGTCAACGCCTACTTCGCCACCTGGATGTCGACCGCACCTGTGCTGAGCCTGGTGGGTCTGATCGTCGCCGCCGTCGGCCACGTGCCCGACTCGGCGGCCGGCGTCGCCGCCGACGCGGCGACAAGCGCGCCACCCCCGACCGGGGCTCGGCGCCGAGCCTGGCCGGCGCCGGTCGCCGTTGCCGTCCCGGCCCTGGGCATCGTCGTGGCTGTCGTCGGCACCGGCCTGGTGCTGCGCTCGGACCTGCGCATGCAATCGGTGCGCAGTGTCACACTCGCCCCGCAGGTCGCGGTGGCCCGCTTCAGTCGGATCATCGAGCAGCAGGACCCGACCGGGCGGCCGGTCTCGTTCACCATCGCCGACTTCGACGCGTGGCCCCAGGTTGCCGGAGTCGTCCTGGAGATGGACCGTCGCGGCACCACCAGCCGCGTGTCGCCGGCCTCGTGGGTCCAGTACTTCGGCCGCTCGGCCACGACTCCGGGCCCGACGGCGCGCGCCTACACCTTTTACTCCGATCAATCGTTCCGCGCCGCTCCGCCGCCAGGTGCCACCGTGCTCCTCGACACCGACGGGGTGGTGCTCACGACCGGCCGCTAACCTCCACCCCTCATGCCTGGCCGGATCGCCGTCGTCCCTCCCCGCTTCGGTGCTGGGGTGGTCGGCGGCTCCGAGGCCGTCTCCCGGGAGGTCGCCGTCGGCCTAGCCGGTCGTGGCTGGCATGTCGACGTGCTGACGACGTGCGCCGTCGACCACTACACCTGGGCGAACGACCTCCCGGCCGGGTCCTCCGTCGTGGACGGCGTCACCGTCACTCGCTTCCCGACGGTGCACCACGCCTCACCCGCCGGCCTGCGCGCCCAGCTCGCCATCCTCGACGACCAGATTCCGTCCTTCGACGACCAGCTGGCCTGGCTGAGCTGGCGGTTCACCGTACCGGAGCTGTTCCACCACCTCCTCAGACGCAGCCACGACTACGACGCCATCGTCTTCTCGCCGTACCTGTTCTGGACGGCAACCGTCTGCCTCCCCACCGTGAGCGACCGGGCCGTCGCCATGCCCTGCCTCCACGACGAGACCTACGCCCGCCTCGACGTGGTCCGTCCGGTCATAGCCGCCCCGGCGCGCGTGTGGTTCCTGTCCGAGCCCGAGCACGAGCTGGCCCATCGCCTCGGGCCCGTCGCAGCACGTCACCGTGTCACCGGCGCCGGCGTCGACGTGCCCGCCAGCTACGACCCGGAGGGCTTCGCGCTGCGCTACGGCCTCACCCGGCCCTTTGTCATCTATGCCGGTCGACGCGAATCGGGCAAGGGATGGGACTGGTTGGTCGAGGCCTACGCCGAGGCGCTGGCCACTGCGGCGGTCGATGTCGACCTGGTGACTGTCGGTGTCGGCGACGTCGACGTGCCCCCCGCGCTCCGGGGACGCATCGTCGATCTGGGGTTCCTCGACGAGCGCGAGCGCGACGACGCGCTGGCCGCCGCCGTCGCCTACATCCAGCCCAGTCGCATGGAGAGCTTCTCCCGGACGGTCATGGAGTCGTGGCTGGCCGGGACGCCGGTTCTCGCCATCGAGGACAGCGCCGTGGTCGCCTGGCACTGCCATCGTTCCGGTGGCGGCATGACCTTCCGGGACGGCGCCGAGCTGGCCGACCGCCTGCAGCAGCTCCGGGCTCCAGGATCGGAGGCGGAGGACATGGCCAGGCGCGGACGCGACTACGTCCTGGCCAACTACACGTGGCCCGTCGTGCTCGATCGCATGGAGGCAGATCTGGAGGAGATGCGTGTCGAGGCGAGGCGGTAAGCAGTTGACGAGCGAAGCCCATCCGCCCGTGCTGGTGATCGGCAGCTATCCACCGATCGCCACCGCCGCCGCTCCGGCGACGGTGCAGGCCGTGCGCGACGTGTGGAGCCGAGGTCTGGACGCCATCGTGGTCTCCCCACGGTTGAGCGCCGCCCACCTCACCGCCAGCGTCGACGGGCTGAGCGCTGGCGTCCGACTCAGTGCGCTGCGGCGCAGCACCGGTGCCTCCGAGGTGGTCCTATCGGTCGAAGCCGGGTTCCCGGTGCACCTGGCCTCGGGTCCCGGCCCGCTCGTGCCCCTCGCCCGATGGCTCACCGCGGTGGGGCTGGCCCGGTCGTTACGCAGCTTCGAGCGCGTCACCCTGGTGGAGAGCGGTCCAGGGGATGCCTACGGGCCGGGCTGGCGCCACGTACGAGCGCAGGCCGATCAGGTGCGCCACTACCCCGACACCGTCGGCCGGCCGGGCGCCACTCCCCTCGGCGCTCGTGAGGTCGACATCCGTCACCAGGGACGGCAGTTGGCCGCGCTCGTGGGCCGCCGTGTCCTCGGGTCCCGCTACCACGCGGCGCGGGTCCGGGCCGCCCGCCTGCGCCGGCTGGCCTCCGGCATGCGGCGCACCTAGTTGGTCGAGCCCTGTTCGGCCGACCGCGGACGGGTGCGGGTCGGCCCAGTGTCCCAGACAGCGTCGGCGCCCGCCCAGCGGTCCCAGACCTGGCGGGGCGACTGCACCCACGACCGGCGCATCGACATCCGGGTCCCCACCGCCCACGGCAGGCGGGCGAGCATGCCCCGACGGACGCTGTCCGCGGGGCCGTCCACCAGCCGGCGACCGACCTGCCGGGCCGCCAGGTCGAGCGGGCCATTGCGCACCAGGCAGAGCAGCGCGTTGCGTTGCGCCAGCAGCTGGACGGCGCGCGCCGTGGCCCCACCGCTCGTGGCCGACAGCCGGTGGGTCACGGTGGCGCCGGGGTCGTAGACGATCCGCATGCCGCGCAGGCGGGCCCGCAGGCACCAGTCGGTGTCCTCGTTGTAGGCGAAGTAGGGAACGGCGAAGTTGCCGATGGCGCGCAGCGTCTCCGCCCGGATCACCGGCGCGGTACCGCTGAAGCCGAACCGTTCGGCGCGACAGTCGAACCGTCCGTCGTCGGGCGCGGCGAAGCCGTGATCGCCACCCACCCCGTGGTCGAGGAGGAACAGCCCGGCGTGGTTCAACAGGCTCGCCACGGCGCGCCCCGGGACCGGCTCGCCGTTGACCGTCACCTCCGGCGATCCGGTGCCGGCGAGCGGCGCGTAGAACGGGAGCCGCCCGGCGGTCCAACGCCACGTTCCCTGGCTGCCGCCTACCATCCCTGTCTCCAGGTCGTGCACGCCGGCGCCGACCAGCCGGGGGAGCACCTCGGCGCCGTCCACGGTCACCGTTCGCAGCTGGCGACCAAGGGACCGGGCGTCTCCCGGCCCGTGCCAGGGCTCGTCATCGAGCACGATCTCGGCGAACCGACCGGCGAGCACGACCTTCGGGGTCACGGCCGCCACCGTGGCATCCGCCAGGACCACCCGGGCGGCGCGCAGCCAGTCGGGGCCGGCCACCGCGTCGTCGTTCAGCAGACCGATGACGTCGCCCCGCGCCTGACGGAGGCCGAGCGCCACCCCGCCGGCGAAGCCCAGATTGCGCGGCACTCGCACCGCCGTGACCCCGGCTGCACCGGCGACGACCGACACCTGCTCCCCGTCGGAGCCGTTGTCCACCACCACCACCTGATCGGCCTGCTCGGTCACCGACGCGATGCAGGGAGCCAACCAGTCACCGGGCCGATAGGAGACGATGACCACCGTCGATGCCGGCGTCACGTCAGCGTTGGGCGAGCAGGTTGCCGTACGGGGTGTCGAGGATCTGCGCCGGTGCGACCGTGGCCAGGTCCGCCTCGAAGAGGCGGAAGCCGAAACCATGGCCGACGAGCAGGTCGAGGAGGGCGGCGGGCGAGTCTCCCAGCCCGAGAAGCTGCTCGGGTGACCACTCGACCAGGACGGTGATGTCGGGGTTGGCGTGCAACGTGCGCTCCAGGCCGGTGAAGGCCCGCACCTCGGCGCCCTCGACGTCGACCTTCAACACGTCGAGGTGCGGTAGGTCGCCTAGGAGGTCGTCGAGCGCCACCGCATCCACCTCGACCGGTGTCGTCGTGTCGCCCAGCGCGACAAGGGCGTCGGGATCGGCTGCGCCCAGGCTGGAGTTGGCGGCGAAGTGATCGCGCTGGTTGAAGGTCAGGCGATCGGTCGATGACCAGGCGGCCCGGTGGAAAACCGTGGTGTGGCCGTGCTGCCCGTTGACGATGACGTTGCGACGCAGCAGCTCCGCCAGCGCCGGGTGGGCCTCGACGGCGACCACCCGACCCTTCGGCCCGACGAGCCGCCCGGCGAGCACCGTGAAGTAGCCGATGTTGGCGCCGACGTCGACGAAGGTCTGACCGGGCTGGAGATGACGCTCGAGCCAACCGGTGATGTGGCTCTCCCACAACCCGTCCAGGAGCAGCCAGGGCGACAGGAGGGCATCGCGGGTGTCGACGATGAGCTTGCCACCCCACCGGGCCGCCACCAGCGCGGTGTGGTCGCCCAGGTAGATCGGGCCGTAGGGGTAGTGGTCGGACACGGAGCGCAAGCCTGCCTCGACCCCGTCGAGGCGCTGGGCCAGCAGCTCGACACCGAGGGCCTGGCGGGTGCGCGCTGCCACCCGGGACAGCAACGATCCGGCCACGGGGCGCCACCCTACCGGGCCCGGCGCCGCCAGGCACCGCACTACCCGACCCGGTCGACCACGCGCTCGGCCAGCGCGCGGTAGCGTTCCACGATCGGCCCCCAGGCGAAGGCGGCGCGCGCGTACCGCTCGCCGCTCGCCGCCAGCTCGGCGCGCAGCGCCTCGTCGCCGAGGAGGCGGTCCATGATGACCTCGAACTCGGCGTACCCGTCGAACCACAGGCCCCCCTGGCCGCGGCGGCAGTGCTCCACGGTGGCCGGGCACCGCCCGTTCACGACGACGGGCACGCCAGCGAGCCACGCCTCGACGACCACCAGGCTGAACGACTCCCAGGCGGACGGCGACACCAGGGCCCGACAGGAGCGCAGTGCGCCCCACTTCACCGCTTCGGAGCAGGGGCCGGCGACGATCACGTCGCTGTCTCCTGCCAACGGTTCGTTCACCACGCCGAGGAGGACCAGCCGGGGCGCGCCAGGACGGCGGCGGCGGTAGAGACCCCACATCTCCGCCAGCTCGTGCGACCCCTTGACCCGCTCGACCCGCCCGAGGCAGAGCACGAAGGGCTCGTCGGCTCCCAGACCCAGCTCGGCTCGCGCCCGTTCTGGCCTGCCGGCGACCTCGACCACCGCGTTGCCGACGACGGCAGCCGGCAGGTGGGCGATGCGGAAATGTCGTTCGACGAGGGCCCGCTCGGCGAAGGAGTTGAACGAGAACCCGCCCACGCCCTCGAACACGGGGCGCATGAGCGGGAACCGCAGCTCGGCCTCGTCGTGGGCCGCGGCATGAAAGATGACCCGGCGCCCCAGCCGGTGCACGGCCTCGATCGCCGGCCAGAACAGGTAGGGCGTCACCGCCATCAAGTCGCACCCGGCGCTGGCCGCGTCGTCGATGACGTCGGGGCAGACCGGTCCGACGGCGTCTACGAACCGGCGCGACACGGCGTCGGGGAGCAGGGCCGGCACCCGGCGAACCAGCCCGTCGAGCGAGGCGTAGGCCGTCGACCGCCCGGACACGGAGCGGTGTCGATGCACCGTCACGCCCGTCTCGACCGTGGTGCCGGGCGGCCGCTCGTCAGCCCATGTCACCGCAGAGACAGCGCCGGTGGTGAAGACGTGCACGTCCCATCCCGGCACGACCGCCAGGTGCTCGCAGAGCAGTCGCAACCAGTGCTCGGTCCCGCCGATGATCTCCGCCCCGTAACGCCCGACGACGAGCCCGAACCTCACCTCAGCGTCTCACGACCGGCGGGCCGTCACCCGGTAGCTTCGTCCGGTCGGATCGAACGCGCCGGTGGCCACGAAGCCGGCGTCGGTGAGGACCTCGAGCCATGTTTCGGCGGCCAACGGCCGGTCGGTTCCGAGGTCGGCGGCTACGGTGCCGACCTCCTCCCGCCACCACCACGGTGCCGGCGACACCACCACCACCGAGATGGTGACGCGGGCCAGCTCAGCGACGATGGCCGCCAGCCGGGACCGGGTGGCCGGAGCCACCGCACCGGCGACGACGACGGACTGAAGCGCCCCCGTGCCGACACCGGCCAGGTGATCCACCACGTCGGCAACACGCACGTCGGGGTCGGTGCGGAAGGGATCACCGCTGTCGGTGATCCCGTAGGCGTCGGCGCCGGCCGCCTGCAGGTCGGCGACCGTGGCGTCGGCGTCCGGGCCGCAGTAGAGGACCCGCCCACCGTCGTTGGCCAGGTCGGCGGCTACGGCGCTCCGCCACGTGGCCAGCGCATTCGTCACGACCGAGTCCGGCGGGGCGAGGACTGACGGGACGGCGGGGGCGTCGAGTGGGGCTCGGCCGCGGCCCCGGTCCAGAGCGTCCAGGCGGCTCATCACGACCTGGAGGGCCTCGGCCACGGCGAGGGCCAAGGCCCGAACCTGCACCATGGCTCCCGGCCGGGTCCGCGTCGACCGGCCAACGGCCGCCCGGATCCCGCCGGGCGCCCTCGGTGCGCCCGCGTCGACGCGCTCCACGGCGAGGGCTATCACCGCGCCGATGGGGTCGGGCGGCCTGCGCCGGTCGGCACCGGGTGCCACCGCATCGAACGCGGCGTCTATCCGTGCGTCGTGATCGATCGGGAACCGCGGATCGGCGCGCCGGCGAGCGGCCTCCCGCTCCACCTGGCCGATGAGGCCATCGACGTCGTGGCGACGGGAGCTGGGCGAGTTCGATACGTCGTTCACAGCGTCGGCTCCTCGGTGGCTGGGGCCAAAGCTACCGTCGGAGGACGGTCCTGGCGGCAGGCGCTCAGGTCCTCCATAGGGAATCAGTCCAGCACGACCGACAGCAGTGCGTCGTGGAGATGATGGAACTGATGGGCGGCGGCGAACTCCAGGCCTCCCGCGGCCAGGGACCGCTGCGCTCCCGGCGACTCCAGGAGCGGGCGCAGCGACGCAGCCAGCGCATCGGGTCCGGCCAGGGAGACCAGCCAGCGGGCGTCATCGGGGTACTCGACGGCCGACGCCAGGTTCGTCGCCACCGGGACCCCGGCAGCCAGCGCCTCGAGGACGGCAGCCGACATCTCGCCGCTCGCCGTGTCGCGCAGCTGCACGGCAACCGTGGCCCGGGCCAGCCAGTCCCGCCACGACCCGCCGTCGACTGGGCCGGTGACCTCGACCTGATCGGCGATGTCGCGTAGGCGCGCCCGGTCATCGATGACCTGCCGCAGGATCGGCGGGCACGGCCCGACGAAAGCCAAACGGCACCCGAGCCGAGCGGCGGCGTCGACCAGGAGGTCGGGCCGCTTCGCCATGGACACGATGCCGAACGCGACCAGCTGGTCGGGTCCCGGACCCGTGCGCCCGGGGTCCCCCACCGGATCGACCGGCGGGCAGGCCGGGGGCAGGACGTGGACCGGGGGGTGGTGGGCCAGCGGGGCCAGGTCCATCACCAACAGGTTCCTGGCCGCCTGCGAGTTGACCAGGAACCCGCGCGACCGTTCGGCGAGCAGCGGCACCAGGCCGACACCGGCCTCCACCAGACCCAGGTTCGAGCGTCCGGCTCGACGGGCGGCCCCCCACGGCGAACGCCCCGGATAGGCACGGGCGAGCACCCGGCGCATGGCCACCGAGAAGGCCTCGTCGTCGAGATGCTCCAGCGCGGTGGTGGCCAGCGCCGGGAGCCGGGTCTCGTGCAACCACATCCATCCCGGGTATCGCAACGCCAAGGCGATGCGACCGAGGTGCCCGTCGGAGTTCCCGATGGTGTACATGACGGCGTCGTAGGCGGCCGGCCGGATCTGGAGGCCCACCACATCGTCTGGGATCCACCGAGTCCTCTGGGTCTGAGGCCGGCCCCGGTTCGCAGTCGTCCACTGCACCCGGTCGTCGCTCCCGTCGAGGAGGCGTTCGTTGTAGACACCGATGCCGCCGCCGGCGGGCGGGGTCGGTCCGATCAGGAGGAAGCTCCCGGTGGACGGCGGCGGGGCCCACGCAGATGCCGGGACACGGCGCGCCACGGTGTCGAGCGCGTCGGCAACGGCGGCGGCGATCCCCGGCCACGTCGCGGCTGCGGCGGCGGAGGCCTGGGCGGCCAGCACCGACGCCCGGCGCTCGCCGTCGTCGAGCATCGCCGCGATGCACGAGGCCATGGCCGCGGGATCGGTCGGGTCGAACTGCGCCAGCGCCGTCGCCGTCACCTCCGCGAGGGCGGTGGTGGACGATCCCACAGCGGCGGTCCCGCATGCGGCCGACTCCAGCACGGGCAGGCCCGAGCCCTCGGCCAACGAGGGCATCACGGTCAGCTGCGCTCGGCGGTAGCAGGCGCGCAGGAGCTCGTCGGTCACCGGGCCCGTCATCTCCACCCGCTCGCTCACCCGCGCCGTCACCGCCGCCGCGTCGAGCCGTCGAACCCATTCGTCGGTGAGGTCGCCGACGACCACCACCCCGACGTCGACGCCGTCGGCGGCCAGGATGCCGATGGCCTCGATCAGCCGCTCGGTGTTCTTGCGGCTGTCGCTCCCGGTCACGCACAGGACGAAGGGGCGGTCCACCCACCGGGCCAGGTGCAGCCGGAACAGGTGCTCGTCGGTGCCGTCCGGTCCGCAGAAGAACGCGGAGACGCCGGCACCGACGTTGACCACCCGATCGGGTCGGCAACCGAGCAGCTCGACGGCTTCGGACCGGGTGTGCTCGGAGATGGCGAGCACCAGGTCGGCGTCGGCGACCCAGCGGGCCCGGGCCTGGTAGCGCTCCAGCGCCCCGGGCGAGGAGAGGTAGTGGCGCGCCGCCCGGAGCGGGATCAGGTCGTAGAGGACGGCGGCTCGCGGGCACCCGGCGGCTGACCAGTGGGGCGCCACGGTGAGCACGCTGGGGTCGGCGGCACCGACGTGCAGGAACGGGGCCATCGACAGGTGCATCACCGGCGATGAGGCACCGGCGAGGACCTCGCGCATGGCGGCCATGCCGTCCCAGCGGCAGAGGCCACGCGCCGACAACCCGCCGGGCAATCCCGCCGGAGGCGGGAGCTCCGGCGCCAGCAGGGCGACGGCCAACCGGTCCTGGTCGGCCAGCGCGGCCGCCAGCGCGGCCGCGTAGCGCCCGATGCCCCGATCGGCGATGCCCGCCACCTGCAGGGCCTGCAGATCGGCGGCCACCCGGACCCGCCTGCTCACCGGGCGGTCACCGGCTGTCGCCGAGCAGCGAACCGATCTCCTCGAGGCGCCGGGCGATCCGAGTCTCGGTCTCGGCCAGGCCGAGGGCCTGCTCATTGAGCGCACCGACCCGGCTCGTGGCCGCGTCCAACTGGGCTCTGACCTCGGCCACCACCACCTCGGTGGCGGCCAATCGGGTCTCGATGCCGTCCAGCCGGTTCAGGACGGGAGCCAGCAGCTGCTGGCGGACCCCCACCACCGCTCGTCGCACACGCTGGTTCATGGCCCCGAGGTTGGCCGCCGCCGAGCCCCGGCACAAGCGCCACCGCTCACGCGGCGCGCTCGTCGAGCCATGTGGTGATCGTGTCGAGGAACCGGGCCGAGGTGATCCGCAGCGCGAACGCTGCGGCTCGGTCCCGGCCGGCGGCGATCAGCGACCGGCGGCGGTCTGGGTCGTCCAGGACTTCGTGGACGGCGCGAGCCACCACGAGCGGGTCCTTGTCGTCGAGCACCACCCCGGCGCCAGCGACCGTCTCGGGGATGGCGGTCGCGCCGTGGGCGACGACCGGCACCCCCAGCTCCATGGCCTCGATGATCGGAACGCAGAAGCCCTCGTGCTCGGATTGGCAGACGAACACGTCGGCCACGGCGAAGTAGGCGAGCAGCGAGCGGAAGGCCACGCCATCCAGGAACTCCACGCTGTCGTCCAGCTCGAGCTCGACGGTCATGCGCCGCAGGGCCCGCAGGTACCGCAGCGATGTCGGACCGCCGATCAGGGTGAGCCGGGCGTCGGCGTCGTACAGGCGCCGGTACAGGGCGAAGGCGGCGATGACGTCGTGCTGGCACTTGTTCGGCGCGATGCGACCCACGAACAGCCACCGGGTGATGCCGCGATCCTGCAGCCGGCGGAGGTGGGCCAGCGTCCGCGGCTCGGGCTCACGGTGGTAGTCGGCCAGGTCGACGAGCAGTGGGCTCACTGTGGCGGACCGGTAACCGGCCGCCACCAGATCAGCCTGGTTGAATGCCGAGACCGCCACCGCCAGCTCCACGTACGGTGCCAGGAGCCCGACGTCGGCTCGGGCCTGTTCCATGCCGGCCGCGACCTGCGGCTCCCACCGGGCGAAGTAGGCGGCGGGGGTGATGTTGTGGTAGTTCGAGGCGACGACCTGGCCGGCTTCGGCGGCCGCGACGAGCCAGGGGACCATCGAGGAGTGGGTGGAGGCCTGGTAGAGGATCACCCGCCCGGCGTCGGCACCCGGTGGGCACTCGCGGAACGGACGAGCCTCGCCGCGCACGCGGGGGTCGATGAACTCGCCGTAGATGTCGGACTCCATCCCGGCCGAGCGAAGCAGCGACCGGACCTGGAGGACGTGGTTCCCGATGGCGTCGTGGGCTGCGAAGCCGGGAACGAACTGGTCAACCCTCACCGACGGGGGCCTTCTCCTCCAGGCGGGCGAGTCGAGCGTCGAGCGCGGCCACGTCGCGATGGATTTGGGCCGTCTGCTCCTCCAGCATCTCCGATCGGTCGGCCAGGGCATGACCGAGGCGGACGACCGCCTCGCCGAGCACCCCCAGCTGACCGCCCAGGTAACGAAGCTGCCACCCCACCAGCCGCTTCATGACCACCTTGACCACCCGCACGCCCGGGCGCGACGCCCTGGTCGGCACATCGACGTCGATGTCGGCGGCGTCCTCCACGGCCAGGAGCGACGTCGGCACGTCGCCGGGGCGGACCGGCCGCATCGCCAACCGTCCTGCGGCCCGCCTGACCTGCTCGACGTAGTCGGGCGCCCGCCGGCCGGGATCGTCGTTCGCGTCGACCACTTTCAGTGGTTGTTCGGACGTTCTTTGGGACATTGGCTCCACCACCAGTAAAGTACCGCACAGGAGAAGTCCCAACGTGGCGCAGGTTGGCGGCGGGATCTCGAGGCAACCAGGGTCCAGTACACGAGGGTTCGGCTTGCGAGTCACCCGGCGAGGAGCACCAATGACGTCAGGTATGAGCCGGTCACGGCCGGGGGTCCGCCGGGTCGGTGCGCTCGTCGGCGTCTCGGCGCTCGTCGCACTGGCGGTGCCGGCCTCGGCCGGGGCGCAGCCTGGCACCGTGCGGGCGGCGGCGGCATTGAACTTCGTGTCGACCTGGTCGGCCACCCTGCCCGACGCCGGGAACCCCGTCGCCCTGTCCTCTCCGACCGTGGCCAACCTCGACGGGCAGCCGGCCGCCGTCGTCGGTGACCGATCCGGTCGGCTCTATGCCCTACACCTCTCCGACGGCAGCGAGGTAGCCGGCTGGCCGATCGTCCCCGACGGCCTGCCGATCGACTCCCCGCCCTCGGTCGCCGGCTCGACGGTCTACGTGGGAACCGGCAACGCCGCCGCCGGCAAGAACACGGGCGGGGCCTACAACGCGTTCAACGCCAACGGCTCGCGCCGGTGGCGGACGACCGTCTCGGCCCTGCCGAATGGTGCGGGCGGGAGTGCCAGCGTCGTCACCGGGCTGGCCATCGGCACCCTGCAGGGCGCGACCTCTGCGGTGTCGGGAACGCTCGGCCAGCAACAGGACGAGCTGAACGCGGACAACGGGGCCGTCCAGCCCGGCTTCCCGTGGTTCGAGGCCGACTCCAACTTCACGACACCCGCCCTGGCCGACCTCTACGGCAACGGCCAGAACGAGATCATCGAGGGCGGCGATTCCACCGCCGGGCTGGCGTACAACACGAACTACGGCAATGGCGGCCACCTCCGGATCCTCTCGCAGAGCGGAAACCTGGGCGCCGGGAGCCCCAACGGCGGCCTGCTGTGCCAGTACGACACCAATCAGACCGTGCAGTCGTCACCGGCCGTCGGAACCTTCCTGCCTGGGGGCGCCGTCGGGATCACCTTCGGCACCGGCGCCAGCTACGCAGGCGCCTCGCAGACCGACCAGCTGCTCGCCGTCGACAGCCATTGCGGTCTGCGTTGGGCCGTGACGCTGAACGGGGCGACCACCTCGAGCCCGGCGGTCGTCGATGCCCTCGGGAGCGGGCAGCAGATCGCCGAGGGCACCTCGGCGGGCACGGCCTACCTGCTGAACGGGAACACTGGCGCCACCATCTGGAGCACCAACGTCGGGTCGGCGATCATTGGCAGCATCACCTCGGCCGACTTCACGGGCACCGGCTACCAGGACCTGCTCGTGCCCACCCAGAACGGCGTCGACGTTCTCGACGGAAAGACAGGGGCGCAGGTGGCCGTCCTTGCGGCGTTCAAGGGCTTCCAGGGTTCACCGCTGGTAACCCAGGACCCCTCCGGCGCGCTCGGCGTCACCGTGGCGGGCTACAACGCCCAGAACCAGGGTTACGTGGAGCACTTCTCGCTGGCCGGGTCGAACGGATCACTGGCGAACGAGCCGGGAGCGTGGCCCGAGTTCCACCACGATGCCCAGCTCACCGGCAACGCCGGCACCCCCAAGCCCGTCATCCAGGTGGCGTGCGGCGCGCCCGCAGGTCCCCGCGGCTACGACATGGTCGCCGCTGACGGCGGGGTGTTCTCGTTCGGGAACCTGCCGTTCTGCGGATCGACGGGGAACGTCGCTCTCACGCGGCCCGTGGTCGGCGGGGCGGTGAGCGGAGACGGGGGCGGATACTGGCTGGTCGCCTCCGACGGCGGCATCTTCGCCTTCGGCGACGCCCGCTTCTACGGCTCCTTGGGGAACGTGCGCCTCACGGCGCCGATCGTCGGTATGGCCCCGACGCCGGATGGCAACGGCTACTGGCTGGTGGCGGCCGACGGCGGCGTGTTCACCTTCGGCGACGCCCTGTTCCACGGCTCGGCCGGCTCGTACCGCCTCCGCTCCCCCATCGTCGGCATGGCGGCCACACCCGATGGCGGTGGATACGTCCTGGCCGCCACCGACGGAGGGGTCTTCGCCTTCGGCGACGACCAGTTCCACGGCTCGGCAGGCGGGGCGCCCCTGGTGCGCCCGGTCGTCGGCGTGGCAATCGACCCGGCCACCGGCGGCTACTGGCTGGCCGCGGCCGACGGTGGCGTCTTCGCCTACGGGGCACCGTTCTACGGCTCCGCCGGGGCCGCCCCGCTGGTCAAGCCGGTAGTCGGCATCACCGACGCGTCCGCGGGCGGCGGCTACCGCTTGGTGGCCAGCGACGGCGGGTTGTTCAACTACGGCAATGCCCCCTTCGACGGCTCACTGGGGAACATCCACCTGGTCCAGCCGATCGTGGCCGTGTCCGGGCTGCCTCGCTGACGGATCGGCCGCCGGCCGGGCGGTTCAGCCTTCGGCGGTCAGATCGCCGATCTGCCAACGCCCACCCAGCGAGACCACACCGAACTGCTCGTGGTTCGTCGATCCGCGCTCCACGTCGAAGCGCAGGATGTGCTGGCGGAAGTCGAAGGGGTGGAGGCAGGCGTAGTCGTACAGCGAGACCGTGAGGTCGTAGGTCCCGGGCAGGAGCCGTAGCCGATCGAAACGGATGTCGACCTGCCCGGTCCCCACCAGCTTCTCCGGCACGCAGTCGACGTCCCGGCTGTTCGGCCCGGTCACGTGGAAGCCGTCGATGGTGTAGATGGCCAGACCGAACACGGGCCGCTCGATGGCGGTGGGGATGTCGTAATGCAGCCGCAGGGTGGCGGCCTCACCCGAGTTCACGTTCGTCACGGACCGCCCGGCGGCGTTCAGCAGCTCCACCTGCGTCACCCGACCCTCGCCCGAGCCCCAGCGCACGTGGCCTTCCTCGTCGAGCTCCCGGTCCGTCTGCACCGCGCCGGTGTAGTGCTCGATGATCTCACGGGGCTTGCCCACGTCCACCAGCCGCCCGTGGCTGAACCACGCCACCCGATCGCAGAGGTTCTGCACCGATGCCATGGAGTGGGTGACCAGCACGATGGTCTTCCCGTTCGCCTTCAGGTCGGCGAACTTCTCGTTGCACTTGCGCTGGAAGGCCTCGTCGCCGACAGCCAGGACCTCGTCGATGAGGAGCACGTCGGGGTCGACGTTGATCGCCACCGAGAAGCCCAGCCGCACGTACATGCCCGACGAGTAGTTCTTCACCGGCTCGTCGATGAACTTGCCGATGCCGGCGAAGTCGACGATGTCGTCGAAGCGCCGACGCAGCTCCCGCTGGCTCAGACCCAGGATGGCCCCGTTCAAGAAGACGTTCTCCCGGCCCGACAGCTCTGGGTGGAAGCCGGCACCGAGCTCCAGGAGGGCCGACACCTTCCCCTCGACGGTCACCGTTCCCTCGTCGGGCCGGAGGATCTTCGTCAGGCATTTGAGCGTCGTGCTCTTCCCCGAGCCGTTCTCGCCGATCAAGCCGAACGTCTCGCCCTGGTGGACGTCGAAGGTGACGTCGCGCATGGCCCAGAACTCCTCGACGATGGCCCGCCGCCCCCGCAGGATGGTCGCCTTCAGCGAGTTGTTCTTCTCCCGGAACAGCCGGAACTGCTTGGACACGCCGTCGCAGCTGACCACCACCGGACCGGTGCTGAGGTCGACGTCCTGTACCGGGGCGAAGCTCACAGCTCCTCTGCCACCCGACCCTCCAGGCGCCAGAACACCTTGATGCCCACGATGAACACCACAATCGCGAAGGCGGTGAAGTAGGCCAGCTCGAGCCAGCCGGGGTGGGTGCCGTCCCACAGCACCGACCGGAAGCACAGGCCCATGTCCACCATCGGGTTGAGCTTCAGGATAGTCCCGTAGCCCTTGGCGTAAGTGATGGGGAAGACGATGAACGACCCGTACAACCAGACCAGGAAGAAGATGCTCATGAAGTGCTCGATGTCCCGGAAGTAGACGTTCAGCACGCTGAGCAGCAGGCCGAGGCCCAGGGCCGCCAGGGCATTGATGGCCACCAGCAACACGAGGAACGGCAGGAGTGGGAGCACCCGCCAGTTCCCGAAGGCCAGCACGGCCACGAGGAGCAGGCCCATCTCGATGCCGTGCGAGACCAGGTTCGACGCCACCGAGGAGGCGGGGAGCAGCTCGCGCGGGAAGTAGGTCTTCTTCACCAGGTTCGAGTTCGCCACCAGCACGCCCATGCACGACATGACGCCGTTCTGAAAGAAGCTCCACGGCAGCAGGGCCGCCAGCAGCCACAGCGCGTACTCGTGCATCCCGCTCGGCGCGCCGTCCGCCAGCTTGATCTTCAAGAAGACCCCGAACATGATCGTGTAGACGACCATGTTCGCCAGCGGGTTGACCATCGACCAGGTCCACCCGAGGAACGACCGCTTGTACTTCGAGCGGAGCTCGCGCAGCGTCAGGTTGTTGAAGAGCTCGCGCGATGACCGGTACGTGGCGATGTGGCTCACGAGGACCCACCGGCGTCGACCCGGGCGACGGCGCACACGATGTGCATCGGCGCGACTCTAGCGGAGCCGGTGCTCGGAACCGGGCCAGCACCGGGGGATGGCGGCGAGCGCGGAGGCCGACCACTAGGCTGCTTCGAGCCCTGCGCACGGAAGCCATCATGACGACCCCCGACAACCTTTCCTCGACCAGCCTGTCCACTGCCAGCCTGTCCACCACCGCCGTCGACTACGACGAGCAGTACTTCCGCACCGGGCTGGGCCTGCCGTACGACGAGCAGGAGCCGCACTGGGGCCGTTTCTTCGGCGATGTCGCCGACAACCTGGTGCGCCAGGTGGCGCCCCGAAGCTGCCTCGATGTCGGCTGCGCCAAGGGCTTCCTGGTCGCCGCCCTGCTCGACCGTGGGATCGACGCCCGGGGCGTCGACATCTCCGACTACGCCATCACCGCCGCCGTGGAGCGGGTCCGTGACCGGGTGGCCGTCCACGACCTCACTCAGCCCTTGGAAGGCTCCTACGACCTCATCACCGTCATCGAGGTCATCGAGCACATGGCCCCGACTGACACGCAGCTGGCCATCGACAACATCTGTGCCGCCACCGACCGCATCTTCTTCTCGTCGACACCCTACGACTACGCCGAACCGACGCACGTGAACCTGCATCCCACCGCCACCTGGGCGGGATGGTTCGCCCAGCGGGGCTTCTTCCGTCGCACCGATCTCGACCTCACCTACCTCAGCCCGTGGGCCATGATCGTGGAGCGGGCCGCCCTGCGGCCGGCCGATGTCGCCTATCGCTACGAGACCGAGCTCGCTCCCCTCCGCGAGGAGGTCGTGGGCAAGCGACAGGCGCTGCTCGACCTGCACCGCACCATCGACGACCTGCACCACACGATCGACGATGCCCCCGCCGAACCCAGCACCGCACAGCTGGCCAACGTAGAGCGGGTCCTGGGCCTCACCGACGAGGTCATCGGCCTGCGGGCCGAGCTGGCGGAGTCGCAGTACCGCACCGATCTCCTCGTCCAGGCCCAGACCGAGGAGGAGGCGGCCAGGAGGGCCGTGCTGGAGTCGGAGCTGGCCGCTGCCCTGGAGCGCGCCAACGGAGCCGAGCAGCTGGTGACCAGGCTGCTGGCTTCTCGTTCGTGGCGGTCGGGTCAGGCCATCGCCAGGTCGCTGCGAGCAGCTCGTCGGGCGGTTCGACCGTCGCCGTGAGCAATCCGCCGGGACCGCGCTTCTCGGTGGTGATGCCCGCCCACGACACGCCGGCCGAGCTGCTGCGGCTCGCCATCGACTCGGTTCGGGACCAGACCTTCGACGACTGGGAGCTCGTCGTCGTCGACGACGGCTCCACCAGCACCGCCGTGGCCGACGTCGCCGGGCGGGCCGCCGACGCCGACGACCGGGTGCGACTGCTGCGCCACCCGGCGAACCAGGGCATCGTGGCCGCCACCAACACGGCACTGGCTGCCGCCACCGGGAGCTACGTCGCCCTGATGGACCACGACGACCTCCTCGAGCCGACGGCCCTGACCGAGTGCGACAACGCACTGCGCGCCGACCCGACCTGTGACCTGCTGTACACCGACGAGGACTGGATCGACATGGAGGGCCGGAGACTCGGTCCGTTCCTCAAGCCCGACTGGTCGCCCGAACGCCTCCGGGCCCAGATGTACGTCAACCACCTCACCGTCTACCGCCGCCGACTCATCGACGAGATCGGAGGGTTCCGGCCCGGCTTCGACGGCTCACAGGACTACGACCTGGTGCTGCGGGCCAGCGAGCGGACGACACGCATCGTTCACCTTCCCCGGATCCTCTACCACTGGCGGGTCCGGCCCGGCCAGGTGAGCGGCACCGGGAACCCGGCGGTCTACGCCGCCGCCCGCCGGGCCATCGCCGAACACTGCGACCGGGTCGGGATCCCCGCCGACGTCGAGCAGATCGATGCGGGGGGCATCTACCGGCTGCACCGGCGGATCGACGGTGCGCCGCTGGTCAGCATCGTGATCCCCACACGGGGCTCCACCGGCACCATCTTCGGTCGGCACCGCTCCTACGTGATGGACGCGATCCGCAGCATCGTCGCCTGCTCCACCTACCCGAACCTGGAGATCGTGGTGGTGGCCGACACCACGACGCCGCATCACGTGGAGTCGGATCTGGCCACCATCTGCGGAGACCGCGCCCAGCTCCGCTTCCTCTGGTACCACGGCCCGTTCAACTACGCCAGGAAGATGGACACCGGTGTGGTCGGATCCACCGGCAGCTACCTGCTCCTGCTGAACGACGACATCGAGGTCATCTCCCCCGACTGGGTGGAGACCCTCCTTGGTCTGGCCCAGCAGCCCGACATCGGCATGGTGGGGGCCACGCTGCTCTTCGAGGACGGGACGGTGCAGCACGCCGGTCACCTCTACCCGGGCGGGGGCGCCATCGGCCATGTCGGCTATGGGGTGGCGGCCGACGACCCCGGTCCGGTGTCGGTGCTGACGATGGACCGGGAGTGCTCGGGCGTCACGGCGGCGTGCGCCATGATGCGGCGGGATGTCTACCTCGACGTCGGCGGCCTCTCGCCGCGGTTCCCCATGAACTACAACGACGTGGACCTCAGCCTCAAGGTCCGTGGCGCCGGGCTGCGCATCGTCTGCACGCCGTTCGCGCGCCTCTACCACTTCGAGTCCAAGAGCCGGCGGTCGGGCATCGGCGCCGCCGAGCTGGAGCTGATCAAGCGCCGCTGGGGGCGCGTCCTCGACCACGGCGATCCCTACTGGCGCCACGGGTCGGACGGATCGCTGGTGACCGACCCGTCCGAGGCGGAGGCCGAAGCGGAGCTGGCCGACGCGCTCGAGCGGCCGGCGGCTAGGAGCCGGCCGGCTCGGTGACGTTCACGGCCCGCTCGATCACCCGATCGATGAACCCGTACTCCAGGGCCTCGTCGGCGGTGAACCAGCGGTCCCGGTCGGAGTCGGCCTCGATGCGCTCGACCGGCTGGCCGGTGTGGAAGGCGATCCGCTCGGCCATCATCCGCTTCAGGTAGATGATCTGCTCGGCCTGGATGGCGATGTCCGCCGCCTGCCCCTGGGCCTGCCCGGAGGGCTGGTGCATGAGGATCCGAGAGTGCGGCAGCGACAGCCGCTTGCCCGGCTGGCCGGCGCACAGCAGGAACTGGCCCATCGACGCGGCCAGACCCATGCACACGGTGGAGACATCGCACGGGACCAGCTGCATGGTGTCGTAGATGGCCAGTCCGGCGGTGACCGAGCCGCCGGGCGAGTTGATGTAGAGGCTGATGTCCCGTTCGGTGTCCTCGGCCGCCAGGAGCAACAGCTGCGCGCAGATGAGGTTCGCCGACGTGTCGTCGACCTCCGTGCCCAGGAACACGATGCGCTCCTTGAGCAGGCGCTGGTAGACGTCGGCGGACCGGTCGCCGCCCGAGACCTGGGCGGAGGCCGCGGTGACCTGCGGAATGGACATGGCTGGAGCGTACCGCCTGCGATCCGGCGATCGGTCGGCGTCCGGCTACGCTCTCGGCTGACGCGGGCGTGGCGAAACCGGCAGACGCGCCAGGTTTAGGTCCTGGTCCCGAGAGGGGTGGAGGTTCGAGTCCTCTCGCCCGCACGACGACTCCGATCCGCCCCTCCGTCAGCCCGGCTTCCGAGCCACGACGGCGAGGATGTAGCAGTCCTCCAGCTCGTGGTGCAGGCCCCAGTTCCTGGCCGTCGCCTCCGGGTCGAACACCCCGTCGGCGACAGCAGGCCCACCATGGTTCAACCCGGCGGCGCTGGCGATGGCGAAGCCGGCGGACACGAGGAGCGCCCGGAGGTCCTCCCACTCGTACTCGACCTTGTGGTCCGGGTCGACGAACGCCTCCTGCTGCATCCGCGTCACGCGCCCGTTCGGGGTGTCGAGCGCCAGATGGCCGCCGGGACGCAGGATCCGGTGGACGTCGGCGACCACCATGCCACCTTCGGCGGGTGTGACGTGCTCGATGGATTGCCCGGCATAGACGAGGTCCACGCTGGCGTCGGCGAACCCGGACAGGTCCGTCATCGAGTGGTAGCGGTACTGCACCGGCCCCAGGCGGCTCTGCACCCGATCGAGCGGTTGGTGGCCCGAGCGGTACAGCTCGTGGCGGTCGTCGGACGGTAGGTCGACGATGGTGAGGTCCTCGAAGGGGTACGGGTAGCCGAGCGCCACCAGGGCCCCCTCCGTCCGGCCGAGATGGGTACCGCCGAGGTCGACGATGTGGGCTGCCGCCGGGAGGCTCCTGATGAACTGGCAGCGACCGGCGTGGATGGATGGCCCGAGCGTCCTGGCCGGCCAGCCCAGCGCCTGGAACTCCTCCGAGCCGCGAATGGATGCCGCCATCTCCGAACGCGAGATGGAACCCGATCGCAGGCGGGCGACATTGTCTGCGAAGCCGACGGGATCGGGCAGGCGGTCGAGGAGGATCTCGTAGGCGAAGCGGACGGCGACCGCGTCGGCGACGGTAGCGAAGGCGGGGTCGCCGACGATGCGGCGGCGCGCCTCGTCGGCCAACCTGAGGGCCCCGGTCCGCCCGGCCACCCTCCTACCAACTCTGGCCATCCGGCGAGCGAGCCCCATTCGAGAGGACATTAGCCACCCCGGCCGTCGCGCTCGCGACAGCTGCTCAGGTGGTGCGGCAGGCCAGGTCGCCGTCGTACGGCGCGGTCGGCGGGTTCGATCCGCCCAGCCACTGGATGAGATACGGAGTGCCACCGGCGAACTGGAGGCTCGGATCCGTGCAATCGGCTACCCACTGCACCGGGCCCGACGGCACGGTGGCGATCCAGATCGGCAACCCGGGGTACTGCGATCCGCCAGTGATGCGCGGCCACTGGTAGTAGGTGCTGTAGATCCCGGCCACTAGGCCGTCGCCGTGGAGGGCGTCGAGCGCACCCTGGATCACCGCCGCGTTGGACTGCAACCCGGCGGTCCCGCACATCCACAGCGGCGATGCCGATCCGCAGGGTGCTTCGACGTCGAGCCACCACGTCTCGGGGGCGAACCCGTTGGCGTGGACGTAGCTGACCGCGGCCTGGGCGTTCGTGTAGCCCCAGTTGTAGCCGAGGCACACGTCGTCACCGGCCGCGCAGCTCTGGGGGCCGCCGGTGGCCTGCGGGGCGTCGGGCTGGACCTGGTCGGTGTTGATGTAGACGGTCAGGTTCGGTCCCGCCCACTGCGCCTCGGACACGAAGCAGGGGTTGATCTTGTTCGACAGCCCACCGTTCACGCCGACGATGGAGATGGGGTTCCCGGCGGCCGGGTACGCCCTGGTGCACTGCGGGAAGGAGATGTCGGTGCCGACGCCACCAGGCGGGTAGATGGTGCCCCCCGGGTAGAGGGACCCGGCCAGCGTCGGGACGATGCCGACCACGGGCGCCGGACCGGGCGCCGCCCCCGTCGACCCCAGATAGGGTGCGTCCCCGAAGGGGAACACCCCGCCATCGGACGCCACCAACCAGTACCCGGACCCGACGGGATTGGCCGCCATGCCCACGATCGGCCGGGTCAGCGCCACTCCCCCGGTCGACCCGCGGAACACGGCGTCGCCATAGGTGAAGATGCCACCGTCCGACGCCACCAACCAGTAGCCCTGGCCGTCACCGGTCGGGGCCATCCCCACCACCGGGCGGGTCAGGCGCACGTCGCCGGCCGATCCCCGGAACACCGCGTCGCCGAAGGTGAAGATGCCGCCGTCCGACGCCACCAACCAGTACCCGCTCCCGTCGGCAGTGGCGGCCATCCCCACGATCGGCCTGGTCAGCCGAACGGCGCCTGTCGAGCCGTGGAAGGCGGCGTCGCCAAAGGTGAACACCCCACCATCCGACGCCACCAACCAGTAGCCGTGGCCGTCAGGGGTCGCCGCCATCCCCACGATCGGCCTGGCCAGCCGGATCCCACCCGTGGAGCCGTAGTAGGCGGCGTCGCCAAAGGTGAACACCCCACCATCCGACGCCACCAACCAGTAGCCGTGGCCGTCGGGGGTCGCCGCCATCCCCACGATCGGCGCGCTCAGCCCCCGGCCGCGAACGTTGCCGAACTCCGGAGCATGGAAACCGTAGATGCCGCCGTCGGCGGCAGCCAGCCAGTAGGCGACAGTGCCACTGGTCGACGCGGCCCGCTCAGGAGAAGCTGGTGCCCGCCCCGTTGCGGTGGTGGCCGAGGTCGTCACCGGCCCCAGGACCGCCGCCAATGCGGCGATCAAGAGCAGGCCGACGCCCGCGCTGGCGCGCCACCAACGAAGGGTACGAAACGGCCGCCTCAGCATGATCTGACGCTACCAACCCGACGTGGAGGGACGGCGCCACCCCGGAGCACACGGGCATCAGCGAGCGAGCGACACCTCCTCAGGCGCCGCCGGGCACGTCCACGACTGCGGGCCGCTGGCCTCGCGACCGTCCCGAATCGATCTGGAGGGACAGGTAGGCCAGCCCTCCGACCGGTATCGGCAGCCAGAAGTTCACCAACCGGTAGGCGACCACGCCGAGCAGGGCGACAGCCCTGGTGGTGTTGAACCCGACCAGTGCGGATGTCAGCGTGGCTTCCACCACCCCGAGGCCGCCAGGGGTGAGCGGTATGGCCGCCAGCACGTTGGCCAGGCCATAGGCCACGAGCAGCCCGTCGGGGTTCACCCAGGAGCCGAACGCCCCGACGAAGACCCACAGCGACGCGGCATCGAGCATCCAGTTCAATGCCGCCCACACCGTGGCCCGCCCGATCCGGCGACGGTCGCTCAGCACGTCACCGAGCCGGCTGGCCATCTGCTCGAACAGGCGCTGCAGGAGATCGGCCCGGACGAAGGGGATGCGCTCCCCGATGCGGTACAGCAGCTTCCCGCCCCAGTCGACGCCGCGAGTCATGAGCAGGACCAAGGCGATGAGGAGGCTCAGGAGCACCACGCCGACCACGCCAGCCGTGAGGTAGAGCGGCGAGAAGCCCCATACCGGGATGGACACCACCAACGCCACCCAGAAGACGATGTTCAACACGAACGCCGAGTACAGCGCCTGGGTGCCGAGGGCGAAGCCGACATCGGCACCACGCACCCCGGCGTTGGTCATCAATCGATAGCCGAGCGACGAGCCCGCCGCCGTGCCACCCGGCACGCAGTGGCTGACCGACAGGGTGGTGAGCTGGATGCGCAGCACGGTCCGGAAGCCGGGGTCGGTGTCGTGGGGCAGCACGGCGCGCGTCAGGCCGGCGTAGCTGCAGATGGCCGCGATCTCGAGGGCAACCCCGGCGAGCAGCAGGAGGGGGTTGACGCTGCTCAGGGTGTGCAACGCCTTCCTGGTACCGGCGATCTGCGGGACGACGAGGTACTCGATGATCAGCGCGATCACGAGCAGCTTGCCGATCTGCCACACCGGCGCCGGCAACAGCCGCTGGTGGGCCCGGCGGGCCGACGATCCTTTGCCGGGCGCGCCGGTGTCAGCCGCCGGTTCGGGGGAGAGCTCGGGTTCCGAGGAGTCGGACGAGGGGATGGGCTTCGTGCGCATCATGATCGCGCCCGAGAGCACCATGTGCCGGCCACGCCCGCCCCTACGCTGCGCCCGTGCACCTCCGCGACCTGCAGACCCCGGCGCTGCTCGTCGATGGCGGCGCCCTCGACCACAACCTGCGAACCATGGCCGACGCGTTGCCCGGGGACCGCCTGCGACCCCACGTCAAGGCGCACAAGTGCACCGCGTTGGCCGCCCGCCAGCTGGCCATGGGTCATCGCCGTTTCACCTGCGCCACCACCCGCGAGGTGGAGGGGATGGCCGCCGCCGGTCTCGGCGAGGACCTGCTGCTGGCCAACGAGGTGGTGGACGCCGGCCGGTTGGGGCGGGTGGTCGAGGCGGGGACCCGGGTGACCCTGGCCGTCGACTCCGATGCCACGATCGACGCGGCGGTGGCCGGCGGGGTGTCCGAGGTCGTGGTCGACGTGAACGTGGGCCTCCCCCGCTGCGGCTGCCCACCCGACGACGCCGGGCGGCTGGCCGAGCAAGCCAGGCGGCGTGGCCTCGTCGTACGCGGCGTCATGGGTTACGAAGGGCACGCGGTCGGCCTGGACGACCGCGTGCGGCGCGCCGCGGAGACCGAGCGCAGCATGGCGCTCCTGGCGGCTGCGCACGACGCCGTCGGCGGTGAGCTGATCAGCGCCGGGGGCACCGGAACATACGACCTGAACCTGGTGGCCAACGAGATCCAAGCCGGGAGCTACGCCCTCATGGACACCGCCTACGGCCGTCTCGGTCTGCCGTTCGTGGCCGCCCTCACCATCTGGGCCACGGTGGTGTCGGTCAACCCGGCCGGATGGGCCGTAGCCGACTGCGGGCTGAAGGCCCTCGGCATGGACCACGGGGACCCGGAGATGGCCGATCCGCCTGGCGCCGCAGTGTGGTTCTGCTCCGACGAGCACGTGACGTTCGCCCCGGTCGAGGGCGGGGCGATGCCGTCGGTCGGCGACCACGTCCGGATCCTGCCGGCGCACGTGGATCCGACAGTGGCCTACCACGAGCGGCTGCACGTGACCGATGGCGACGAGGTGGTCGAGATCTGGCCCATCGACCTGCGCGGCTGGTAGCGCGACAGGCTGGTGCCCGGAATGGTGGGTATCTCCACTATTGCGGGCACCAGAATGGCCCGTGATCGCGGCAGCAGGCCCCGGGTGGGCCGACATCGACAGGTCAGCGGTCGGCGAGCAGCCGCGCCAGCTGCTGGAAGGCCCGTCCCCGGTGGGACAGCGCGTGCTTGGCGCCGGGGGTCATCTCGGCGAAGGTCGCCCCTCCCCCGCCGTCGGGCACGAACAGCGGGTCGTACCCGAAACCGCCCGACCCCCGGGCCTTCACCGCGATGACGCCTTCCACCGTTCCCGAGGCCACCGCCTCGGCGCCCCCGGGCCACGCCGCGATGGCGACGGTGCGGAAGCGGGCGGTGCGCGCCGAACCGGCCGTGTTTGCCAACTCCGAGAGCAACTTGCCCACGTTGTCGGCGTAGCTGGCGTCCGGCCCGGCGAACCGGGCGGAGAAGACGCCAGGGGCGCCGTCCAGGGCGTCGACCTCCAGGCCGGTGTCGTCGGCGATCGCCGGCATGGCCGTGGCCGACACCAGGGCCCGGGCCTTCAGGCGGGCGTTGTCGAGCAGCGTCTCGCCCGTCTCCTCCACCTCGGGCACCTCGGCCGGCCGGGGCAGGAGCGTCACCGAGCGGCCGAGGATCTCGGCGATCTCGCGAGCCTTGTCCGGGTTGGCGGTGGCCAGCACGTAGTCGGTCACGACCGCGGCGCAGGCGGCGTGACCAGGACGGCCGCCTGAGCGTCGAGCAGCGAGACGATGCCCGACCCGGCCAGGGCCAGCATCTCGTCCAGCTCGGCGCGGGCGAACGGCGCCGCCTCGGCCGTCCCCTGCACCTCGACGAACCGCCCCGACGCCGTCATGACCACGTTCATGTCCACCTCGGCCCGGCTGTCTTCGCTGTAGGCCAGGTCCAGCAGCCCTGCCCCGTCGACTCGTCCTACCGACACCGCCGCGCACGCCTCGGTCAGCGGCACGGTCTTCATCCGCCCGGTGCCGACCAGGCGGCTGCACGCGTCGTGCAGCGCCACGTATGCCGCGCAGATACTGGCCGTACGCGTACCGCCATCCGCCTGCAGCACGTCGCAGTCCAGGTTGATCTGGATCTCGCCCATGGCCTCCAGATCGGTCACCGCCCGGAGCGACCGGCCGATCAGGCGCTGGATCTCCTGGGTCCGCCCCGACTGCTTGCCCTTCGCCGCCTCCCGACCGATGCGCTCCGGGGACGCGCCGGGCAGCATGGAGTACTCGGCGGTGACCCAACCCCGACCCGTGCCCCGCATCCAGCGGGGGACGTCGTCGTCGACCGAGGCGGTGGCCAGCACGACTGTCCGGCCCACCCGGATCAGCACCGAGCCGGCCGCGAAGACCGTGTAGTCGCGGACCAGCTCGACGGGGCGGAGCTCGTCGGGTCGGCGCCCGTCGATGCGGGCGATCCCGGGGGCAGGGTCGGTCATGGGGTCTCCTCGTGGACGCAACCGGTCGAGACGGGCAGGGTAGCCGGGTCGCCGCTCACGGCTCCCATGCCTCGACCCGATCGATCTCCGGCCCGAGGAGCCGGCGGCCGAGATGGCGGAAGACCTCCACGTCGCCCGAGGAGATCCAGGTGTGATGGCCCGAGCGGCCGGGGCGATCGGTCCGGTCCCGACCCGTGCCCGCCAGGGTGGCTCGGATCTCGAATGCCGTCTCGTCGGCGGAGCTGACGAGCACCACGTCGCGGCCGACGGCGTCGCTGATGGTGCGAGCCAGGAACGGGTAGTGCGTGCATCCGAGGAGCAGCGCGTCGACCCGGGCGGTACGCACCGGGGCCAACAACCGCTCGGCCAGCACGTGCACCTGATCGGAGTCGAACTCGCCCCGCTCGACGAACTCCACGAACCCCGGGCACGCCGCGCACGTCAGCTCGAGGGGCCCAACGCCGGCCAGCTCGGCCGCGGCCCGCTGGTAGGCGCCCGAGGCGATGGTGCCGACGGTGCCGATCACCCCGATGCGTCCCGACGTCGTCGCCCGGCACGCTGCCCGCAGACCGGGCTCGATCACCCCGACGAGGGGGATGTCGTAGTCGGACCCGAGTCGGTCGAGGGGAGCGGCAGCAGCCGCGGTGTTGCACGCCACCACGACCATCTTGACGTCGTAGGTGCGCACCAGCTCGTCGATGATCTGGCGGGCGAAGGCCGCCACCTCGGTGGACGCTCGGGGACCGTAGGGGTAGCGGCCGGTGTCGCCGATGTAGACGAGATCCTCATCGGGGAGCAGGTCGATCAACGCTCGGGCCACGGTGAGCCCACCGAAGCCGCTGTCGAACACCCCGATGGGCCGGTCGTCGGACAAAGGTGACCGGGGTGAGCTCAGAAGTAGATGACCGTCTTGGCCCGCTCGGCCACCTCGTCGAGGTCCCCGGTCCAGGCGCCGGTCGACAGGTATTTCCACCCGCCGTCGCAGACGATGGTCACGATGACGCCCTCGTCGATCTCGGCCGCGCACTTCAGGGCAGCCATCAGGATCGCCCCCGACGAGATCCCGGCGAAGATGCCGACGTCGGCCAGCTTCCTCGTTCCCTCGATGCTCTCCCGGGGGCCGACGACCTTGGAGCGGTCGAGCAGCTCGTAGCCGTCGTTGTCGGTGAACACCGGCGGGACGAATCCCTCGTCGAGGTTCTTCAGGCCGTCGACCATCTCCCCGGCCGGCGGCTGAACGGCCCACAGCTGCACGGCAGGGTTGCGCTCCTTGAGGAAGCGTCCGACACCCATGAGGGTCCCCGCCGTGCCCAGCCCGGCCACGAAGTGGGTGACCTCGGGGCAGTCTCGCCAGATCTCCGGCCCCGTCCCCTCGTAGTGGGTGGCCGGGTTGGCCGGGTTGGCGTACTGATACGGGAACCACCATTCGGGGTGCTCGCCGGCCAGGACCTGGGCCCGGCGCATGGCTCCGTTCGAGCCCTCCGCCGCCGGGGAGTCGATGATGTCGGCCCCCCAGGCCTCGAGCAGCTGCCGGCGCTCGATCGACACGTTCTCCGGCAGCACGATGGTGATCGGGTAGCTGCGGACCCGGGCGATCATGGCCAGAGCGATGCCCGTGTTCCCCGACGAGGACTCGAGGATGCGCTGCCCCGGCCGCAGGCTGCCGTCCTTCTCCGCGTCCTCGACCATCGCCTTGGCCGCCCGGTCCTTGACCGAGCCGCCCGGGTTGGCGCCCTCCAACTTGGCCAGGATGGCCACGCGCGGGTTCGGGCTCAGCTGGCTGAT
>CBDIBC010000001.1:0-71569 GCA_965276635.1 Acidimicrobiales bacterium | reverse complement strand
AACCTGCTGTCGGACCTCGCCCACCCCTGCCAGACCCTGGCCGATCTGCTGACGCTGCGCCAGCACTGGGGCTCGTTGGCCGGCCGGCGCGTGGCGTGGGTCGGCGACGGCAACAACGTGGCGCGCAGCCTGGCCATCGGCTGCGCCATGAGCGGGGTCGACGTGGTTCTCGCGTCCCCGCCCGGCCACCAGCTACCGGAGCAGGCGCTCGAGCGCGCCCTCCGCTTCGGTGACCACGTCCGCCAGGTGACCGCGCCCGGTGACGCGGTGGCCGGCGCCGATGCCGTCTTCACCGACACCTGGGTATCTATGGGGCAGGAAGCCGAGTCCACCTCTCGAGTCGACGCCTTCGCCGGCTACCGCGTCGACGACGCGCTCATGGCGGGCTGCCGCCCCCGAGGCGGTCTTCCTCCACTGCCTCCCCGCCCACCGCGGCCAGGAGGTGTCGGCATCGGTCATCGACGGGCCGGCCAGCCTGGTGTGGCCCGAGGCGGCCAATCGGATGCACGCCATGCGTGGCCTGCTCCTGTGGCTGCTCGAGGGATCAGACCGATGAAGTTGGGCAAGAACCAGCGGCAACATCGCATCGCCCTGCTGCTCGCCGACCACGCGGTGACGTCGCAGGCCCAGCTGGTGGAGCTGCTGACCGGCGCGGGGGTTGAAGCCACCCAGGCGACGGTGTCGCGCGACCTCGAGGACATGGGCGCGGTGAAGGTGCGCACCGGCGGAGGCGACTCGGTCTACGCCGTGCCCGAGCTGGCCAAGGACCGGCCGGCGCCCGAGGAGCACCTGCGCCGCGTCCTCGGCGAGTGGGTCGTGGACGTCTCCTCGTCGGGCAACGTGGTCCTGATCCGCACGCCGCCCGGTTCCGCCCACGTGGTGGCCTCCGCCCTCGACCGGGCCGGGTTGCCCGCCATCCTGGGCACCGTGGCCGGTGACGATACCCTCATCGTGGTGGCCGCCGACCCCGCCGGCGGAGGAGACCTGGCTCAGCAGTTGCAGACCCTGGCTGGACTGTGAGGTGCCCGGCCCGCCCGGCACCGAGCTCTGGGCAACCAGCCGTGCGGCCCGCCCGTACCTTTTCCCAACCCCTAGAGCAAGCAGAGGACCGAGATGGCAAGACGGGTCGTGTTGGCCTACAGCGGCGGTTTGGACACCTCGGTGGCCGTCCGTTGGATGATCGAGGAGATGGGCGTGGAGGTCATCGCCCTGGCTGCCGACGTCGGCCAGGGCGGCGACTGGGAGGAGATCAAGGCCCGGGCCCTGGCCGCCGGCGCCGTGGAGGCGGTGGTCGCCGACCTGCGCGAGGAGTACGCCGACGAGTTCGTCGCCCCGGCTCTGAAGGCCAACGCCAAGTACGAGGGCAAGTACCCGCTCATCTCGTCGCTGTCGCGACCGGTCATCGTCAAGCATCTCGTCGCCGCCGCCCGGCAGTTCGGGGCCGACGCGGTCGCCCACGGCTGCACCGGCAAGGGCAACGACCAGGTTCGCTTCGAGGTGTCCACCCACGCCCTCGCGCCCGACCTGGAGACCATCGCTCCCGTACGCGGCTGGGGCCTGACGCGCGCCGAGTCCATCGAGTACGCCGAGCGGTGGGGGATCCCCATCACCGTGACCAAGGCCAGCCCGTACTCGATCGACCAGAACCTCTGGGGCCGGACCATCGAGTGCGGCATCCTGGAGGATCCCTGGGAGCAGCCTCCCGAGGACGTCTACGAGCTGACAACGCCGACGGCGACCGAGCCCACCGAGCTGGTGATCAGCTTCGAGCAAGGCCTGCCCGTGGCCATCGACGGGCGCTCACTCCCGCTCTACGAGCTCATCGGTGAGGTCGACCGCACAGTCGGCTCCTACGGCTGGGGTCGCATCGACATGGTCGAGAACCGCCGAGTGGGCATCAAGAGCCGGGAGATCTACGAGTGCCCCGGCGCGCTCGCCCTGCTCATGGCTCACTCCGACCTCGAGGATTTGACCCTGGAACGAGACCTGGCCCACGAGAAGGCCCGGCTCGAGCCTCGATACGCCGAACTGGTCTACGACGGCCTGTGGTTCTCGCCGTTGAAGCAGGCGCTCGATGCCTTCGTGGATGAAAGCCAGCGCTTCGTGACCGGCGACGTCCGGCTCCGCTGCGAGCTGCCCGGTCGCTGCATCGTCGCCGGCCGGCGCAGCGACGTGGGGCTGTACGATTACTCGCTCGCCACCTACGAGGCCGCCGACCGCTTCCGGCACCAGGACGCCGAGGGGTTCGTGCGCCTCTGGGGCCTGGGTGTCGGCACGTGGGCCGCCCGCCAGGTGAACCGCACCCCATGAGCGGTGCGGCATGACGACGATCACCCGGTCGGCGCCATGAGCCTGTGGCAAGGGCGCTTCGGCGACGCCGGCGCGGCCGCCGAGCTGCGGGCGTTCAACGACAGCCTCTCCTATGACCAGCGCCTGGCCGTCGACGACGTCACCGGGTCCCGCGCCCATGTGCGCGGCCTGGCCCGCGCCGGGATCCTCAGCGAGGCGGACGCCGGGATCCTGGGCGCCGCCCTCGACCGCGTCTCGGAGGAGCTGGCCACCGGCACCTTCGTGTTCGTGGCGGCCGACGAGGACGTGCACACGGCCATCGAACGACGGGTGACAGAGATCGCCGGCGACGTCGGCGCCCGCCTCCACACCGGCCGCAGCCGCAACGACCAGGTGGCTACCGACCTCCGCCTGTTCGCCAAGCGGGAGCTGGCCGCGGTGGCCGGACTGGTGCTCGACCTGCAGCGGGTGCTGCTCGAGCGGGCCCGGGCGGCGGACGACGCCTACCTGCCCGGCTACACCCACCTCCAGCGGGCCCAGCCCGTGCTGCTCGCCCACCACCTGTTGGCTCACGGCTGGGCGCTGGGCCGGGACGTGGACCGGCTCTGCGAGACGAGGACCCGCCTCGACGTGTCGCCGCTGGGCGCCGGCGCCCTGGCCGGATCGTCGCTCCCGCTCCAGCCCGATGCAGTGGCGGCCGACCTGGGCTTCGCCGGGAGGTTCGAGAACTCCCTCGACGCGGTGTCGGACCGGGACTTCGTAGCCGAGGCCATCTTCGACCTGACCCTGCTCGCCGTGCACCTGTCACGCATCGGCGAGGAGATCGTCCTGTGGTCGAGCGAGGAGTGGGGGTTCGTCACCCTGGCCGACGCCTACGCCACTGGCAGCTCCATGCTCCCGCAGAAGAAGAACCCCGATATCGCCGAGCTGGTCCGGGGCAAAGCCGGCCGGCTCATCGGCGACCTCACTGGGCTGCTCGCCACCCTCAAGGGCCTGCCGCTCGCCTACAACAAGGACCTGCAAGAGGACAAGGAGCCCCTCTTCGACGCCCTCGACCACGTCAGTGGCGCCCTCAAGGCCTTGACGGGGCTGCTGGCCACGGCCACCTGGGACACCGCACGCATGCAGGCCGCGGCCGACACGCCGACGGTCGCAGCGGTCGACCTGGCGGAGTGGCTGGTCGAGCGGGGCATGCCGTTCCGCCAGGCCCACACCATCGTGGGTGGGTTGGTGCGGGACGCGCTGCAGCGCAAGGTGCCGTTGTCCGAGCTGGTCGAGGCCCATCCGTCGCTCGGGGTGGAGGCGGTGGAGCTGCTCGAACCGGGGGTCGCAGTGCGCCGGCGCACCACGCCCGGCGGCGCCGGGCCGGTGCCCGTCGCCGCCCAGATGCGCCGCTTCGCCCAACTCCTCGAATCCGAGACCGTTCGCCTGGCCGACGCCTGAGACCTCTCGTCGTGTCGTCTCGTGACTGATCGGGCCGGGCGGCGGCTGACCCGGCGGTGGTATGGGCAAGACGCGCTGGATCTGGCTCCGGCCCTCCTCAACAAGCGGCTGGTGCGGGCCGACGGCCGGAGCGCCCGCATCGTGGAGGTGGAGGCCTACCGGGGCGGGGAGGATCCGGGGAGCCACGCCTTCAGCGGGCGCACGGTCCGCAACCAGACCATGTGGGGTCCACCCGGTCACCTGTACGTCTACTTCACCTATGGCATGCATTGGTGTGCCAACGTGGTCTGCGCCGCAGATGGCATCGCCCACGCCGTCCTGTTGCGAGCCGCCGCTCCGGAACGTGGGATCGACACCATGCGCGTGGCGCGCCGGCGTCGGAACCCGCGGGCCCGCGACGACGACCTCTGTCGCGGCCCGGCCCGGCTCTGCCAGGCGTTCGACATCGACGGCGCGTTCGACGGCATCGACCTGGCCGGGTCGAGGAGCGAGCTGTGGCTGGCCGATGACGGTGTGGTGCCGCCCGAGGCACCGCTGGTCACCACCCGGGTGGGGCTCAGCCGGGGCGCCGACCTTCCCTGGCGCTTCGCCGTGCCTGGCCATGTCGCGGTGAGTCATGTCGCGGTGCGTGGTCGCCGCTGAGCATCTGCACCGCCGTTCAACGGTGTGTGTGGCAGGAAATCGCGCTGGTGCTGTCGACTGACCCCTCGCAGGAGGTCGGTCCTGGTGCGAATGGTCGCCTCGACGACCGCTACCTGAGAGATTGTCCACGGAGCAGGGGAGGACCGTGACTGCACCACACCAGCGGCGAGCCCGAACCGATGCCGTCCGGCGCCACCTCCAGGCCGTGACCGCCGCGGCCGTAGTCCTGGTTCTGGTGGTGGGCATCACCGCCGGCGCCATCGTCGGGCGGCCGCCCTCGCGTGGCCAGCTTGGCTCCGACCACCTGGCGTCGTCCATCGCCTCGGCGACCGAGGCCGGCACCGTGGCGCCCGCACTGGCGCCCGCAGTGGTGCCCCACGGTGCGGTGGCAGCTTCCAGCCCCATGCCGACGCCCCAGACCCACCTGCCGACCCCGTCGGGGACGCTGCCGGGCGTCGCATCCCTGGCGACGGTGCGACCGGTCGATGCGCTCGTCGCCCTCCCGGCCAGCATCACCCCCCCCTACGTGTGGGGCGCCACCGGCCCGAACGCCTTCGATTGCTCCGGCCTGGTGCAGTGGTCCTTCGCCCAGGCGGGCATCCGGATGCCTCGGGTGGCGGCCGAGCAGTTCCTCACTGGTGTCCACGAGACCCTGGCCCAGGCTCAGCCCGGTGACCTGCTGTTCTGGACCTACGACTCGGGCAACCCCACCTATGTCGACCACACCGCCATCTACCTGGGCGAAGGAAAGATGGTCGTGGCTCCCCACAGCGGTGCCGACGTCGAGGTCGTGGCCGTGCCGACCGCCGGTGCCGTGCGGGTCACCACCGGTGGCGCCACGCCCACGCCCGCCTGAGCAGCGCAGCGCAAACCGGCGATTGGCGGGAAGGCCGGCGGAACCGGTAACTTCTCCCTTGCTTCCCAACACCGGCCTGCCGGGTTCCCGAAGCGTCCCCAGGCTGCTTGACAGCATGGGCGCCACGGGATATGTTGTGGAGCCGCCCCTTCGGCACACTGTACAGAGGGGGAGACGGGAACGGCAGTGGCCTAACAGGTTGCGCTGAACCGGTCGAAGTAGGGTCACACCTCCATCTGGTTCTCCAGATGTGTGTCCCTATGCGGTGCTCCTTGAAAACGGAACAGAGGAAGCCAAAAGCTAGTGCGGGCGTGCACGGTGCCGCAGTTGGGTGCCGCGCATGTCGATGACGATGTACAGCATTAGACGGACAACATCCGTCCGATGCCAGTTGGCTGCGATCGCCAGATCGCAGCCGGCTCTTCGATTTTCGGATCGCCTCCGGGCGGTTCGTTGATCTCGATGGAGAGTTTGATCCTGGCTCAGGACGAACGCTGGCGGCGTGCTTAACACATGCAAGTCGAACGAGGTCCATCTGGTGGCAACACCAGTGAAGACCTAGTGGCGAACGGGTGAGTAACACGTGAGCAACCTGCCCCGAAGACCGGGATAACAGCGGGAAACCGCTGCTAATACCGGATGCCCCCACCGGGCCGCATGACCTGGTGAGGAAATGAATCTTGCTTCGGGAGGGGCTCGCGGCCTATCAGCTTGTTGGTGGGGTAATGGCCTACCAAGGCGACAACGGGTAGCTGGTCTGAGAGGACGATCAGCCACATTGGGACTGAGACACGGCCCAGACTCCTACGGGAGGCAGCAGTGGGGAATCTTGCGCAATGGGCGAAAGCCTGACGCAGCAACGCCGCGTGAGGGATGACGGTCTTCGGATTGTAAACCTCTTTCAAGCAGGGACGATAATGACGGTACCTGCAGAAGAAGCTCCGGCCAACTACGTGCCAGCAGCCGCGGTAATACGTAGGGAGCGAGCGTTGTCCGGATTTATTGGGCGTAAAGAGCTCGTAGGCGGCTTGGTAAGTCGGATGTGAAACCTCCAGGCTCAACCTGGAGTCGCCATCCGATACTGCCATGGCTAGAGTCCGGTAGGGGCCCACGGAACTCCTGGTGTAGCGGTGAAATGCGCAGATATCAGGAAGAACACCGGTGGCGAAGGCGGTGGGCTGGGCCGGCACTGACGCTGAGGAGCGAAAGCGTGGGGAGCGAACAGGATTAGATACCCTGGTAGTCCACGCCGTAAACGTTGGGCACTAGGTGTGGGACCTTTCAACGGGTTCCGTGCCGTAGCTAACGCATTAAGTGCCCCGCCTGGGGAGTACGGCCGCAAGGCTAAAACTCAAAGGAATTGACGGGGGCCCGCACAAGCGGCGGAGCATGTGGCTTAATTCGAGGCAACGCGAAGAACCTTACCTGGGTTGAACTACGCAGGAAAAGCCGTAGAGATACGGTGTCCGCAAGGGCCTGCGATAGGTGGTGCATGGCTGTCGTCAGCTCGTGTCGTGAGATGTTGGGTTAAGTCCCGCAACGAGCGCAACCCTTGTCCTATGTTGCCAGCGGGTAATGCCGGGGACTCGTAGGAGACTGCCGGGGTCAACTCGGAGGAAGGTGGGGATGACGTCAAGTCATCATGCCCCTTATGTCCAGGGCTGCACACATGCTACAATGGCCGGTACAGAGGGCTGCTATCCCGCGAGGGTGAGCGAATCCCAAAAAGCCGGTCTCAGTTCGGATCGCAGTCTGCAACTCGACTGCGTGAAGTCGGAGTCGCTAGTAATCCCGGATCAGCAACGCCGGGGTGAATACGTTCCCGGGCCTTGTACACACCGCCCGTCACACCATGAAAGTCGGTAACACCCGAAGCCGGTGGCCCAACCGCAAGGAGGGAGCCGTCGAAGGTGGGATTGGCGATTAGGGTGAAGTCGTAACAAGGTAGCCGTACCGGAAGGTGCGGCTGGATCACCTCCTTTCTAAGGAGTACTTGCTGCATCACCAGATGCAGCCACTCCCAAGTTGACCACTAGTTATTCGGCTCCTCGCTCACGAACATCTTTGGCAGGCCGTGGCTCTTCGGAGTCATCCTCGAGATGTGAGAGGGCGTTTGGTCGGGTGACCTCTGTTCCGTTTTCCAAGAGCATTGCTCGCCGAGCCTCCGGGCTCGGCGCTTTGCTCTGTGGTGATGTCGAAGGCCCACACCGGGTCGGCGACCGCTCGCCGTGATGGGTGCCAGCGAGGCGCCCAAGCCCCTTGAGAATTTCATAGCGAGCACGAGCATCTTTGTTCTCCAAGCTACAAAGAGCCAACGGTGGATGCCTTGGCGCCTAAAGCCGATGAAGGACGTGGGTGGCTGCGATAAGCCACGGTGAGCTGCCTACCAAGCGTTGACCCGTGGATGTCCGAATGGGGAAACCCACCACAGCATGACTGTGGTACTCCGGCCTGAACACATAGGGCCGGTAGAGGGAACCAGGGGAATTGAAACATCTCAGTACCCTGAGGAAAAGAAAGCAACAGCGACTCCCTGAGTAGCGGCGAGCGAAACGGGAATAGCCTAAACCGAGTCGGTGCAATAGCCTGGTGGCGTTGCCGATTCGGGGTTGTGGGATCTGGAAGAAGACGCACCAGAGTCTTCACAGAGTTACAAAGTTGCTATCTAGCGGAAGCGTTTTGGAACGTCGCACCGCAGTGGGTAAGAGTCCCGTACGCGAAAGATAGCAACCTCTGTCCAGACACCCGAGTAGCACCGGAACCGTGAAAGTCGGTGTGAATCTGCGAAGACCACTTCGTAAGGCTAAGTACTCTTAGGCGACCGATAGCGAACTAGTACCGTGAGGGAAAGGTGAAAAGCACCCCGGGAGGGGAGTGAAATAGTACCTGAAACCGTTGGTTTACAAACAGTCAGAGCGTCGTCGTCACTCTGGTGACGGCCGCGATGGCGTGCCTTTTGAAGAATGAGCCAGCGAGTTACCGTGCGTGGCAAGGTTAACCCGTGAGGGGGAGCCGGAGCGAAAGCGAGTCTGAACAGGGCGTTCAGTCGCGTGCGGTAGACCCGAAGCCGAGTGATCTATCCATGGGCAGGCTGAAGCGGGGGTAAGACCCCGTGAAGGGCCGAACCCACCCTGGTTGAAAACAGGGGGGATGACCTGTGGATAGGGGTGAAAGGCCAAGCAAACTCGGTGATAGCTGGTTCTCCCCGAAATGCATTTAGGTGCAGCGTCGGATGTTCAGCATCGGAGGTAGAGCACTGGATGGGCTAGGGGGCCTACAAGCTTACTGACCCCAACCAAACTCCGAATGCCGATGCTCCAGAGTCCGGCAGTGAGACCACGAGGGATGAGCTTCGTTGGTCGAAAGGGAAACAGCCCAGATCGCCGGCTAAGGCCCCTAATTCGAAACTAAGTGGTAAACGATGTGGGATTGCATAGACAGCCAGGAGGTTGGCTCAGAAGCAGCCACCCTTGAAAGAGTGCGTAATAGCTCACTGGTCGAGTGATCCTGCGCGGACAATGTAACGGGGCTCAAGTTTCGAGCCGAAGCCGCGGACCTCAGTATTGACTCTTCGTGTGTCAGCTGGGGTGGTAGGGGAGCGTCGATCCTGCAGAGAAGCGTCGGTGTGAACCGGCGTGGAGCGCGATCGAGTGAGAATGCTGGCATGAGTAGCGAGAGAGGGGTGAGAAACCCCTCCGCCGTAAGCCCAAGGGTTCCTGGGGAAGGCTAATCCTCCCAGGGTAAGTCGGGAGCTAAGGCGAGGCCGAGAGGCGTAGTCGATGCACAACCGGTTGATATTCCGGTACCACCGTGTCCGCGCCAATCCCAATGCGGGGTACTAAGGGGCTGTCTTCGGACGAACCGACAGACTCGCGGCGGGCAGCTCCGGCGGGACGCAGGAGGGTAGGTGATCCCCACTGTTGGTGTTGGGGGTAAGCGTGTAGGGAGAGGACCAGGTAAATCCGGGCCTCACATATCCTGAGACGCGATGCCGAGCCGATTCAGGCGAAGTCACTGATCCCATGCTGCCAAGAAAAGCGTCGTTGTTAGTTGGCACGGTGCCCGTACCCCAAACCAACTCAGGTGGGCGGGTAGAGAATACCAAGGCGATCGAGAGAACTGTGGTTAAGGAACTCGGCAAAATACCTCCGTAACTTCGGGAGAAGGAGGGCCTCAGCAGCGTGACAGACCTCGCGTCTGGAGCGCGAAGGGGCCGCAGAGACCAGGGGAAAGCGACTGTTTACTAAAAACACAGCAGCGTGCGAAGTCTTAAGACGATGTATACGCTGTGACGCCTGCCCGGTGCCGGAAGGTTACGGGGAAGGGTTAGTCCGTAAGGGCGAAGCTCTGAACCTAAGCCCCGGTAAACGGCGGCCGTAACTATAACGGTCCTAAGGTAGCGAAATTCCTTGTCGGGTAAGTTCCGACCTGCACGAATGGCGTAACGACTTTCCTACTGTCTCAACCACAGACTCGGCGAAATTGAAGTACGAGTAAAGATGCTCGTTAGCTGCACCAGGACGGAAAGACCCCGTGGACCTTCACTATAGCTTGATGTTGGTTTTTGTTACATGTTGTGTAGGATAGGTGGGAGACTTGGAAGCTTCGGCGCTAGCCGGGGTGGAGTCACCGTTGAAATACCACCCTGCATGTGACGGGAATCTAACCCACGTCCATTATCTGGATGGGGAACAGCGTCAGGTGGGTAGTTTGACTGGGGCGGTCGCCTCCTAAAGAGTAACGGAGGCGCCCAAAGGTTCCCTCAGGCTGGTTGGCAATCAGCCGTCGAGTGCAATGGCACAAGGGAGCTTGACTGCGAGACCTACAGGTCGAGCAGGTGCGAAAGCAGGGCATAGTGATCCGGCGGTTGCGTGTGGAAGCGCCGTCGCTCAACGGATAAAAGGTACCCCGGGGATAACAGGCTCATCTTCCCCAAGAGTCCATATCGACGGGAAGGTTTGGCACCTCGATGTCGGCTCGTCGCATCCTGGGGCTGAAGTAGGTCCCAAGGGTTGGGCTGTTCGCCCATTAAAGCGGTACGCGAGCTGGGTTTAGAACGTCGTGAGACAGTTCGGTCCCTATCCGGTGTAGCCGTAGGAAATCTGAGGAAGGCTGTCCCTAGTACGAGAGGACCGGGACGGACGCAGCTCTCGTGTGCCAGTTGTCCTGCCAAGGGCACGGCTGGTTAGCGACCTGCGGAAGGGATAAGCGCTGAAAGCATCTAAGTGCGAAGCTCGTTCCGAGATGAGATTTCCCACTGGGTCAACCAGGTAAGGCCCGTGGTAGACGACCACGTTGATAGGCCGGAGGTGTACGCACAGCAATGTGTTGAGCCGACCGGTACTAATCGGCCGAGGGCTTGGGGCAAACAATGCTTGTGCTCGCTATGAAACGCTCAAGGGCAGCACCCGTGTGTGGTGCGCCAGCAGTCGAGCAAGGTTTCCGGTGGCCATAGCGGCGGAGTCACACCCGTTCCCATCCCGAACACGGAAGTTAAGCCCGCCAGCGCCGATGGTACTTGGGGGGTTGCCCCCTGGGAGAGTAGGACGTCGCCGGAATATTTGTGCGTACGAAGCCCCGCCCCGTTCCGGGCGGGGCTTCGTCGCGCAGTAGGCTGCTGCCGGGCCTAGTGCCATTTGTTCTCCGGCGGGCGGTTCTTTGGTGATTGATCGGTGTCGCACCGCCACCGCCGGCTGCTTGTGCCAGTGCAGGTGGGAGATTACGTCGCGGCAGGTGGCGATGGCCGTGCCGGGGCCCCCACCGCAGCCAGCGGAAGCCCCTTCACCAGCCCACCGTCGGTCACCTCAGACTTGGCCACGAGGTCTTCCGACTCGACGACAGAGCGAACGCTTCATCATCTCCCGAGACCCACCAGGCAGCCCCAACCATGACGCAGTGGTCCTCGTATCCATGACGAGCGCTGCTCAACACGGCTGAACCAGCCCGGAAGCCCAGTACGAACTCGTCGCGTGACCGGCGAGAAGCAAGGGTCCGACGTGTCCGAGATGAGGATCGCTCGGTTAGCGGTACACGTTGCCCCGATGATCGATGTGAACGATGTCGATGCGCCGCAGCTGATCATCGACGTCGTCGATGATCCGGTAGGTCCCGCGTCGTGCCGAGCGCAGGCCGGCCAGCTGACCGCCAAGCGCCCGGCCGAGCCGATGCGGGTCGTCGGCCAGAGCGCTGAAGATGAAGTCTAGACAGGCGGAACGGATCTTCTCGGGGAGGCGGATGAGGTCACGTTCGGCGCGAGCCGAGATGCGGACCTGATACGGGTGGCTCACGGAGGGGCGAAACGAGCACGCAGGGCTTCGTTATCCGCCACGCGCCTGGCCTTCAGATCGGCGAGACCCTCAGCGATGGCTTCCGGAGCGCCCGGTGTGGCCAAGACGTCGACGGTCTCTTCGAGCGCAGCGAGGTCGTGGGGTGAGACCAGCACGGCAGCGGGTCGGCCGTGGCGGGTGATCATCACCCGGTCGTGGGTGCGCTCCACACCGGCGACGTACTCCGAGAGCCGGTCCTTTGCCTCGCCCAGCGGTACGACCGTCATTACGCCTATTATAGCCAAAGTCTGGCTAACGGAACGGCTCCGGTCGACGATCCGGCTACGGGACGGGCGGTAGATTGCGTGATGACTATCCGCACATCTCCGTGGCCCGCCGGCACACCTTCTTGGGCGGACATCAGCGTCCCGGAGGCCGACGCGGCCAAGGCCTTCTACACCTCCGTCCTCGGGTGGACCTACACCGACGCAGGGGATGAGTTCGGCGGGTACGTCAGCGCCCTGATGGGATCGTCGGCGGTGGCTGGCATCGGCCCCCAACAAGCCGGCCCGGTCGCGTGGACCCTGTACCTGGCGACCGATGACGCCGACGCGACCGCGCAGCTCATCGCTACCAACGGCGGCACCGTCATACTTCCTCCGAGGGACGTCGGGGACCTGGGACGGATGGCGATGGTCGCCGACCCCTCGGGCGCGGTCTTCGGGGTGTGGCAGGCGGGCACCCACATCGGCGCAGGGCTCACCAACGAGCCGGGCGGCATCGTCTGGGAGGACCTCCGCTCCACGGAGCCCGCCGCCGCATGGGCGTTCTACGAAGCGGTGTTCGGCCACGAGACCCGTCCCCTCGAGATGGCCGGCCCCGACTACCAGACCTTCCACCATCGCGGTGCTGAGGCACCCCTCGGCGGTATGGGTGGCATGATGGGCGCCGCGGGGGACTCGCACTGGCTCGTCTACTTCGGCGTTGCGTCCGCGGACCAGGCCGCGGCCGCCGCCGAGAGCTCTGGCGGGAGTGTGGTGGCCCCCGCGTTTGACTCGCCCTTCGGCCGAATGGCCGGGATCGCCGATCCGTTTGGGGCCCGGTTCATGGTCCACCAGAACACCGGCCAGCCTCAGCCCGATCGCGCCGGCTGAACCGGAGCCGCCCTCACACCCGAGGACACGGCGCGCCCGCGGGCGGCTCAATGGTGGAGCTGCTCATGCACTTGGACGTTCCCGCACACGAACCATCGGTCGCCTCGCGAGACGTTTTTTCTCCTCCTCCTCAGTGAACTTGCGCCTCGGGCGCCGACTACTGGCTTATGACACAGACACTCCACTCCGGGCGCACGCCCTCGAGGTAGGTGGCCGGCGAACCGGGCGAACTCACTATTGCGGGTTGGTACGGTCAGGCTCGGGGAACAGAAGCGGCCCGTGCCAGCGGCTCAGCGGATGCCTTGCCTGTCTCAGGAATCCCGCTGGGCCGGCTGGTACGTCGCCATCAGCACTCCGGCCGCGGTTGGCATGCAGTCGACCAGCTGCAGCCGGTGCGCTTCGTCGTCTGGACCGAACAGCCGGTGGCCCGAGCCGAGCACGAGCGGGTGGATCATCAGGAATAGCTCGTCGACGAGGCCGTGTTTGAGCAGGGACCGGATGAGCTGACCGCTGCCCATGATCACGAGGTTGCCGCCGGGTTGCTCGCGCAGTCCCGCTACTTCAGCGGGGACGTCGCCGCTGAGGAGCGTGGAGTTCGGCCAGGGCAGGTCGGCGTCGGGCCTGGAGGAGGCGACGTACTTCCTCGTCTGGTTGAGGCCATCCTTGAACGGGCCGCCAGCCTGGTTCCAGTAAATGAGCATGCCGTCGTAGCTGCGTCGGCCGAACAGCCAGAAGAAGTCCTGGCCCATCCGCTCGCCTATGGCGGCGCCCATCGCCGGATCGTTAACCTGCTGGGCCCAGCCGCCGTGCCGGAAGCCGTCACGGGTGTCTTCGTCGGGGTGGCCCGGACCCTGCAGGACGCCGTCGAGGCTGACGTGGTTCACGACCAGAACGCGCATGTGGGACTCCTTCCAAGATGTCGAAGTTGCTGACAGGGTCCGAAACCTAAACTCATCGCTCGCCGGTCACGTCTGGGGACCGGTTGATTTTCGGTCAGGAGCCTTGGGCGAGAGTGCAGGCGACGCGGCATCGACGCCTCATCGAGGAACCAGACGCACTCGACGTGTACCTCTTGGACGGCAGGATCGACGTCACCGGCGACATGTCGGCCCTACGCTGCCTGCTCCAGACGATCACGGCACCGGCGGCCATCACCGCCAACTGACGATCGCAACTTCTCGGCGATTGACCTACTCGTGAACACTGACCACCGTCGTCAGACCGGCCACCGCTCAACGGACCAGACTGGCATTCTGCCCCCACCGGTGGGCCAGTGGAGGCGATCCCCTATCGAGCACCTCTGCCCGGCGAGACCGCCATACCCTGACTTTCCGTTCCGTTGTTCCCGGACGGCGCAGTCGGGCGGGGACGAGCGGCGGGGCGGCCAAGCGCGAGTGGCGGTCGGCGGCGTGTGCGTGTGGGTGTGGCGGCGCGGCCATCCTGGCACTGCGGCTGGGCGCAGTGACCGGCGCGGCCCAACTGGTTGTTGGGCGCTCCCGGTACCGGCTGCGGTGGACCGGTATCGTGGCTCGATGCCCGATACCTCCGACCCCAACGAGCGGCCTCGGCCGGCCTCGTCCTCGTCAGGGCGATCGGGATCTCCTCGTCGCGGTGATCGGCCGGTCGGAGGGCGGGCGGCTGGTACGCCATCGGGCGGCTTCCGGGACGGTCGCTCGCGATCGCATGGCTTCCGGTCGGGCGGCTCTCGGGGGGGGACGCAGCGGTCAGGGGCCTTCCGGTCCGATGGCTCTCGGTCGGGGAGCACGGGACGGAGCCCGCTCGCGGGTGATGGCCAGGGCCGGCCGCCGCGCCGCGACGGTCGGGGGACGTCGGCGGGTGGCACATTCGGATTGGGCCGAGGGCGGCCCGCGGGCACCGGTCGCGGCGACGGCGGTGGCAGTGACCGAGGAGAGCGGCGTCGCGGTGGACCGGACGACTCCTGGCCTCGCGGCGGAGGAGGGAGCGGAGGATTTAGCGGCCGAGGATCCGGCGGCCGGGGATCCGGGGCGCGGGGATCTGGGGCGCGGGGATCTGGGGCGCCGTCGCGCGCCGCGAGGTCCGATGGCGCGCCGGTAAGGCCGCAGCGGGCACCCAGCGGAGGACTGGGTGCTGACCGCCCGTACCGCGGTGGGACGGGCAGCTCGGGGGGTAACGCCCCGTGGGGCGCAGGCCGCGGACGCAGCTCGGACGACGGCAGCAGGCGAAGCACCGGGCGGGGCGGCGGGCGGGGACGTAGTGGCGAGGAGGACGGCCGCGGTCGGAGCGCTGGACCCCCGGATGATCGTCGTCCGTACCGTGATGGAGGAGCGGGGGCCGGCACGCCTCGGAGCAGGGCGACCGGCGGCGTTGGCGGGGCCAGGAGGAACGGAGGCGGCGGTGGCCGGGACCGCGACCGGGACCACCGGGATGGGCCGAGGGGCTCCGCCGGGGATCGCCCGTATCGGGACGATCGCCCGTCTCGGGGTGGTGGTGAGCGGCCGTCGCCAAACGATCGGAATGCCGGCGGTACGGGCGGCGATCGCTCGTACCGCAGCGCTGGTGGCCCACCCCGCCCGTACGGCAGCCGTGGCGCCAATGGGGACCGCCCCTATCGGACTGACCGGGGCGTCGGCGGCGACCGCCCCTATCGCCGGGATGGTGGCGATCGGCCCTCGCGGTTCGGCGACGGACGGGGTGCTGGCGGCGAAAAGAGCCGTGACACATCGCGGTCGACCGGCCGGCCCGTACGTCCCGCGCCGGCCCGACGCGACGCAGGGGCGACCGCGTCCGGTCCGGCCAGGTCAGCCGACCGGCCGACTTGGGGCGGCGTCGCCCGCCGGGGAGCCCGAGCGCTGCGCGACGGCACTGACGCCCTCTCGGCGTCGGCGATCTGGCGCAGCGTCGTCGACGACCGGGCTCCTGCGGCATGGGAGCCGGACGAGATCTGGGTGCAGGACGACGAGCCGGCGACCGAGACGGCGACCAGCCCGACGACCAGGCGGGAGGAAGCCGAGGGTGAGCAGGGCCGTCGCCACAACGTGCCCCGGCCTGTTCTCGACGAGCTGCACGCCACTGCAGGCAGCGCCCGCGGTACCAAGCTGGCGGCTCGCCTGGCTGACGCCACCCATGCCTATGACCGGGAGCGCTACCAGGAGGCCCGCCGCATCCTGCGCCCATTGGCCGGTGAGGTCCCGACGTCAGCCGCCGTCCGTGAGCTCTACGGCCTGGTCCTCTACCGCCTGGATCAGTGGCCGCAGGCGGCCAAGCACCTGGAGGCGTACCGACAGATGAGCGGCTCCTTCGACCAGCATCCCGTGCTAGCCGATTGCTACCGCGCCATGCGCAGCTACCGGGCGGCCAACGAGCTCTGGGACGAGCTGCGCAATGCGTCGCCCAGCGGCGAGCTGGTGGCCGAGGGCCGGATCGTGGCGGCCGGCTGCCGCGCTGACCAGGGCGATCTGACCGGCGCCATCGCCGTCTTGGAGCGGGCGGCGCGTCGAGTGAAGAACCCTGCCGAGCGGCACCTGCGCCAATGGTACGCCCTCGCCGACCTCTACGAGCGGGCGGGCGACGTCCCTCGAGCCCGAGACCTGTTCGGGCGGGTCGATGCCGCCGACCCCGAGGCCTTCGACGTGAACCAGCGACTTCGCGCCCTGCGCTGATCCGTCACCTGCGGAGGGCTCGGTTGGATGTCACACCAACGAGGTACGGTGCCGAGCATCTCGCCTGGCGACCATGCGGGCGGCTCCGCCGTCCGACCGCCGCCCGACCTCCAGTCGTCGGCTCGTGCTGTGCTGCCGACCGATGTAAGGCACACGACGCGGAGGACGAGAGATGATGAACCTGGTGGTCCTGGAAGGGGTGCTGGCCCGCCCGGCCGTGCACCGGTCGCTGCCGTCGGGCAGCCGCCTGGTGGCGCTGGAGGTGACCATGCGTCCGGACGAGGGTCCGGCGGAGACAGCCCCCGTTGCCTGGTTCGACGCGCCCGCGTGGGCCTCGACCCTGGAGGCCGACCGTGCGGTGGTGGTCATCGGCCGTGTCCGCCGGCGGTTCTTCCGCTCCGGGGATGTCACCCAGAGCAGGACCGAGGTGGTGGCCGAACGGGTCATTCCTGCCGGTGCCCGCGCCCGGACGTCCACGGCGTTGGCCGAGGTTACCGCTCGCATCGAGCAAGCGGCCGCCGGGCGCAATGGCCCACGAGCGGTCTGACCGCCACGCGCCGTCGGGCCGCAGGGCGGCCGGTACGGTGGCACGGATGGATCGAGGGGTGCGCCTGGTGGCAACGGACCTCGACGGCACGCTGCTCGATCGGACCGGACACGTCGACGCCCGATCGGCGGCGGCGGTCCGGGCCGCTCGGCGATCGGGGATCCACGTGGTGCCCGTGACCGGGCGGCCACCCCAGTCCATCTGGCGGATCTGTGCCACCGCCGACCTCGGTCCCCTCGGGGTGTGCTCCAACGGTGCAGCCATCGTTGACATCGATAGCCAGCAAGTCGTCGAGGTCGAATCGCTCCCCGGCCAAATCGCCGCCGGGCTGGTGGACCTCGTCCGCCGCACCGTGCCCGGTGTGCTCTTGGCCGTCGACGACGTGGCCTGCTTCACCTACGAACCCGGCTTCGTCGAGATCCCCGCCGACTGGAGCGACGAGGTGAACCAGAGCGGCGATGTGCTCGCAGCCGTGGCCGACGGGTGCGTGAAGCTCATCGCCCGACGGCCGGGCTGGACGGCGCCTGAGCTCATCGAGGTGCTCGAGAGCCGCATCGGCGAGGAAGGATCGGTCACCTCATCGGGATTGGACTGGGTCGACATCGCGGCCCCGGGCGTTTCCAAGGCGTATGCCCTCGAGCGGGTCTGCGGCCGCCTCGGCATCTCCGTCGACGAGGTGGTGGCCATCGGCGACAACCACAACGACCTTTCGGTGCTGGCGTGGGCCGGGACGGCGATGGTGCCTGCCAACGCCATCGCCGAGGCCCGAGCCATTGCCGATCGCGTGCTGCCCGACCACGGCGACGGGGCGGTGGCCACCTTGCTCGAGGAGTTGGTGGGCACGCGGAGTTGGTGGCCGGCTGAGCCGCCGCCGCCACGACTGCTCCGCGAGGTGGATGAGACCGATCGGGGGAGTGGGGCCTAGGCTCGGGGTAGAAGGTACATGTACGCAACGTCAGGAGCCCGAACCGCCATGGATCTGCAGTCCCTGCTCGGAGACGAAGCGACGTCGTTGCTCAGCTATCGGTGCAAGGGCATCGACCGCGACGATCTGGTGCTACCCGGTCCTGACTTCATCGATCGGGTGGTCAGCTGGACCGACCGCCCGGTCCCGGTGCTGCGGAACCTGCAGGCAGTGCTCGACCACGGGCGCCTGGGGGGCACCGGCTATCTGTCGATCCTGCCCGTCGACCAGGGCATCGAGCACTCGGGTGCGGCCAGCTTCGCCAAGAACCCGGCCTACTTCGATCCCAAGAACTTGGTGGAGCTGGCCGTCGAGGGCGGCTGCAATGCGGTGGCCACCACGTTCGGGGTGCTGGGCGCAGTGTCGCGGCGCTACGCCCACAAGATCCCGTTCATCGTCAAGCTGAACCACAACGAGCTGCTCACCTATCCGGCCAAGTTCGATCAGGTCATGTACGGGTCGGTCCAGGAGGCCTACGAGCTGGGCGCCATGGGGGTCGGGGCCACCATCTACTTCGGCTCCGAGGAGGCCACCCGCCAGATCCAGGAGGTGTCCGAGGCCTTCCAGGAGGCGCACGCCCTCGGGCTGTTCACCGTCCTGTGGTGCTACCTGCGGAACAACGCCTTCAAGAAGGACGGCGTCGACTACTCGGTGTCCGCCGATCTGACGGGCCAGGCCAACCACATCGGTGTCACCATTCAGGCGGACATCATCAAGCAGAAGCAGCCGGAGAACAACGGCGGCTACGACGCCATCGGCTTCGGTCGAACCGACCCGCTGGTGTACGACCAGCTGACCACCGAAAACCCCATCGACCTGACGCGCTGGCAGCTGGTGAACTGCTACATGGGCCGTTCGCCGTTGATCAACAGTGGCGGCGACTCGAAGGGCGACGGTGACGTGGGCCAGGCCGTCCGCACCGCAGTGATCAACAAGCGAGCGGGCGGGTCGGGCCTGATCGTCGGCCGCAAGGCGTTCCAGCGGCCCACCCGCGACGGGGTGGCCCTGCTGAACGCCGTCCAGGACGTCTACCTGGACGACCACGTCACCATCGCCTGACCCGCCGGGCACCGAGTGGCCTAAACTTCACAGGCCCACCGCTGAAGGGACCTGCATGGCCGACACCGCATCGCGCGAGCACACCGTCACCGAGATCGACCGGGTGGTCATCCGCTTCGCCGGGGACTCCGGCGACGGGATGCAGCTCACGGGTGATCGGTTCACGGCGTCCTCGGCGCTGTTCGGCAACGACCTGTCGACCCTGCCCGACTTCCCGGCGGAGATCCGGGCGCCGGCGGGGACCCTGGCCGGGGTGTCGGCTTTCCAGGTCCACATCTCGGACCACGACATCCTGACGCCGGGCGACCACCCGAACGTGCTGGTGGCCATGAACCCGGCCGCCCTCAGGGCCAACCTCGGCGACGTGGAGCCGGGGGGCACCATCATCGTGAACAGCGATGCCTTCGAGGACCGCACCCTGGCCAAGGCCGGGTATGCCGCCAATCCGCTGACCGACGATTCCCTCAGCGCCTACACGGTCTTCGAGGTCCCCATGACCTCCATCACCCTGGAGGCGGTCAAGCCGTCGGGGACCAAGCCTCGCGACGCCGAGCGATCGAAGAACTTCTTCGCTCTCGGGGTCATCTCCTGGATGTACACCAGGCCGATCGAGACGACCTTGGGGTGGATCGCCGAGCGGTTCGCCAAGACGCCGATGGTGGCCGAGGCCAACACGTTGGCGTGCAAGGCGGGCTACAACTTCGGGGAGACGGCCGAGCTGTTCGAGGTGACCTACCAGGTCAAGCCGGCCGATCACGAGCCGGGCACCTACACGAACATCTCCGGGAACACCGCCCTGGCGTGGGGGCTGATCGCCGCTGGCCAGCTGGCCAAGCTCCCCCTGTTCCTGGGCAGCTATCCGATCACGCCGGCATCCGACATCCTCCATGAGCTGTCCAAGCACAAGAACTTCGGGGTGCGGACCGTCCAGGCCGAGGACGAGATCGCCGGCATCGGCGCCGCGCTGGGTGCTGCGTACGCGGGATCGCTCGGCGTGACCACCACCAGCGGTCCGGGCGTCGACCTGAAGGCCGAGACCATCGGCCTGGCTGTGAACCTGGAGCTTCCGCTGCTGGTCATCGACATCCAGCGTGGTGGGCCGTCGACGGGGCTGCCGACCAAGACCGAGCAGGCTGACCTGCTCCAGGCGCTCTACGGCCGCCACGGTGAGGCACCGGTGCCGATCGTGGCGCCCTCCACGCCGGGCGACTGCTTCTTCGCGGCCATAGAGGCGGCCCGCATCGCCCTCAAGTACCGCACCCCGGTGTTCCTGCTCTCCGACGGCTACCTGGCCAATGGCGCCGAGCCGTGGCGGGTGCCCGACGTCGACGCCCTCCCCGACATCAGCGTTGCCTTCGCCACGGAGACGAACCACGTCCGCCCCGACGGCGAGCCGGAGTTCTGGCCGTACCTCCGCGACGCCGAGACCCTGGCTCGCCCGTGGGCGGTGCCCGGCACGCCCGGCCTGGCCCACCGCATCGGCGGCCTGGAGAAGGCCGACGGCGCCGGCACCGTCTCCTACGACCCGGCCAACCACGAGCGCATGACCCGCCTACGGGTCGACAAGGTGGCGGGGATCGCCGCCGACATTCCCGACGTGGAGGTCGACGACCCGACCGGCGACGCCGAGCTGCTGCTGCTCGGATGGGGCTCGACCTACGGTGCCATCGCCGCGGGCATCCGCCGGGTCCGAGCCCAGGGCCTGGCGGTGGCCCAGGCTCACGTCCGCCACCTCAACCCGTTCCCGGCCAACCTGGGCGCCGTGGTCGGCTCGTACCGGAAGGTGCTGGTGCCCGAGATGAACCTGGGCCAGCTCCGCAAGGTCGTCCGCAGTGACTTCCTGGTCGACGCCCAGGGCCTGAACAAGGTCAACGGCCAGCCGTTCCGGGCCGGCGAGATCGAGCGGGCCATCCTGAGCATCCTGAGCGACACGAAAGAAGCGTGATGACCGACGTTGCTGTGCCCGTCACGACCAAGAAGGACTGGACCAGCGATCAGGAGATCCGGTGGTGTCCCGGGTGCGGGGACTACTCGGTCCTGACCGCGGTGCAGATGCTGATGCCGGAGCTGGGCGCCACCCGGGAGGACACCGTGTTCGTGTCCGGCATCGGTTGCAGCTCGCGGTTCCCGTATTACATGAACACCTACGGAGTTCACTCCATCCACGGGCGGGCGCCGGCGCTGGCGACGGGCATCGCCGTCAGCCGCCCGGACCTGCACGTCTGGGTCGTGACCGGCGACGGCGATGCGCTGTCGATCGGCGGCAACCACTTGCTGCACGCCCTGCGCCGCAACGTGAACCTGACCATCCTGCTGTTCAACAACCAGATCTACGGCTTGACCAAGGGCCAGTACTCACCGACCAGCGAGACCGGCAAGGTGACCAAGTCGACGCCGTTCGGTTCGCTGGACCATCCCTACAACCCGGTGTCGCTGGCGCTGGGCGCCGAGGCCAGCTTCGTGGCCCGCACTCACGACATGGACCGCAAGCACATGATGGCCACGTTCAAGCGGGCCTACCAGCACCGGGGCGCCTCGCTGGTCGAGATCTACCAGAACTGCAACGTGTTCAACGACGGTGCGTTCGAGCAGATCACCGCCAAGGCGAACCGGCCGTCGATGCTGATCCCGTTGGAGCACGGTCAGCCCATCCGTTTCGGTGAGGATCTGGGCAAAGGGGTGGTGATGGCCGACGGTGAGGCGACGGTCGCGGACGTGGCGGACGTCGGGGAGGGCGCGCTGGCCGTCCACGACGAAACCCGTCCTGACCCGAGCGTGGCCTTCGCGTTGTCTCGCCTGGCGACGGGTCCCACCTCGCCGACACCCATAGGCGTGTTCCGTGCCGTGGAGCGCGCCGAGTACGGATCGATGGTGAACAGCCAGCTGGCGGCCGCCGCCGAGCGGAAGGGACCTGGTGACCTGGCGGCATTGCTCACGTCCGGCGCCACCTGGACCGTTTCCTGAGAATCTCCGGAGGTGGCCCGCATCGGGCGGACGAGCGGGTAGGTTCTCGGTAGGGCACGTCTTGACGGCGCGTCCGGAAGGACCGTGACATGACTGCCACCTACCCTCCGCCCGTTGCCGTTCTGCTGAACGAGGACCATCAGCGCGCCGCTCTGGCCGCCGACGTCCGCCGCGGTCTGGACGCCGACGTGAAGTGGCTCCCGGCCAAGTGGCTCTACGACGAGCGCGGCTGTGCGCTGTTCGAGCAGATCACCGCCTTGCCCGACTACTACCCGAACCGGGCCGAGCGGGCTATCCTGGCCGCCCACTCCGACGACGTCGCCGCCGCCACCGGGGCCGGGACCCTGATGGAACTGGGCTCCGGCACGTCGGAGAAGACCCTCCGGCTGCTCGACGCGCTGCGAGGCGCGGGAACGCTCACGGGGTACGTGGCCTTCGACGTGGCCGAGGCGACCCTGCGCCAGTCGTTGGCCGAGATGGCGGTGCGCTACCCGGGGATCGACCTGGCCGGCGTGGTGGGCGACTTCGGCGAGCACCTGCAGCACCTGCCCGACGGCAAGGGGCGGATCCTGGCCCTGCTCGGCGGCACGTTGGGGAACCTGGAGCCGGCCAACCGCCGGGCGTTCCTCCACGACGTGGCCGGGGTGCTGCACGGCGGCGAGTGGTTCCTGGTCGGGGCCGACCTGGTCAAGGATCCGGCCCGCCTGGTGGCGGCCTATGACGACGCCGGCGGGGTGACCGCCGCCTTCGAGTTGAACGTCCTCGACGTGGTGAACCAGGCGTTGCACGCCGATTTCGTCCTCGACCGGTTCGCCTACGTCGCCCGCTGGAACACCACCTACGAGCGGATCGAGATGGGTGTGGTGTCCCGGGGCGCCCAACGGGTGCGGGTGGCCGACCTGGACCTGGTGGTCGACCTGGCCGACGGCGAGGAGATCCGCACCGAGCTGAGCTGCAAGTTCCGTCCCGACGGGCTGGCCGCTGAGCTCGACGACGCCGGGCTCAGCCTCGAGCACGTGTGGACCGACCCGGCCGGTGACTTCTCGTTGGCGCTGGCCCGCCGCGAGGACAGCTAGGGCCCCGCCGTGCAGACCCTCGCTCCTCGCCTCGCACCCGCCCCGCCGCGACCGACGTTGGAGGGCTACCAGGCGGTCCGGGCCACCACCGAGCGCCTGGCTGCGCCGCTCTCCGCCGAGGACCAGACGGTCCAGACCATGGCCGACGTCAGCCCGACGAAGTGGCACCGGGCCCACACCACCTGGTTCTGGGAGCAGTTCGTGCTCTTGGCATCGCATCCCGGCTACCGGGCCCACGCCGAGGAGTACCTCTACCTGTTCAACTCGTACTACGAGGGTGCCGGCCCGCGGCACCCTCGCACGGCTCGGGGCATGGTCACCCGACCCGGTGTGGCCGAGGTGGAGCATTATCGCCGGGTGGTCGACCAGGCCATGGGCGAGCTGCTGGCGTCGGATCCGAGCGGGAGCGTGCGCGCCACGGTGGAGCTCGGCCTCCACCATGAGCAGCAGCACCAGGAGCTGCTGCTCATGGACATCAAGCACGTGCTCGGCAGCCAGCCCGGCCGCTCGCCCTATTCCCCCGGCGGCAGGGGACCGAGCTGCTCGTCGCCGGCCCGGGAGCTCGGCTGGGTGGAGCTCGACGGCGGATTGGTGTCGAGCGGCAGCGGCACCGACGGTGGCTTCAGCTTCGACAACGAGACTCCGTCGCACCGGGTATGGCTGGAGCCGTTCGCCATCGCCGATCGAGTGGTGACGGCGGGGGAGTGGCTGGCTTTCATGGATGACGGCGGTTACCGCCGCTCCGAGCTGTGGCTGTCGGACGGCTGGGCCCAGATCATCGCCGAGGACCGGCAGGCACCGATGTACTGGGAGCCCGACGGTGACGACTGGACGGTCTACACGTTGGCCGGGCCGGGCCCGGTCGACAGGGCGGAGCCAGTCGTCCACCTCAGCTATTACGAGGCCGAGGCCTACGCCCATTGGACGGGGGCCCGACTGCCGACGGAGGCCGAGTGGGAGCACGCGGCGGCGAGCGCGAAGCCGCCGGGCCCGACGCTGCGCATGCACCCGTCGCCGGCCACCGACGACGACCAGCAGTGGTTCGGCCAGGTGTGGCAGTGGACGACCAGCGCATACCTGCCCTATCCGGGCTTCCGGACGCCGATGGGTGTGGTGGGCGAGTACAACGGCAAGTTCATGTGCGGCCAGCACGTCGCCCGGGGGAGCGCCTGCATCACCCCCGACGGCCATGCCCGGCCGACGTATCGCAACTTCTACCCGCCGGCCGCCCGGTGGGCGTTCACTGGCCTCCGGCTGGCGAAGGACCTCGACTGACCCGCCGGACCATCGGACCCCAACCCGTGACGGTGTCCGGGGCCCTGGCCCTGGTGACCGGTGCGGGCAGTGGCATCGGCGCGGCCACGGCTCGCGCCCTGTCGGCCGACGGTGCCCGGGTGATCGCCGCCGACATCGACGCCGAGCGGGCCGAGAGCATTGCGGTGGACATTGGTGGTGTCGCCATGGCCGTCGACGTGAGCGACCGGGAACGGGTCGCCGCCTTGGCGGCCACGGTCCAGGCGGACCACGGGATACCCGACATCCTGGTGAACAACGCCGGGGTCGGCATGACCGGTCGCGCCCTGGACATGAGCCTCGCCGACTGGGATTGGATCATCGGGATCAACCTGCTCGGCGCCGTCAACTTCTGCCAGGCGTTCGGGCCGGCCATGACGGCGCGCCGCTCGGGTCATGTGGTGAACATCGCCTCCGGGCTGGCCTATACCCCCCGCGGCACCGAGCCCGGCTATTGCACGACGAAGGCGGCCGTCCTCGCCTTCAGCCAGTGCTTGCGGGCCGACTGGTACCAGGCTGGGGTTGGCGTCACGGCCATCTGCCCCGGGGTTATCAACACCGACATCGTGGCGGGCAACACCCGCTTCTGCGGCGACCGCGTCGCGGCCCGGGCCGGCATCGAGAAGGCCTTCCGGCGTGGCCATCCACCGGAGACGGTGGCGGCGGCCATCGTGGCCGCCCTCGCCACCAATCGTAGCGTCGTCCCGGTCGGCTTCGAGGCGCGCATCGGGTGGGCGGCGCGCAGCCTCGTCCCCGGCCGGTTGGCCGATTGCCTCGCCCGCGTGCGCTTCGGCAGCCTGTGACCGTGCCCGAATGGCTGCCCGCCGCGCCGAACGCGCTGAGACATCGGCGATCGGTGTCAATGCCGAACCCGAGAAGCAGCAGATCGCCCGGACGGGGGCCTTCAGGCGTGAGTGAGGACGTCGACCTCGCAGCGAAGGCCGGGCGCTTTCGAAAGCCGAGCGTCTGCGGTCACCAACGCTACGTCGAGCTGTTCGGCCAGGGCGACGTACGAGGCGTCGTAAACGGTGAGGTTCTCCCGAAGGCTCCAGCACCGTGGGAGCAGCGCCCGGTGCGGGACACGCCGCAACGGTAGGGCGACCAGGTCGGAGATGGTCAGCTCGGCTCGTCGAGCAGGCAACTGGCCGCTGAGGAGGAGCCTCCTCAGGACCGAGGTCACCTCTAGATCGATTAGTTCCGGCGCCGCCAGGCTGTGGCGACGGAGTCGCTCCCGAGCCTGGTCGCCGTCCACACCATCGTCGCCGAGAGCCGCGACGAGGACGCTGGCATCAACGACGATCACGGTCATCCCGTAGCGTCGATACCGCCTCGGAGAAGGGAACCGACCCACCGGCACGGCCTCCAGCTCGGGCCAAGACCTCCTCCACTGTGGGCATCGCCGCCTCTTCGATCAGTCGCTGGCGCAAGTACTCCTGCAGCGACTGGTGGGCCGCGGCCGCCCGCCGGCGGAGCACCGCATGGGTCTCAGGGGGAACATCCTTGACCTGCACGCTAGGCATGGCGCCATTATAGCGCCATCGGCGCCAGATTACCTTCTCGGTCGCGGGAGACAGCCAGCAGCCGAGTCAGCGAGCCCGCGTTCGGAAACGCTCCAGGCCGGTGCGGTTGAGGATCCGCAAATGAGACGTGCGCGATGGGCGGCTTGAGGGTCATCAGCCCTGTTGTTCCGCTTCAAGCTCCTGCACAGAGCGTTGGAGCAGGCAGAACTCGTTGCCCTCCGGGTCGGCCAGCACCACCCACGTCACGTCCTGCCGTTGCCCGACGTCGACCGGCCGGGCACCAAGTGCGAGGAGCCGCTCCAGCTCTGCCGCGGTGGTCAAACCATCGGCGCGTAGATCGACATGCAGCCGAGCACCTCCTTCCAGAACCCGGCCAATGCGGTCGGGTCGGTGGCGTCGATCACCACGCAGGCAAGCTGGCTCGTCATCGCCCGACATCCTGTCAGGACCATGGTCGGTCCGCATTGGTCACCGGCCCGTATGCGGGGATCCCCTACCGGCCGTCCATCAGCTCGACCCGGTTGCCAAAAGGATCGTTCACATGGCAACCACAACGGCTGGCAGGTCCTCGTCCCAGCAAATGACGACTCCGGCCCCCTCCAGCCTGGTCACCAGGTCGTCCAGCCCCGAGACCACGAGGGCAGGATGAGCCTTGCGGGCGGGACGGAAGTCGGTGTCAACTCCTAGGTGGATCTGCACATCGCCGTTGGCAAACCACCTCCCTCCGCGAGACGCAAGCGGCTCAGGCTTCGCCACGACCGTGAGGCCGAGGAGACGACGTAGAAGGCCTCTGCCTCAGGTTCCTTGCCCGCCGGCATGGCTAGCTGCACGTGGTCGATCGAGGTGACAATGAACGGCTGATCGCCTGGTCGAACTGGTCCTCCGCTGATGACGACGCCCATGACGCCGGACTTGCGCACTACTCCACCGTCCTCGTCGCGCCCCACGACGAAGCTCAGCAAGCCCGACCGGAAGGCGTTGATTTGGGCGCACGGGTTGCGCAGGCCGGTGACCTCGACCACCGCCTGGCGCCCGACTCGCAGGTGGGTCCCACGCGGCAAGCCCAGCAGAGCAAGCCCAGTCGTGGTGATGTTCTCCCCGAGCTGGCCGGGACTCACCTCGAAGCCCTGCTCCCGCAGTTCGGCGAACAGCTCGGCATCGATGAGGTGGACCTGGCGCAGGTTGGGCTGGGTCGGGTCGCCAGCCACGCGAGAACGGTGCTGCACGGTGACCCCAGCGTGAGCGTCGCCCTGAACGCCCAGACCGACCAGGAGGGTGATCTCCTCGGTGGGGGCCTTGCTGAAGCGGTGCTCGCCGTCACGGCTGACGGCGACCACCATGGGCTGCTTACTGCTCACGGCCCCATTCTGCTCTGCCCGACACGCGTCGACCAACGAGGCCCCTACCCCGTGTCAGTCGCCCATCGGCTTGCGCAACGGCCCTGGACGGCCGGGTCGAGGCATCGTGGTCGATGGTGAACCGCATGGCCTGGACTGCGCCGCGCTTGTTGGCCCAGTTCTCCCGAAGCTGTCTCCAGCCGCAAGGTAGAGCGTCGGTTCTGGTGTCGGAAAACTCGCACCAGTGGTGGTTTCTTGACCCCAGAATCAGTCGATCGAGGCCGAGTCGTCGGCCGCACCGACAGCGAATAGCGAATGGATCGGGGTCGGAATCGATGATCTTGTCACCGGTCTCGGTTCTCAGTTGGGCTGGGCGGAGGCTGACATCTCAACTGCTCCGATCTCGGCAGGGGCGTTGCGGCGGATGAAGTCCTCGTAGTTGGCGTATGACCATCTGTCTCGCCAGAAGTCGCCTCTCGGTGGTGCTACGACGAGGCGATGGACGCCGAGGCCGGCGTAGTCAGCGACGATCTGGTCGGTCAGTTCTTCGACCGGGGTCACCGAGATCTCGAGCTCGGCGAGGTCACGGCCGATGGCCTCGGCCGAGCGCCGCAGGGACTCGATCTGCGTGGTGACCGCGCCGCGGTCGAGCATGAACCCGTACCACCCCGCCGCGTATCGAATGGCGCGCCGGTGCGCCGCTGGTGCCTGCCCGCCGACGATGATGTGTATCCGGCCGTCGACCGGTCGCGGGTGTGCGTCGACGTCGACGATGCTCACGTGCGCCCCTTCGAAGTGCGGCCGCTCGTTGGCCCACAGCGCATGGAGCGCGCCGAGATACTCGTCGGCGCGAGATCCGCGCTCGCCCATCGGGACGCCGGCCGCCCCCAACTCACTGTCCAGATACCCAACGCCCACTCCGAACATGAGCCGCCCGCGCTCAACCGGTCGAGCGTGACGAGTTGCTTGCTCAGCACGACCGGGTGGTGTTGCGGGATCAGCACGACCCCAGTGACCACCGTCCCCCTTCGAGGGCATCAAAGCAGTCGTGGAGACCAGAAGGCATCGTCCGGCCGTGTCCGCCCGGCCGAGCGCCGCAGGGACCGACACGACGGCATCGAGGTCCACGACCGCGGCGGCCAGGCGGCGGCAGCGCCGCAACTAGGGGCGGACCCTCGGGGCAGGCCGGACGTGACAAAGACGCCAGTGCCGGTCAACCATCGGCTACCGGGGCACGACCGTGATCGAGCACCGACTCCCGGGCGCTCGGCTCAGTCGCGTATCGGCGGTGAGCAGGGCGCAGTCCAAGAGCTCTGCGAGCGCGACATAAGCGGCGTCGTATGCCGAGATGCTGTCGCGCAGATCCCAGACCCTCTCCAGGAGTCCGACAACCGGATAGCGCGTTAAAGCCAGCCGCCGCCAGCGGTCGAGCGCGGTCCATGCATCACCGACTTCGAGTCGCTGGCCGGCGACCTCGCGCCGGAGTGCGTTCGCGACCTCGGAGTCGATCAGGTGGGGAGCGTGCAGCTGCTCGTCGCTGAACGCCCGGCGCGCCGGGCCAGCGTTGAGCAACGCCGCCACCGCCACCGACGCGTCGGCCACAATCACCGCTCGGCACGTCCGGCATCTACCGCGGCGACGATCGCGGCGGCGTCGACACCGAGGTCGGGAAGCGTCCCCAACAGGGCAGGATTGTCTGCCCGGCGCGATACATCGGCGAGCTCTCTCACCGCCACTGCTCCTACTGAGGTCCCGTCACGAGCAGCTAGCCGCTGCAGGCGCTCCACGACATCCTCGGGCACGTTTCGCAGGTAGAGCGTCCTCATGTCGCAGTATGCTAGCAAATCAATCGCACTCACTTCACTGGTGTACGAGCACGCCCGGCCGCCGGTTAGACCTCCCGGAGGACCAGGCCGGTGCGGGGCTTGGGCCAGAAGAACGTGGTCTTGGGCGGCATGCGCACCCCGCCACGGCTGATGGACGCGATCTGCTGGACGCTGGCCGGGCGCAAGAGGACGGCGGCGTCGGCTCGCCTGTTGGCCACCGCCGCCGCACACATGCCCCAGCCATGCTGGAAGGTCACCTCGTGGGGGGGCAGGGCGGCCAGGGCCACGTCGAGCCGGCTGGAGTCCAGATCGTGGGTGGCCGCAGCGACGGTCGCTTGCTTCGGGCGGGCCAGCCAGGTACCGGCAGGGGTGACGACGGCGAGGGCCCCGTCGTCGAGCATGCGTTGACCGATGGTCGTGTCCACCGCCGAGGTGGGACGGAGATCGAAGGCCGGTTCCAGCGCCGCGACCAGGTCGAGCGACGGCGGTAGGCCGGTCAGCAACCGGTGGATGGCCTGCACGGAGAGCTGCTGCTCGTCCAGCTCGACGACGAGGGTCATGATGGCGTCGGGCCCGCCCGCCGGCTCGCCCTGGGCATGGCGCTCGCCCTGGAACGTCAGCGCGGTCTCGTAGCGGTGGTGGCCGTCGGCGATCAGCAGCGGTTGGCTGGTCACCAACGCCCGGATGGACTCGACGCGCTCGCGCTCGGTGATCGGCCACAGCTCGTGGGTCACCAGGTCGTCGGTGGTGGAGTGCTCGGCCGGGTGAGCGGGTGGGTCGGCCAGCTCGGCCAGGCCGGGGGCGGGCGTGAGGGCCCAGATGGGTGACAGGTTGGCGCGCGTGGCGCGGATCAACGCCAGGCGGTCGCTCTTGGCCTTGGGCGTCGTCTCCTCGTGGGGGAGGATGCCGTCGCCCGGCGGTTCCAGGCCCATGGCGCCGATGACGCCCACGGTCATGCGGGCCGCGCCGGACGGATCACGGAATGCCATCCGATGGCCGTAGAAGGCGGGCGTCGCATCGCGGTGGAGGACGCCGCCGTCGCGCCACGAGTCGAGCAGGCGGGCCGCACCCTGATAGGGGTCGGCGCCGTTGTCCCGACGTGGCAGCTCGAGGCGGACGACGTTGTTCGGGCTGCGGCGCTCCAGGGCGGCCCGCTCGTCGTCGGCGATGACGTCGTAGGGCGGGCACACCACGTCGTCGAGAGAGCCGATGTGGGACAGCGAGTAGCGAAGGCCGGTGAACGGCTCGAAGCGGGGCACCCCCTTTGCGTAGCGGATCGTCCACCGACCGGCAAGCGGCTGGCAGACTGCCGCCATGCTCTGGGTGCTCGATCTCGACGGGGTGGTGTGGTTGGCCGGCCGGCCGATCGCCGGCGCGCCCGAGACGGTGGAGCGCCTGCGCCGGGCCGGGCACCGGGTCGTGTTCCTGACCAACAACGCCGGGCCGACCCTCGCCGACCACGTCGGCACCCTGCGCCACGCCGGCATCGCCGCCACCGCCGAGGAGCTGGTGACGTCCGCCCAGGCGGCGGCGTCGTTGCTCGACCCCGGTACCCGCGCCGCCATGGTCGGTGGCCCCGGCATCACCGAGGCACTGGCCGCTCGCGGGATCGAGGTGGTGCCCGCCGCCGACACGCCTGCCGCCGTCGTCGTGGGCCGCAGCCCGGTCCTCGACTACGACGAGCTCGCCACCGCTACGGCCGCCATCCGGGGAGGCGCCCGGTTCGTGGCCACCAACACCGACGCCACCTTCCCGACCCCCGATGGTCTGCTGCCGGGCGCCGGGGCGGTGATCGCCTTCCTCGAGGTATCGTCGGGCCGGCAGGCGGAGGTGGCCGGCAAGCCCCACCAGGCGGTCGCCGATCTGGTGCGGGCCCGGTTCGGGCCGGTGGGCGTGATGGTGGGCGACCGCCCCGACACCGACGGCCGCTTCGCCAAGCTGGCCGGCGCGCCCTTCGCCCTGGTCCTCTCCGGTGTCACCGGCGCCGCCGACCTTCCCGTCACCCCGGCCCCCGCCTACGTCGGACCGGACTTGGCCACGGTGGCCGAGACCATCCTGGCGATGCCGCGGCATCGTCGGTGACGGGCGGAGCCGTGTCCGACCGGGCGATCAGATGGCGATGACGCGGACAAGGTCGTCCAAGCCAGCGAAGTCATCGCCGTTGCGGGTGTACAGGTCGAGACCGTTGGCGTGTGCAGTAGCGGCGATCAGGAGGTCGGCAAATCGGCTGCGCGGCTTGCGTCCGCCGCGGACTACAGCGGCGACGACGAGTCCGTAGCTGCGCACGGCTGTGCCATCGAAGCGGAGCGGTTCCAGCTTGGCCTCGACCTCCTGCAGTCGCGCCTGACGCTTCGCGGCTTCGGTCGCAGTGGTGGCGAGGTGCGGTCCGGCCGCCAGCTCGGCCGCAGTGATTGCCGAGATCGCCATCACGTCGGGCAATGCGGCGAGGACTATTGGGTCGTGCCAGTCGACGACGACGGAGCTATCGAGCAGCCCGGACGTCATGTCAGAGTCCCTGCTCGATCACCTGGTCGAGGTCGGCTCGGAACTGATGTCTGTCGATTCGTACGCGGGCGGCGGCCAGGGCCACCACCTCATCGCGAGTGATGAAACCGCGGCGACCAGCCCGAATCGGCCGGAGCTCGGCGACCGGTTCACCGTTGCGCGTCACGACGAAGGTCTCCCCAGCCGTAACTGCGTCGATAACCCTGGCGTTCTCGTTGCGCAACTCCCGCTGCGCGATGCTCCTCGTCACACGCGCACTGTAGCAAGAAGTGCGACGACTTGCTACAAGGAAGGGCTCGGTCCTGGTGGGGTCAGTGTCACCCGCACCGCCACCGACCGCGGCTGGAGCAACCCTCCCATGCACAGTGTTACTTCGCTTCCGCTCCTGGGGCGGTACACCAATCCGATCGGATGCCTGGCCCGTAGGTCGTTGTGTAGCCACCCGAACCCGAGGAGCCGTGATGATCCCAACCGACGTCCCCACCGAGTCTGGACCCCGTCGCAGCTCACCAGCACCTCGGGAGGTGGCCGCGTTGGCTACTGATGCCGCCCGGCGCCCGATCGTCGCCGCCGAGGTCACCCTTCGGGTGGGGGCGGCCGGCCTGAGTGTGGCCATGGGCGCCATCCACCTCGTCTTGTGGCAGGACGGCGTCCGCCACGCTTCGATCGTCGGCCCGCTGTTCCTGCTCAACGTGGCCGGTGGGTTTGCCCTCGCCGCTGCCGTCCTCATCTCCCCCCGTCGGCTGCTGGCCGGCGCCGCTTCGCTCAACGGGCTGTTCAATGCCGGTACCCTCGTGGCGTTGTTCATCGCTATCGGGCACGGCCTGTTCGGCTTCCACGCATCATGGCAGGCGCCCCACATCGCCTCGGCGATTGCCGTGGAGGCGGCCGGCATCGCGGTGTCTGCGCTCCTGGTCCTTCTCACCCACAACCGGTTCCGTCGCTCGACGAGCGCCGCGGTCCAGCGGACCGCCGCGCCGGTCCGCTGAGCCCAAGACCTAATGAAGCTGTTGGCTCCAGCCAAACGCAACCGGACCCCCGATGGTGGTCGAAGCCTGCGCCGCATCGGGCCGGCGACCGACGACCTGGCCGACGACACCCTGCTCGCCGGGTTCGCCGGCGGGGACGACGCCCTCGCCTTGGCGTTCGTCCGCCGTTTCCAGCGGCGGGTCTACGGTGTCGCCCTCGCCGTCACCGGCATTCCCGCCGTCGCCGAAGAAGTCGCGCAGGAAGCGTTCGAACGGGCGTGGCGACGGGCGGACAGCTTCGACGTTCGCCGAGGCCCGGTCGGCACCTGGTTGGCCACCATCACCCGGAACATCGCCATCGACGTCGGCCGGGTCCGCCGGCCGACGCCGATGGACCCGGCCGACCTCCTGGTGAGGGTCATGGCGTCGATCGGGGACGGCCCCGAGCACCGAGCCCTCCTCGGTGAGTCCTCCGAGGAGCTGTGGGCGGCGATCCGCACCCTTCCCCCCGAGCAGGCCCGGGCGATCATCCTCGCCGGGATCGGCGGCCTCTCGGCGAGCGAGGTCGCTACCGCCGAGCAGATCCCCCTCGGCACCGCCAAGACCCGGATCCGCACTGCCATGCAACGCCTCCGCGCCGCCCTCGACCCTGGAAGGAGCACCCAATGACCGTCCCGAACTGCGACCCGGGCCGAATGGCCGAGCTGTCCCTCGGCACCCTCGAGGGACGGGAGCGGGCCGAGGCCCTGGCCCACCTCGACGTGTGCCCGGACTGCCGCAAGGAGTTGGCCGCCTACTCCAACGTCGTGGACCGCGTCGTGGCCGCCACCCCCGAGGTCGAACCGCCCGTCGGCTTCGAGTCCCGGGTGATGGCCCGGGTGGGCGCCGACCGGCCGGCCCGGCGTCACCGGAGGCCCCTCATGGCTCTTCCACTGGCCGCCGCTATCGCCGTGGCCCTTGCCCTCGGCGGCTACGCCGTCGGCCACCACACGGGATCTGACGGTGACCATCCCGTCGAGACTGCCTTGGTCAGCGGAAATCGCCACGTCGGCGAGGTCTTCGCCTACCGCGGGAACCCCGGCATCATCTACATGCAGGTCGACCAGGCGCCCGCCGACGGCCCCGTGGCCTGCCAGGTCCGGGAGGCCGACGGCCAGGCGGTCACGGTCGGTTCCTTCACCCTCACTAACGGCCGGGGCTCGTGGGGCGCCAAGCTTCCCGCCACGCCGTCACCCATCGTCTCCGCCCAGGTCGTGGATGCCTTCCACCGGGTGGTGGCCGCGACCCGCCTCGGATGACCGCGGTCCCGGTATCGGTGGCCACCGCCCGCCGTCCATCGGAGAACGACGGTTCGGACGAGGCGCTGCTTGGGGGGATGGCGGTTGGTGACGACCGAGCCGCGGTGGTGTTTGTTCGCCGCTACCAGCGCCGACTCTTCGGGCTTGCGATCAGGATCGTCGGCGACGCCACGCTGGCTGAGGACATCGCTCAGGAAGCCCTCATCCGGATCTTCCGCCATGCGGGGATGTTTGACGCCCGGCGTGGGTCGGTGGGCGCTTGGGCGCTGACTATCACACGGAACTTGGCGATCGATGCCCTTCGGGTTCGCCGCGATACCCCAACCGATCCGGAGGACTATGCCTTCCTCGGATTGTTGAGCGTTGAGCGGCTACCAGAAGACGCCGCCACCGCCAACGATGCGCTCGGTCGGGTTCGGGGCGCGCTGGCAGAGCTACCGATGGATCAGCGTCGCGCCGTGCTGCTAGCCGCCATGTACGGGCGGAGCGCAACCGACATCGCCCGCGCCGAGGTAATACCGCTCGGCACGGCGAAAGGTCGGATCCGCCTGGGAATGGCACGCCTCCGAGAAACGCTGGAGATGGAGGCCCGATGAGCGGCGACATCGAAGACCCGATGCAGTGTGAAGCGATCCGAGACGACCTGCCCGAGATGGCGTTCGGCACCCTGTCGGGTCGAAGGCGGTCCGAACTGTTGAGCCACGTCAAGTCCTGTCTGCGCTGCTGCGCCGAGCTCGAGCAGCTGTCGACCGTCGCAGACTCGCTGTTGCAGCTCGCGCCGCAAGTCGAGCCCCCCCTCCGCTTCGAGCTTCGCCTTGCGCAAAGACTCCAGACGCAAGCCACCCAGACGCCAGCAACCCAGGCCACCTCCATCCACCGACCGAGGCGCTTCGGGCTGGGCGCGCTCTCTGTCGCCGCGGTAGCGACGGTGATCCTCGGCTTCGGCCTTGGAACAGCTGTCACTGCCGGTGGCGGCAACAGCACACATCCGTCAGCGACGGCCAATCTCACCACCGCAGACCTCACATCACACGGGCACGTTGTGGGCGAGCTCCTGATCTCAAGGGGCAGTCCCGCCTGGGTTTTCATGACGATCAGCACGGTCACCGCGCCGGGCGCGGTGACCTGTGACGTGACGCTTCGCGGAGGGAAGGTCGAGACGATCGGAGTCTTCGAGGTCTCCGGTGAGTATGGTGCCTGGGGAGCGCCCCTGAGGTACTCCGCCGGCCAGGTACGCTCAGCGCAACTCCTCGCCTCGAACGGCACCATCCTGGCCAGCGCACGGGTCTCGGCGTGACCTTGCTCAGTCGCCGCCGCCGCCAGGCAAGACGGCGTGTCGGAGTGATCTATCCGGGCGCCTTCGACGTAGGCCATGCATGGCGGTGAACAACGATCTCGTCGAAGGAAGTCCAATCCATGATTGGCGTTCGCTCGATCTACCGACGAAGCTCGGGTGGCGGGTTGCGTTGGTGTCGCGCCTGTATCTGCCGGCGTGTGTGGTCGCCGCTCTCGCTGCCGTCCTGATCGGGATCGCTTGGTACGGTCTCGGGGGCGCAGGTTTCGTCGCCTCCATGTCAAGTCTCCGGGTCGTCGTGAGCGGCCCGACGACCCTCGTCCTCATCGGCGTCTTCCTCGTAGCCGAGCGGGTGCGGCCAGCACAACGACGACCGCTCGTCGCTTGCGGTCACCGCCATGACATACTTTTCGCGGTCTTGAACGCAAGCCTCGTCGTTCCCCTGGTCACGGGGATCACCTTTGCCTTCTCTGAGATCGCTCAGAGGACACTCCCGTGGATCGTGCTACCGAGAATCGGCACGTTGCCGCGTTGGGGAGCTATCGCGATGATCTTCGTGGCCATGGACGGGTGCAATTGGTTCGCCCATCTCGCCAACCACCGCGTCCGCGTCCTGTGGCGCTTCCACGAGCTTCACCACTCCCAAGAAGACATGAGCGTCCTCACAGTATTTCGCACACACCCCCTCATTCATGTCTCATATCTCATCGCACTCATCCCCGGCATCGTTCTCCTGGCAAACGGTGCGCTCTCAACAACTCTCCTCGTCGTATACGCAGGAATTGTCGCCTTCGCCCACTCAAACACCAACCTGGGGTTCGGCCCTCTCGGACGAGTCGTTGTCAGCCCGAACTTTCATCGCATCCACCACCAGCTGGATGGACCCCAGGACGTCAACCTCGGCTTCGCGCTGACGATCTGGGACCAACTGTTCCACCGGGCGGTGTTTCCGACCCACGAGACGATCAGGACCGACACCGGCCTTCCGGGCCGACCGCTGATGGTCGAACAGGCAGGAGCGCGACCACGTCATCTCGCCGTCTTTGCCGCTCAGCTCATCGGTCCCTTCCGCCCGATCGACAACCGTAACGACCCCCTCCCGATTCGAGGAGAGACTCATCCATCCGAGCGAGGACGGGATCGAACGCACAGGACCCGACGGCCGGGCGCCTGGTTCTTGGCATTCTCGTGGAGGACCGCGTCCCCGCCGCAGGGGATGAGAGCGTGCGACTTGCTACGTGACAAGTCAACGCTCGCGCTCATGGCAGCCACGGGAACAGAAACCTGCTGTTCCTCACCGACGCAGTGATCCGAAAAGCTACCCCCGCCGTAGTCCCCTTGAACAATCAATCAAGGAGAATAACCGTGAGTAGTTCAAGCATTGCCAGATCAGCCGGTACAAAGAGTGCACGGCGCCTCGCACCGGTCTTGTTCGTCGCGATACTCGGTGCCGGGGCAGCCGCCTGCGGATCGAGCGGTGGATCGACTGGTGGAAATACCATAAGCCACAATGCGCCAAGCAACAATGCGCCGACGCAAACGACCACGCCGAAGAGCGGTGGCGCCGGATTCTGATGTCCCTTCATGGGCCTGCCCCCGACCGGGCAGCCGGTCGTGACGCACTCGATCGACATCTGGCGGGTGCAGGACGGCATGGCCGTCGAGCACTGGGACCAGCTCGATGGCCAGGCGTTCTTCGCGCAGCTCACCGGTGCCGACGGGGCTGCGACATGAACGCGGGGCCGGAGGCCCCCCCCGACGCCCCCCTTCCCCGGCGCGAGCGCGAACGGGCCGACGCTCGGGCGTCGATCATGGCCGCAGCGCGCGACCTGGCCCGCCAAGACGGCTGGGAGGCGGTCACCATGCGTCGCCTGGCCGAGCGCATCGACTACTCGGCCAATTTCGCCTACCGGTACTTCGCCGGCCGCGACGACATCCTGCTCGCCCTGGTGCGCGACGGGTTCGCCCGCCTCCGCGACAGCATGGCCGTCGCCGCCGGCAGCCAGGTCGGCGCCCCCGACGCGGTGCGTCACGCTGCCCACGCCTACCTCGACTTCGCCCTGGCCGAGGTCGATCTGTACCAGGTCATGTACGGCCTCGGTGGGGTGCACGTGCCGGCGGCCGACACCTTCGCCGAGGGTCAGGCCGTCGGTGACCTGCTCACCGGCCTGCTCACCGGCGCCGGCGATGCCGACGCCGACCAGCACGTGCTGCGGCTCTGGGCGACCGCCCACGGGCTCCTGGCCCTGTTGGGCGTCGGTCGGGTCGAGCTCGACGCCACGCACCTGCATGCGGTCCTCGACGCCGAGCTCGACGACGTCTTGCCCGTGGCGCCTCTGACGTCGGGGACATCGGTCGAGGTGACCGCGCCAGGGCGCGCTCGAACCGACGGAACCACCCGATCGAAGGGGAAGCGGTGACCACCTTCGCCCTGGTCGCCGCCCTGCTCGGCCGGGTCCACCTCTACGGTGACCGCCAGTGGCGAGTGCCCGGACCGCTTAGGTCAGATCCTTGCGTTAGCGTTGGCCAGGAAGGCCCAGGGCGGCCGGGAGATCGGCCATGGTGGTGATGACGACGTCGGCGCCGGCCAGGCGCCGGGCGGGGGTCAGGCCGGCGTAGCCGACGACGGCCATCCCCGCCGCCCGGGCGGCCGTCACCCCGAGAGGGCTGTCCTCCACCACCACGCAACGGTCGGGACGCGCCCCGAGCGTGGCCGCGGCATGGAGGAACAGGTCGGGGGCGGGCTTGCCCGCCGCCACTGCAGGATCCGAGGCGCTGAAGGTCCGGTCGCCGAACACGCCGGCCAGGCCGGTGACGGCGAGCGACCGGGCGATCCGCTCGGGGGTGCCCGACGACGCCACGCACACCGTTGTCGCCGCTCCCACGACCGCCAGCGCCTCGGCCACACCGGGCACGGCCCGGAGGTCGACGGCGTAGCGAGCGAAGAGGTCGTTGTGGTAGCGGTCCTCCAGCTCGGCGGGCAGCGGACGGCCCAGGCGCGCTTCGACGATGGCGCGCACCCGTTCCAGGCTGCTTCCGACGAACTCAGCCATGCATGCCTCGGGCGTGGTCGGCCATCCCGCATCGGTGAGCAGGCCGGCCAGCACGTCGTTGGCCAGGTGCTCGCTGTCGACCAGCACGCCGTCGTTGTCGAAGATGACTAGGGTCCACGCTCCGCGCCCCCTGAGCGCAAGGGGATTCGTGAAAGGGATCTCGTTCGCCCCCTATACGAGGGCGGCGCCGGAGTCGATGCCCTCAGCTTCCATCGTGGAGGACCAGGTCCTTTCGACGTTGGCCGCAATGACCCTCACTGAGGCTCCGTGGTGCACCGATGCTCCGACGATCTCGGCCAGGAGGAGGTTCGCACCCCTGTGCGAACTGTAGCAAGCACACATGCTACTATGGTGCGCATGGCTCGCGACGACAAGTTCAAGCAGTACCAGACCGTCGGCTCCGAGTTCGTGGATGCGGCCCGGGCCCAGGTAGAGGACTTCGTCCGCGAGCTGTTCCACGCCGGGCAGACCACGTCGAAGCAGGCCAGCGAGCAGGTAGACGACATCGTCGACCTCGGCCGCCGCAGCACCGAGCAGCTGTTCGGCACCATCCGCAGCGAGATCGCCCAGCAGCTGGGCCAGCTGGGGCTGGCCACCAAGACCGACCTCCGCGACCTGGAGCGCCGGGTGACCGGGCCGGTCCCGAGCGGTGCCGCCAGGAAGACGACCGTCAGGAAGACGGCGGCCAAGAAGACGGCTGTCAGGAAGTCGGCCGGCAGGAAAACGGCCGGCACGAAGGCGGCAGCCACCAAGACCATCGCGGCCAACAAGGCCGGCGGCACCAAGAAGGTGACGGCCAAGAAGGCGACCCCAGCCAAGAACACGGCCAAGAAGGCGGCGGCCAGCAAGGCCAGCGTCACCACCAAGAAGGCGTCGCCGCGCCGCTGAGCACTGCGCACCTGAGAACCGTGCACGTGAGAACCGTGCACCTGAGGACGGTCCCCTGAGCCCGTCGCACGGCGCCGCCCGCCGGCGCCTGGACGCTGAGCTGGTCCGCCGAGGTTTGGCACCGAGCCGCGCCCAGGCCCAGGCCCTGATCGCCGAGGGACGCGTGCAGGTCGGCGGCGCCGTGGCCGAGCGGGCCGCCCGCCTCGTTCTCCCGGCCGAGGCGGTATCCGTCAGGGGGGCGCCGGCGCGCTTCGTGAGCCGCGGTGGCCTGAAGCTGGAGGCGGCCCTTGACCGCTTCGGCATCGGCGTCACCGGCCTGGAGGTGCTCGACGCCGGCGCCTCCACCGGCGGGTTCACCGACTGCCTGCTCCAGCGGGGTGCCGCCCGGGTCATCGCCGTCGACGTGGGTCGGGGCCAGCTCCACGAGCGCATGCGCCGGCATCCCCAGGTGACCAGCCTGGAGCGGCGCAACATCCGCGACGCCGAGCCCGCCGATCTGCCGGGGGCTCCCTACGCCCTGGTGGTGGCCGACCTCTCCTTCATCTCCCTGCGGACGGTGGCGCAGGCTCTGGTCGGCCTGACCGGCTCGGACGGGCAGCTGGTCACCTTGGTCAAGCCCCAGTTCGAAGCCGGCCATCGCGTCGTCTCGGCCGGGCGGGGCGTGGTCACCGACCCCGATGTGTGGCTGCAGGCCCTGCGCGACGTGCGCTCCGCGTTCGCCGAGCGGGGAGCGACCATGATGGGGGCCATGGCCTCCCCCCTGCGCGGCGCCGACGGCAACGTCGAGTTCCTCGCTCACCTCCGACGCACCGCCCGAGCGGACGGGAGCGAGCCGGGCGTACCCGCGGAGGTCGACCTCGACGCGGTCGTGGCCGGCGCCGGGTCCCACTGAATGGCGACCATCTGAAATGGCGACCATCTGAAATGGCGACCATCGGCTTCGTCCTGCACGGCGACCGCCCGGCCTCCACCCGCCTGGCCCAGGAGACCGCAACCTGGCTGACCAGCCAGGGCCACCATGCCCGGACCCTGGCGGCCGGCCCGGCGGTGGTGGCCCCCACGGCGCGGGCCAACGACGACCTGGACGACCTCGACCTCGTCGTCAGCCTCGGCGGTGACGGCACCATGCTGCGCACCGTCGACCTGGCGAGCCCGTCAGGCATACCGGTGCTGGGGGTGAACCTCGGGCACCTCGGGTACCTCGCCGCCGTCGAGCCCGAGGACCTGCCCGCCGCCCTGGAACAGTTCCTGGCCGGCAGCTACCAGGTCGAGCAACGCATGACCCTCGACGTGGATGTGCGCGCCGACGGGCAGGAGAGCCGCCTGCACCGCGCCGCCCTGAACGAGGTCGTCCTGCAGCGGTCGGCCGGCGCCCACACCGTGCGCGCAGAGATGTCGGTGAACGGGGAGCCGTTCCTGACCTTCGTCGCCGACTCCATCATCGTGGCCACCCCGACCGGCTCCACCGCCTACAACCTCTCCGCACGCGGCCCCATCGTCTCCCCCCGAGCCCGGGTGCAGGTGGTCACGCCGGTGGCGCCGCACATGCTCTTCGACCGCTCGTTGGTGCTGGACGCCAGCGAGTGCCTGTCGCTGGAGCCGACCGCCGGGTTCGGTGCCGAGGTGGTCGTCGACGGGTGGACGACGCTGCCGTTGCTGCCCGGTGAGATCGTGTCGTGCCGGCAGGGAGATCGCGACGCACTGCTGGTGACGTTCGGTGATCGTGACTTCCACCGCATCCTGAAGCGCAAGTTCAACCTGGCCGACCGGTGATCTGAGCAGTGCTCGCCGAGCTGCGCGTCCGGCACCTGGGGGTCATCGACGACCTGGCGGTCACGTTGGGCCCGGGGATGACGGCCCTGACCGGCGAGACCGGTGCCGGCAAGACGCTGATCGTCGAGGCCATCGGCCTGCTCCTCGGCGTCCGGGCCGATCCTGTCCTGGTCCGACCTGGCGCCGACGAGGCGGTGGTGGAGGGACGTTTCGTCGCCGCTGACGGCACCGAGCACGTGCTCGGTCGGACCGTGCCGGCACGCGGACGGTCGCGGGCGTACGTCGACGGGCGGATGGCCACCCTCGGCCAGCTGGCGGCCGCCGGCGCCGAGCTGGCGGACCTCCATGGCCAGCACGCCCACCAGACATTGCTCTCCGGTGCGGCACAGCGTCGCGCCCTCGACCGCTTCGCCGCCGTGGACCTGGCGCCGGTGGAGGCGGCCCGCCGCCACCTCCACGCCATCGCCGAGGACCAGGAGCGGCTCGGGGGTGACGGCCGGGCCCGCGCTCGCGAGATCGACCTCCTGGGCTTCCAGCTGGAGGAGCTCGACGAGGCCCAGCTGGTCGATGCCGACGAGGATGCGGCGCTCGCCGAGGAGGAGAGCCGGCTGGCCGACGCCACCGAGCACCGACTGGCGGCGGCCACCGCCCACGACGCCCTGGCCGCCGACGGCGGGACGGCCGACACCCTCGGGGCCGGGGTGGCAGCCCTGGCCGGTCGACCGCCACTTCGGGCGTTGGAGGTCCGCTTGCGTGCCCTGGCCGCCGAGGTGGCGGACGCAGCCGCCGAGGCCCGGGAGCTGGCCGAGTCCCTGGAGGACGATCCCCGACGCTTGGAGGAGCTGCGGATCCGCCGCCAGCTGCTGGTCGACCTCAGGCGCAAGTACGGGGCCACGCTCGGCGACGTGATGGCGTACCGCGACCAGGCCAGGGGCCGCCTGGAGGAGCTGCGCTCCTGGGACGAGCGCGCCGGACGCCTCGAGGGCGAGCGAGCAGTCGCCGAGGCGGCGCTCACCAAGGCCCGGTCTCGGGTGGGGACCGCACGCCGGGAGGCGGCGCCGGCGCTGGCGTCCCGGGTGCAGGCGCACCTGACGTCGCTCGCCATGTCCCGCGCCCGGTTCGCCGTGGACGTCGGTGCCGACCCGGCAGGCGACGACGTGACCTGGCTGTTGGAGGCCAACGCCGGCGAGACCCTCCTTCCCCTGGCCAAGGTGGCGTCGGGCGGCGAGCTGGCCCGGACCATGCTGGCCCTCCGGCTGACCCTGCTCGACGCCGGCATCGGCGACGACGACCCGGCCGGGCGGCCCAAGCCGGAAGCGGGCCGAACCCTGGTGTTCGACGAGGTCGACGCCGGCATCGGCGGTGAGGCGGCGGTGGCGGTGGGCCGGGCCCTGGCTGCCCTGGCTGGTGACCACCAGGTGCTGGTCGTCACCCACCTCCCCCAGGTGGCGGCGTTCGCCGACGAGCACCTGGCCGTGGCCAAAGACGAGCGGGATGGCCGCACGGTGGCGCGAGCCGCCCCGCTCGCCGGCGCCGCTCGGGTGGTGGAGCTGTCGCGGATGCTGTCGGGTCAACCGCAGAGCGACACGGCCCGACGCCACGCCGAGGAGCTCTTGGCCATGGCCGGCGTGGCCGCGAAGGGCCGGCCATCATCGGGGTGGCCGGGCGACCCGCGATAAGGTTGGGAGTCCGGGCGGTCCGGACCACCTGAGCATTGGAGGGTGGATTTGGCGAAGCACATCTTCGTCACCGGCGGGGTGGCCAGCTCGCTGGGCAAGGGCCTCACCGCCTCGTCGCTGGGCCGGCTGCTGAAGAGCCGGGGCCTGCGGGTCACCATGCAGAAGCTTGACCCCTACATCAACGTCGATCCCGGCACCATGAACCCGTTCGAGCACGGCGAGGTGTTCGTGACCGAGGACGGTGGCGAGACCGACCTCGACCTCGGCCACTACGAGCGGTTCATCGACGAGAACCTGGACCGGGACTCGAACGCCACGACCGGCTCTATCTACCAGTCGGTCATTGCCAAGGAACGGCGCGGCGACTTCCTGGGACGCACCGTGCAGGTCATCCCTCACATCACCGACGAGATCAAGGACCGCATCCGCCGCCTGGCCGGCGACGACGTCGACGTGGTCATCACCGAGGTGGGTGGCACGGTCGGCGACATCGAGATCCTCCCGTTCCTCGAAGCCATCCGCCAGTTCCGCAAGGACGTCGGCCGCGACAACGTCTGCTACGTGCACGTCACCCTGGTGCCCTACCTGGGCCCGTCGGGCGAGCAGAAGACCAAGCCGACCCAGCACTCGGTGACCGAGCTGCGCAGTCGCGGCATCCAACCCGACGTCATCATCTGCCGGAGCGACCGGTCGATTTCGGCCGGGTTGAAGCGCAAGATCTCCCTTCTCTGCGACGTCCCGGTGGAGGCGGTCGTGTCGTGCATGGACGCCCCGAACCTCTACGAGATCCCCCTCACCCTGCACGAGGAGGGTCTCGACAGCTACGTCTGCGAGCTGCTGCACTTCGACGCCATCCATCCCGACGGCAGCCCGGTGCACCCCCTCGACCTCGGCGCCTGGGAGCAGCTGGTGGCCCGGGTGGAAGCGGCCACCAAGCCGGTGCGGATCGGCCTCATCGGCAAGTACGTGAACCTCCCCGACGCCTACCTCTCGGTGGTGGAGGCCCTCCGCCACGGTGGCTACGCCCACGGCGCCGACATCCGCCTGGAGTGGATCCAGGCCGAGGACGTCGAGGGGTTGCTGGCCGACGGCCGCCTCCGCGACCTCGACGGCATCGTCATCCCCGGCGGTTTCGGCGAGCGGGGGATCGAGGGCAAGATCACCGCCGCCACCTACGCCCGCGAGCACGAGATCCCGTGCCTCGGCCTGTGCCTGGGACTGCAGGTGATGGTGATCGAGTACGCCAGGAACGTGGCCCACCTGGCCGACGCCAACTCCCGCGAGTTCGACGCCACCGCCCCACACCTGGTCATCGACCTGATGGACGAGCAGCGCTCGGTGGTGGACATGGGCGGAACCATGCGGCTGGGGACCTGGCCAGCGCGGCTGCGCCCCGGATCCCGGGTGGCGGAGGCCTACGGCGACGGACTGGTCTACGAGCGCCATCGGCATCGCTACGAGGTCAACCCGCGCTACCGCGGCCGCCTGGAGGAGGCGGGGCTGGCCTGCGTCGGCATGTCGCCCGACGAACGTCTGGTCGAGTTCGTGGAGCTGACCGACCACCCGTTCTGGGTGGGCACCCAAGCCCACCCGGAGTTCAAGAGCCGCCCCGACCGGCCCCACCCGCTGTTCCAGGGGCTGGTCGGTGCCGCCCTGGCCCGGGCCGACGCCCGCGCCCCGCGGCTCATCGACGTCGACGACCTTGCCACCGTTCCGCAAGCTCGCTGAGACCGAGGTGCTGGTCACCCCGCTCCTGCGGGTGGCCTCAGGCACATTCGAGGGGCCCGACGGCGAGCAGTTCCAGCGCGACATCGTCCACCACCCGGGCGCCGTCGCGGTGGTGGCCATGGTCGACGCCGGCACGGCGTTGCTGGTGCGGCAGTATCGGGCGGCCCTCGACCGCGACCTGTTGGAGATCCCGGCCGGCAAGCGCGACGTGCCCGGCGAGCCGGTGGAGGAGACGGCGGCACGGGAGCTGGCCGAGGAGGTCGGCCGGCGACCCGGTGAGCTGCGCCTGCTGGCTCGCTTCTACAACTCCGCCGGCTTCAGCGACGAGCTCACCTGGGTGTTCCTGGCCACCGACCTGGAGACCGTCGCCCTCGACCTGCAAGGGGTGGAGGAGCAGCACATGACCACCGAGGAGGTGGCGCTGGCCGACGTCCCGGCCCTGATTGCCTCCGGCACGCTGTGCGACGCCAAGACCGTGGTGGGCCTCACCCTGGCCGCCGCCGCCCTCGCCGGGTGAGCCCCGTCGCCTCGCCGGGCGGGCGGGCGCAGATGGACGGCCGGTGACGACGCACCATCGGGGCGGAGACGGGAGCGTTACACTGCGCCCGATGGCAGCCGACGCCGAGACCCTTCAGAGCCTGCGCACCTCGCTCGAGGACGAGCGCCGGGCCCTCCGCGCCCGCCTCAGCGAGCTGGGATTCGGCGTCGACCGTGAAGACGGCCCCGACTACGACGCCAACTTCGCCGACTCCAGCCAGGTGAACGCCGAGCGCGGCGAGAACGAGGTCCTGGCCAACAGCCTGCGCGAGTCGCTCGCCGAGGTCCAGCACGCCCTGGGCAAGTTCGACGGTGGCACCTACGGCGCGTGCGAGGTGTGTGGCCAGCCGATCGCCCCGGCCCGCCTGGAGGCCATGCCCGGCGCCCGCCTGTGCATGACCGACGCCGCCAAGGCTGGGGGCCGCTGAACCTCTACCCTGGCCGGGTGAGACACAGACCGGCCGGTAGTCGCCAGCGCGGCGGTCGATGAGCATCCGCGCCGGCCGGATCCATCCACAGGTGTGGGTGGCGGTCGGCCTGATCCTGATCGCCCTGTACGCCCTCCGGCACGCGGTCAGCTCCACCACGCTGCTGGTGTTCGCGGTGGTGGTGCCGTCGATCATCCTCCACGAGCTGGCTCACGGCGTCGTCGCCCTGGCGTTCGGTGACACCACGGCCAAGCAGGCCGGACGGCTCACCCTCAACCCCATCCGCCATATCGATCCCATCGGCACACTGGTGCTCCCGGGCGTCCTCGCCCTGGCCGGGCTGGGCGCCTTCGGCTACGCCAAGCCGGTGCCGGTGAACCCGGGCCGGCTGCGCAGCCCGCGCAACCACATGCTGCTCGTCAGCCTGGCCGGGCCGGCCACCAACCTGGTCCTGGCCGCCCTGTCGATCGTGGCCCTCCGCTATGCCCGCCCGGCCGGCACGGCTCGCGCCGTGCAGATCCTGCTCGACGCCGGGGCCGGCCTCGGCACCATCCCCCTCACCGACCGCATCCTGTACCTGGTCGGCTTCCTCAACGTCACCCTCGCCGTGTTCAATCTCATACCCCTGCCGCCCCTCGACGGCTCGGCCGTGGTGGAGCGCCTCCTGCCCCGCTCGGCGTGGCCGGCATGGATGAAGGTGCGCCAGTACGCCATGCCGGCGCTGCTGCTGCTCGTCCTGCTCAACCCGCACAACCTCCTCGGCCAGATCTTCGCCCCTGCCCAGCGGGCCTACGCCGACCTCCTGGCGGCATGAGCAGCTGTCACCTACCTCCCGGCATGGTTCGGGGGCGCGCCGGGAACGGGTTCGGGTCGCCACTGCACCTGGCCCGGCGGCTGATCGGCTCGCTGCGAACTGGCGGCCCGCCCGCCGAGGACGAGGGATGGGCCCGGAGCTGGATGCTGCCGGGCGAGATCGACCTGTGGGTGGCTATGAGCGGCCAGGACCGCCGCCATTCGGTCGCCGTGGCCCGGCGGGTCGCCGCCGACCTGGATGCCGCCGCGACCCGGCCGGTGCTCGCCGCCGGCCTGCTCCACGATGTCGGCAAGATCGGCAGCCACCTCGGCACCTGGAGTCGGGTGGCCGCCACCGTCGCGGCCTTGGTGGCCGGCCGCCATCGGCTCCTCCGGTGGGCGGACGGCGCCGCGCCCGAGCGATGGCGGGGCCGGGTCGGGCGTTACCTCCGCCACGACGCGCTTGGCGAGGCATTGCTGGTGGCCGCCGGCAGCGACCCGCTCACCAGCGGCTGGGCCGGTGACCACCACCGGCCGGCGGCGCGCTGGCGCGTCGCACGGCCCGTGGGCCTGGCCCTCGAGGCCGCCGACGACGACTGAGGGCAACCGAGCGCCGGACGTGCCCACTGCAACCGTCAGCAGCTGTCGTCAGGCTGCAGCCCCATCGCTGCGTAGGCCCGGGCCAGGGTGGGGGCGGCCGCCGCCCGGGCCCGCTCGGCGCCGGCGGCCAGCACCCCGGCCACGTAGCCCGGGTCGGCCGCCAGCTCGCCGTAGCGCGACTGGATGGGGACGAGCGCGCCGATCACCGCCTCGGCGGTGTCGGCTTTGAGCGGCCCGTAGCGCTGGTAGCCGTCGGCCACGTCGGCGGGTGATCGACCGGTGCAGGCGCCGAGGATCTCCAGCAGGTTCGACACCCCCGGCTTGGCCATCGGGTCGTAGCGCACGGCATCGTCGGCGTCGTCGGCGTCGGTGACCGCCCGCTTGATCTTCCGCTCGATGACCGTGGCGTCGTCGAAGAGGAACACCGTTCCCTGCGGCGACTCGGTCGACTTCGACATCTTGCGCCCCGGCTCCTGGAGGTCCATGACCCGTGCCCCCTGACCGGACGGAGGTATCACCGCGTCGGGGATCACGAACGTCGACCCGTAGCGCTGGTTGAACCGCGCCGCCAGGTCCCTGGTCAGCTCCAGGTGCTGGCGTTGGTCGTCGCCGACGGGGACTCGGTCGGCCCGGTAGAGCAGGATGTCCGCCGCCATCAGGGCCGGGTAGGTGAACAGCCCCACCCGGGCCGCCTCCTCGCCGCCGCGCGCCGACTTGTCCTTGAACTGGGTCATGCGCCGCAGCTCACCCATGGAGGCCGTGCACTCGAGGAGCCACGTCAGCTGGGTGTGGGCCGGCACCTGGCTCTGGGCGAACAGGCTGCACTGCTCGGGGTCCAGCCCGGCGGCCAGCAGCAGGGTGGCCATGGTGGTGGTGGCCGCCCGCAGCTCGGTGGCGTCGCCGGGCACGGTCAGCGCGTGGAGGTCGACCACGCAGTAGAACGCCTCGGTCACCGACTGCATCTCGATCCACCAGCGCAGGGCGCCCAGGTAGTTGCCGAGCTGAGGCTGCCCGGTCGGCTGGATGCCCGACAGGACGCGGACGGGCGGCTCGGGGGTCATCCGGTCATGGTATGCCGGGGGCCCGGAGGCCCTACCGGTATTCTGGGCGGGTGCCGTACACCGTCAGCACCCCGGTCTTCGAGGGACCGTTCGACCTGCTGCTGCACCTCATCACCCGCGAGCAGGTCGACCTGTGGGAGGTGTCGTTGTCGTCGATCGTGGACGCCTACGTGTCGACCCTGGAGGAGATGCGAGCTGCGTTGGACCTGGAGGTGGCAACCGAGTTCCTGCTCATCGCCGCCGTGCTTCTAGAGCTGAAGACCCGACGCCTGCTCCCCGGCCGTGACGACGTGGAGCTGGAGGAGGAGCTGGGCCTGTGGGAGGAGCGCGATCTCCTGCTCGCCCGGCTGCTGGAAGCCAAGACGTTCAAGGACGCAGCCGCGACCATGGCCCGGCGGATGGATGCGTCGGCCCGCTCGTACCCCCGCGTGGCGGGCCTGGAGGAGCGGTTCGCCGACCTGGCGCCGGACCTGTTGGCCGGGATCACCGCGGCGCGCATGCAGGCGGCCATGCGCCGGCTGCTGACCCCCAGGCCCGTGCCGCACGTCCGGCTCGACCACGTGGCTCCCATCCGGGTGAGCGTGGCCGAGGTGGCGGTCACCGTGCTGGCCGAGCTGCGCCGGCAGGGGCCCACCACGTTCGCAGCGTTGACGGCGGGCAAAGACGAGCGGTTGGAGGTGATCGTCTGCTTCCTGGCTCTCCTCGAGCTGTACAAGCAAGGGGTGGTCGACCTGGCTCAGGACGGCAACTTCGCCACCTTGGCGGTGGCGCCGCTGGCCGACGGTGCCGCCGCGCTGGCCGAGGTCGAGGAGTACCAGGGCTGATGGCCACCGACGAGGAGCGAGCCATCGAAGCGGTCCTCATGGTCGCCGACCGCCCTGTCGAACCGCACCTTTTGGCCGAGCTCCTGGAGGTGTCACCGCAGCGGATCGAGGAGCTGTGCGACCAGCTGGCGGCGTCCTACGAGGCCAGCGATCGCGGCTTCGTGGTGGCCCGGGTGGCGGGCGGCTACCGGTTCCAGAGCCATCCCGACCTGGCCGCCTACGTGGAGCGGTTCGTGCTGGAGGGGCAGTCGGTGCGGCTGTCCGCCGCCGCCCTGGAGACCCTGGCTATCGTGGCCTACAAGCAGCCCGTGTCGCGCGCCCAGATCGCGGCGATCCGGGGCGTGAACGCCGACGGGGTGCTGCGCACCTTGCAGCAGCGAGGCTACGTCGACGAGGTTGGCCGCGACCCGGGCCCCGGCCAGGCCGTGCTCTACGGCACGACCGATCTCCTCCTCGAGCGCCTCGGCCTGGACCGTATCGGCGAGCTGCCGCCGCTCGGCGACTTCGTGCCCGGACCGGAGATCATGGAGGCGCTGGAGCACAGCCTCCGGGTGACCCCGCCGCCCGACCAGAGCGGGGGCGCGCCCCGGGCCGACCAGCCCGGAGGCGACGACGCCCGCTGAGAACGCCGACGGCGAACGCCTCCAGAAGGTGCTGGCCCGTGTCGGCATCGGGAGCCGCCGGGTGTGCGAGGACCTCATCGCCGACGGGGCCGTGCTGGTGAACGGCGAGGTCGCCGTCCTCGGCCGCCGGGTGGACGCCGACGCCGACCACATCGTGGTGGACGGCGTGCCGGTGTCGGTCCGGCCCGGTCTGGTCCACTACCTGCTCAACAAGCCGACCGGCGTGGTCACCACCGCCGACGACCCCGAGGGCCGGCCCACGGTGGTCGGCCTCGTCCCCGCCGAGCCGCGGGTGCACCCCGTGGGGCGCCTGGACATCGACACCGAGGGGCTCCTGCTGCTGACGAACGATGGCGACCTCACCCACCGTCTCACCCATCCCAGCTTCGGCGTGGAGAAGGAGTACCTGGCCGCCGTGGAGGGAGCGCCGCGCCCGGCGACCGTGCGCCGCCTGCGGGAGGGCGTGGACCTCGACGACGGCCGCACCGCGCCGGCCGCCGTCGCCGTGGTCGCCCCCGGCGCCCTGCGCATCACCATTCACGAAGGTCGCAACCGCCAGGTCCGGCGGATGTGCCAGGCCGTCGGCCATCCCGTGGTCCGCCTGGTCCGCACCCGGATCGGGCCGCTCAGCGACCGCAGCCTGGCGCCGGGGGTGTGGCGGCCTCTGACCGACACCGAGGTGCGCGGGCTGGAACGGGCCGCTGCCGACCCGGGGCCACGCCGCCGGGGATCCCGGTAGGCTCGCGTGCCGTGCCTGACGCCGCGACGGACGGATCGGATCCGGCGAGGCGCGCCCAGGTGGTGGGCACCGGGCTGATCGGGACGTCGATCGGCCTGGCGTTGCGCAATCGGGGCTGGTGGGTGACCGGTCGGGACCGAGACCCTCGCCACATCGACGCGGCCCGTCGCCTCGGCGCCGTCGACGCGGTGGGCCAGGACCCCGACCCGGCGGTCACGTTCATCGCCACCCCGGCCGGCAGCGTGGCGACCGAGGCGCACCGGGCCCTGACCGGGCCAGGAGCCGTCACCGACGTGGCCGGGGTCAAGGCGCCGATCGCCGAGCAGGTCGCCCACCCACGATTCGTGGGTGGCCATCCCATGGCCGGCTCGGAGCAGGAGGGTGCCGAAGGTGCCGACCCCGACCTCTTCGAGGGGGCCACCTGGGTGCTCTGTCCGACGGCGTCGACCGAGGCCGGCGCCTACACCACCGTGCAGTCGGTGGTCGCCGGCCTGGGCGCCAACGTCGTCGCCCTCACCCCCCGCCAGCACGACGACGTGGTGGCGCTCATCTCCCACGTGCCTCACCTGACTGCGGCCACGCTCATGAACCTGGCCGCCGACGCCGCGGTCGACGAGCGGACCCTCTTGCGCCTGGCCGCCGGCGGGTTCCGGGACATGACCAGGATCGCCGCCGGCCATCCCGGCATCTGGCCCGACGTCTGCGTGGAGAACCGGGACGTGATCCTCGGCGTGCTCGACGACCTGACCTCGGCGTTGGGTGAGGTGCGCCGCATCGTGGCCGAGACCGATCGCCAGGGCCTGCTCAAGCTGCTCGAGCGGGCCCGCGAGGCGCGCGTGAACCTCCCGGCCGGGGTGCCCCGCGGCGAGCAGACGGTCGAGGCCCGGGTCGCCGTGCCGGACCGCCCGGGCGTCCTGGCCGAGGTGACGACCCTGCTCGGGAGCATGGCGGTGAACATCTACGACTTCGAGATCGCCCACTCGGCCGAGGGTGATCGCGGCGTGGTGGTCATGGTCGTCGACGCGGCCGCCACCGACGCGGTGCGCGATGCGCTGGCGGCTCGCGGGTACCGCACCTCGTTCCGGGCCCTCGGCTCGTGACCGCCTACACGGTCGAGCCGTGCGCCCACGGTTTGCACGGCCGGCTGCGGGTACCGGGCGACAAGTCGGTCTCGCACCGGGCGCTGCTGCTGGCCGCCCGAGCCGAGGGTCGCTCCGAGCTGCTGGGCCTGTCCCACGGCGAAGACGTCGTGCACACCGCTCGGGCCATGCGGGCCTTCGGCGCCGAGGTCGAACGGATCAGCGAGGACCAGGTCCTCGTCGACGGCGGCCCGTCTCGCCTGCACGAGCCGCACTCGGTCATCGACGTCGGGAACTCCGGCACCGGCATCCGGCTGCTGAGCGGGTGGGCGAGCGGACTCCCCGGGCTGGCGGTGCTGGCCGGCGACGACTCGGTGGCGGGGCGGCCCATGCATCGCATCACCGCGCCGCTGCGGGCCATGGGTGCCCACATCGACGGGCGCCAGGACGGCGCCTACCCGCCGCTGGTCGTGCGGGGCGGCGACCTGCAGGGCATCGACTACCGCCTGCCGGTGCCGAGCGCCCAGGTGAAGGGTGCCATGCTCCTGGCCGGCCTGACCGCATCGGGGGCCACGACGGTCCGGGAGGAGATGCCGCTGCGCCGCCACACCGAGGAGCTGATGGCGTTGGCCGGGGCGGACGTGGAGCGGCTCGGCGACGGCGTCCGGGTCCGGCCCTCACGGCTCACGCCGTTTCGCCTGGCCATACCCGGCGACCCCTCTCAGGCGGCGTTCTGGCTGGTCGGGGCATGTGTGACCCCGGGCAGCGACCTGGTCGTGGAGCACGTCTACCTGGGCGCCGGACGCACCGGCTTCGTCGATGTCTTGATGCGGATGGGTGCCGACCTGGTGATCGAACGGGACGACGCCCTCGCCCACACCGCCGACATCCGGGCCCGGTTCGGGCCGCTGCGGGCCACCGAGGTGGCCGGCCCGGAGGTGCCGTCGCTCATCGACGAGATCCCCGTCCTGGCCATAGCGGCGGCGGCGGCCGAGGGGACCACCGTCTTTCGCGATGCCGCCGAGCTGGTGGTGAAGGAGACGAATCGCATCGCCACCATCACCTCGGAGCTGCGGGCGTTGGGCGCGGCCGTCGAACCCCGGCCCGACGGCCTGGACATCGAGGGCCGCGGCGGCGGGCCGATCGAGGGGGGCAACGTGGAGTCCCACGGCGACCACCGCATCGCCATGGCCATGGCCATCGCCGGCCTGTCGGCCCGCAGCCCGGTGCTGGTCTCGGGATGGGAAGCAGTGGCCACCAGCTACCCGACGTTCAAGGAGGACCTCCGCCGGTGCGTGTCATAGCCATCGACGGCCCGGCCGGGTCGGGCAAGTCGACCGTCGCTCGGGCCGTGGCGACCCGCCTGGGCCTGGACTACCTCGACACGGGTGCGATGTACCGGGCGGTGGCGTTCGCCGCCATGCGCGTCGGCGTCGATCCCGAGGACGTCGATCCGGTGGCGCGCCTGGCCCGGGGCATCACCCTGGAGGTGGGGGAGCAGGTCCTCGTCGAGGGCGTGGACGCGACCATCGAGATCCGCAGCCCCGAGGTCACCCGGGCGGTGAGCGCGGTGGCGGCCAACCCGGCGGTGCGCCGGGAGCTGGTAGCCCGGCAACGGGAGTGGGCGGCCAGCCACGACGGCGGCGTCGTCGAGGGTCGCGACATCGGTACGGTCGTGTTCCCCGACGCGGCGGTGAAGGTCTACCTCACCGCGGAGGACTCCGAGCGAGCCAGTCGGCGCAGCCGAGAGATGCTCGACATGCACTACGACCAGGTGGCCGCCGACATCGCCCGGCGCGACCACGTCGACTCCACCCGCGTCGCCTCCCCGCTCAGCGCGGCGGAGGACGCCGTGGCCCTGGACACGACGGGGCGGTCCATCGACGAGGTGGTCGACGCCGTGCTCGCCCTGATCGATCGGTGAGCCGGATCGGGCTGATGTGGTACGGGTTCGCTCGGGGGGTGGTGGAGGTCGTCTGCCGACTGCTGTGGCGGGTGCGGATCGTGGGCAACGAGCAGGTGCCCTCGTCCGGTGCGTTCGTGGTCGCCCCCGTCCACCGCTCGAACGTCGACACCCTGCTCTGTGGTTGCCTGACCCGGCGCCGGCTGCGGTTCATGGGCAAGGACAGCCTGTGGCGGTACCCGGCAGTGGGGAGGGTGTTCTCATCGCTCGGTGCCTTTGCCGTGCACCGAGGGATGCCTGACCGGGAGGCGTTGCGGACCTGCGAGGACGCCCTGCGGGCCGGCGAGCCCGTTGTCCTGTTCCCCGAGGGCACCCGCCAGGCCGGGCCGGTGGTCCAGCCACTGTTCGAGGGGGCGGTGTTCGTGGCCGCCCGGGCTGGGGTGCCCATCCTGCCGGTCGGCATCGGCGGCAGCGAGTGGGCCATGCCCAAGGGCAGCCGGGGCGTGAAGGCGGTCAAGATCTGCATGGTGGTGGGCGCCCCCATCCCGCCGCCGGCCACATCGGCATCAGGGCGGGTCTCGCGCCGGGAGATCGCCGAGACCTCGGCGCGCCTGCACGCCGAGCTGCAGGTCCTCTTCGACCAGGCCCGGCGAGCGGCCGGTCGCTGAGCCGGTTGTCGGCTCGCCGAGCGCTAGCTGGTCGCCAGCTGCGAGAGGGCTTCGGTGGCGGGGATGTGGCGGTCGTCCACGCTCCCGGCCCGATCGGTCCCGGCGGCGGGCACGGGCGCCAGGCCGGCGACCGCCGCCGCCCGGGAGACGGTACGCAGCAGGTCCCGGAGCTCGCGGGGCAGGGGGAAGTACTCGTCCTCGGCCACGGCCCGGACCTCTTCGATCCCCTCCAGCGGGTCGAGGCGACCGACCACGGCCTGCACGAGCGACTCCGGCGCCGATGCGCCGGCGATGACACCGACCGTGCCGGCCAGGTCGCCGGGCAGCTCCTCGGGACCGTTGATGCGCAGCACCCGCGCGCATCCCGCCGCCGCCGCAGTGCGCTCCAGCGCGGTCGTGTTCGACGAGTTCGCCGAGCCGATCACCACCATGGCGTCACAGCGCCCGGCGATGGCCTTGAGCGCGGCCTGACGGTTCGTGGTGGCGAAGCACAGGTCGGAGTGACCCGGCATCCACAGGTCGGGCCAACGGTCCTTGGCCGCCTCGAGCATCTCGCCCCACTCGTCGACCGCCAGGGTGGTCTGCGCCAGGAAGGCGACCGGGCCGTCCATGGCCGGGAGGGCGTCGATGTCGGCCACCCGCTCCACCCGATGGACGGCGTCGGGAGCCACGGCCATGGTGCCGACTGCCTCCTGGTGGCCCTCGTGGCCGACGTAGACGATGTCGTAGCCCTGCGCGGCGCGCCGCTTCACCTCGTGGTGGACCTTCAGCACCAGCGGGCAGGCGGCGTTCACCAGCGGCCCGCCGCGACGGCGCGCCTCGTCGAGCACCTGCGGGGCGGTGCCATGGGCGGAGAGCATGAGCGGCGCGCCGGGCGGGGCGTCGGCGACGTCGTCGACGAACACCACCCCCAGCTGGCGGAAGCGTTCGACCACCACTCGGTTGTGGACGATCTCGTGGGAGCAGTACACCGGGGGCTCGAAGACCCGCACCATCCACGCCAGGGCCTTGATCGCCATCTCCACACCAGCGCAGAATCCGCGTGGTGATGCCAGCAGGACCCGGTCGACCCTCACCTCCTCAGGATACCGGCTACCTCTCCGAAGTCCCGCCGGCCTATCCTGGGGTGGCCATGTCACTGCCCCGCGTGGTGGCGGTGACCCCCGGGTCGCCCGCTGCCCGGGCCGGCCTGCTCCCCGGCGACGAGATCGTCGCCATGGACGGCCAGCTCCCCCGAGACATCATCCAGTACCAGCTGCTTGCCGACCAGGCCGAGCTCGACATCGAGCTGCGCCGCGGCGGCCTGGAGCGCACGGCGCGCCTGGCACGCCACGGGTCGGAGCCGCTGGGCATCGAGGTGGACGCCGCCCTGTTCGATCGGGTGCGGACCTGCGACAACCACTGCGAGTTCTGCTTCATCCATCAGCTCCCCAAGGGGATGCGCAAGAGCCTCTACACCCGCGACGACGACTACCGGCTCTCGTTCCTCTACGGGAACTTCACCACCCTGACCCGCTTCACCGAGGCCGACCTGGAACGGGTGGTGACCGAGGGCCTCTCCCCCCTGTGGGTGAGCATCCACGCCACCGATCCGCAGGTTCGCACCCGGATGCTCCGCAACCCGAGGGGTGCCACCAGCCTGCGTTGGCTGCGGGCGCTGCTCGACGCCGGCATCGAGGTGCACGGCCAGGTGGTGGTGTGCCCGGGGGTGAACGACGGCGACACCCTGACCGACACCCTGGCCGGGGTCCTCGACCGCTTCGCCGACCTGGCCAGCGTCGCCTGCGTGCCCCTCGGCGTGAGCCGGTTCAACGTGGAGACGGCCATGCGCCCGCACACCCAGGCGGAAGCCGCGGCGGTCGTCGACACGGTGGCGTCCTGGCAGGACACGTTCCGCATGGCAGTCGGTCACCCCATGGTGTTCGCCGCCGACGAGTACTACCTCCTCGCCGGCCGGCCGTTCCCCGACCTGCGCAGCTACGGCGACGTCGCCCAACACGAGAACGGCGTCGGGATGACTCGCGCCTTCGAGGCCCGCTTCCACGGTTCGACGGGGTTCGCCGGCGAGCACGCCAGCGGCTTCTTCCAGTCGGTCGACGGTGCCCCCGCCGTCGGCTACCGGGCGCCACGAGCCCCGGGATCGGTCACCCTCCGGCCCCGCCCCGACGCGGCGGTGACGATCATCACCGGGCCCTACGGCGCCGAGGTCCTGCGCCCGCTCGTCGCCGGTACGGCCGGCGCTGACGTGGAGATCCTGGCGGTCGCCAACCAGTTCTTCGGCGGCAACATCGCGGTAGCCGGCCTGCTCACCGGCCCCGACGTGGCCCGGGCTCTGGCCGACCAGCCGTTCGGCCGCCGTTACCTCCTGCCCGACGTCTGCCTCTCGGGCGGCCGCTTCCTGGACGGGTCCACCCCTGCGGACCTCCCACTGCCCGTCGAGGTGGTCCCCGCCGACGGCGCCAGCCTGCGACAGGCGCTGGCCGCTCCGGTGCCGACGCCGGCGTGACCGGACCTGCGGGCCGGCCGCTGGTGGCCGTCGTCGGCCGGCCCAATGTCGGCAAGAGCACCCTGGTCAACCGCATCGTCGGCCGGCGAGAGGCCATCGTCGAGGAGCATCCGGGCGTCACCCGCGACCGCAAGCTGCTCGACGCCGATTGGGCCGGGCGGGAGTTCACCATCGTCGACACCGGTGGCTGGCTGGCCGCGGGTAGCAGCCTGGACAAGCAGGTGTCCGCCCAGTCCGAGCGAGCCGTGCGCGACGCGGCCGTCGTGCTGTTCGTGCTCGACACCACCATCGGCGTGACCGAGGAGGATGCCCGAGTGGCCACCCTTCTGCGCCGGCTGGGCCGGCCGACGGTCGTGGTGGCCAACAAGGTGGACGCCGAGACCCGCGACGCCGACATCTGGGCCTTCGCCGGCATGGGCCTCGGGGATCCACTGGCGGTGAGCGCCTTGCACGGGCGCGGCACCGGGGACATGCTCGACGCCCTGGTGGCGCAGCTCCCCGAGCCGGAACCGGAGCCGGAGGTGCTGCCGCTGGTGGAAGCCGGGCCCCGCACGCCCGCGGTCGCCATCGTGGGCCGCCCGAACGTGGGCAAGTCCACCCTGTTCAACCGGCTGATCGGCGACGAGCGGTCGGTCGTCCACGACATGCCGGGCACCACTCGCGACACCATCGACACCGAGGTGACGACCCAATCGGGACCCATCCGCTTCATCGACACCGCCGGCATGCGCCGCCGGGCGCGGGAGGCCGAGGGGGCCGAGTACTACTCGCTCGTCCGGGCCTTGCAGGCCATCGACCGGGCCGATTTCGCCCTGCTCGTCATCGATGCCACCGACGGCGTCACCCGGCAGGACCAGCGGCTGGCCGAGCGGGTAGACGCCGCCGGCAGCCCGGTGGTGATCATGTTGAACAAATGGGAGCTGCTCGACGCCGACCGGCGCGCCGCCGTGGTGGACGAGGTGGAGGATCGGCTGAGCTTCCTCACCTATGCGCCCCTCCTCAAGGTCAGCGCCCGCACCGGCCTGGGCGTGCACAAGCTGTACCCGGCCCTGTGGGCGTCGGTCGACGCGTATCACCGCCGGGTGCCGACCGCCGAACTGAACCGGGTCCTGGCCGAGGCCCAGGCCGCCCACCGGTCGCCGGCCGGACGGATCCTCTACGCCACCCAAGGGGCGACCGATCCGCCCACGTTCACCCTGTTCACCACCCGGACCCTGCCCGCGCCGTACCTGCGGTACCTGGAGCGCAAGCTGCGCGAGCACTTCGGCTTCGGGCCCACCCCGCTGAAGTTCAGGGTTCGCCGCCGAGCCAGCTGAGCGCCGAGGCGGGTCGGAGGACCGCGGTGAAGTAGCGTCCGGGGTATGTTTGCCCAGCCGTGGCTCCTGGCCGCGGCAGTGCTCTGCGCGGTCGCGGCCATCCTGTGGGCGCGCGCCGCGTCCAGGACCAACCGGGCGGTGCACCGCATCCAGGCCCAGACCGTGGACACCAAGAGCGACGACGCCGTCGCCCTGGCCCGCGCTGCGTTCGACAAGGACCTGCACACCGCCATCCTCTACGCGGTGCTCACCGTCGGCCTGGCGGTGGCGTCCCTGTCGAAGAACTCCTGGTTCGAGGTGCCGCTGCTGCTCGTCACCGTGCCGGTGGTGGTGTCGATCCGCTTCGCCCCGCGCTTCTTCGACGAGGCCCGCCTGTCGGAGAACCGAGCGCTGCTGGAGCGACGTGTGGAGGAGATACTCAGCCAGGAGGAGCTGGCCCCCCGCCAGTGGGCGGCCCGCCTGGCGCCCGAGGACCTGCCCCACGTCGAGGGCTTCGAGATGGGCCGGGTCTACGAGCCGGGCACCGGCATGATGGCCGGCGACTTCTACGACGTCTACCAGACCGGGGCGTCGCGCCTGGCCGTGGTCATCGGCGACGTGGCCGGCCACGGCGTGGAGCCGTCGATCACCGCCTTCCAGGTCAAGTACCTGCTGCGAAACTTCCTGAGCCAGTACCGCGACCCGGCTCAGGCGCTGGAGGAGTTGAACTCGGTGCTGTCGGTCTCCGGCCGACCCGAGGACCTGGTATCGGTGTGCGTGGTGGTGTTCGACACCGAGGCGGCGACCCTCCGGCACGCCTCGGCCGGCCACCCGGCCGCCTGGTTGTGGCAGGACCAGGAGATGCGTGCCCTGCGCTCCACCGGCCCGTTGCTGACCCTGGACCCGCGTGCCAGCTACTACTCGCGCGAGCTGCCGCTCGAGCCCAGCGACCTGGTGCTGCTCTACACCGACGGGCTCACCGAGGCCCGCTCGGGCGGCCAGCTGTTCGGCGAGGAGCGCATCGCCGCCATGGTCCGGCGAGACCCGGGCCAGGACGCCACCACCCTGTGCAAGGTCCTCCTGGAGGCGGCCAGGGACTTCGCGTCGGCGCCGCTCAACGACGACGTGGCCATCCTCGCCGTCCGGCGCACCTAGCCGAGCTCCACGCAATCGTGTCGGCGCGCCTGCGGTGCGGCACGGGTGGTCGGGCACGGTGCGGTCGAGGATCGTGCGGTCGAGGATCGTGCGGTCGAGGATCGTGCGGTCGGGCACGGTGCGGTCGGGCACGGTGCGGTCGGGCACGGTGCGGTCGGGCACGGTGCGGTCGGGCACGGTGCGGTCGGGCATCGGGCGCCTGGCCGGGGTTCGGCGCAGTTGTGGTCACGCCGCCGTGAGGTTCGGTGCGCTTTTGGTCGCCGGGAGACCAAGACTGCGCCCGACCTCACCAGTCGCTGACCAAGACTGCGCCCGACCTCTGACCGGCGGCCGTTTCCGGAACGGCACGTGGGCTGCCCACCCCAGGCGGGGAGGCGCCGGTAGCGTGGGGACGTGCCGTGGTGCGACTCCTGCAGCAAGTTCTGGGAAGCACCGAAGATGGGGGAGGGCGGAGAGTGCCCCAGCTGCGGCGACGTCATCGCCCCGCCCCGCAAGGGGGTCCCCTGGCACTTCCGGGTGATGTTCGCCGGCCTGGCCGTCTACATGGTGTACCGGATCTGGTGGCTGGCCGAGTGGCTCCCCAAGCACCTCTGACCGGCTAGATTGGTCCGTCCACGGGCTGTGGCGCAGTTTGGTTAGCGCGCTTGACTGGGGGTCAAGAGGTCGGAGGTTCGAATCCTCTCAGCCCGACCACGAAAGTCCAGGTCAGAGCGTCATAGGCGGGGGATGCTGGACTGTGTCACACCCCTGTGAGAACCTTTTGAGAACCAAACGGTTCTCACGGAGGTGGTCGGGATGCCGGCGAAACCCGAGGGCGTGTACGCCGACGGCAGCGGAGGGTGGTACTTCAAGGTCACCCTGGGTCGGGACGCCCTGACCGGACGCCGTGACCAGGTCACCCGGCGGGGCTTCCGCACCGCGAGCGAGGCGGCCCGGGCCAGGCGCCAGGTCGTGGCCCGGGCCGACGCTGGTCTCCTCAAACCGTCGCCGGGTCGGCTGAGCGTGAACGACCTGCTCGACTTGTACCTCGACGGGCTCGATGCCGACCGGCGACTGTCGCCCAAGACCCGCCACGACTACCGGGTGTACGCCGAGACCTACGTCCGGCGTTTCCTGGGTCCCCGCAAGGTCCGCGACATCACTCCGGAGGCGATCCTCGCCTGGCAGCGCCAGCTGGCCAAGGGTGGGGGGACCAAGAACGCCAAGCCGCTGGCCCCCAACACCATTCGCCTGGCCCGGGCCCCGCTCGCCGGGGCGTTCAAGCTCGCGGCCAGGGCCGGGATCGTCGCTGTCAGCCCGCTGGCGTTGGCGCCACAGCCCAAGCCTCGCCGGTCGATCCCGCACCACTGGACACCCGAGCAGGCCCGGGAGTTCCTGGCGTTGATGGAGTGCGACCGCACCTACCCCCTGTGGGCGTTCCTCATGGGCTCGGGATTGCGGATCGGGGAGCTGGTGTGGCTCCGCTGGCCCAACGTCGACCTCGACGGCGGTGTGGCCCGGGTGGTCGAGTTCGCCACCTACCTGGGCTACGACGTGGTGGCCTCGGAGGGCAAGAGCCGCGACGCCGTCCGCACCATCGATCTCGACGGCGGCCTGGTCCGCGTCCTCCGGGCCCAGCGCAAGCTGCAAGCCGCCGAGCAGCTGGCAGCGCCGTCGTATGAGATGAGCGAGTACGTGTTCACCAAGCCCGGCGGCGGCGCATACCACCCCCAGTACCTGTCTCGGACACTCGGCCGGCTGACCGCTGAGCTCGGCCTGCCCCGGCTGACGGCCCACGGGCTCCGCCACACCTGCGCCACCTTGATGCTGGCGAACGGGGTGCCTGGAAAGGTGGCGGCCGAGCGACTTGGACATACTGACCCGACCCTGTTCACCAACCTTTACAGCCACGTGACGCCGACCATGCAGCGCGAGGCGGCGGAGAAGATCGGTGCCGCTCTCTTCGGTGTCGACGGCGGGTAGGCCGGGTCCGGCCTCCGGCCTCGGCGGGTGCATCGGGGCGCTCGATGCCTGAACCGCTGGAGCTGCGGGGCGAACGTGAACCGGTAGGTGTGGTGGTCCGACTCGGGAGCAACACGCTGAACGATGACGCCCTGGCCGCCGCCTGCGAGGACACCCACGACCGGTGGGGGCTGTGGGGATTCTCGGTGTTCGAGGCCCCAGGCGGAGACGTGGTCGAACTGGCGCGCTGGCGGAGGTTCGTGGCCGACCGGCAGTGGGTCCTCGTGGCGTCTGGCACCGACATGAGGGCAGCCGGGTTCCCGCTCCTGGACACCCTCGATCGGCTGCACTGGACGGTCGTGGTGTCTGAGCCCACGAGTACGCAGTTCGAGCGGGCCCGTCGGCTGTTCGCCGGCCGGCAGCGCAACCCGGGCTACCGGCCCCGTGGGGCTCGGTAGGATATGTACGTGCCCGAAGTCATCGACTACGACCTTCGCTACGACCCCAACGAGGTCAGCCCCGACGGCCACGTCGTGGTGCGTCTTTCCCGGGCGGCGCGCCCCGTCGACCCCAAGGTCGGCGACGAGGTATGGGCGGGTGATGGGGAGGAACCTCGACTTCACGCCGTGGTCGTCGGGCGCGATGGCGACCGACTCACGCTGCTGCTGGACTTCGACCACCCTGCGTCCGCAGGTACTGCGACCGGCTGACCACGCCCGGACCGACGGGGCCCGTCGCGGCACCCGACCATGACGTCAGGAACGGGGTGATTCGTTGGCCGTGGTCGGAAGTTGACTGCTGCCGCAGTTCGTCCTGAGCCAGTTGCGGATCTGATCGGGGTCGAAACGGACGAAGTGACCGACCTTGAGGTACGGGATGCGATCTTCTTGAACGAGGCGGCGCAGGTGGCGGACGCTGTCGTTTAGCCACCTGGCCAAGCCGTCGTAGTCGAGGAGCGTGGTAGTGGCGGTGCCAGCTGTTTGGGCAGTGTTCACAGGGTTCCTCCTCGAATCATGGTCTGTATGTACCGGGCAGGCTGAAGCTCGTCTGTCGGAAATAGCGCCCAGAATTGTCAGTTGTGCGCCCTGATTTGGGCCAGCAGATGCAGGTCTACGGTCTCGACAGGGGCCACGGTGGCGGCGGCATCGGCATCGACCCGGACGGTAGACCCGGCGTCCCCCGAGGTTCAGGCCGATGAGGTCTCCGACGCTGACATGCCGCGCCCCTGCGTTGCGCGTTGACCGAGCCGAAGTTGCGGACTTCCGGGCGCCCGGCGAGATGGGGGGGCCATTGTGACGAACCGGGGCTGGGTTTCGGTGCTGGCCATGAGCCGTACCGCTGTTCGGTGGTTCCTGCCGATAGGTGAGGTTGCCGTCAGCCCGCTGGCGGCGGTTCCCGGGACGGCCTCAACTCGATGACCCCCGTCCGGCACGTTCAGGCTGTCAGTCGTCAACCCCTGAGCCGTCCTACGATCGCGATCCGAGAGCCCATCCGTACGATCCCAATATTCTCTTGACCGTACATGACCGCTATTGACCATTAAACACCACCCACAACTCAAGCCCTTTACGTCATAACATCCTTCCTGTATAACAATCAGTCGAAGCGGAACACGGTTGCAACCTTCGGTTGGGAAGTCCGCTGGGGAAGTCCGCCCGCGAGGGAGGTGATGGGTTGATGGCGTGGATGCGGATGATGGGGGTCGACTCGGTCGACTATCACGAGCACACGGTGGCCGGCCGGGGTGACGACCCGGTGGCCGCCTACTACGCGTCTCGGGGTGAGACACCCATGACCTGGGGCGGCACCGGCCGCCACCTGTTGGGCCTGGACGTCGAGGTCGACCTCGACGACTACCGGGCGGTCTTCGGTCCGGCCGGCGCCCGTGATCCCCGCTCGGGGGTGCGGCTGGCGGCCTGCCGGCGGCCCGGTCTGGAGCTGGTGGTGTCCCCGCACAAGTCGATCGCCGAGCTGGGGGTGATCGGCCGGGCCGAGGACATGCACGCCATTGTCGACGCGGAGCGCGACGCCACCATGAACTACCTCGACCACTTGGTCTGTGAGCGGGGCGGACGGCGCGGCCGCGCCCAGGTACCCACGGCGACCGGCGGCCTGATCTGGGCCACCTCCCGGCATGCCACCACCCGGGCCGGCGACCCCCAGGTGCACGATCATGTGCTGGTCGCCAACGCCGTCTCGATGCGAGACACCCGCGGCGGGTGGAAAGGCGCGGATACTGCCCTGCTACGCGACCACCTCCACGCCGCCACCGCGCTGGGGCGGATGGCCGCCGCCGCCAAAGCTGTCGAGCTCTGCTACGGCATCGAAGCCGACCCGGGCCGGTCAGGGCGGCTGGGCGGGTGGGCGGTCACCGGCATCCCGACAGCAGTGTGTGAGGTGCATTCCACCCGCTCCGCCCAGATCACCGCCGCGGTCGGCTCTGATGCTTCGTACGCCTCCCGGGCGGTGGCCGCTCGGGCCACCCGGGACCGCAAAGTCCATGAGCCGGTCGGCGATCTGGTGGTCCGCTGGCAAGAAGAGCTGACCGCGGCGGGCCACCCACCCGCCGACATTGACGCGGCCGTCACTGCTGCGGGCGAGACCTACCGGCCGCCAGTCGTCGACCTGGAGGCGCTGGCGAGCGAGTTGTTGGGCCCGGGTGGGCGGTTGGCGGGGGAGAAGACCTTCGACCGCGCCGAGGTGATCGTGGCCGTCGCTCCTCACCTCCACGGCCTGCCTCTCCCCGCCCTGGACGACGCGGTGGAGGCGGTGTTGGCGCACCGTGATGCGGTGCGGCTGCTGGCGGTGACCGGCGCCCGCGAAGCGGTGTGGGCGGCCGCCAGTGTCCTGGCCGACGAGGAGCGCATCGCCGCCGTGGCCGACCGTCTCGCCGGCCGGGACGACGGCGTCCGGGTCGGGCCGGTGGCGGCGTGCGACGCCGTCAACGCGGTGGGGGCGCCGTTGGCAAAGCAGGCGCAACAGATTCAATCTCACCCGGCGGAAACCAAGTCGAGTGCGGGTCTCCACAATGCGCCCCACTTCCCTTAGTCTCGTCCAGCATAGACTCCTATGGCGGAAGAATAGACAATTATCAACTACCTGATGGTACACTGCTCCCAGCCCATTATCGGCCGACATCATTCGACCCTAATCAAGCCACGAATACCGAGTTGGGTTACTACGGCCTGCCGCCTCGACCCCTAACCGGGAAACGCAAATCAGAGTGTCGAGCAACGACAAGCCGCTTGGCTAGCCTTAGCCCGAGCGCCCCAGGCTCAGATTTCTCCATGTCTTTCGAGCACTGTAGCCGGACCCAGCCAGAATCCACATGAGGTGGGTGGTCGCCCGACATCCCAATCGTATCCGACTGGCCCGTACAACGACCTCAATTGGGGCGGGATCCTGGGCCAAGCCGACGGTGTCAGCCTTGACCTGGCCGAGGGCTTCTACTCGGTGACAGGATATCGTTCCGGCTGCCCGACTTCGACGATCTCCGACTCGGAATGGGCCGGTATCGGTGGCTAGAATCTTGATAGCAGTGGTCGAGAACGACTTGTCCAAGCTGGAACTTCCACGCTGAGCAACTCTACAATGGGCAATTACCCCTTCTATGAATACTTGGTCATGAGCGGATCAACTCGCGTGGGTGGAATTGGTGAGGCAATCATCGAACACGATTCTCCCATACCAACCGGGGACCTTGTCGAGGCTTACGTCTTCGTCAACTCTTCTACTGGATATATCTACTACACGGTGTATGATGAGACGGCAAATCGATCCTGGAGTGAATCGTCGCCGATCATCGATCGAAGCACAGGCTTATCGTTTTGGGACCCATCCACTGGTGAGTTCATCGACGAACGTAATACCTTGAGCAACGGCCAGCTGGCCAACCTCTATTAGCGGTTTAATAGTAACGTAGCGTGGGGCGGTGGCCCGAACAGCTGGCAGGATACGAACGGCAACAGCTATGTTGCGAACCCTTTCCCGAACACAGGCCCTGCGAATCCGAACTGGATTGAGATGTTCGGTGCTGGCTCGGTAAATGGTAGTGACCCTCTCACGGGTTATCTTGATGAATGAGACTGGATCGTCGTGGTCCGATACATGGCTGCACTGTAACTGACCGCAAGAGGGTACCGCTAGCATCCGTGACTGGGATGCGACCTTGTGGATATGTGTCCAGTTCTTGTCGACCAGAAGAATGGCGCCGACGGCTCTTGTATGTCCTGCGCGCGAGCGCCAACGGCGCCCGAGACGGTGTGGCCCCTCGCGTTGGGTCTACGTCGCCAGTGCAAACAACGAGCCAACTAGCTGCGAGGCCACGCGATCGATGCAGCGCCTCCGTACAACCTCTTCCGAGGTTGTCGGAGGATGTTGGCGTGCCCGCTAAGGGTTTGTCTTCTGTCGGGACTTCTTGGTAGGCATGGACTTTGCTGCCTGGTACGAGGGTTTTCGTCCGCGGTTGGTGGCTGCCCTGACGCTGGTGGCCGGGGACTGCGACATGGCGACCGACGCTGCAGACGAGGCCATGGTTCGAGCGTTGGCCCGCTGGAGTCGGGTGTCATCGATGGCCTCTGCGGAAGGTTGGGTATTTATGGTGGGACGGAACGTGTTGCGGCGGCGGAGGAGGCGGCAGCGCTTCGAGCACCGGCTGGCTGCCAGCGCTGGACCACCTGGACCGCCTGGTTCTGCGGTCTCGTTACGTGCCGAGGTGTGGGATGTTGTGAGGGCTCTTCCCGAAAGGCAGCGCCAAGCCATTGCGTTACGGTATCTCCTCGATCTGACCGAGCAGGACGTGGCCGCTGCCATGGGCGTCGCCGTGGGTACAGCGTCTGCCACCCTCACAGCGGCGAGAGCACGCTTGGCGACGCTGTTTGACGAGGAGAACCTGCCATGAGGCCAATTTCATGAGTGATATAGCAGCCCTCCTGAGGCCCTTGATCGACTCGGTGCCTCCTGGCCCCAGCGTCAGCGAACTCTTCGGGCGTGTCCGCAGGCGCCGGCGCCGCCGAGGAGTTGCTGCACTGGTCGCGGTGGTGCTGCTCGGTGGGATCGGGGCATCGGTGGCCGACATCGCCTCTCGTGCTCCTACTGCGGTCGTATCGACAGGAGATTCCCCGGTGACATCCGGCGCCGCGTTGCAGGCGGCAGAAGTACAGGCTGGGCGCATATTGAACTCGATAGTGCTGCCCGCCGGTGCCCATCGCGTCAGCCATCTCGATGGACCCCAGTTCACAGGTGGCTATGACGCTCCCATCTGCCAACCCCAAGCGGATGGTGTCCGGTATTGGACCGTGCCGGGCAACGCCACAGACGTGGTGGCCTTCGTGCAGGAGCGACCAGCAGCCGGTCTGACCGGCGCCGGGGATGGTCCCCTTCCCAGCGATGTCCCAGCGGGTGAGGTCGTCACCGAGACCAACGGAGTGTTCGCCGGATCCCTCCTCGATATCACCGTCGCCCAGATCAACACCGAGACCGTCGGTGTCCGGGCCGATGCCTACGTCGCCCCAACAGGCTCGGAATGCCCGAGCGCTGGAGCGAGCTCATAGAGGCACTCGCGGCACGGTGATGGCTGAGGAGGTGCCAGCGTTCCCGACGGTGGCGTCCGGTCCGCGGTGTAAATAGACGGCGGGCGTAGGTTCGTTCAACCACCTGCGAAGCAGAAGAAAGGAGACCTACACCCGTGTCCATACGAGTATCTGGCCCAGCGTTGAGGCTCGGGTGCTGACCGAGCGGGTGGCGAACGATCCCCGTGGTGCCCTGGAGCGATGGCTCGGCACTCGCGCCGGAAACCGCCCGGTGGACCAGCTAGGGCCGGCCGTGTTCGACCTAGCTGCCCAAGGGGTTCCCGTCGAGGAGATGGCCCCACTGGTCGGCTTCAACGTCCGCCAGCTTCACCGCCGCTGCCTTCCCGTATTCGGATATGGTTCCAGCACCTGCGCCGAGTGCTGCGCCTGGGTCGAGCGCTCACCCTGGGCTGCCACGGCGTGCCCTTGGCCCGGGTGGCCCAAACCAACATTGTCGCCGGGTAGGGATGGGCTTGCGGTGACGCTGCCACGCTCCGGCCTCTCCCGACCAGATCCGTGAGAACCACCGTGAGAACCAAACGGCTGCGAAAACCCGGACAGCAGGGGTCGCCACCGGTCGGTGACTCGACATTGAAAGCCCAGGTGAGGGGGCATTTCTGGTCTTTAATGGCCAATCCCGAGTCCCTGTGGATAAGGGGTCGGCTCGAACTGGGGGTCAAGAGGTCGGAGGTTCGAATCCTCTCAGCCCGACCAGGAGGGCACCTGGGGCAGTAGGCGGACTCCCAGGATTGTCCGGGGTGGATGCGTGAGGGGTACCGTCGCAGCGTCGGGCAGCAGGGGCAGAGGACGGGGACGCGCGTGCAAGGAGCAGGCCGGACGCACCTCCCTCGCCTGGGAGTCATGCACAGCGATCGGGCCGCGTCCGCCATGGAGGTATCGGAACGGCTGGTCGACGTGTGCGACATCGTCTGGCTGCTCGAGGAGCGGAAGTGCACGCAACCACTCGCCACCAGACGCCTCCTCGCTCACCTGGGCTCGGTGCGCTGCTGTGACGACCTGGGTGTCGACTCCCTGATCGATGCGCTCCGCCCGGCCGCGCTCGACGGCATCATGGTCAGCGACGACAGCGCCCTGGAGCTGGCTGCTCGCCTGGCCGGCGAGCTCGGCCTGCCCTTCCACTCCGAGGCGGTCATCTCCCGCCTGACCGACAAGGCTGCCCAGCGTCAGGCACTGGGTCAGGCCGGCCTCCCTGTTCCTGCCCACGTCCTCCTGCCAACGACCGCGTCGATCCGGCGCCGCCAGCAGCTGGCTGCGTCCGTCACGTTGCCCGCCGTCCTGAAGCCGCGTCGAGGGGCGGCCAGCCGGGAGACCTATTCCGTCACCGACCAGGCCCACCTCGACGGGCTGCTCGCCAGTCCGAGGCTGTCGGGCTCGGCGGCCGAGGACTTCGCTCTGGAGACGTTCCTTCCGACCGACGAGCGCCTGGACATCAGCTTCGGCGCCTATGTGTCCGTCGAGACCCTGGTCGTTGGCGGCGCGGCAACCCACGTCGGGATCACCGGCAAGTTCCCCTTGGCGCCACCGTTCCGGGAGAGCGGGAGCTTCGTCCCGGCGGTGCTCCCGGCCGGAGCGGCGCCGGCCATCCGCCAGGTGGCCGGGCAGGCGGCCGCCGCCATCGGCGTCCGGGACGGTGTCCTCCATACCGAGATCAAGCTCACGCCACACGGTCCGGTGGTCATCGAGGTGAACGGTCGAGTCGGAGGAGGAGGCCTCGACGAGCTGTACGACGACCGGATGGGCATCTCGCTCCGACGCCTGGCAGCCGGCGCCGCGCTGGGGTGCGAATCGCCGCCCGGCCTGGGACGGCTGTCAGCGGACGGCTTCGCCTACGCCTACTTCCTCCAGCCGCCGATCGACGCCCACCGCGTCACCGCGCTGTCCGGCCTCGACCGGCTGCGCGCTCAGCCCGATGTCCGCCACGTCGAGATCGGCCGGGGCCCAGGGGACAGCCTGGCGTGGCAGGAGGGCTCGCAGTGCGTGGTCGCCGTCACCGGTACGGCACCCGACGTCCGGTCGCTCGCCGCGGTGCCGGCCATGGTGGCTGGTACCATCGCGGTGGCCTACGACTGACCGTCGTGAATTGTGTTCATTTTGGGGTGGAAAATCAACCACTATTGAACACAATTCGATCGGGTCGGCTCAGCGACGGCGACCAGGGATCATGATGCCCAGATGCTTGGCCAGGTTGGTGGTGATAAGGCCGAGCAGCACCGCGGCCAGGGCCGTGAGCATGAAGAAGGCGACGGGAACGCCGGTGTAGGCCAGGCTCGAGTTGGTCGGCGTCGACGATCCGGCCGAGGCCGACGGCGCGGCGGTGCTGGCCGAGGTGGCCGGCGGCACTGTGGTGGCGCCGTTCACGGTGACGTTGATCGGCACCGATCCGGAACCATCTGCGAGGAGAGGCATGGACGTGTGCTCCTTTTCGGGGGTCGAGGCCTAAGCCTGTGGACGGGTGGGGGAGGGGGTCTGGCGCCGACGGACCTGGGCGACGATGAGGGCCAGGACGACGACGATGAGGATGATGGCGATCAAACCGGGCACGAGCGCGCTCGATCCGTGGGTGGCGACTGCTTTCTGGGCGGCTGGGGTCAGGTACACGAGCACGGCCAGTTGTTGGACGATCGTCCCGGGGCTCGACGAGTTGGCCTGAGTGGCCACGATCGAGGCGTAGCGGGAGCTGTCACGTTCGAAGGGGGCCCGGACGGTCACGTCGACCAGCTTGTCGGCGGACGCGGCCAGTGGGATCGTCGCGGCCGACAGACGGACATCGGCAGCCAGCCCCTGCCCAGCGGCGCCGAGCTGGTAGATGCCCGAGGCGCCTTTGGTCACGCCGACCACGCCGATGTGGAGCACGATCGGCCGAGCGGTCAGGTTGGCCACCTCGACGCTGTCGTGCACCGTGCTGCCATCGCCGGGATATTGGATGGCAGACCGGCTCGAGCCGTGCAGTGGCGTCGCCTCCAGGCGAAACGTCGTCGTCTGCACCGCGCCGGCGGGGGTCGTCACTGCGACCGTGGCCCCGCCGGCCACCATCAGGGCAGCCGCCGACGCCCAACCCCGCTTCATCACGAGCCCGAAGGCGTGGAGCTGCTCGACGAGGAGCTGGACGAGCTGGATGACGACGCGGACCCGGACGACCCCGAGGAGCTCGACGACGTGGTGTCCATCAAGGTGACCACCATCTGCCCGGTGTAGGTGCCAGACGGCACGCCGGCCGAGTCCACCGTCACGGCGTTGGGGATGCTGTAGGTTCCCGAGTCCGGGTTCGGGAGGGAGAGACCGCCGCCCGACAACGCACCCGTGAGGGCTGACAAGCCCGGCAGGTTACCCAACAACGTCGTGAGCGTGCTCGGGTTCAGGCTGCCGAGCGAGGAGAAGAGCCCGGTGAGCGACGACAAGCCCGAGGAGCTTCCCCCCAGCGAGGTGAGCGTGTTCACCAGGCCGGAGACAGGATCGCTCGCGGCGGCGGCCGACACGGAGCCTGGCGAGCCGCCGGACTGACCGGTGACGGACTGACCGGTGACGGACTGACCGGTGACGGACTGACCGAACAACCCGAGGATCGGAGCGAGCGGATTCCCCGAGCCGGTGCCGGTCCCACCCGTGCCCGTCCCCGTGCCCGTCCCGCCGGCACCACTGGCGCCGCTGGTGAGGGTGCTGATGGCACTGGTCAATCCGCCGCTGGTGGAGAACATCGAAAGGAGGCTCGAGAACTGGGAGTTGCTGAGCGGGCTGCTGCCTCCTGGGCTCAGAGCGGCCAGGCCGCTCAGCACCGATTGCAGCTGCGAGGCGCTCAAACCGCCTCCGCCGAGGGCGGCGGCCAGCTGGCCGAGCAGACCTGGGGACCCGGGGGATGCCATCAGGAGGGCGTTCTGGGTGGCGCCAGTCCCGGCGCCCTGGCAGCCGGTGCCGCTGGGCGGCGCGGCGGCAGTGCCGAAGGCGCCACCGTTGCCGGCCAGGGCAGCCGGGCCGCTCCCGGTGAGGAAAGACAGCTGACCACTCGACGACGGGATCATGGAGCCGATGGTCATGAGGAGGCTGGAGGCGGGGTTCCCAGCGGGCAGTGCATTCTCGAGCGGAGCGAGTGGATCGCTCGGCGCCGCCATGCTCATCACCACGCCGGGAGCGACGTTCACCTGGTTCGAAGGGATCATGGCGCTACAGTTGACGCCCGACCCGGACCGCAGATAGAGGTTCGAGGAGGTGGCCGTGACCTGGAAGCCGCTGCTGTTGTAGGCCTTGTCGGTTACCGTGGCCGAGAAGGTGCCGGGCCCCTGGCTGGCGTCGATGCCGCCCGAGCCGAGCGGATTCCCGCTGCCGTCGGTCAACGTCAGCGTCCGGCTGGGACCGGCCGCGCCCGATCCGGTGCCGGTTGGCGTGCTGCTGCTCCCTGAGGCCCCGGCCAATCCGGGAACCGACGGCGTGTCGGCGAAGGCGGGGACTGCCAGGCCGATGGTCAACATGGTGACGCCAGTGCCCGCAACCACCGCAATTCGGAGATTGCGGACGTTCCGATGCCAGCCGGCTGTGTTGGTCATGGTGCAGGTCCCCCAGTCAGGCCTGTTGCGGTTCCGCTCAGATGTTCGCCAGACCATACCCGCATTCCTCTACGCGGGACCGACACCGTGCTGCGCGGCCAGATGCCCGATCTCGTCTTCCGGCTCTTCGCGTCTGGGCCCTGCCGGCGCGCGTCGCGGGAGGGCACCGCCGCCGGGCGTGACGGCACCTCCGGCTGACGTTGCCCTGCGGGGCGGCTAATCAGTCGTTGGCGTGCAGCTCGGCGTTCAACGCCTGCCACTTGGCGGCCCGGGGGAGCGCCTCGATGCGGCCCGTCGTGCTGTGGCGCCGGTAGAGCAGCCCCGGCCGCCCGGACAGCTGGGCCGCCTTGACCGTCCGGCCGTCGTCGAGGGTCACCAGCGTCCCCGCCGTCACGTAGCAGCCTGCCTCGACCACACACTCGTCGCCGAGGGAGATGCCGATCCCGCCGTTGGCGCCGATCAGGCACCCGGCACCGACGCGGATGGTCTCGGCGCCCCCGCCCGAGAGGGTCCCCATGATGGACGCACCGCCCCCGATGTCGGTGCCGGCGCCGACGACGACACCGGCGCTGATGCGCCCCTCGACCATGGAGGCCCCGAGCGTCCCGGCGTTGAAGTTGACGAAGCCCTCGTGCATCACGGTCGTACCGGGCGCGAGGTGGGCGCCGAGACGCACCCGATCGGCATCGGCGATGCGGACCCCCGAGGGGACCACATAGTCGGTCATCCTCGGGAACTTGTCGACACCGAAGACCGAGAACCCAGCACCCGACGAGCGCGCCGCCAGCGCCACGGCCGCGACGTCCGCGACGCCCACCGGGCCTAGGCTGGTCCAGGCCACGGTCGTCAGCACCCCGAACAGGCCGGTCAGGTTCAGCCCGTGGGGTGCCACCAGGCGATGCGACAGCAGGTGCAGCCGGAGGTAGGCGTCTGGGGCGTCGGCCGGCGGGGCATCCAGGTCGATCCCCGTGCGCACGACCCGGACGTCGACTCGGCGACGATCGTCGGATCGGGCGGCTGCCGCCAGCTCGGAGGCCGGGGCGCCCGAGGGCCGGTCCCCTAGCGCAGGGGAGGGGTACCAAGTGTCGAGGACCTCGCCGGCGGCGGTCACGGTGGCCAGGCCATCGCCCCAGGCCTGGCGCACGGTCTGATCGTCGGCGGTCTGATCGTCGGCGGTCTGATCGTCGGCGTCCTGGTCGTCGGCGTCCACGGCGGCTCACCGTACC